>JBFIHX010000004.1:0-235753 GCA_041601615.1 Thermoplasmatota archaeon | reverse complement strand
CTCGCTTCGCTCGGGCGCCCTCAGAGCACGGAGGTGCTCTGATGGCCACCATAGCGGACTGCAAGCAGTCCACCAAGGATTCCCTCGCTTCGCTCGGGCGCCCTCAGAGCACGGAGGTGCTCTGATGGCGTTTAAAAGAGAAACCGCCTACCGCCTCTTTGCCGAAGAGTTCAACGCAAGCCGCCATGAAATCAAGGGCAACGCCGAGGAACGCGAGCCCAGCTTCGTCGTCTCGCCTCTGGGCGCCAAAATGAATCGCGTGCACGTCGTCGGCGTCTGTACGGACGTGGAACCCGTCGGAGAATCCGGCGACGTGTACCGCGCCCGCATCAGCGACCCCACGGGCATCTACGTGGTGTACGCGGGCCAATACCAACCCGAGGCAGCCCAAGTCCTAACGGAACTCCAACCGCCCTGCTACCTCGCCGTCACTGGTAAGGCGCGCACCTACGAACCCGAACCGGGTACGGTGTTCGTGAGCATCCGTCCCGAGACCATCAATGAGGTTTCGGAGGAGACACGGGACCAGTGGGTGCTTCAAACCGCTCGCTGCACCCTGGACCGCATCGAGGCAACGGAAGCAATCAACAAAGGAACCATCGCCCCCGAAGACCTGCAATCCGCGGGCATTCGAGCCGAGGTCGCCACGGGCGCCATGCTCGCCCATGAGCACTACGGCGTCCTGGACGTCAGTGGCCACCGCGAGACCGTTCGTCTCTGCCTGCAAGGCCTTCTGCCCGGCGGCACCTTCGAAACCCACAAGGTCGCCCCTCGCGAAGACGCACCCGAAGAATCCACCGCACCTGCTTGGACGCCCCCGGTTCCCTCCGCAAACACCCAAGAGGCCGACGCGGAACAGGAAGCATTCGACGACGCCGTACTCCAGACGCTTCAAGCACTCGAAGGCGACGGTGGAGCGCAATGGGACCAAATCCTAGAACGCGCCAAGACCGACGTGGAAGGCGCCACGGACGAATCTGTCGAGGAGGCACTCAACCGCCTCATGGACAAAGGGCTCGTCTACGAACCCACGCTCGGCGTTTTGCGCAGCACCTAGCCCGCGCGCCACCTCTTCCCCCTACTCCTCTTCTGAGGTTGGCCCATTCAATTCGCTTTGGTCGAAGACGAATGTTCCAACCTTTAGTTTCGCCGCTTCGTCTTCGGGAATCGGCTCGCTGACGGCCTTTTCGGCGAGAATGGCTGAATTGCCAAAGGGATCCTCCAAAACAAGTGTCACGGGATTCGCTTTACCCTCGCGCATTGCCGCGAAGACGGCTTGCAGTGCTTCGATCTTGGCCCGACTCTCGTCGTCCTCGGCGTCGCGGTGCAATTGATCCAGGACGCGTTCAACGCGGACGATGATGCCCTCGATGTTGGTGATGAACGCCTCGCTTGCCATGCCGGGCTCGATTTCAATGCCGAGTTCCGGAATGCGGATGGTGCCGCTGCCGCTGCGAACCACACGGACCATCATGTCGTCCGCTGCGGTGACGCGGTAGGAGAAGCGCATCGGGTCCTTCGTGTCGAGGAGCACAAAATCCGTGTGCCGGTAGCCGCACTCGTCGCAGCGCAACATCGTCTCCAACGATTGGCCAAGGTACGGCAGATCAATCTGCTCTGCGTTGTACTCCATGCCCTTGCTGTTGCAGGCCGGGCAAATGGCATCCTCAATCAGGGTGCGGACCACAATTGCGGGCACAAGCGCCATGCTGAAAGCGTTGCGGCGGGGGCCACACTAGGGTCACAAGGTGGGGAGGGGGAGAAAGCGGGGACATTTCTGTGCCCAGTTGAGACAGTTCGAAGGGACCGATCAGAGTCGGCCCATTTCAACGAGCTCGACGCCCTGGACGCCGTCGACGTTGTGGACAATCTCTTCGAGTTTGTCGCTGTTGCCTTCCTCGTCTTGGACCACAATGGTCGTCACGAGTGCCTTCATGCCGAACGCGAACGGCACGGCGTCGCAGGACTGCAACTTGGCGAAATCGGGCATGGCGGCACCGAGGCGGGTTTTGAGCGCGTCAAGGTCCACTTCGACGCCGTCGGGCATGACACGGTATTTGATCAGGACTTCTCCCATAGAACGGCGCGAGATAGGGAGTCGATTTCAGGTTGTGGGTCCTCGGCAAGACGGCTCGTCGGTCGCCGTCCGGCATCAACGAGCTTTTCATCCACCTCTGATTCGGCGAAATCCTCGCAACCCCTCCCATGGGCGCTTAGCTTAGTCAGGTAGAGCAGCGGGCTTTTAACCCGCCGGTCGCCGGTTCGAACCCGGTAGCGCCCGTCCCTTTCCCCATTTCTTCCTCCCTTGTTTCTCTCGTGAACTGCCTCTGCATGGATACGCAGCGGGCCAATCGTCTGGAAAACCTCATATTCCGTTGGCCCAATTGCATCCGCTTCACGGCCCCACAAGGGGTTTATACCCCCCCCTCTTCGGCGCGTTTTGCATCAGGGAACCAGGGGTAGGCCGTGCCTTCTGGTTCCGCTGAGGAGAAGCCGCTCCGGCAGAGTCTCAGGTGATCCCTTGACAGACGAAGACCTCCGTTTCAATGTTCTGAATCACGATATCGTGCCGCTGCACGAGATCGTCCCCGATGAGGAGGTAGCACCCCTCCTCACGAAGTACGACATCGTGAAAGAACAGCTGCCTAAGATCAAGGCCACCGACCCCGCAGCACGGGTTGTTGGGGCCAAGCCAGGCAACATCCTTCGCATCACGCGAACAAGTCCCACCGCGGGCCGCTTCATCGTACACCGCCTCGTCGTAGAGGCCATTTAGGAGCCATTCCATGCGCGAACTCGTCGACGCGTTCTACGCAGAACGCTCCATCGTCAACCACCACATCGCCTCGTACAACGACTTCGTTGCGCACCGCCTGCAGCACGTCATCGATCACATCCGGATCGGCGACGACGACACAGCGGAGCGCGGCGTCGTTCAGACAGACATCGAGGGATACTACATCAAACTCGGGAAGATCGGCATCGGTCGCCCCGTGGTCAAGGAAGCCGACGGTTCTCTGCGCCCGCTCACCCCCATGGAGAGCCGGCTGCGCAATCTAACCTACCAAGCACCCTTGACACTCGAATTCATCCCCGTCATCGACGGCATCGAGCACGAGCCGGAACTGGTCCAGGTCGGCCGCTTGCCGATCATGGCCCACTCCAACCACTGCAACATCAACCGCAAGACCCTCGAAGAGACCGAGGGGCGGCCGTTCTCTGATGAAGAGTACAAGGCCAAGCTCATTGAGTTGCAGGAAGACCCCTTGGACCCCGGCGGATACTTCATCTCCAACGGCACCGAGCGTGTCCTGATCACCCTCGAAGACCTGGCGCCCAACCGTGTCCTGGTCGAGAAGGCCACCCGCTACGGCACCGACGTGGAAATCGCCAAGGTGTTCAGCCAGCACGAAGGCTACCGCGCCCTCGTGGTCGTGGAGCGCAAGAAGGACGGCGACCTCATGGTCACCGTGCCCAGCGCCAGCGGCCAAATCCCCCTCGTCGTCCTGCTTCGTGCCCTCGGCATGGAATCTGACGAAGAAATCGTTCACGCCATCCAAAGCGACGAAGCGATGGAACCCCTCATCCTGGGCAACATCGAATCCGCCGCTGAAGAATACGGTGTGGCTACCCGTGAGGAAGCGATCGCATACCTCGGTAAGCGCCTGGCCGGTGGCCAAGCCAAGGAATACCGAGTCAAGCGCGTCGAGGCCCTCATGGACCGCAACCTCCTGCCCCACTTGGGCCAGGAACCCGAGGACCGCATCACGAAGGCCATCTTCCTTGCCCGGATGGGTCAGTCGGTCTTCGAACTCCACCTTGGTCTTCGCGAGGAAGACGACAAGGACCACTACTCCAACAAGCGCCTGAAGCTTGCCGGCGACCTCATGGAGGACTTGTTCCGCGTCGCTTTCATGGCGCTCTGCAAGGACTTGAAGTACCAACTCGAACGCGCCCACGCTCGCAACCGCGACGTGAAGATCCAAACCGCCGTCCGTGCCGACGTGCTGACGCAGCGCCTGCTGCACAGCCTCGCCACCGGCAACTGGGTTAGTGGCCGCGCCGGTGTCAGCCAGCTCCTGGACCGCACATCGAACTTGGCTGCCCTGTCGCACATGCGCCGTGTGACGTCGCCCCTGACGCGCAGCCAGCCTCACTTCGAAGCTCGTGACTTGCACTCGACCCAATGGGGTCGCCTGTGCCCCAACGAGACTCCAGAAGGGCCCAACTGTGGCCTCGTGAAGAACCTGAGTCTTTGCGTGGAAATCTCCGAGGGCTTCCCGGAGCGCGAAGTCGAGCGCGTCCTGCGCGACTTTGGCTTGCGCCCCGTGGAGCGCGACGCTCCCGGCGTCCAAGTGTTCCTCAACGGAGACCTAGTGGGTCTGCACGAGGACGCCAAGGACCTCGTCCAACGCATCAAGGAACGCCGCCGCGCCGGTCTGCTGAGCAACGAAGTCAACGTCTACCTCGAAGAGGAATCCGGCGCTGTCTTCCTAAACTGTGACGCCGGCCGTGTCCGCCGCCCCCTGCTTTCCGTCGAGAGCGGCAAGCTGCGCTACACCGACGAATACCAGAAGGACATCCAAGAAGGACGCCTGCGCTGGTCCGACCTCGTCAACGAAGGCTGCATCGAATACATCGACGCCGAAGAAGAGGAGAACCTGTTCATCGCCGTCGAGCCCAGCCTCGTCACCCCCGACCACACCCACTGCGAGATCGACCCCATGGTCATCCTCGGCATTGGTTCCAGTCTGGTGCCGTACCCTGAGCACAACTCGTCCCCCCGCATCACCATGGGTGCGGGCATGGGTAAGCAGTCGCTCGGTTTCGGTGACGCCAACTACCGCATCCGACCCGACACCCGCGGTCACCTCCTGCACTACCCGCAGGCCCCGCTGGTGCAGACCCACGCCGCCAAGTACCTGAACTTCAACGAGCGCCCCGCCGGCCAAAACTTCGTCGTGGGCGTCATGTCGTTCCACGGCTACAACATGGAAGACGCCATTGTCATGAACAAGGCGTCTATCGAGCGTGGACTCGGCCGAAGCAGCTTCTTCCGTACCTACAGCACTGAAGAGCGCCGCTACCCCGGTGGTCAAGAGGACCGCTTCGAGCGCCCCGACCCCGAATGCCGCGGAGTTCGCCCAGAAGAGATGTACAATTACATCGAGGAAGACGGCCTGATCTCCCCCGAGCGCCCCGTCAGTGGCGGCGACGTGCTCATCGGCAAGACCAGTCCCCCCCGCTTCCTCGAAGAACCCACCGACTTCCTGACCCCCCAGAAGCGCCGCGAGACCTCGGTCACCGTGCGCCACGGCGAGAAGGGCTTCGTCGACACCGTGATGCTCACGGAATCCGTCAACGGCAGCCGCATGGTCAAGATCAAGGTGCGCGACCAGCGCATTCCTGAACTGGGCGACAAGTTCGCGTCCAAGCACGGCCAAAAGGGTGTGCTGGGCCTGATCGTTCCCCAAGAAGGTATGCCCTTCGACGAGTATGGCATCACGCCCGACATCGTCGTCAACCCCCACGCCATTCCGAGCCGCATGACCGTCGCCCACGTTCTGGAAATGATCGGCGGCCTGGTCGGCAGCATGGAAGGACGCTTCATGGACGGCACCGCATTCACCGGCGCCGACGACGAAGAAGTCCTGCGCTCGGCTCTGCTTGCCAACGGCTTCAAGCACAACGGCAAGCGCAGCCTGCACGACGGCCAAACTGGTCGCCGCTACCAAGTGGACATCTTCGTGGGCTGCATCTACTACCAGAAGCTGCACCACATGGTATCCGGCAAGATCCACGCCCGCAGCCGCGGACCCGTGCAGATCTTGACCCGCCAACCCACCGAGGGCCGCGCCCGTGACGGTGGTCTGCGCTTTGGTGAGATGGAGCGCGACGCCCTCATCGGCCACGGTGCTGCCATGGTCATCAAGGACCGTCTCCTCGACGAATCCGACCGCACCGTCCAATACGTGGACGCCAAGAGCGGCTTCATCGGCATGCTTGACCGCCGCGGATTCTACCGCAGCCTGAGCAGTGGCGACGACGCTGACATCCACCCCGTGGAAATGAGCTACGCATACAAGCTCCTCATGGAGGAGTTGCAGGCACTCATGCTTGCCCCCCGCATGCGCCTGGAGAGTATTGCATGAACCCGACGTTGACAAACCAACCCAAGAAGATCGGATACATGGAATTCGGGCTTCTCAGCCCGAAGGAAGTGCGCGGCCTCTCCGCCACGAAGATCATCACCGCCGACACCTACGACGACGATGGCTTCCCGATCGAGATGGGCCTGATGGACCCCCGCCTGGGTGTCATCGAGCCCGGCCTGCGCTGCAAGACCTGCGGCCAAAAGGTCGGCGACTGCCCCGGTCACTTTGGTCACATCGACCTTGCCATGCCGGTCATCCACGTCGGTTTCGTGCGCACCGTGCGCGACATCCTGCGATCGTCCTGCCGTGGCTGCGGCAAGGTGCTGTTCTCGGAGCGTATCCGCGAGGAATACGACCGAGTCCTCAACAACTACCTCAACGAAGGCAAGGACCCGACGCCCTTGGCCAAGAAGGTCGCCAAGGACGCCAGCAACGTGACCGTGTGCCCGCACTGCGGCCGCGAACACGGCGCCATCGACGTGGACAAGCCCACGACGTTCCGCGAGAACGGCCACAAGATGACCCCCTCGGAGGTCCGCGAGTGGCTCGAAAAGGTGCCCGACGAGGACCTGCCCCTGCTCGGCCTCAACCCCAGCGTGTGCCGCCCCGAATGGATGGTCCTGACCGTCCTGCCGGTGCCCCCGGTCACCATGCGCCCCAGCATCACGCTCGACTCCGGTGAGCGCTCGGAAGACGACTTGACCCACAAACTCGTGGACGTCATTCGCATCAACCAGCGCCTGCAAGAGAACCGTGACGCCGGTGCTCCTCAGCTCATCGTTGAAGACTTGTGGGAACTCTTGCAGTACCACATCACGACGTACTTCGACAACCAGACCGCCGGCATTCCCCCGGCCCGTCACCGCAGCGGTCGTCCCTTGAAGACGATCAGCCAGCGCCTGAAGGGTAAGGAAGGACGCTTCCGGTCCAACTTGTCGGGTAAGCGCGTCAACTTCTCGGCTCGTACCGTCATCAGTCCCGACCCGAACCTGAGCATCAACGAAGTGGGCTGCCCCATCCAGTGCGCCCGCGAGTTGACCATCCCGGTCCGCGTCACGGCCGCCAACTTCGCCTACTGCCAGGAACTCATCCTGCGCGGCAACGACCCCAGCCCGCCCCCGGGCAAGCTGTACATCCCCGGCGTCAACTACGTGCGCCGCACCGACGGTCGCCGCGTCAAAGTCACGGACAAGAACTGTGACGAAGTGGCCAAGCGCCTCGACGCCGGCTCCGTCATCGAGCGCCAACTGAACGACGGCGACGTGGTCCTGTTCAACCGACAGCCCACGCTGCACCGCATGAGCATGATGTGCCACACCGTGCGCGTCATGCCCGGCAAGACGTTCCGCTTCAACCTGCCGTGCTGTCCCCCCTACAACGCCGACTTTGACGGCGACGAGATGAACATGCACATCATCCAGGGAGAAGAGGCCCGCGCCGAAGCCGAGATTCTCATGAAGGTGCAGGAGAACATCCGTTCCCCGCGCTTTGGTGGCCCCATCATTGGCGCCATCCACGACCACATCTCGGGCAACTTCCTGCTGACCTGGAACTTCTTCGAGCCCGGCTACCACGGCCCCAAGCTCGCTCTAGAAGACGCCACGCAGGTACTCGCCCGCGTCGGCTTCAAGGGACAGCTCCCGGACATCTTCGAAGAAAAGCACGAAGCCAGCGGCGAGATGCGCAAGTACGTCTGGGGTAAGGACCTGTTCAGCACCCTGCTGCCGGACGACCTGAACCTCAGCTACCGCACGGCCGCCTGCCCCCCCGGCATGACCGAGGAAGAAGCCCGCAAGCCCGAAAACGACTACTGGGTCGTCATCGAGAACGGCAAACTGATCAGCGGCGGCATCGACGAAAAATCGATCGCCTCCTTCAAGGGCATCATCCTTGACACCATCAGCCGCAAGCACGGCAGCACCGAGGCCCGCAAGTTCCTCGACAAGGTCACGAAGATCGGCAACGGCTTCCTGACCCTGCGCGGCTTCAGCACCAGCATCGACGACGAAGACATCCCCCAGGATGCCCGCGATCACATCGACGAAGCCGCCCAACGCACCCGCGACCGCGTGGACGAACTGGTTGGTTCCTACGAGAGCAAGACCCTCCAGAGCCTCCCCGGCCGCACGCTGGAAGAGACCCTCGAAATGGAGATCATGCGCGAAACCGGCCAAGCCCGTGACAACGCGGGTGAAGTGGTCGCCCATCAAGTGGGTATGACCAACTCGGCCGTACTGATGGCACGCTGCGGTGCTCGTGGTTCCATGCTGAACCTGTCGCAGATGGCAGGCATGGTTGGCCAACAGGCGGTTCGTGGTGAACGCATCAAGCGTGGCTACAAGATGCGCACCCTGCCTCACTTCAAGTGGGGAGACCTCGGTGCCAACGCCAAGGGCTTCGTGGCAAGCAGCTACAAGACCGGCCTCACCGCCACCGAGTACTTCTTCCACTCCATGGGTGGACGTGAAGGTCTCGTGGACACGGCCGTTCGTACCAGCCGCTCCGGTTACATGCAACGCCGTCTCATCAACGCCCTGGAAGACCTCAAGGTCGCCCAGGACGGCACCGTGCGCAACACGGCCGGCACCGTCGTCCAATTCCAGTACGGAGAGGACGGCATCGACCCAACCCGCAGCGCCAGTGGCAGCCCCGTCGACTACGACTTCGTCTTTGGCGAAGTAGAACGCGCGGCAGCAAAGAAGGGAGGCAAGTAAATGGCCAGCCCACAGACCGTCAAGTCCTACGTCAACACCTACGCCTTCGACCTGGAGACCGCCACCCGCCTCGCGGAGCACTTCACCGTCACCAAGGCCAAGGCCGCAACGAAGAAGGACTTCATGGACGCCGGCTTCACGGGCAACGAGGTCGAAGAGATTCTGCACAAGCTTGGCAAGGCCAAGCGTGAGGCAGCCGCTCGCCGCACCACGCGCCGCGTCGTCGAGGACGACCGTGAATACGAGCCCCTGCTTTCCCGTGTCGATGAACGCGACGCCAAGCTGCTCAAGAAGGACACCAGTGTCCTCGAGCACGCCGCAACCCTCGGAGTAACCCTGCCCGAGAAGGTCGTGCGCACCCTCGTGGACGGCGCCGAGGCGCGAGGCTTTACCGCCGCGCAACTCAAGGCCGTCACCGAGCTTGCCGTCGTCGAGTACAAGCGCAGCAGCGTGGACGCAACCGAAGCCGCCGGCATCGTGTCGGCCCAGAGCATCGGTGAGCCTGGCACACAGATGACCATGCGCACCTTCCACTTTGCTGGTGTCGCAGAAATCAACGTAACCTTGGGTCTCCCCCGTCTCATTGAGATCGTGGACGCCCGGCGCCAGCCCTCGACCCCCACCATGACGATCTTCCTTCGAGAGGAAATCAAGGCGGACCGCAAGAAGGCCACGTCGATCGCCAACCGCATCGAGACCACCGCCCTCGGGGATGTCGCAGACATCAACGCCGATCTTGCCAAACTCGAAATCCTCGTCGTGCCCCGCAAGGACATGATGGAGGAGAAGGAGATTGTCGAGGACGAAGTGTTCGACGCCGTGCGCCGCGTGCGCAAGGTCCAGGTCAAGGAACCCGAGAATGGCCAGATCCTGGTCACCCTCGGCGAGGCCAACTACAAGAACCTCCAGAAGGCCGTCGAAGACCTGCGCAAAATCAAGGTCAAGGGCATCGATGGCATCAAGCGCCTGGTCATCCGCAAGGACGAGCGCGAAGGCGGCTACATCCTCTACTCCGAGGGCAGCAACCTGCGCGAAATCCTTGAAGTGGAGGGCCTGGACAAGCCGCGTGTCGTCACCAACGACATTCTGCAAATCCAAGAAGTGCTCGGCATCGAGGCGGCTCGTGTGGCCATCATGCGCGAAGCGGACGCAACCATGCGCGGCCAGGGCCTGCAAGTGGACCAGCGCCACTTGATGCTCGTAGCCGACGTCATGACCAGTGACGGCGAAGTCAAGGCCATCGGACGCCAAGGTGTGTCCGGCCAAAAGAGCAGTATCCTTGCTCGCGCCGCATTCGAAATCACAGTCGATCACTTGCTCCAAGCGGGTATGATCGGCGAAGTCGACCCCCTGAACGGTGTCGCAGAGAACATCATCGTGGGTCAGCCCGTGAACCTCGGAACCGGTGCTGTGCGCCTGGCCGTGGACATGGGCAAGCTCAATGAACTCCGCAAGACCATGCCGGAGCCCAGAAATACAATCCCCGAACCGGAGGAGGAAGACGAATTCTTCACCGGGGATGCCTCCTACGCGGCCGTTGTGCCCGTCGGTGGTTCCGAAACGGCGGCGCCCGATGCGCCTGACAACGAGGAGGCCTAGAAATGGACGTACAACGAAGCCTGAGAACCGCGGTCGCGACGGGAAAGGTGCTCATCGGCGCCGACCAGACCGAAAAAGCGGTACGCAATGGGGACGCCAAACTGGTGATTCTCAGCAACAACAGCCCGCAAGACGACGACATCCGCACCGCTGCTAAGGAGAAGCGCGTGGCCGTGTACCAATTCAATGGTATGGGGACACAGCTTGGCCCGGCATGCGGCAAGCCTTTCGCCATCTCTGCCCTCGCCGTGCTCGACGCAGGAGAGTCTGACATCCTGCAACTGGCGAAGTGATCTTGTGACCGACCTCGACCTCTCCATGGAGACCATCGGCCTCATCAATGAGGCAGAAAAGCGGCTGCGCGCCCGTATCAAGGACGCAGTCGACGAGGGCGACCGCATTGTCTTCATCACCGAGAAGGGCCACCTGGGCCAGGCGCTTGGAAAGGAAGCCAAGAACCTTGAGATGATGCGCCAGCTTCTGAAGAAGGACGTCAAGTTCGTCGAGTGGGATGACGACAAGCAGATCTTCGTACGAAATCTGTTCAAGCCGTTCGACGTGGCGACCATCCGGATGGAGACGCAGAGCCTGGAAGACCCGGAAGGAGGCACCTCCTCCGTCCGCATCCGCGCCATCGTCGAGGTCGAAGCCAAGGACAAGGGCAAGGCCATCGGAAAGGGCGGCCGGAACATCTCGTCGATTCGCCACATTGCCAAGAGGCACCACGAGATCGATGAAGTCCAAGTGATTTGACGCAGTCAAATCACGGACTTCATTGATAGCGAGGCCAACGGCCGAGCGGACCTTGTTCGATTTCCTCAGAAATCGAATAAGGGGAGGGCAAAACCCAGCAGGGTTTTGCCACTGCCACCGAACCTCTCCCCCCTCCAACTCCCCTTCTCCAATCCCCTTCACCCCGATTCCCCACCCCCCAACCTTGGAGCCCAACATGAGCCAGGAAATCCAGGACATGTTCGGCCGCATCGCGCGGCGCTATGATCGCGCAAATCGCGTGCTTTCCTTCGGCATCGACATAAAGTGGCGAAAGAAGGCCGTGCGCGCCACCGGCCTCGAACTTGGCGAGTCGGCCATGGATGCTGCGTGCGGCACGGGTGACCTGTCGTTTGCCCTCAAGCGCGCCGTCGGGCCGGACGGTTCGATTGTGGGCGTGGATTTTACGCCGGAAATGGTGGATCTTGCCAAGTCCAAGGCTGCCAAACATGGCGACGTAACCTTTGAGGAAGGCGACGTGACCCGGCTCCGGTTTTCCGACGATGCCTTCGATGCCGCGACCATTTCCTTCGGGATTCGCAACGTGGACGACCCGGTGCAAGGCCTTCGCGAGATGCGCCGCGTTGTGCGTTCGGACGGACGCGTGGTTGTGCTCGAATTTGGACAGCCTCGCGGCGCCTGGGGTGGCATGTACCGCGCCTACAGCCGTTTCGTCATGCCTCCAATTGGCGGACTCATCACCGGCGACAAAGCGGCATACAAGTACCTGCCTCGGACCGCGGCCGCGTTCCCTGCTGGCGAGGCGTTTTTGGACTTGATGCGCGAAGCTGGCTTCTCGGAAGTCTGGGCGCGCCCCCTGTCCGGCGGCATCGCTTGGCTCTACGTAGGCGTCGTGGACTGAGCCCGGAACCGCGCTAGGACCGTGCCTCGCTGAAGCTTCCCCGTCTCCGATCGAGGCAACGCGTCCCAAACATCCACGAGTCGAGGAACTTCAGGCGCCGACAATCGCTCCTTGCACCAAGCCAGAAGTTCGTCTGCGTGCACATCGCCCTCGACCGCCGCTGCCACCCGTTGGCCCCACTCAGCATCCGGCAGACCCACCACGCAGGCGGCCACAACGCCCGGATGCAATTCCAGCACCGCTTCGATCGCGCGCGCATCCACCGTCTCGCCGCCCGTGACGATGCGCTCCATGGCGCGGCCTCGAACCGTCAATCGTCCCTCTGTCATGCGCCCGATGTCCGAAGTGCGGTGCCGCCCGCCCGCAACCGTGGGCCCCGCGACCTCGATGATGCCCCAACCTTCCTTGTCGGGTTCCAGAATCGAGACCTCGACGCCACGAAGCGGCCGGCCCGCGGTTGCAGGGTCCAGCGCACGTTCTTGCGGCGTCGCGGTTGAGACCTGGCTGCACGCTTCTGTCAGGCCATAGGTGGCAAACATCGGCCAACCCGCGTCGAGCGCCCGCCTCGTCAGATTTTCGTCAATGCGGTCGCCTCCAACCAGCGCGCATCGAAGGCTTGCCGGGGGACGGACGCCTGCATCCAGAAGCCGTCGCAGCATGGTCGGCACTAGGCTGACGTGCGTGGCGCCAGGCAACGCATCTTGGAACGTTTCCACCGTGAACCGGTCCAGCGTATGCAGGGTTCCGCCGCCGTACAGGCAGCGGTCCAGCAACGCGACGCCTCCAATGTGGTGGGGCGGCAGCACCGCCAACCAAACACTCTCGGAATCAGCGCCCAGACGCTCCATGGCGGCGGGCCGATGCGCCTCTAGCATGGTGCGGGTGATGGGAATCCAAGCGGGCGCTCCCGTGGTGCCGCTGGTTTGCAGCAAGACTCGAATCGCACCGTCGCCCGTGAGGCCGTCCACGGTCGCCTGCACGGGAAGGTCGCCTGCAAGCAAGGCCACGCGCGGGTCATCGGAGGCCAGAATTTCAGCCCCCGAATCCAGCAAGGCTTGTCGAATGGCCGCGTCTGGAGCCCGCAAGGAGAGGGGAATGAGGGTGCATCCGTGGTCGATGCTCTGGCGGTGCGCCGCGATGTGCAATTCCATGGAGCCGAGCACCGCGACCTTCATGGGGTCACTCCAAGACCGGGTCCCTGTGGCACTTGCATGAAGCCGTCTTTGGCCGTGGCGCCCGGAGCGAGGTCCTCGGAAAGGTAATGTTCTGTGGCAAGACCGCAGGCAGGAATGGGCGCTGAAAGAAGGGCTGCCAGATGGAGTGAGGTGGTGCGACCGACGACGGTCTCTAGGCTGTTGGTGATGACTGCCAATGCCCCGTGGTCCCGGGCTGCGTCCACCGCTGCCAGCGTCTTGTCCGGGCCGCCCAGGCGTTGAGGCTTGAGGATGGCGACGGTTCCTGCACCCGAATCGAGGAGGCTTGCCAGGGTCGCCGCGTCGGTGGCGGATTCGTCGAGCGCCACGGGAATTGGACTTCGAGCAGAGAGCCGAACGAGGGCTCCAGGGTCGGCGGCGGGAAGCGGTTGTTCCACGTATTCGATCTCAAACAGTGCCAACGCTTGCATGTGCTCCAAGGCCCACCCGGGATTCCAGGATTCATTGGCGTCGAGGCGAATCGTGGCATCCGGCACCGCTTCGCGCACCGCCGCAACACGGGACAAGTCGAGGGCCCGGTCGGCGCCGACTTTGATTTTGAAGGTCCGGAACCCGGCATCCCAGCGTGATTGGGCCAGGCGCCCGAGATCGGTATCGCCCGTGAGCAAGGTGTTGACCGGCACGGATTGGACCGGCGGTGGGCGACCCGAGTCTGCGGCGAGCCAGGCGCCAAGCGGAACACCAGCACGGGCGGCGTGGGCCGAACAATAAGCCGTCGAGAGAGCGCAGCGAAGGCGCGGGTGGGGATTTCGTTCGTCGAGGCGAGCTAGAAAGTCGTCGCGGGTCGGGTCCAATCCTTCCACGAGCCGAGCTGCGCCACGGGCCAACGCCGCGGGCACAATGGATTCGTGCGGGGGCGGTGCCGCCTCGCCCCATCCGGCTGCGTCGCCCAAATCCAGTTTTGCAATCAATCCAAGGCGCCGGGTCTGGATGCCTTTGGCCCATTGGTACGGAGTGCGCAGGGGCAGGTCGTAGGGTTGCCACGTCCACCCGTGCAAGTTCACAACAGCAGCCCCAGTGCCGCCAACAAGGAGTACAACAGCAAGACCCGGGCGGTGCCACCGAGGGCCGGGTTCAGAGCACGGCGTTCGTCCAAAGGACCCATCATTCGGCGCACCACGGGTACCGCAGCGACGACGCTCACTAGGGGCAGCAGAAGCCACAGGTCGTCGGCAAGGTGTCCGAGCACGAACGGAGCCGTGAACGCGAGGGCCAGCAACGCGAGGTACTGAACTTGGCTAAACTGGTCACCGAAGCGAACCGCCAGTGTCCGTTTGCCTGCCTTCTCGTCCGTGGGCCGGTCGCGCAGGTTGTTGACCACCAGAATCGCCGTGGCAATCGCCCCAAGTGCCGCGCCCCATCCGATGGCCGCGAGTTCCCAGGTTCCCGTTTGCACAAATACGGTTCCTGCCACCGCAACGGGTCCAAAGAACACGAACACGAACAGATCGCCAAGGCCGACGTAGGCAAGCGGCTTCGGGCCGGCGGTGTAGAGGATGCCCGACAGAATGCCGGCGGATCCAATCACGAGAATCGGCCAGCCCGCGTGCCAGATGAGATAGAGGCCTACAAGGGCAGCGAGTCCGAAGGTGCCGTATGCCGCGTTGCGAACCGTCCCCGGCGGCAACGCACCACTAGCGCTCGCCCGCGTCGGCCCCGCCCGGTCTGGGGTGTCCGCGCCCTTGATGTGGTCGTAGTAGTCGTTGGCAAGGTTCGTGCCCACTTGCAAAAGCAGGGCGCCCAGGAGGGCCGCGAGGGCCGGCAGGAGGTCGAAGCCGCCGAGATTCTGCGCGAGCGCCATGCCCACAATGACGGGACTGGCCGCGGCCGGGAGCGTGCGAACACGGAGCGTGGAGAACCACGACCTGAGGGTCACGTGGGTTGCGACGGAGGCGGGGGGTTTGGGGGTTTTGTTGTCGCGCCGCCACCGGCTTTCCGTTATTCCGGAAAAGTGGGATGAAGCGATCGTAGGGGGCAGTCCCGCCTCACGCCGCCAAACAACACGAACACTCGCAATCCTCGTGGTCCGAGTGCACTTCCGCGAATACGCCGCGCATGTCTTCCTCGTTGAGCGGCGTGGAGTACTTCTGTTCGAACGCCTGGATTTTCTCATCCACGGCGTCCATGTGGCACAGCGCCCGTGGGAACTCTTCGCCAAGGTCTTCCATGGACATTAGGGCCACCTCGGCTTGTTGCGGAAGTCTGGTTTTCGACCCTGGAGGTACGCATCGCGTCCTTCCTGGCCTTCTTGGGTCATGTAGAACAGCAGCGTGGCGTTTCCGGCCAGCTCTTGGATGCCGGCGGCGCCGTCTTCGTCGGCGTTGAAGGCGGACTTGAGGGTGCGAATGGCAAGAGGGCTGTGGTTGAGCATTTCCTCGGCCCATTGGACGCCTTCTTTCTCGAGGTCTTGCAGGGGTACGACGGTGTTGACGAGGCCCATGTTCTCGGCTTCCTCGGCGTTGTATTGGCGGCAGAGGTACCAGATTTCCTTGGCTTTCTTGGGGCCGACGAGGCGGGAGAGGTGACTGCTGCCGAATCCGCCGTCAAAGCTGCCGACGCGGGGGCCGGTTTGTTGGAAGACGGCGTTGTCGGCGGCGATGGTGATGTCGCAGATGACATGCAGGACGTGTCCGCCGCCCACCGCGTATCCGGCTACGAGCGCGATGACCGGTTTGGGCATGGTGCGGATGATCCTCTGGAGTCGAAGGACATTGAGGCGGGGTACGCCATCGGTGCCGACGTATCCGGCTTCGCCGCGCACGGTTTGGTCGCCGCCGGAGCAAAAGGCCCATTTGCCGTCCTTGGGGCTTGGTCCATTGCCGGTGAACAATACGGCGCCGATGCTGGTGTCGTTCCAGGCGTGCTCGAACGCTTCGATCAATTCGTCCGTGGTCTCGGGCCGGAAGGCGTTGCGAATCGCGGGCCGGTTGAAGGCGATGCGGGCGATGCCGTTCCAGGCGTGGTAGGTAATGTCCTCGAATTTCTTGACCTCGCTCCACTGTGCGGGGCTGGGAAGGAACTGCGGTTCGGGCACGATTGCGGGCAGGGCAAGCGGTCGTTAAGATTGACGCCAGGCACGAACGGCGGCCTCGGAGGCGCTTTGAGCCATGGCACGGCGTTTGGCTGCACTTGTTTTTGCGTCCACCACCACTTCGACCACTTGTGTTGGGCCATCAAGCGCCTTCGCTGTGTCGACCACGGGGATGCGGACGTGGGAGACACCGAATGCGGCGCATGCAGCTCCAATGTCGAAGGTTTGTGGCGTCAAGAATATCTCCGAAAAGTGCTCTGTCTGGTCTGCAATGGGCAAGTGCCGGAAGATTGCGCCGCCGCCGTTGGAGACGACTACGATGCGGGCGGCTGTGCCTTGAATGAGTGCCAATCCGCCCACGTCGTGTTGGAACGCTAGGTCTCCGAGCACGCCGATCGCGGGTCCCGCTGCGTCCGCGATGCCGGCGATGGTGGCGAGGTTGCCGTCGATGCCGCTGGCGCCTCGGTTTCCCAGGACCATCGGGCACGCGCCTGCGTAGCGGTCCAGTTCGCGCACGGCGAGGGAATTGCCAACGAACAGCGTCGACTCCGTGGCGGAGGCGTGGTGTGCGGCGGCGAGGACCGCTTCGGCTTCCGTCCCGGTGGCATCAAGCGCGTGGACTGCGGCTTCGTCGGCGCGTTTCCAAGTGGGATCCGCGCCGGTGGCGGGGCTGGATGCGGCCATCGCCTCCAGAATCGCCACGGGTTCGCCGTCAATCCACTGCGGGTGGCCTTCGTCCCAGCGTCGGCCGGTCTCGTCGATTCGGATGCGTCGATCGTCAAGTCGTCGAAGCCAGGAGCCGAGTGGTTTGCTCGTGGGTGCTGCTCCGAATTGGATGATCCAATCGGGCGCGGGATCCACGACTTCGATCCATGCGTCGTAGTGGCATATGGCGCCGTCCGTTCGAAGGCCGGAAAGAGGGTCGGCAAGCACCTGTGCACCAAGGGTTTTGGCGGCTGTGTGGATGCGCAGCGCGTCGGCGGGGGAGACGGGGCCGGGGCCAGCGACAATGATGCCTTTGCCTTCGATGGGTGAGGTCTCAAGGGTTTCCAAATCCCTTGGACGGGGCGCCCACGCCACCGGGGGGATGCGGGCAAGCAGTTGCGCTTCCTCCGGGGTTGGCTCCAGGGGTTTTCGCAGGGGTTGGTTGAGGTGAACGGGGCCCGGGCAGCGGCCCACGGCGGCGGCCATGCCTTCGGATAGGGCGGCCTCCAGTGCGGCCACGGCGTTGGGTGCAGGATGCGGCAGGTCTGCTTCATACCGCACGAAGGCGCCGAAGATGCCCTCTTGTTCGATGGTTTGGTTGCTGCCTTTGCCGCGTAGATCTTCGGGCCGGTCGGCGGTGACGAGCACGAGGGGAACAGCGGCGTTGCTGGCTTCCACGACGGCCGGGAGAAGGTTGGCAACGGCGGTTCCGCTGGTGGTGATGACGGCTGCGGGGCGTCCGGATGCCTTGGCGATTCCGAGGGCCCAGAATCCGGCGTCCCGTTCGTCGAGGATGACGCGAACGTGCAGGCTTGGGTGGTGCCGGGCGGCGAGGCTCAAGGGTGTGCTGCGGCTGCCAGGGCAGACGGCCACATGCTCGACGCCGCCTCGGGCAAGTTCGTCCATGATGCGGATGCACCAAGTGGTGTTCACGGGGTCACTTCCGCAAGTGCTGCCTCGATGCTGCGCAGTTTGTGCTCGGTTTCTTCCCACTCGAGGCGTGGGTCGGAGTCGCTGACGATGCCGGCGCCCGCGTGCAGCCATGTGGCATCGGCCGTGGAGAGGGCGCAGCGCAGCGCCACATGCAAGCGTCCGTGTCCTTGGGCGTCGAACCAACCGATGGCGCCCGTGTACCAACCTCGGCGGCTGGGTTCAAGTTTCTGGATCCACGCGAGGCTGGCGCGGGGCGGCAGGCCGCACACGGCGGGTGTCGGGTGCAGGGTCGCGGCCAGATCCAGGATGTGCCGATCGGTGCGACCGGAAATGGGTGTCTCCAAGTGTTGCACGTTGCGAAGTGCCTGGATGCGGCGGCGTTCCTGGTGCACGTCCTCGGCGCCGAGGCCTTCGAGGCGGCCGCGGATGTAGGTGGTGACGAGTTCGTGTTCGAGGATGTCCTTGGGGCTTTGACGAAGTGCTTCTCCAGCGTCCTTGCCGGGGGGCGCGGAGCCTGCAAGGGCATGGGTGGTTACCGTGTCGTTTTCGCGCACCACGAGTCGTTCCGGGGTGGCCCCGAAGAACGCGGCGGAGCCTATGTCGAAGAGAAAGTGTGTTGCTTCCGGTTCTACGCGGCGCAGGGCCGCAAGCGCTTGCACAGGGTCTGCGGCTAGGGCTTTGCGGCTGCGCGACAGGACGACCTTGCTGACCTCGCCGTCGCCGATGATGCGGAGGACTTGTCGAACCGCCTCGTCCCAGCCTGCCACGTCGAGGCTCGATGGTTCAGCGCCCTCCAGAAGGACACCAGGGGCAGGGTGCGCGTCGCCTGGGACTTCGTTGATGACCTCGAACACGCCGTCAGGAGTGTAGTGCAACTGTCGGGCCGGCAGCCAAAACCGCAGCGCACCAAAGCCGCTCCAAGGACCTGCCAAGGACGTATCTTCGAAGCCAAATCCGCCCACCAAGCGCGGGCCGACGCCGGCAGGAGCATCCCCCGTTCGCCGGGCGCCACGAAACAACGCCTCCGCACATTCGCGAGCGGTACGGAACCTTTTGGGTCCTTCGGCTGTGATGAGCGCTACACACCCGGAGGACACAACCACACTACCGTCGTCCAGGAAGGCACGAGGATGTGCTGCGGCGGCAAGTTCCTCCAAGGCCGGAGCCGCTTCCACCTGGCAAACGCGGCTGTGCAGCGCCTCCATTCGATGGGGCGAGCCGTGGCCTGTGCATGACGGTTCCGATGCAGCCAAACGCAAGCCCGGTGGTGGCGGTGCGTGTCCTGGCGCCATGGCCTGCCCGTCGTCGATGCCCACGTCCACTTGCCGCGCACCGCGGGCATGAAGCCGGAATTGGTGGAGTTGCTTGGCCGCCACCCCGCATTCCAGAGCCTTGGCGCCTTGGCAGCCGACCCTGAGGCGTTTCTTCGCTACATGGACGCAGAGGGCATTTGGCAAGCATGGATCATCACCTACAACGCGCCAAAGACCATGGGCTATGGACGGGCCGAGGCAGAGGCAGTCTGGGACTTTTGCGCGACAAACGCAGAGCGGCTTGTGTCGGTCGGCGGCTTCGACCCAACCACCGAAGGCGATGGTGCTGCGGCGGTGGATTCGATGCGACAAGGAGGCGTGCGGGCACTGAAAATCCACCCCGTTCATCAGGGAATTTCCGCTGACGACCCAAGCCTAGACTCGTTCTATGCCCGCGCCGAGACGCTGCGGATGCCGGTGTTGGTGCACACCGGGCCGAGCGTGTTCCCCGGTGCTCGCAATGAATTTTCGGACCCTTCCGTGCTCGCTCGCGTCGCCAGCGCCCACCCGAAGCTTCCCCTCGTCATCGCACACGGCGGCCGCCCAGACCAAACCGACGCCGCCCTGGCCGTGCTTGCAGCGCATCCAAACACCTGGCTGGACCTGTCCGGATGCCCACCCAGCCGCCTTGGAGACTACTTTGGCGACTTGCGCGCCATTTCCGAGCGCGTTCTTTGGGGCAGCGACTGGCCAGGGCCTCGCGTGCCGGGGCTTGCCGCCAACGTCGAGGCATTTTTGGAGCTAGGACTTGGCGCCGAGGCGGAAGCTCGCATTTTGCACGACAACGCCGTCCGCCTCCTGTCGGGCTGACCGCAACAATTCAGGCAATTCGTTTTCCGACGGTTCGACTTAAATTGGATCAGACCCCAGTGCCTGACGATGGTGGAAGCCTGGGACGGCCTGCGTCTCGTCATCTTGTACGTGGGGTGGCCCGGGCTGGTGCTCGTCAGCTTGTTCACACTCTGGCGCGCCTCCACCTTCTACAAGGGACTGCGCCACACCGCGCCGGGCATCCTCGTGTTGCTCACCGTCATTGGTTGGGTCTTGACGCTCGCGGGTGTTGCCCTCGTGAGTACTTTTTATCTCAATGCTGACCCCGAAAACGCCGGGCCCGTCGTCTTGCCAGTGTTCATCCTTTGGGCCGGCAGCCTCGTCACTTGCGTATGGGTCATGCAGCGCTGGGGCACCGAGGCCGTGAAACTCGACGCATACTACGGCGAGTTGGAAGAAATTGACCGCATGAAATCGGGCTTCATCAACCACGTCGCGCACGAATTGAACACGCCCATGACGCCCATTCGCATCCAGCTTGATTTGCTGGAGCGTCAAAGCTACGGGCCTCTCAACGAGCGACAATCGGCCTCCTTGGAACGAGTCCAACGCAACCTGACTCGCCTCGGCACCCTGGTGGATCAGGTCCTGCTCGCTGCGTTCATTCAATCCGGTCGCCTCGAGCTGCATCGCGCTCCTACGAATCTGCATGATTTGCTGGAGGATGCCGTCGCAGGTGCCAAGGGTATGGTCGCCGAAGCACCCCAAGTGGAGCTACGATCAAAGCACGCCAAGGCCCTAGCAGACGAGAACCACCTCGGGTATGCCTTCCAGCAAATTATCCACTTTGCCCTGCAACAACACGAGGGGACGGAACCAGTGGAGATTCGGCTCGAAGACGAAGGGCGACAAGCCCGCCTCATGATTCGGTTCGTGGGCGGCGTCAACGACGATCGCGTCTACCGGGTCTTCACGGATCCCTTGTTCCTGCCCGACGAGGAGACTGCTGGCCTCGGCCTGGAGCTCTTCATTGCACACGGCATCGTGGGCCTGCACGGAGGCCGCCTGCATGTGCGCCCAGACGGTGCCAAGACCGCATTCGTCATGGTGCTGCCCATGGGAAAGGAATCTCTCGTGATGCCCACCGTCCGGATGCGCTGACGCCGGAATCCCTCCTGCTTGGCAACGGTCCAAACCTACGACCTGCCACGAATCGCCGCAGTCCGCTGCAACCCGCCGCAATTCGCAGCAACACCCTTGCCCACCACCACAATCCTCGCGCCGTGTCCCAGCCCATCGTCGTCGGCATCGACTTTAGCCCCGCAAGCCGCCGTGCGCTCGAAGCTGCTGCTCGCCTCGCCCACGACCTCGAAGCCTCCCTCATCCTCGTCCACGCCCACAATGCACCCCAACTTGGTTGGGCCGCCAGTGAAGAACACCTCGACGCTGTTCAGAAAGTGCTCGCCGAACTGCAAGTCAACGACGTCATGCAACTCAGCAACGACTGGGCGCGATCCCTGCGCGAAGAAGGCCTCCAAGTCGAAGTCGTGCACGAAGAAGCCCACCCCGCAACACTCCTCGTGGACACGGCGACCAAAAAACAAGCCGCACTCATCGTTGTCGGCCACCACGGATGGGGCGCCATCAAGCGATTTATCCTGGGAAGCATCGCTAAAAGCCTCCTCGAACGCAGCCATGTCCCCGTCCTCGTTGTCCCGGAAATTTCAACAAAATAGGGGCAAAGGAGAAGAAGCATGAGCGCCACGTTCCTATTGATGACAGACCGACCCTGCGGCGACCCCGCACAAATCGTGCCTGACGCACCCCCCTCCGTCCGCGCCGTGCTTGAAACCCTTTGCCGAGGAGCCCCGCTCACCATGAAGGGAATGCAAGAACAAACCGGCCTTGGCCGCCGCACCCTCTACACAGTCATTCGACGACTTCGCGAGACCGGGCTGCTGCGCGAACGCGTAAACCTCCAAGACACGCGCCAGACCTTCTACTGGATTGACGCCCAACCCAGCCAAGAATAGCCCCTCGGCTTGAAATGCTGAGCGAGGGGCACACCATTGAGCAGCCCCTTGCCGGGGCATCGCCCGAGTGCGCCGGTCCCCCGATGCTTGGTAGCTAGTGGATTCGTTTCGTGCGCCGTTTCGGCTGCCCCGGAGACAACAACCCCTCTTCCGCCCATCTTCCGCATTCTTTCCATCCCCCCGCTTGGGCCAAGCTGGTGGCCAATGGCACAGAATCCCCCACAAAATGCCTCTTGTCGCGGCGCGGGCCCTTCGAATTTCTTGATTGCCCTTGGCTAGACCCCCCGATTCCGCCCGAGCCCGGGCGCGTGGAAGCATGCCACAAAATTTGACCCATCTGGCCACAAACCTTACAAAACGCCCAGAACCCTTACGAATCCTTCCAGAACGAATCTGGGCGTCCCATCATGCACCGAACCGGTCGCCGCTACCCAAACACTTCCCTTCTGCTGGCTTGCCTTGTTAGCCTACTCCTTTCTGCGGCAAGCTCCGCCGTGGCAGAACCAGTCGCAGGTGCATTCCATTCCTCCGGCGCCACCACCATGCGCGGCCCCCACGACCTATCCTGGGAAACCGTTGGAGCCTCACTGCGGCCCAGAGACGGCGGGTACGGGACCATCGCGCTCCACCTCGAAGGCTCGCGCATCCAATGGATCAACCAACCCCACATCATCACAATGGCTCGCGGTCCCGGTGTGGACATGGGCATCATCGCGGGGTACGGCGAACCCGACGTTGCGCGCGACCGGGCCTGGACAGGAAACCTCCTCATCGAACTTGACCGGGACCATGAAGAGCTGCGCGTGCTCCCACAGGACCACAGGCTTCGCATACAGTCCACCCAGGATTGGACCACCATCGCATCTGCCGCCTCCACAATCACACCCCCACCCAACGCCACAATCCAAGGCCTCGGCTACGCCCTCGACACCGACATCCGGTTTCCCAAACCCCACACCCACGCTCGAGTCCACGATGCCACCATCACCAACGCAAGGGCCAACATACTCGTGCCGGCCGGGACCGTGTGGTTTCCCGGCGCCGAGCAGCCACTAGAAGCCGGCCGAAGCCTCAACCTTTCCCAGAGCATCATTGACCCCATCACCGGAACTGGACGCTACGTATACAACAACTGGATGCTCCTTGTCACCGGCGGACAAACCGACATCGCAACCACGGGAATCGGATGGAACCTGGCCACCACCCAGGTACGCGGCGGCCTCGACGGAACCGCACGCTGGCAGGGCATCGTCGGCGCCGTCGCCATCAACGGCACGCGCACCACACAAGATCCCGAGACACTCGAAATCGAAGGAGCGCTGCAAATTCACTCGAAACTCCAAGCCCAGAAAACCCACTGGTCCGTCCAAGGCCAAGCCGTACGCGTCGAATTAAACAACGAACCATTCTGGCAATCCCCCACGGCCATCGTCGGCCTCGGATTGCTTGCCACGGCCCTCGCCTTGCTTGGAAGCGGCATCCTGCGCGGACTCACCACCTTTGTCCTCGGCCGCTCCACGCCCACCATCGCTCGCGCCGAATTGGACAGCCCAGGTCGACGCCGCATCCTCCAAGCCATCCACGAACACCAACCCGTGCGCCCCGCCGACCTGTCTCGAATCACCGGACTACCCCGAGGCACGCTGCGCTACCACCTACGTGTCCTCGACGCATTCGAAGTCCTACAAACGCACATTCCCCCCGGCGCCAGCGCCCGCTCCGCCACCCTCATGCTCAACAGCGGCAGCCACACCTTCCTGACCGCCGGCATCGCGTCCCTACTCTCCGGGGCGCCCGACACTGAAACCGACTCCGTCCGCGCTGACGAAGCCCTGAGCGTCGCCCACGGCCACCCCCTGCGCCGCGCCCTATACGAAGCACTGCGCGACGACGGGCCCGCAGACTTCCAAGAACTGCGCAAACGACTCCGCGACCGCGGCACCGAACCAGACCTACAGCAAGGCAAGGCAGGCTACCACCTTGGCAAACTGTGCGCCGCCGGCGCCGCGGTCCACAAATGGTTAGACGGGTGCAAAGTCTACGAAGCCAACCTTGACCCCACCGCCGTCAAAGCCGAACAATACCGCCGCTACCTAGGTCAACAAGGCGCCCTCGCGCTCATCCAGCAATGCAGCTCAGGCACCCTCGCCCGTTCGCACATCCTAGACCAACTGCAACAACACCACCGCAACCGCCGCAAAGCACGCGCCATCCTGCGTGAGCTGGTGGCCGTCGCCATCCTCGAACCGACCGCAGCACCCAACCAATACCGACTCACTCCACCCCTCCAAGCCATCGCCCCCACCCTGAAGGAATCCACATGAACCAAGCCATTCCCATAGCCACTCTGCTTCTGGCCATCTTTGCCGGCTGCCTCGAAACCGACGAAGCCCGCAACGACGAACTCCTCCCCCCGGACAACACCACGCCAAACCCTGCCACGCCCAACTTGGACCCATCCGAGCCGCCACAGAAGACAGACCCTGAAGCGAGGATCTGGAACGGAGAGACCCTGGAAGCAATCGACTGCCAGTTGGCATTCTTCGTCGCCCATGCTCCCCACGATACGGTCCAAGCACGCCTCCCCCCGCACCTGGAACTCGTGCAAAACGGCCCCGTAGCACTCACCCTGCTCTTTCTCGACTGTCGCTCCATGACCCTCGGCAACGAGAGCCTCCAGAAGGGCGCCTGGACCTACATCACCTACGTGGCCGTCCGAGGCGACGAAAACCAGACCGACGGCGACGTGACCTACCTGCTGGAGATTGCAAGCAACTGGCCCGAAGTCGTGGAAGCCTTGGAAGCAGCAGGGGTCCCGGTGGTGGCCGGCACCTTCCAAAACGACCGCATAGCAACCACAGATGGCATTCTCATCACAGCCGACGGACTAGCCTACGAACTGCGTGACACGGGGGCCAACCCAACCTACGACACGTCTCTAACCGAAGAGACGACGCTCCTAGCGGGCCCCCAAGCCGAAGTCGCCCTCCAGTTCGTGATCAACTCCCCCACGCTGGCCAACCTCCCAGTGCCTGCCGCGATCCGCGCCGACGGCGGCGTGCTTTCTCAACTGTTTGGACCCGCCACCACCGCCATAAGCATCGACGGACAAGGCGGGGCAACCTTCAGTCACAGGGGATGACCTAGCTAGGAATTTACAAAACCTAGTTGTTGTCAAATAGGACGGAATCAATGCTCCCAGCATGCGAGGAAAAAATTCGCTGACCTTGGGATTCTCCTGCCTTGCCCTCCTTTTGATGATTCCCGCAGCATCGGCAGCACTGCCAGAAATTCCCGTCGTGGTGGTGGCGCAACTCGACCTCCGCATCGAAATTGGCCCATGCGTCGATGAGGATGACTCCCACCCAACGCCCTCCGTGGGATTCACGCCAACCCCGCCCCCAACGTTCTATTTCTCTTTCGAGGACCCGTCTACAGGCCAGAACAAGGGCTACACCATCTCGGCTTGCTACCGCGTCTAAATCGGCTGATTTCGAACCAGCGGCCAAAGAAATCTAGGTCAGGAAGGCCGTTTGGGCAACCATGCCCGGGCAACGACTTCCAAACACCGACAAGATCGCATCGAGCAGCGGCTCCTGCACGACCCGCCAAATGATCATGGAAACCATCCGGGCCGACGAAGGCATCACCAAGTCCGAACTCGTCCGGCTCCACGATCTTGGCTGGGGCACCGTCGGCTACCACCTAGACAGGTTACAGCAACGAGGCATGGTCCAAATCCTGCACCATGGTCGCTGCACGTCCGTTTTCCCAAGTCCCCGAACCGATGGGGAAATGCAGCGCATCGTCGCCCTGCGGCGGCCCCTCGTTGCCCGAGTCCTGGAACTGCTGCGACAACGCCCCGAGGTGACCGTGCCCGTCGTCATGGAACAAACCCACACCTCCAGGTTCCGCGCCCGTGCCTGCCTGCAAAAAATGGAGGAACTGGACCTGCTCGTGCGCTCTGGCCACGGAAACCAACGCTACCACGTCCCCCTCCACGCATGGACCAACCTCCGTCAGGCAGCAGCACGCGCCCAAGGTTGATCACGCAGGCTTCCACGACAGCCAAGCTGGCCCAGCGACCCACCCACAAAGCGCACCACAGCAACGCTACGGGCCAAACGAATCGAATGCAGGAGGCAGGATTCGAACCTGCGAAGGACTAACCATTGGGTCCTAAACCCAACCCCTTTGGCCACTCGGGTACTCCTGCGTACACGTGCCATGGCTCATCGTTGAAAAAGTTCGTCGGCCAGAACGGAACCCCGGCACCAAACAACGAAGCCAAAGCTAGGAAAAGAGGAAGAAAGGGTGCCAGAACACACCTAGTGGTGCTTGGCCCAGTTGTAGGAGCGCAGCTTGGCGGTCTTGCCGTAGCCGCAGGAAGCGCAGCGCTTCTTCTGGAGGTGGTACGCGTGGCGACCGCAGCGGCGGCAGCGGATGTGCGTCTTGTGTCCACCCCGCATGGAGGGAGTGCCCTTGCTCATATGGGGCGCGCGACTCGGGTCGCGTTTATGATGCTTGCGGGACCTGGGCAGAAATTGGACGCGAAACGGCCGTGGAATGGTTGCGACGAGCCTTTGAGTCCCGCGTCTGTGCCGGCGCTGTGACCGAGTACCGTCTGCGTCGCCGCACGCGCCTGAAAAACAAGCAGGTCCGTTCGCTTCGTGAGGAATTGGCGGCGGTGTTTGGACCCATGGCCCTCTGGGAGGACGGCGCGCCCGTAGAAACGGCGGACGCCCCCGATTTCGAGGTGTTTCTGGTCGAAGGCGCAGTGCACGGCTTGCGCGATGCCGAGTCGGGGCTGTTTCTCTCCGTGCGCGGCTTGCTTGCCTACCGCCCTACGACGCGCTGGGTGACCGTGGACATGGGTGCTGTGCGGTTCGTGCACAACGGCGCGGACATCATGGCGCCAGGCATCACCGAGGCAGACCCAGAACTGCAACCGGGCGACTGGTGCTGGATTCGCGACGAGCGCAACAAACAACCGCTCGCCGTGGGCAAGTGCACCATGCCCGGCGCCGAAATGGGGCCAAGTTCGAAGGGAAAGGCGGTCGCGTCTGTGCACTACCTAGGCGACAAACTCTGGGACCTCGACGCCTAGGGACAATTGCAGCACCTGGGCAAGACTCATGGTCTGCATGCGGATGGCTACATGATGCGTACTGTTCTCATCACCGGAATGCTGATTCTAACCACCCTCGCAATGACCGCGCCCACTGCCACTGCATGGAACGGCACTTGCTTGGAATGGGACACCGGCTACGACTCCTGCGTAGGCCGCACCAACGCCTCGGGATTCTGTGCCGTCACTGTAGAGAATCGCGGATCCTACGACGGATTCGGCTGCGTCCAAGTGGCACCCCGGCCCAAGGCATGCGTTTTTGCCCATGATGGCGACGAATCCGTTTGCGCCTTCGTCTAAATGCATTGAAGCGCCACCCAACCAATGAGCTCCGCTCGGCACTCTACGGATATGCTTATCCGAAGCCGCCCCGTCTCTAGTCACGGGATGCACCTATGGGTCTGAAGAGCCTTTTCGCCAAGCCGGCGACAGCGTCGGCCACCAAGCCGTCACCAAGCACCGACTACATCGACCTGGAGGAGTACACCGCTGGCTCCGAACTGTTTGATCAAACCGCCAGCATGATGGTCCGTGTCGCCGAGTTGTCCAAGTACGACGACCTGCGCGAAATGGCCAACTACGTCTACCAAGGCAACCTCTTACTCCTGGACTTCAGCCCCATCGCCCAGGATGAAATCGTTCTGCGCCGCGTCACCAGCGACCTCAAGAAGCTCGTCAGCGACATCAACGGCGACATCGCAGGCCTCGGCAAGACGATGATGATCGTCGCTCCCACCGGCGTCAAGATCGACCGCCGTAAAATGCGAAGCGGGTTCTGAGCGCAGCGAAGAATTCGCGAGCGTCGGCGGTACGTAAGTGCCGCCCACTGCGAAGCGGGTTCTGAACGAAGTGAAGAACGTGCGAGTGGCTGTGGTGCCTTAGCGCCATAACCGTTGATGCGGATTCTAGGTCGTCGCACCCTCCTTTTTCGCTCTCCACTCCTGTTGTCGCCGACTTGGAAACTAAGGCGAGCCTCTTGGCTTGTTCTGCAATGCATCCAATCCTGGCGCGCCCGTCGCCTCCCCGTTCGAGGACTACTTCGACTTGGGTTTGGCACCGCGGCGATACCAGTTCACCACATGCTCCATGCGAGAGACGCGGCGCTCCTGGAACATGCCAAAATGATTCATCCGTACATCCTTGTGGCCATTGCCGTGCGCATAGGCCTCCATCGGCGCCTCAGGCTGGGAGCGGGGCATGAAGAACGATGGGACGGCGCGGTCCAAGGATGTTCGGAAAAGCACACGCGCCCCATTCGGCCCCAAGCCGACCATGTCCGTCCTTGACTCGAACATGTTCAATAAAATCCAATTCGGGCGCCCGCACGGGTCGAAACGTTCAACCCTATCTTGGCCCATCGTCGCGTCCCGGTCCGGCCTCGCGCCGAACGGAGGGAGCACATGGTACTGTTTGTAGACTCAGTGGCAATTCTAGGAGCCGGCGTCATGGGCGCTCGCATCGCCGAAGTGTTCGCGATGAACAACGTCAAGGTCATCGTTCGTGACGTGGACGACGCCGCACTCGCCCGTGGCCGCGCCGTGGTCGAAGGCGACCTCGACGAACTCGTGGCATTCCACGCAGGCAAAGCCGACAAAGCCATCTCCGACTTCGAACGCAAAAGCGGCGTCGAACTGAGCGACGAACAGAAGGCGAAGGCAGCCGAGAACCTCAAACCAACCTACGACGAAACGCGCAAACAACGCATCCTCGACAAAATCACCTGGCAAACCAGCTACGACGGATTCGACAAACTGGACTTGGTCATTGAGGCCGTCCCCGAAAACCTCGCCCTCAAAGGCAAGGTCCTGCGCGAGCTCTGCGAACACGTCAGCGACCACTGCGTCATCGCCAGCAACACCAGCACCATAGGCATCACGCAAATCGCCGCCGAAATCCCCGCGGAACGACGCGGTCGCTTCCTGGGCGTGCACTACTTCAACCCGCCAACAACGCTCCCGCTCATCGAGATCATCCCCGGCATGGAAACGCGCTACGACGTGTCCGAGGACGTCATCAACGTGCTCGCCCCCATGCGAAACCACCGCTTCCCCCTGATGCCCATCCAAGTCAAGGAATGCCCCGGATTCCTCGTCAACCGCATCCTCGCACCCATGCTGCAAGAAGCATTCGCCTGCTACGAGGAAGGCATCGCCAAGCCCAAAGACATCGACCTCGCCATGCAAGCCGGCGCAGGCATGCCCATGGGCCCCCTCGCCCTGGCCGACCTCATCGGCCTCGACGTCGTACTACACGCAGGCCAAAGCATCCAAGAACAACAGGGCGGGCCTATGCCCCAACGCCCCGTACAAATCGTCAAACAACTCGTCGCCGCCGGCCGCCTCGGCCAAAAAACCGGCCGCGGCTTCTACGAATACCGAAACCAGGACTAGCGTCCACGACCCCGGAGACTACCCACATGGCTGAATACATCAAGACCAAAATCGAAAACCGCATCGCCGTGGTCACCCTCGACCACCCGCCCGTAAACGCCCTGTCCCCCGCCGTCCTCAAAGAACTCAAGGCAGAATTCGAAGCCCTCGGAGGCAACGCCGACGTAAACGCCGTCGTACTGACCGGAGCCGGCAACCACGCCTTCTGCGCCGGCGCCGACCTGAAAGAATTTGCCGGACTGTCGCCCGACCAAGCCAAAGAAATCGTCAGCCTCGGCCACGAAGCGTTCAACGCCGTCGAAGACTGCGCCAAACCCGTCATCGCCGCCGTCAACAACCTCGCCCTCGGAGGTGGCTGCGAACTGGCCATGGCCGCCGACATCCGCATCAGCAGCGACCGCGCCCGCTACGGCCAACCCGAAGTATGGATCGGCCTCGTGCCAGCCTGGGGAGGTTCGACTCGGCTGCCGCAAATCGTCGGCGCCGCCAAGGCCAAGGAACTCATCTACACCGGCCAAATGATCAACGCGCAAGAAGCCCAGCGCATCGGCCTCGTCAACAAAATCGTCCCCGACGGAGAAGAAGTGCGCGCCGCCATCGACATCGGCCGCATGATCGACCGCAAGTCCGCGCCGCTCGCCGTGCAAGCCGCCAAGCGCATCATCAACGCCAACCTGCGCGCACCGGACCGCGCCGCCGCCCTTGCCAACGAACTGGAAGCCGCAGGCGAACTGGCAGGCACCGAAGACCTCGTCGAAGGCATCACCGCCTTCATCGAGAAACGGGCGCCTGAATTCCAGGGCAAATAAGGCGGGGATTCCCGCAGGGAATTCCCGGCGCGGCTGCGGTCCGGCTTGTCGGACCGCAGCCTCAGTCCCCCAACGTGCCCCTTCCTCTACCCCTCCACCACCCCTCGCCCCCGACCGCCTCCCCCATCGAGTCCCCGCATGCCCTTCGAGTTCTCCCTGACACCCGAACAGCGCCTCCTGCGCCGCAGCACCCGCGCCTTCATGCGCAACGAAATCGAACCGCTCCTACCCGCCGACGACTGGAGCGGCCACGGCGGCGACTCGCCGCTCGACCTCGTCAAGAAAATGCAGAACCAAGGCTATTTTGGCATCCCCGTGCCCCGCAGCCTCGCCGGAGCCGGCATGGGCGAAGTGGGCTACTGCCTCGTCTTCGAAGAAATCGCAGCAGTCGACAGCAGCCTTGCCACCATCTTCGGAGCCCACACCGGCATTGGTCTTGCCCCGCTCTACTTGTTTGGCAACGAAGACCAACGAGAACGCTACGTGCGCCCCATCTGCAAAGGCGAACACCTTGCCGCCTTCGCTTTGACCGAACCCACCGCCGGCAGCGACGCCGCCAGCATCAAAACCACCGCCGACCGCGACGGCGACGGCTACCGCATCAACGGCACCAAAATCTGGTGCAGCAACGGCAATTTTGCCGACACCATCGTCGTATTCGCCGTCACAGACTCCACCCTCGGCGCCCACGGCGGGGTCACCGCCTTCATCGTAAGCAAAGACAACCCCGGCTACAAGGTCGGCACCATCGAAGACAAACTCGGCATCCGCCAAAGCAACACCGCCGAACTGGTGTTCGACAATTGCTACGTTCCCAAAGAAGACGTCCTTGGCAACGTCGGCGAAGGCTTCATCGTCGCACTCACCGCCCTCGACGGCGGCCGCGTCGGCCTCGGAGCCGCCACCCTCGGAGCCACCAAACGCCTCCTAGCCGACTGCGTCCACCGAGCCCAAGCCCGGCAACGCGAAGGCAAACGCATCGGCGACAATCAAAGTGTTCAATGGATGCTTGCCGACATGGCCAGCGACATCCACCTCGCAGAATACGCCGTCTACCACGCCGCCGCCCTCACCGACCGCTACTACGAACGCATCGCCGCCGGAGAACCCGTCAGCCGCAGCCTACGCGAACAAGTCAGCCGGGCCGCCGCCGTGGTCAAAATCCACTGCTCCGAAATGAGCGGACGCGCCGGCGAAAGCGCCATTCGCATCTTCGGAGGCGACGGCTTGCGCTGGCGCTACGGTGTCGAACGCGCCTTCCGCGACCAAGTGATTTCCGAGATCTACGAAGGCACCAACGAGATTCAACGACTCATCATTGCCAGGGAACTGATGAGCGGCATCGGAGTGGAACTATGAGCGCAGCGAATAGGGCCACTTTGGTGGCGAGCGACCGAAGGAAGCGGACACTGAGGGCATGCTCGCATGCCCTCATCGGTGGCATCGGAGTGGAACTATGAGCGCCCAAACCGGCTCCCGCCCCCAACGCATCCTCGTACCCATCACCGGCGCCTTCCACGGCAAACTGCGCGTCCAACGCAGCACCGGCACCCTCGACACCGAAGGCCTCGAACGCATCCTCTCCGACGCAAGTGTCCGCGCCATCAGCCTCGCCAAACGCCTGCACCCCCGCGGCGCGGAACTAGTGGCCGTCCACGTGGACAAAGGCGGCGGCGAAGACATCCTACGCGAAGCCCTGTCCTACGGCCTCGACCAAGGCATCCTCATCCAAGGCGCACCCCAAGAAAGCAGCGACGCCAGCGTGCGCGCCGCAACCATCGCCGACGTATACCGACAACACGGACCCTTCGACGCCGTCATCGGCCCCGCCCGCAGCGAATTCTCAGGCTTCTCCGGAACACTCGCCGCCGTCGCCGGCCACCTAGACCTGCCCTGCGTCGTCGGCGTCACCGACATCGCACCAAGCTCCGACGGCTTCATGGTAGACTACCACTCGATCTTTGGCCAATACAAACTCCAAATCCCCCGCCCATGCGTGGTGCTTGCCGGCGAAGTTGCACCAACCTACCCCACGAGCTGGGGCATCCACGACGCCTACAACACCCGCGGCGTCCTACGCGTACAAGCCGACCAATACACCGCCAGCGCCGCCCTCACAAACCGCGTGCGCATCGAAGCCGCCCGACCCGACACCCAAAGCGTCGAAGACGTAGACGGCGGCACCCTCGTGCGACGACTGCGCAGCCGGTCCTTGATTCCCGAACAGGAGGCAAACGCATGAGCGACGACGCAGGCTGGGGCTTTGCCGACATCTACAACATGGAGGAAGAAACAACCTCCAACACCAGCGCCCTCGAAGACGTCAAAAGCGGCGACTGGCGCAACATCCTCGTCCTCGGCCGCGCCACCGCCACCGGCGTCTACCCCGAAACCCTCGCCCTCGTAGGCCGCGCTCGCTACATGGCCGACGAACTAGGCTGCCGCGTCGAAGTCCTACTCATCGGCGAAGACCTAGAACCTGCCACCGAAGTGCTCCGAAAGTACCCGATTGACACCGTCTACCGCGTCACCGGCCCCTCCTACGCACCCATCGACCACACCGCCAAGGTCCTAGAAGCCGTCGTCAAAAAGCGCCGGCCAGAACTCGTCATGGCATTCCAGAGCCGCACCGGAGACGCCGTCGTCGCCTACACCGCCAACCGCCTCGGCGTCGGATTCGTAGTAGGTGCTACGGACCTGCGCGTGGACACCATGGAACGCCGCTTCATCGCCGTGCACCCTGGCAGCGACGCACGGTTCCTGGTCACCACAGAATTTCGAGAAGCCCCCCAATTTGTCAGCGTCCAACGCGGCTTGTTTCGAGCCCCCATGGAAGACCCCTACGCAAGCGTCAAGGTGCACGAACTAGCCGTAGGGCACATCCCCATCGCCTCGATTCAAGTCGAAAGTCGAGCCGACCCGCCCCAAGAAACCCTGGAAACAGCCGAACGCGTCGTAGTATGCGGCGCCCGCGTCTCCTCTGCCTCAGACGTAGAAGCAGCGCGCGCACTCGCAACACGACTCGGTGCCAGGTTTGCCGTCACGCGCAGTGTCCTGGACCGCGGCCTTGCCGGCAAAGACGGCGCCGAATGCCTCGTGGGCATCAAAGACCACCACGTCGCCCCCCGGCTCCTCGTCTGCGTGGGCGTCCGAGGCAGCCTCGACTTCATCGAAGCCATCCAAGGCAACCCCACCATCGCCGCCGTGGGCGTCGAAGACGGCGACCCCATCCTACGCCGCGCCAGCTACTCCGTCAAAGGGCCCGTGCCGGACGCAGTGGCTGCGGTGCTGGCGGGGTTCTAACCGAACCACTTGGCGCGCCCGGACCGCTACGCTAGGTGTCCACAGTCGCAACACGGACGGCTCGGTACACCTTCCGAAAACCATCCTTGCGAACCTCAACAAGCCCAAGAGAACAAAGTTGCCGAAGTTTGGTTTGTGTCGTGGAGCGGGCCCAACCAACCGACTCCTCTGCCCAATGCACCACGCCTAGTTGCACACGCCCTCGCGGATTGTCTAGGTATCTGTACAACTCTGCAAGCCCGTCGTCGTCCAATGCGCGCTGTTGCATGATGAGTGCCGCTTTTGCCTCCCTCACTGCATAGTGTATTTTCCGCCCATCGCGCCAATGCTTGACGATGCCGGCCCGTTCTAGGATATGCAAATGATGGCGGAGGTTTCCCTCCCCAACGCCCGTCGCGGTCCTCAAATCCACGGGCGTGGCGCCGGGCTGGGCCTCCACCATGTGGTAGATGCTGCGCCGCGTCGGATGTTCGAGAGGTTCAGCGAGGATCCTTTGACTAACGAATGCAGCAATGAAGCGTGCCAGAAAGAACAAGCCCACGCCAGTCGCCACGACCGAAAACGTCGCCGAGGATGTGCCTACGGGTCGTGGGTTTTCCTCGTTGACACGGGCCAGGAATGATCCATCTAGATCTGCTTGAATCTGGGGGGGATTTTCGTCCAGGGCCCCCTGGAGCGTCAGGCGGATGTCTCCGCGCATGGTCAGGATGTCCTCCGTCAAATTGCAGTCGGTGCAAGGGATGTTGCCTGTCGTGCTTGGCAAACGGACGGTTCCGTTGACGGCCAAGTCCATCGGTCCTGTCAAAGCCAGGATGTGCGGCCTCGCGGTCAAACGTAGAGCGCCGCTGGAGAACCTATACTCGACGAACTCCACGACTGGACCACTTGGACTGGGTTTCGGGCAATCCTGGCCCGATGGGCAGGAAGGGATTGCGTCATGCCACTCGATTCGCTTGAGTCCCGTCGCAACAATGAACACTGATTCGGACGCATCCTCCATGAGCAAGAGGGGAGTCAACGAGGGGTTGCGCAACGAACGGGGATGCAACTCGTGCATCTCGTCGTCGTGCGTCCACCGATCTGCGAGGTTTCCCCTCGTGGTCTCCACGCTCGCATCAGCCAGCCGGGTCTCGACGAGCAAGGAATCCGCTTCAATGATGATGCTCGACCATGCGCCTCCCGGAGGCACTAGCTCTAAGTCGGTCCAACCCACCGGCGCCGGATGGTCTCGTGCCTTGTCCTTGTAATAGAACCCCAAGTTGTAAGGCCCCGCATACTTCGCCTCTGCATACTGGTGCCGCTCCCCGCTCGTCACGGTAGCGTTGGCGACTTGCGCTTGCCAGGAGTCCCCGGGTGGCAGAATCAGCAACGCCCTATTCGCCTCGATTTCGAGGTGTTCTGCCTGGAGTTGCGCAGGGACGTGGAAGGAGACCGGAGCGGCCCCAGCGTGCACTGAAAGGAGCACTCCCGCGGTCAGTGCGGCTACTAGGATGCAATATCTTCGCATAACGGACCTCGGGTCCGGATCTTTGCGAACAGGGACAGTTCCGGACCGGCGCCGGTGATGCCTGCGAAATGCCCCTCCATGCCCAGGAAGTGATGCGAAGCCAGGGTTCCCGCCCCAATGCTTCCTCCACTACCCACTACGTCGTATCGAATCTCGAATGAGTTGGTGCCATTGGGGGTTTCCCAAAGATAACTGGCTGCTGAAAGGGGAACTTCCTGATTGTCTAGGTTGGGGATTGGATAATGCAGGGAGGACTCCTCGCCGCCCTGGGCCCACGTCCACGTGATGCCAGATTCGTCCTCGACACGATCAAAGGTCGCAATCTTCGCAGGTGCATGGTAGCGAGTGGACAGAATCTTCGCAAGTGCCTCGTCGTCTGTGAAGAGGTTGACCACGTACCCAACGTTGCGGTCCGAGTCTTCGCACGCCTCTGGACGCGCACCAGAGTCGGTGGTCTCCATGAGTAGGCTGGCAGGACGGTCCAACCCGTCCAACGAGATGAAGGAACACTCGTACAACTCCAGCACATTGATGGACATCGGCTTGTCCTCGGGACCCCATCCGGGCGGCGTCGGTGCGGGATTCGTTCCCGGCGCATATTGGGACGAGGCGATCATCCAGGTGCAGCCGTCCAATTGCAGGAGGCCAGAGAGGGCAACGTTTGGCTGCAGATTGGAACCGGTTGCTTCCAAATCTATTGTGTCATTGCCTTTCGTTCCGTCGCCATCCGTTGTCCAGGCTCCGGCTCCATTCGGGCTAGGTTCGATGGCATCTCCTTCCTTGTCCTCACCGATGCAGCCCGAAAACAGGACCATGGTAATGACCAGGAAGTAAATCCACGTCGTCATGGGCACCATTTCTCAGCAGCCGAATTCGATTCCAAAGTATCCATTTCGTTGTCCGTCCAGGACAACCACGCCTGCTTCCCAGTTTCTCGCCAACAAACTGTATGGGGTGACGAGGGTAAGTTTAGGCCTTCCTTCAGTGTCTCCCATGATGATAGGGCGGACACAGTCTCGAAGTGAGTCAGGGCCAAGCTCTACATCAATGTGGGCGAGGGTGCCTGTGTCTATGGGCAATTCTTCCCCTGCAACTGGGGGAATGGTCAGAAAGAGAACCACGAGGGTAAATATTGCTGGAGTGAACTGAGCAGTCATGAATTGTCTCCATCAATTCCAAAACGGCCGAGGTTTCTAATGGTTTTGGCGTCCGCGCCGGCACCTTCGGCCGTTTACTCCTGTCGAACTAAGGTGCCGGTGTTTGCACCAAAAATCATGTCTTGATTATCGCTCTTCTTCAGCTTGACATGCAAGATAAAAAAGAACTTCAGGGGGGAAGTAAGGGCGGGGGCGAATCCATTTCGTGTCGTGACACGGCGACACGAACCTCTGCGCCTCAGTTGCGGTGTTGCCTAAATTCTTGGATGGACTCACCACCCAGACAGACAGCATGGGCGCCCCAGTTCGACCAAGCACGCCGGGGTTTCGACACTATGCCAAAGGGGCTGAACAAGGCCGGTTTGACGCGGCCTCAGCATCTTCATGAGCCCTTAGCAAGCCAATCCGGTGTCGTGCAATTTGACAACCTGTCTCTCCCGGGCTTTTTTGCAAACTGCCTCCGCCCCCATGATGGCACGGATGCACTGACACACCACCTTGGAACCCCTAGCGTTCCTCTCTTATTCGGCATTCATCGGGTTCGCGCACGCCCTCACAAGCTCGCGGACATACTGCCGGCCATGAGTTCAGGAGTGCCATGACGGCACCGACGCACGTCCCCGTGTCTGTACGCCCGCTTCAGGGCGTCCTTGCCCCACTACAACCATTCACAATGGAGAAAGAAAACATGAATTCAAACGAAAAAAATCGAAAAGTCCAGCACCTAGCTGCCCTCGCGATGGCATTGTTCATTGCAATGCCTGCACTTGCGGCACCCTTGCCTGTTTCCCCTGACGATATCCCTGACTTGCATGACAATGGGCCTGCTGCGGAACCCCTTCAGACCCATATTCGGCTCGTGGGTGACCCCGAAGGCGAGTGGGCCATCGAACTCACGGGCTCCACAGACTGGGGTGCCAATTCCACAAGCATTCAAGTCTGGTCGCCCGACGGACGTGCGGCCCTAGCAGAAGGCGAAGAGGCCCTGCGGGGTCGCAATCTGACGACCGGCAAAGTCTGGGAAGCCTTCAATTTTGAAGCTCTTGATGAGGGGTTGGCCCAGGTTCGCTTGAGTACGGAAATCGATGGTGGCGACGCCTACGTCCTCAACAACGACTACCACCTCTACTTCTACCGAATGTTTGATGTGGGCTCGGAACCAGGAGAAGGTGTCAACCTCGCATCGCTCATTGGCGATGCTCTGGAAGAAGCCGGAGAAGACCCAACAGCACTTCCTGACCGTGCAGATGCATTCTACGCCTGGGGCAGCTACGGTGTCGCAATCGACAACATGCGTGGCCGCTGCTGCAACTTTAGTGCCATGCCGGATCCACCGCTCGGGAACATGATTCCAACGTCCTTCGTGGACAGGGATGGAACGGTGGCTCCAAACCTGCCTCCCGCAATTTACGAGGCAGTAGAATTGGTCGGGGCCGTTGAAGGCTTCCTTCCCGAACCGGTGCGACCCTCACGCATCTTGGCAGACAATACGAACGTGACCGTCACCGCCCCCGTATCTCATCAAGATGGTCAGGTGCGTACCCAAGGAGATATCAGTTACAAAGAGCCAAACACCGGCGACCTTGACGATAGCAGCGGCAACAGTGGGCGGAGTGTCTACATTTCTGGAAACATTCGCCTCGTCGAACCCGATTCTGGAACCGACCGTCCCTGCTCCTACTGTTCCATCGATTTCTATGAAAGCGACGGTAGTAGTCGACATGATTATTTCGGAAGCGGAAGTGCCTCCATCAACGGATACTTCTCGAAGTGGGTTCGCGTTGCGGACAATGAGGGCGCCATCGACCCCTACGTCCAGGTCGGTCTGACCGGGACCGACCGGGTTACCGTCGCGGACGAATCTGGACTGGTCTACTACTATAATCCTGGCCAGGCGCAGATGCTCAATTGTTCTAGCACGAACTGTTATCTAGGAGCAATCTACGTAGACCGGAACTCCCCGACCGGAAACTACGGCTACCAAGAATTGGATATTGAAGACTGGGACAAAGGAGCTATGGCCTATTGGTGGACAACCACTGCTTACGGCAGGTTTGGCAGCAGTATCCCAAACGTCCAGGATGACGTGGTGGTTCGCACTCCCGCAGAGAAACCAGGCACAATCGCGGATGGGCAAACGCACAACCGAGACACGGGACATTACGACCCGGCCACCCGGGAGATTCACCTGGGCTCGGATCAGGCAACCACTCCGAACACTGTATCTCACGAATATGGACATCGACTGATGCATGACCTTTATGGCACCCACACACCAACCGGCTGCCCAAGCCCACACTATTTCAACCAAGCCAGCGGGGGCAGGTGCGCTTGGAGTGAGGGGTGGGCCATTTTTTGGGCCATCCATGGGCTCTATGGCGTAACCCGTTACGAGGGTGGAAATGCGGTTGCCAAAACTCGGAATTATTTTGCCAACGGTGGTTGGTGGGATATCGAGACGTTCGCAAGTTCGGGGTCTTGGTCCTTCGACCAAGGTGTGAATGTGGAGGGGCGTGTGGCCGCCGCACTATGGGATCTTGTGGATGGAAGTAACGACGGTGAAAGTGTGGACCTCGTCACTGAAACCCACGTCATCCCCGTACTGCAGCACGACGCATCCCCTACAAATGGTGCTCAAATTACGTTCCGAGCTTTTTACGATGACTGGCGCGACCACTATGGCGCAGGTTCAACTAGGGCGGGACAATTGCGCACTGTGGCCAACCACAATACCATCGATACAACCGGGTGGCCGACGTGATGCGCCCGTTCATCGCATTCCTACTTTTGCTTGGCTTGACGATGAGCGGATGCACCCAGTCTACGTTACCCGTTGCCTCCCATGAAACAAAGGTTCCAACCCTGCACGCTCCCATGGCTGTCGTAGAGTACGGGCCTATGGAAGGCGGTACCTCCAGCGTACCAAGGTGGGCATTGTATGTGGAAGATTGGCCCATGACCCTGCCGAGGCATGATGCAGAGCTGAACGTCTCTATTGTGGTCTACGGGATCTGGCACTACAAAGACACGGTCGAGCCTTTTGAGGGCGAGAACTGGACCGTGCGGCTGCATGTGGAGGACGGCACCCGCAATTCCACTAAGGAGTTCCACCCGCCTCCCGGCGCTGATTGGTTCCGATCGTACACCTTGACGGGTGTGCGCAATGCTACCGTAACTCACCCCACGTCGTTCTTCCTAGGTGATTTACAAGGAGAAAAGGTCGAGGTTTGGTTGACGTACCATAAAATCTTCGAATCTGGATACTGGGAGGCGTGGGAAGCCAGAGTCGTCTATTTGGACGAGGGCGATACCTACCGGTTGGATGGCGGCCCTGGTGGGAGAATCGTTTGCTCTCCAGACCATGGTCGTTGCCCATGGAGTGGGGAGTATGGCAGCACGTCCTCGCCCCCACCACATGACTGGTAATCACGGGCTCTGATTCTTTTCCCTCTCCCTCCAAGATACCCCTCCGAGTTTCGCAACCGGACTCCGTGTGAGGGGAATGGTAAGAAAGCAACGTAGGAAGTCCGGCAGTGGATGCAGGAAGGTGTGGTGTGGGTCTCCGTGTCGGCGGTTCTGGCGGGGTTCTGAACAACCGTGTCGTGAATCCCGGGATGCGCCTCAGGACGTGGGCCTCAGTTCCGGTTCGGGGTAGCGTATCACTTGGTGGCCATTGTCGAATCCGAGAATCCCTGCCCAAAACAGATCTACGACGGCGCCCAATTCCGTGGTCTCCACGGCATACTCTCCGGGCCCGCCTTCGGCAAAAATCAATCCTGATGCCGTGGGGCCAAGAACTGCGGAGCCTCCAGGGGATGAAATTTGGAAGGGGCCGTATTCGTACCCGCCTCGACTGGCGAGGATTCGGCCATTTTCGGCTGCCACGGTGGCACTTCCGCGTCCTTGGACGGAAGCGCCTCCGACGGGGCTAACGTCGGCGCCGGCAAGAGAATCGATGCTCGATCGACCGTACAAAGTGGTCTCCGTGCCGGAGCGGACGCTCAAGACTTCTATGGTGGCCTCGCAGTCCATCTCGAATTGCAGCGATGCATTGTCCGGCTCATTCGGAGGATACACGCGGGCCTCCGAGGTCATCAGCGTAAACCGCATGACGCCTTCGAAGTTGGACTCGAAGGAAGAAAGGGCACGGAAGTTACCTTGTTCGTCGTCGCCGATGATGATCCTGTCTAGGTCTGCCACGTTGACGCTGGCGAGCCCCGTCGCGCCGTAGTAGGTCCAACCGTATCCGCCGCGCTCGTATTCGGTGAGCCGGACAAAGGCGGGTCCGCCGTTGGTGGCGTCGGTGCCGACGATGGAGGTGTCGAGGGAGCAGCGCTGTTTTGCGCCTACGTCCAATTGGATTTCCAAGACCGTGGGACCTTTGCTTTGGACGCGCAGGCCCAAGAACGTCGGGTCGTCCGTCGCCGCAATGACTGTGGTGCGGTTGGTGGTGGCGGGAGTGCGGTTGGGTTGCGCCACCTGGTTCGGCTCCTCGTTCGTGTCCTGATCCATGGGTTCGTTTGCCATCGCTTCGCTGGGCTCATTGGTCGTTGTGCAGCCGGCCAGAATCAGGCCCAGGACAAGAAGAAGGGATACGTTGCGCATGACATATACGCAACTTCCTGTGGATATAAGTCGGTTGGAGCAAACGTCGGCATGTGTACCTGCTTTGCGGCATAGGGACACCAACTCCCATGGAATGATTGAGGCAGGGTGGGTAACGACGTGACTAGGAATCGGCACAATGGTTTAGGCGGAACCTGTTGGTGCGCTGACTGATGCACTTGGAAGCGCCACTGCCCACCGCCCCCTCCAGCAGGGTCCGGTTCGAGGACGCGATTGTTGGCGACGCTCGTCTCGGGGCCTCTGCATGATCACGGACAACTCGACGTTCCGGGTCCTGCCAGACGTTATGGTGTCCGGGGAAGGACAGGCGAATTTTGTCACGAACCTTGCCAGCGGCGACGTGTTCGAACTCAACAGCACGGCACGAATCGCCTTCGATGCAGCACGCGAGGGGCGCACCTTGGTGGAGGTGGCAGATTTGTTGCAGGAGCGGTATCCGGATGTTTCGGCGGCGGAATTGCATGGCGACTTGCAGGAAGTCATGCAGGACCTCGTGCGTCGCGGCGTGCTCATGGTGGCCAACGAGTAGCGCACTCGCTTGGTTTTCCGGTTAACGTCGCGTGGTCACGGTGGCGTCGGCCTCGGTCCGGACTCGTTGGGAAAATCGCTTGTCCAGGTCTGCCCGGTCCAATTGCCACAGCACTTGGTCGCCAGCTCGTTTCATGAGCACCTGACCATCCTGTTCCAATGATTCCAGTGCTCGCACCACTTCCAAGCCGCCAAGTCCGGTATGGAAACGGATGCGTTCGTAGTCGAGCGTCCCCGCCTCGCCCAGTGCTGCCAGGACCCGGGCCGTGGGGTCACGATTTCGTCGCATGGTCCAAGACAATGTCCAAGTCCGCTTCAACGTTGTCCCGCGGTCTCACCATGCATCTACGCGCCTTTGTGCGGGGATTCTTGGTGCAGAGCGTCGAGTCTTGAGGCTCATGTTTCAGCGGTATGTGCCACGCCAATGGAAGCTCCGGTTCGCGTGAATAGATGCACCTAGAGCGAACATGTTCAGAATCAGAATGAACATGTTCATGTATTTGCCAGTTGGATGCGCAAGCCATGGCCCCCCAGCCAGAAGACGAGACGGAAACGGCCCGCCTGATCCAAATGATGTACTGGTGACTAGAAGTTCCGGTTTCCACCGGTTCACCACCCACATCATCACATCAGCCGAACCCATCGAGGGCCGTGGACGACGAGAATCATGTCACGGAGCGCATGGTGCAGAGCATGTACCACTAGTGCAAGCGCAGCTAAACCCCTGGACCAGTGGGCGCCTGCCGCCGCCGCGCACCGCCGAGTCCGTGGTCGTGGCTACGCAGTCAACTTGGACTTCGCCAGCGTCTCATCCATGACGCCTGCCAGCCGCTCGATGCCCACTTCGATGTTGGCGTCGGTGGCGTGGGTGAAGTTGAGGCGCATGGTGTTGAAACCCTGCTCGGGGTCCGGGAAGAACGGCTTGCCGGGTACGTACGCGACGTTCTGCTTGATGGTCTCTTGCAGCATCTCGACCGTGTTGATGCCCTGCGGCATCTCGGCCCAAGTGAACATCCCGCCCTGGTTGCGGGTCCAAGTCACACCCTCGGTGGGGAAGTGCTTGTCCATGGCGCCGAGCATCACGTCGCGCTTGCGCTTGTACAGCTCGATGATCTTGGGAAGGTGGCGTTCGATGACGCCGCTTGCGAGCATGTCTGCAGCGATGAATTGCGTGAAGGCGTTGGTGCAAAGATCGATGCTTTGCTTGCTGACGACCATCTTGCGCACAAGGGCCTCGGGGCCCGTGGTCCAGGCGAGGCGGAAGCCGGGCACGAGGATCTTGCTGAACGTTCCAAGGTAGAGCACGCGGCCTTCGCCCTTGTCGAGCTTGTGCATTGTTGGCACTGCGTCGCCGTCGAAGCGCAAGCGGCCGTACGGATCGTCCTCAACAATCAGGAGGTCGTGCTCGTGGGCAAGTTCTAGGATGCGGCGGCGGCGCGCCTCGGGGATGCAGGTGCCGCTGGGGTTCTGGAACGTGGGCACCGCGTAGAGGAACTTGGGTCGAATGCCCTTCTTGGCAAGGCCCGTAAGGGTTTCGTCGAGGTGGTCGGGAATCAGGCCATCGCCGTCGCTCGCGACTCCTGCGTACTTGGCGCCGTAGAAATTGAACGCCTGGAGGGCACCGAGGTACGTCGGATTGCTCGTGACGATGGTGTCGCCTTGATTGATGAGTGTGCGGCCAAGCAAGTCCAGTCCTTGCTGGCTGCCGTTTGTGATGAGAACGCTGTCGGCGTCCACGTCCATGCCGTTGCTCTCTTGCAGGTACTGAGCCACGGAGTCGCGCAATTCTGTGATGCCCTCGGTGGTGCTGTACTGCATGGCGCGGGCAGGATGGTCGCGCAGAACGCGATTGGCCGCTTCGGTGACTTCAGCGACCGGGAAACTCTGGGGGTTCGGAAGGCCTCCGGCAAAGCTGATGACGTCCGGTTTCTCCGTCAGTTTCAGCAGTTCACGGATTTCGCTGGCCTTCATGGCGTTGGCGCGGTCGCTCCAGAGTCTCGTTACGTCCATGGGCTGGGTGCGGCTACCAAAGACCCCGGGAAAAGGGTTCGGCCCGGGGGAAATTTGCCATCTGGTCATGAACCACGGAATCCGAAGTCGAACATGTTCGAATTGACCCTGGCTCCTTGTACGCTTGTGTGCGTTCCACTTGGCAAGGCTCTTCGATTTTCGCAGGCGCCGAAGCGATGACTGATTCAGAACCTACGATACGTCTGGGTCCACGTCCAGACGGCCGCTGTCGGCGGAGGCTTCTGGTTTTGCGCGTCCGCCGACGGGGTCGATGGTGACCGCCAGCAAGAACGCCGTGGCAAACATGGCCAGGAGGTTCTGGGCAAGTACGACTCCCTGGAGTCCACCCACGAACAAGGGCATCATGGTTGCCATGAAGTAGAGCTGGACCGCGCACTGGGCCCACAGGGCGCCGGCAAACAGCATCAATCCCAGCGTGAACCGGGTCGCGGCTTGGGCCATCATGCGGCCGTACAGGGCTAGGAGGATCGTCAGCAGCATGGTGTTGACGCCTACGATGAAAAAATTCGTCACCATCGCAAAGCCCATGCGACGTCATCCCTCCGCAGATGTATTTCGGTCTTTCCCCAATTGGCTCCTTCCGCCCTCCAATTTTGCCGCGATTGCTTGAAACTCCTCAAACGCCGCAACGAGGTTCTTGCTCGGCTCGTACAGACGCCCGTAGTCGGGTCCACTGGTGACGACATAGACGTGCTTCAGAAGGACACGCAATTGGTATTCCACCGATTTGTAGTCGAGGTCGAGGCGGCGGGCCAGTTCGTTGGTGTTGTGGGGTCGATCGAGAAGGGCGTTGATGATTCGCACGCGCGTGGCTCCGCCGCGACTGCCGGCAAACACGTACCACAGGAGCCGATCCACGAGGGACGACCGGGCGCTACCGGGAAAAGCTCGGCGGTGGGAGTCTGCGCAGCCAGGGCACGGTTCCGGCCGATGGTTGCGGTTTCAACTTCAGAGGTTGGCGGTGATGAAGCTGCTCAGGGCTCCAACTTCTGCGTAGACGCCTGGGTAGCCGGCGCGGGCGCAGCCGTTGCCCCAGCTGACAACGCCGACGAGGAGTTTGCCGCTGCCTTTGCTGACGATGAGGGGGCCGCCGCTGTCGCCTTGGCAGGAGTCCTTGCCGCCGTTGGGGTAGCCGGCGCAGATTTCCACACTGGGTTCTAGGCTGCTGCCGTAGCTGCTTTGGCAGGAGGTATCGCTGACGATGGGAACGTCCACTTCGCGCAGGTTGTTGCTGCTGGACCCGCCGCTGCTGGTGGTGCCCCAGCCGGTGACGGTGGCGGTGGTGCCGGTGCTGTAGTAGCTCGCGTCGGCCGGCACGGCGTAGGCAATGGGGGTCTGTGCGCTGTTGGATGCAAGTTTGATGATTGCAATGTCGCTGCCGCCGCCGCGGTAGTTGGGGTGGACGACGACGTTGCTCACGGCGATTTCCTCGCCTCCGCTGCCGGAAAGCGATTCGCGGCCAAGCATTACCATGAGCTCTCCATAGAGCAAACGGTCGACCAAGTTGTCGATGAATTTGATGCCGAGCAAGCCCTCGACGCAGTGGGCTGCGGTGACGACGGTGTCGGCGTCGACGAGGGTGCCGCCACAGAATTGCCCATAGCTCGGGTCATCGTTGTAGATGGCCGCCATCCATGGGTATTCACCGGGACTGGCAAGGCCGCCACCAACAATTGCCTGGGCAGGGCTCATGTTCATCATCAGCGCGACGGCAACGACGGATACCGCCGTCAAGGTCTTGGAAGACATAGAGCATGAACAAAGGCGGGGCGTACTCAAGAGTTGGCAGGCGGTTCTGGATTGACTAGGAAGCAATCGATGCACTCGTCGTGCTGGGAGCGTGCGTGGTGCCGGCCCCCGAAAGTGGTTTGTGCCACGGCCCGTATTTTGCCCGATGCGCGCCGTGCTCTTGGTCCTGGCTTTGGCCCTCGCAGGTTGCCTTTCGTCGCCCGCGCCCGCCTACGTTTCCCAGGAAATAGAACCCGAATCCGCAATACCCGCACAATCGCCGCTGGCACCCGTCGCGGCACTCACAAACTGCGTCCAAGTCGCCGGCATCGCCTGGTATCCGATGGCGTACTTTGCCGAGTTCGGGCCGCAAGCTCCCTTCGAGTTGGCCGACATCCGCGCTGATATTGGCAACGCCCGCGTGTATGGCGCCACGAACGGAGTCCCGCCGCTGGATTCCGGGCCAGCGTCGGGCAATTGGCACGTTGCATTGCGCTGCAACGGCCAAGACCTCGGCTTCGTGGGCGTGCGCATCCTACCGCCACCGTGGGACGACGGGGCAATCACGCGCCAATTCTTTGCAACAAGCCTGAGCCTGCCGCCTGGGCCCTTGCGAGAAGCCGTGGAAGCGCATGTTCCCGTGACGGATCTCTTGGAAATGCAGGTAACGTTGGCCGCCCCAGTAGCCCACGCCATGCACCGAGACCCAGACCACGGCCGCTACCAGACCGACGGCATCGTGGCCCCCACCGGTGCTCGCGGCAACGAAACCGTGCGCCTCTGGATGCTCATTCCCGAACACGGCACCCACCACCACGAAACGGAAGGACGGTTCCGCCCCGTCGCCCTCGACTTCATGGACACGGGCGCGAAAGACAGCTACCTCAGCCCCGAGACGCTCGCCGTGTTCTCGCACACCGAAACCGACATGCACGGCACCCTGCCCGGGGGCGCCGGGAACGTCCTCGCGGCTGCTTGGCAAGGGTTTGGTAGGGCCGTGGTGCTTGGGCCGGCGCCAAACGAATGGGTAAACGGAACCTACATTCACTGACACCCACGAGCCAAAACCACGCCGATTGTCTCTTCGGAACCCCTTTGACTTCCGCTTTGCAGTGACCACTCAATGAAGCGGATGCTCTTGGCCGTCGCGGTACTGCTGTTGGTGCCCGTCGCCCTTGCGCATGGCGTGGACGAGGACGACGCCGGCTTCCTCGCAGATAACGAGGGCCTCGCCATGGGCCCGTTCCTGTACTTGGGCGCCAAGCACATGGTCACGGGCTACGACCACCTCCTGTTCTTGGTGGGCGTCGTGTTTTTCCTGTACAAAATGAAGGACGTGGCGGTCTACGTCTCCATGTTCACCCTGGGCCACAGCGCAACGCTCCTCCTCGGAGTTCTCGCCGACATCCCCGCAAATTCCTACCTCATCGACGCCATCATCGGCGCCAGCGTCGTATACAAGGGCTTTGACAACCTCGGCGGCTTCAAGCGCTTCTTCGGCCGTCAGCCCAACACGAAAGCGGCGGTGCTGGTCTTCGGCTTGTTTCACGGCTTTGGGCTCGCAACCAAGGTGCAAGAATTCGGCCTCAGCCGAGAAGGCCTCGTGGGCAACATCATCTCCTTCAACATTGGCGTAGAAATCGGCCAAATCCTCGCCCTCGGCGGCATCATCATCGCAATGGACCTCTGGCGCCGCCACCCCTCGTACCTCAAACACGCCCTGCTTACCAACATGGGCCTCATGTCCGCCGGCTTCATACTCATCGGCCTCCAACTCACCGGCTACTTCACCACGGCTTGATCCCCATGACCGAACCCAACACCCCCGACGAATTTCGCGCCCCCTCCAAGCGAACCCTCCTGGAAGCCACAGGAATCGCCGCCGCCGTCGCCCTCGCCGTGCTCGTCCTCGCCATCCTCCCCGCAGAATACGGCATCGATCCAACGGGCTTCGGCGCCGCCATCGGCATCAAAGACATCGCGGCCCCTGCCATCACCGAGCCGAATTTGAACAGCGTCGAAGAAACCGCCTACCGCAACGACACCGTAGAAATCGTGATACCAGCCAAGTCGGGCCTGGAATACAAATTCCAAGTGGGCGCTGGTAGTGGGTTTGTGTACTCTTGGAACGCCACCGGCTTGCTCTACTTTGACTTCCACGGCGAGCCGGAAGGGGATACGACGGGGTACTTTGAGAGCTACGAAGAAGACACCCGGGACGGCGGTGACGGGAACTTCCGAGCTCCTTTTACTGGCAGTCATGGTTGGTACTGGAAGAACAATGGGGGTGAGGCTGTTACTGTAGTTTTGGAGACGGCGGGGCATTACGAGGTTGAAGGGGTTAGGTGAGGGGGGGTGGCGGGATATTGGGTAGTTAGATGGATGGCGACAATGCCACGGGGATTCTCCTATAGCTTGAACAACTTTGCAAGGGCGATAGTGGCCCCAACACCAAGTCCCACGATTAGAAGCGCCATAAGGAACTCCTGAACATCGTCAGATTCTGCCGCCGCTTGATTGATGCCCTTCTGGTATCTACTCACGGTCTGCTGAGAAATGCCCAGTTGTCCGGCAATGTCCGTCTGCGAATAACCGAGCGCCCGTAGTCTTGCAACTTGGGCGGCACGTTGACGATCCATCCAAGAAGGCAAATTGGGCTCCACAAGGGGGATTGGTCGCTTCCCCTACAAGGCCCTTGCTGCGTATTAGTCAACACAAAAGCGTATTATACGCTTAACTCGGTGCTATCACGCATGAGAAGCAACAACTACTCAACCGTGCAGGCCATTCGAAGCGTCCCCGCCCAGTGGCAGGGAATAGCAAACGCGGTGTTGGCGACTCCAGCGCACACCAACCAACAATACGGCCTGCATGTTGCAACCCACCCGCAACACCTGCCCGGATTCTACCCAAGTGTCGGCCAGAACCTCCTTGCAAAAGAACACTGGCGACTCAAAATGGCTGATGGCCGCCAATTGCACGTTCTAGTCTTCGATGACCACTACAAGGTTCACTGGGATCACTACGACGCTCACAGCGAGCTTGTAATGCACCTACTGGTCGATGCAAAGCAAACTGTCGCCATAGGGGCGATTCTAATCGTGGGCCTCGCACTACTCGCTCGCAGGTAGCCCAAATTCCAAATCCATCTAACAAATCGCTCCAGCCGACTCCTCACTTCGCTCGGAGCGGCTGAGTTCAGTCGTTAGGCGTTCAACTCAGCCGCAATCCATGAACGTGCGACATATACATGTAGCATCTCCAAAACAAACACCTAATGGCCGCCCGTAGTGCATGTGCTATGGCGTTGGCGTGGAAGAAACGGGACCCCTTCTTCTTCTGGGCGATTCTGGCGACCAGCGTCACCGCGTTCGGGGGCTTCAGCATCACGTACTTCGGCCCCCTAACCCAAGGCTCCTACTCGAACGTCTCCGCGACAGTCCACTTGCACGGCTGGACGTTTTTTCTCTGGTACCTATTGGCACCTTTGCAATCCGGGCTGGTGCGCACGGGCCGAGTCCGCATCCATCGAATCCTGGGCACGGCCATGACTGGCCTAGCGATTGGCATGGTGTTTACGGGCATCGTCGTTGCGACGGTGCAGATTTGGCTCGCGCGCCAACCGGGGGGCTCGCCGTTCTGGGATTTGCGCGGCGTCGGGATTCTCGCAAGCTTGGTTCCGTTTACTTTGTTCTTCGTGCTCGCAATCACGCGGCGAAACGACATCATGGAACACAAGCGACTCATGTTCATGGCCAGCACGGTAGTCCTTGGCGCAGCGGGTGCGCGCATCGCGGCGTTCATTTTTGGCCGCAACGACGTGACCAGTGCTATCGGCAGTTGGTGGGTGCTACTGTTCATCGTAGCCGGGATGGTGGCCGACAGAACTCAGCGTGGCCGAATCCATACCAGCTACAAATGGGGCTTACCGGTCGCCCTGGGGGCGAAGGCGCTGGGGGAGATTTTTGGGCGCACTCGGTTGGGTGAGCCGATCAAGGACGGCCTTGCCGCGGTCGGCGAATTCCTCTATCCGCTGTATGGCTGACGCGGCGAAGCGACGCCGTTTGCAAAGGCGAAATGCCACCCCGCACAGTGTGCGTCGGTTCAAGGGCCGACGCGTGTTCTATTGAACGCCTAACAAGTCACTCGACCCGACCGCTCGCTGCGCTCGCCCACTCGCTTCACTCACGGCTTAGCTCAGCCGTCGTTAGCGTGCCACCCTCTCAGATGGCTGGGCCGTCGAACCCCAAACCCAAATCAATTTACGTGCATTACACGTAACTAGTTCCAAGGCTTGGTTCGACCGATGGATGTACGTGAAGTCCACGAGTGCGTTGCAGCGGGCCAGGTGGTCAAGGCGCCCCACTACCATGCGGGCAAGCGCGGCATCAGCTTCATGCAGATTCTCACGGCGCTGGAAACCTGTTACCATGTCGAACGCGATGACCGGCCCCACCACCCCAAGGGTTGGCACGCACTCTCGAACCTACCCGGGAGCCGACGCCTACGCATCGATTTCAACGACCACCGAGACGATGCCGGTGCGCTCCTTCTCGTGGTGCCTGCCTATGACGCCTGACGCTGAAACCTACCCCACGCCAACGCGATGGGCCACTGCCGTGGCTGATTTGCGCAACCGCCTGATGCACGAGCGCAAGCGCGCTTTCCCGCCTGGAACTACCGGGGCGTGCCCCGTCTGTTCCCACGAGACGCTAGAAAGTCGAGAGGACTTGCTTCGGGAAACCGTAGTCGGTGCCATGGCATTGGTCCACCACAACCTCCACGGGGCCCGCTGCGCGGATTGCGGCGTTGAATTTTTGGAGTCCTACGAAGAAATTGCCCTGGAAGAAGCCGGGCCAGAGCGTGTGCTTAGCGATTACCTCGCGAAGGTCACGAGCGTGTCCGGCAGAAACCTGGGGACCTACTGGCCCAAGGACGTGGTTCGAGCGATGGATCTGCACAATCAGGATTCTTTGCGCGTCCAAATCCTGGATCAGGATACCATGCTGATTTCCCGCCGGCACGAGCATCCGTAGTCTCCTTGCCCAGGCCTGGGTGGGTGCCGCAGAGCTAATCGCGCAAGCCCGCCCCGCACTCCGTTCGAGGCAACTTCGCTCAATCATTGCCCCACTCCCATCTGGCTACCCTTGCCATTCCTTGGCCTCCAACAAGCCTTATACCAATAGGATACCCATAGGATACTTGTGCCCGATACTACCACCATCAAGGTCAATTCGCAAACCCGGGACGCGCTCCAGGGGCTGAAGGGTCGGCAAACCTATGATGAACTCTTGGAGAAGCTGCTTCGATTGGTCCCTGAAGGCGACGACGAAGGCAAATTTACACCGGATTTCCGCCGAAGTTTGTTGGATGGACTTCTCTATGATGGCCCACGCATCTCGCACGAAGACTTGCGAAAAGAATTCGGCCTCCCATGAAGTGGACGTATACATATCAGCCGACATTTTTGGCTGATTTGAAGCACCTTGACCAGAAAGTTGCACGGCGCATCATTGAGAAATTGGAAGCGATTCAAGAAGACCCGTTGCGGACGATGAAGCGACTCAAGGGAAGCGATCTATTTTCGCTTCGAGTGGGTGAGTACCGGGTGTATGTGCGGGCGCATGTCCCGCAACGGTTGTTGGACTTTGTACGGGCTGGACACAGGCGAAATATTCACGATCGCTAGGTGTTTCGATTGCAGGGGTGTCTGCCCACCTACACTCTTTGCTGGATTGCCGAGCATCCACCAATGCAAGCACGGGCACGACTCGCCAATTTCCGCGCTGCAGCCTACAACAACCCCAACTTCAACTTCGCCGCCGTACTCATCATCGTATACGGATTCCAAACCGGATCAAACACAACCTTCGCGTCCACGGCCCCAACCCCGGGAATGGAAGCCAATTGCCGTTCAACGTCGCGTACCAACACGTCTCCCATGCCGCAGCCGGGGGCGGTGAGGGTCATTCTGCATTCTGCGAGCAACTTGCCGTCGCCGCGTGTGTGCATTTTGAGGGTGTAGACGAGGCCGAGGTCGACGATGTTGACGGGAATCTCTGGATCGTGGACCTTTTTCATGAGGTCCCAGCCGAGTTTTTCGGCGTCGGCGGCGACCATGGGCTCGGTGTGCTCGTGCGCCCTTGCTTCTTCGGGCACGGGTTTGCCGATGGCGTCGGCGTCGCGGCCTTCGATGCGGTATTTTCGGCCCTCGGCGGTTTGGATGGTGAAGCTGCCGCCGAGCATTTGCGTGATGAGCACGGGCATGCCGGGCTCCAAGGTTTCTTCGATGCCGTCGGGGATGACGACGGCGCGCACGGGGCGGGTGAGGAGGACTTGTTCGGGGGTCATTCGGTGCTCGCCTCTTCGCGGCCTTCGAGGGCGGCTACGAGGGTGCGCCAGGGGAGGGCGGCGCATTTGACGCGGGCGGGGAATTCGCCAACACCTGCAAAGACTCGTAGTTTGCCGAGTTTGGCGATGTCGGGTTCGCCTTCGCGGGTGACGAGTTTGTGGAAGTGCTCGTACAGCTCGTGTGCTTCTTGGCTGGTTTTGCCGGCCACGGCGTCGGTCATCATGCTGGCGCTGGATTTGCTGATGGCGCAGCCGTCGCCGAGGAAGCTCGCTTCCGTGACGGTGTCGCCGTCCATGCGCAGGTAGACATGGAGTTTGTCGCCGCACAGCGGATTGTGTCCGAGCGCGTCGCCGTCGGGGTTTTCGATGGCGTGGAAGTGGTGCGGGGCCTTGTTGTGGCCCATGATGGTCTCTTGGTAGAGCTCGCGCATGTTGGGGTCCACTACGCATCCCTCCGGGCTGCTACGTGGACTCCAACAGCGAAGGCGGCAGGAACCCCTCCGGGGCCCTTGCCACCCCGCATATTCGGGTCCATTAGGCAAACACCCCTACGGTTTTGACGAGGGCGTCGATGAAGCGGTCCACGTCGTCTTGGGTGTTGTATACGCCGAGGCTGGCGCGGCTCGTGGCGGGGACCCCGAAGCGGTCCATGGTGGGCTGGGCGCAGTGGTGGCCGGTGCGCACGGCAATGCCCTCGCCGTCCATGAGCGTGCCAATGTCGTGGGGGTGGATGCCTTCGACGGTGAAGCTCAGAACGCCAGCTTTGTGGGGCGCGGTGCCGACGATGCGGATGCCGGGGATTTCCAGGATGCGGCGGGTTGCGTATTCCAGGAGTTCGTGTTCGTGCGCGGCAATGGCGTCGAGGCCTATGTCGAGCAGGAACTGGGCGGCGGCTCCGATGCCGATGGCGCCGGAGATGTTGGGGGTGCCTGCTTCGAATTTGTAGGGCAATTCGTTGTAGGTCGTTCCTGAAAACGTGACGCTGGCAATCATGTCGCCGCCGCCTTGGTAGGGGGGCATTGCTTCGAGAAGCGCGGCTTTGCCGTACAGGACGCCGATGCCGGTGGGGGCGTACATTTTGTGGCCCGATACGGCGTAGAAGTCGCAGTCGAGGGCTTGCACGTCGATGGCGACGTGGGGGGCGGCTTGGGCGCCGTCGAGCATGACGTGGGCACCGACGGCGTGGGCGGCACGGACGATGTCGGCCACGGGGTTGATGGTGCCGAGCGCGTTGCTGACATGGGCAATACTCACGAACTTGGTCTTGGGCGTGACGAGCGCGTGGAAGGCGTCCACGTCGAGGGCCCCGGTGTCGTCGATGGGGGCGACTTTCAGTTCTGCGCCGGTGGCTTCGCAGAGCATTTGCCACGGCACGATGTTGCTGTGGTGCTCCATGTGGGAGATGAGGATTTCATCGCCGGGGCCAACACGGGGACGCACGAAGCTCTGGGCCACGAGGTTGATGGCTTCGGTGGTGCCGCGCACGAAGACGATTTCCTTGGTGCTGGCGGCTCCGACGAAGCGGCGCATGGTTTCGCGGGCACCTTCGTAGTCGCGGGTGGCGCGTTGGCTCAGCTCGTGTACGCCTCGGTGCACGTTGGCGTTGTCGGCTTCGTAGTAGTGGCCCACGGCGTCGAGCACGGCGCGGGGCTTCTGGCTCGTGGCGGCGTTGTCGAGGTAGACGAGCGGGTGGTCGTGAACGTCCTGATGCAGCGCCGGAAACTGGGCGCGAATCGCTTCCACGTCGTAGGCGGGGCTCATAGGTGCTCCTGGTGTTTGATGAACCATACGTGGAGGTAGCGGTCCATCAATTTTCGGATGGGGGCGGAAGGGACGCTTTCGATGACTTCGCTGGCGAACGCCCTTGTGAGCATGAGGCGGGCTTGGGCGGCGTCGATGCCTCGGCTGCGCAGGAAAAACAGCGCATTGGGGTCGAGTTGTCCGATGGTGCTGCCGTGGGCGCAGCGCACGTCGTCGTTGAGAATTTCGAGTTGCGGCGTTGCGTCGGCGTGGGCCTTGGGCGACAGCAGGAGGTTGCGGTTTTGCTGGTTGCTGCTGGTGCCATGGGCTCCTTCGTGCACGACGATGAGGCCGGTGAAGGCGCCGCGCGAGGAGTCGTCGAGGATGCCTTTGTAGGTCTCGTTGCTGGTGCAGTCGGGGACTTGGTGGTCGACGCGGGTCCAGACGTCGGTGCGTTGGTCGCGTTGCCCGAAGAATACGCCTTGCAAATCGACGCTGGCGCCGGGGCCTGCGAGGTCTGCGGTGATGGCTTGCCTGGCTTGGGTGCCGCCGATTTCGAGCAGAACCGATTGGAGGTTGCTGTCGCGTTCCTGGTGGATTTCCTGGGTTGCGATGTGTCGGGCTCGGCGGTCTTCTTTCTGCACTTTGGCGTGGTGCAGCCGAGCGGCGGGGCCGGCTCGGAGGCTGGTGTGGGCGAGGGTGATGCCGTCGTTGTCCGCAAGATGGACGTGGCTTTCGAGCACGGTCGCCTCGGCGTTGTCTTCGACGTTTACGGCGTTTTGGACGATGCGCAGGCCGGGCCGGGTCGTCACGAACAGCAGATGAATCGGGCCATCAACGGTCGTACCCGCCTCAACGCGCACGTGGGCGCCGTCTTGGGCTGTGGCGGCGTTGAGGACCAAGAGCGGATCATCGTGGGCTGCGAGTCGCTCCAAGTGGGGGCGCAGGCTTTCGACGGCGGCGGGCGCGGCACTGAGGGCCTGGGCCGTGGCGCCGGGGGGAAGGGTGTTGTTGCTGGAGAGTTCGGCCGAAAAGTGGCCGTCGACGAACACGATCAGGGCGGCTTCGTTGCCGGCAAGGAAGGGCGCAATGTCGGAATGGGTCACGGTTCCGGGCGTGGCGACGGGCGCAAGCGTTGTTCCGGCGTGGATGGGGCGCAGGTCGCTGTAGGCAAACCGCGTGTCGCCTTTGGCGGGCCAGCCGAGGGTCGCAAAGCGTTCGAAGGCTTCGGCGCGCACGTCTTGGAGCCATTCGGGAGCGCCCGCAAGCGCCACGGCGTCGTGCCAGTGCGTGCTCTCTAGTTGCTCCGTTTGGCTCATGCAAGATCCGCGTATCCGTCCTTTTCGAGCTCCAGCGCGAGGCTCTTGTCGCCGGATTTGACGATGCGGCCGTCTTGCAGCACGTGCACTCGGTCGGGGATGATGTGGTCGAGCAATCGCTGGTAGTGGGTGATGACCACGAAGGCATTGTCGGGGCGTCGTAAGTGCGTCACACCGTCGGCGACGGTGCGCAGGGCGTCGATGTCGAGGCCGGAGTCGGTCTCGTCGAGGACGGCGAGCTTCGGTTCCAGCACCGCCATCTGAAAGATTTCGTTGCGCTTCTTTTCGCCGCCACTGAAGCCGGCGTTGACGGAGCGTTCCAGGAGTTTGTCCTTGAGGCCGATGGCGTCGGCCTTCTCTTGGACCATGTCCAGGAAGTCCATGGCGTCCATCTCGGGCTCGCCGCGGTGCTTGCGCACGGCGTTGAGCGCTTCGCGCAGGAAGTAGGTGTTGTTGACGCCGGGGATTTCCACGGGGTATTGGAACGCCAAAAACACGCCTTCGCGGGCGCGGTCTTCGGGGTCCATTTCCAGGAGGTCCTTGCCGTTGTAGGTGATGCTGCCGGCGGTGACCGTGTAGCCGTCCTTTCCAGCGATGATGTTGGCGAGGGTGGACTTGCCGGCACCGTTGGGGCCCATGATGGCGTGGACCTCGCCGGCGGGGACACTGAGGGTGAGGCCCTTGAGGATGGCCTTGCCTTCCACTTCGACGTGCAGGTTGTTGATTTCGAGCATGGGTGATCCTGTGGGGGGCGGGGGGTCTAGCCGACAGCTCCTTCGAGCTTGAGGTTCAATAGATTCTGCGCCTCCACGGTGAATTCCATGGGCAGTTGCCGGAAGACCGACTTGCAGAATCCGTTGACGATGAGGTTGACGGCGTCTTGTTCGCTCAGGCCGCGTTGTTTGCAGTAGAAGATCTGGTCTTCTCCGACCTTGGTGGTGGAGGCTTCGTGCTCCATGGTCGCGGTCGGGTTGCGCACGTCAATGAACGGGAAGGTGTGGGCGCCGCATTCGTCGCCGATCAGAAGCGAGTCGCATTGGCTGTAGTTGCGGGCCCCGTCGGCGCCGGGGAGGATCTTGACCTGGCCCCGGTAGGTGTTCTGGCCCTTGCCAGCACTGATGCCTTTGCTGATGATCGTGCTGCTGGTGCGCTTGCCGATGTGGATCATCTTGGTCCCGGTGTCGGCTTGCTGCATGTTCGTGGTGAGTGCCACGCTGTAGAATTCGCCCACCGAATCGTCGCCTTTGAGGATGCAGGACGGGTACTTCCAGGTAATCGCGGAGCCGGTTTCCACTTGGGTCCAGCTGATTTTGCTGCCGTTGCCTTCGCAAAGTCCGCGCTTGGTGACGAAGTTGTAGATGCCTCCCTTGCCGTCCTTGTCGCCGGGGTACCAGTTTTGCACGGTGCTGTACTTGATTTCGGCCTTCTCGTGGGCCACGAGTTCCACGACGGCGGCGTGGAGTTGGTTTTCGTCGCGTTGGGGCGCGGTGCAGCCTTCGAGGTAGCTGACGTAGCTGCCTTCGTCGGCGATCAGCAGGGTGCGCTCGAATTGGCCGGTGCCGGCGGCGTTGATGCGGAAGTAGGTGGACAGTTCCATGGGGCAGCGCACACCCTTGGGGATGTAGCAGAAGCTGCCGTCCGAGAAGACTGCCGAGTTGAGGGCGGCGTAGAAGTTGTCCGTGGTGGGAACGACCGTGCCGAGGTACTTGCGCACCAGGTCGGGGTGTTCGCGCACGGCTTCGGCGAAGGAACAGAAGATGATTCCTTGCTTTTCCAGTTCGTCCTTGAACGTGGTGGCGACGGACACGGAGTCGATGACGGCGTCCACGGCAACACGGGGCATGCCGGGGGCAGGCGGGCGCCCTGCTTCTTCGTCGGTAAGCTCGATGCCTTGCAGGCGCTTTTGCTCGGTGAGGCTGATGCCGAGCTTGGCGTACATTTCCAGCAGTTCCGGGTCCACTTCCGCGAGGCTCTTGGGGCCGCTGCCTGCGGACTTGGGCGCCGAGTAGTAGGTGATGGCCTCGAAGTCGATGGCGGGGTAGGTGACGCGGGCCCAAGTGGGAGGCGTCATTTTGCGCCAGGCTCGGTAGGCATCCAGGCGCCATGCCAGCAGCCATTCCGGCTCGCCCTTCTTGTGGCTGATGAGGCGTACCACGTCCTCGTCCAAGCCTGGCGGCACGCGGTCCTCCTCGATGTCGGAGGTGAAGCCGTAGCGGTACTCCCGTTCGGCAAGTTGCTTGACCGCGTCCGTGCTCATCGTGACGATTTTCCCCTCAGGATGGCTCAAGCCTTGTGGCCGGGGCGGTCTCCTTGGGGGCTCCTGAATCCGCCGAAACCCCCTGGATATAAACCTTGACGGGACGGGGCAATGGTTTTCGACCGGACTAAAACGCCTCGGCGCGGCGGGTGGCCTCCAGGGAGCATGCCGGCGGCGCTCGTTTGGCCTGCGTCACCCACCGGAAGGCTCTGTCGCCGACGAAACGGCGCGTCTCATCAGAAGGGTTGGGCATTCCAGGGATCCGCCACTGCCGGTGCGCCTGCGTTCGTATAAAAACCAGACGCAGTGAACCAACCGTATCCAACCAGTTGATACAAGCCTCGACAGTTTCGTAAGTAGGTGTCCGCCATGCGCCTCTCGTCCAGCGCCTGCCTCCTGCTCGTCTTGTCCATGACTACAGCCCCAAGTGTAGCGGCCGAGGGAGGGCCGCAGCCACTCGTGATTGTGCTCTGGGGTGAAAGCGATACGGAGCTTGTCTTGCAGTGGACCATCACGGGAGGCATACCAGACGTTCTCAAGCTCATCCGAGAAAACAAGGATGGCCGGGAAGCGATTTCTCTGAACGTGTCCCAGGAAACCTATGTGGAAGCAGAGGTCAACCTCACGGCGACCTATTGGATCTATGCCGAAGCAGATGGTTATGTTTCCATCAGCAACCTCTATCATGGGGGTTGTCAAATGCTGGTAGACTCCTCATCCCCTCCGTACCAAACCGTGCGGGCCGAGTGCATCCCAATCATCCCCGTGGTGCCCAAGACCTTACAACGAACGGTGCGCGAAGTTGCAAGTCAAGCCCTTCCTCCGTGAACTCCATGCGAACTGCGTTTGTTGCCCTGGCATTGCTGCCACTTCTGCTGGCCCCTCTCGTGGCTGGCGCGCCCACGGACGGCACGGGCACGTTCCTAGAAGCAGGACTGCTGCATGGGGAAGGACCCGCCAACGCCATGCAGGTCTGGGGTGCCAATCAAACTCGTTTCCAACTGCAAGCCCAAGAGCTCAGGACAGAAACCCTCACCCAGTCCTACGGGCCGGGCGTTCTGGGGCAGAGTCGATCCAACCACACGGACAGCACCACCTATGACCAGCACAGGAACGTGCAATTGGACGGATGGATGTTCGAGGACACCTCAATGCTGTTTCTGACGGGGCACCCTCGTGTTCTTGCAGCAAACATTGACCTCAGTGATGTGGTCGTCGCTCCTGCATCCCATGCCATCGAATCTGCCCGCGTCACACCGCCCGGAGCGTACGAAGGCTGGAGCTACCCAGTACTTGGTCTCATGCAATTTGATGCCGAAGAGGGCGTCTTGCAGTTTCAAGGTGACTTCACCGTCCGGCTTTGGGCGGCAAACCTAGCGGGCGAGGATGCGCAAGGAGCTGTTTCCTACGAGGGTGGCACCTTCGTCGATGAGGTCCAGCCCGGCGGCTTGGTCCACACCGGAAAACGCGAGGTGTACCATACCTTGTTTGTCACCAATGGCTCACTCACGGTCCAAGTGCCCAGCACTGCCGCCGTTCGCGCATTCATGGCGGGGCCCACGCTCATTTCTGGGACCGAGGCCGTCCTGTATGATGCGCGTGGCGTCTACAAGAATTTGCTTCTGGACGGTTCGAATCTAGATTTGGCCGGGTTCTCGTTGCTTGCCGACGTGGACCACGACCAATTGCGGCTCCAAGACATGTCTCCCGAGCCGGCAGCGACCATCATTTCCCTTCCCTCGGCCAAGACAAGCTACGCGCTGGGACTCCCGTTGCTGGTGCTTGTCGCCGCCGGGCTCGTCTTGTGGTTGCGGTCGCGCCGACAGGTCTCCATCCCGACTTTGTTGCAGGGAATGGACGCCCATGCATACAGGCGCGTGGTGCGCCAAGCGGACGGTGCCATGAAGCGCACGCGCAGTGAATCTGTCGCCGTCATGAAGACCGTGGCGCTACTGGCGCTGGGTCGCTCGGCCGTGGCGCTGCGCTACCTGGAGGATTTGCCCGATGACGTACGCCCCAAGGACGGAATGGCGGAGTTTCTGCGTGCCCATGCACTGAATGAACTCGACCGCGAAGATGAGGCCCGAGTGTCGCTGCGCGATGCACTTGGAGAAAACCCGTCTCTGGTGGTGGAGCTGTCCCGATTCCCCCGTTTGCGTGCCTTGGTTCCGAGTCCAGACGACACATCGGCCGGGGTGTATGCATGAACGATGGTTCCACGCGGGACCGAATCATTGCATTTGTTCGAGAGAACCCGGGTGCCGCCAAGATTGAGGTTTGTCAAGGGCTGGATGTCGGCTGGGGCACGACGACGCACCATCTGTACCGGTTAGAACGGGAGGGCCATGTGGCCATCAGTCGGCACCGGGGGCGCGTGGCGTTGTTCTCCGTGGATGTTCCCGAGCGAGTTCGGGAGTGTTTGGCAACCCTTCGAGATCCGGAGACCCGCAGTTTGCTGGCCCACTTGGAGACGGCGGGGGACACCAGTCTTTGTGATCTTGTGGCGGAGACGCACTTGAGTCGGCGTGTACTAAGCCGGCACTTGGGCGCCCTCACGGAAGTGGGTCTCGTCGAAAAGCGCGGGCACCATCGGCCGTTGTATCGGACGGGGCAGCCCATTTGGGATCTGCGTCGCCGCAAGAAGCGCTGAAGGGGCTCGTCGCGGTTGTTGGGGGCGCTATGCGCTTCATGGCATGATGATGATTTTGCCAAAGTGGTGCCCTGCATCCATTCGTGCCTGTGCTTCGGCGGTGTCGTCGAGGCTCCAGATGCTGTCAATGACGGGGCGAATTTGGCCCGATTCGAGGAGCGCCAGCGCGTCTTGTAGGTCCTGGGGCGTGCCCATGGTGCTGCCTAGGATGCTTAGTTGCTTCCAGAAGACGAGTTGGATGTTGGTTTTGCCCATGGGTCCGGTGGTGGCGCCGCAGGTGACGAGTCGGCCACCGTTGCGCAGTGTTCGCAAGCTCAGTTCCCAAGTTGCGGCTCCGACGCTGTCCACGACGATGTCCATGCCTTGTTTGCCACTGAGGCCGTAGACCGTTTTCCACCAATCTTGGTCGGCTTTGTAGTCGATGACGTGGTCGGCGCCGAGTTCCTGGACTTTCTGGACCTTCTCGGGTCCGCCGGTCGTGGCGTAGACGGTGCATCCGAGGGCCTTGGCAAGCTGGATCGCCATCACGGCAACGCCTCCGCCGCCGCCCACCACGAGAACGTTGTGGCCTTTGCGGGCTCCGGCTTTTCTGAGCATTTGCATGGCGGTCAGGCTTGTGAGCGGCACGGCGGCGGCTTCTTCCCATGTCCACGAGGCCGGTTTGGCAAGGACATGGCTTGCCGGGACGACGCAGTGCGTGGCGAGTCCGCCCCAGCGCGTTTCGCCGATGATGTCTGGGTGGGGCGGCACGATGAGTCGACCGTCCTCGTCGGCCTCGAAGTTCAGGCCCGGGTTGACAAGCACCCCGTCTCCGACGGCGACTCCTTGCACGTTGGCGCCGACCTCGGAGACGATTCCTGCAAGGTCCGTGCCGCCCACGTGGGGGAGGGGCAGTTTGAGGCCGGGCCAACCTTCGCGTACGAACAAATCAAGATGGTTGAGGGCGGCGGCCTTCACTTGTACGCGCACATCGTCGGGGCCAAGTTCGGGGTCGGGCAATGTTCCGATTTGGAGCGTGTCGAGTCCCCCGTGCTCGGCAAAGTAAGCGGCCTTCATCGGGTCGACGACCGGAGCCCGTGCCTTCAATCCTGCGACCGGAGGGGCACGTCGAGGATGTTGTACGCAATGCCCTCCAGCAAGGCGCTGCCGGCGCCGGCCACGGTTGCTTGCAAGTACCAGGTGCCTTCGACGGGGCCGTGCCCAAACGGAATCAGCACGTCGCCCGTGGTGGTTGCCCCTTTTTCGGCGGTAAATTGGGTGCCGTCGGGGGCCGTCACACTTGCTCGAATGTCGGCGTGCCCGATGGTGTCTGCGTCTGGGCGAGCATCGTAGAGCAAGAGTGCGAAACTTGCGCGGTCGTGGGCGCCGAGCCGGATGTCCTGGAGTTCCAAGCCTGGCGCGACATTGGGGTTGCCCGTGAAGTCTTGGCTGCTGCGGCCGTGGTAGAAGACGAGGTCTTGGTCCACGGGGACACGCACGGTGCCTTCGTGGCCATAGCCCCAGTCGCGCACCCACCACTCGACGTAGCCTTCGATGCGCACATGCACCGCCGCGCCGACGCGGGCGTCGTAGTCCATGATGATGGGGCGGGTGCCGTCCATGTGGACCGTGGCGGTGTGGGTGCCGGTGCGTTCGACGGTGGCTGTGACTCGTTCGTTGGGTGCCCAGTAGAAGGAGGTGGTCCAGGTGGTTTCGTTGTGCAGCGGGAATCGCAGCCATTCGATGGGGCGGTCGTGCGCATCGAATCCTAGGCCGGGACCCCAGAGGTCGCCGAGGGCAGGAACGTGCATGATGAGTGCGTATTCTACGAATGCGTCCACGGGCATGCCGACGAACCAGTGGTCGCCGTCGTGCCCGGCCACCACTCGGCGCAGCGACACGTCGTTGCCGGTGCGCTCGTGGTGCAAGTCGATGTCCCACCATTGACCAATCTGCCAGGTGGGGGCCTCGGCGAGTGCATCAAATGCGGTGGCTTGGGACTCCTCGTTGGGCCAGGCGATGCAGCCGGAGAGGGCCGGTAGAAGGAGGAGCGCGCAGAGGCCAACGTGTGCCCGAGTCCTAGGCACCATGGACTCGCACCGGCCAATCGTGGCGACGGCACGCTTCCAGGTACAACGGAAACAGGTAGCTTGCGAGGCCGCTTTTTCGACCGTGACCGACGCGAAGCTGCGCGCCGACCAATCGGGCGCTCTCGAAGTAGCCGAGGACCTTGGTGACGTGTTCGCGGGAGCCGCCGTACTGTTTTTGGTTGCCCGTGCCAGGGAGCGTCCTCACGCCGCCCTCGGGAGCCAGCCAGATTTCGAAGGGTTTGCCGCGAGAAGTGGACCAGTTGCGCTGTTTGCCGATGAGGGCATACACCGCCGCTTGCACGTCCGCAGACATTCCTAGACTCCGACAGTGGGGGCGCGGGCTTCGACGGGCACCCACTTGAGGCCCATTTTGCCGGTGTAGTCCGACAGGGGCCGGATGAGGCGGTTGTTCTCGTGCTGTTCCAAGACGTGTGCCGCCCAGCCCGCGACGCGCGCGATGGCGAAGATGGGCGTGTACAAATCCAGTGGGATGCCCATGGTGTAGTACGAGGACGCCGAGAAGAAATCCACGTTGGCGTCGAGGCCCTTTTCGGCCTTGACGGTCTGCTGGATGGCGAGGCTCATGTCGTACCACTTCATGTCGCCCGCTTGCTCGGCGAGGTCCTTGGAGAGGCGTTCGAGGTGGACGGCGCGAGGATCAAGGGTCTTGTAGACGCGGTGGCCAAAGCCCATGACGCGTTCCTTGCGCGACAGCATTCCCTTGATGTGCGCGGTGACGTCTTCGCCGCTTTCGTCAATATCCAGCAGCATCTTCATGACGCCAATGTTGGCGCCGCCGTGCAGCGGGCCCTTGAGCGTTCCAATGGCGCTGGTCATGGCGCTGTGGAAGTCGGAAAGGGTGGCAGCCGTGACACGGGCCGAGAACGTGGAGGCGTTCAGGTCGTGGTCTGCGTGCAGAATCAATGCCACATCCATGGCGCGCTCGGCGGCGGGCGTGGGTTTCTTGCCGTTGAGCATCCACAAGAAGTTCGCGGCGTGTCCAAGGCTTGCATCCGGCTCCACAACGGGGAGGCCACGGCGCAGGCGGTGGTAGTGCGCGACGATGGTTGCAAGCTGCGCGGTGGTGGAGACGGCCTTGCGGCGGTCCGTGGGCACGTCGAATGCGTCCGCGTCGTCGGTGCCGGCGCTTAGCGCACTCACGGTGGTGCGCAGGGCATCCATGGGCCCCATTTTGTCTGCGACCTGCTTTAGGACCGCGACGGCGGCGGGGGGCAGACTGCGTTTGCTAGCAAGCTGGGCTTTGAGGGCATCCAACTCATCGACGGTGGGCAGGCGCCCTTCCCACAGAAGGTACACGACCTCTTCGAACGTGGCGTTGGGTGCCAATTCGTTGATGTCGTAGCCTCGGTAGGACAGGATGCCCTTCTGGCCGTCGATGAAACAGATGCTGCTTTCGGCTGCGGTGACTCCTTCCAATCCTGACATGACATCGTCTCCGTGAACAGGTTCACCCCGGGCGCGGGCGCTCGGGGGGCGTTGTTCGTTCCATAGAATTCCCACCTTTATCCCCTTTGGCCCGTGCAGGTGGCCCACCGATGCAATTTTCGGCCATTGCCGACAGAAATTCGCGCTTCGAAACTCTGTGCGTCAGCGATAAGAGCAGGCCAAGGCGTGCGTGTCTTGTGGTTAGCCACTTGAACGCGACGGCGCCGCCCGATTCTGGCGTTTCTGCCGTGGCGAACGCCTGTTCGACGGCGATTGAATGTTGGATCGCCGAGAACTCGTTTCTAGCCCGCCTCATCGGAACCGGTCTCGTCTTGGTCCTGACATGGCTCGTCGTCAAGGCCGCCGATCGCGCCCTAACGCGCAGCGCCGACCGTATCGCCCGCATGCGCCGCCTGGACGATTACCAGCGTAAGGTGATGGTCGGCCGCACGAAACCGATGCGTCTGTCCATTCGGCTTGTAATGCTCGTGGTCACCTCCATTGCCTTGTTGGCCGTATGGGGCTTGCAAACGGCGTTCTCGACGCTCCTGGCGGGGGCTGGATTTGCGGGCATTGTTGTGGGCCTTGCCGCAGCCGACACCATCGGCGACGTGATTGCAGGCTTCCTGATTTTCTACAACCATCCCTTTGACATCGGGGACTGGGTGGACATCGACGGCGTGGAAGGCACCGTGGAAGACGTGGCCCTCGGCGCCACCACGATTCTGACCTTCGACAACGAGAAAGTCACCATCCCCAACCGCCTAGTCGAAGGAACCAAAGTCAAGAATTTCACCGCCGCGCGAAAACTCCGCCGCAAACTCATGGTAGGCATCGAGTACGGCAGCCACCTTGGCACCGCCATGCAAACATTGGTGGAGCTCGCCAAGGCGCACCCGGATGTGCTCAAGGACCCGGCACCCAGCGCCGTCACCCAAGGATTTGGCCCCAGCAGCGTCGACCTCGTCTTGCGCTTCTACGTGGAGCCCATCCGCAGCAGCGCCATCAAGGTCTACACCGACCTTGTCCACCAAACGCACGACACATTCCGCAAGAAGGGCATCAACATCGCCTTCCCGCACATGCAGGTCGTCCAAGGCAGCGCCTGGCGCCTCGACGGCCGGGAGGACATCGAGGCATGACCTTCGCCGCCGCACACCGGGGCCTCTCCGCAGAGCACCCCGAAAACACCATTCCAGCCTTCCTAGCCGCAAAAGAAGCAGGATTCCGCTCGCTCGAACTGGACGTGCGAAAAACCAGCGACGGCGAAGTGGTCGTGCTGCACGATGCGGGTGTCGAACGCACCACCAATGGCCGAGGGCGCGTCGCGGACATGAAGTACGACGAATTGCGCAGCTACGACACCGGCGCTGGCCCCGTGCCCCGCCTAGACGACTTGTTTTCGGAGCTCGCCGATTTTGACGGCCTGTGGAACGTGGAAATCAAGCAAGCCAACGCCACGGACGCGACACTTGATCTCATCGAACACCACGGCCTCGTGGCGCGCACCTTGCTTAGCAGCATGTACCCAAAGGCGCTCCAGCGTGCCCTCGAGCGCATCCCGGAACTGCAACGCGGCCTCATCGTGCTCGGCCGCCTCGACGTGGAAGACCTCGAAGAGGCAGACAAGTTCAGTTGCGCCTGGATCAATCCCGACCACGACGGCCTCACCGACGACACGCTGGCCGAAATGCGACGCCGTGGCTACAAAATTGGTTGCTGGACCGTCAACGACCCCGACCGCGCCCGGCACCTCGTAGAACTAGGCATCGATTGCATCATCACCGACTCCCGAGAGGTGCTGCATGCGGTGGATGGGAAGGGTTGGTAAAATTCAAATGTCTGTGTATGCATACACAGATGCATGACGAAAACCATCAGCCTTGCGGACGACGCCTACGAGGCGCTCAAAGCGGTGCGGCGTGGCGGCGAATCGTTCTCGGATGTAGCAAGGAGGTTGGCACGTGACGAAGCGCTCGCAGCCCTCTGGGATCCGACCATTCCCGCCGTCCTATCGCACAAAGAAGCCGGCGAACTTCGGCGCCGGACCTCCAAGGCCCGCGAAGAGAGCCGGACCCCCCGGTACACTCCATGATTGTACTGGACACAGACATCCTCATCGCCTTGCTCGAACGTGATTTACACGCAATGGAGGCCACTAGGCAATGGAATGCGGAAGGCGAAGGGCTTGCAACGACCTCCATGAACATGGCGGAGCTCCTTCGCGGACTTCGAGGTCGCCGGCTGACAGAAGGCCGGCGGTTGCTTGCGGGACTCGCCGTGGTTCCCTTCGGCCCCCGCGCCGCCACCCGATTTGGGAGGTTCATGGAAGCATTGGACCGCGCCGGACGACCGGCGCCCGTAGTGGACGCCATGATTGCTGCGGCTACAATGGAGGCTGGCGCAAGACTTGCAACCTACAATCAGAAGGATTTCCAGCACATTCCCGGCCTTGAGCTGGAAGCCCCGTAGCCAACACCCTTGCCCTTAAGCACAAATTCCCCGTCACCCGTAACATGACCCCCGAAACCGTCCCCGCAACCGGCCGCGACGCGTGGGAGAACGGCACCCTCAAGAAGGCGCTCGACCGCCACCCAGAGCGCCGGGAACGGCTCCTGAACCTCTCGGACAACGAGGTGCGCCGCCTCTATGGCCCGGACGACCTTGCCGCCGCCGGATTCGACGCCGAACGCGACTTGGGCTTCCCTGGCGAGCCGCCGTTTACGCGCGGCGTGCACTCCACCATGTACCGGGGTCGCCTCTGGACCATGCGGCAATTTGCGGGCTTTGGCACCGCCGCCGAGACCAATGAGCGCTTCAAGTACCTTCTAAGCCAAGGCCAAACGGGCCTCTCCACGGCGTTCGATTTCCCGACGCTGCAAGGCTTCGATTCTGACCACCACTTTGCAGAGGGTGAAGTGGGCAAGGTCGGCGTTGCGATTGACAGTCAAAAGGACATGGAGCGCCTGTTTGCGGGCATACCCCTATCGGATGTTTCCGTAAGCATGACCATCAACGGCCCGGCCCCCATGGTCTGGGCGATGTTCATGGGTGCCGCCGCCGAACAAGGCGTGCCGTTCCCCTCCGTGCGCGGAACCATCCAGAATGACATTCTCAAGGAATACCAAGCCCAGAAAATGTTCATCTTCCCGCCTGAACCCAGCATCGAATTGGTGCTGGACACCTTCGAATGGGGCAGCAAAAACGCGCCCGCCTTCAACACCGTCAGCATCAGCGGCTACCACATCCGCGAAGCCGGCAGCACGGCGGTCCAGGAACTCGCGTTCACGCTGGCAAACGGCATGGACTACGTTCGACGCGGTATTGCTCGCGGCCTCAACGTGGACGACTTTGCCCCCCGGCTGTCATTCTTCTTCAACGCCCACAACGACTTCTTTGAAGAAATCGCCAAGTTCCGCGCCGCCCGCCGCATCTGGTCCAAATTCATGCGCGACGACATCGGCGCCAAGGACCCACGCTCCTGGCTGCTGCGGTTCCACACCCAAACCGCCGGGATGACCTGCACCCGGGAGCAACCGGAGAACAACATCGTGCGCGTCGCCCTGCAAGCGATGGCCGCCGTCCTCGGCGGCACCCAGAGCCTGCACACCAACTCCTTCGACGAAGCCCTAGCGCTTCCCACGGAGAAGGCGGTCCGCATTGCCTTGCGCACCCAGCAAATCATCGCGCAAGAATCGGGTGTTGCCAACACCATCGACCCCTTGGGCGGCTCCTACTACCTCGAAACCCTCACCAACGAAATGGAAGAGGACGCCAACGAATACTTCCGACGCATCGACGCACTCGGCGGCATCGTCCGTGGCATCGAGAACGGCTTTTTCCAACGAGAAATCGCCGATGCGGCCTACAAGTACCAAAAGTCGGTGGAGCGCAACGAGCGCGTCATCGTCGGCCTCAACAAGTACCGCATGGAAGAGGAGCCGTACATGGACATCCTCAAGATCGACGAGGAAGGCGAACGGCGCCAAATCGGCGAGCTTGCGGACCTCAAGGCCGGCAAGACCCGCGACAACAAGGCTGTCGAAACCGCGCTCAACAAGCTCCAATCCGCCTGCGAGTTGACCGGCGCCGACCGTCAAAACCTCATGCCGCTGCTTGTGGACGCCAGCCGCGCCTACGCGACCCTGGGTGAGATTCGCGTGGCCATGGTGGATGTGTACGGTGAATACAGGGAACCGGCTGTATTCTAGGTTCGGCCTTGGTATTGCTTCAACTACGGTCCCTGTCAGGGCGGCTTAGCGTAGCGAGCGCCGCCCAAATTGATCGATCCCTTTGCAGGCGGACTACGAGCCTGCGGTGGGTTTGGTTTGATCGGGGGCCGGGGCAGCGCATGGCTGTTCGGCACCCCATTCTTTCTGCTGCGCCGCTAAATTCCGACAACCACTCCCTTCCCGTCTTGCTGGCTCTATGTGCACGGAATGAAGCCGTGCGGAGTGCAACCCATGACACAAGCCCTCGCAAGCAACCTCGAGATCGCCAAGGAATGCTACGCCATGTTCGAACGCGGTGACATCGACACCATTGTCAACGACCTCCTGGCCCCCGACGTGGTCTGGGTGGAGCCCGACCTGAAGGGACTGCCCGAGGCCGGCACCCACAAGGGCGCCAAGAACGTTCGACAAATGGTGTTCGGCACGATCGAAAACACCTATGGCGACTTGAAGGCGCAGCCGAGCCACTTCTTCAACGCAGGCGACGCCGTCATCACCACCGGGCACTTCTCGTCGCGCAAGGTCCCGTCGACTGGCAAGCGCCTGGAGGTGCCATTCTGCCATGTGATGCAGTTCAAGAACGGCCGCATCTCGCACATGCAGAACTTCACCGACACGCACGCTCTGGCTGTTGCCCTCGGCCTATAGGCGTTCACGTCGGCGCCGATCGTCCCCCCACGGCTTTCTTTTCCCGCTTTTTCGCTCCCTCTTTACTCCTGAACGATGCTGGAATTGGCAGGGGATTGGCGCTTGCGCCAGAAGGCCCACTTGGGCGCTTGTGTTGCCTCTGCCTCAGGATTGCTGACGCCCCATTCCTTGCCATCTAGATAGGAATCCAGGTGGCCTTTTTTGGCAGCACGGGCAAGATCGTCCCAGCCGCCCACGAATCGACCGTCTAGGAAGATCTGCGGCACGGTGGTGCGGCGGGTGTAGCCGGAGACCTTGCGAAACTCATCGCGTTGGTCGGTGGCGTCCACGGCTGCGACTTGGAAATCGCCGCGCTGATCATGCAGGGCTTTCAGAAAATCCATGGTCTGGTGGCAAAACGGACAGGATTCGGTCTTGAAGACCACGAAGGTGGGGGGCACGCCGTCGGGTCGCTTCGGGGGTGCTTCCAAGCGGGAGCCGGGGCCTTTGGCGCCCCATTTGATGTCTGCAAGGCCCGGCCGCGCGGTGGTGCCCGTGGTGGGTCCGGTGTTGCCGTCGCTGATGCCGGCGATGCCGCTCATGATTCGGACATGGGGGTTGGCAATTGATGGCGGTTTGGGTCCGGGGTCAGGGTTGGGCGGCGTGCTTGCCTAGCTAGGTTGCCTGTGGGGCGTTGGCAGGAATCTGAAATTGTGAGCGCCTGACTCCCATGTTAATTAATTAATCATTGATGAGCTTTTCATTTAATAAATGCGCGTAATCCGACAAGATTATAATCATTCTTTGACATAGTACAATCTCACGGGGCCATAGCTATCAGACATGGCCAATCATAGGGGCAAAATCAATATGGTTCGTAATAATAAAACGCTCGTCGCTGCTTCGGTAGTCCTGATTACGACACTGGCACTTTCGGGCTGCGCAGGTCAACAAGATGTGGGCGCCCGACAAGACCTGCATTCCTCTGGGGACTCCCACAATATACTCCCAATGGCCTCAAGTAAATGCAAATATACAGTCGTACAAAGCGACAAAATGGTGCAAGTTCGTCCAATAACGGTGGATGGCAAGGACGCCGCAAGTTTTTATGATTACTATTCCTCTAGGTCGCACGCATCCATTCAGGAGCAAGACACGAGCGTGCTGTACCTGTATAGTGACCCGACCACCGAACTCGTCTCGGTGGGCATCATTCACGATGCAAGAGAGGACAGCGATACGACCGGTGGCTCCGTCGATTTCAACATCCGTGTTTTGCCCGTCACCACGAACCCATCTCCAATGCCGATTCGGTGGATTGTCCAAGACGACCCAGTGAAATCAGACCCGGACTTTGACAGCCTTGCAGACCGCAACCCCACCTGGTCGTGGCTCTCTCATGTGACCGACGGCGGTGCCTTTGCTGTCCGGAACAATCACCGTGGCCTCACCGAAGGGTTTGCCATGATCATCATCGACCCCGATTGGAACTTGTGGGCTGACCTTCAACTCGATATTGGAATCAAGGAATGGCATTTCCTCTCTGCACCGCAAGCCGACCCGCACCCTGACCACCTCGTCGGGCATGAGGACCACTTCTGGCTCAACATGGCCGAACCTGTCGTTATCTATTCTGACTGTCCAGGTCGAGAGTACAAACCTCCCGTTCGAGAGCCCGCGTGCCCCCGCGTGCTGGAATTTGACCTGTCTACTGGAATGAACCAAACGGAGTACCCCTCAAGCCCGCTCCCGAATGGTGCCGTCGACTCCGTTTGGCGGGTTGCTTCGACGCACGAACACGCCACAAGCGGCGATGCGGTCGTCATCCAAGGCGATTCTGGCGGGGTGCCGCAATCCGGAGGCCCATGGCCAAACGGAGATTCTGTCACAGCGAGGCCCATCAATGTCCAACAGTCCTCCGCTGCCTCTGGCGAATCCCCAAGCCCCATCGAATACGTGTACGACTTTGAGATTCCTGAGAGATGCACAGTCCGGGAAGCAAACCTGCATGTGTACGCGGGGGCCGGCGGCGACCATGCGCTGTCTATCAATGGAAACTCCCCCGAGTACCAGCATAGTGGTTCGAGCACGGGGATAGAGTATTCTGACAACGTGGCGCTAGATCTTCTGCCTGGAACCAACCAAATCCATGTGCGCGTCGATCATTCCGGCCGCCAATCGGGGCTCTTGGTTGATGGGAGCTTGGTCGTCGTCATGAATTGACACTCGACATCCAGCCAATTTTTCCCTCTGGGTTCCCCCATTCTGCAAGCGCAACCCGCATCTATCCCCTCGCACTCGCGCCGTTCGTGCCCGCATTTGCCGCTCGCATGGACCGCATCGTCGGGAGTGCCACTGTTGCCATCAGCAACCTCGTGGCCCAGAAGCGCCGTGAGGGCGCGGACATCCTGAGCCTGGGCCTGGGCGAGCCTGATTTTGGTACGCCCGAGCACGTGCGGGAGGCTGCCAAGGCGGCATTGGATGCGGGCCACACGCATTACACGCCGGGGCCGGGCATTCCGGAGCTGCGCGAGGCGGTGGCGCGGTTCCATCGGGACCTGAATGGAATTCCGTGCGAGGCTAGCAATGTGCTGGCGACTCCGACGAAACAAGCGGTCATGATGTCGATTTTGGCCCTGGCAGACAAGGGCGACGAGGTCCTGCTGCCGGATCCTGCGTGGGTGAGCTACGCGCCGATTACGGAGTGGGCACATGCGACGGCCGTTCCGGTTCCGTTGGACAGTTCGGATCGGTTCCGGATGACTCCGGACGCAGTGGCAGAAAAAATCACTTCCAAGAGCCGCGTGGTTCTCCTCAACAGTCCCAGCAATCCAACGGGCGGCGTCAATACGCCCGAGGACGTGCGGGGTATTGTGGAATTGGCCGAGGATCATGATTTGTGGATCATCAGCGACGAGATCTACCAGCGGCTCCAGTACGAAGGCGAACACGCGAGTGCAGCCGCCGTGGATGGTGGTTGGGAGCGCACGGTGACCATTGATGGTTTGTCGAAGTCGTTTGCCATGACGGGTTGGCGCATGGGTTGGGCGGTGGCGCCGGAGCCTGTGTTCAAGCAACTGAACAAGCTCCAAAGCCACAGTGTCACGCATTGCACCAGTTTTGCGCAGTACGGTGCCGTGGCGGCATTGAATGGGCCCCAAGACAGCGTCGAAGAGATGCGCGAGGTGTTTCGTGCCCGCCGCGACTTGATGGTCGAGGGGCTGCGGGCGCTTCCTGGGGTCTCGTGTGAGGTGCCGGCCGGGGCGTTCTACGTTTTCCCGCACTTTGAGCAAGCGGAAGCGGCGGGCGGGGACGAGAAGTTCTGCATGGATCTCATCGAACGAGCGGGTGTTGCGGGCACGCCTGGAAGTTCCTTCGGCGACGGAGGCAAGGGTCACTTGCGCTTCAGCTACGCGGCGTCCGAGGATGTGCTTCGAGAGTCGCTGCGGCGGCTTGGTTCGGCGCTCTAGCCGTACAGGGTCTTGCGAATCTCGTATTGGGTCTCCAAGTAGGTGCGGGCCTCGGAGGACTTGTCGCCCCCGTCGGCGGTGCCGAGCAGGTCAGCCAATGTTGTTTCGGCCACGCGACCGTCGTAGAAGCCCCAGCCCCATTGCAGCCAGGGTGCTACGGGATTGGCCGGGGGGCAGTAGAAGCAGTTGTTCGGGTACTCTGCTTGGGGGTTGAAGCTGGCTGTGCGCTCCATGGCGTCGCGAATGTCAGCGACGGTGATGCCCAGGATGGGGTCCACGACTCCGTTGACTGTGGTGCCGGTGTAGCCGCTGGATTGGCGCAAGCCGAGCACTACTTTGGAAAGGGCTCCGGCGACAGTGGGTGCGGCAAAGCTTGTGCCGCAGTAGGATTGTCGTTGCTGGTCGAGGCTCTTGGTTTGTGCGGTGGGTCGGCAGAAGTAGCTGACCACATCCATGTCTTTGTACGCGAGTGGTTCTTGGCTGCGGTCTGCCGCGTAGGCGCCTCCGACGCTGATGGCGCGGGGGTTGCCGCTCCAGCAATCGGCAAGGACGGTGAGGCCGGGTTCGTTGCCGCTTGACTTGACGTATATGGTTTGGTCGGGAACGTCCCAGGGGCAGGTGCCGGCGGGGAAGGCGGGTGTCCAGCCCGTACCAGCGACTGGCGCTGATGCGCCCCAACTTACGCTGTAGACGTCCACGGGGATGCCGCGGCTGGAGAATGTGGAGATGTCGGGGTCGTATTCCTTGAAGGCGATGAGTGCGGCTGGGTTTTCCATGAGCACGCTGCTTACGGTGCCGGTGCCGTGCATGTGGGTGTCGTCGAGGATGCAGAGGTTGCCGTCCTCCGCAAGATAGGCCCCGTCACAGTGAACGGCGACGAAGACGGTGCCTGGAATCCAGTACCAGTCGCCGGGCTTGATGGCTTGCCACTTGGCTTTGTCTGCTTGGAATGCTGTTTGCCAATCGGCTGCGTCTAGGGTCAGTTCTAGGGCGGGGATGTCGCAGGGAAAGTCGCGGATGTAGGTGCAGGGGTGTGATCGCAGTGCGGGGCGACGGAACGACTCGTGGTACGGATTGATTCCGGTGTCGGGGACGGCTACGAGGACGTGGGGCAGGTAGGGCACTTCGTCAATGGTGAGGTTGGTGCTGGCAGTTGCGACGCCGGTGTTGGTGAGCAATCGCAGGTTGACTGTGAAGTCGCCGATGGAGGTGTAGGTGTGGTTGGGCGCGGCTTCGGTGCTTCTTGTGCCGTCGCCAAAGTCCCAGAGGATTTGTTCGGGATTGCCTGAGAATCTGAATTGAAACTGTGCCGTGCTCTGGGTTAGGTTCCAAGAGATGATGGGTGCGGTTTGGCGGGGTTGGGTGGTGGGATCGGTCGCGGGGTCCGGGGAAGCTGGAACTCGGCCCGCTGCGTCCGTCACATCCACGGTTTGGTGCACTTCGTATCGGCCGCCTTGTTCGGTTTGGATGACGAGCGTCACGTCTTGTGCTCCGGCGCGGCTGAAGGCGTGGATGGGTCGGCTGTCGGTGTAGGTGGTGCCCTCCATGGTCCATTTCAAGCCGCGAAGTGCGTCGCCGCTGATGCTGCTTTGGATGCTCGGTTCGAAGCGAACGGAGGTGCCCACGCTGGGAAAGAACGGGTCCCAGGTGAAGGTGGATGCGGAGAGTGGGTGGGGAGGCGGGGTTTCGTCCGGTTCGGCTTGGGTTGCTTGGTTGCCGATGCAGCCGGAGAGGGCGGGAAGCAGGAGCAGGAGGGTGAGCGCGAGGCTGGATCGGTGCATGGTGGAATCACGGGAGGGAAGGGGCAGCGGCAGAGGCGCGTGGGAATGGGTGTGGAAAGGAGAGGGGGTTGTGCAGCAAGTCAGGGCCGAGGAGGGGTCCTTGCGCGGCGCTTGTTTGGGCACTGGCACTGGTGCTGGAGCCAGAGCCGAGGGGCGGGTCGTTGTCGCTGGGGCAAAAGAGCAGGATGCACGAGTCGTTCGGTTCGGTCGAGGCGAGGGTCGGGTCCCATTCGTCCCAGGGTACCACTTCCGCTTGAAGGTCGGTGTTGGCGCTCATCCATTCCAGTGCTTTGGCAAGGTCGGTGTAGCCGTTTTCGCCCACGTTGGGGAAGATCTGGATGGTGCTTAGAACGCCGAGTGCGTCTCCCGTTGCCGTGAGAAGCGGGCCGCCGCTGTCGCCGGGAATCGCGGGGTTGTCGAAGCGGACCGTGTGGTGCCAACCGCCTTCGTAGGAGAGGTACACGCCGCCCTTTGCGTTGGTTGCGTGATTTTCTTGCACCGCACCGCGGTTGCGTGTGCTGCTTGCTCCGTAGCCACGCACTTCCTCGTCGGCGGTCCTGGTGCCTGCGGCGGCGCTGTCCAGGGGGCCGCCAAAGTACACCACGGCGGGGTGGACCTTGGAAAGATCCGCGTCCTTGATCTCGAACATGGCAAAATCGTTGAGAGCGCAGGTATCCGGGTCCGTGATGCCTTTGTCGACCATGGTGTACCAGGAGGAGTATGCGAGGGTCGCTTCCACGGCACTGCTGCCTGTGCTCCAGTCGTCGAAGGTGGCCTTGGTTCCAAGTGGCTCGGAGACGTTTTCGGTGCAGTCGGTGCTGGGAGCGCCGCCGGGGCCGCCGGCCGTGCCGACGCAGTGGGCTGCTGTGGCGATGAAGAAGCGACTTGCAGCATCGTGCAGCAAGAATGCGGCGGTGCATTGTTGGTCGCCTGACTGCATCTGGGTGCCTGGACGAACCGCTGCCGAGTCCGCGTCGCCCCAGTCGGGCATGATGCCGGTGGGGACTTCGAGGGTGTAGGTGGCGGATTCGGTGTGGGTGCCGTCTGTGGCGGTTGCTTGGACGGTGTAGGTGCCTTTTTTCTTGTATTCGTGCGCCACCATTTCGCCGGTGCCGGTGGATCCGTCTCCAAAATCCCAGGTGGTGGAGGTGGCGGGAGCCCAGAGGGTGAAGGCGTTCCAGACATTGTCTTCGTCGAGGGTCCCTGAGATGGTGAGTGGAATCTCGGTGATGGTGACGGTGACTGGTTTGGAGGTTTGGCCCACGCCGTCGCCGGTGGCGCTGACTTGGATGGTGAAGTCGCCGTAGCCAAGGAAGGCGTGCGTGGGAATCTCGTTGGTGCTGGTGAAGCCGTCGCCGAAGTTCCAGTAGAGGTTGGTCAATTCGCCGTACCAAACGGGGGTGAACGTGACGACGTTCTTGTCTTGGTCCGCCTCGATGCGAATGGGCACTTCCTCAATCGTGACAGTGGCTACTGTGGTAGCCGTGCGTCCTTCGCCGCGGATTTCAAGGCGGGCTTCGTAGGTGCCGGGTTCGGTGTACTGGACCACGGGTTTGGGCTCGACGCTGGTGCTTTGGTCGTGCGCGAAGGTCCAGAGGATGGAGTCGGGAAGCCAGCCCCATTCGTAGTCGAACGTGGTGGTGTCTTTGTCCACGTCGAAGCTGATGACGAGGGGGAACCCGTCAAGGTAGACCTCCTTCTGGGTACTGGCGCTGGTGCCGTCGCTGGCTTTGGCTTGGGCGTTGACGGTCCATGGGCCGACGCTTTCGAAGGTATGGCTCGGTGCGAGGTCGGTGCTGGTGGTGCCGTCTCCAAAGTCCCATACAACGGATTCTACGTCGCGGCCCCAGGTGAGGGAGAACGTGGCGGTGTCTTCTGCTAGGGTGGCACGGATGCGCAGGGGGACGTTGGTGACACTGAGGGTGCCGGTGCGAACGAGCGTTTCGCCGTCGTGGACGATGCGCAGGGTCACGGTGTAGGTTTGGTCGCGGGCGTAGACGTGGTGCACGGAGGCAAGGCGGCTGGTGGTGCCGTCGCCTAGGTCCCATTCCCAGGAATCCGGTTGGCACGTCCAGGGGTAGCTGATGGTGAATTCGTTGTCTTTGCCCACGAAGCGCACGGAGCCTTCCGGGAACGTGCAGGGCTCGTCGGAGGAGCCCGAATCAGAGCCACCGCCGGAGCCGCTGCCGGAGCCGCCGCCTGAGCCGCCGCCCCCCGTTCCTGGGTCCGAGGAGTCGCCGCCTTCGTTGCTCGGGTCGTCGGGGTCCGGTGTAGAATCGGGTGGTGCCGGCACGACTTGGATGGTGGTGTTGGCCTCTTGCGTGGTGTTGCCAAGCGTGGCCTTCAACAGAATCAGATAGCTGCCCTCGGGAAGGATTGCCACCATGATCGGGCCTTCTAGGATGACGCCGTCCACAAGCCACTGGTAGGAGGCGTTTTCGAGGACGGGAGTGGCGTGCAGGGAAACCGCGTCACCCACGAACACCACATCTGATTCGCCTTCGATGGCGACCGTCCAATCGGCGTCAGCGCCCGCGTCCAGCGCGTTTGCGGGTGGATTTGCCGCACCTTCGCCGAGGCAACCTGAAAGGAGAGGCACCATCAGCAGGAGGGCGAGCGGGAGGGTCCGCACGAGAGCCACCAGGCTTCTGGGTACAAAACCATTGACGACGGTTCACTGCACTGTTGGCGTGCCGGGCGTACCTCGCGGAAGGCTCCATGCTGCCACGATTCCGCCAATGATTACGTCGTAATAGTAGCTGGAGGCGCGCCACAAAAGCACCACCACGACCGCCGAGGCACCCGCCCACGGGCCCAGAAGCAAAACCGCTGCCACCTCGGCCACGCCAGCGCCCCCGATGCTGATCGGGACGGCCGCGAGCATGGTCAGAAGCACCCCTGCCGTGAGCACCGCCATCCAAGGCATCTCGACGCCGGCGCCGCGAAGCAAAACCCACAGCACTCCGTATTCAAGGACCCACAAAGCAAGGCTCAGACCGGCTGCCACCAGCAAGCGCCACGGCGAATCGCGTGCCAGGCATACCATTCCTTGCCATACGTCGTCCAAGAACGCCCGAATACGATCCGCTGCGGCCACCGGTCTCCGGCGAGCGACGCGACGCAATGCATTCCAGGTCCGTTCCGCGCCTGCCGCCACGAGCATCGGTCGCCACAAGCCGAGTCCAAGCAACGCAATCAGTCCAAGCAGCGCGGCAGCGGCGGCAAGAGCGAGGCCTCGAAGGATTCCCGCGTCCGCGCCGAACACCATGGGTAAGGCAAAGGCGCCGAGGGTTCCAAGGGTGCCGAAAAACACGAGGTCGCTGGTGCGGTCGGCAAGTACGGTGCGGCTTGCGGCAACTCCCCGCGCTCCGCCTCGAACCAGCAGGGTCAAGCGCATGCCTTCTGCGCCCACGCGCCCGGGGGTTACGGCGCCGGCAAACTGCCCCGACGTCACGAGTCTCCAGGCGGCGGGCAGGCTGAGCCGAATTTCTAGGCCACGCGCCAGGGTGTAGATGCGCAGGGTCCATGCCAGGTGCGAGGTCATGTGCAGCCCGACTGCGGCCGCCGGCACCCATGGGTCTAGACTGCGCAGATCGAAGAGCACGTCTACGTCTTGCTTGGAGCGAAAATAGACCAAGATGGCCGCAAGCGTCAGGAGGCTGATCGCCACGGCGATGGGCAGCAGGCGACGCAGACGCGGCGGGGCCACGACGCGCGCAGTGAAGCCCGGGTAGAAGGAGGTTCAGACCGCCCGTGGAGAATGGCTTCGCGAGGTGCGATTGTCTGTCTCGGCGATGCGCCATGTGGTCGCGTAGCCAAGCAACTCAATCCCGCCCCGACTCCCGGTGCTGCGAGCATCTGCGGCGTGTCGCAGGGCAATCATCGGTGCTCTCTGGCGGCTCCTTTGGAAAGGGCCAAGCCTTGCGGACGATGAACAATGACCATGGCCCCATCTCCGGCTCCGCTGCGCATCGATGTCTGGTCGGATGTCGCGTGCCCGTGGTGCCTTCTTGGCAATGCACACCTGCGAGCAGCACTGGAGCGAACCGGGACGGCAGCAGAAGTGCAGATGCGTTCCTACCAGTTGGCTCCGAACCACGGGTCGCCGCAACCCGTTCGAGCGTATCTTGCCAAGGTGTACGGAGATTCGGAACGGATCCAGGCCTCGCAAGATCGCCTGGAGGCGATGGGCGCCGACGTGGGCTTGACCTATGATTTTGAGCACGCCCTTGCCGTGAACACCTTCGATGCCCACCGCTTGCATCACTTGGGCCGATCCAAGGGCCTTGGTGCCAAAGTGATGGATCTACTGCTGCGGGCCCAACACACCGCTGGCGAGGATGTCTCGGACGAAGGGACGCTCCGGCGCATCGGCCTGGAAGCGGGCCTCGAAACGGAGCACTTGGATGCGTTGTTTTCGAGCCAGGCGTTTGCAGAGGATGTTCGCCAGGAGATCGCGCAGGCGCGCAGCATGGGCGTGCAAGGCGTGCCCTTCTTCCTGTTTGAAGGGCGGCTGGGTGTTTCTGGTGCCCAACCCGTCGAAGTGTTCGAGCAAGCCATTCGTCAATCCCAGGACCTGATTGCCGCATCCGCTGCCGATGCGAGCGCGTAATCGAGCACCCACCGAGTCGGAAAACCGCCCACTTGGAGGGGAAATCGGGGCTCCACCGGAAACAGCCGGCAAAGGATATGTGGTCCTGGCCCCAAACTAGGATGTCATGCCTGCCGCGTTCTCGCCCGCACCGCATGTGAATGTGTTCGGAGTCCACACAGCATACGGGCCCATCCACGAAGACCCGCCGCGAAACCTCCTTGGTCGCGCATTGGCACCAGTTGTGGGAATCGCCGCCAGCGCCGCTGGCCTCGCCTTGGCCCTTATGCGGCGCCCGTAGGTAGGCATTTGAAACCCCTGTCAGTGGCCGCCGCATGAACCCCGATGTCATGATCATCATGGGCAGCAAATCCGACCTTGCCGTCGGCCAAAAGTGCGCCAAGATCCTCACCGATTTCGGCATCCCTTACGAGATCCACGTCGCCAGCGCCCACCGCACCCCCGCCTACGTGGAGGACCTTGTGCACAACCGTGGCGCCAAGGTGTTTGTCGGCATCGCAGGTGTTGCCGCGGCTCTGCCCGGTGTCATCGCGGCCATGACCACCCGCCCCGTCATCGGTGTCCCCGTTGGTGGCAAGGTCCCCTTTGACAGCCTGCTGAGCATCGTCCAAATGCCTCCCGGCATCCCCGTCGCCACCGTCGGCGTCGACCGCGGAGACAACGCAGGCTTCCTCGCCGCCCAAATCCTCGCCGCTAACGACGCCGCCCTCGCCGAGCGCGTGGCTTCCCAGCGCGCCCGCGCAGCTGAAAAGGTATTGCAGGACGACAAGGACATCCAAAACACGGTGGAAGCGTAGGGGCGGCTGCAAAGCCATCCAAGTATTCATCAAAGTTTGATGATTCTGGCCGGCCGTGGCTCGTCGGAATTCTTCCTCCTCCAACCCCTCCAAAAAGTGTCAGGCCTACTTTTGGCAAGACCATGAGGCGATTGCCTGTGAGGCGGACACGCGCCGCACCGAGTACCACTATTGCATCGATTGTTGGAGCACCATCGTTCACCAGGACCCGCACATCGAATCGTGGCCGCCGAGGGCGCCGACTGGAGAAGAGACGCGCTGGTGCCTTGGTGCAACGTGCAGCTTTCTGCTGACTCCGGGCCAATTTTTGCGATTCTGCACAGCGGACCGGCCTGCTGCTCCGGGACTGGCGCGGCATCCGGAACCGGTCCATCCGGGATGGAAAAAAGGCGACGAGCACCATTTTGGATCTTGGAAGGTGTATCTGCTTCGACTCAATGACGGGGCGCTCTACGTGGGCCAGACCCGGGATTTGAAAAAGCGCCTCCGGGAACACGCGGCCGGGCGGGGTGCTCGCATCACATCCAGCAACCATGTCTCTGAGCCGCTTCATTCGATGGAGGTCGCTTCTAGACAAGCGGCGGTGGATGCTGAGCGGTTCCTTCGGGATTCGTTGCGTGCTGCGGGGATGCGTGTGTCCATGGGAGAAGACCCCGATACTGGAGCGCCCTTAGCACGCCCGACGTAGAGTCCGTCGAAGGCAAGGCTCGCGCAACAGGTCCCCGCAGTTACTTGCTAGGCAAACAAAAGGCCCACGGGCAACGCGACCAGCACCGCACCCAAAAACGAGCCAGCGCGCAGCCGATGCCGCCAGAAAGACACGCCTGCGGCCGCCGCAACGCCCAGAAACAGCAGCGACAAAACCACCGTCTGCGCCACGGCGAGCGCTGACTTGGACCATCCCGCTTCTCCCGGCGTGTCGCTGATGGCGGCCTCTTCCAGCCCCTCCACAACAAGGGTCCCCGCGACGGCGCCAACCACCCATCCAGAGATTGCAAGCAAGACAAGCACCGCCATTTTTCGAATTTCCATGCCTCCTAATCCGCCTGCGTCGAAAAACGTTGTCGGTCACGGAAAAGGAGCGTGGGGCCCTCAACCCTTATCCGACATCCCCGTGTCGGCGGCCACGCCCATGGAGATGCTGTTTGACGCTGACGAATTTGTCAGGGACGCCGTCCAAAAGGCCAAGGATCAGATCGGCGACAACCACGCTGTCATCGCGGTAAGCGGTGGCGTCGATTCGAGCGTCGCGGCTGAGATTGTCAAGGAGGCGATCGGCGACAAGTTGCACGCCATCTACGTGGACACCGGTTTCATGCGCAAGGGCGAGTCGGAGGAGACGGAGGCGATGTACAAGCGCATGGGCCTCAATCTCACCGTCGTCTACGCTGCCGATGAATACTTCGAGGCGCTTGCGGGTGTGAGCGAGCCGGAGCAGAAGCGCAAGATCATCGGCGAGAAGTTCATTCGCATCTTTGAGCGCGAGGCCAAGAAGACCGGCGCCAAGTACCTGGTTCAGGGCACGATTGCGCCCGACTGGATCGAGAGTGGCGGCGGCAACCGTGACACCATCAAGTCGCACCACAACGTGGGCGGCCTGCCCGACGACATGGAGATGGAGCTGTGCGAACCCCTGTACGACCTGTACAAGGATGAGGTGCGCGCCGTGGCTCGCTTCCAAGGCATCGAAGTGGCCGAGCGCCAGCCGTTTCCGGGTCCCGGACTCGCCGTGCGTGTCATTGGTGACCTGACGCCCGAGCGCACAGCCATCGCTCGCGAGGCGTGCCACATCGTCGAGACGGAGCTCGTGAAAGCCGTCGAAAAGGGCGAGATGGAGGAGCTGCCGTGGCAATACTTCGCGGTGCTCACCAACACCCCCAGCGTCGGTGTCCAGGGAGACCTTCGTGCCTATGGCGAGACCGTGGCGGTGCGTGCGGTGCAGAGCTTCGACGCCATGACGGCGCAGGCCACGGAAATTCCGTGGAAGGTGCTGGCTCGAATCAGTCGCGGCATCACGAACCACGCGGACCTCAAAGACAAGGTCAACCGCGTTGTGTACGACATCAGCGATAAGCCACCAGCAACCGTGGAATGGGAGTAAGGCAACGCCGAGCGACCATTGCGCGGTTGGTGGGTGATTGCTGGCCGTTCACGGCCAGTGTGACGCCTGCCACGGTCAAGTGGGAGTGAAGCAAGCGTAGCCCGGGGCGCTGCTGCCTTGGGCGTGTAGCCTTCTCAGGTCATCTCATTCCTTCTTTTTCTGCCCGGCCGCTTCCGGTCTGGCTCTTTGGTCCTTCCGCGTCATCGTTCGATTGCGCCTTGCGTGTCGTCGTGCGGCACCGATGGTCTGGCCCGAGCGGTTTTGTGTCATGCCCGGGCAGGGCGATGGTTCACAGATCGTGTGCGGATGTACCACTTGAAGGTCTCCAGCACCGGCACGATCGATACAGCTGCCAATGCGACCGCCAGCCACTCGATAGCGCCCAGTGGCCGGGTGCCAAACAGGGCTTGAAGTCCGGGGAGATACAGCAACAGGATGATCAGGAGGATTTCCCAGGCGACGGCGCGATTGAGCCATTTGTTGGCCAGGGGGGCGTCCCAGATGGGGCGAAGTTCCGTGCGGAAAATGTATGCCTTGACGAACTGGACCAGGACAAGGGAGGCGAACGTGGTCGTCATGGCCAATTCGAGGGGCCTTCCGGTTTGTAGCGCCCAGGTGAACACGGCGATGTTGGAAACGGCCGACCAGAGGCCACCTAGGAGCATCAAGAGCATGATGGGGCGATCAAGGATGCCGCTTCCTGGGGCTCGGGGGGCTTTTTGCATGGCGCCGGGGTGTTGGGGGTCCACGGCGAGGGCGAGGGCGGGGAGGCCGTCGGAGGCGATGTTGACGTACAAGATCATCACGGCCGACAGGGGCAAGGGGAGTCCTAGGGCCAAGGCTGCGGCGATGAGCATCAGTTCGCCAAAATTGGTGGACAGGAGGTAGACCAGATATTTTCTGACGTTGGCAAAGATGCCGCGTCCTTCTTCGATTGCAGCGACGATGGTGGCAAAGTCGTCGTCGGCCAGTGTCATATCGGCTGCTTGTTTGGCCACATCGGTGCCGGTGATGCCCATGGCGATGCCGATGTCAGCTTGGCGCAGGGCGGGGGCGTCATTGACGCCGTCTCCGGTCATGGCGACCACTTCTTGTTGGGCTTGGAGCGCTTGGACGATGCGCAGTTTGAGTTCGGGGCTGACGCGGGCGTACACGTTGGTCTTGGTGATGGTGTCTTGGAATCTCTTCTGGTCGAGGGCGTCGAGGGCGCGGCCATCAATGACATGGTCTGATCCATTTTCGAGGAATCCGAGTTCATGGGCGATGGCGCGGGCGGTCTCGTGATGGTCTCCGGTGATCATCAGGACCCGGACACCAGCATCATGACACGTGGCGATGGCTGCGGCGGCCTCGGGTCGCGGCGGGTCGCGGATTCCGACCAATCCAAGGTATACCAAGGAATGTCCCATGTCTTGGGCTGCTGCATCGGGTTTCCATGCCAACGCCATGACGCGCATACCGTGGGCGGCGAGGACTTGGACGGACGCCTGAATCTGCTCTTGGACCTCGGGAACAAGCGGGACCACCGTACCGGCGTTCCAGTACCGGTCGCAGATTTCTAGAAGGGCGCCGGGGGCGCCTTTGGCGTAAGCTTGGCCATCTTGGTGCAGGGTGATCATACGGCGGGTGCTGGCGTCGAACGGCTCTTCGTCGATTCGTGGATTTGTGTCTTCGAGGTCGGCTTTGTTCTTTCCTGCCCGGGCGGCCAAAGCGACGAGGGCGCCTTCTGTGGGGTCGCCTGTGACCGTCCAGGTGCCGTCTGTGGCGGAGTGTTCGAGCACTGCGTCGCTGCATTGGGCGCATGCCGTGAGCATTGTTTCGAAGGCGTCTTGCTGGGCGGGGGGCACGGTGACTGCTAGGCGAATTGTGGGGTCGAGGCTGCTGCCCTTGATGGTGATGTCGTGGCCGGGGAGGGCGACGGCGGCGGCGGTCATGATGCCAGTGGTGAGGGTGCCGGTCTTGTCGGTGCAGATGATGGTGGTGGAGCCGAGGGTCTCAACGGTCGACAGGCGTCGAACCAATGCATTGCGGCGGGCCATGCGCTGGGCGCCCACGGCGAGGCTGATGGTGACGACGGCGGGCAGTGCTTCGGGTACGGCGGCGACTGCGAGCGCGACGCCGATGAACAGCATCTCGATCCAGGAGATTCCGCGCAGTATTCCGAGGAGGACCACTACAAGGACAATGGCGGCGGCGACCCAGACAAGCCAGCGTCCAAATTGGTCGAGTTGTCTTTCCAGGGGCGTTTTTTGAGTCTCGACCGTGGCAAGCAGACGACCGATGTGGCCAACTTCGGTGTGGGTTCCCGTGGCGGTGGCCACGGCGGTGGCGCGGCCCCGGGTGATGGTGGTGGTGGCGTAGACCATGTTTGTGCGGTCGGCCAGGGCGGTGTCTGCGGTGAGTTCTTGGTCGGCGTCCTTGGTTACGGGCGTGGATTCGCCGGTGAGGGAGGCTTCGGCTGTTTCGAGGTCTGCGGCGTCGAGGAGCCGGGCGTCGGCGGCCACGATATCGCCTTGGGCCAAGAGCAGGATGTCGCCGGGGACGATCTGGCTGGAGGGGAGTGTGGTCGCGGCGCCGTTTCGAAGGACCCGTGCATGAGGGGCTGAGAGGCGCCGCAGGGCGTCCATTGCGCGTTCGGCTCGGTATTCTTGCAGGAAACCGAGGATGATGGTGAAGACGGCGATGACCGTGATGGCGATGGCTTCGAGGGTTTCCTGGAGTACGAGGGAGAGGACGATGGCGCCGGCGAGGATCCAGATCAAGACGTTGGAAAATTGCCGGGCGAGGATCTTCCAAGCGCTCCTGGAATCGTTCTCGGGAAGTTCATTGGGCCCCCATTGGCGAGTCCGTGCCTGGACCTCTGCCGGAGTCAGTCCGGTTTCAACATCGACTTGGAGACGGTCCAGGACCTCAACGGAGGAGGTCGTGTAGGGCCCCGGGGCAGGCACAAGGGATGATTGCTGTGCGGGGTTTCAAGCAGCGTCCTCGGTTCAGGCGAACGGACGGGGGTGCGAGGACGGTTTTAGACCCGTTCTAGCCAGCCCTGTTCGATGGCGTTGCGCATGGTCACACTGGACTTGACTTGGACTTCTGTCAGGTCCGGCTCGTCTCCGGCCATGTACTTCGTATTGGAGGTCCAGTCCGTGAATTTTTTGCGCACGACGTAGCGGGTGGTCACGGTCTTGGCGATCTGCCGGGCGTGCTGGTCGCGGCTGGCGGTGAAGCTGCCGGGGTAGGTGCGGATGATGCCCTCGTCCAGCAGGGCGGTGGTGTCCGTGGCGGCGTCGAGCAGGTACCGGTCGTGGCTGACGACGAGGAGGGTGCCGTGGTAGGCGTTCAAGGCCTCGATGACCACGTCGCGGGCCCAGAGGTCCAAGTGGTTCGTGGGTTCGTCGAGAATCAAGAGGTTGCTTGGTCGCAGCACGCACTTCAGGAGCATGAGGCGCTGGCGCTCGCCGCCACTGAGGGTGCTGACGGTGCGGGTCATGTCCACGGCGGGGTTGAACCGAAAGCGCCCGAGCAGGGCCTTGACGTCGCGTTCTTCCATGCCGGGGCGGGCTTCCACGACTTCCTGGTGCACGGTGCGGGTCGCTTCCAGGTCGTCTTGTTCTTGACTAAAGAAAATGCCCTTGACGCCGGGGGCTGCGTGGAGCGTTCCCGAGTCTTTCTGGACTTTGCCGGTGAGAATGCCAAGGAGCGTAGATTTGCCGGCTCCGTTGGCGCCGACGAGGCCGATGCGGTCGCCGCGGCGGATTTCCAGTTCGGCGTTTTGCAGGACGGGTTGGTCGTAGGATTTGCAAAGGCCCGTAAAGCGCAGCATTTCCTGGCTGCTCTTGTCTGTGGCGCCAAATTTGAGGCCGAAGGCGAACCCTTCCAGCACCGCGTCGGGTGTGCGTTCGAGCGCCTTTTGGTACTTTTCAAGGTCCTTCATGCGGCTGGCGTATTGGCCATCGAAGCGCTTCTGCTTGCGAAACTGCATGATGACGGCCTTGGTTTGCGCCATGCGCTCGCCGGCCTTTTCGTGTTCGCGTTTTTGGCGTGCGATGTTTTCGTCGCGGGCTTCCACGTAGTCTTCGTAGTTGCCTTCAAAGCAAGTGACGCCGCCTTGGACCTCGAAGATGCGCGTCGCCACGTTGTCCAGAAACACGCGGTCGTGTGCCACGAGAAGCACGGTGCCGTCGAAGCCGCGGATCCAGTCTTCCAGCCACTCGATGCTGTCCACGTCCAAGTGGTTCGTGGGTTCGTCCAGCACCACAAGGTCGCCAGGTTTGGCTTCGGAGAGTGCGCGGGCCAGGAAAAGTCGGGTCTTTTCGCCGCCGCTGAGTTTGCTTGCGTCCATGCCCAAGGGAAGATTGCCAAGTTCTTCCATGACGGCGCTTGCCATGGGCCCGGGGGCGCGGGCGCGTTTGATTTCTTGCTCCACGGCAGCGTAGCGTTCCAGAACGATTTCGTAGCCGGGCTCCTCGTACAGTTTCGGGTCCGAGATGCGGGCTTCCAAGGCGTCCTTTTCCTGTTGGAGTGCGGGCGGCACCGGTTTGTCGGAGGCCAACACGTCAGCCACCGTGGCGCCTTTGGGAATCTTGGGGTGCTGGTCGAACCAGTGGACGCGGACGTCGGCCATGCGGAAATTGCCGTCGTCGGGGCGCTCGCGGCCAGCAAGGATGCGAAGCAGGGTGGATTTGCCGGCGCCGTTGGGACCAATGAGGGCCACCACGTCGCCCGCGCGTACCTGGAACGTGGCGTCGTCGAACAGGCGCTTGCCCCCGTACCCCTTGCTGAGTCCGTCTGCTTCGATGACCGCCACGATGCGGCGACCGGGGCAACCCATTTAGAGCCGGTGCCGAGGGGACCTGCCGGATTTGCATTGGGCCGCCTGCATTACCGGTGGTTTTGGCGCCTAGCGCGAAGGCAAGCTTCAACCCCGGCGGTTCGGTGCATCACTTCACGATGGAGAATCACCCCCTGCCTTGCGTCGGATGGCGCGAATGGGTCCACCTGCCGGACTTGGACATTGGTCCCATCAAGGCCAAGATCGACACCGGGGCCCGGACCTCCGCGTTGCACGCCTACGACATCGAGATTCATGACGGCGTTGTGCGCTTCAAGGTGCACACCATTCAGGGCCGCGATGACTTTTTCATGCAGGCGGAAGCGCCGCTTGTGGAGGAGCGCATCGTTCGCGATTCGGGAGCCAAGGCGAGTCTGCGGCCCGTGATTCGCACGACCCTGCGCATGAACGGAGAGGACCAAGACGTGGAAGTGACGCTTATTGACCGCCAGGAGATGGCTTTCCGGATGCTGGTGGGTCGGACGGCGCTTGTGGACCGATTCTTGGTGGACTGTAGGAGGACGAACGTAGGGGGCACGCCGGAGGCGGTTCGCACATGGAGCAAAGCATGAACATTGCAGTTCTCTCTCGAAATAGGCATCTGTACTCGACTCGGCGGCTCTACGAAGCGGCCCTAGAACGTGGGCACAAGGCGAGCGTGATTGACTACGTTCGTTGCTACATGGACATCACGAGTCACAAACCTCGCGTCATGTACCAAGACGAGCCCCTGCCTCTGTACGATGCGATTATTCCCCGCATTGGCGCCACGCACACCTTCTACGGCACCGCGGTGGTGCGTCAATTTGAGATGATGGGCGTATTTCCGGCCAACGAATCACAAGCCATTACGCGGTCTCGCGACAAGCTGCGCAGCCTGCAAATTTTGAGCCGCGAAGGCATCGGCTTGCCAGTGACGGGCATGGCCAGCAGCCCCAGCGACATTGATGGCGTAATCAAGCTCGTGGGCGGCGCTCCGCTCGTGGTCAAGCTCATCGAAGGCACCCAGGGTGTCGGCGTGGTGCTGGCGGAGACCAAGAAGGCGGCGCAGTCGGTCATCGAAGCGTTTCGGGGCCTGCGCGCCGACATTCTCGTGCAGCAGTTCATCAAGGAGGCCGGCGGCAAGGACGTGCGTTGTTTCATCGTCGGCAACAAGGTCATCGCGGCCATGGAGCGCACGGGCGCACCGGGAGATTTCCGCAGCAACTTGCACCGAGGCGGAACGGCGGAGATCACGAAACTGACGCCGGATGAGCGTCGCACGGCCATTCGGTCGGCCAAAGCGCTCGGACTCAACGTTGCCGGCGTGGACATCCTACGAAGCGACGAGGGGCCGCTCGTGATGGAGGTCAACAGCAGCCCTGGCCTGGAGGGCATCGAATACTCCACGGGCATTGATGTCGCCGGCAAAATCATCGAGTTTCTAGAGACCAATGCGAAGCCGGGCAAGGTGAAGGACCGTGTCCGGGGCTGAAAAATCGGCCAAACCCAAGCGGCAGGGTCCCTTCGAGTTCGGCGGCCAGACGGTGCAGCCGGGCACGACGGAGCAAATTGATCTTGCTGTGGCGCGCCTGCCTGTGGGTGTGCCGTTGTCCATGCCTGTGGTGGTCGTTCATGGTCGATACGAGGGGCCGCGTTTGTTTGTGTGCGCGGCGATCCATGGGGACGAAATCAACGGCATCGAGGTGTGTCGGACTTTGATTCAGACCGATCCGACGCACCTGCACGGAACGCTGCTGGTAATTCCTGTGGTGAATGCGTTTGGGTTCGTGGACCAGTCGCGGTACTTGCCGGATCGGCGCGATTTGAACCGGTCGTTTCCAGGCTCGGCCCGGGGGAGCCTCGCGAGTCAATTGGCGCACTTGTTTGTCACAGAGGTCTTGGCGCGCTCGGACTTCGGCATCGACTTGCACACGGGCAGCCACCATCGCACCAATTTGCCACAAATTCGCGCCGATTTGCACGATGAGGAAACCCGGCGCTTGGCCGAGGCGTTTGGCGCGCCCGTCTTTCTGCACTCCAAATTTCGCCCAGGTTCGCTTCGCCATGCGGCGTCGAAGGCTGGCGTGCGGACTTTGCTGTTCGAGGCGGGTGAGCCGCTGCGGTTCAACGACGAGGCCATCAAGATTGGCAAGCGCGGTGTGGCTCGCGTCATGACTGCCCTCGGAATGCGGCCGCGTCGATTGGCTCGGCTTCGTCATTCCAGCGTCGAGGTGGGGCGCCATTCGTGGTTGCGGGCTCCGGCCAGTGGCATGTTGCGCTTGACGGTCAAGGTCGGGGACGTGGTCACGGCCCGGCAGCAACTCGGGGTCATCTCGGATCCATACGGACGCCATGAGGTGCGCGTGCGCAGTCCCGGCGACCGGCTCGTCATCGGACACGCCTTGAATCCGAGTGTGAATCGTGGCGACGGAATCTTTCACCTGGGTGCGGTCAAGAGCGCGGTCTAAGACGGGAGCTTGGCGCCTGGGATTTATTTCAGGATGGATCCGAGCAGGCCTCGCACGATGCTGCGGCCGATTCCACTGCCTAGTTGCGTGCCCAGCGACCGTAGGGCGGACTTGCCGAGTGCCTGGCTCGAAGTTTGCCGTTGGCTCTTGCGTTTGGGCTTGGGTTTGGCCTGGACCTTGCTAGATGCGCGGGGCAGTTGGGCACGGCCGAGGAGCACTTCGTGGGCGGATTCGCGGTCCACGGTTGCCTTGTATTTTTGGTTCCAGGTTTGCCGTTGCATGGCGTCGCGCCGTTCGGTTTCGGTGATGGGGCCCATGCGTGATTGCGGCGGGCACATGAGGGTGCGTTGTACGACGGAGGGGCTGCCTTTGGCTTCCAGTACCGACACGAGCGCTTCGCCGACACCCATCTCACCAATCACCTGCTCCACGTCCAATTCTGGGTTGGGCCGGAAGGTCTGTGCGGCTGCTCGCACCGCTTTTTGGTCGCGGGGCGTAAACGATCGAAGCGCGTGTTGGATGCGGTTGCCGAGTTGTCCAAGCACTTCGTCGGGGATGTCGGTGGGGTTTTGGGTGACGAAGTAGACGCCGACGCCCTTGGAGCGAACGAGCCGGACCACCTGCGCAACCTTGTCCACCAAGGCCTTGGGGGCATCCGAAAACAGCAGGTGTGCTTCGTCGAAGATGAACACCAGTTTCGGCTGGTCTGGGTCGCCTACTTCGGGCAGTTCTTCAAACAGTTCGGAGAGCAACCAGAGCAGGAACGTGGAGTACAGTTTGGGGTATTCCATGAGCTGGTCGGCGGCGAGCACGTTGACGTTGCCTTCGCCGTGCGTGGTGCGCATCAGGTCGTGGATGTCGAGTGCGGGTTCGGCAAAGAATTGGGAGCCGCGTTGTTGGTCCAGGACGAGCAAGCGGCGTTGGATGGCGCCGACGCTGGAGGTGCTGACGTTGCCGTATGCAGTGGTGAGCTCGCTGGCGTTTTGGGCGACGTAGCTGATCATGGCGCGAAGGTCTTTGAGGTCGAGAAGGAGCAGGCCTTGTTCGTCGGCGACGCGGAAGGCGATGTTCAGAACACCTTCTTGGGCCTCGTTGAGATCAAGCATGCGCGCAAGCAACACGGGGCCCATCTCGGAAATCGTGGTGCGGATCGGGACGCCTTTTTCGCCAAACAGGTCCCAGAACACCGTGGGAAACGGCCGCGCTTGGTAGTCGGGTATGCCGATGGTGCGTACCCGTGCGTCGATTTTGGCGTGGGGGCGGCCCGGGCGGCTGATGCCGGCGAGATCTCCTTTGACGTCGGCTACGAACACGGGCACGCCGGCGCGGGAGAAGCCTTCGCAGAGGACTTGCAAGGAGACTGTTTTGCCGGTTCCGGTGGCGCCTGTGATGAGGCCGTGCCGGTTGGCGTATTTCAGCAGCAAGTGGGGTGGCACGGGGGCGCCGCCGAGCAGAATGGATCCTGGCGGGTGCAGCACTGTTTCCGGCGACATGACGGCTGCTTGGCTCCCAGGATGGATAAGCGGGTGCAGGGGATGGGAATGGGCCTGGGGCGGATGATGCGCTTCGTGCTTGTGGGCGCGGAGGACGGGGGGCGCACGGCTGGGTCGGGCGCTGTGAACATGCCGTGTTCACAAATCGATGCGGCGCGAACTCAGTGCTGGATTGCTGCGGCGGATTTTGCGCCGACCAGTTTCAATCCCAGAGCCGCACGCACTCCGTCTCCGTAGGCTGGATCAATCTTGTCGAAGTGGCCCAGTTGCCGGTCGATGATGTTCTGGGGCACGCCTTGCATGGCGGCGGCGTAGTTGCTGTACAGCCGCGCTTTTTGCCCCTCGTCGAACAGGTTCCACAAGGCGCGTGGTTGGCTGTAGTCGTCGTTGCCTTCGCGGTGGTTGTAGCGGTCGGCGTCGCCGTTGATGCGCATTGGCGGCTCTCGCACATCGGGTACCTCCACGGGTCCGTTCATGGAGTTGGGTTCGTAGTAGGCGTCTGGGTTTCCCGTGGCTTGGCCCATGAAATTCATCTTGCCGTCCTTGTGGTAGTGCGCCACGGGGCACTTGGGCGCATTCACGGGCAGTGCTTCGTAGTGGGTGCCGAGGCGGTAGCGGTGGGCGTCGGCGTACGCGAAGATGCGTGCCTGGAGCATTTTGTCCGGGCTGTGGCCGATGCCGGGGACCATGTTGCTGGGGGCGAATGCTAGTTGCTCGATTTCGGCAAAGTAGTTCTCGGGATTGCGGTTGAGTTCCATGGTTCCAACTTCGTGCAGCGGGTAGTCGCCGTGGGGCCAGACCTTGGTGAGATCAAACGGATTGTACGCGGTCTTCTCGGCTTCTGCCTCCGGCATCAATTGCACGTACAGCGTCCACTTGGGAAAGTCGCCGTTCTCGATGGCGCCAAACAAGTCCTCTTGCGTCGATTCTCGCGTGCGTCCCACCACGGCCGCCGCTTCCTCATTCGTCCAGTGCTTGTGGCCCTGCTGGGTTTTGAAGTGGAATTTGACCCAGTGGCGCTCGCCCGCGTCGTTCCAAAACGAGTAGGTGTGGCTGCCGTAGCCATTGATGTGGCGAACGTCCGTGGGCAGGCCTCGGTCCGAAAACAAGATCGTGATTTGGTGCAGGCTTTCGGGGCTTAGGCTCCAAAAATCCCACATGGCCGTTGGCGAGCGCAAGTTGGTCTTGGGGTGGCGCTTCTGGGTGTGGATGAAGTCGGGGAATTTCACTGGGTCGCGCACGAAGAACACGGGGGTGTTGTTGCCGACCATGTCCCAATTGCCCTCCTCGGTGTAGAATTTCAAGGCAAAACCGCGCACGTCCCGCTCCGCGTCCGCCGCACCCACTTCGCCTGCCACCGTGGAAAACCGTGCAATCATCTCGGTCTTTTTGCCCACCTTCTCGAAGATCTTGGCTCGCGTGTACTTGCTGATGTCGTGGGTGACTGTGAACGTCCCGTAGGCGCCCCATCCGTTGGCGTGCACGGGCCGCTCGGGGATACGCTCCCGGTTCTGGTGCGCCAATTTTTCGATGAGTTGCCAATCTTGCATCAAGAGGGGGCCTCGGGGCCCGGCGGTGATGCTGTTTTGGTTGTCGGAAACCGGCGCGCCGGCCGTCGTGGTCATCTGCTTGGTCATGGAGCACCTTGCCCAGTGGCCACAGAAGGGCGCACGGGAGAGGCGGCAACAGGGCGGCAACAAAGAGGTAGGGCCAGCGGTTCAGCGGGAACAACCCCGACAGCGCCGCTGATGCTGTCCCTGCAGCTGCAAGATCTGCCTCAACCTAGCTCATTGACCGCCGGATGGTAGTGAGGATCGCCCACCGGATCAATTTCGGCCGTGCTGCGGGCACGGTCCAAGAGTTCTAGGCAATCCGGGCTAAGGTGCCGCAGGCGCACGCGCTTTCCTCGCGCCTCGTAGCGACCCACGAGCGACTCCACTGCTTCCAGCGCCGAGTGGTCCATGACCTTGGCGCCTTGGAACTCAATGATGACGTCGTCCGGGTCGGTGCGTGGAGAAAACGCCGCAGCAAAACTCGCTGTAGAAGCAAAGAACAGCGTCCCTTGCACATCGTAAATGCGTCCCTCCGCCGTGTCGCGCGCAACAACCCGAATTTCTTTGGCGTGCTGCCAGGCAAACACCAGTGCCGCGATGATGACCCCGGCCACCACGGCCACGGCAAGGTCTGTGAGCACAGTCACGAGTGTTACCGCGAGAATGACGAACGCATCATGGCGCGGCACGCGGTTGAGCACCCGCAGACTTGCCCACGCGAACGTCTTCAGCGACACGACAACCATGAGACCCACAAGCGCCGCAAGCGGAATCATGCCGATCCACTCGTAAAAGAACAGAATGCTCAAAATGAGCGCAATGGCCGCAACGACACCGCTCAGGCGCCGCGTGCCACCGTTGCCCACGTTGATCATCGACTGGCCAATCATCGCGCAGCCGCCCATGCCGCCAAAGAAGCCCGTGACGATGTTCGCGGTGCCCTGTGCTAGACATTCCTTGTTGGGCCGGCCCCGGGTGTCTGTCATCTCGTCGATGAGGTTCAGCGTCAACAAGCTCTCGATGAGTCCAATGGCCGCAAGAATAAGCGAGTACGGCAGGATGATGCGCAGTGTATCCAGTTGCCACGGCACCTTCGGGAATCCAAGTGTGGGAAGCCCGCCTTTGATGATTGCAAGGTCCGAAACCGTGCGCGTGTCCAGCCCGAACAGCACCGACACCAACGCAATGCCCAGAATCGCAAGAAGCGGCGCCGGGAGGCCCTTGTTGATGCGCGGAATACCGTAGATGAGGCCCACCGACAGCGCCGTCAGCCCAAGCATTGTCCAGAGCTGTCTGCCTCCAATCCACGACTCGCCCACCTTGAAACTCTCCAGTTGGGCAAGAAAAATGACGATGGCTAGGCCGTTGACGAAACCAAGCATTACCGGATGCGGCACCATGCGAATGAACTTACCAAGCCGCAGCGCCCCGAACGCAATCTGAAGCAGCCCCATCAAAACGACCGCCGCAAACAGATACTCCACGCCATGCTCGGCCACCAACGCCACCATCACCACCGCCAGCGCGCCCGTGGCACCACTGATCATACCCGGGCGGCCGCCAAGCAGCGCCGTCACGAGGCACATCAGGAATGCAGCATACAATCCAACCAATGGATGCACACCGGCCACGAAGGAGAACGCGATCGCCTCCGGCACCATTGCAAGCGCGACCGTGAGGCCCGAAAACACGTTCTGGCGCAGCGCCTTGGGCGTCCAAGCACCCTTGGCAGTCGAGTGGGGTCGAAAGAGATCGAACATGAGGAAAACCGGGAGAACCGAGACCAGAAGCCAAGGTGAATTCGGGCGCAAAGAGGTCCAAGCGTCCGGGACAGGTCCGACGCCACCCGAAGCGGCATAAGAGCGTTCGGGGGCGAACCTGTCGCAGTCCAAGACAAAAATCAAGAAACAAGCAAAGAAGGGAAAAGGAGATGCGGGGACCGGGATTTGAACCCGAGTTGGTGCCTTGGCAAGGCACCGTGATACCACTACACTATCCTCGCGTGGTGACTCCGAAATTGCGGTTGAAAATGAAAATGCGGGGACCGGGATTTGAACCCGAGTTGGTGCCTTGGCAAGGCACCGTGATACCACTACACTATCCTCGCGTGCGATTCCCCATCAGGGGCGGATTCGGCCGAGTAAGGCCCGATATTTGAGCGGTTTGGTCGGGAGGCCTAGAATCCGGTGTATCCATCGGGGACAGTTGTCTCGCCATAGAACACGGTCAGGGCCACGTCGTACGCCACTTCTACGCCGACGCCATTGGCAAATGCACTGCCCAACCACTCGCCCGCAGCGGGGGCTTGAATCGTGATGCTGTGGGGGCTGTCCGGGGAGCCGGGGCTGCCGCCGCTTACCGTGTGATCGTACATGACGGGATTGGCCGAGTGGTCCTCCGCAGGACTGGAAAGTGCGAGATCGATGTCAAACACCGGGTCCGCCCACTGAATCTCGGCGTACAGAAGTGTGGCTCCCTCGCGTGCCGTGATCGTCGCCGCTGCGCCTCCAAAACCGCCGCTCGCGCCTTCCACGCCGGCGCCGGTCACCACCGCACTGCCTCGAGTGGACTCGGGAAGCAGGTCTTCCGTCGGAGCCGGGCTGTCAGGCGTGCCCTCCGTGGGATCTTCGGGAGAACTCTCGCTGGCGCAACCGGGCAGGAGCACTGCAAGGGCAAGCAGCAGGGCGAATCGCTTCATACTCGGCTGAGAGGGCGCTCCGCCATCAGCGTTTTGGTGAGAACGGTTGCATTTGGCGGCACCTTGCCGCCACACCTTGTCGAGTTTGCGCTCCAGGCATCCAGGTCACGGCATGGGTGCCTTGAACTCGCTGACTGTACCCTTGCCGCTCAGCCCGCCCGTCTTGTCATCAAGATCAGCTTTGGATTCATTCATCATTGCGGCAAGTCGCGGACCGCCACCTCCCCTTTAACCGCTGGCGACGTGGCCAGCGCCGTGTCTGAAGCAGCCCAAGCGTTCGCATTCGTGGCGATTCGACAGGCAACTCGCACGCTCCCTGCGGCACGCTGGGCGCATATTCTGAGTCTGGAGCTTGGCTGGATGACACCGGCCCAGGCGCGCCGGTATGTTGCCGCCGCCCAGGATGCTGGACTGCTTGCAACCGACGGCGACGAGCTTCGACTTACCCTCGACCCGGCAACAGTGACCATTGGACGGCGGTTTCGACCGGACCCCGACGCCACCCCAGCGCCGCCGCCAACGGCACCCGTTCCTGAGGGTGGATTCGCTGGTTGGCTGCAACGACTAGCCGCCGCCAAGGGCGACGACCCTAGCTTGGCGATGGAGGCAGTCACCCTAGTGCAAGATCGATTCGGAGGGCACCTTGGCGCATACCCGGCTCTGTTGGTGGCGTCCCGGGACGCAGGATTGGACGTCCAAGAAGATGCCCAGGCGGAACTGAATCTGATCATACAATCCGCACCATAATGGGTACAATCAACGCGGCGGCCAAATGCACCCGACGCACACCCAGCACCAACGGCACCGATCCGACCATCGCCGCGATGGACAACAAGAGCACGCCCGCAGGCCCTGTCAACAAGCAAGTGAGCGCCAGCAGCACCACAAGGCCGGCAATCGCAGGCGCTCGCGTGGGGACACAATCAAGCAACAACCGAACGGGGCGCTCCAACCAAAGTGTCCCCACGGCGCCGACAATCCCTGCCAAGAGAATCGTCACGAGCACCGCTGCCATGAAACTGGGAGGAGGGCCCGTGGACCAGGGCAACGAAGGGGATAGAATGCCGACCGCCTGACCTAGGCCCGAACGTGTCCGGCCCACGAGCCACAACATTCCCAACGCAAGAACGGCGTGCGCAGTGTTCACAACCGACAACGTAGCGAGAATCGCGTGCGGATTGTCGGTGCGACGTCCGATGCGCGCCATGCTGGTGCTGACTGCACCCGTGAGCCCCGGAAGTGCCGCCGTGAACGCTGTCACACCCAATCCAGGCAGAATATCCATGGTTCTTGCGGCGGACCGGGCACTCCAGGAGGGTGATGGGTCTTGAAGGGGGATTTGCGCCCCCGTGTGCAGCGCTACGACAAGTCCAGGGACGCCGAAAAGCCCTGCCAAAAGGGGCAAAAGTGCCGAGGAAGGAACATCAAACAGGGCCCGCGTTGGCCACTGAAACGCAAGCATGCCAAGCCACGACGCAAGGGCCCCCACAAGCAACGCCGAGAACAACCGATGCGGGCCTCGGGGTACTTCCATGGCCACAAGCGCAACCAGAGTCAGCCCAAGCAACCACGGCGCGACACCGTCCATCTCTTGGACGAAGTGGTTTGGAGCACCCAACAACCAACGCAATGGCCAGAGGAGCGCCAAAGCGCCAAGAAGCCCGAGAAGACTGGCGTGTACGCTTGAGTGGATCGCCGCCGGGCCCTGACCTTCAAAGAGGAGCCTATGGGCCGGCAGCACCGAGTGTGCGGTGTCCTCTCCGGGAGCACCAAGGTAGGTCGCGGGTATTATGGACACGAACGTGTGGGCAACACCAATGGCCACGAGTGCGAGCGCCGCTGCATCACCTGCCCAAGGCATGCTGGCAAGAGCAACCGCGGCTAGCGTATTGACATGCAGGCCAGGCACGAGCCCCGTGACAAGTCCCAGAACGGAACCAAGCAGTCCCACGCCGAGCAGCGTCATTCCGTCCATGGTTGCACCGAATGGGCGTGCAATCGCAGGCAAGCGCAGCTTGGGTCTTGCATGGCGGTCGCGACGGCCGAAACTCGGCCGGACTCCGGCCACGGACCCTGCCCAAGTTGCACGCGTGTACCGTGTTGGATCAGGTAGCCGTCCTGAATGGTGCCCGTCACTCGTACGAGTTGGTCGGGGGATTGATCTAGCAGGGCGTCAAGGGAAACAGGAAGCGCCGAAGGTGGCGCCTCGCCCTTGACGCTTGTGGCAAGCAGCACGAGATCGGTGCCGAAGCGTACAAGTCGGCCCTCGGCCCGAACCAGGGAACCTTGTTGGATGGTCAAGTCGGTCGTTTGCACCTTCAATCCGTATCCATCGGACGCCAACACCAGTCGAGCTTCATCGTCGAAACGGGTTGCAGAACGCACCAATCCTTGCACGACCACCTCCTGGCCCTCGTAGCGACTCGCTTGCGCGATGGGCACCTCGGGCACCTCGACGGCGGCAAGCCAGGCCTGTCCAAGCCCCAGCAATAACAGGGCAGCGACCAAGGCTCGGCGAGGAGAATGCAACACCCGCCCCGCTACGGTTTCAGGTACTTGAAGGGACTCGCCCGGTTCTTGGCCTGAGTGGCACAGATCTTGGTGTGTGCGGCACCGGCCCCGGTGCGGCCGACGCTCCCTTTGTACCCCCCTTTCATGGACCCCTCATGCACCGAACCCTAACGTTCCTGCTTCTCCTGGCCCTCGTGCCTCCCGCCGTGGGCCAGGATCCTGCAATGCCCCAGATCAGTGAAATCTACCCCGATCCAGACACGGGCCGCGAGTTCATTGAATTGTACAACCCCGCCAACACCGAATTCGACTTGGCCGGCTGGCGCATCGAAGATTCCGCCGGGAACGGATACACGTTCTCCAGGTCCATCGCGCCCCGAGGATACGTCGTCTTGTGGAGCGGCGGATCGGCCGACGCCATGGGGCCCGCCACAGCCTCCGGGACCGTATGGAACAATGGCGGCGACACGGCACAATTGCTGAATCCAGCGGGCGCCGTGGTCGAGGCCGTATCCTACGGCACCTCCGAGCTTCCTGCACCACCCAAAGGCCAGAGTCTGCACCGCACTGCCGACGGATGGGCAGAACACGACCCGAGTCCCGGTGGCGCCATGGGAGAACAAGTCTCCACCGCGACCATCACCGTAGAAGATGTGCCTCCGGTCGTAGAATTTGCATCCGTCCCCGATCAACTTCGACCCGGCGAGGCCGGCATCGTCATCATTGAGGTGCGCGAGCCGAACGACGACGACGCTTCCTGGACGCTCGCGCACGGTGCCTCGGTACTCCACGCGGGCGAATCTGGCAGGCACGAGCTTCTGGTTCGATTCGATGACCCTGGCGACGTTGTTTTGACGCTGTGGGCCGAAGATGAGGCCGGAAACGAAGACCAGATCACGGCGACACTGTCCGTGGTCGAGGAAGCTCTACGCGTTTCCATTCCCCCGGGCGGGATTCGATTTCCCAGCCTCCCGCCGGGCGGCGGCCCTGTAGACGCAGATGAGTCGTTCCACATTTTCAATGAGGGAACCGACGAAGAAACGCCTCGAATTGACCTGAGCGATCTCCAAGGCCCCGGCACCATTCCAGTCGCAGGCCATGCGCGCATCGGCACACGAATTGACGCAAATTCGGAATGGGTTTGGACTTCCTACGATGCGCCACTCACCGCGCTGCCACCGCTTGCTGCGGGGGAGGCAGTCGAAGTGATGCTGAGTATCCTGGACATCCCAAGTCCACTCCCGGCTGGTAACTACCACACTTCCTTCACGGTGGTCCCATGATGCCCCTGCTCGCATTGCTGGTCCTTTCACCTGTACTCATGGAAGATACGGACCTCCGATTGGTCAGTTCCGGTACCGAGGGACTTCCGGTTTCCTGGCACCTCGATGGTGTCTGGGTCGCCACCACGGGAGACAACGAGACCGAATCCATCCGTGTGGACGCCGGAGCGCATGAGTTGACAGCCAGCAGCCCGCACCCCGGAGCGTGGACGGTCCTAGCTCGGCCCGAGCCGCAGGTCGACGGGATTACCTATGTTCCTGGCTGGACCGCGACGGCCGTGCCCAAGATTCCTGGCAACGACTCCGCGTGGGAAGCTCCGTGGCTCCCGGTGGTCGCGGCGCTTGGCGCTCTGACGGGTCTTCTGTGGCCCCATCGCGGGGCGAAGCAGCCAAGAGAGGCATGAGCCTGTGCCACGCGTGCACATTGATCCCTGGGGCAGTAGTCAATACCAGGACTACGCCCGCCTACGGTCCGAGTTCGGCATCGAACCCTTCGGCGCCGAGGACTGGCAGGCGTTCGATGCGCCACATATGCTCCTGAAACGAGGCGTGGTTTTCGGGCACCGTGACTTTCAGCGCATCCGTGACGCCGTCAGCCGCAAGGAGCCTTGGTCGGTGATGACCGGCCTCATGCCGTCGGGTTTGATGCATCTCGGTCACAAAATGGTCATCGAGCAGTGCATCGCTCATCAGCAGCATGGCGCCGACTTGCACATCGCGGTGGCAGACTTCGAAGCGGTCGCTGCGCGCAACCTCAGCATTGAGAAGGCGCAGGAGCTGGCCATCGACCAATATGTTCGCAACTACCTGGCACTCGGGTTGGATCCAAACTCGGCGGAGGTGTATTTCCAAACCAAACGCCACCGCGTCAAGGACCTGGCTGATCGATTCGCTCTCAAAGTCAAGTGGAGCCAAATGCAGCAGATGTACGGTTTTGGCGACAAAACCACCATTGCGCACGTCAACGCGCCGCTTGTCCAAGCAGCAGATATCCTGCATGTGCAACGACCGGATCTCGGCGGCCCTCGCCCGGTGCTTGTTCCTGTGGGTGTAGATCAAGATCCGCACATTCGGCTCGCTCGGGACATTGCGCAATCATGGCGTACTTTCAATGTCTACCACGCGGACAAGGCCGAGGGGCCGAAGGCGAAGGCGGGTTGGGCCATCGCCATTCGAGGCGACGAAGACCCGAAGCGCTGGCTCGACATGGCCGAGGCCGTCCTGGAAGACCAAGGCATGGGCACGCGCATGGATCGGGTGCGCAACGACGCCTACCGTCACTTGTACCTGGGCGACAACATGAGCATGAAGGATGTTCGGGACTTGGACCTTGCATTGGCCCAGAAGGAAGCCAAGAAAGGCGGCCTCGCATTCATCCGCCCCAGTGCCACATTCCATCGCTTCATGACGGGCTTCACGGGCGAAAAAATGAGCAGCAGCAAGCCCGAAAGCAGCGCGTTTCTTACGGAAGAGCCGAAGGTCGCGTCCAAGAAGGTCTTGGCTAGTGTCACGGGTGGTCGTGGGTCGGCCGAGGAGCAACGCCAGAAGGGCGGCGAGGCAGACAAGTGCCCCGTGTACGAGTTATTCCTGTACCATTTGGCCAAGGACGACAACCATCTCCAACAAGTCTACGATGAGTGCGTCGGCGGCGAACGGCTGTGTGGTGGATGCAAGGGTGAAGCAGCAGAGCTTCTGCTCGGTTTCTTGAAGGAACATCAGGAGAAGCGAGACCAGACGGAGCACTTGGTTAAGGAGATCGTGTCGGTGGATTGATGGCGAAAGTCGTTGTTCGTCCGGGTCGAATTGAGGTCCAAGAGAGCGTAAGCGCGTACGATGATTTCGTGGTGAAATTTCTTGAGACCATGGGTGAAGTTGAAGGCGTGTTGGTCTCGGGCTATTCAGCGATTGTATTGGGGCGGACTCGAATGACTGAAGACATTGATATGTTGCTGAGGCCCCACAGCGAATCCGTATTTCGATCCTGGTGGATTCGCCTCCATGATGCGGGTTCTACTGTCTTCAGGCTTCCTCCGTGGATACTGCGTGGGACACCTTGAGTCACCAGATTGCGCTTCGATTCGCCATTGATGCAACGGACGAACCAAACATGGAGGTAAAATTTGCCAAAGATCGAATGGGCCAACAAGCATTGGATGATGCATGGTCGTTGGACCTCTTGGGCACTGAGGGGCGCATCAGTGATCTTTCTGATCAAATCGCGTTTAAGCTATATCTATCGAGGGGAGAATCTGGCAAGGATCTAGAAGATGCCGAGCATATTGCCATCGTCGCCTAGGAGGCAATCGACTGGGCACGGGTTTCCGCAACGGCCAAATCCTTGGAAGTATCATCACATGTAGTAGAGAATTTGCGGAGACATACCTTATGACCATAGCGGAGGAAGTTGCACTTGTCATGGAGCAGAACCGTCGCGACCGGGACTGGTACCTCCATTTCAAGGCCCGAAGGCTCCGCGAGCAGGGCATCATCGAAGTCCTGCCGGAATAGACCGGCCCGTTCTTGTCCGCGTTCGTCTCCTGCTGCCCGTGTCTGACCTTCGCCCCGCCCGCATTGCAGCTCGTGGTATGGCCATGGGGCTTTCGGATGCGGTGCCCGGAATCAGCGGCGGCACGATGGCGCTGTTGCTGGGCATCCATCCGCGCCTGGTTCGTGCGTTGGCCCATTTGCGTTGGGATGTGGTGCGCCGAGGTGCTTGGCGGGAGATGGATTTGGGATTCCTTGTTCTTCTGGGTCTTGGCGTTGTTTCGGGGCTGGTGCTTGGCGCTAAGGTGCTCGTTTTGGCCCTCGATTCGGCGCCTCGATTCTTGTCTGCGTTCTTGCTTGGTCTTGTGGTGGCGGGGGTGCGCGCGCCCGCTCGTCGCGTTACCTGGACGGGCTCCGCGTGGTTGTGGGCGCTGCTGACTGGGCTTTTTGCGCTGGCGGTAACTGCGGTCCATCCCGTTGCCGCGCCGTCTGCGATGTGGTTCCTGCCGCTCGCGGGTGCGATTGCGGCGGTGGCAATGATTTTGCCTGGAATTAGCGGCGCGTATCTGCTGCTTTTGATGGGTTTGTATGAGCCAGTGATTCATGCAGTGGCTGCGCTCGACTTGGTCGTGGTTGTGCTGGTGGGCGGGGGCGCATTCGTTGGATTGCTGTCCTTTTCGCACGCGCTTCATTGGTTGTTGGAGAATCGGTCGTCGTTGACGCATGCCGCCATGGTCGGCTTGCTCGTGGGCTCGCTGGGTCGTTTGTGGCCGTGGCGAACCGAAGCGGGATTTGCGGCGGGACAACCGGCGTCGCCCTCGGGGAACGTTCTGCTGGTCTTGTTTGTGGTTCTGCTTGGCGCTGCATTGGTTTGGGCACTGGAGATGGCGGTGCGTCGAGGCCAATCGCCGGCTACTTCCCCAATCGAAACGGAAAAAGGGACATGAACCCACAGCCATCTCGGTCCTTGTGCGTTCCCGGCTTCCTTTGATTGTTCTCGTGCTGTTGCTGCTTCCCGCGTTTAGCGGCTGCGCGGCGCTGCGGGAGTTTGTGGACGCCGCACAGCGGCCGGACATTCCTGTCAGTCGTACGCCCTTGGTGGAGAACGATTGGAACACTGAGTCGCGTTTCATGGTGTTCGTGCACCAACCGGGCGGGGCTCCTGTTCGCATTGTTGCCGTGGGCGACGGAGGTCCCTTGGAAGCCTCTGGTCTCGCCACGGCAGACGATCCCGTTTTTCTGGATTTGCCGGATGGCACTTGGAAGGTTACCTATTTCGTGGACGGTCATGAATGGGAGACCTTCAGGGGAGTGCGCGTGGATGGCACGCCGCCGGAGCCTTCCGGATTGGAGAAAATCGGCGACGCAGTGGGCGGAGCGTACACCATTGGCGCAGGGGCAACGGTCCCGGCGGACGCCAGCGTGGAACTGTTGAATCCGGACGGGGTGCTCGTGTCTCGTTCGCTGCCCCACACAGTGCGCGGCCTCGGCGACGGTCTGTACGCCTACACGCTCACCTTGACGGACGAAGCGGGCAACCGATGGAGCGGCGTGATTCAGGTTCGAGCGGGCGACGCGGCGGTGCTTGAGCCCGGCGCCTACAGTTTCGGAATCGTCGCTCGGTACACCAACGAAGTGCGCGTCTGGGACCTAGCCAACATGGAGGCTTATGTAACTCCCTCCGAAGCAAGCGCCGCGCTCGGTGGGCGCTGGCTCGGGGCGGGTTACGGGATCGTTCCGTCCGATTCCAGTGTCCAAAGGGTCGTGGCCGAGGCGCTGCAGCCCGATGATCGCTCCACAGTGCAGATTGCCTATCGGCTCTACGAGTGGCTGTTTGATAACCTCGAATACGACGAGCAACGCCTCGCCTCCAACACCCTGATGCTGCCCCATCAAGTGCTTGACGACCTAGAAGACCCGGATGCGGAAGCACAACGTGACCAGGACGCAGGCGACGACGGCCTCGCAGACGACGGCAGTGGCAACGGCGTGCGTGGCGGGGTGTGCCGTGACCTGGCCGCAACCTACGTGAGCCTCCTTCGTGCCGCCGGCGTCCCGGCTCGGCTGGTCAGTGGCTACCTTGCGGGCACCGTCGACGGATTCCACGCTTGGATCGAGTTCTATGCAGGCGATCGCGCTGGCAACCCCAGCGCCTGGATGCCCGTTGACGTGAGCCCGATCGACGGCGGCTGGGACGATGCCACCAGTGGCGCCCCGCGTGGCCCAAGCACTTCCATGCAGAGTTTCGGCATCCGATTGCCCGAATACTTGCCCCTGCGCGTCATATCGGAGTCGGGCGAAGTGTCCGGATGGAGCACCGCGTTGAGCAGCCGGTACCAGTACGGGGCCGACACCCAAGAGCCCCGGATTTCGTTCGAAAAAGCGGTGGAAGTGCAGGGCCGCCAGGATGTGGGCGTGCTGTGTTTTGATCTGGAAACCCTGGCGCGGACGGTCGCAACCGACAGCAGCAGTTGCAGCGGCAAGTGGATCGTTTCAGACTTCGTGCGCGTGACGGAACGAATCATCGATTACGGGGTGCTCGTGCAGTCTGCGGCTCGCGGCACCAGTTTCACGGTCGAGATTGCCTTCCCCTACGAAGATGCCGTGGCGCCCGATGCCGTCGATTTCGTTCCCTACACCAACCCCGTGGGCGGCAAGGATTTTGGCTTCCGCTGGGACCAACCGGCCGGTAAATTGGTGGCCGAATTCACGGTCTAGGCCGCGCTCCCGGGGTCGTTCGGTGACGCCCATCGTCCAGAGGCTCCACGCGAAGCGGCCACCGGCCCACCACGGCCGAACGTCCTCCCGGGCAAAATCGAGTGCGCCGCTCCGGGAGAAATCGCCTCGAATCTCTACGCAGCTCTTGCCGATGCAGGTGTCAATGGTTAAGTATCTCCGACATGCTGGACAACCTGCATTTCCGGTGCAACCCGGCCCCCGTCAAAACCGAACCCACGATCAATGTAGCCTGAATCGAACGCATCGTTCGACAAACGGTCCCCAACGTTGATATCGATGGACGGCGAGCGCGGCACTACCGGGTCGACCAGCCGGGAGGATTTTCACATGTCGTTCAAGAATACCACTGCTCTCATCGCATTGATCCTGCTCCTTGCGCCCCTGGCAGCCATGCCGGTGGATGCCCAAGACCAACTGGATGGCACCCGGGCGGCAGCGATCGCATTGGGTATCGCCTGCACAGACCCAGTAGTTGCCACAGAGCCCGAGCCAAGCGCGGAGCCAAACGATGAATGCGACGGCCCAGAAGACCTTGAAGCGCTCATCAATGCTGCCCTAACGGACTTGACGGCACAAATCCCAACCATTCCCTCAGGCACCTACGCCGTAGATTTGCCCATCAGCATCCTGTTCGAGGAAGGCAACATCTGGGGCCACCCCGAATACGAAGTCACCACCATTTACATCCAACTTGGAGAGCCGTACTCGGGAGCTCCCTTCGATCCTCGCTTCGCCGCCTACAGCGACTTGGACAACGACGGCCACTTGGACGTCAATGAAATTTTCTGTTTCAGCAACCCCCTCAACCCCGACTCGTACTGCAACGACGTAGATGCGGACGGCCTAGAAGACGACAAAGAACGATCCATCTTCGGCACCAGCCCCCGCGACCACGACTCCGACGACGACGGCCTCGACGACGGCGCTGAAGTCTACACCCACGGCACGGACCCCACGGACCCTGACACGGACGGCGACGGGTACAGCGACGGCCGAGAGGTCAACTCACTGGGAAGCCGGCCGCTCGACGCATCCGACCCGGGCCCAGTCGGCGACGCCGACATGGACGGATACAACGACCTTGTCGACAATTGTCCCAACAACTACAACCCAGACCAAGCCGACTTCGACGAGGACGATGTCGGCGATATCTGTGACCCAGATCGAGACGGCGACGACGCTCTCAACGGCGCCGACAACTGCCCCGACACGCCCAACAAAGACCAGGCCAACAACGACGGCGATGCCCTCGGTGACGTCTGCGACCCTGACGATGACGACGACACGGTCCTCGACGAGGACGACAACTGTCCCTTCGACGCCAACACCGACCAAGCAGACCTTGACGGAGACGGCGACGGTGACGCCTGCGACGATGACGCCGATGGCGACATGATCCCAGCCGAATTCGACGAGGATGATCTAGACCCCGAAGTTCCCATTCGGACCCTCGGCGGCCTCCCTACAGGCATCCTCGACCCCAACTGCGACCTCATGGATGCATTGTTCAGCGACGACTGCACCACCTCGGACGAGGAAGCACTCGATTTCCTGACCAGTCTCATGGACGTCAGCGACCCGAACGACTCCGACGACGACGGCGTTTTCGAGGAGCCCAATGGATTCCCCGATGCCATCGAGGCAAACATCGCCTACGTGGACTTTGACGAATCCCAAGAGGACGACACCACGCCCGCCGGGCCGCGCGAACTCGAAGGCCACAGCGACGGATTCACCGTCTACGTCCTCGGAACCAACGGACTCCCCTTCATCACCCTGCGCGTCGGCGACGTCAACGGCAGCGCCGCCGAAGAAAGCCTCGTGCTCCTTGTGCGCGGCAACCTCGGCATCTGCGTCGTGGGCATGGAACCCACCATGAACGACGACGGCATCTTCCACCCCGAGAACCCCGACGACCCCTGCAATGCGCCTGAGACCATCGCAGACCAGGACAACGACGGAGTCGCCGACGGTGCAGACAACTGTCCCGGAGACTCCAACGCCGACCAAGCCGATGAAGACGGCGACGGTATCGGGGACGCATGCGACGCCTACCTCAACGACTCCGACAACGACGGCGTCGCCAACGGCAGCGACGTTTGCCCCGGCTTCGACGACAACGAGGACGCCGACAACGACGGCACCCCCGACGGCTGCGAAGCCACCATCATTGGCGACGTCTGCGTGGAAGCGGGCGACGCCGAAGAACCCTGCTGGATGATCGACGAAGAACTCCTCGCACTCCTCCAGCTTCTAACCAACACCGCAACCCACCCGCCCCTGGCCGACACCGACGGCGATGGAGAATACGACACAGTGTTCATCGACGACGATGGCGACGGAGAGCGCGACGCGGATGGGAGTGAGGATGTGCCGCAGGATCCGATTCACGATTGCTCTGAGCCTGGGCATCGCGCGGACCCCATCTGTAGGGGTGGCCGGGGCGACCTTGGCTACACCCTCTACATAGCTCCGCTAGGGATGATGATCGCCATTTAGTGGTTCAGCTCGGCCCTCAACCCTCTCCACCTACTCGTTTACCCAACCAAATAGTGTTGTATCGCCTTGCAGCTTCTGATTTAGTAACCTTGGGAGCTATTAAGTAGCTCAGCACCATTAGACTGCATGACTTCACGTCATTATGCTATTGGCTGGTTACTCATTGCTGGGGCAATGCTTGTCGTTCCGAATGTTTCCGCGTCCGACGGGTGCTGGTATTCCGACCAAGCGATATCGGAGCAAGAAATTTTCACCTCCGGGTCGATTTCTGCTGATGTTCTCTTTGCTGAATCGCGTTACTCGGAATCGTGCAATCCTGCTGAAACCCAATCGTGGAGCGAACGGTGCAGTTCAGGTGGGGCTGACGAGGCAACAATCTACACGCCCCCTGTGACCGTTCCGTACCTGAGCGTTTTGGGAATTCCCATCATCGAAGAACAGACGATCGAACCACAGCCTGTTCCGATTCAGGAAGATCCTGAGGTTCAAGCGGTCGACGATCCTGTATGCCTTGATTTTGGTCCCGGGGGCTCAAATCCGGTGGTTGTTGGCGTTCGATTGACCATGGATGGCTCGACGCTTATTCTCATGAGCGACGATTTTGAGGCGCCAGCCTGCACTGATCCAGCTGCCCCAGAATTTCCCTGCGAGGATTTCGTCGGGGCTCTGCTAGGAATCGTGTTTTCTGGCCTTCCTTTGGCCGATAAGGACGACGACGGGATTCCTGAGACCCTCTGGCTGGACCGGGACGGAGACGCTGAACGCGCTGAGGATGGGAGCGAAGATGTGCTCGGAGAACCGATTCATCAATGCTCTGAGCCAGGTCACCACGCGGATTTGATTTGTTTCGGTGGACGCGGACCAATTGGGTTTCAGGTCCGGGTGGAGCCTGTGCTAGGCCGGACCTTCGCCTTCTAGATCGATCCAAAAAACCTCGACCCCCTCCCCCAAACCATGCCAGTTGGATTAATATTTTGAAAGAAGCCCTTTAGGAACCATTAAGGATGGCATTGCGTTATATCGCCATGGCTTCACGTCATTATGCTATTGGCTGGATTCTCATTGCAGGGGCCTTGCTGGTCGCCCCGAATGTTTCCGCGTCCGATGGGTGCTGGTACACGGGCCAACCCACATCCGAACAAGAGATACTCGAAGCTGGTACGATTTTCGTGGATTTGCTCTACTCCGAATCCAGTTACTCTGATTCGTGCAGTCCTTCTGATACGCAAACATGGAGCGAACGGTGTAGCTCTGGTGGGGCGGACGAGGCGACGATTTACACGCCTCCCGTAACCATCCCTCGTGTTGCCTTGTTGGGCATTCCCATCGTTGAAGAGCAGACAATCGAGCCGCAGCCGGTTCCAATTCAGGAAGATCCTGAGGTTCAGGCTGTCGACGATCCTGTGTGCCTTGATTTTGGTCCTGGGGGCTCAAACCCGGTGGTTGTTGGCATTCGATTGACCATGGATGGCTCGACGCTCATTCTCATGAGCGACGATTTTGAGGCACCTGCCTGCACTGATCCAGCGGCTCCAGAATTTCCCTGCGAGGACATAGTCGGGGCGTTGCTAGGTGTGGTGTTTTCCGGACTGCCCTTGGCCGATACCAACGATGACGGGATTCCTGAGACTCTCTGGCTCGACAAGGATGGTGATGGGTTAAGGGAGGATGACCGAAGCGAGGATGTTCCTGGAGGCTTCATCAATGAATGTTTTACACCAGGGTCTGAGAACGACGTAGTTTGTTATGGGGGGAACGGGGACCTGGGAATTCTGGTCCGCATCGCGCTTATTGGGCGCTCCTTTTCATTCTAGGCCCCGCCAAAGACTCCCGGCAAACCATCGCCTCACATGAGGGCATCGACCGTCGGGGTCAAGTCGCCCAATTCTGGGGGCCCGCATGCCAATAGCGACACCCGCGTATTCTGGCAGGCCAACTGCCAGAGCTGGCGACACTATTTTTCTCCTAGAGCCACCCCGGAGCGGTTAAGACCCCGGCTTCGCTTGGACAGACTGCATACGGTGGCGTCTATCGCTACCAGCGTGAGGGATGCTGAACATGTTTGCAAGTTCTCCAGGTGGAATCAGGCTTCGGCCTACACGCACAAGCGCCGCATTGACGGTTCTGGTCCTGATGGTGGCGAGCCTCGCCGCAGTCGGACTTCTAGTGCCCTCGGTCGCCGCGTCAAGCAGCGGTCCCTCGGTGACTGCTGCCCAGTTCATGGATCGTGATGGTGACGGCCACCTGGACGCAATCAAGCTCTCTTTTTCGCAGGCCGACAATATGAACGATCTGCCCTTACGCAGCAGCATTCGTCCCAGTGATTTCCTGATTGGTGGCATCCCCGCGACGGGCTGTATCATGGAGGTCCTTGTTGATGATGTGTTCTGCGGGGCGAAAGCGGTGGTCGGCGTCGATTCTAATCGGGGTGCCACAGCTGAAGTCACGCTCACATTCCCAGAACTGGTATCCTTTGGCGATGCGCCTTCCGTGCTGCCCCAACTAACCTACTCCAATGGAGTGGTTCGAGACAAAGACCGCGACACAATGGCCAACATCCTCGCTGCTGATGTTTCGGAGAGCGTTGAAAACTACCCTCCTCGACTAGTTCGCGTGTTCCCGGCCGGAACGAAGAGTCTTGTGTACCATTTCACCGAAAAAACGTTCATTTCTACATCGCCTCCTACCAACGACGCCAAAAACTCCGTTTGCTGGTTGGATGTGGTGCCGGGTACCACAGTTGTCTCCGTGGAATCATTCGTTCCCTCAAGCACAACTCCTTCGGCGCAAGTGACCCTCACGGCGCCGCCCGACGGGAATGATCGGGCGAAAGGCTTCAAACCTAGTCTTGGGACCCAATTGCAGCCCAGTGGCGAGTGCAACGAAAATTCTTCTGCACTTGTTGACTCGGCTGGAACCTTAATTTCCAACCCCTCCATCGAACTCCCCTGGAACCAAACCCCAACCGACCTCAAAGTCCTAACCAGCATCGGCTCCAACAAGGCAGTGCTGGTCTTCGATGGCCCTGTGGAATCTGCCACCGGCACGGCCCTCGCCCTTTCTGCCTTCGACTACGAAGATGTGGGTGGCACGGTGGGTGCAAGCGGCATTTCGGCTGTTTCGCATGTGGCTGGATCGGAGCGCGTTCTTCTCACCCTCAACAACCGCGTTTCCTCGGCAGACATTCTTTCGGATCAGATCATCATCAAGAGCGGCGCCGTGCGCGGTGCTGGAACGACCACGACGGCGATTCTGACGGGCGTCCACAAGGTGCCTTTGGACGATCGCCTGGAGACGTTCGCCAACACTGAGGTGGACAAGGTCCGCGCCATGTTCCTCGGCGTCGATCAAGCTCCGGTCGTGGAAGAAGTCGCTACCATTGATCGCGACAACAACGGTGTGCTGGACGCCGTGCGCGTGCGGTACGACCAGAGCGTCACTGCCGACGGCACCACTGCTTCGAGTTTCAAACTTCAACTGCGCAATGCGGACAAGACCGCGGCGACCACGGCCTTCGACGTCACCAACGTCGTCGACTTTGGCGATGCGCCTTCGGCTAGCTGTCCGATGCCTACCGGTTTGGATGCGCGCTATGTGTTCGTCTGCTTCACTCCTGTGGCCTCCGTGGGCACGGGCGCGACTCTTGAATTGAGTTCGAGTGGTATTGGGATCAAGGAAGTCCTAAAGTCGCCCTCGGGCAGCGAGCAATCGGCCCGCCCCTTCACGTTGGTCCCGGCGCTTGACTTTGCCGCTCCCACTGTCTTGGGGGTGCACACGGGGGACGTTGGATCCAATCCCTTGGACCCTAAGCCGGATGGACGACTGGATTCGATTGTTTTGACGATGTCGGAAGCGGTCCAGGACGGCAACATCGCCTCGGCAGGATTCATGATTCGCGACGGCGCAGGCGGAACGGCCGTGGCTGCAACGGGTGGCAAGTATGTGGCTCCCAAGGCGCCCAACACTTCGCCGCACCTTCTGTATGTAATGTTCCCTGCCGGTTCGAGCCCTGACACCGATCACACGCCGGTCATCTCGTACGATGCTTCTGCGGGCGGCGTCAAGGACTTGGCCGGTCGCTCCATGGTGGCGTTCGGATTCAATGACGTTACCGGCCCCACGCGGCTGCCTCATGCAACCGTCGACAAGGCCGCGCCCATCGTGGTTTCGATGCTCGGCAGCACGGGCACGAGCAGCGCCGTGATGACTTTGAGTGAGCCAATTCAATTGGTGAGTGCGTCGGATTTCTCCTACAGCAACACCAACAACCAGGGCGCACAAGGTATCTCCAGTGTCTCGCATACTGCGGGCTCCAAGACGGTGACGATTGGTCTCGTTGGCAGCCTCGTGGATAGTGATTTGACGACGGGCGGCGACTCGGTCAACATTCGCGTCGGATCCGGAGGCTCTACGACTTCCACTGTGAAGGACCTGGAGGGCAATTTTGTCAAGCCTGGGGCCTACGCTCTGACGGCGGGAGCCGGCGTGCAGATTCTGAGCGTTGAGACGCTGGATTTGTTCGACAATCCCACCTCGGCTGCGGGACAATCCAAGGCTGCCAATGGCCGCATCGACACTCTGCGTGTGACCTTGAGTCAGGCCGTGGACGACGGCAGCGGTTCCACGTGCAGCAACCTCGACCTTGGGGACTGGTCCATTAGCGTAGGAACCGACGAACACGAGGTTCTGTTTGGTGAAACCGACATCCAGCTCTCGAACGAACCGTCCGTATCCGATACATGGACCACGGGTTCTTGCGCTTCTCGAGCAGCGGCACGCGACGACGCCGTGGTCTACCTGATTTTCGACGAAGACGGCCCCTTGAACGACAAGCCTTGGAGCACCGCCGTGGTTCCCAAGCTGAAATACATCAACGATGGCGACAGCAACTTCCTGGCCAGCCTCAACGGCGGCGTGCCTGTGGGATCGTCTGGCGAAATTCAGTCCGTGGACAAGGCGATGCCTCTGCTTCTGGTCGCCAGTGGCAGCCCAGGCAGTGCCGCTGTCAGCCTCCGCTTCAGTGAAGAAGTGCTGAGTGCGAACCCGAACGACAACCGGATTACGACCTCCGATTTGGACTACTTGAACGTCAACACCCAGACCAGCAATGGCGAGGGCGCTTCGAACATCAAGTCGGTCGGCATTCGTTCCGGCGCAACGCAACCGATTACCCTCAATGCTCCGCTGCACGCTTCGGACATTGGCACGGACAAGATCGCTGTCTTGGGCACGCTCAAGGACGCCTCCGGCAACTTGCTGCGCAAGAACAGCTTCACGGGTGCGGCCCTGCCGGATGTTGCCATCTCGGACGGCGCTCCGCCTACGGTTGCTTCGATCCACACGCTGGATACAGATGGCAATGGTCTACTCGACCACGTCCGTGTGACCTTCAGTGAGAACATCGACGATGGCACCGGCGCGACTTGCGACAACCTCGAAGCTGCAGACTGGAAGCTAACCTACCTGGACCAGCCGGCAAAAATCGTGAGCATCAAGTCCCACCTCGTCGGGACCACCTGCAACGACGACGCTCGCATCTTCTTCGAACTGGATGAGGACGACGTCTTGACGGACATTGCTGCACATCAAAACGGGCTGACGCTCGGCACCGGGAAGGCAGTCAAGGTCGCGTACGCGCCCAATTCCAATTCCCTGCAAATCAAGGACAGGGCCTCTCCGGCAAATGTCATGGCCGCTTTCACGGCGCAGACCAGTCAGGATGGCGCTGCTCCCCGGTTGTTGACTGCGGATGGTGGCCCCATCAATACGGCCCCTGCCGCCAACCCCGTCATCTACCCTGAGGCTGCGTTCCGCGACCTGAATGGGGACGGTCGCTTGGATGCGGTGGAACTGGTGTTCTCTGAGCCGATGGACGATTCTACGTTTGATCCGGCCGAGTGGACCATTGTAAACCACGCCAAGCGTGATGGCGGATTCAGCACGGGTGCGACCATCAACGACGAGCGTGTTCTCATTCTGATTACGCAACTTGGCACGGCCAACACAGACAAGGTCTACCGTGTTACCTATGACCCGGTGGCTCCTGGCGTCAAGGATCTTGCAGGCAATGAGCTTGCGGCCTTGATTGGCTCCGATGCCATTGCGGAAGTGGACCGAGCTCGCCCCAACCTAGACATTGGTGTGTCTCCCAACCCGGATGCGGTCCCTGGCCGCAACGATGTGAACATTGTGTTCAGCGAACCTGTGGGTGCGTCGGGCAGCACGCCGGGCGCTCCGCTTGCGTTGACGGCGGCTGATTTCAGCTACCAGAACGGCAACACGGGCGCCAACGACCGCGCTGCGGCCATTGTCAGTGTCACGCATGTGGCTGGCTCGGCCTCCGTGAAGTTGGTTCTGGATGCAACGCTCAGCCAGGAGGACATTGACAACGATGTCATCGTGTTGAAGTCCATTCACGACTTGGTCGGCAACAAGGCGACGCGGCCCAGCTTCAAGTTGAGTGGTGCTCCCTCGGACACCACGCCTCCGTTGGACGTTTCCAGCTTGACTGCCACGGGTATCGAAGTTTCTGCGACGACGGGCAATGTCAAGCTCTCCTGGACCACCTCCGGCGACACGGACTTGGCTTCTCTGCGGATTTACATCCGTGAGGGCAGTGCAATCGACGCCAACAACCCGGACGGCCAGACGGGCACCCACCTTGTCACGGCTGGTGCCATTGGCGACTCTGCGACGCCTCCGGCTCCGATTCGCAACACTGCCCAGTCGCTGACCGTTACGGGTCTTCCCGTGGACAAGACGTACCATTTCCTGGTTGTCTCTGTGGATACGGCGGGCCTGCCTTCGGACGGGGTCGCCGCATCGGCGAAGGTGAACCCGAAGGATACGGTGAATCCCTCTGCGGTGACGGACCTTGTGTTGGTCACTGCGGGCGGTAACTCCGTTACTTTGCAACTTACGGTGCCGACGGACAACGTCGCTGTGACTGCGTTTGAAGTGCGCCACAAACTCGGCACGACCCTCGCGGTCTTCACCGAGGGCGAAGTGGGCACATTCACGATGACCGACACGCTGGGCAACGTGATTACGACGGTGCCTGCGGCCGGAACGAAGGTCAACGTCGTTGTCTCTGGTCTCCTTCCTGCTAAGGAGTACACTTTCGGTGTTCGAGCCAAGGACGCGGCAGGCCTCACGGGCACGCCCGGCACGGTCACCGCGACGACGGCGGCACCGGACACCACGCCCCCGGTGGGCGAGCTGCTGGTTACGTCTCCGACGCATGCGGCGGGTGTGGGCAGCACGAGCCGATCTCCGACCTTCTCTTGGTCGGGCCTGACGGACGGCGAGAGCACCATCACCTACTACTACGCCTTGAACCAGATTTCCACCTACGAAGTGGATGGCACGGAAGTGCAAGGCACGCGGTCTGGAAGCGTTGTCGCGGAAACGGTGAGCTTCACGGATGTGGACGCAGGCACTTGGTACTTCCATGTGCGCGGCGAGAGCCAAGGTGGCTTCCACGGCACCACGGCGCACTACCCGATTCTGATTACTGATCCGGATGTTGTGCTTCCGGACTCGGAGGACATCAAGGACGGCAACGAAGCGCTGCAGAAGACCGTGAGTGTGACGCGCAGCGGTTCGGACAACATCCTTCGCTGGACGCTGCCGACCACGGACTTGGACATCGCTGGTCTACAGATTTGGCGCAGCACCAGTCCGTACACGCTCCTTGTGGACTTGCCTGCGACCCATGTGGACTTCATCTCCGGTGAGTTCGTGGACAAGGGTGCGCCGGAGACGGCCAAGTACCTCGTAACGCTGTACTTCCTAACGGACGCGGCGGGCGGTCAAGTGGACGACGTCGACAATGCGCCTGGCTATGAGGGCAAGACCAGCGACGAACTGGATGCGCTCGCTGTCAAGCCGACCGGCTCCGTGGGCAATCCGCCTGCGACCGCCGGTGGCGATGGCATGCCCTGGTGGGTCTGGCTCCTGGTGGCCATTGGTGTGATCGGCATCGTGGCCGTCGTCGTGATTCCCGTGGCACTCAGCCGCCGTGGCAAGCAAGAGGCTGGTTGGGACGAGTCTGCGCAGTGGGACGACTCTGCGTGGGGCACGGACCCCTGGGTCGCTGGCGCGGACGTGGATACGGATTCTGGTGCGGACACTGCGCACGCAGAGGAGCACTACATCGAGTGTCCCAAGTGTGACCACGGGTTCGAGGCGCACGGCGCCAAACCCTTGCAGACCACGTGTCCGAACTGTGGCGTGAAGGGCATCCTGCGCTAGTCGCCGGGTCTTTGCTCCATTCCTCGCTGCTTTCTTCCCGCTTTTTTCTTCCTCCTTCTTTTTTCAACCGCCTTCATCCGCCCCGCTTTCGGAGGCAGTGGGTGGCATTGGTTCAACGATGCCACAAGACTGCCTATAAACCGGGAGTCGGGTCGACACGTACCGGACGTCATCCGGGGAGTCGAAATGGAACGTCGCATTGCTGTGGCACTTTGCGCCCTGCTGCTGGGGCTCCAGATGCCGATGGCAGGTCAGGCGCAAGCGGCTCCGGCGTTGACAAGTGCGCTTACGCAGGATGAGGACGGCGACGGCCGCATTGATGCGGTTGTGCTCAGTTTTGATGCTCGCATCAGTGAGCGGGCGCTTCGGTTGTCCGAATTTACGGTGCAAGCCCATAGCATCATTGGGTATCGGATGCCGTCCGACAGCATCCTGCATTTGTTGTTGCAGGAGGCGCCTGGCTTCGATTCGGGTGCCACGCCGAACGTCAAGTATGTGGTGACTGGAAGCGGTGGCCAGAAGACGAGTGGTTCCGTGGTGGCTGTGGACGGTGCTCCGCCGCAGCTTGTGTCGGTTTTGGCGCAAGCTGGGCAGGCGGATGTTCGTGCGCGGTGGACGGAGCGGGTGCAGGGTGCTGCGGATCCGTTTGTGGCGACGGAGCTTGAGTACACCGGCGAGGCGAATGGAGGTGCAACGGCCATCATTGAGGTGGCGGCGGACGGGACGGACACCATCGTGACGCTCAATGCTCCGGTGACGGCTCAGGACCTTGCCGAGGACACCTTGGCCGCGACGGTGCAGATTAAAGATTTGGCGGGCAACACAGCCCGAATCGCGCCGCAGCCACTCCGGGGGCCGCGCATTGTTGCGGCGATTACGGACATTGGCAGCGACGTGGTGCGGGTGTTCTTCAATGTGCCATTGGTGCGTGTGCCGGGTGCCGGCAGCTTCGATGTGGTGTACGACCAGCCACCGGCCGATCCGATTGCGGGTGTGCTGGCTGTCGCGAGCGGCGGCAGCCCGGATGAGGTGCTTGTGACCCTTACGTCTGTGGTCAAGCCGTCGGATGTTCGCAGCCTAGAGCCTGCTTCCTTGTCGTCGAGTCCGGACAAGTTCATGGCGAAGGGCATTCACAATGGTGAGACCATTTCATTCCAGCCCAGCCGGGCGCCGCTTCAGGATGAGACGGCGCCGCGTGTTGTGGGCGTTCAGACCCAGGACCGCAACCGCAACGGTTTGCTCGACGCGCTGCTTGTGACGTTGTCCGAGCCGGCGGTCTCCACTTGTACGGGTGGCGATGGGCAGCCGGGCATCAAGGTGACGCTGTTCATCGATGGTGGCTCGGTTCCGTATGTGGTGGATCATGGCTCGGGGCAGGTTCCCAAGGCGGTGGACGCGGCCGGCAAGGTGCTGTTGGTGCGGTTGCAGGAGCGCTCTACGCATGGTTCGGATACCGGCTTGGTTCCTGAATTGACTGTAGGCACTTGCGGCAACGGCGTGATGCCGTTCCAAGATCTTGCGGAGGTCGGTTCGGGCAATTCTGTGCGAGGCAACGACGTTTTGCCAGTGGGACTTGCCAGTGTCCAGGAAGCAGATGGCGCCTCGCCGGTGGTGTTGCGTGCCACGAGCCAGGACCGCGACCAGGACGGTCTCATGGATGCGTATGTTTTGCAGTTCAGCGAACCGCTGGTGCAGTCGGCGTTCCGCTCGGATCAGTGGACCGTGCGGGGCGTGAATGTCACGGGAGGCATCTGGGACGAGGCGGACACACTCATTTTGGAGCTGGAGGAAGATCCGCAGGGCAGCAGCAGTGATTTGCCGCGCATCACGTATTCGGGCGGCAACAACGAGTCTGATCTGCGTGATCCAAGCGGCAATCTCTTGGAGCGCTTCGATGGCGGCATCTTCGAGTACATCGACGACGCTGGGCCGCGCATCCTTCGCGTGTTTGGCGACGTGGGCCAGACCAGGTTGCGCATTGAATTCAGTGAGCCCGTGGAGGGTGTAGACCCGGATTCGGGCGGACCTGGTCGCAATCTCCAGGAATCAGACTTTTTCTATCAAGATGCGGGCGGCGGTGTTGCCGGCATCACGGATGTCAAACATACGCGTGGGGACCGAGTGGCGTTTTTAGTGCTCAATGCGCCCCTTGCGGCCGTGGATTTGAGTGCGGATGCGACCGGCGGCGACGCTGTGTTGGCAGTCCAAGGGCACATTCGTGAGGCCAATGGAGATGCGGCAAAGGACCGCGCCTTGGTGAGCGGAGAGCCGATTCATCTCTTGCGCCTTGACGTGGACCCGCCTGGGGTCCCGGGCAGCCTTGACGAGGACGGGGTGGCGGCGGAGACGACGGTCACTTCGGCTTCTTTTTCGTTCGTGGCTCCGAGTGACGACGCGGGGATTCCGGCGACCGGTTCGGTTGCGGGCTACCAGGTGTTCGTTTCCAAGGAGCCGATTGCTGCCGAGCCCACGGCAGCCCAAGCGGCTGCGTTGCGTGCCAAGGGTGCGTGGGCGACGCTGAGTTTGAAGGGTGCTAGTCCGGCGGAGCCCGGTTTGCCCGAAATCGTGACCGTCGGCGGCCTGTGCCCGAGCACCTCCTACCACTTTGGCCTGGAGGCCGTCGATGACTTTGGCAACCCAAGCAATCTCGCCGTGGTGGCTGACTTGCTGACGCTGGACGATGAGACTCCCGCGGTCGGCGGCGATTCGGTTCGTTTGCTCAGTGCGTCGCATCCTCTGGACAAGAATGGTGTTGCCCAGGAGAGCACCAAGCTCGTGGGTAGCGTGGCACTGGAGGGATTCTCGGACCCCGAGGCGTGCGGTTTGGACTACGTGTGGATCATCGACGACAAGCAGTCGACGGTGTTCGAGGACGAGAACGTGACCAAGGCGGTGGAGGTGCCGGAGGCGCCCGGAGGCACGAATGGTACGCTGTACCGTGCCACGGAGCCGGCGGTTCGCTTTGATCTTCGCAACGCCAGTCCGCCGGTGACGCTGTGGCTGCATGTTGCGGCCCTGAGCCCCGGTGGCTTGAGCGACATTTTCCATTACCCGCTGCAACTGGTGTTGCCGGTGGATTGCATCGCAGACAACTTGCTGATGCCCGACATTGTGTCGGTGCGCGAGCGCGGTAGCACCACGGTCACTTGGGGCGAATACCGCGGCGAGCTTCCCGACGGCATCGAATTGGTGGGCTACCAAGTGTGGATGCGCCCGGCCAAAGGAAGCCTGTTGTTGCGGGAGGAACTGGAGGCGCCGGCGGATGGCTTCGAACAGCGTCGCTTCCTTGACGATTTGAAGTTGCGTCAGGGCGACGGGTACCTTGTCACTGCGTACTTTACGGATAATTTGTGCCGCTTTGTCTGGGACGAGTCGGCGCTCCTGGATGGCAGCGACCCCGGCGGGCCCAATGCTACGTTTGGCGCGAACCGAGCCAAATTGATTGCTGATCCTCCCAGCGTTCCTGTGTGGGCTTGGGTGACTCTTTCGGTCGTGGCGATGCTCGTGGTGGGTGGACTTGTGCTGTTCTTTGCCCTGCGCAACCAGCGGCTCGACGAAACTTGGCTCCACGAGGACGAGGATCTGCATGACCCGGACAATCCGTTCGGCAGTGATCCGGTCCATGCGCTCGATGGCGAAGGCGCTGGGTCGCCGGATGTGTTTGGCGATGATGATTCGGTGGTGGATCCGTTTGGCGGCGGCGCGGGTGCGGTTCCCGCCGTGGACGTCACGTGTCCTGCGTGTACGCATCGGTTCCAGGCGCGGGGCGCTCGGCCGTTGGCGATTGTTTGTCCCAATTGTTCGGCCAGCGGCACTTTGGAGTGATGGCTGGCGCGACGGGCGCGGGGGCCTTGGACCCGAACCTTTTGGCCTTTTCAACGCGCACTTGCTAGGCAGCTTTGATGGAGGCGCTCTTTGAGCAGGCACGCGCGTTTCGTGACGCCTTTGGGGCCACCGTCACCATGGTCACCGGCAGTGACATGGACCAACTCACGGCTTGGTCGGAGGCGCTGGGTCCGCCGCTTCGCATCGCAACACCCCATCCTGCTGCGCGCGACCGATTGGAGGACACGGACGGGGACATTCGCGTGATTTCCTTGGGGTTCCGTGTGGGCGGCGGCATCAATGGACTTCGCAATTTGCGCGATGTGGTGCTTGCGGCCACTGTGGAGGGTCAGGTGCGCGCAGACGATCGTTTGTTCGTGGTGCAGTTGGGCGACGAGGCCGGGCACGGCTTCTTGGCGTTTGACATGGCGCACGATGAGAGTGTGGCCAAGCTTCGCAAGGACCTCGAATACCGTGCGGATGTGCGCGTGGTGGAGGCGGTGTTGGACATTGCCCGAGATCTTGCTAAGGAGGGGCGTGAGAAGAATCCGGTCGGTGCGCTGTTTGTTATTGGCGACACGGATCGTGTGCTCAAGCATAGTCGTCAGATTGTACTGAATCCGTTTCTTGGCCATCCGCCGCAGGACCGCAATGTGCTGGATCAGGCGACGCACGAGACCATTAAGGAGTTCGCGCAAGTGGATGGCGCCATCATCATTCGCGAGGATGGTGTTGTGGAGGCGGCGGGGCGTTACATTGAGGTGCGTGACCCAACGCAGTTGCCCAGCGGTTTGGGCGGGCGGCACTTGGCGGGCGCTGCGGTGACCGGGGAGACGAAGGCGATCGCGGTGACGGTGAGCGAGTCGGGCGTGGTTCGGATCTTCAAGGATGGCAAGGCGTTGCTTCGCATTGGTGTGACGTGAGGCCTGGAGGCACATACCTGGCGCCGAAATCCCGGATGGGAGGAAGAGTAGGGGGAGGAACGAGTGTAGGCTCGTGTCAGCTGCAACCTTGGTCCTGGAAGTTTTCGTATTTCGAGCAGACGACCACACCGCCGACTCGGCAGCCGATGGTCCACGTGCCCTCGGTGATCTTGGCGCTGGATTCACAGTGGTCGGATTGTGCGGACGCGGGTTCTGCTGCCAGGAATCCGATTCCGGCAATCACGAGCATGGTTCCTATGAGGATTGCTTTGTTCATGGTTTTTCACTCCTCCACGGTTGTGGAGGGCCCATACACAACCCTCTGGTTTGATGTTTTTTGTGAACACATTATTACTCGAAGGAATGCAAGAACCAATAAGAAATGGGGCATATGCCACAATATTTATTACATGACAATAGAAGTTGATATTATTTTAACAATATGACTATCGGCGGTCGCACGTTCTGTCCAACCGCCTTTAAGTCTCCTCCTGGAATGGACGCTCGTGCGGTTTCTTTTCCTGACGCGTGACCCGAGGCTGTACTCCATGCGGCGGTTTCGCGAGGCCTGCCAGGACCTCGGCCACAGCGTCAACACCATGGACGTAACCAAAGCCAACCTCGTGCTGCACCAAAACGATCCACACCTGTACTACCGAGGAGCCGCCTTCGACATCGACAGCGTGGACGTAGTGGTCCCCCGCATCGGTACCAGCGTCACGGACTATGGCTGCGCCGTGCTGCACCAATTCGAAGTCATGGGCGTCCCCTGCGTCAACCCAAGCCAAGCCATCCTGCGCGCCCGCGACAAATTGCGCTCGCTCCAGGTCCTCTCTCGCTGCAAAGTCGACATGCCCCGCACCGCTGTCATCCGCAGCGTCTCCGACATCGACAAAGCAATCCAACAAGTGGGCGGCGTGCCATGTGTCCTCAAACTCCTGCAAGGCACCCAAGGCATCGGCGTGATGCTGGCCGAAAGCCGCGAAGCACTCGAATCCATCCTGCAAGCCTTCTGGAGCCTCGGCCACATCATTCTCTTGCAAGAATTCATCAAGGAATCCAAGGGCCGCGACGTGCGCGCCTTCGTCGTGGGCGACAAAGTGGTCGCCGCCATGCGCCGAGAAGCCAAACTCGGCGAATTTCGCAGCAACATCCATCGCGGCGGGCTCGGGCGCCCCATCAGCCTCGGCCCCCACGACGAACAAGCGGTCATCGAAGCGGCACACGCCATGGGTCTCCAAATGGCCGGCGTCGACTACCTCGAGTCGCGAGTCGGCCCCAAAATCATCGAAGTCAACGCCAGTCCAGGGTTCCAAGGCTTGGAACGTGCCACGGGCAAGGACATCGCAGGCGCCGCCGTTGCGTATGCCGCTGAATTTGCCGAGGCGCAACGATGAAAGGCAAAATCATCGCCGGGCGCCGCGTCGCACCTGGCACTGTGGCCCAGATCAACCTCAAGGTCAGCGAGACCACCACACACCACCCCGCAAGCATCCCCATCACGGTCGTGCGCGGCGCGGAAGAAGGCCCGGTTCTGACCCTGACCGGTGCCGTCCATGGCGATGAAATCAATGGCATCGCCATCGTGCGCCGCATCCTTGACGCGCTCGAACCGGAGACCCTGCGCGGCACCGTCGTCGGCGTGCCCGTGGTCAATCGATTCGGGTTCCTGAGCCAGACGCGCTACCTGCCGGACCGCCGCGACTTGAACCGGTTTTTTCCCGGCGACCCGGACGGCCCCATGGCCAGCCGCATCGCTCACACCCTCTTTGAGCGCGTAATTCGACGCAGCGACCACCTCATCGACTTGCACACCGCCGCCGCTGGCCAACAAAACCTCTGCCACGTGCGCGGCGATGGCGACAACGCCGTGGCCAAGGAATTGATGAAAGCGTTCGGCACGCCCATCATGCTGCACGGCGCGGGACCCAAGGGGAGCCTACGACGAGCCGCAAGCGAAGCCGGCATCCCGAGCATCATCTACGAGGCCGGCGAACCGGGCCGCTTCGAGGAGCACGCCGTGGAAATTGGCGCCGAGGGCATCCTGCGCGTCATGAAGCACTTGGAAATGATCGACAAGCGCGTGCGCCGCCCAGACATGCAAGTGCTGGTGCGCAAAACCGAGTGGGTGCGCGCCGACCACGGCGGCCTCCTGTACATGGAAGTCGCCCCTGGCGATCTCGTGCGGGCCAACCAGCGCCTTGCCACCATCAACGATCCTTTTGGTCAGCATGTGGACGGAGTTTTTGCGCCCAACGGCGGCGTGGTGCTGAGCACCGCGACGACACCCCTTGTGAATCCTGGCACCGCCGTGGTCCACATTGGCCACCTGGACAAGACGTTCCAGCGCGCTCAGAAGTACATCAAGAGCGGCGGCGATTTGGGGCACACGAACTACGTCGCGGCCGTCAAGGCCCTGCGCAAAAAGAAGGCCAAAAGCAATCGAGACAAGGACGTGGACTCCAAGAAAGCGGAAACTGTTGCCAAGGCCAAAGCACGACGCAGCGTGGACGAACCGGACAGCAACGGTGCAGCGGAGGACGATACATGAAGAACCCCGTTGGCGTTTTGGCTCGAGGCTGGCGCAAAGGTGCAACCAAGTGGTACGTCAGCACCGCCATGGTGCTCGCGGGCAGCGTAACACTCCTCTTGCTCGTGTCGGGTCTGTTTGCCGGCATGCAGAGCGAGACCGAATCGCGCATCAGCGACTTCTACACCGAAGACGTACGGGTCACGGTGGTGGGCGAAGGCGCAATCCCACCCAGCAATTTTCCCGACCTCCAGCAAGCCGTCGCAGCACTCTCAAGCCACGGCGGCGACCCCATTGTCCACCTGGAATCCCAAGGCATCCTGAGCCGCCGCAGCTTTGCCGATGCTGCCAAGGAGGATACGCAAATCAACCTCGATGCACCCGGTTCCGCCGGCAGCGGCGACAGCGTCGTGACCCTTGGGGCCCTCGTTGGCATTCAGATGGAGGACCCGGCCAGCCGCACCCGCATCGAAGAACACATCGTCGCCGGCAAGCTCCCTGATTCCGGCACCGGGGAAGGCAGCATCCCCGTAACCATGAGCCTCGACCGGCTCGATGCGTTCCTGACCTCGAAGGAACGGTCGGAACTTTCCTCCTGGCCGCCACCCATGGCCGAAATCAACGACCTGACCTTCGAACTCACAGCCGCGGTCGTGCAAGAAGGCCGTCAGGATGTCATCCGGCGTCCCGGGCATATCGCCGCCATTTTCGACAGCGGCGTGGACGTGCTCGACGCTTTCACCTACGTCATCCCGATTGAAGACGCAAGGCAGCTTCTGGGCCACGAGCCCCGCGCACCCATCGCCAACGCCCTCCTGGTGCGAGGCGGAGACACAAGCGGCGCCCACGATATCGCCGAGGCCAATGGCTGGACGCACCAAGGCAGCGAAACCTTCACCCAACGCTACCTCGGGCAACTCATGGACGTGCTGCGAGGACTCTCCGTTTTGATGGCAGCGTTCCTGTTCCTGCTTCCGGCATTCCTCGTCACCCACGGTGTCACTCGGCAACTAGAGACGCACAACCGCGAGATCGCCGTCTGCCACGCCATCGGCATCCGCCCCCGCACCGTCCGCACCGCCCTCAGCCTCCTCGTCGTGCAGGTGGTCGCCCTTGCGATCGTGGTCGCAGCAGTCGCGACAGGCGTTTTCGGAGCCATCCTTCATGGAGTCCTTCCCGGCCGCCGCGACTTGCCGCTTCCCATGGATTTTCACGCCACCGGAAGCAGCATCGTGCTCGCCGTCCTCGTCACCGCCGGCAGCGTCGCGCTTGCTTTGTGGATTGCATTCCGCAGCCACGGACGTCAGCCCTTGGCAGAGACGCTGCGGACGTTCTGAGACGCTGGGGCCATTCGGTTCAAACCTCCGTAGCAATCGGCTGGGGCGAGCGATCGTGCGAGCGTGCCGGCATCATCGTCGCCTACGATTGCGCCAAGACTTCCACGCCTCGGTCGACCACAAGGCCCACAGGACCAGAAGCGGCTGAAACAACAACCGAACCCCGCGTGCCAAGTCGGAGTCCAGGCCAAACGCATCCACTCGATTGACAAACTGCGATATGTTGCCTGGAAACACCAAGACGAAAAACGCCGCCGTTGCACCGCCCACAATCGCCCGATACCGAGGCAGCGCAACCAAGGCCAATCCAAGGATGATTTCCACGACCCCAGACAAGACCACAACAAGGTTCGCATCGAGGGGGAGCCATGAGGGCACTTGCGCCAAAAATTCAGTACGCGCCCAGGTAAGGTGGCCGAGTCCTGCAACCAACAGGAAAGCGCCCAGAAGCAGGCGAAGAATCGTTCGCATCACGCTGGTTCTATCGAGTTGTTCGTGGTTCAATGTGGGTCCTCCACGGATGAGGGCTGTGCCTGTTCGCTTTTCACGCCCGCATGTGCGTCGGCATCTGCAGGCCAAGCGTCCATCGGTCCACTCCTGCAAAATCCTTCGTGCAGGACTCCCGTCCAGACCATGCATGAGCCGTTGATGTGCATCGTTGGTGTCTGGTTTGAACGAGCTGGCCGAGGCTTACTGGCCGTTTTGGACGGGCGGGCCGGCCCAACAAAGCGGGAACGAGAAATTGGAGGAAAAACAAGCAGGTCAAGGAGGAGAAGGTGCCCTAGGAGCTGGCTAGAGACTACACAAGGCGAAGGCCTGCACGGTCATGATCTTGCCCGAGCTGAGATTGGCGAGCACTGTGCCCGTGGCGGTCCAAGTAGTCGTGCTTGATGGATAGGACGAGGCCAGCACAACCTTGTCTAAGGCCGTGTCTGTCGTGGTGACAACCGCCCCGCCGCCTAGCAGAATTTTGCCGGCGGCACAGGATGCCGTGGCGGCGGTTTGGGTGCCTTTTGCGGCACCGGTTGCCGAGTTGGATGGGGTGCCGTCTACCTTGGTACTACCCGAAGGTCCCGGTGCTCCATTCGTGCCGTTGGTGCCGGCGGGTCCGGGGGGTCCAGCGGGGCCTGGGGCTCCGTTTGTTCCGTTGGTGCCCGGCGGTCCAGGTGGTCCTGGAGGTCCGGGGGGGCCGGCGGTGCCTGGCGCTCCATCAGTTCCGTTTGCACCCATCGGACCAGCAGGGCCAGGCGGCCCAGGGGGTCCGGGCGGCCCAGGGGTTCCCGAGGGAGGCGGGGCGCAATCTTCCACGCCGGCCGGGTGGCTAAACCAGCAACTCTGGAATTCGTTGACTCCGGGGAAATTGGCGCGGAACATCACCTTGTTTCCAGGCTCGATGTGGAAGCTGCCGGCCCACCAGGTGTGGTCGCCGCCCCAAGTCTGGGAATTCAACGGAACCCAGCCGCCGCCCGTGTCCATCGCCTGCACCGAAGTGGCAGACGCGCCGCCCGTGCCGGTGAGCCGCACTTGAACCCACCATTCGTTGCCGCCGCCGTGCGTGAAGATGACGTTTTTGCCATTTTGCAGGGCCTGGGGGTGAATGGCGGAGGCGCCGGCAAGCAACAGCAATGCCGACAAGGCGAGTACCATGAACCGAGTGCGTCTGTTCATACCCTGTTCCTCGGCAGCAGGCGCCACAAGGGTTTGGGGACAAGTCCAGCATGACGCGAGCGTTGCTTTAGGCGCCGGCCAAGTGCGAAACGCCCAAGACCCACACCCTGCGTGGTCGTTTCATGGACTTCCAACCGACGCCGGAGCAAGAGCTCATCCGCCAGACCATGCGTGAGTTCGCCGAGAGCCGCGTTGGCCCCATCGCAGCCAAGATGGATGCCGAGGATTGGTGGCCCGCCGAAATGGTCCCCGAGATGTCCGCCATGGGCCTCATGGGCATGACGGTCGCGCCCGAGCACGGCGGCAGCGGCCTCGATACCGTGAGCTACAATATTGCCATCGAGGAGATTGCTCGCGTCAGTGGCAGCCTCAGTTTGAGCCTCGCCGCCCACAACGGCCTCGGCATCAGCCACATTTACGGCCAAGGCACGCCCGAGCAGGTCCAAAAATACATCCCGGACATGGCGCAGGGCAAGAAAATCGGTGCCTGGTGCCTGACAGAGCCGAGCGCGGGCAGCGACGCGGCGGGCCTCGAAACCAAGGCGGTGCGCGAGGGCGACGGCTGGCTCATCAATGGCCAGAAGCAATTCATCACCAACGGCCACATCGCGGACACTTTCACCATCATGGCCAAGACGGACCCCTCCAAGGGCGCGCACGGCATCACGGCGTTCATTGGCGAGAAGGGCGAGAAAGGCCTCAACATGGGCAACAAGGAAGACAAACTTGGCATGCGCGGCAGCATCACGAGCCAACTCTACTTTGAAGACCTGTGGCTGGCAGACGACCGCGTCATTGGCGGCGACGCCGGCATTGGACAGGGCTTCGTCGGCACCATGAAGACCCTCGACGCTGGCCGCATCGCCATCGGCAGCCTCGCGCTTGGCCTCGCGCAGGGAGCGCTGGACGCAAGCCTTGCCTACGCCCAGGAGCGCAAGCAATTTGGCAAGCCCATCGCCGCCAACCAAGCCATCAGCTTCAAACTCGCCGACATGGCCACGCAGATTGACGCGGCCCGCCTCCTGCTGCAACGCGCCGCCGTCCTCAAGGACCAAGGCAAGCCGTTCACGCAAGAAGCTAGCATGGGCAAGCTCTACGCTTCCGAAGTCGGCATGAAGGCCACCACCGAGGCGATTCAGATCCACGGCGGCAACGGCTACACCAAGGACTACCCAGTGGAGCGCATGTTCCGCGATGTCAAGCTCTGTGAGATCGGCGAGGGTTCGTCGGAAGTGCAGAGGATGGTGATTGCCAAAACCCTAGGTTTGCCGAGGGCGTAGCCCGAGGGAAACGGGTTTTGGTAATCAGCGAGCGCAGCGAGCGGACCTTCGGTGCCGGCTTGTCCGGCGACGAAGGGGATCGCGAAAACGCTAGGGTTGCCCCGAGCGTAGCGAGGGGGAGTCGTTTTCGCGATGCCTAGGGCGAAGCCCGAGGAATCCTTCGGCCCGTGCTTGCACGGGACGGTGGTGATTGCCAAAACCCTAGGTTTGCCGAGGGCGTAGCCTAGCATTTCGGCGCCAAATCAGGCGCGATGTCCTGCCTCGCACCCATGGCGATGTCTGTGCAACCATCGAACGGCCTAATTTGGTACTGCGTCTTCGGTTCGCTATGAACGTCTGGCCAGCGGGCTTTGAGCGCATCGAGGATGACCCCTGGACTCGGCAGCCGTTGTCGGACTTGGCGCGGGGGTATGACTTGTTGGGAGGCCACGGTTGGTACGACAACCTCAACCCTACGGTGGACGAAGTGCTGGAATTTCTTGGCGACGGCCACATCGTGGTGGACTACTCCGGCGGCACCGGCCTGCTCGGCGATAGGCTCCTGGCGCGCGCGGGCGACCGCAGCATCGGAATCTTGAACGTGGATGCTTCGGCCAAATTCCTCCGCTTGGACCTGGAAAAACACGGCAACGACCCGCGCACGGCGTTCCGACTCATTCGCTACCAACCCGAGGTGCGTCGCTTGGAGTCCTTGGACGAAGTCGTTGGAATGCACTTGCTTCGAGGTGTTGCTGCCATCGTCAGCGCCAACGCCATCCACCTCTACTACGACCTTGCCGATACGTTGCGTGCCTGGCGCCGCGTGCTGCGACCCGGCGGCCGTGCCGTGATTCAATCGGGCAACATAGCCCCAGAGCACCCGGACACGGGCGAATGGATCATCGACGAAACCGTGCACGCGCTTGCGGCCGAAGCGGCAAAAATTGTGGCCGAGGACGACTCGTTCGCAGCATACCGACCGGCGCTGTCTGATGCCGTTTGCATGGAGAGCCACGACGCGCTGCGCAAACGCTACTTCCTGCCGGTGCGGCCGCTCAAGACCTACACGAGTGCGCTGGTTGCTGCCGGCTTCGAGATCATCTCCACGCGGGAACAAGTGTTCGACGTGGATGTGGGTGAGTGGATGGAGTTCCTTGGTGTCTACCACGACGGCATCGTTGGCTGGATGGGTGGCAGCCCCAAGGTCGAGGGCACAGAACCAAGCCCGGAGGCGGTCTCGGATCGGTTGCGGGTGCTGCGCATGGCAGCCGACCGCGTTTTTGACGGTGCTTCATTTCCGGCGCGCTGGGTCTACATCACGGCCGAGGTTCGCTGAACACGGCGTCGAACTGGGCTCGAACATCCAGGTCCCGCAGAATCGTCGCGGTGTAGACGTCGCTTCCTGCCTCGCGGCCGGGGCTTCCCGTGTGGCGCGTGTCGGCCCAGATGATCATCGCCGCTTCGCTCGTGGCGTCCATGCCAATGTAGTCGCCAATGAAGGGCGAGCCGTTTTGGTGGTGGCCCAGGTCGCCGTCGAAGCTTGCTTCCGTGACTCGAATGTCTGGCAAGAATGTCTCGGCGCAGTCCTCGGAGTATGCGTAGTAGACGTCGAGGAGGCGGTTGTCAGGATCGTTGCGGCGGTCGTAGTAGGCAACGTGCACGCCGCCTTCCTCGTCGGTTTCAATCCACGGCATCAATTGGTCGCCGGTGCCGGTGTAGCTGACGCGCAGGGGCATGGACCAGGCAACGCCGTCGTCGCTGTAGCGAAGCAGTACGTTCACGTCGGAGTCCAGGGGCCCAGGTTGGTCCTCCCAGACCACATAGCGTCGGCCATCGCACGCGCCGCCAATGGTGTCTACGGCAAGCACGGGGATGGTGCCCCAGCGGAAGGTGCTTGGGCCACTGCCGTCGCGGCCGGGCCCAGATTGGACCGGGTTGTAGGAAAATGCGGCTGTGGCGGGAATCCACTGGACGCCGGCGGGAGTGACGATGCCCTCCGCGTAGGCAATGACCGACTCGGGGCCTTCGCTGTGGGGGCTTGCTTTAACCCCCGTGCTCACCCAAGTGGCTGCCACGCGCTGCTCACCGGCCGGGCCCGTGAAGTACTGCGGCATGGAATCTTGAACTGCCAAAACCGTGAGCGCGTTGGCGCCCGGAATGGGTCGAGGCGGGGTCCAAGTTGCGCCCGCATCAAGGCTCTCGGAGTACAGAATCACGGGGCCGGGGCCGATGAAATCGCTCCACGTCAGAATCATGTGGTCGCCGCCAGCCTGGGCCGCAAACCATTGCTTGTCGTTGAACACGTTGTCGTTGTCGCCAAAGCTTGTGAACGTAATCCGGTCGTAGCTGGCACCGCCGTCCTGGCTGCGGGCAAAGTACACTTGGCTGCCGGTGACTGCGTCGTGCTCGGTGCCCGGAAAATCGATGGTGGATAAGTCATCGCGAGCGCCCCGGTAATTCAGGCCGCTGTAGTACAAGGTACCGTCGTCGTCGAACACCAAAACCGGGTCCGTGTTGCAGCCATTGCCAGAAAGCGGGCTGGGTCGGTCGTCGCCGGGGAATCCAGGCATCAAATCATTGGACCAAGTGAGGCCGCCATCGAAGGTAGCATAGGTGCCCATCCAGACGGTGAATTCGCCACACCCCGCGTCGTCGCTGACGTAGCTGACCGTGTAATCCTTCGCGCCGCCCGCCGCATTGAGGATGTTTGTCGGATTCATGGCAATGCTGACCTCATTGGCGGGCCCATGCTGGCCGACGACATCCAAGCGGGACGCATCCAACAGGGGCTTGGTGACGCGGTGGTTGCAGCGATCCAAGTTGGCAGCAGTAAGCCCCCCGGCCGCCACATAGCCGTCCTTGCAAAGGAACGTCGCAAACGGTTGCTGCGCATCGCCCTCCGTTACCGGAATCTGCATCCCCGCGCCCGAATCGGGAGTCGTGGAATTGCTCGAAAGGCAGCCTGCAAAGGACACGAGGATCGTCAAGGCAACGGCACCAAGAACGCGCATGCGACGGGCACGCCGCGCCCGAGGTAGAAGCCTGCCGGGCGCCTCGCCCACCCGGTTCGGAGAGCAGGCGTTGGTTCATATCGGCCCAAAACCGGGTAACAATGTGACGCCCACAGCTAACAGCCGAAACCCATCTGCGGCGCTATGCGCACCATTTCTGTGATGTTCATGCTGCTAATTTCAGGATTGATCGTCCTGCCCAATGCAGCAGCAGACCACCCGGTTTATCCCGAATGCGAGACCATCGGCAACGCCGACATCATGCTGGTCATGGACCGCTCTGGCTCCATGTACGGACAACCCCTCGCCGATTCCAAATCCGGCGCTAACTTCCTGCTTGGCCAACTCATTGGCAGCGACCACAGTGGCCTCGTGAGCTACAGCAGCAGCGCATCTCTCGACAAGGGCCTTGACAACGTCCACACGGGTGCAACCAACACGGCCAGCACCGAGTACGCAGTCAACGCCATGAGCGCCGGCGGCGGCACCAACATCGCCATCGGCATCCAGACCGGCCACCAAGAATTCACCAACAATGGACGCTCCAACGTTGGCTGGTTCATGGTGCTTCTGAGCGATGGCGTATCCGGCAACACGGCCGCCACCCACGCCGCCGCCACCGCCGCAAAGAACGACGGCATCATCATCTTCAGCATCGGCTTTGGCCCCAACGTCAACCAAGCCGAACTAGAAGGCGCCGCGACCAGCCCCAGCCACTACTACAACCCCACCACCGCCAGCGACTTGCAAGATGTGTTCGATGACATTCGCAACAGCTTCAAGGGCAAGGCAAAGGGCATGGCAGACGCCTACGACCTCTTCGTCGAAGTCAATGAGCCCAACTACCCCGGCGGCGCCGCCGTCCGCGTAGACAAACTCAACTTCGTCGACGCACCCAACGACGAACACCTCGACGTCCAGGCCTTCAACTACGCCGTCAACAACGTCGACATCTTCGGCAAGGTGCTCCACGCCGAAGCCACCGTGGACGTCGGCACGCACCGCGTGGACTCCGCTGCCAGCGCCCAAATCGTCGATTTCGGCATCAACTACAATGGCGCCGCCCTCCTGCGCGTCGATGTACTTCGCAGCGAAGTGGACGCCTACGCCATGAACGGCGCCGCAGGCTACACCACCGATGGTGAAACCCTTGGTGTGCAAATCCGCAACAACCAACTTGCCGTCAGCGGATCGCCTCTCAACACCCAGAGCACTCTCGGCTACGTCCTCTTTGACGAAGTGGTCGGCTCCAGCACCAGCGGCAGTTCCCAAGTCTACCGCAACGCTCTGCACGTCTTCCTGGACCTGCCTCTTGGCGAAACTGTCGAAATCATCGTCAGCCACGCCCACGCCAGCGCTCTGTGCGGCGAAGGCAGCATCGACGACTCCGACCCCCCGACCGACGACCCGGCTGTCCCCAAGTGCCTGATTGGCCAAGAAGTGGAACCCAGCCAGGACCACGCCAATGACGTCGAAGTGGACATCTGCCCGCCTGTGTGCTCGTCCACCGTCAGCCCGCCAGGCGGCATCAAGGACATCGTCCTGCTCTCGCCAAGCGCCGGACTCCCCGGCGGAGTCGCCGTCCCCGGCCTGCCCGGTGGACCCACCCCTCCTGCTGAATGCTGCCCCACGGACGGCGTGCAGCTACCCCGGGGCCTCGCCGATTCCCTGCCGGTTCCCCGCATCGCAGCTGGACCCATTGTGCCTGGCGGACCCGGTGTGCCCGGTGGCGACCCTTGCGACCCCGACCCGTGCCCCGTTGTCCAAAACCTCATCGACTTCGACTGCACGGTCCCCTGCGAGAAACCCGCCAACTGCCCCGTCGACCCCTGCGTACTCTTGCAGTACCTCGGACTGAGCTGCGACCCGGACCCCTGCGAGCTGAACATTCAGCTTCTGTGCCCGGTTGATCCGTGCGACTCGTTCTCCCCGGACCCCTGCGACGTGACGTCCTGCTTCAGTGCAGTGCCCCCGACCACGACAGACATCAAGAACTGCGTACCGGACACCACCGACTGCCGCAAACTCGCCGCCATGGCCGTCACGCAAATCAGCACCAGTGACGTCAAGGCTTGCGTGCAGAGCCTGCAGGGCTAATTCGAGGTCTTGATCTTGGGCCCCTAGGGCCCTTGCATTATCCGTGCTTTTCCCCACTTTTTCCTTCGTTCCCTTTGCATATCCATGGAGTCGGCGCTCCGCGAGCAAGCGCCGATGCAATACCCCTGACTCCCCTGGCATTTCCCCATCCTTGGTGGCCGTTTCCCGGCTCGATCCACGAAATCAAGGGGGAACAAAACAACGAATACACTGATAGTCAAATTGACGAAGTGTCCCAGGATGCGTTCCAACAATTGCACAAGAAGGAGCTCATCCCCAACGTGCCGCCATGCGCGCAACGCAATCACCCACAGCACCACTTCCGGCGCCACTCTGCGCACCGGCCCCCGCGCCACGCCCCGCGCCGCCACCTGCGCCACGATTCTAGCCCTTGCCATCACACTCAGTATGCTGTCCGGTTGCAGCGCGCCAGCCCCCGCGGCATCGATGCTTGAACAAGGAGCATCGTTCACCCTTCCCGCATCCACCACATGGAACCACCTTGACTTCGCACCAGCCGCAGGCGACGATCGCGCCGCCGTGGTGCATGTCCCACCAGGCGTCCACCTAGTGCTGGACCACGCTAACCTTCGCCATGTCCGCTTCATTGTCGACGGCACCCTAGAAATCCGCAACAGCACCATCCACCTCTCCGCCGGTGCCCTGCAAATCCATGGCTCCCTCGCCCTCTTTGACACCACGCTCCAAGACAGCCCCGGGGAACTGATTCGCGCCACGAGGGGCACGATCTTCGCAGAAAACATCCAATTCCAAAACGCCCAAGGAAATGCGGTACGACTCTTCGACAGTCACATCCACATCCAACAAGGCACCTGGGACAACATCACCGGATACGGCATCCACGCCGAACGATCCACGCTTCAATTGCGCTCCATCCAGTCACGCTCCACCCTCGACTACGGCTTGCGCCTCGAATCCAGCACCCTCGCATTGCAGGAAGGAACCTTTCTGCAAGAATGCGGCATCTACCTGCGCGACAGCGATGCCACCATCCAAGCCACCATGTTCCAGGCAAGTGGGCACGGCATCACCGCATTCGCAAGCAACCTCACGTTGCAAAACTCCACCTTCCAAGGAGGCAACCTCGCCCTGTTTCTCAATGAAGGAAACGCCACCCTAGACCGCCTCCACATCACCGACGTTCAAACCGCCCTCCGCGCCCGGGGCCCCGTCCAACTCACCCATTCCTCCATCTCCGGCCACGGCACCCTCCTCAACCTCACCACGCACCCCGGCATCCTCCTTCAAGACAACAACATCGTCGGCTCCGGCATCCTACTCGACAACACCGGCGAAACCACGCTCCATGTGCCCAACAACTGGTGGGGCCACGACCCGCCCGAAACCAACCGAATACGAGGCCCCGTTACCCTCTCACCCTGGGCAACAGCACCCTACCCAGACCCGCCTGCCTCCGAATAACGCATCCCACTCACACACCACCACACCCAACCAACCAACCAACCAACCAAAAGGAAAACCCATGAACCCCCGAACCGCCCTCCAAAGCCTACTGCTGGTCACACTCTTACTGACCCCCGCAGTGGCCATGAACACACCCACCGCGCCCAACGTGGACCCCACACAACGCGCATTCGATCACCTCTACGACGCCCTGGACTTCCCACGGCAGACCGTCCAAGCGCCGGACCCGGCAATAGCGCCCGCCGTGGAAGCGCTCGCAGCCGCCGTGGAAACCCGCGCCCAAGTCTTTGCAGACCTCGACGACCCAGACCGATTCTGGGACCTCCTGCTACACGCGCAAGTGCCCCAAAAAGAACGCACCGCCGTCAGCATCGAGAACCAAAAATGGCTCGAAGACCAACTGGACAACCTCGACACCCAACCCCTGCAAGACGCCGCACAAGCCATCATCGACGCCGTCCACGCGCTGCCAACCATCACCATCTCCGCCACTTGGATCGACCCAAGCGGCTCCATCGAAGTGGGCGGACCCGGCAGCGACTGCTACTTCGTCGAGCGCATGCTCATCATCGAAACAGGCGGCGACGACTGCTACGACAACTACGCCGCCACCGGCACCCCCTGGTCGAACCTCCGAGCACCCGTCAGCATCATCGCAGACCTCGGCGGCAACGATCGATACAGCACCGGAAGCCAACACCCCAACCACGGCGACTCCGGCTGGAGCCAAGGCGTCGGCATCGGCGGCATCGGCGTTCTCTTTGACCGCTGGGGCGACGACCGCTACGACATGAGCCTCGGAAACCAAGCCAACCTATGCTGGGGCTACCACCTCCAGCAAATCTACGCCCAAGGCGTGGGCGTTGCCGGCGTCGGCGCACTCATCGACGCATCCGGCGACGACCGCTACTACACCTACAACGCCAACACTCTGCAACAAAACTGCCACTGGAACCTCTCCTACTCCTTCGTACAAGGAGTCGGCATGGACGCCGGCTTTGGCCTCCTCGGCGACGACACAGGCCACGACTCGTACTTCTCGTACACCGAAGAACGCGGCGATGACCCCGACAACAACGCCCACACAAACGCACAAGGCGTCTCCATCGGCGGCATCGGAATCCTCGCCGACAAAGAAGGCGACGACCACTACTACGCAGGCGCCCACGCCTCCGCCTCCGCCGCATCCGGCCAAAAAGGCAGCCACGCATACGTCTTCGCACAAGGCGTGAACCTTGAGAGCGCCATCCACCCGCAATTCAACAACGCGGGCGGAAACTGCTCCCTCGACAGCGACATGTCCAGGCTCTGCGTACCAAGCCCATGCAGCGCCAACAAAGCAGGCGTCGTAGCCGCAGACGGCACCTCTGCCGAATGCGAACTACCCCTCGGCTTGCTGGCTGACTTGCTCGGAAGCGACTCGTACAACATCGACGTCTCCTCCGACTCACCCGGATACTGCACCGTGACCAGCCGCGCCGTCGGCGTCGGACAAGGCGCCTCCGGATGGTTCGGCCAAGGCATTCTGCTCGACGCCGACCACGGAGTCCGAGACAGCTTCCACGCCAACTCCGACGCCCGCTCCGAAGGCTGCAAGGCCAGCTCCCACCTGTACGTCCAAGGCTTCGCGGGCAACCTCATGTACGACCGGTTTGACTCGCCGTACCTGAGCTTCGGGCCCGCCTCCTACGTGCACGGCGCCCTGCTATCGCTTGGCCCCATCGAACCCGACGGATGCGCCATGAACCCGCCAAAGGTCCGCCCACTCGGACTCGCATCAGGCGCCATCGACAGTGCTGTGGCAGCCGCCACGCCCTGCAACCTTGGCAGTACGCGAACCGGCCTCGTCGACGCCTACGACCACTACCATGCCTTCACCCGCGCCACGAACCCCATCGGGCCAGCCGACGCCATCACGTACGGCCAAGGAATGGCAAACAAGGTCGTGCCCAACCTCGATTTGACGCGGATTCAAATCAAGCCGCCCCAAATCAAACAGATTTCCCTGCAAGATCTGACCCTGCAATCGGTGTTGGAGATGGCGCAGGACCTCACCAAGTACATCGGGGCCATCAACCCCGGTGCGGCCGCAAGCACGCCCGGCCACACCATGCCGCCCATCGGCACCCTCGTAGACCTCGCCGGCCACGACAACTACTGGCTCCAAGCCGACGCGGACGCACCCATGCCGGTCACCGACGTGAAAGGACAAGGCGCCGGCGTCAACGGAATCGGACAACTGTACTCCGTAGGCGGATCGGACACCTACGACGCCCATGCCTACCAGTATGGTGTGCCGCAGCCATGGGACACCCACGTGCAAGCGTACTCCTACGCCTCGCAGCCCACCCCGCTGCATCCGGCAAACGTCTGCATGGCCATTGCGATGCAGCCTCCCTTTGGCGACATCGAACCCCAGTGCCTGACCAACACCCAGGACATCTATGCCGCAGGCATTCTCGTGGATGTCTTCGGACAAGACAGCTACTCGGAAGCCGTCGAACGCAACGGCTGCCAACAAAACGGCTACCTGCTTGGAACCTGGCCCACCGGACCCACCCTCGGCAGCCCAAGTGTTCTGGGCCCGAGCTTCTGGGGCACCGTCTTGACCTGGCCCTGCAAGAGCCCGCCCACGCCAACCTCCGGCAACAGCTTCTCCATCGGCGCCGACTGGTGGAGCGACAACGGCGCTTGGTAAGCCCGAACGAACCTTTTCCCTCCTTCTTCCCCTGCCTTGGACCGTTATCCGAAGGTGCCGTGCGCATTTCCTGCCGACCATTTTTCGGCCGCTGATCTGGCAGCATCAAAACAGGACGCGCGCGCACGCATGGCGCGCACATGAGTGGAGAAAGTCGCCGGGCCGCTTCCCGGTTTCCGCCCGAGTTTGGCTCCCTCTTAGTGGAGGCCGATCGCATTGAGCGCAGGGTCCACCAAATCCACGAAGACCCTTGTGCCCTCGGCTCCCGTCTGCACCGTATTGATGGCCCGGCCCGCTGTGACGGAGGGAAGGATTCCGTTTGGACAATACGAGCCGCCTCGGTGGTCGTCCCAGCAACGATCCGCCAAACGAATCATGTTGCTCTCCTGGCTGCTGATTTCCAAGACGAGGCGGTGGCCCTCCTCCAACACATACGCGGTGGGCAGGAGCTTCATGGTCCAAGTCTTGGATTCTCTCGGCGTCAAGGCACTCCACGCTTCGTCGCGCTCGTGCAACCGGTGGCTGTCCGTCGCGCCATGGCTGATGCGTTCCACGGAACCATCGGGGGCCTCATCGAGAAGGAACGCGACCCATTTTGTCTCGGACCCGCTGCTCGAAGCGACCAACTCCACCACGGGTTGCCCGTTGACCAACTTCGCCGATTCCACAGGATCGCCACGAAACCGCAGGCGGGCGCTTTCCGAGTCCTGGTCCCGCGGCAACGGATCTGCGTAGCTTGCAGAACCATCCGCAGTGGGGAGTCGGGCGAGTCCCAAGGCTTCAGAGGCCCAAAGCATCCAGCGCTCGCTCCCATCCAAAGGCCAATCATGGCTCTCATGCCAGGTACCCTGGGAGTCCTCCACGACCACGCGGGGCTCGGCTTCCCAGCCATTGTCGATGCCCAGCAAGTAGTGATCAAAGAATCGCTGGCGAACGTCCGAAAAATGCTCCGCCGGGTGTCCCTCCATGGTGGGCCAAGAGTGGTACCACCAACCCAGAATCATGGACTTAGGGAACGAATCCGGGAGCGAGTCCCAGTACATTTGCGCGTGATCCGGTTGCACGTTCAAGTCGGCAAAACCTTGATTGATGAGAATCGGAGCCGAGTACGCTGTGCCGGCCTCCAGTTCGGATTCGAGCGTGAGGGCAAGGTCGCGCTCCTGCCACAACGGGCCCCAGGTGCCATCGATGCCAAAATCCGTCGCGGTTTTGCCCGTGCACGGTGCCGCTTGCGCCACCACATCGTCCGGCTTCGTGGACGTCGTCGGCGCAAGTTCAATGGCCTGATAGGCAGGTCCGTTGAACTGGTTGTCGTACTTTGCGCCCTGGTACCACTCGTCCATGTAGTAGCTGACCACGGGGGCCGTGGCAATCGCCGCCGTGAGCTGTGGGTCCGCCACGTGCGCCACCACACTGCCCATCCCCGGATGACTCACGCCATCCGTCACGATGCGACCATTGCTCCAAGGCTGCGCACGAATCCAATCCATAAACACCCGAGCATCACTGCGGTCAATCTCGCCGCCAAAGTCCAGGCAACCCTCGGAACTGTGGGTGCCTCGAGCGTCGGCGCGAACAAACGCGATGCCCCGCAGAACCATCTCCTGCCAACCGCTGCCCGCATGGGGCGAAGTGGAAAGCGCACCAAGCCCCCGGTCCAGGGTCTGATACGGCGTCAATTCCATCAGTGTTGGAACCTTCTCGCCCGCCTCCAGGCCCGCCGGCAAAAACAGTGTCAAACTCAGATGGGCCCCGTCCTCGGCCGTCAGCCCAACAATGGACTCCGTCACCGCACCGTACATCGGTTGCGACAGCCGTGCCTTCCATTCCTCCACTCCAAGGCGAACAGGAGACTCGGAGTCGGAATCCGATGGGTCCGCGCTGGAGTCGCTCGTCAAGCAACCGCCAAGAGCAACTAGTACCAACAAGGAGGCCAACCAGACGACACGGGGTGTGCGCATGAAACGGAGGAGGAATCCGGTCATGTGACCCTTGTGGCACAACGTACACGCCCTGAACCAAGCCGTCGAAGCCCTTTCATGGCGCGCCCCCTCGCCGCATTCGTGGACGGACTGGTTTGCCCCCTCGACTACCGCTACGGCCGAGCTGAGATGAAGCAAGTCTTCAGCGAAGAAAGCCGATTGCGCTACCTCATGCAAGTGGAAGCGGCACTCGCCCACGCACACGCCGAAACCGGCACCGTGCCCCTTGCGGCCGCCGAAGCGCTGCAAGCAGTCGCCGACAACCCCGGCCGCGTCACGCCAGAGCGCGTCAAGGAAATCGAAGCCGAAATCCGCCACGACCTCATGGCCGTCGTCAAAGCCATGACCGAAGCCGCCGACGAAGACTTCCCCGAGCTGATGCCCGGCAAGTACGTCCACCAAGGCGCCACCAGCTACGACACCATCGACACCGCCAACGCGCTGCAATTTCGCGACGCCACCAACCTCGTCGCCGAACGCCTGCGCGCCCTGCGCAACGCCCTCCTGAAGCTTGCCGACGAGCACCGCCACACCACGATGCTCGGCCGCACCCACGGCCAAAGTGCCGTCCCCATCACCTTCGGCCTCAAAATGGCCGTCTTTGCCAGCGAAACCGGCCGCCACCTCCAACGCCTTGCCGAAGTGCGCAAGCGCATCGAAGTCGGCATGATGTCGGGTGCTACCGGCAGCATGGCCGCCTTCCGAGGCAAAGGCATCCAAGTTCAGCAAATCGTCTGCGACCGCCTCGGCCTGCGCCCGACCACCGCCAGCACCCAAATCATCCAACGCGACCGCTACATCGAACTTCTCTCGCACCTCGCCAACATCGCAACCAGCCTCGAGAAATTCGCCACAGAAGTCCGCACCCTCCAACGCACCGAAATTGGCGAAGTCGCCGAAGGCTTCGACGTAGCAAAACAAGTGGGCTCCTCCACGATGCCCCACAAACAGAACCCCATCACCTCGGAGCAGGTCTCCGGCCTGGCCCGCCTAGCCCGCAGCATGCTGATTCCAAGCTGGGAAAACGCCGTGCAATGGAACGAACGCGACCTTGCCAACTCGGCCCCCGAGCGCTTCATCCACCCGCACATGTTCATCCTCGTCGACTGGTGCGTGCACAAAATGGAGGACGTCTTCACGCACCTGCGCGTCCGCCCCGACCGCATGGCGCTCAACATGGAACGCGCCCAGGGCCTCATGATGGCCGAAGCCGTGATGATTGCCCTCACCGAGAAAGGCATGGGCCGCCAAGAAGCCCACGAAGTTGCCCGCGAAGCTGCCATGGAATCCATCGCAGACGGCAGCCACTACCGCGAAGCGCTCCTTCGCCACTCCATCATCACCGGCTTGCTCGGAGAAGCCGGAGTACACGAAGCCGTAGACCCCGCCAACTACGTCGGCCCAGTCGATGAAATCATCGACCAAGTGATGGCCGAAACCAAGGACCTCTAATCGAGCGTCCACCGGCATCATGCGCCCACGCGGCGCACCTAGGTCCTTTCCTGAGCGTCCGCTCCCCGTTTGCAGCTTGAACAAGCCTCACCGGGCCGGAGCCACGGAAATCGAACTACTCGTCGCGCTTCTTCCAGAGCCGGCGAGGCGCACTGCCTTCCGCGTGGTCGCCCCAAGGAGCCGGAAGGTCCTCGTCGTCGTGCTCGCGGCTTCGGTCGGGGTTGCTGTTGTCCCAGAACCGCTTCTCACGGTCCATGAAACGAGCGCGGGCAGCATCCACTTCTTCGTCCGAAAGTCCCTCGCGAAGGTAGTCCTCGCTCAAAACAAACGGCGCATCATCATCGTCCAACTCGGAGTACTCCTCCACCTCGACGATGTCCTCGGGTACCGCATCTTCCTTCGGCTCACGGCGACGACGCGCCAAGAGCACGAACAGCAGCACCAGCAGAAGCAGCACAATCACCGCGAGGGCGATCCAGATCCACAAGGCGATGCCACCGGGGCCCGCATCTGTGAGCTTGCCGTCGTCCAAGTCGCTCGTGAACGGATCCGTGCCCGCCGCCAACTCATCGGCCGTGCTCACACCGTCGCCGTCCGGGTCCGCAAGGCCATCGCTTGCATCGCGGGGATTCAAACGGTCGTTTTCCAGCTCCGTCTTGTCGTCGATGCCGTCGCCGTCCGTGTCCGCTTTCGTCGGATCCGTTTGGAAGGTCAATTCATCCGCGTCTGAGATCCCATCTTCGTCCGTGTCGGCCTTAAGGGGATCCGTGCCGTGGACGTTGACCTCGTCGCCATCGCTAAGGCCATCGTTGTCGGAGTCTGCCAGCAGTGGATCGGTGCCAAGAGCAACCTCCGCGCCGTCCGAAAGGCCATCGCCGTCCGTGTCCGCGTTGTTCGGGTCTGTGCCCCGGTTCAACTCGTCCGAATCGCTGAGCCCGTCGCCGTCGGTGTCCGCTTTGGCAGGATTCGTCCCGTTGCGAAGCTCGTCGCGGTCATCGAGGCCATCGCCATCATAATCCACGCCCGCAATCGCTTGCGAACCAACGGTGTAGTTGCGAGCCGGAGCGGCGTCCTCGTCAGGGGCACGGTCGCCAGCGCTGCTGATGGACGAGGCCCCGGTGGTTCCGGTGGAGATCACAGACAAAGAATCGAGAACATCACCAGGACGGATGCCCGCAAAGTCCGCCTTGGAGAACGGCACTTCGAGAATGTTGCCCGCGATGGAACCAACACTCGGCGTGGAGCCCGCAAGCTCCACGGGAATCCTCTGCTCGGTCGAATTGTGCGTCAAGAAAAGCTGGAAACTGAACTGTTGCTGATTCCCTTCCTGGATGTTGCCGACGGTCTGCACCATCACGAATACATGCGTGGCGTTCTCGGAGGAAACCCAGACCTTGATGATGTCAATGCCCGTGTAGTCGGTGTTCGGAATGCCATCATCGGCGTCACCGGAAGGATCGGTCAGTTCTGGATCATCCACAGAGCCCGCGCTCGCCAAGGGGGCAAGCAAAAGCAGCAGGAGCAGCAAGGACGGGAGGCCACGGGCCCGGACGACCATGGAATTCCCACCGAAAGCCCTGATAAAAGAAGCGCGAACCTAGGCAGTGGTCCCAAGTGTCTCGGCCGGTACGCATTTGACACCCCCCAAAGTGCGCACGGCATGGCGAACCGACCCCGAGGCACCCGCGACTTCGGGCCCGACGAAATGGCCGCTCGAACCTGGGCCGCCGCCTGCATCCGCGACGTGTTTCGGCGCTTTGCATTCCACGAGGTCCAAACGCCCACCTTCGAGGAATTGGAATTGTTTACCGCCAAAAGCGGCGACGGCATCATCTCCGAATTATACAATTTCGAAGACAAGGGCAAGCGCAAAATGACGCTCCGCCCGGAACTGACCGCACCCGTCATGCGAATGTACTTCCAAGACCACGCCTTCGACCCCAAGCCCCTCAAATGGTTCTACCACGGCAGTTGCTTCCGCTACGACCGACCCCAAGAAGGCCGCTACCGCGAATTCTGGCAATTCGGCTGCGAACAAATCGGCGCCGGAACGCCACTGGCATACGCGGAATTGATTGCACTCGGCGCCAGTTGCTTCGAGGCGCTTGGGCTCAAGGATGTGGAGATTCGAGTTGGACACGTTGATTTGCTTGGGCGAATGGTAACCCGCATCATGCAGGGCTACCCGAACCTGGATCGCAAGCTGATTATGCGCACTATCGACAAAGAGGACTGGGCCGCTCTGGAAGCACACCTTGGGGGCGCTGCACCCCCCGAGGTTCTTGCTGGATTTAGAAAAATAATTTCTTCCAGTACGATAGCCGAAGCGATACAACACTGGAGAAATTGGGATCAAAGTTTGCATTTGTCAGGTGGTGGAGCCATGGAACCAATGGATTGGGAAAAGGGTGCTCAGGTCACTCGTTTGAATGAACTCAAGGCAGTTTTCAACCATCTGGAAAACCTCGGCATCACCCCCACCCTCAACCTCGGCATCGCCCGCGGCCTCGACTACTACACCGGCGTCGTCTTCGAGTTCCACTGCAAGGAACTGGAGGCCCAAAGCCAACTTCTTGGCGGCGGCGGGTACGATTTATCCCATTTATTTGGTGGTGCTAAAACAGATACCATGGGCTTCGGCCTCGGCTTCGACCGCACCCTCGTGGCGCTCGAAAAACAAGGCGTGGCGCTTCCCATCGCTGCCGGTCCCGTCGCGTACTTCGGAGCGCTCGGCGAGGCGGCGCAAGCAGTCGTCGTGGAAACGGTGACGCAGCTTCGCAAGGACGGCGTGCCCGTGGACATGGACCTATTGGGACGCAAACCGGACAAAATCACCAAAGCGGCGACCGCCGTCGGTGCCCGGCTTCTCGTCATTCTCGGCGACCGCGACCTCGAATCCGGCCAAGTGCGCATCAAGGACCTCGTCAGCGGCGAATCTCGCTCCGTGTCCCTCGCGGATCTTGTCCACGAAGTGCGCGCAGGCAGCCGCAGCCCCGCCGGCCGACCCTAATTAGCCCACTACGCCAGCGGCGCCGTGCAGTGGGGGCAGCGCGAAGCAGCCAAGGGAATGTCCATGGTGCACTGAGCGCACGGCTTCATGTTGCTTGGCGTCGCCGCCGGGGCACGTTGGGCCTTATTGACTGCCTTGACGATCATGAAGATCGCAAAGCCAATGATGACAAAGGTCACGATGTTGTTCAAAAACAACCCATACGCCATGACCGCAGCACCCGTGGCGCGTGCTGCCTCCAGTGTTGCGCCATCCGGCACTGGAGTCGCGCCCGATTTCATGACCCAGTACAAGTTCGTGAAGTCCGTGCCGCCTAGCGCTAGGCCCACGGCGGGCATGATCACATCATCCACGAGCGACTTGACCACGGCGCCAAAGGCAATGCCAAGCACCAATGCGACCGCCAAGTCCAGCACGTTGCCCTTCATGATGAACTCCTTGAATTCCTTGATCATCGCCATGGTGGCGCGAAAGAAACTCCGTCAAAAGCAGATACACCCGGTTCCAGCGGCCAGCCACGGGCGGTACCGCGATTGGTTGTTTTTTTGCCAACAAAACGCAAAGCTACAACCGCTAGGGCGTACATGATGGCTCATGCACCGTGGCCGGTTCTTGGTCCTCTTGCTGGCCACGGTGCTCACAGGTTGCCTTGACTCCGGACCCGATCGAACTCCCCCTGCCCCGACCGACGTTTTGCATGTGCTTGTAATCGGCGGCAGCGTCGAGGAAACGGGCCCCGAACCACAGCCGCAAGGAGTCTGCGACATAGCCCAGCCACCGTTTTCTGCCGATGATGACCAGCAACGCATCTGGTACGTTGCCACAGAATGGCACCAAGCGGACCCAAGAGACGCCCACGTCGCAGCCATCCGCGTGGACGAGACGGACAAACTCTGGGAAGATGGCTGCTGGTCCCCCCAATTGCAATCGCTGGAGGCCCTAGACCAACTGGTCTGGTGGCACCCGGACGTACCCGAACGCATCACCGTGGTCGCCACAACCGGCGGCGTGATGGTCGGCGGCAAGACCCTGAAGCCCGGCGAAGTCTACGATTGGACCATCGACACCTCCTGCACCTGTACCCAAAACGACGTGCACGGCACTTACCGCTACCAGGGCGTTCTCCACGTTCAATACCTCGGAGCATGGAGCCGCGACAACATCATCATCACAGACTACGAGCACCTGCCGCCGCTCGACGTGCCCTACTGGGAATCCTACTGAACGAACCTCAACCGTGCGGTCCGCCGGGCCCCAACAAGAGACCCACCGTGCCCGTGTCGGGCGGACGACGAAGCGCCCACTCCAGATTCTGCCGAGCATGTTCGAGCTTTCCCATCCCGACCAGCGCCGTGTGGACGCCCGGTACCGAACGAGCAAACGCCATCGCTGTTTCCAAATCTGATTCGGTGCCGAGTGCTTCAGCCCACTCTGGCGCGATGCGGCCCACGAGAGACGTCTGCGCCAGCGCACACGACCCCTGGACGTACACGCCAAGGTCTTTGCACGCCTGGAGCGCCGTGTGGTCGCCAAACTTCCAGGGCTGACTCGGCACCAACGCCGCCTGGGTCATGCCTAGGTTTACCGGCAATTGGACGGCACGAAAACGATGCTCCGACGCACGACGACCCAGCGACATCGCCGCCTGGCCCGCTTCGTGCACGACCTTGACGAGTGGCAAGTGGCTGGGGTGCCCAGGGCCGACGCGCAAACCATCCCACGTCGCAATGCCATAGATGCGAATGTGCCCCGCGTCCACGGCCTCCTCCAGCACCACGAATGCCGCCCGGAGCCGCCGCATCAATTCGTCCTCAGAAACACCCTGCAACTGGTGCTCCGGGTTGTGCACATGATAGACATCGATGCAATCCACGCCCAACGCCTCCCGGCTGCGAGCAATCTGGGCGCGCAAAAATTCAGGGTCCAAGCTATGGCCCGCCACATGCGAATCCGGATTCAATTCCTGCATCCATTCCGCGTCGTCCGCGTCCCGATGCAAAAAACCGGCCTTCGATGACACAAGGACCTCGTCGCGAGCGCCCCCCGCCGCCACGAACGCCGCCAAAGCCCGGCCCAAGTCGCGCTCCGAACAGCGATCACGGTAGTTGCTCGCCGTATCCAAGACATTCACGCCACCCTGCAAGCAAGCGAGAGCCGCCGCCGAGTAGTCTGCGCGTGCCTCCGGGTCCGTGGTTCCCAAATAACTGCCCATGCCCAGAGAACTCACCTGCAATCCGCCCACGGCACGAAACGCCATACCCGCGTGCCGAGCAGCAAACCGGGCCGTGCCCTCCGGCGATGCGCGACCAAGAATCATTCAACCACCGCTGGCAGCCGACAACAGCAACAACTCATCCGCCTCAAACAAGACACTGTCGTCGGGAATCGGCGCTCCACCACGAACGCACACCATCACATCAATCGGCTCCCCCACCGCCTCCACGAGATCCTTCACCGTCGCGCCGTCGGGCAAATCGACCGAACGGTCATCTTGGCGTCGGGGTCGGAAACGGACATGGACGAGCATGAGAAGCACCGAATCGAGGAGACGGAGAAGGAAAGAGGCAGTCCGGCCGCTTGGGCCCTGCGGACAAAATCAGCGCCAGCTGCAGGATTTGAACCTGCGTGGTCAGAGACCAGCGGATTTCGAATCCGCCGCACTACCTAGCTATGCGAAACTGGCACGGGGTTGGCACATGCGAAACAAACGACGCCTCGCCTGCTCCATCCACGAGAACTGCCCCCTGGACAGGCCGGGCCAGATGCGCGTCGTATTTGCCGGTTTCGAGTCCAAAGCCCCTCATTCGTTCTAGATACATAGGGCAACTTTGCCGCATCCCCCATATGCTTCGCCAGGGACTGTGGGTTCAGAAGGCCCTTCCATCGGAATCGGTACCACCCAACGGTGGGGGTCGGCCTGGGCCTCACGACCTCCGCCTTCAAGTTCCATCGCCCCGTCGCCACCTCGTGGACGCCGAGGACTACCTCGAACCGGACGAACTGGCACCAAAACAAGCGCCCGGCCTCGACCCCGACTCCCTCCAATACAAGGACGCCTGCGACGGCTGCACCACGCACCTCTCCTGGATCGACGCCTGCTTCATTTGCTCCCACGAATGCACATGGTGCCCCGACTGCGCCGAAGGATACGGATTCGTCTGCCCCAATTGCTCCGGCGAACTCAAGAAACGACCCCGACGCACCCAGCCCATCCGTCGATCCTAAACCTCAGGCCCCAGCCAACCCCTTGCGGCGTGCGCACTTCTCGCAAGGACCAAGCACTTCCCGAAACCACAGGGAATCGAGGCAAAAACATGCTCCGAACCCTGAACTGGATTGCCCTCGTACTGGTCATCGTGGGCGGCCTGAACTGGGGCCTCATAGGCCTCTTCGACTTCAACCTCGTGAACGCCGTCTTCGGCGCCATCGAATGGCTGGAGCGCACCATCTACGCGCTCGTCGGCCTTGGCGCTGGCTACATGATCTACTACGCCGCCGCCGTCGAAGGACACGTTGGCGAACACAAGTACGTCCGGCTGGCGCACTAGGGCCAAGTAGGCCGTGGCCGATGGCGACTCCATCAAGCCACCTGACGCCACAGCACCCACTCCCAACTTTCTCCTTTCCCATCAAGAACGGGAATATCCCGCTTCAAGCGCCTTCGCAAAATGAATCGGAGTTCGAGTCAGGCCGGCTCCTCCTACACGCATTCAGCGGAGCGCATCCATTTGATTGCACGCCTTTGTCTGTCGGCCCACCCCTTTGGCCCATGCTACGCGTAGGTAGCTCCCATCCGCCGAATCTGGCATTCCCCACGGCCAGAGCTTGAAAAATAGGGCCGCCAGCGCCCCCGCGCCCGGAGCCCCAAGAATCCGGCCTCCAGCGGAATACTCCAGAGAACACCCTCCAATTCCATACCACCGCATCGCCACCGTCGCTCGATTCAGGCACCCAGGCCAAAGCCACCCACGCACCTGCATACGGGGCCTCCTTGAAATCTGGCGAACGTTCATATATAGCACCCATGTCGCCCGCCCTGCATCCGGTAGAGCCGGTGCTCTTGCAAGAGGGCGCCATAGCCTGTCCACGACCGAAGTGGGCGGGGTCGGCACGACCGGATCTCCTCGGGCGCACTGCCTCTGTGCATCGCCCGAACCACCCGAAGGCCCCAGGCCAGAGGGACATGGAGAGAACACAATGGGATCCAAACACCACCCCCGACGCGGCTCTATGGGGTTCTACCCCCGCAAGCGCGCGCGCTCCGTCGTGCCACACACGAAGAGCTGGGCGGCCGACGGTAGCGAACCGAAGCTCCAGGGCTTCGCAGGTTACAAAGTGGGCATGACCCACGCGATCGTAACCGACTACCGACCGCACAGTACCACCTCCGGACAAGAAGTCGTCATGCCCGTGACCGTCGTCGAGACACCCCCGATGACCGTCACCGCGGTGCGCCTGTACGAACAGACGCCCTACGGCAAGCGCGCCTTGACCGAAGTCTGGGCCGAAACCCTCCCCGAGCGCCTCGCCGGCCGCCTCCCCCTGCCCAAGAAGCAGGACATGGCCGCCAAGCTGAAGCTCGCCGAGGAAGCCGACGTCTGCGACGTCCGCGTTCTTGCCTGCACCGCCCCCGTCCTCGTCTCCGGCGTGGACAGCAAGACCCCCGAACTCCTTGAGTTCCGGGTCGGCGGCGGCGACATGGACGCCCGCCTCGCCTTCGCCCAGGGAATCCTCGGCAAAGAAGTCACCATCAACGACGCCCACCACTCCGGTCAAATGATCGACGTGCAGGCAGTCACCAAGGGCTACGGTTTCGAAAGCCGTGTAGTGCGCTTCGGCACCAAGCTGCTGACGCACAAGAACAGCAAGCACCGCCGCATGATTGGTACCCAGGGTTCCTGGCATCCTGCGTTTGTGCAATCCACCGTCCCCAACGACGGTCAGCGCGGCATGCACCACCGCACCGAGTACAACAAGCGCATCATCAAGATGGGCGCCGAAGGCAGCGAAATCACCCCCAAGGGTGGCTTCCTTCACTACGGTGAGGTACGCAACCCCTACATCCTCCTCCACGGCAGCATCCCCGGACCCGCCAAGCGCCTCGTCAAGTTGCGCGACGCCGTCCGCTACACCCGTGGCGTCGACGCTGAGCCCAGCATCGACTACATCAGCACTGCCAGCAAGCAGGGAGCCCGATCCGTATGAGCACAGTCCCCGTGTACGCAAAGGGTGGCAAGAAGGGCGGCGATGTCGAACTTCCCGCTTCCTTTGCCGGCCCCGTCCGCACCGACCTGGTGCGCAAGGCCGTCAAGGTCAGCCGCGCCAACCGCCGCCAGCCCTACGGCTCCAGCCCCGTCGCCGGTGAGCGCCACGCCACCGCCAGTGTCGGAAAGGGCAAAGGTTCCAGCCGTGTGCCCCGCCTGACCCAAGGTCGCGTCGCGGCCCTGGCCCCCAACAACGTCGGTGGACGCCGCGCCCACGCGCCGCAAAGCCGCCACTTGTGGACCCTGAAAATCAACACCAAGGAACGCCGACTGGCAATCCAGAGCGCCCTGGCCGCAACGGCCAATGGCGAACTGGTCAGCGGTCGTGGCCACCGCACCGACGGTGTCCAGTCGTTCCCCGTGGTCGTCGAAGATGATTTCTTCGCCGCCAAGACCAAGGACACGCTCGGTTCCCTTGAGGCCCTCGGCCTCTCCGGTGACCTCGCTCGCGCCAAGGACGGACAACACGTTCGCCCCGGCATGGGCAAACTGCGTGGCCGCCGCCTCAAGACCCCCAAGTCGGTGCTCTTCGTGACCATTGACGGCAAGGCACCCGGTGTCCAGAACCTGGTCGGCTGCGATGTTGTCGCCGCCAAAGACATCAGCGCCGAACACCTCGCCCCCGGTGGCGACGTGGGCCGCCTGACGGTCTTCACCAAGGGCGCTCTTGAACACATCAAGGAGGTCTTCGAATGAGCATCGACCCCTACGCCATTGTCTTCCACCCCCTCGTGACGGAGAAGACCATGATGCTGATGGACAAGAACAACTCCCTGGAATTCCTGGTGCGCCGCACGGCCACCAAGCCCCAGATCAAGGAAGCGGTCCAAGTCCTGTTCGAGTGCGAAGTCGACACGGTCAACACCCGCATCACCAAGCAAGGAAAACGCGCCATCGTCAAGTTCGGTGGCGACACGACCGCCGAGGACATCGGCATGCGCATTGGAGTGTTCTAGCATGGGTAAGCGAATTCTGAGCCGTCGACGTGGATCTGCAAAGCCGCGCCTGACGAGCCCCAGCCACAAGCACAAGGGACAGGTCTCCTACCCCGTGAAATTCATGGGCGAGGGATCAATCGCCAAACTCATCCACGCACCCGGCCGCACTGCGGTCCTGTGTGAGATCGCGTTCGCGGACGGCTCCAAGAGCCTCCAGATCGCGGCCGAGGGTGCCCGTGTCGGTCAAGCCATCGTGTACACCGACACGACCCAGATCAAGCCCGGCAATGTCACCATCGTCAGCAAGATCCCCGAGGGCACCCCCATTTTCAACGTGGAAGGCCGCCCCAACGACGGCGGCAAGTTCTGCCGCGCTGCCGGCAACGCTGCTGAAATCGTCAGCCACGACTCCAAGAGCACTGTGGTTCGCATGCCCAGCGGCAAATTCCGCAAGTTCCACCCCAACTGCCGGGCCACCGTTGGCCTAGTCGCTGGTGGCGGACGCGGCGACAAGCCGTTCCTGAAGGCTGGAAAGAAATTCCACCTGATGAAGACCAAGGCGGTCAAGTGGCCCCGCGTTCGCGGTGTTGCCATGAACCCTGTGGACCACCCGCACGGCGGTGGCGCCCACAACTACACGCCCGGACGCACCAGTGTCGCCCGTGGTACCCCCCCTGGCCGTAAGGTCGGTAAGATCGCGCCCAAGCGGACGGGGAAGAGGTGAATTAAATGGCCAAAAAGAAGGGATTCACTTCCGCAGGTGCCGCACGACGCCGCCAAAGGAAGCTCCAAGCAAGCATCGAGACCCGCCAGAAGAAGGAATTCTCGTACCGAGGAAAGAGCCTGGAAGAACTCCAGTCTCTGCCCCTGGACGACCTTCTCGAACTGCTCCCGAGCCGAGTGCGCCGCAGCTACGTGCGCGGTGTCACCGTCCCCGAGAAGAAGTTCCTGGAGAAGATGGAAGTGGCAGAGCCCGGCAACGCCGTGCGAACCCACTACCGCCACCTCGCAGTCCTACCTCGCTTTGTCGGCAAGACGGTCTCCGTCTACACCGGCAAAGAGTTCCAGGACATCGTCGTGATGCCCGAGATGATCGGTCACCGCCTCGGCGAGTTCGCAAACTCCACCAAATACTGCGCCCACTCGGGTGTCGGTGTCGGTGCGACCCGAGGCAGCAAGCACGTTCCGTTGAAGTGAGGTGAGAGACAATGACTACCAAATACAGCACGGTCTCTGACCCCGAAAAAACGGCCCGCGCCTACGGCAAGGACCTCAACTGCTCCCCCAAGAGCGGCCGCAACGTCTGCAAAGCCATCAAGGGCATGCCCGTCAGCCGCGCCAAGGTCTTCCTCACGGAAGTCGCGGCGCTCAAGACGGCTGTCCCCTTCACGGTCCGCAAGCGCAAGATTGCCCACCGCCGCGGTGAAGGCTTCGGCCCCGGCAAGTACCCCGTCAAGGTGGCCAAGATGTTCCTCAGTGTCATCGAGTCTGCCGAGGCCAACGCCGAGTACAAGGGCCTGGACACGGACACCTTGGTCATCACGCACGCAAGTGCATACCAGGGCACCGTCCAGAAGGCCTACATGCCCCGCGCATACGGCCGCGCCACCCCGAGCTTCAACCGGCTCTGCAACTTTGAAGTGATCGTCACCCAGATGGAAGAGGAGGACAACTAAATGGCAGTCGAACGCAAGTTCATCAAGGAAAGCGTCCACCGGCTGCTCGTCAAGGAGTTCATCCACAAGGAAACCCAGCGCGCCGGCTTCGGCGGTCTGGACATCCAGCGGACTCCCCTCGGCACCCGCGTGAACATCATCGCGGAACGCCCCGGCATGGTCATCGGCCGCCGTGGTGTGACCATCAACCAGCTCACCACGGACCTGAACACCAAGTTCAACCTGGAGAACCCGCAAATCAGCGTCGAAGAGCCCAGCGAGAACCCCGCCCTCAACGCCCAGATCATGGCCATCAAGGTGGCCGAGAGCCTGGAGCGCGGATGGCACTTCCGCCGGGTCGGTCACAGCACCGTCCAGCGCATCATGGGCAGTGGCGCACAGGGCGTCATCGTCGAGATCGCCGGCAAGCTAACCGGTCAGCGCAAGCGCCGCGAGAAGTTCATCGCGGGTCACGTCAAGTACTGCGGCGACACCGCCCTAGAACTGATGGACACCGGCTACGCCATGTGCAAGAAGAAACTGGGCACCATCGGCTGCACGGTTCGCATCATGCGCAAGGACGCCGTCCTGCCCGACGTGGTCAAGATCTACGCCCCCGGCGAGAAGGACCGCGAAGCCCAGGCCAAGCAAGCCAAGGTCGCAGCCAGCGCCGCTGGTGTCGAGACTGTCCCCGCCGCCCCCGCAGCAGACGCTCCCGCCGCCGCCGGTGACAAGCCCGCCGCAGCGCCCGCCAAGAAGGAGGGTGCCGCTGATGGTCGCCGCGAGCGCAAGAGCTTCACCGTCGGAGGTGACGCATAATGCTGAAGGCCAAGGAAATCCGCGAGCTCAAGCACGACGAGCGCCTAGAGCGCCTCAACGAACTGCGTCACGACCTCATGCAGGAGCGCGGTGTCCAAGCCATGGGTGGCTCTACGCCCAACCCTGGCAAGATCCGCACCCTGCGCCGAGAGATCGCCCGCATCCTCACCATCCTGCGTGAGGAAGAGCTCATGGCCCAATGAGCGGCATCTGCACAGGCTGTGGCCTGCCGGAGGAGATCTGCGTCTGCGAGGACATCGCCCGCGAACAGCAGGAAATCCGCATCTTTGTGGATACCCGCCGCTACGGCAAGAAGATGACCATCGTGGACGGCATCGACGCCACCAGCATCGACATGGATGGTCTGCTCTCGAAGCTCAAGAACAAGTGCGCCTGTGGAGGCACCCGGAAGGAGAATCACATCGAACTCCAGGGAGACCACGCGCGCAAAGTGCAGAAAGTCCTGCAAGAGCTTGGCTTCGACAGTCGCGTTGACTGATCGACACGTCCTTGTCCCTCCTTTTTCCACTTTCTCTCCTTATCCAACACTCCCTCGGCCGCGTTTTGGGCCGACTATTGGGCCTTTGTACTTTCGGGGATGTGTCCGTCACGCTTTTCCAGACGAGCCTCCATCCAATCTGCGAACGGCTCGATGAGTGATATCTTCAGCGCAGCAGGCTTGCCACCCGAACTCTCAGAATTCGACGAACTGGATTCCATTGCCAAAGAGCAGTTGGAACTCAGGATTACCACAGATTCCCGTCGCTACGGGAAGTTGATGACCATCATCACCGGGTTCAACGATTCCAGCATCGATGCCAAAAAACTCCTGACTCGGCTCAAGAGCAAGTGCGCTTGTGGAGGGGCCCTCAAGGAAGGGCACATTGAATTGCAGGGTGACCACGTCCGAAAAGTCGTCGGGGTCCTCGACGAAATGGGGTTCCGAGCCAAAGCCGACTGAGCAACACAGAAATATGTGGGCACACATATTTCTGGTTGTGCCCAACATGACCCTGTCCGTGGACGACGAGTTGTTTGCGGAGATTAAGCGCCACAAGGAAATCAAGTGGTCCGAAGTGGCACGCCAAGCATTCCGGCGCAAGCTGGATCATGTGCATGTCTGGGACCGATTGCTCGCCGAGTCCGAACTGACCGAGGCTGACATCTCTGATGTGGCCCGCGACGTGGACGAATCAATGGCGCGGCGGTTCGAAGCCCTTGATTGAACCACCTCTTGTGGTGGATGCCAACCTCCTGTTCAGTGCGCTTCTTCGAGATGTAGCTACCCGACGCCTGATTTTGGAATTGGACCGCCCCCTCTATGCCCCAGCCTGGCTTTGGGAGGAAGCGGCCTCTCGGCGTGAATTTCTGTTGAAAAAAAGCCTCCTCGCCCCCGCAGTATTCGAAGCGGTGTGGGCAGCCTTCCAAGACCGCATCGAAAGTGTGTCGGAGGCCATGATGGCCATCCATGCAACCGAAGCTCGAAAACGATGCAAACGATCCGGTTCCAAAGACGCACCCTATGTCGCATGCACCCTCGCCGTCCACGGCATCCTTTGGACGCACGATGCAACCCTCCGACTTGAGGCAGGCGTCCCCATCATCACCACCGCCGAACTGCTTTGAAGCCCCTCTGCGTCGGCCGCCCCGTGAAGCGTTTCGTCCCTCGACTCCAAGGCCCGGCCAAAAGCGTGGCCCGTGGCGAACTCGTGGGCTTGCTCTGCACCGTCCACGACAGTGCCGATGCCGGCATCCAAGGCCTCACGGGCGACGTGGTGGGCGAGACGCTGCACACATTGACCCTGCGCGTGGGTGGCTCCGGTGGTCGGCGCGTGCAGTTGGCGAAAGCGGCATGCACGTTTGCATTTCAGTCACCCGGCCGCACGGGGGAGCCCGTGATTGTGGAAGGTCGGGCCATTGAGTTCCGGTCTCAAGATCGCACAAAGAAGGTCCGGTAGGGCTTTCATTTTGCGGCGAGCCGCAGGCGAGTGGACCTTCGGTGGCCCCAGAGGGGGCGACGATGGGCGCACCAAAAAAGTACGGTAGCGCCGGCACGGTAGTCGAAGGAGGGCGCGGGGGGCCGGAGGGGGCGGGAAGAGCAACCTGTGGCCGGTGGGGTTGAAGAAGCGGGAAGAAAGAGCCGTGAATCCGAGCACCAAATCAAGCCGGCGGGGATGAGTGAACTACGAGATAGAACCGTTCAGCGCCCACTGCGCCAAATTGGCAATTGACGGTTCCGGCTCCGGTGCCGGAAAATGCGTCGGCCTTGCTCCCGTCCATTCGGAGGTAGACTCTGTCAAAGAGGGCCGATTCAATGCCAAATATGGAGTCAGCTAGTTGTGTCAGCGTGAAGAACTCGTACGGTCCGTACCCGAACTGGCAGTTGACTGTGCCCGCGCCGTTCTTTTCGTCCTGAACAACGTTCTTGCCGTCCATGCGAAGGTAAACACCGGGGTGGGCCACGGACTCGAATGTGAAGGCGTTGAAAGGGTGCCTGCAGATGCGGAATTGCTCCCATTCATAGGCGCCGAATTGGCAATTGACCGAGCCTTGCCCTTGGGCGGTCGCCTTTGTGACTCCGGATCCGTCCATGCGCAGGAAGACGTTGTCGAACGTCGCACTCTTGATGGAAATGATTTGGCCGTCTTGGATTTGGTCCAGGTTGGTGATCACGGTGGGTGGTAGTTGCTCGGAGAATGTCTCCATGAAGGGGCCCAATTAAATATCTATATAATATTTATGAATTAAAATTCTATAGGATAAATTCGACACCCCTCAGGTCGCACCGAGCCTAATATTAGGCCAAATTAGCCTCGATGCCTCTTCATTACTATCTATTCATGACTGCAAAGGGGGGATTTATTTGGGGCAATTGGGGCGGCCATTCCCCTAAAATCATTACAAATCACCGAAGATAGAACACCCGTTCGTCTCCACACGAAGCCACCCCCAACCTTATATCTCGCGCCACCTCACCGCGCCCCAGAGAGGAGTCAGGGCTATGCCTCGACTCCATCAAACCGCATCATTGCCCGCCGCGGTCGGGCCGCATCCCGCAAGGAAACGAGCTGGGTGTTAAGGGGCCAGAAACCCACCCGGGTTACCTGTCCTCGCCGCATACAAGGAGAACCATTCATGAGCGAAGTCCGTGACATCGGCATAGACGTGCGTGCGCCCAAGCGTGCGCCGGCGCTTGGTGACACCCTGAACCCCTTCAACGGCACCCTTCCCGTGCGCGGCGCGACCATCGTTGGTCGTGTCGTCAGCGCGAAGATGAGTGGCGCCGTCGTCGTGGAGAAGGAACACCAGCGACTGGTGCCCAAGTACCAGCGGTTCGAAAAGCGAACCAGCCGCTACCCTGCGCACCTGCCCAGCAACATCGACGTCAGCGTCGGCGACGAGGTCCTCATCGCCGAGTGCCGCCCGATCAGCAAGACGATCAAATTCGTCGTGGTCGAGAACCGCAGCCAAGAGGCGACCTAAATGCGTGGAATTCCCGGCAGCGTCACCCGCGGCCTACCCACCGGCGCCCGCCTCGACTGCGTCGACAACACCGGAGCCAAGATCGTCGAGATCATCATGGTGCCCGGCACCCACACCACCGCCCGCCGCTACCCCGCAGCCGGCGTCGGTGACAAAATCATCGTCTCCGTCAAGAAGGGCAGCCCCGAAATGCGCCGCCAAATCCTCCAGGCCGTCGTCGTGCGCCAAAAGCGCCCGTACAAGCGCCCGGACGGTGTCACCGTGCAATTCGAAGACAACGCATGCGTCATCATCACCGAAGACGGCGAAGTCAAGGGAAGCCAGATCAAGGGCCCCGTGTCCCGAGAGAGCGCCCAACGCTGGCCCCGCATCAGTGCCACGGCCAACACGATCGTTTGAGGTATTCTGATGACGACGAGTTCCCAACCCCGAAAGCAGCGAAAGGCGCTCTACGACGCCCCGCTGCACATCCGCCGCAAGCAGATCGCCAGTCACCTTTCTGAGGAACTGCTGCTGAAGTACAACGTCCGATCCATCCCCGTCGTCACCGGCGACGAGGTCAAGGTCATGCGCGGAGGCCACCGCGGCCACTCCGGCAAGGTCGTTGAGATCCGCACCAAGGACCGCAAGGTCATCGTTGAAGGTGTGACCCACAAGAAGGCCGACGGCACCGACGTCGCCCTTCCGGTCAACGCCAGCAACCTGCTGATCACCCGCCTCAACCTTGAGGACAAGCGCCGCCGCACCAAACTGGGCGGCGATGAAAAGTCCAAGGAGGCCTCCGAATGAGCAAGCACCTGAAGCGTCTAGCGACCCCCCGGTCCTGGACCATCCCCCGCAAGACCAACGTCTACACCACCAAGCCGCGCGCCGGACCGCACGCCATCGAGCGCGCCGTCCCCCTCGCGACCGTGCTGCGTGACTACCTCGACCTCGCGGCCTCCGGCCGTGAAGCGCGCACCGCCATCGGCGCCGGCAAGATCCACGTCGACGGCCGCGTCGTCAAGGACGCCAAGTTCCCCGTCGGCTTCATGGATGTCGTCAGCGTACCCATCCTCAAGCGCACCTGGCGCGTCGTCTTGGACCACAAGGCCCGCCTGCGCTTCGTCGAAGTCGGCTCCAAGGACGCGACCTGGAAGATGTGCCAAATCGACAACAAGACCACCGTCAAGGGCGGCGCTACCCAGCTCAACCTGCACGACGGCCGCAACTTGCTTGTCAAGAAGGACGACTACAAGACCGGCGACGTGCTCCGCATCGAGCTGCCCTCCCAGAAGATCATCGGCCACTTCCCCGTTGGAGAAGGCGCTGAAGTGTTCATCACGGGTGGCCAGCACGCCGGTGAGATCGCCCCGATCGCCAGCATCGAAGTGACCCGCAGCCACAAGGCCAACCTGGTCCACCTGCAATCCGGCGAGAAGAGCTTCACCACCATCAAGCCCTACGCCTTCCCCATCGGTGACCGCAAGAACCTCCCCAAGCACGAGGTGACGTCCATTGTCTGATGCAGCCACGGTCAACCCCATGACCCTGCCCCGCGTCCACAAGGTCACCGTCAACTTCGGTGTCGGAGAGGGCGGCGACCGCCTCGAGAAGGCAGAACGCGTTGCCGAGAAGCTCACCGGCCAAAAGCCGATGCGCACCTTTGGTAAGGTCAACAACCGCGAACTCGGTGTCCGCCCCGGCATGCCCATCGGCTGCAAGGTCACCGTCCGCGGCGAAGCGGCTGAAGACTTCATTCGACGCGCACTCTACACGCGCTTGAACAAGATCTACGCCTGGAGCTTCGACAACCAAGGCAACCTGCAATTCGGTGTCACCGACCACACCACCTTCGAGGGCGAACGCTACGACCCCGACATCGGTGTCTTTGGCATGGATGTCGCCATCACCCTAGAAAAGCCCGGCCACCGCATCAAGCGCCGCCGGCTCATGGCACGCAAGGTTCCCCGGAGCCACCGTGTCACCCGTGAGGAATGCATGGCGTTCCTTACCGAGAAATTCAACCTGGAGGTCATCTAGATGCCCCTCGTCATGAAAGAACGCCAGATCTGGAAGGGTCGCATCGAAGGATGCCAGGCCTGCGGACGTCGCCGTGGAATGGTGCGCCGCTATGCCCTGCGCCTATGTCGACAATGCTTCCGCGACAACGCCCGCACGCTCGGGTTCAAGAAGTACTTTTGAGGTGACAAAATGCAAACCGATCCTCTCGCAGACGCATTGACAGTCCTCCGCAACGCCGAGCGCGCCAAGAAAACGGAGGCCACCATCACCCCCGCTTCGAAGCTCGTTGGACGCGTTCTGAAGGTAATGCAGGACCAAGGCTACATCGGCCCCTTCGAATACGAAGACGATGGACGCGGCGGCCTGTACAAGATCAGCCTCAACGGCCAGATCAACAACTGTGGTGTCATCAAGCCCCGCTACGCCATCAAGAAGGCAGAATTCGACGAGTGGGAGTCCCGGTACCTTCCGGCCCGTGACTTCGGCTCCCTGATTCTGACGACCACCTACGGCGTCATCGACCAATACAAGGCCAAGGAGGTCGGAACAGGCGGGCGTTTGCTCGCCTACGTCTACTAGGTGATATTATGCCGATTCTCTCTGAAATCATCCATGAAGTGGACATCCCGTCCGGCGTCACCATCACGGTCGACCATGCCGACGGCGAAAACCACACCTTCGTCAAGGGCCCCAAGGGCGAACTGGAGCGTCGCTTCCGCTACCGCGGCGTCACCGTCAATGTCGACGGCGACGTGGTGCGGGTCCACAAGGACCTGCCCCGACGCGAACACAAGGCGATCTGCGGCACCTACGCCGCACACATCCGCAACATGATCCGCGGTGTGACCGACGGCTGGAACTACCAGCTCAAGATCGTCTACAACCACTTTCCCATCAAGGTCAACGTGCAGAGCACCGAAGTGGTCATCGAGAACTTCCTCGGGGAGCGCCACGCTCGCCGAGCCACGATTGTTCCCGGTGCCAAGGTGACTGTCAAGGGCGCCGATGTCACCGTAGAAGGCATCGACATCCACGCCGTCGGTCAGACCGCGGCCAACATCGAACTTGCCACCCGCGTGAAGGGCCGCGACATCCGCGTCTTCCAGGATGGCATCTACATCACCAACAAGGGAGGTGAAGAATGAGCGACGAAACCAAGCCCCAGGAGACCAAGGCCGTAAAGGCCGCCGGCGAAGCCGGTTCCAAGGGTGACAAGAAGGACGTCCAGCCGAAAATCAAGCCGGTTCTGGACGACGCGACCAAGACGGCCCTCGAGGTCCGCGCGGTCAAGGACAAACAACGTCCTGCCTTCCGCCGCCAAGAATGGTTCCGGTACAAGAAGCTCGGAGGCAAGCACGCCCCCTGGCGCCGACCGACCGGTATCCACTCCAAGCAGCGCCGTCACTACAAGTACCGCCCACCGCTGGTCAGCATCGGCTACCGTGGCCCCGTCGCCGCGCGCGGCCTGCACCCGAGCGGCTTCGAAGAAGTCCTCGTGTACAACCCCGCTGACCTCGAAAAGGTCGAGCCCACCACCCAAGGCGCCCGCATCGGCGGCACCGTCGGTGGACGCAAGGCCGAGCTCATCTGCAAGCGCGCAGACGAACTCAAGATCCGCGTCTTCAACCGTGGAGGAAACTAGATGGCGGATCTTCGCAACCAGAAGCGCCTCGCCGCCGACATCATGAAGGTCGGCCAGTCGCGTGTTCGCATCGACCCCGACCGCCAAGAAGAAGTGGCCGGCGCCGTGACCCGCGCTGATGTTCGCAAGCTCATCAACGGCAAGGTCATCGTATCCGTTCAGAAACAGGGTGTCTCCCGTGGCCGCGGCCGCAAACTAGACGCCCAGAAAGCCAAGGGACGACGAGTCGGACCCGGCAGCCGCAAGGGTGCCAAGTACGCTCGTCTGCCACGCAAGCAGCGCTGGATGGCTCTCATCCGTGCTCTGCGCAGCGAAATCCGCGGCTACCGAGAAAGTGGCGCCATCGACCGCCACACCTACCGCGAGTACTACATGCGCGCCAAGGGCGGTCAATTCCGCTCCCGCGCCCACATGGTGACCCACATGAAGACCGAAGGCAAGCTTGTCGAGGAGGTGGCCTAATGGCGACCAGTCCCCGCACGCGCGTCCCCTTCCGCCGTCGGCGCGAAGGCCGCACTGATTACAAAGCCCGCCTCGGTCTCCTGAAGAGCGGCGAGACGCGAGTCGTGGTGCGCCGCACCAACGGCAACGTCATCGTCCAGTTCATCGACTGGGCCGAGACCGGCGACAACGTCAAGACCACCGCCGTCGGCCAAGAGCTGGCCAAGATGGGCTGGACGGGCAGTGCCAAGAGCACCCCGGCCGCCTACCTAACCGGCCTCCTGGCTGGCAAGCGCGCCATGGACAGCGGCATCGACAGTGCCGTCCTGGACATCGGCCGCCACGCGGCAGTCAAGGGCAGCAAGGTGTTCGCGGCGCTCAAGGGCATCGTGGACTCCGGCGTCTACGTCCCCCACGGCGACGAGATGTTCCCCGCGGAAGACCGCCTCAACGGCGCCTTCCTCGACCAACAGAAGAGCTTCGAAGCCGTCCGCGACGCCATCGGTGTCACGCAGGCGGCTAAGTCAGACGACGAGGAGAACTAACATGGCAGATGCAACCCCGAACCGCGGCCCCGCCCCAGCGCCTGGCCGCGGAACCCGAGGCCCCGGCGGTCCTGGTGGCCCCGGCGGTCGACCCGGCGGTCCCGGCGGACCCCGTGGTGGCCCTGGTGGCCCCCGCGGAGGCCCCGGTGGTCCCCGTGGAGGAGCAGGTGGAGCACGCGGTGGCCCCGGCCAACGCCGTCGCTTCGACAAGCCCGCCCCGCCGCCCTGGGATCCCAAGACCCGCCTAGGTCGCCTCGTCAAGAGTGGCGAAATCAAGACCATGAGCGAAGCGATTCAGAGCGGCTTGCCCCTGCGCGAGCCCGAAATCGTCGACGCCCTTCTGCCCGAACTCGAGGACGAAGTGCTGAACATCAACATGGTCCAGCGCATGACCGACTCCGGTCGCCGTGTGCGCTTCGCCATCACCTGTGTCGCTGGAAACAAGGACGGCTTCGTCGGCCTTGGCCAAGCCAAGGGCAAGGAAGTCGGACCCACCATCCGCCGCGCCATCGACCGCGCCAAGATCAACATGATCGAAGTGCGCCGAGGTGCAGGCTCCTGGCAATCCGGTGACGGCGCCCCCGCCACCAGCATCCCCTACCAGACCATGGGCAAATGCGCTTCCACGGAAGTCACCATTCGCCCCGCCCCTCAGGGCACCGGCCTTGTGGGCGGAAAGGTCGCTCGCAGTGTGCTCGGTCTCGCCGGCGTCAAGGACGCCTACGTGCACACTCGTGGACAGACCCGCACCACCACCAACTACGCCAAGGCGGCGTTCCAGGCCCTCGAAAGCCTGAACACCGTCAAGATGACGGCCGCCCAGCGCGCCCGCACCCAGATGGTAGACGGCGCCTTGACCATCAAGGCCGACCGCCAACCCGATGTCCAAGAAGAGGTCGATGCCTGATGGCGCACGCAATCATCCGCCTGCGCGGTCAAATCAACATCAACCCCAAGATCAAGGACACCCTGAAGTACCTCCGCCTCAACCAGGTCAACCACTGTGTTGTCCTACCTGACAACGAGACCACCAAGGGTATGCTCCAAGTCGCCAAGGACTACGTCACCTGGGGCGAGATCGACGCCGCCACCCTCACCGAGATGATCACCGTTCGCGGCCGTCTCGTGGGTGACAAGCCAATCACCGACGCCGTGGTCAAAGCGGGCAGCGCCTACAGCTCCATCGCGGAGTTCGCACAGGCCATCGTCGACGGCAAGGCCCAATACAAGGACCTCGCCGACGTCAAGCCCCTGCTGCGCCTGCACCCTGCCAAGAAGGGTCTCGAAGGCATCAAGCGCTCCTACCAAGCCGGCGGTGCCCTCGGCTACCGTGGTGCCAAAATCAACGACCTCATCGGGAGGATGAACTAAATGGCTAAGGGAGAAAAGGCCAAGAAGTTCCGCCGCCAGAGCCGAACGCACGGTCGCGGCCACAAGGGTGGACGCGGTGCAGGTCTCAAGGGTGGACGCGGTCGCGCCGGTGCCAACAAGCACCGATTCCTGCAACTGCAGATCCTCGGCGGCAAGCACGCCGGTCTTGCAGCCAAGCGCTGGGGCCGCATCGGCTTCAAGAGCAAGAGCCGCACCCCCGAAGATGTCACCATCAACGTGGGCGCCCTCGAACAGCTCTTCCCGGGAGCCACGGAGATCGACCTCACCGAGGCCGGTTACACCAAGCTCCTTGGCAGCGGCAAGGTCACGGGCAAGCTGACCCTGACGGTCGCCAACGCCACCGACGGCGCAGTCTCGAAGATCGAGGCAGCCGGCGGCAGCATCAAGACCGACTAGGACGGCCCACAAGCCACAGCCCTCTTCCTTCCCCCTCCATTTCCCCTCCATTTCCCCCTCCTTTTCTTCTCTTGGCCCGCCATGTGGGCACCATTTGCTTCCCTTCAAGCAAATCTCCACTTTCGCCGAATGTTCGTTTGTTCGCCTCGAAATCTAGTAGAGTGGCGCTTCACCCCGTTTTTGCCCGCTTTTTTGCCCTTCACTAGGGATGTGTGACAAGGTTCTCCGTTCTCCCCTTGGGAGCACTTAAGACAGAGCCCCCTTTGGACGGCTCGCTCCACTCCGGTGACCGTATGGCTGAGACTCGAAGCCGCCTTTATGCACTGAAACCGATCATTGAACGCTGGCCTGCGGTCAGGAAGCCCGAGGGCCACGTCTCTTTCAAGACGAAGCTCCTCTGGACGACCGGCTCGCTGCTGCTGTACTTTGCTCTGGCCAACATCACTCTGTTCGGAGTTAGCTCCCAACAGCTCGACATTTTCGAGGGCTTCCGTGCCATCCTGGCCGGTGCCAGCGGCACGATCATGCACCTTGGGATTGGTCCCATCGTCACCGGCAGCATCGTGATGCAGCTCTTCACGGGCGCCAAGATCATCAACCTCGATCTTTCGAAGACCGAGGACAAGGCGATCTACCAAGGTGCCCAGAAAGTGCTGGTTCTCTTGTTCATCTTCATTGAATCCGTGCCGCAAGTGTACGGTTTCTTGGAACCGGACGACTTGTTTGTCAACGCGGTCGGCGGCGGCATGGCCCGCAGCGTGATTGTGCTGCAACTGGCCTTCGGTGCCATTGTCGTGTTCCTGATGGACGAACTGATCAGCAAGTGGGGCATCGGCTCCGGCATCAGTTTGTTCATCGCGGCCGGTGTGAGCCAAGCCCTGTTCCAGGGAACGCTCAACTGGCAACCGACGCAGGCTGGTCAGGCATTGGACCCGACGTTCAATCCCCCCAGCGGCTCCCTGCCCATGGTCATCTACGTGTTCAGCCAGCGCAGCTTGCGCAGTCTGGTCAACGAGGGTGGCTTTGAGCAGATGTTCATCGGCAACCAAGCGTTCCCCAATCCCATCCTGACCTTCCTGGCCACGATGGCGATTTTCATGTTCGTGGTGTTCGCTGAGAGTACCCGCGTGGAACTGCCTCTTGCCCATGGTAAGGTGCGCGGCGCCCGTGGTCGCTACCCGCTGCGGTTGATCTACGCCAGCAACATCCCTGTCATCTTGATGGCGGCGCTGATTGCCAACGTGAACATCTTCAGCTTGCTTCTCTGGCAGCACCCGTTCTTCAGCAAGATCCCGGTCATCGGGCATGCTTGGTGGATCGGAACCTACCAGACCGGCAGCCAGAGTCTGCAACCGGTGGCCGGCGGCGCTTGGTATCTGAGTACCTTCAATGGGCTCAGTGACTGGTTCCTGCCGATTTTCAACTCGGACGCCTATGGTGCCTTCGCCAGCGGCCACGCGCCATGGCAGATCATCTTGAAGATCGTCATCTACATGTCGCTCTTCATTGGTGGTTCGATCATGTTCGCCAAGTTCTGGGTCGAGACCACCAATATGGGTCCTGAAGCGGTCGCCAAGCAGATCGAACGCAGTGGCATGCAGATTCCCGGCTTCCGCCGCGACCCGCGTGTCTTGCAGAAGATTCTGGGACGCTACATTCCGACCATCACGGTTCTTGGTGGTGCAATCGTCGGTGGCCTTGCGGCTACGGCGGACATGCTGGGAACCATCGGTAATGCTTCAGGGACAGGTTTGCTCTTGGCTGTGGGTATCTATATCCGCATGTACGAGCAGATTGCGAAGGAACAGGCGATGGAAATGCATCCCGTCTTGCGCGGGTTCTTTGGCGCTGAATAGCGCCAAAGGTTCAGCGCAAGACAGCGAGGCCCTTGGGCCGAGCGGACCCCGAGGCCGTGCTTGCACGGCCTTGGGGGGTCTGCGTGGGTTCTTCGACGCCTCGTGTCGCCTCTAGCTTTGAGAATCTCTTCCCTTTCCCCTTCCTTTCCCCTACTTTGTTGTCCTGGACGGCCTCGTGCGTTGCTCCAGGTAGGAAGCCATGGGTTTCGCACGTAGCGCGAACGCCGAGCGTACGCTGATCTGGTTCCGTCTACTTACCCACCGGGGGCTCAAATTGGAAGGAGGGGAGAGAGGAACTCGGGGTCTTGCCTATTCGAAGAACTTGGCGTTGGCTTCGATGGAGGCCTCTTCGCCGGCGGGAACTTCGTCATCGGGGAAGATGGCTTCGACGGGGCAGGCGGGTTCGCAGGCGCCGCAGTCGATGCACTCATCGGGGTCGATGTAGAGCTGGAGGGCGGCGGCCACGGTTTCCTTGAAGTCGCCGTCGGCGTCGCCCGAGTGGGGGTGGATGCAGTCGACGGGGCAGACGTCGACGCAGCTGGTGTCTTTTGTGCCGACGCAGGCACTGGTGATGACGCGGGTCATGCGGTTCTCTCCTGTGTGTGCATGGTGCGCGTCCTTACTTAGGGGTTGGCGATTCGACGCGCCGAAATATTGGCTTTTTTGACGGCTATGGGAGGGGTGGATTGGCGTTTTTTTGGCGGGTCATGCGAAGAAGTCGGCGTTGATTTTTGCCCATTCTTTGTCGCTTTCGGGCACCTCGTCGTCGGGGTAGATGGCTTCGACGGGGCAGGCGGGTTCGCAGGCGCCGCAGTCGATGCATTCGTCGGGGTCGATGGAGAGGTGTTCGACTTGGTCGAAGCTTTGTTTGAATGCGTCCGCATCGTCGCCTTTGTGCGGGTGGATGCAGTCGACGGGGCAGACGTCGACGCAGCTGGTGTCTTTTGTGCCGACGCAGGCGCTGGTGATTACTCGGGTCATGGATTCGTTCCTTCGGGAGCGCAGGCGGCGGTGGGCGTTTAGCGGTGTGCGGGCAAAGGAATCGGGTTTTGGGGGCCGTTTCGCTGCTTCGTCGGTTTCAAGTCGAGGGCGGTGATTGCGGTGCGTGGTCTGGATGCCTTCGGGGTGGCAGTGGCTCCCCATGGCGGGTTCGGGCTGGTTGCTCTATGAGGGGGCGCGGCACCTAGTTGTGTCGGGTTTCAAGCGGCGTCAGGAGGCTCGCGTGGATCGGTTTTTGCGCGATCGGCGCATCCCGGAGGATCCGTTTCGGTATACACATCGCCGTGCGGTTCGTCAGCTCGTGTTGTCGGAGCCGGGGTTGGTGCAGGCGATGGTGGAGCAGGCCACGGGGGCCGGGGAGTCTTATGACGACGTGGAGGCGAGGGTTCGGGTTTGGTTAGAGGAGATTGTTCCGCAGTTTAGTCCGCTTGCCTACTATCGGGTCGGGTATCGCCTTGGTCGGCGCATCGCGTATGCACTGTACAATGTGCGACTCGACCAGGAGAGCCTTAGCCGTGCGCAGGCGTCGATTCCGGAAGGTGCAAGCGTCGTGTACGTCAGCAACCACCGCAGCAACGCGGATTTTGTGGTCACGGGTTTCATGCTGAGTCGGTCCGTGCAGGTGAGTTACGCGGTCGGGGAGTGGGCACGGGTCTGGCCCTTGGAGGGCCTGTTTCGATCGTTTGGCTCTTACTTCGTGCGTCGGGGCGAGACGGATCCGCTGTACCACAAGACGCTCCAGACGTATGTGGAATTGATTACGAAGCAAAGTGTGACGCAGGCGATGTTTCCGGAGGGAGGTCTCAGCCGGGATGGGCGACTTCGGCCGGTGAAGCTTGGCCTGCTCGATAGCATGGCGCTGGCAAAACTGGACCCTGCCTTTGACAAGCCCTTGGTGTTCGTGCCGGTCGGCATCAATTTTGATCGCGTCATTGAGGACGAGAATATGGTCTTCGAGGCAACACACGGGCGCCCGCGCCGGGCGAGGCGCAGCTTCGGAGTGAAGCTTCTGCGTCTTGGAAGTTTGCTGGTGCGTGGCCCCATGATTGGGGCTTTGAACCTTGGTCGGCTCCTCTCGGGGCGTCTCAAGAAGCACGGTGTTGCGGCCATTCATTTTGGGGAGCCGATTTCCTTTGACGAGTGGTATGCAAAGCAGGCGCCGTTTTTGCACGACGCCGATCGCAAGGTGCGCCAGGAAGCGTTGTTGCCGTTTGGCCAAATCGTGATGGAGGCGATTGCTCGCACTGTTCCAGCAACTCCTGTGACTGCCGTGTGCGCCGCCGCCGTGCGGGTGGGGCAAGCTCGAATGGAAGAGGGCGTGGACGAAGGAACCTTGTTGTTGGCGCTGCGCGACGTATTGGAGGAGATTCGGCGTGACGGTCGCCCTGTGGCCACGGGGGATCCGTATTTGCCCAACGGTGGCATGGATGCGGACGCCATCGCGGATGAAGTGGACGCCGCCGACGAGCGCACCAAGGTCCTTGACCGTGCCTTGGATGTCCTGGAGCGTCGGGACGCATTGGTGCGGGACAAAGCGCGGCGGGTGCGGGCTGATCGCTGGGACCTCGTGGTGTATTATGCCAACAGCCTCGCGGACGCAGCAGTCGGATTGCAGGCCGTGGAACAGATTTCGGCCCAGCCTGCCTAGGAGACGATGACTTGGACGGTGGTGGACTTTTCTGCGTTGCCGCGCAATTCGATGAGCACGTCGTAGGTGCCCGCGGGCAGGCGTTTGCCGTCGTGGGGTTGGCCGCCGTCCATCACTCCGTCGTTGCCGTTCCAGTGGAATGTGGCCGTGTGCGCGCCGGCGGGAAGCGTGGTTTCTCGGATGACGCAGGGGCCAAACAACGGTTCTTTGCCGTATTCCGCAAGCCCGATGCCGTCGCCGTGTTGGACTGTGGCGGAAAACAGGGCGGGGCTGCAGCCGGGGTGGGTGTAGGTGAGGGGTTCTTCGAGCGTGAATGTGACGTCGAAGGTGGCGCGTCCATCGGAGTCGATGGGGGAGCCCGTGAGCATCACCGTGAATTCGCCGTCCTCGAAGGATTGCGTGGCCGTGCAGCCGGAGAGGATGAGGGCGGCGAAGAGAGAAGCGGCGAGGAGGCGCATACTCCTTCATGGCCTCTGGTGCATAAAATGGCCCGCGAATCGTCGGGGAAGCGCCCGACGTTCAGGAGAAATACGAGGTGAGGATTTTGCGCTCGGCGGATTTGAGGCGGTTGTGGGCGGCGGCTTTGCTGATGCCGAACACTTTGGCGAGTGTTTCCAGGTTGCAGCGTCGCGGGTTGTCGTAGAAGCCGAGTGCGAGCCCCATTTTGACAATCTCCGTTTGCTTGGGCGTCAACTTTTCTTCGTAATCACCGATGGGGTGGTCTTCGGGCCGGTATTCGCCCCAGCGCACGAGCTTCATTTGGAGGCCGGCTTTCTTGAAGGAGTCCGTTGCGGTGCGGATGATGTCGCCGATTTCGACGCTGGCCGCGGTGATGACGCCGACGGTCATCCAGCCATCTTTGATGACGATGGGGCGAAGGATGCGATCTTCGCCTAGCGATCGAAGGGCGCTGGTGAAGGGGCCCTTGAGGAATTTCATTTTCTCGGGCGCCGGATCAACAAGCACGGAGAGGGCGCTGTCGTCCTGGCGCAGCACATCGATGTTGGTGTACAATTCATCCAGGAGCTTCAGAAACCGGGCCGCGTCCTCCTTGCTGGCAAGCACCGTGAAGATGTTGCGAATCGGAAAGTGGTCCTCATCGAACCGGATGTGGTTCATGATGACGCGGGCGTCGGGCACTTCGCGAGTAAAACCGGCGACGGGCCACTCGGGCATTTCGAGTTGGAAGAGCAGTTCCGTCAGTCCCATGTTCGCGTGTGGTTCGAACATGTTCAGGTTGATAAGTAGATGTGCAGGTACGGCTGAGCCTGGCGTGGGTGAACGTTGAAGACGGCGCCCAGTCTCGCCGCCGCCATGGCCGAGAACGCAGCGGACCTTCAGGCCCAGGTCCAGCGCCTTCAGCAAATGTCCCAGCAACTTCAGCAGGTGTCCCAGCAGCGCATGCAGATGGAAGCGATGCTGAACGAAAACACCCGCGCCGCGGGCGAACTGGAGGAGCTGGCAGAAGACGCCACGATCTACCGCAACGTGGGCAGCTACCTGGTCCAGGACGCCGGCCGAGACGCCGCCGTAGCCCGCCTCAAGGACGACGCGGAGACGATGGAAATCCGCATCAAGCGCACCAAGGGCCAGGAAGAGCAATTGCGCGAGGCACTGGAAGAACTCCAGACCAAGCTGCAAGCTGCCTTTGCCAAGCAACAGTGACCGTTTCCATGGACCAAAACCCTTCCACGGACCTCATCGTCGCGGGCGACCGCGTGTTGGCATTGGAGCCGGAGACGGGCCGCCGCTGGCTCTTGCAAGTGGACGGCGGACACGCACGCAAGGTCGGCGGGCTCGGCGTCATTGACCCGAATCGCTTCGCGGGCCTTGCATGGGGCGCCTCCATCGTCGCTGTGGGCAAAACCCTCGCCTTGCTTCGTCCGACCGTCGCCGACTTGCACAGCACCGTGCGCCGCAAAGCACAGACCATCGGTGCCAAGGACGCCAGCCGCATCGTGTTTGAGCTGGGCGTGGGTGCTGGCGACCGCGTTTTGGAGTCCGGCATCGGCTCGGGTGCCACCACCATGGTCCTGGCAAGCGCCGTGGGCGACACCGGCAAGGTTGTGGTGCAGGAATTGCGCGAAGATTTTGCCGAATGGGCGTCCGAAAACCTAGTCCACGCGGGACTCAAACAACGCGTGGATGTGTTTCTTGGCGACCTGACGCAGGGTGTCGCGGAAGGCGTCGCCGGCCCCTTCGATGCGGTGTTGTTGGACCAACCGGAGCCGTGGCTGGCGCTGCCGAATCTGCGGCCGCTCTTGGGTCCTGGCGCTCGCGTCTGCTGCTTTTGCCCCCAGGTGACCCAGATGGAACAGGCGGTGCGGACACTCGAATCGCTTGGCTTTGCCGACGTTCGCGCCATGGAGCTGATCGAGCGTCTTTGGGATGTCAAGGACCGCCGCATTCGGCCCAGTTCTGAGGGCTTGGGGCACACGGCATTCCTGGTGTTTGGACGGTTGACCAGCGCCTAATTTCGGCTGCACTGGCGCCGGCTGCAGGCCTGGTCCAAGGCCCGCGCACGGGCTCGGCGTGCGATATTGTTGCGCCTGCATACAATTCCGCATCGAACCGAGGGCCCTAAGAGGAAGTGCCTCCTGGTAGCGCCGATGGCGCGTGGTGTCGCTCGCGAGTTTTTGGGCCTCCTGCAGGGTGACTCCCGGCACGCGCGCAGCCGCGCCGCCCTGTTGACTGTGTTTGCGGCGCTGCTTCTGGCTCCAGCACTCCTGTTGTGGATGCCCTGGGGCATGGGCGTTCACGCGGGCGCCATCCTACTCGGGCTCGGCCTCGGCTGGTGGACCGGACTTCGTGCCGTGGATGGCTACGAGTCGAGCCTGCGCGGCATGTGGAACCACTGGATGAAGCTCGCTCCGGCCTGTGAAACCGTGCCAGAACTGCATCGCAAGGTACGCGGCCGCAGCACGCACAACCGCAGCATGGCGCTCGCGGCGCTTCTGACGCTCCTTTGGGGCCTGGAAGTGATCCTCGTGGTCGTTGCGTTTGGCGGCGAGCGCGACCCCGTGTTTTCGATTCCCATCATCGCGGTCAACGGCTTGCTCGTGGGCGGGCTGCTTGGCCACCATTTGCATGTTCGCTCCTGGACGCGCACCTTCCACAAGTCCCTCGACGAAATGGTTCGAGACGGTGAACTCGGTGTCTGGGGGTCTGTCTGATGAAATCCTACAGCGGCCGCATCTACCAAGATGGAGCGCTCAAACCGGGCGTCCTTTGGGTGGACGACAACGGGATCATTGCGAAGATTACTGGCCCTGATGAGGTCGCAGAAGAGCACACGGATTTTGGCGACCGCGCCATTTTGCCGGGCGCCATCGACATTCATGTGCACATGCGGGACCCGGGCGCGACGCACAAGGAAGACCTGCACACCGGCACAGTCTCTGCCGCTTTTGGTGGCGTGACGGGTGTTGTGGACATGCCCAACACGCTCCCGCCCACTACATCCATCCGAGCCATCCGCGAAAAGCACCGCATCGCCCAATCAAAGGTCGTCGTGGATTATGGGCTCTGGGCCGGCGGCACCTGGTACACGGGAGAGGTCGCCGAAATGCTGCGCTGGAGCGTCGGCATGAAGGTCTACCTCGGCGCGACCACCGGGGACTTGTTGCTCGACGACGCGGCGGCCTTCAAGGAAGCCCTGGCGCTGTGTGGCAAGGCGGGAAAACCTGTCATTCTTCACTGCGAGGCGCAGCGGATTCTCGACCACTACCGCCGCAACGAAGTGGAGCCCGGCGACCACGATCGAGCACGACCGGCACTTGCGGAAGTCGAATCCATTTACGACGTGATGAAGGCGATGCCAGGCATCAAGCCCGCGCCGCGCATCCACATTGCCCACGTCGCTTCCACAGACGCGGTGCAAGCCGCCACCGCTGCCAAGTTCAGCATGGGCGTCTGCCCGCATCACCTACTTTTGACCTGGGAAGGCTGGGGGCTTGCGGAAGGATACGCCAAGGTGAATCCGCCGCTTCGTGACATCCGGAGCCGTGACGCCATGATGGAGGCCTTCGCAAGCGGCCGCATCCCGATTTTGGAATCCGACCACGCACCGCATGCACCCAAGGAGAAGGAGGACGTGTTTCCCTCGGCCCCGGCGGGCATTCCCGGCGTGGAAACCATGGTGCCGTTGCTTCTGGGCCGAGCCGCCGCAGGAGACGTTCCGCTCTCGATTGTGGTGGACTCTGTCACGAAGGCGCCGGCAGCACTTCTGAATCTCAAGGACCGAGGGAGCCTCACGGTCGGCCTGCGCGCCGACTTTGCCGTCTTTGATCTCGACGCCCCCGCTCCGCTCGATGAACAAGCACTGCACAGCAAGTGCAATTGGAGCCCCTACGGCGGAATGCCAGCGTGCATGCCCAGCCACACCTACCTGCTTGGTGCGCCCGTGGTCGCCGACGGCAAGCTGGTTGCAGAGGCGGGCTCCGGCCGCAGCATGGTCGCCCTTCCCGAGGCGCCGTAAGCGTGGTCGAGTGGTGGAGCGCGTTGCTTGGCCCGGTGGTCGAGGCGCTCGCCATCATCCCGGCCCCCCTAGCCGTGGCGTTTCTCGCCTGGAATCCCCTGGGCGAAGTGCGCGTCAGCGTGCCGGTGGCGATTCTCCTCTACGACATGGGTTGGGCAGAAGCTGTCGTGTGGAGCCTGCTTGGCAGCGTACTGGTGGCGCCCACCACGCACTGGCTCTATCCGCGCCTGGAATCCCTCCTTCGCAGCTGGCGCCGCTCCGAACGTGTGCTTGATTGGGTGTTTGCCCGCACTCGCCGCCAGGTCAGTCCACGCGGCGAGCGCATCGAGGAATCGGCGGTGTTTCTGAGCATCGCTGCCGTGCCCTTGCCCGGTGCTGGCGCCTGGACCGGCGGCCTCCTTGTGCACTTGTTTGGCTTGCGCCGACGCGATGCCTGGCCCTGGTTCTACGCCGGCGTGGTGGCAGCTACGTTCCTGATGGCGCTGCTGGTGGAAACAGGCCGCTGGGCGTTCTAGGCGATCAATCGGCTACTCGGTGGCGTATCCAACCGTGCGGACCGCATCCACCAGCATCTGGCGGTCGGTGCCGATTGCGACTTTGACGCGAGCCTGGCCCGAATCAAGGTGTACTTCGGTTCGCTTGACGCCCGGCACATCGCGCAGTGCATCGGTTACTCGCGCGACACAGGACCCGCAAGTCATGCCGCTGACGGTCAGTTCCACAGTTTCTGAGTTGCCAAATAGGCCCATGGATCCAGATGGGGTGGCGCGTGCTTTTTTACCTCTGGTTTGCAATTGCAAAGCATCATGGGTGTGCACGAACTGGGTCACGGGGCCGACTCCGACGCGAAAACCGACGCCCTCGACAACTTGGACCGCACCATCCTGCGCCTCCTGCAAGCAGACGCCCGCCGCAGCCACCGTGACCTTGCCCGCGCCGCCGGCAGCACCCAACCCACCGTGAGCGCCCGCATCCGCCGCATGGAAGACTCCGGCATCATCCTAGGTTACACCGTGCGACTCGACGAGGAGGCTTTTGCCGGGCCCAACCTGATGGGAGCCGCCGCCGTCACCTGCCACTGGTGCAAACAACGCACTGGCGCACCCGTCTGGGCCCACATCGCGTCCAAACAACATCCATTCTGCTGCACCACTTGCCGCGACGCGTACCGGGCCCGCCACGAAACCTTGTCGCGGGGTCTATGAGTCGCTGCCGCCTCGGTCGCTTGTGGCCCGCCTGAAGACGGAAGTGCACGAAGACGAGGGCGAACGTCGCATCTCCTACGGCTGGGTCTGGCTGCTGTTTCTGGGCAGCCTGTTTGTGGGCGCCGGCATGATGCTTAGCCAAAGTGCTCCTGTGCGGGCGTGGGGCCTGGTGCTCCTGCTCGTTCCCCTGGCTGCCATTACAATGTTGTTGGTGGCGTACTACGCCAAGAGCCGCCGCGACGCGCACTAAACCGCGATTCCAAAACAGTGCAAATGCGCCCGGCTCCGGGACCATTCCCCGTTCCCCACTCCGCCCCTCCCTGCCCCTTTCATCCCCTCCCCTTCCAACCCTGCCTCTCGCCGCCCAACTCATTCCCTCCCACTCGCGCTCATCCTCTCTGCACCCCTCCCAATAGAGCGCAGGGGCTGGCCCGAACACCGTTGGCTCGTGATGGACTTATGATGGACGTATGAGGTCCCTGGCGGGCCTGGATGGCCGGTGCGCATTGATTGCGACACAACGGCTATGTGCCCGAAAGTATCGTCCCATACTATGCGGACACTGTCCCTCGCGCTCATCCTTGTTGCCGTGACCTTGGCCGGATGTGCAGAAAGCGCTCCAGCGGACTCCGGCGACGAGCTAGAGACCAAGTTCGACGAGATCGACGTGGACGATGACAAAGGCGCCATTCGAGGCATCGTCCTCAATCCGTCCATCGTCCCCATCGAAGGTGCAACGGTCAGCATCAAGAGCCTCGGCATCGAAACGGTCTCCAATGCCGACGGCGCATTCATCTTCGCCGACCTCGAACCCGGAACCTACTTCCTGGGCGTCAAGAAAATCGGCTTCAGCCCGGCCCAGACCAGCGTCAACGTGGTCGCCGGCGTCGACACCCCGCCCATCGTCAAGGTCCAGCTTCAACCCGACCTCGAAAGCATCCCCTTCACCGAACTCTCGCAATACTCCGGCTACCTCCAATGTGGCTTCGGTATTCCCGGCGTCGGCAGCGTCAACCCGTGCTTCCTCTCCGGCTCCGTCAACACCTTCGACGTGTTCGTGCAGCGCCCAGTTACAGCCTCGCAATCCGAACTGTTCTGGGAAGGCACCAACATTCTTGGTGACGGCCTGAGCTTTGGCCACTACGACCCAAGCACCACCGCCAGCAACTACATCGCCACCGACGGTCCGAGCCCGCGCATTCTGCTGGTCAACGGTACCCTCATCGAGAGCAAAAACGGCCCCGGCTACGAGTCGTTCCTGCTGCGCGTGTTCCCCGGCACCACCTCCCCGTCGCTGGTGGCCGAGCAGGAGTTCGAGATCATCAACACCAACTTCTACGGCTTCTCGCCCGACGAAGGCTGGACGTTCCTCGAGAACGGCAAGCACCCCACTCCGAGCTAGGATTCCTCGGCCTTCGATCCCGTAGCACTCCTCGCGCCTGTGGTAGCAGCGAACGCAGGGGCCGTTTTGGCCCCGGCTACCCGCCAGCACACCCTTTTCGCTTTTCTCCCTCGTGTACCTGATTGTCCTGCAATGTGACAACAACTGTTTTACTCTCCAGGAACCGGTTTTTGCGCATGAGGTTCTTCATCATCCTCGCAATCTCCCTGTCCGTGGTCCTCGCCGGCTGCACGGAGGGTGCAACAAAAACAGGTCCCGGCGATGACGACGACAAGTTTGGCGACATAGTGGTCGACAAGGATCGCGGCGTCATACGGGGCTTGGTCCTAGACGCCTCCATCACACCCATCGAGGGCGCCCGCGTCGCCATCCAGAGCCTAGGCATCGAAGCCACCAGCAATGCGGACGGCGCCTTCCTGTTCAAAGACCTAGAGCCCGGATCCTACTTCCTCGCCATCAGCAAACTCGGCTTCAGCTCAACCCAGACAAGCACCGTGGTGGAGGCGGGAATCGCGGCGCCGCCAATCGTCAAGGTGCAATTGGAGCGCGACACCGCCAACCTGCCGTTTACGCAGGTGACTCAATACACCGGATACATCCAGTGTGGCTTCGGCCTCCCAGGTGTCGACGGTTCCGCCTGGCAGGGTGGCTCTGTCAACCCGTGCGCCGCTCTGGATTCGATCAATACCTTCGATGTGTTCGTGGCGGGACCTGTCACGGCTGCGCAGTCTGAATTGATCTGGGACGGTACGAACGTGCTCGGCGATGGCCTCAATTTTGGGCACTTTGACCCGAACTCCGTCGCGAGCAACTACGCGACAGTGGACGGTGGCAGCCCGCAAACACTGTTGGTCAACGGCACGACCATCGAGGAATACAACGGCATCGGATACGAGTCCTTCCTGTTGCGCGTCTTCCCTGGATCCACAAGTGTTTCGGTGGTCCTAGAACAGGAATTCGAGATCATCAACACCAACTTCTACCGGTTTGTCCCGGATGAAGGCTGGACATACCTGAACGACGGAGCGCATCCGATTCCGTCGTAGCTACGAAAACGAACCGAGGCCCACTTGCCCGACCCGACGCATGCGCTCGACTTTGGGTAGCACGTCGTCCCATTCCAACGACCTTGAAAAAGGTCGATGCCAGATAGCGTCCAAGTACGACTTTCCGGGATGCTACACTTCAAAGGGAGGTGTTGAATGGAGTGGTCGTTTGACGGGGAGGCCTAGGTCGTGGCAATGCGTTGAGACTCATGGCCGTTCCGGTACTAGTTCCTGCACCGTCAAGATATGCGCTCTGCCTGCGGCCTGTGTGGCTCAGGTGAATTCAAGGGAGTTTGAGGATGTCCTTTGCAAGACCATAGCTCCGGCTTCTTGGCTCCCATAGGGGATTCAGGGCGCGTGGATTCAGTGGCTTGCCGTGCCTGGGCTTGAAGCATTGCCAATGCTCGCCAAGCGGCGTCTTGGCTGCATTGCATGGTTCCTTCTGGAGTTTTGCAGCGTGGGCAGCCGGCGGCGCAGTGCAAGGAGCTGTATTCGGCCGGGATGGCCGCGTGGCGAGGATTCACGCCGTCGCCCTCCGGGATCTCTGGCAGTAAGTCGTCACGGGCCCCATAAGGGAATCGAGGCCCGGCTTGGCTGTGAGAGCGTTGGTGGGGTCGGATGGCCGTTTTCGCTCAAGGACTACAGGTTTGGATATTGTCTGGGAGAAGTCCAAACTGGGATTCCCATTGGCCTTCACGAGTGGTTAGCGTGATTGTTTTCGCATCCGGCAAAATTGAGAATCGGGTACAGTCGGACTGCGCAATATCCACATCCTTGCCCGAACCCAAGATCTGGATGTGGTGGGTGGCCTGTGCATCGGTTCGGACAACCGCCACGCCTAGGGGGGTGGTCCGCACGGCAACTATGTCTCTGGTCTGGATTGATGTTGCCGTTTCTTCTCCAAGATCATAAATGATGGCGTCGCGAAGGCCTGTTTCCGTCAAGAAAAAAGCTTCCCATGCAGTGATTGCAATGACAAATCCACCATCTTCTTTTTTCGCTATTTCTGTATAGTATGATTGTGGTAGTCCGTCAGGATTGGGGCCTTGAAGTTCTATCGCAGGGGTTTTGGCGAGGTCTTGCCAGAGTGAAGTCCGCACCTCCACTGTTGATAAATTACGGGCAAACGCGAAAGTCAATGTTTCATGTTCTAAATACATAGCTCCTTGGCTTAATATTGGAATAGTTGGGAAATCCAATCGTTCGCTGATAGATAAATCAGCTAATATTCCATTTGTAAGGCGGAGTACACTGTATCGGGGCTCGTTCAGGAATGAGGAAAGCACTGGAAAACTCAGCATGAGTTCTTCCTCGGAACCTGCCAAAGTCGGAAACCCGTAGATTTCGCCGGGAGGGGGGATCAATGTTCCTCGCGCCCAATCTGAGCCATCCCATTCGGCTACATACATCGCATATTGGGGGCTCCGGTAGGCAATGACTGGGCCTCGTGGACCCATCGCAGCTACAAGATTCCAAGGTTCAGCATCCGGCAAAAAAGTGGTCCGATTTTCAAATTCCGCTCCGTAGATTGTGTGGATTGTCCACGGCTCTAGAGGTTGGTCCATTGCGAGGATACCTTCGCTCGTTGCCAAGGTCATCCGGTTGCCTGCTGCGCCATTGGACGATGTATCGAACCAATGGATTGAATCTGGAAGCTCGCGATCATTTGTGAATGGCAATGGGGATTGATTATCTTCAACTTGAGATTTAGAACTGCAACCTGAAATCGAGAGCATGAGGGCAAGAATGAGGTATGGGGGCCAAGACATGTAGTCACCTTTGGTAGAGTCGGGATGGGCAAAGAGGGATAAGGATAATGCGCACGGGATTACACGGAGTCTGCGCTACAACCTCCGCCGGCTCCGCTAGGTCCCGGAATCAATCCTGGGCCCCCTTCGCCACCGTTTCCTCCTTGTCCAGGTATTCCGGGGGTGCTGGAGCCCTTCCCCGGCGATCCTGGGGCCCCAAAGGTTCCACCAGATCCGCCTTTTCCACCCGTGCCCGTCGCAAGGCCCCCTGCACCGCAACTGCCTCCTCGCCCACCAGGGCCGCCTATGAGGCTGGAAGAGCCTCCATCTCCGCCGATGCCTCCATCTCCCCCATCTTCGCCTATGGCTGTGCCATCGCCGCCATCGCCGCCCCGGGCAAAGAAGCACCTTCCTTTTCCACCGTCGCCCCCTTTGGCTTCAGCTCCACCGCCGGGATTGCCTCCGCCGCCAGGGCCCCCGGTTCCTCCCATGGTGGTTCCCGACGGTCCCGGGGCTCCCTTGCCGCCATTGCCTCCCGGGGCCCCGGTGTTTGATGCGTCCTTTCCATCTGCACCTCGGCCGCATCCGCCGCTTTCGTCCTCAATGCCGATGAGTGTAACAAGGCACCTTGTCGTAATTCCTTGATCGCAAAGGGGGCCAATCCCGCCAGGCAAAGGGAGGTTTTCAGGCAGAGGCAAATCCTCAGGAAGATAATCCATCGGGTTTGGAAGATCTTCAGGCAGCAATTCGAAGGGGTCCGGAAGATTGTCAAGGTAGCCGGAAGGGTCTGGAATCAGGGACCAAACGAATTCAGCCACTGCCATGGGGTCTGGAGGCGGACCAATAGGGTCCTTCGGTTTTCGTGGGGGGTTGAAATTAATATTGAGAAGTTCTTCGGTGGGAGTCAAGGCTTTATCATTTCCTTGTGCGTCGGGCACATATTGTCCCGTCGCCGTGACCCAACCTAGCGAATCCACGTTCAATAGGTCAAGAAACAGCGTGTAGCCGGTTTCGGGCGCGTGGGAACTGAACGCTAGATCGGTGGTGGCGACTAGGCCGCCGTCGCCGCCGCTGCCGCCAAGGACGATGGTGCTTAGTCCAGAGTCCGAACTGGATGCAAGGCCGCCTTCGCCGCCATTGGCTGCGCCAAAGGTCGAGCCGCCTTCGGGGAGGCTCAGCGTTCCGTCGAGGAGCACAATGCCAGCGTTGCCACCGTTGCCACCGGAAACGACGGTACCGGCGGGGGGCGCAACGGCCGTGACTGCTGCCCCCTGGCCGCCGTGGCCCGGAGCCAGGTATGCCCCGTCGAAGACTGAAATGTAGGGGGCATGGACATAGACGCTACCGCCTTCACCGCCATCGGCACCCACAAACTCCGGGGAGTGTGGCATGTCGGCGCCGTGTCCAGCCTTGATGACTCCCAGAATTTCCAGGGCTTGGGTCGCCTTGAATGCGAGGTTGGCTCCATCAGCATATCCAACGTAGCCCAAGCCATCATTGCCCAAGATTTGGGCCGATGATCCGATCACGATAGATTGAGCGACCAGCGTAAGGTCGCCTACGGCATGAACGGTTCCATCAATTCGAATTGTGTCTGCGTTGACAACACCAGAAAGGAAGACAGTTTCCCCGGCAGGGACCAGGAAGTCCGTGGGGATGCTTGCGGTTGTTGGGCCTACGTTCGCCAGCACAAGGGCGAGGATGGCTGCATACGGTATGGCTTTCACTTGAATCACTGCCCGTTGTCGGGCAATCAAGGATTGGCGCCAGGTACATAGCTTGCATACTCCCAATCTGCAAAACCTGACGGTTTACGGCCAATATATTGGCCTCAATCTATTGCATTATTGCGTTTTTGAGGCAGCCGCATGGAGAATATCAATCAACGACCGTTTTGCCTTGTAGATTCGGCGCGGCCCTGCCGTGACGTCTACAAGATCCCGCGACACAAGTTCTCGCAATAACCGATAGGCAGCGAAAGGCTTCGAACCAGCCGCATGTGCCAATTCTGTCTGCTGCACTGGCCGCTGGCCGAGAAAATCCAACATTCGGTGTCGTATCGGGTCTTGCAACAACCGGAGAACGATAGCCTCGGAAGGGGAGCGGACATGTCGGTGCAGAAGTGTCTCGCGCCCCCACGGTGTTCGTCGAAGTGCACCAGCCTGCTCGAGGATTAAGGAATGGTACGCAATGGTCTTTGCGTGCAAATCCAGGCGCTTTGCAATTTCTGCGACTGAACACACTTCGCCTTGGGCTAATGCCGCCAGAATTCGTATCGATCCCGGTTCTACTGACCTTGACTTGACCGCCGCTACTGGCTCCACACAATTCATATCGGCCGGTAGCGACGATTCACAGGCCAAGTCATTTTTGGAGCAAACGTCGGCATTACCCGTCATCAAACGCCCTTTGCAATCGATCCAAGGGCCACTTTTTCGAATCAACTGGAATAGGCTCGCCGCCGGGGCCGCTCACGTAGACGCTTTGATTCGGTCGACGCCAGAGGCCCCATGTGCCGTTATCCAGTCCCGCTAAGAGGGTCCTTTCGCCCGGTGTTGTTTCTGGAGTCGCGAAGCTTTCCCATCTCGCACCATCTATGGGCGCGAGTAGGTCATCGGGAATTTTTCGGTCGTGCGGTCGTCTTCGGCCTGTTCCTGTGCAATGCGGGCGCGGGGGATTATTTGCAGTCATTGTTTGCTCCAATGCCAAAGGGAGGAGGTGCATCGACGCCAACCCACGAGTTGTGCCGCCGTGCGCCGATGCGTGCAATCCAGGACCTCCTCTGGTTGCAGTTTGCAAACCCGACAATGGTTTGCGGTGGCGGACTTCTTGCTCATCGTGCCTTGCCTTTGGGTGGTGCCCCTTGCGGGGTGGTGAGTCGGGCACGACAAGCCGCACAGGGCAACAATGCACCTGCAAAGGAGCATATATGGAGTAACTATAAAATCGAGTTAGGCGATTATGGGCCGATTGGGGATTTGGGTTTGGTTAAGTTGGGCCAAGGGGTGGGCATACTGGATGGAGGATGCTCGGTCTTGGAAGGTGTCGTTACCAGTTCCACTTCGAGGCGATGTGGAGGAGCTTTTGCACCTGCGTCCGGGGTTGGCTCCGAACCCGAGCAGCTACGTCCGTGCGGCCGTGGAGGAGGCTGTCCGGCGGGACCTGCGGCTTGTTCTCGATTCTACTTCACTTCGAGGCATGGATGCGCCAGCTTCAGCCAAGGATGCACTGGAAGCTGCCCGGCGAAGTCTCCGAGTCGATCGTGATTAACTGATTTCGGCGCCACCTTGCCATGTGGCAGGGGCAGCGTGAAGCCGCTGTGCCCAGGGCTTGGTGGCCAGAAACGCTCTAGTCAGGTGCGGGTCGATGGATGCAGCGGATTCGAGGACTTCTTGGGCCGTGCCATAATTGCCCATGGCGGCGTGGAATTCGACGACGACGACCAGCATGATGCGCAGAGAACAGGGGTCGGTGATGGCGGCTCGGGCAGCGCGTTCGAGTGCTTGACTGACTTCATCAAGCACGTCACGCCGGGCCGGGTCGTCTACTGATTCTTGCTCAATGCCCTGAAGGAGCGCGTCAGCTTGGATGCGCAAAGCGTCTGAGTGAAGGGGATTCAATGCGGTGCTTCGTTGGGCAAGTCTAAGGGCGCGGCGCGGGCGCCCGTGGTCGAGGTGGCGTTGTGCAAGCAAGGTGACTCCGGCGCGTCGTTGCTGCCCGAAATTGTGGGCCAAGGCGTCGCCAGCGTATGTGGCTCGGCCGAGGGTTCTCTTGTACAATAGTGCGGGCCGAAGCAACCACGATATGAGCCCAACATGCCCCATTGCAAGCACGAAGACACCGGTTTTGCTGACTCCAAAGGACGCCTCCGGGAGCCTGGGCTTCAATGCTTGCTTTTTCGTCCGCCTCAGTGCAATAGAAGATACACCGCAGCCTTGCTCGGTCCCGGAAATATGAGCGAAATTTTCGCTCATCTTAAGGAGCCGAGGCTTCGCCCTGGCGTTTCTTTCGAAACTCACTCCGGCGAACTTCCTCGTTTGTCACAGCCATGTATATAATACTCCAGGTAATTAGACGCTAATCTACCTAGATTGTATGTTACACTGCCACGACCTTCGAAAAGGTCGATCATTCCGGGCGGCACTCGCTACGCTCGGCCACCCCGTTACGAAAACGATCCGAGGCCCACTTGCCCGACGCGGCGCATACGCTCGACTTTGGGCAGTACGTCGTCCCAGTCTAATTCCTTCCATTCTAGGTCGTGGTCAGAGAGGAGGGCGCGGGCCTTGTCGGCGACGCGGGGGGCGATGAGTACGCCTCGAACTTTTCCGTCTGGGTTCTGGGCCCGCAAGGGTTCGACGTAGCGCCAGAGTTGCTGGGCGTCCTTGAGGCCGGCGGTGCCGCGCTTGACCTCTACGACGAGGCGGCGGCCGGTGGCGTCGTCGCCGTCGAGGTCGTAGTAGCCCTGTTTGGTGTCTCGTTCGCGGCGGCGGGGCACAAAGCCAGGCTCGACCAGTTCTGGGTGCTTGAACAGGAGCTCTTGCAGGTCGTCTTCGCTGCCCACGAGGGCCAATTCTTCGGCGTCGCGCAGCGGCACGGCAAGGCAGATGCGGATGTCGTGGAACGTGACCTTGACGATTTCCTCGGGCTTGGGCCGGTATGCGGTCAAGACGAGTTGGTTTTCTTCGATCTCGGCGTGGAACGTGGCGCCGGGGGGTTGCCAGTTGACCGGCTTTGCCTTCGTGGCCGTGTGGACGAGGAATGTGCCGTCGGGCTTCAGCAGCAGGAGGCGTTCGCCTCGGTGGAGCATGCTGCGAGCGCGGCCTTGGTATTGGATGGCGCAGTCGGCGACCACCTGGATCATGCGGCCCTTTTCTTCTCGCAGGGATGTGAGTTCTGCGCGCAGGAAGGTGAGTGCGGTCGCTGCGTCCGGGTCACGGACGAGCTGCATTACGCTAGGGCTTCCTTGATCTCGCGGCGCATCTCGGTGTCGTTGATGCCGCCGTCGGGGTCGAATTCTTCTTCGATTTCTCCAAGAAGGTCGGCAAATTGGCCGCGGTATTCGGGGTCGTCGCGGATGTCGTCGGCCATTTCTTCGGGTAGAAGGTGGGCGTAGATGTCCTTGTACGCGGGGCGCGGGTTTTGCGCGTTGAATTGCTTTTGGCGCACGGTGGCGACCACGGCCGCCTCGACGTTTTTGGTGCCGAAGCCGGGTGTCGCAAAGGCGCGCACGATTGCGTCTTCGTCCACGTCGGGGCACTCGGATTTGAGCTGCGCAAACAAGGCGCGGCTCTGTGCATCGTTCGCGATGACCTTGCGGCCGGCCGCCAACTGCTTTTCGAGGTGTTCCTCGACGGGGATTTCCCTCGCCATGGGTCGCGCGAGCCGGGGTTGGTTGATGATGTTTGCTGCGCGGGCTCATCGCGTGGCGATGCGACGGCAATGGTTTTGGGTCCATGCTGCCAGTGCCGACCCATGCGTGTGCTGTGGCTCCTACTTGGAGTGTTGTTGCTGTCTGGTTGTGCCGAGAGTGCGGCACCCAATAATGAGCCGGAAGAGTTCGAAAATTTGGAGACAAAGGCGACTGATTCCACGGGAGTGATTCGTGGCGTTGTGGTGGATGCAACGTTCACGCCCCTTTCGGCGGCGACGGTGGCGATGCAGGACGGCCGGGAGACGCTTTCGGACAAGGACGGCTTGTTTGTCTTTGCCGACCTTGAACCGGGGACGTATTTCTTGACGGCCACGAAGGCGGGTTACTCGACGTTGCAGGTTAGTACGGATGTGGTGGCGGGAGTGGATCGGCCTCCTGTGGTGAAGATTCAGTTGGTGGTGGATGTGTCCAGTTTGCCGTTTTCAGAGTTGCTCAATTACAATGGCTTCCTGCAATGCGGCGTGGGCCTAGGTGTCACTGGAGTCTATGGGCGAGGCGTCAATCCCTGTGCCTTTGCTGCGTCCATCAATACGTTTGACACGTTTGTGCAGCGGCCGGTGACGTACATCCAGGCGGAGATGATTTGGGAGCCGTCCAGTGGCATCGGGGACACGTTGAGCATTGGCATCATGAATGAAACGACGGTGGTACCGGAGGACCATGTGCAAGTGGATGGCCAGAGTCCGCAGATTTTGAAGGTGGATGGCGAAGAGATGCCGCCGGCGCATGGCGAGGATTATCGCTCGTACTTGGTGCGTGTGTTTCCTGGTAAGTCGCAGCCGACGGTTGTAGTCGAGCAGCGATTCGAGATTTTTCTGACGCAGTTCTATGATCAAGTTCCAACTGAGGACTGGTCTTTCATTGCGGATGGGCCGTGGCGGGATCCGACGGGCTAAACCGGCCGATCTTCAAGGTTCCCACTGAATGATCGCGCCGCAGTCGCGGCAGGTTAGCACGCCGGGGTAGGGCGTGGGCGCTGTTGGAGTGCCGGGCAACGCGGTGATGTCGGGGTCCTGGATTGGGCCTATGCGTGGACTTTGACAGTAGGGGCAAGCGCTTGGAATGCCTCCGGTTGGGTCCATGGTGTAGGTTGGGTGCTCGTTGCCTTGGACCTTGCGGCTTTTTGAGGCAATCGCGCGACGCGGTGGCGAGTTAGGCGTCGGCGTACAGGGACCAGTCGCGCAGCATGGCAACACTTGTGGCGCGGTCGCGGCTGTCTTGGGGCTTGGCGTTGGGGTTGTCGGCGCAGGTTTCGGTGCATCCTTCGGCGTAGGCGACGTAGAAGGTGCCGTCGGGGGTGATGGCGCCATCGATGAAGTCGAGGAGGTTGCGGTTTCCTCCCGTGCATCCTCGGTTGCCTTTGCAGATGCTTCCTACTTGGACTGGGTCGGTTTGGGCTTGGTGGCTGACGAACGTGGGGTTGTCGGTGTCGGCGTTCTCGGAGGTGACGATGTAGGTGTGCCATTGGGCCGTGTCTTCGACTTCGCCGGGGGCGCCGGAGGCGTTGGTGGCGTGGAAGGCGAGGGCGACGCGGCCTGGGGTGCCGGCGGCGAGTGCTGCAAAGATGGTGCTGTCCATGCCGGGCGGGGTGACGTCCCAGGGTCCTTGCCAGGTCTGGCCCATGTCGTCACTGCGGGCGAGGTGGGCGCGGCTTTCGTCGGGTGCACTTTGCCAGAGCATGTACATGGCGCCGTCGCTTGTGAATGCAATTTCAGGGTCGAGGGTGTCTGCGCCGATGCCTGTGGGTCCGGGGCGCACTTGCCATGTGATTCCTGAGTCGGTGCTGATGTAGATGAGCGGCTCTGCGCAGCCCCATGCTTTGGCGACGACGATGGTGCCGTCGGGGGCTCCGGTGGGGTGGCTTTGTTGGCCGGCGCAGTCGGGGCCTCGCACGGTGTCCCAGATGGGTTGGTCGATGGGCCAGGTGATGCCTCCATCAAAGCTCATGGCGCAATGGGTGGCTACGAGTGCGTTGTAGCAGATGATGAGGACGGTGGGGTAGGCAGCACCCGCTATGGGGGGTGCGTCCGGGCCGGGTAGGGCGCTTGCGAGTTTTTGGTGGTCGTAGACGCCGTGGCCCATGTTTTGGGAGTGAATCGGAGTCCAAGTGTCGCCGTCGTCGCAGGAGCGGTAGAGGGTTGCACCAAGCAGGATGGGGAACATCGGGACGTTGTAGATGCAGTCGGTCCAGGGGTCGACCCAGAGCATGGGGTCGCTGTTGAGAAGCAGGTGTTCTTGCACGGGGTGCCAGGTGCGGCCTTCGTCTTGGCTGCGAAGCACGATGCTGCCGGCGGAAACGAACAGGCTGCCGGTGCTGGTGGCGCCGATGTTGGGTTCGGCTCCTTGGTAGCCGGTGAGGACGTATTCGGCGTGTCCAAGCAGGCGGTCTGCGATGTCTGTGGTGTTGCCGCCAAAGATGTGCACGCCGGGGGGCAGTGCGGCGGCGGGTCCTGGGGTGTTGAGTCCGTCGGAATCAGATGGGTCATCCAGGCAGCCGGCAAGGGGCAGGAGCACTAGGAACACCACGGCAAGCAGTCGCATCGGTTCGAAGCGGCGCCTTCGCCACTTCAGCCTTGCGGCGACCCAGCGCTGATTTTTTTGTAGCCTGGCTTTGGCAGCAGGGGGTGTGGCCTGCCCCGACGGTGCAAGGGGGCCCTGGTCCTTGGGATTCGTCGGGGCAGGCGGGGTTGATTGCGGTTCGTTTAGCACTTGGTGGTGACGGCGGCGGTCGCGGTGGCGCCGCCGGGAATCAACACGTTGTTCCAGGCCCAGCACAAGGCGGCGAAGGCGTCGACGTGGCCGTAGCCGTAGCCGTTGTTCCAGTTGACGCCATTGTTGTTGTTGCCTTGCCATTTGGTGAGCATGGCGGAGGTGACGCCGCTAGTTTTGTAGTCGGTGCTGTGGATCAGTGCGTCGCGGACGGGGTGTTCGCCGATTGCATAGTTGCCGCTGGCGTCGTAGCCGTCGCCGGTGGGGCGCATGAGGTTGACGCCGCCTGTGGCTCCTTTGACGCTTTCTCCTGCTTCGATGAGGAGTGCGGCGATGCCGGCGACGTGGGGGGTCGCCATGCTGGTGCCGGTTTTGCTGACGTATTCGGAGGCGCCGATCGGGAGGCCGTATTGGCGGTAGATGCCTTCGTAGGTGTTGGGTGCCATGATGTTGGTGCCGGGTGCTGCGAGGTCGGGTTTGCGGTAGCGATCGGTGAGGCCTGCAAGGTTGCTGGCGCTGCCTTGGTTGGGTCCGCGGCTGCTGGAGCCGGCGAGGCTGTCGTCGGTGCGCGTTACGGTGTTCTTGTCGTTGCTGTTGGCGACACTGATGGTGGCGGCGGCGTTGCCGGGGCTGGAGATGGTGAATTCGCTGCCTCCGACGTTGCCGGCGGCGATGGTGGTGACGACGCCGTTTGCGACCATTTGTTGTTGGACGGCTTCCATGGTGCCTGCGTTGATGCCGCCGGCGCCGGTGGAGCCGAAGCTCATGGTGGCCACGTCGATGCGGTCGCTGCTGGATACCCCGCATAGGGGGGAGCCTGCGTCGATGGCGCTGTTGTAGGAGAGCACCCATTCGAAGGCGACTTCGTCTCCGCCGCCGATGCTGAAGGGGTACAGGATGGTGCCGTAGACGCCCGAGGCGCCGCCCACGTCGATTTTGATCTCTACGAGTTTGGCGTCCTTGGCGGTGCCCTTGTGGTTGTTGCCTGCGTGGTTGCCTACGGCGGTGCCTGCAACGTGTGTGCCGTGTCCGCCGTCGTCGAGGGGGTCGGCGCATTGGATGGCGCTGACGGGGCTGCTGACGAAGCCACCGTAGTAGGATCCCAGGAGGCTGGTGAGCGCACCCGTGACCCATTTGCCCGCAAACGCCGGGTGGCCTTGGGAGACGCCGGTGTCGATGACTGCGACGACCATGCCGGAGCCGGTGTATCCGAGGGCTTCTGCGGTGTAGCCGTTGTAGGGGCCGGAGCCGGGATCTTCCACGGCGCCTGTGGCGGGGCCGGATTTGTCGAGCAAGGGCACGAGGGGGCGGTCCCATTCCACGGCGACGACGCCGGGCAATTGCGAGATGGCGGGTACGGCAGCTGCGGGAATGGCTGCGAGAATGGTGGGAATCCAGGTGAATTCGTGCAGCACGACGCCGCCAAGCAATCGAAGGGCGTCTGCGTCGGCGGGTGTTGCGGCGCGGTCGTAGTTGATGAGCAGTGCTAGGGATTGGCCGGTGCCGCTGGAGAGAATGCGGTGGGTTTCTCTTTGGGCGGCGTCCTCGATGCGGTCTCCGTCAAGGTCGTTGTACGCGAGCCATTCTGGCCACCATGGTTCATCAAAGACCGGGGACAGATCCACGCCTCCGAGGTCAATAGTGGCGCGTGCGACGGCGGGCGGTTCGGGGCTGAGTCCGGAGACGAGAGTTGCGGCCAGCAAGCCAAATGCGATGGCTGCGTTGAGTTGTTGTCTGAACATGGTATCCACTGGTTCCATGTGCCATCGATTTGGCACGTCCATGTGGAATCGCTTTGGTGTACTCAAGCCTTCTAGCCATGATGTTCCCCGCCATGGAACTATAAGAGCACAAAAAAATTCTCAATCTTGGTGAAATTATTTGGGTCGATTTCGGCGCGGGCGCGGGGTTCATGCGTCCAAGGCGAGTGGCGCCCTCGTGGACGTGCCGAGGCTGCGATCGGAGTTGCTCGGTTGGTACGATCAGCACGCCCGCGACTTACCGTGGCGCCAAAACCAGGACCCCTACTGTGTCTGGATTAGTGAAGTGATGCTCCAACAGACCCGCGTGGAGACGGTCAAGGCGTATTTTGCCCGCTGGATTGAAGCGTTTCCCACGGTCGAGGCATTGGCAGCCGCCAGCGAAGATCAGGTGCTTGGACAATGGTCGGGTCTCGGATACTACAGGCGGGCACGGTTTCTACACAGTGCGGCCAAAGCCATCGTGGATGCCGGATCATTTCCCGAGACCGTAGAGGATTTGCAAGCACTTCCGGGCATCGGCGCCTACACTAGTGGTGCGATCGCCAGCATCGCGTTCGGGCTGCCCGTGCCTGCAGTGGACGGCAACGTGGTGCGTGTCACGGCTCGGCTTTTGGCAGAGCAAGGCGACCCAAGAGACATCATTCCACGCTGTCGCATGGAGGAGGCGGCCGCCCAATTCGTAGACCCTGAGCGCCCCGGGGATTGGAACCAAGCACTCATGGATTTGGGTGCCACCGTGTGCGGTCAAGTCCCCCTTTGCGAGGTTTGTCCCATTGCGCTGCACTGCCAAGCCCGTGCCGGGGGTCTCCAGGCGACGATTCCGCCACCCAAAAGTCGAAAGGACGTGCCCGTGGAGCACCTGAATCTTGCGGTCATTCGAGACCAGGGCTGTGTTTTGCTGGTGCGTCGGCCTGAGACCGGCTTGTTGGCGCGAACATGGATGCTCCCCGGTGGAGACCCGGCTGCTCCTCTCGAAGACCACGTCCACGCGCAAACCGGCATCCAAGTGCGAACCAAGGGGGCTCCAGCAGAAGTGGAGCATCGGTTCACGCATCGGCTCTGGCGCATGGCCATCCACGAAGCCGTTTGGCAGGGCGGGACGCTTCGAGGCGACGCTCGATGGGTTCCCGAACCGGAATTGCAGCGACTTGGACTGTCCACTGCCGCCAGGAAAGCCCTTGCCACCAAGCCCATGTAGGGTCCCGGCGTCGGACGACCATGCGCGGGTGGCTGCTTGTGGCGGCTCTGCTGTTGGTGCCGTCGATTCTGGCCCAACCAGAAGGCACTGTTCGTCAGGGCCCTGAGGTCTCCGTCTTGGTGCATCACCCCAACGATGGCGTCGATGCCCTCGGCTTTGCCTATCGAGCCAACAAGGACGCATTCTTTGTGCGACACGGCAACGAACAGCTGTTTGCGGACACCGTGGCATTTCCAGGTTTCATCGCGGATGGAATGATTCCTTTCGAGGGCCTGCCCCAGAGCGATGAGCCCCTTGCCGCGACCGTAGCGCTATACGAGGGGGCCGTGCAGTTTCGTCTTGAGAAAGCGACGCCGATCTCCTTTCGGATTGCCACGACTGGCGCAGGCATGTTTTGGAACGCCAGCGTGGCCGTAGGCACCGACACCCCATTGCCGGAATCGGACCTTCGACTTTGGACGGCACTCGTAGAGGATCCGGTGCACTACCGGCCACCTTCGGGCTTGACCAACGGTGTGTTTGACCACCCTTTCACGGTGCGGGCGATCCAGGAACTTGGAGCCGTGCAACCGCTGCCGGGTACTCCCGACGTACGCACTGTTCCAATTCGTATCCTGCCCGAATGGGACCCGGAGCGCGTTCTGGTCGTGGCCTGGGTGGAACAGGGCAGCGCCGAATCGCCTCGGTTTGAGGCTGGCGAGGTGGTGCAAGCAACCAACCATCCTTTGGTGAGCGACATCGCGACCGTGCAGTTGGACCGGGGCGTGCTCGTGGAGGTCTACTCCGCGACGTGGTGCGAGCCATGCCTCGTGGGGGACCTTGCAATCGAGAAGGTCGCGGCACGGCATGGATTGGAGCCGCACCGTGGGCCCGTTTCGGCCGGGGCGCTTTACTACCAGCCTCCTGGGACGGCGGCTGTCTTTCTGATTGCCATCTTTGCTGGGATTGGCTTGGCCTTCGTGAAGTTACCTGGAGGACGTGAATGAACGTACTCGCCCTGCTTCCTCTTTTTGGGCTTCTTGGCGGGCTGTTGGCGACGGGAGGGCAGGCGATGGCTATGCGCACCGGCCAGGGCCGTTGGGACCTTGCGCACCGTGTGGGCGTAGGTGTCGCGGTGGCGGGTACCGTGAGTACATTTGCTACCCTCCTCGTGTTGTTTTTGGCCGGGCAAGTGCAATACCAGTACGTCTTTCTGTACACACGCACGGACCTTGGGCTCGGCTTCAAGGTCGCAGGGACCTGGGCCGGACGCGAGGGAAGCCTCGTGCTTTGGACCTTGTATCTGACCCTCATTCTGGCATGGCTCGTACGACGCGACGGCCGCTGCGAGAGCGACACCATGGAGCAACGCGCCCGTGCCTGGACTCGGCTGTGGTTTGCCGGCATCCTAACCGCATTCCTGGCCGCTGTTTGGGTGCAGGACTTGTTCGTGGCAACCCCTGAGTTCTTCCTGCAAAGCCGTCCGCAGGGCAACGGCCTGAACCCGACGCTCGTGTCGCCGTTCATGCTCATCCATCCGCCCATTATGTTTCTGGCCTACGCACTCACCACGGTTCCTGCCGCTGTGGTACTTGCTCACCTCAGCTCCGGTACGGATCGATGGAGCACGATTTCCCTCTCTCCAAGCCGCCTGAACTGGCTCCTGTACACCTTGGCCATGGGGCTTGGTGGCATTTGGGCGTACTACACCCTTGGCTTTGGTGGTTACTGGGCGTGGGATCCAGTCGAGGTGGCAAACCTTCTGCCGTGGCTTGCCCTAACCGTGTTCCTGCACGCACAATTGCACCACCTCAAACACGGACGGTATCGGTCTGTGGGCCCTTTTTTGGGCCTGCTTCCCCTGTTGTTGACGCTGTTTTCGACCATCAGCACGCGAAGCGGCCTTTGGGTCAGCGTGCATGCGTTCACCGACCCTACACAAACTTTCAACCCGGATGCGCCGGGGCGTTTCTTGGACATCCTGGCGGTCGAGGAGGGGCTTCGGTTCTATGTGGCGCTCTGGCTTGCCCTTCTGTTGATTGGTTTGGCGCTTTGGTCTCGTCGACTGGCTTTGGATACGGGCAAGCTGCCTCGCGTGGCCCGCGTCACGGCAGGGGTGCTTGGGGCGTTCGGAGTGCTTTCGCTCTTGTCTCCGGGCACCAGCCTTTCCATCCTGTTTGAGTTGGCGAACACGATGGGGCAAGGACGTGCAGGCTTGGGACTTCTGGGCATTACGGCAATCGCGATTCTGGGCGCGGCTGCCCCTGCCCTAGCGAGCGACGACGAGGATCCCAACCCGCGCCGCAGGGGCCTCAAACGACTTGACCTTCAGGGTCTTGCCTACGCTTCGATTCTGATTCTTGGACTTGGTCTCCTCGTAATCTTCCTCTTTCATATCGCCGCTGCCAATGGATGGAGCGAGGCGTTCTACACGGCACGCTTCCCCTGGCTTGCAACTCCGGTCACCATTGGCCTCTTGCTCTTTGTCACGTACCCGGTGCACGGTCGGCGGCGGGCGGTGCAGATTGCGATTGTCGTTCTCATGCTTGCGTCTCTTGCTGCGACGGTGTTTCCGGCCCACCGCGAAGGTGCGTATGTGCTCGGCCTCACGGTTCCCGCCCTCCTGTTTGCCGCCGATCGTGTGCGCCGGCTCGCCTTGGCACCCAAAACCCCTCGGCCTCTGGTTTGGGCTCGCAGCATGTTGTGGATTGCAGCACTCCTGGCTGTGGTGTTCTGGATCAATCCTCCAAGTCGCGTGGGCCTTGGGCCGCTGTCCTGGCATCCGGTTTGGCCTGCTCAACTGTTCTTTGGCGCCGCCGCGTTCTATGGCCTTCACCGCGCCCAGAAGCACATGACTGCCTCTGACCCGAGCCCGGGCCGGACGCACCTTCTTGTTGGGGCGCTTGCAGGCTTTGGCGTCGGCGCCGTGCTCGCGGCCATTGCTTGGGGCCTAGAGCGCAAAAACCGAAGCCGCAAGCCGAATCCAAAGAACCCGGAACGACAACTGCGCCAGGTTGCATTGCTGGGCGCGCACACGGTCGTGCTTCTGGTGCTCGTTGGGTACGCCACGACCACCTACTTTGGCAGCGAGCAACAAGTGGTCTTGGAGCTTGGAGAAAGCGCCGAAGTGGGCACGGAGACCCTTACGTTTACCGGCATTCGCACAGAGCAGGAGGGGCCGTTTGTTGCCTCCTTGCATCCTCAGGTGCAGGTTCGGGGGTTGGGCACGGGGGAGGGCACCCTATACTGGGAGGGCCAATCCGCCAGTCACTTCCCGCTACCTGCCACGGTTCGCGCTTGGAACCGCGACGTGTATTTTGCCGTGGACGGCATTTGCCTGTCTGCAAACTGCACGGCTGCTTCGGATTTCGTTCGTGCGTACGAGCCAAGCGGGCGCGTATTTGCGGGTGAAACCGAAGCGACCCAAGTGCAACTGCAAGTGTTTACGCTCCCTGGATTGTCCTTGGTCTGGGCGTCCCTGTTGCTGTTTGTCTACTGGATGGGGCTGCTGATGGCCACACCGGAGCCCCCTGCCCAACGCTTATCGCCGTCCTCATCCAGTGTGAATCCATGAAGACGCCGCTTGCTGTGGCCTCTGTGGCGCTCCTCTTGTTGCTTGGTGCTGCTCCGGTCCAAGCGTTCGAAGAATCGGAGGCGTCGTCGCTTGATGCGCGCATCGTGGCGGTTTGGCACACACCTGCCGTCCCGGAGCCCGGCACGCAATGGCAGGGCTTCATCCAGTTCACGCCGGGGCACAACGTCACGGCCGTTCGCTACCAAATTTGCGATGTTGGAAACGCCTGTTTTGCTCCCCCAACACCTGCGACGAGGCTCAATGAAACAACTTGGACCTTCGACACGGACAACTACCGCGATCCAACTTTCGACCGGCCCATTCTGTGGGGCGATGCATCGTACAGCGGCGGGGCCCCGTGGCGTGTGGGCACCCAATATTTTCTGACCCAGAGCGACGGCAACATGACGGTTGTGCCGCATGGCGAAGATTTTGCTTCGGACGTCTGCAAGGATCGCTACCGAGCGTGCGCCGAGACCCACTACATCGCCTGGGAAATGCCGGCCGGTCGCGTCGGCGCCAGTGAAGGCGCGCCTGGGCTGGGGCTCGTGGGGATCCTCGTCGCCGTGGCCGTCGTGGGTGCCGCGGTTCGCAAGCGCCGAGGGCCGGACTGACACACGAGGGGTTTGATGACGGACCGGCGTGAAGGCAACGATCCTAACGGCATGGGCCACCGTAATAATACGGCGCTCTTGTGGCTGAGCCTTGCCCTTGTGGTGGCGGTTCCCTTGGGCGTTTCCGTTGTCGATTTCCTGTACGATGTTGCAGGACCGGCGCCCGATTTTACGCTGACCAGCACCGGATACGAGGACGGCGTCCAGGGTGAGAACGTCACGTTCCACCTCAGCGACTACCAGGGAAAAACGGTGCTCCTGGATTTCATGGCGGTCACTTGTACCAGTTGCCGGATTCTCACAGATGAGGTCCTGAAGCCGGTGTACGATGAGTACGGAGGGCGCGATGATTTCGTGATTTTGAGTGTTGACACTTGGGCCGATCCGGAGACGGGCAGCGCCACGTTTGGCGGCGAGACGTGGTCCGAACTTGTTGCTCTTCAGAAGTCCGAGGATGTGCCTTGGCGCCACGCCCTGGACACGGACAAAGTCTACCTCAAGTACACCGCCATTGCGCTTCCCAAGATTGTCCTGGTCAACCCGGAAGGCGCCATCGTGCTGGAAAAAACCGGCATTCCGCCCCTAGCGGACGTAACGGACGCCATTGACGAGAGCCTTGCCGGCACGAGCCAAGGCATTTCGGTGCTGCGCGTCGGACTCCTTGGCCTTGCCGTGGTTGCGGGTGTTGCTTCCTTCTTTTCGCCGTGCAGTGTCGGTTTGCTGCCTGCGTACCTTGGCTTTCTTTTGCAAGGAAGCGAACGACGAAGCGGCGCCCATACCCTGCGCGCTGGCCTGACCACGGCGCTTGGCGTCGTCACGGTGTACGGTGGGCTTGCGCTGCTTTTCTGGATCTTGGATATGGTCGGGTACGGCGCGGCGCTACGCAACGCCTTGCCTCGGTTCGCTCCCGTGGTGGGCGGGCTCCTGATTGTCCTCGGGGTCTTGATGTTCTTCAAGGTCAGTTGGGACTGGCTTGCGCGTCGCATCGGGCTTGGCCACGTGGACGGTAGGCGGGGCTTCTATGCGTTCGGCGTTGGCTACGGCTTGGCTGCCTTCGGGTGCACGGGCCCAATTTTCTTGCCGCTGCTGCTGGCGGGCTTTCTGGAGGGGCCGGGCGTTGGATTCGCGGTGTTTGCCCTCTATGCTCTGTCCATTGCGTCGTTTATTTTGGTGGCGGCTGGACTGGTTGCGAGTGGCCAACAGACTCGATTGCGAACGCTTCTTTCCAACACGGGTTGGATTACCAAGGCGAGTGCGTTGCTGCTGGTGGGGGCTGGGCTGTACCTGTTGTGGTTTGATGCTTCTGCGGGCATCCTCTAAGCGCCTGGATGGAAGACGTCAAGCGCTCCCATTGGCGAGGCGGGGCTTCGAATCGGTTTCGACAAGCTGGGTCACGCCAGCGGCGCCACTCGACTCGTTTTGACGAACGCATCCACCACTGCGACCTCTGCTTCGCCCCATGCGATGGGGATTTGTTTCCAGGTGTCGGCTCGTAGGTCGCCAATGGCGTAGAGGCCTCGAATCGTTGTGCCAGCTTCGTCTTGGACGCGGCAGTCGTTGTCGGTGCGTACGAATCCGTCGCGGTCGACGGCGGCTCCCGCTTGTACTGCGAGTTCGTTTTGGACCTTGTACCAGCCCATGCTGATCCAGGCCTTGTCGAACAGCTCTGTCGTGCCGTCTTCGAATACGATGCCAAATTGGCCGTCTTTGATGCCGGTAAATTCTTTGATGTGTCCAAAGAGAATGGGAATTTCTTCGGCTTCCAGCTCTGCTTGCACAGCTTCCCATGGTGCGTGGGGATTGCTGGGGCCTTCGACATGCTCGTTGAGGTTGCAGTAGGGCACGACGACGGTGTTGGCGCCAAAGTTGCGTTTGAGGCTGCGGGCGATGCCTCGACTGCCGGGGTCGCAGCCAAGCACCGCGACGCGCTTGCCTTCCACGGTGTGGCCGTCGCAAAGCAGGCAGTAGTCGGCGAGTCCCTTGTTGGCGTACGGAAGCACTGCTTCGATGTCGCGTCGGCGAAATTCTTGCAGGCGTGGTTGGGCATCGATGCAACCGGTGGCGAGCACCACGGTTCGGGCGGTGGCGGTCACGGGGCCGTTTTTGCTTTCGGCGGTGATGCGCCAGCCGGTTTGGTCTGGGAGTTGCTCTAGCTGGGTGGCGCGTGTTTCTTCGTGGATGGTGACGAAGGATCGTCCGATTTCGGCTTCGTATTGCTCAATGTCTTGGTAGCCTCGTGCGATGAGGTCGCGGCCTTTTTCGCCCATGCGGCCGGGAAGGTTGTCCACGCGGGGCGACCAGTAGATGCGGCTGTTGCGGCGGCCGGCATCAAAGAGGACGGCGGTGCGGTACAGGAGGGCGGTTTTGAATGCCGCGTGGAGGCCACCTGGGCCGCCGCCGACCACGGCCACGTCGAATTCGGGAGCGGACGAGGCTGTGGGAGGGGGTGGGGACGCGGACACGACTGGGGGAGTTGGGGTGGCGCTTGAAGAGGGTGCGGTCGGGGCCGCACAACGTTCATGGTCGGTGCCGACTCAGCAGGGTCATGCGCGGATGGGGGGCGGTCTGGTTCCTGTCGCTTTTGCTGGTGCCGTCGATTGCGGGTCACGGCGAGCACGAGGCGGAATGCGATATGGGCGTGGACGCCTGGAACCACATCCAATTGTGGACCCTGGAGTTGGGCCCCGGCGAGACCGTGGAGCGCACACTTGGCTTCAATCGCTGTCCGCTTGAAGCAGGCTGGCAGGTGCTATTGCGCGGCGACACGAACGGCATTGTGGATGTTTTGCTGGATCAAAATGATGCTCGGGTGGGCACCTCTTTTTGGAACGGCACTGGGGGCTTTGAGGCTTGGACCCTTCAGCACACCGATTTTGCGACGTTGAGGCTGCACAATCCGGGCACCGAGAACGCCACGGCGCGGCTGTACTTTGACCAGACATGTTTGTGTCCGGCAAAGGCGACGGAGCTGGTGCCTGGACCCGTGTGGCTCAATGCGCTTGCTGCTCCTGGCGATTCGGTTTCCTTCGAGGTGGTGTTGGTTCCCGTCTTGTTTCCGGCCGACGCGCTGCTGCCTGAGACCTTGACGGTTCAGGCCATGGTGGATGGGCGCAACGAGACCCAGCAGTCGTGGCTATTCCAACCGCTTGTCGATGCCTCGTGTCAAGAGGGCACCCGCTGGATGGCGTGCTTTACCTACACCTTTGAGGCCACCGAAGCCGGCCGACAGGATGTGCTGCTGTGGCTTGATCACGACAGCGCGGAAGCGTGGCAGTTGCAGGTGCGGCCGGTGATCGAGGGGTCGCCTGCTGGAACGGATGCGCCGGGACTTGGCGTACCGCTGTTTTTCGTCGCCATTGCGTCCGTTGCTCTTCTGTTGCGCCGCTGCTGAATCGGTTCCTTGAGCCTGCTCGGGCCGGAGCGAAGCCTCTTGGCTAACCTAGGCGTCGGACGGTTTGGATGCTGCGTCCACTTCGGGTCGTCGGGGCCGTCGGGAGCATCACGCGCTTGTACGCGCTGGCTTTCTTGCTGCCGGCAGTGATGGCGTTGTTCTACGACGTCGCGGACCTCAAGGTGCTTGGCTTCGGCGTGGCTCGCAATTTCTTGTTGTTCCTGCTTTGTGCGGGCTTGTCGTTTGCGCTTGGTGAGAGTCTGCGTTGGGCCGCCAGCCGAGTCTCAGAGGAGGACTTGGCGGACCGCGAGGCGTACCTGACGGTGGGCATTGGCTGGATTGTTCTGGTGGCGCTTTCGGCGCTTCCGTTCTTGCTAACGGGGACGCTGCGTTCGCCCGTGGATGCGTTTTTTGAGTCCATGAGTGGAATTTCGACCACGGGCTCCACGGTCATCACGAACTTGGAAGCGGTGACGCCGAGTGTACACATGTGGCGCGCATTCATTCAGTTCATTGGAGGCATGGGCATCATTGTGTTGAGTGTCGCGGTGCTGGCCCGATTGACCCAAGGCGGTATGCAGTTGCTGCAGGCGGAGGCGCCGGGTCCAAGTGTAACGCGGTTGCGGCCGAGGTTGGCGCAGACGGCCAAGAGTCTCTGGGCGATTTACCTGCTGATCAGCTTGGTCTTGTTCGTAATTTTGTTGGGCTTGATTTTGCAGTCGGGCACGGCGGGAAAGGCGGCGTTCTTCGATGCGCTGCTGCATACGTTCACGACGCTGTCCACGGGAGGTTTTAGCAACCATGGCGCCAGCATTTCGTACTTTGATTCGTGGATTTTCGAGGCGGTGATCATCGTGTTCATGCTGATTGCTGGCACCAATTTCACGCTGCACTACCATGCGCTGCATGGCGACTGGCGGCAGATGTGGAAGGATGCGGAGTGGCGGTTCTTCATGGCCACGTTTGTGCTGGGCACGTTGACGATTACGGGCCTCGTTTGGCACGCCGGAGCAAGCCTTACGTCGGCGCTTCGAGGCGGGGCGTTCAATGTGGCGTCGCTTTCCACGAGCACTGGGTTTGGCACGGCCGATTTTGATGCGTGGCCGGCGGCGGCGAAATTCCTGCTCTTTTTGGTGATGGTGACGGGGGGAGCGGCGGGAAGTACTGCGGGGGGCATGAAGCATGTGCGGATTCTGATTTTGTTCAAGATTGTGCGGCGCGAGCTCATGAAGATCGTGCACCCGAAGGCGGTGGTGCCGGTGCGGTTGGGTGGCAAGGCGTTGCAGGAGGCGACTCTGATGGCGGTGGTGGCGTTTTTCTTCAGCTACGTGGCACTCATGATGCTTGGGACGTTTGTCTTGACGGCCTCGGACCCGGCGCTTGGGGCTGTGGATGCGGCGGGCGCGAGTGTGTCGGCGCTGAGCAACATGGGTCCTGGCTTTGGCGTGGTGGGGCCGACGCAGAACTACGCGGCGCTCCTGCCTAGCAGCAAACTGTTGTTGTCGCTGTTGATGTGGTTTGGTCGCTTGGAGATCTTCACGGCGTTGCTGTTGTTCAATCCGGGCAGTTGGCGAAACTAGGTTCTCGCCAGTCGCAATTTGGCGGCGCGGCTGTGATGATGGGGGGAACGAAGCGACGCCATGTGTTTACCTCGGATAGGGGAGTGTGACTCGGCATGGATGCGATTGCCTGTTACGATGAGGTGGCCAGCGAATACGACGGCCATGTGAGCGGTCCGCGTTGGAAGTTGCTGGACCATTTGACTTTGAAGAGTGCCGCGACCGTGCTGCCGTCGTCGGGTCGGGTTCTGGATGCGGGCGCGGGGACGGGGCGGTTCTCGGTGCATTATCTTCGCCAGGGCTTCGATGTGACGTTGTTGGATTTGTCGAAGGGTATGCTGGACGTGGCGCGCACACGCATAGGCGAGGAGTTTCCGTCGGACGCTCCGGTGCGTTACGTCGAGGGCAGCATCGATGATTTGCCCTTCGAGGATGGTGCCTTCGATTTCGTGTTCTGTGAAGGTGATCCGTTGTCGTATTGCTTTGATTCGCGCAAGGAGGTGGCGCGGGAGTTTTTGCGGGTCTTGCGGCCGGGCGGGGGTTTCTATGTGTCGTGCGACAACCGCTGGTTGCATGCGATTGGAATGCTGACGCAGGGTAGCGTTGAGGATGCCTTGGTTTGTGCGGAGCAGGGCCTGAATAAGGACCCGTATGGCAACACGGTCCATGCGTTTGCTCCGGCTGAATTGGAGTCGTTGTTTGTGGAGGCGGGCGCCGAGGACGTGTTGGTGGCGGGGAAGGGCTCGTTGAACAATTTCGTGACCGAGGAGGTGTTTGTGGCCTTGCAAGAGAACGAGGATTTGCGTCGTCGTTTTTGGGCGCTCGAGGAACAAATGGCGTTGTATTCGTCGGTGGCGGCGATGGGTGCGGCTCTGCATGTGATGGGTCGCAAGCCAGCCGCGTAGTCGGTAGGGGGCTGGCGCGGTGCAGGGTGCCTTGCTACGCCAAGTCTGCGCCATCGCGCCCGGTCGAGGATGGGTCTGGGGCCGCGGCGGCTGCGCGGGCGTAGTCCATCCATTGGGGAAGGGCTTCGGCGAGGTCCGGGGTGTTGGCACACTGCACGGCCCAGAGCATGCGTCCGGCGTCTTCCAGGCGCACCAATACTTGGCCTGGGTTCAATTCGTTGCGTGGGTCGCCTGCGTGGATGCGGATGCCTTCGATGTGGGGTGGCAATGTGCGTGGAGGCGCGTTGCGGGAGGGGTGGATCCATGCGGTCGGGCCGGGGTCGGGTGTGGAGGCCGAGGAGTGCAGCAGCTCGTGGTGGCGTGCTGCCAATTCTTGGTAGCCGATGTGATCAATGTGGCGGTAGGCGGTTGCGAGGTCGGTGGCGGTGCGCAATTGGACTCCGGGCACGGGGGTGGTGGGTCCGGGTGGGGCTAGGAATATGGGCTGGTGCAAGCCGAGTTGGGGTGCTAGTCGGGCGGCGGCGTTGGATTTGATTGCTGTGGCGTTGCCGCCTTGCAGCCAGCCGACTTGGGTGTCTTGGCTTGTGGGTTTGAGGACGCCTCCCGTGGCAAAATGGGCGGGTGGCTGGGGTCGATCGAGCAAGCAGGCAAGCGAGAGGAGGCCTACGCTGAGTCCTGCGCTGATGCCGCTCATGGGGTTGGGGCTTGTGACGCGAAGTTCGCCGTCCACATCGTTGCGATGGGTCAGGGCGAGGGCAGAGCACCAGGCGGCGTCTACGGAGGAGCGCCATGATACGTCGGCGCCGGGCGCGTCGGGGATGTGCAATTGGCCGGTGCCGGGGCGTAGGTCTAGGTGGATGCGGCGGGGCAGCACGGCTTGGTGGGTGCCGGTCCCAACGAGCGTCAGAATGAGCCCCTCCATGGTGTGCGGATGCGTGGCGGTATCAAAACCGCCGGGCGTCATGTTGTTCCCCGCCCCTGTTTTAATTTGCGTCTTTGACTGTGCTCCTTGCATGCCAAGTGAGAGCCAAAGAGGGCGTGTGCGCACTTTTTGGGTGGAAATGCGGGATGTGTTGCGGCGTGCTCCGCGTTTGAAGTTGTTTTTGGCGGTCTATCTCATTTCGGGAATCCTTGGCGGTCTCTTGGTGACGGTGTTGCCGTTGTTCTTTTTGGATCGGGGTATGACGTTCTTGCAGGTGGGTGGCATCTACAGCCTGATGGCGGTGGTGGCGATTGTTGTGCAGTTGTTGGCGGGGCGGCACCATCGGTTCTTTGGTCGTCCGGCGGTGGTGCTTGGTTTTGTCTTCGTGTCGGTGTTGACGTTCCCGGCGTATTTGTTGGTGCACACGCCGTTGCAGTTTCTGGCGCTGGCTGCTGCCGGTTCGCTTTCGGGCGCCGCATCGGGGCCTGGTTTGCAGGTGTTGATGGCGGAGGTGGCGCCGCGCAATGTTCGAGCGACGGTGTATGCGTACTTCGGACTCACCAAGGGATGGAGCCATGCGTTGGGTCTGGTCGTGGGGGGTCTGATGTTGGCGTCTGGGTATCGTTTTGTCTTCCTGTTGGGTGGCTTGTTGTCGTTTGCGTCTTTTTTATCGTTGCTGGCGCTCATGGTTGCGGGCCGGCATGGTGGCGCGGGCGTAGGCGCCGGTGCAAGCGTGGGCGGAGGGGTTCGTGCGGGTCCTCTGGCTGGCTCGGGGCTTGAGGAGCGCCGGTTGGCTACGGAGATTCGTTCCATGCGGGCGTCCATGCGGCCGGTGGGAACACGGCTCAAGCGTATTCGTAGCAGGCTGTTGTCCACGCAGCCGATTCCGGTGCAGGCGGGGCGCAATGTTCGCTGGGCGTCCTTGTATCTGTTCTTGTTCGGCTTGTCCGTGGCGGTCTATCCGGTCTATTTTCCGCGCTACCTCGTGTTGCAAGGGTTGTCGGTGCAATGGGTGGGCATCGTGGCTGCTTCCTCTTGGGTGGCGTTCGGGCTTGCTCAGCCGTTTGGGGCACGCTATGCAGACCGCACGGGTAGACACAAGTTGGTGTTGGTGTCGAGCTTGGTCGCGGCTGCGTTTTTCAATCTCTTGATGGCGACAACGTCCTTGCCGTGGATCATTGTGAGTTGGATTTTGCTGGGCCTTGCGGATGGCCTTGGGCGGCCGGTGACGGCGGCGCTCATCATTGACAGTGTGCCGCCTTTGCAACGGGGCGGGGCGTTTGGGTGGAGTGAGGCGAGCATCACGGCGTCCGGCATCATCGCGCCGTATGCGTTGGCGTTCCTGATTATGTCGCATGGCATTGCATTCGCATTGGCGCTTGTTTCTGGTACGTTGTTGTTGGCTGCTGTGCCTCCGTTGTTGATGCAGAGCATGCGCACGACCTCTACGGCGGGAGCGGGCGGTTTGGGTGGGGCAGATGCGGCGGCCGCGGGGGGTGCTGCATGAGTGGCCCGAGGGTGACGGATCGTGTGCCGTCTGTGGTTTGGGTGGCTCCCGTGGTTCCTTCCTTGGTGTTGGCGTCCGTGCATGTTTTTGGTCAATTGCAAGGGGGTGGGTTGCCGTTCTCGGGGATGGTTTTGTGGTTGCTTTGGGCCTGCACGACTCTTCCGTTGGTGTTGTTGGCGCTTGGGATTCGGAGCTTGTCGCGGTATCTGCGCGGGGACGAATTGGAGCACCACATGGCGGTCACAGCCAATGCGGTGGGTTGGGCTGAGGGGCTCGTGGAGCGCGCCCGTTTGATTCTGGACGAGGCGGATGCTTTGTTGCGCAAGCGCATCGAGGCGGCAAAGGAGGAGGGGGCTGTGGCGGCGGCTCCAGCACCCGAGCGTCGTGCTGTGCCGTGGCTGCCGGTGGTGTTGCTGTCCATTGTGCTGGCATTTTCGGGCGTGGTGGGGTTCGCGTTTTTGACGGCCCCGGAGCCGGTCGAGGATGTGCACTTGCACGCGGCGTTTGCGGTCTTTGTCGAGGGCGAACGCGTCAATTTCACGGATCCGGCGTTTGACTTGCAAAATTCGGGGTTCCTTCGTGCGCATATGCACAATCCGGATCAGGACTCGATGCACATTGAAGGCGCGCCGGGGCTTACGTTGTCGGAATTCTTCTGGTTGTCTTTAGGCTCAGAGCTTCATCAGGGTCGGCTGCGGCTGAATGTGCCCGTGCATGATGGCGTGGTCTACGAGGACTCGGAAAACATGACGCTGCGGGTGTTTGTTGCGCCCAACGGCAGCCACAATTGGGCGCGGTTGCCGCACATTGATGGTTATGTGATGCGGGACCACGATCGGATTTTGGTGACGTATGGGAATGCCGAAGGGGATGCGTTGTTGGCGGAGTTGTCGGCTGTGGCGACCACGTTCCCTTGAGTTGTTTCTGGGCCAGGTTTGGTGCATTTGCGATGGGGTGTAGCCCGGTGACGGTTCGCTAGGATGGGCTTTGGTGGTGTGGGTTGGTGGATGAGTTTCCAGGTAGCTCGACTCGCGATCGGAGGTTGTATCATAGGCTGGCGGCAGTGTGCGTGCCCTTGTTTGGGGGCTCGAATCCACGGCACGGGTTTGGGAGTTGGACGTGGCAACTGGAAGCAAAGAAGGACGGGGGATGGGGAGGGGGAGGGGGAAAAGGGTCCGGGTTTGGTCTACTGGGTGTAGATGTGTCCCGTGGTGGGCACGACTACGCCGGGGGCAACCTTGGCGGTCGCCGAGACGTTGCTCGGGTCGAGGTTGATCTGCGTTGCCGCGTTGGGGTCGCCAACGGTGTTCTCCAGGAACACCCAGATGCCACCGTCCGCGCCCGGGGAGGGCGGGTTCGGTGCGGGCTGGGGGTAGAAGGAGGGCAGGCTGACGTAGATGCAGCCGGTTCCGTGTGCGACTTCGTTGATGACGCCGCCGCCGGGGCTGACGCCCACAACGAATTCCACGTCGAAACCGTAGACGTCGTCTTCGACGCACACTTCGCCGCTCCACACGCCAGCGCCGTTAATGCCGTGGTGGTTGGTGGGCAGGAAGCCGCCGCCGACGCCAAAGTCGCCCTCACCATCGATGAAGGCGCACGAGTCGAACAGGAGTACGGTGGTGCGCCACGTGACGGTGGGCAGGGCGGAGTTGCCAACGTCGAGGCTGGTGCCGGTGACGTAGTGGTGCGACGGTTCGCTGGCGTTGCAGGGGCCTAGGTCGGGGGCCGGCACAGGGTATGGGTGTGCGCCTCCAGCTGGGGCAACCATGGGGGTCACCAGGATTGCCACTGCGAGCAGCAGGATCTTTCTTGGGAGCATGGATATCAGTCCTTGCTCTGATCCTAGAGGGTGACGGTGACGTCTACGCCGCCCACGTCTGCCGAGAAGGAGTCGGAGATGCCGTGGCTGGCGATGATGTCGTTGGTGTCGATCGGTCCGGGTTTGCTGATTCCGCCGACTTCGGGGGTGCCGGGGGTGGGGGCCGTGGGGCACGGGGCGCCGACGGTCGTGGCGTTGCTCGGAACGCCGTCGATGGAGTCGCCGAGGGTGATGCTGGGTTGGCGGCCGATGGCGAGGGCTCCGACTTGGATGCAGGGGCGGCAGCCGGCGAGTTCGGTCGTGTTGTCGAGTAGGGTGACGAGGGGCTTGATGTAGCTCATGTTTGTGTCTCTCCTTGTTGTGCAATTGGCCGAGAAGGCCGTTTGCAACTGGCAGGAATAATGTTCCACACTTAATCAGAATCAATCAAGTATATATTTGAGAATGCAAGAGGGGGAATGAAATAACTAGGAAACGGGGAACAAAGCGACGTTTGTGGGTACTAAAATGGGTATGAAAGTAAAAGAAAACCTTGAGATTTAATTTCAGTCGTGTTCAGACGCTTGCTGCGTCTTCCACAATACGGTGCCGAAACCATGTGCGAAGCCGGTTATCTGCGTCTGTTCCATGCGCTTGCACCAATGCGGCAACGGTCTGGGTGCCGTCGCAGGATGCAAGCAGTGCCGCTTGGTTGTCGTCCAGGAGTTCGAGTGTGAACGAGCCTCCCTCGCGCAGCACCAACAGGTTCCGAGGACTCTCCGAGTAGCTCCAGGGCAGCGGCGAAGAGGATGCTTCGAGCCTGGGGGCGCTCGTGTTGGTGCGGAGTCCGATGTGGTGCTCTAAGGGTCCGGCGACGGCAAGGGTGATGGCGTCGGCTGCTCGACGTGGCTTGGTACTCTCTGGGCGGAATCGGTATTCCGGAAGCCCGGCTGGAAGTGGATGGTCGTGTAGTGCCCCGTCCAAGTGCGCTAGGTCGCAAAGATACCGGCGTTCGTCCGTAGCCACATCGATAGTTTCGTCCAGAAACGTCCGGAATGCAGCCCGTTCTTCGGTGTCGTTTGCAGGGGTCGAGGTGGATTCTAGGTAGGTTTGGCGGGCGCCGGGGCAGAAATGGGCAAGGGCGTCGAGTGTTCGTGGAAACACGGAGCCGATCACGTCCCAGCGTTTGCCCACATAGCCTTCGGAGACAATGTCCAGCTTGCTTGCGTCGAGCATCCGCAACACCAGAAACTCCGCGCGTTCCAATCCGTGATCCGCGAATGCGTTGGGTGGAGCATCGAAGAAGGAGGCGCGGTATTCGTGGTCGGTCAGCAGCTTTGCGGCCACCACCTGCATCGCTTCCATGCTCATGCAAGCACCCTCTGCACGATGGAGCGGGCGCGTTGGACCTCTGCAAGAAGTTCCGAAAATGGAGGTAGCGCCGCGTCTCGTTCCAGAAGGATTCCCGGCGGGGTGACATGGTCGCAAAGATACGAAAGCAGGTCCCAGGTGGCGGCAGAGACCGGCGCAGCGTGGGTGTCGTGTTCGAGCCCTTTGTGGTGCTGGCCGCCGGCGATGTGCACTTGGGCCACTCGTTCCAGGGGCAGGGCGTCAAGAAAGTCGCGCCCGCCTCGACCGTATAGGCCGTGGTTGATGGTGTTGACGCGGACGTTTTCCAGATCGAGCAAGAGGTGGCATCCGGTGCGGCGAACTACTTCGGACAGGAACGTGTGTTCGTCCATGGTGGAGTGTGGCCAGTAGAACACCATGGTGATGTTTTCGAGGGCAAACGGCACCGGGATGCGGGCTTGGATGCGGCGGATGTTTTGCACTACGAGGTCGAGGGCTTCGTCCGTGTAAGGGATGGGCGCAAGGTGGCCTGAGGAAACGTTGCCTGCGTGTGTGAAGGCGAGGTGGTCGGAGTGCCACGGGGGCGCCAGGCTCTCGACAATGCCTGCGACCTTCTCCAGGTACGCGGGTTCAGTGCTGGAGCCCACAGAGCAGTGCAGGGAGTGGGGAATGCAGGTTTTCAGCGACGCGAGCGCCTGCAAAGCCTTGGGGTTGCGAAAGTATGCGTCCGTGACCACTTCAAAAAAATCCAGGCCACCAAGGTTGGCGAGGATGTCCCTGCGCATCGGTTCGCGGTATCCCAGTCCGACGCCAAGGTGGGGAAGGTCGGCCATAATCTGGATGGGGGAAGGGGGTCAAAATAGTTTATCGGATGGCCGCAGGGTGTCTGGAATGGAAACTTTCATGGGTTGCAAGAGCGGTTTGATTGGCTCAATACACTCGGGTTCTATCTCTTGTGCCTTCTGTGCTGTCCTGGGTCCGGTGGGGCTGCGGCATTGCGGTGGGTGGAGTGCCACGGTTCGTCAACACGCGAGAAAGACCTCGGCGCTGGGCGCGTCGGCGTGCGGCATTAACGGGGGGTGGAGTGTCATGGTTCGTGAACACGCGAGAAAGACCTCGGCGCTGGGCGCCTCGGCCTTTCTCGAACCCCTTGACGGCGTGCAAGCATGCCGCCAAGGTCCGCTCGGCCTGCGGCCTCGCTCTTCGAGAAATGTTTCGCTTCGCTCAACACTTCTCGAATTGCATTCCCGGCTTGTAGCTCGGCGTGTACTCCACGGCCGAACCGAGGGGAAGCTCGGACGGGCGGCCAATCCAAGGCACCCAACCACTAACCTTAGGGCCGTCGTCGAGGTCGATGATGGCGAAGGCGAATGGCGTTTCGTTCAGGAACGCCTCGGCGGCAACACTCTGGATGGTGTAGCTGATGACTTTGCCTTTGTTGCTGAACTGGCGCGTGGAGAGTTCGGATTTGCGGCACTTGGGGCAGCGCAGCATGGGGCTGAATTGTTCGTAGGAGCAAGCATCACAGTGGAAGCCCCAGATTTCGCCGTCCTTGAGCTTGGCTTGTTGCTCCGTCATGGAAAGCATGGGGCGCGGCGCCGCGTGGACTTGTTCTTGTCCCATCAGTTTCGCCTCCCGCCGTCAAGGCCCTGCGGGCCTCGGCGTCCGTTCGCTTCGCGCACTGAGCCGTAGGTCCATCGCATGCTCAGGACCTCCGGCTCAAAATATTCGTAACTACGGTTCCGCCGGTGGCGCCGACGTTGTGGGTCATGGCGCGTGTTGCGTCGCTAACTTGGCGTCCGCCTGCTTGTCCGAGTAGCTGTTCGTAGACTTCCACGATTTGGCCCGCTCCGGTGGCGCCGACGGGGTGGCCTTTGGCTTTGAGACCGCCGCTGGGGTTGATGGGTCGCTTGCCGTCGTGAGCGGTGAGTCCGTCGGTGGCGGCTTGTGCGCCTGTGCCGCGCTCGAAGATGCCGAGGTCTTCGCTTGCGACCACTTCGGCGATGGTGAAGCAATCGTGCACTTCCCAGAAGTCCATGTCTTTGGGGGTCATTTTGGCTTGCTTGTAGGCCAATTCGCCGGCGCGCACGGAGCCGGGGATCGTTGTGAGGTCGTCGCGGTCGTGCAGGCTTGCAACACTGCCGCTTCGGGTGCTGGCTTCGACGTAGACGGGGGTGTCTGTGAGTTTCTTGGCGGTTTCTTCGTCGCAGAGGATCACGGCGGCGGCTCCGTCGCTGAAGGGGCAGGCGTCGTAGAGCTTCAGCGGATCTGCGACCTTCATCGAGCCCATCACGTCGTCCATGGTGATTTCCTTTTGCAGGTGTGCAACGGGGTTCATGGTGGCGTTGTGGTGGTTTTTGATGGCGACGGCGGCGAGGTCTTCCTCGGTGGCGCCGTATTTGTCAAAGTAGCCGCGGGCCATGGTGGCGTAGAGGCCGGGGAAGCTGCAGCCGTTGCCGCCTTCGAAGGTGTAGTCGCTGCCGTAGGAGAAGTAGGTCGTGGCGGTGAGGGTGTCGAGCATGCTGACGCGTTCGACGCCGCCGGTGAGCACGATGTCGCTAAAGCCGCCGGCTACGTCTCGGTAGGCGTGGTGGAAGGCGGTTCCGGCGCTGGCGCAGGCGGTCTCCATGACGGTGGCGGGCACTTCGGGGATGCCGAGTGCCGTCATGATGAGGGGTCCGAGGTGGCCCTGTTTTTCGGCCATTCCGAATGCGTTGCCAAAATAGCCGCCTTCGATGTCCGTGGCGTCGATGCCGGCGTTGCCGATCGCTGCGTCGGCGGCCATGCTCATCAATTCTCGGGCGTGCAACTGGTGTCGTCCGTACTTTGTGATGCCGACGCCGACGACGCACACATCACGCATGGGATACCCTCAACATGTTCACCCTGAACATGGATGGGTCTGGGCATAAGCGTGGTGGCGCGGGCGGGCGGTGGAAAGGGTTCGGTGCGGAATCAGCAACCGATGCCTACTTCGTCGCAGTAGACGCCGTGGACGTAGGCGAGGTAGGCGTTGACGATGGTGCCGGGTAGGCTGGCGGCCCAGAAGGCGCAGTCCGCGATGTGGGCGCGGCAGTTGTTGACGGTGTTGATTCCGCCTTCGACCACACACATGGGCGACGGGGTGCAGGCGGCGGCGCCGGGGGCGACGACGAGGGTGGTGGCACCGATCAGAATCAGGCTTGCGAGGATGACGTGGAATCGCATCGACGCGGCATGGGCCTGGGGCACTTGAGGTCGGTGCGGCGGTTCTTGTTCATCCAAGCCAGGCAAGTGCTTGGGCGGCGAGGTCGCCTTGGTCCGTGGCGCCAAGGATCTTGCCATCGGAGTCCAGAACGGCGATGCCGGCGGCTTGGTTGGGCTCGGGGATTCCAAACAACGGCGCAACGTCACCTTTCCAGTCGGGGCACATGACGATGTAGTCGGCGGGGTCCACTTCGGTGAGTTTGGCGGCCAGTTTTTCGTAGGTGCTCTTGAGTTGGGCGGTTGCGACTTTGGTCCATAGTCCGCCCATGCTCTTGAGGTCCACGACGTTGGCTACGAAGACGTCTTCGGCGAGTGGGTACGCGGCGCGCACGGCCTTGCCCACTTGTTTGGGGGCGTCGGTGGTGCGCGGGCCGTGGAACATCAAAACCGTGCGGTGGCCGTGCAGGGCATCGGGGGTGACTGGGCGCTTGCTTACGGCGGCTTCCAGTGCAAAGGTGGGGCATTCGGTTCCGGTGGGGTTCACACGGGCGCGAGGGTGCGGGGGGGTTCAACGGTTGCGTTTGAAGGCCGCGACTGCAACGAGGGCGATGAAGAGCACTCCGAGCACGATGAGTGCGGCCCAGTAGGTGGGATTTCCGAAGGGGCCGTCGCGGAGGGTTTGCAGCGTGGTTCGGTCGTCCTTTTCGGCGTTGCCGGCGATGTCAGACTCGTAGGCTGCAAGGGTGTCGTTGAGGCGCTGGGTCTTGTACCGGGGGTCGCAGCCGTCGGGGACGCCGTCGTGGTCGTTGTCGATGCGGTCGTCGATGCCGTCGCATTGGTCCCATTCGTCGGGGATGGTGTCGTTGTCGCGGTCGCTGGAGTAGCGTTTGTCGTCGGGGAAGGCGTCGTCTTCGTTGCGGTAGCCGTCGCCGTCGCGGTCCTTGTCGCAGGCGTCTCCTTTGCCGTCGCCATCGAGGTCCCTTTGTTCGGGGTCGTAGACGCCTACGCAGAGGTCTTTGGTGTCGTCGATGCCGTCGTCGTCGGTGTCGCAGGCGTCGCCTACTCCGTCCGCGTTGGTGTCGTTTTGGTCCGGGTTGGGGGTGCTGGGGCAGTTGTCGGCGTCTAGGAGGACTTGGTCGCCGTCGGGGTCGCAGGCGTCGCCGATGCCGTCGCTGTTGAAGTCGGATTGATCGAAATTATGGGTGTTTGGACAGTTGTCCATTTCGTCTTCGACGCCGTCTTCGTCCTGGTCGCAGGCGTCGCCGACGCCGTCGCTGTTTGCGTCGGCTTGGTCTGCATTTTTGACGGTGGGGCAGTTGTCGGTGTCGTCGGAGATTCCGTCCCGGTCGGCGTCGGCCGCGGCGGCAATGGGGGCAAGCAGCAGCATCAGGATGCAGAGGGTCGCGACGCGCATGGGAGACACCTGGCGCCGTGGCGCCGATTCGAAGGAGGCGCCGAACCCCTTAGCGCTTGCCGTTTAGCCGAGGGTGTGTCGGCCGCCGTCGACGAACACGGTTTGGCCTGTGACGTACTGGTTTTCGACGAGGAATCGGACGGCGTGGGCGATTTCGGGGGCGGTGCCGGCGCGGCCAAGGGGCACGGCGGCGGCTCCTCGTTCGAGTTCTTCGTCGGCGGCGGTTCCGGTTTTACTACTGGGGGGCAAAATTGGGCCGGGGGCGACGGCGTTGACGCGCACGGCGGGGGCTAGGTGGCGGGCGGCCATGTGGGTGGCGTCGGCGAGCATTTGCTTGGAGAGGAGGTAAGGGACGTGTTCGCGGTCGATGCTGGTGATGCGGGTGTCGAGGAGGTTGACGACACAGGCGCCGGGGGCGAGGTCGGGTTGGGCTGCGAGGGCTCGGGTGAGGGCGAGGGGTGCCCAGGCGTGCAGGCGCACCATGGCTTCGAGGTCGTTCCAGGTGGCGTCGGCGAGGTTTTGCTCGGGGAATCGGCTGGCGTTGTTGATGAGCACCGTGATGGGGTGGCCGCAGAGGGCGCGGGCGTCGGCAAGGAGTTTTTGCACGGCGTCGGGGTCTTGGAGGTCTGCTTGGAGTGCCCAGGCGTGGGTGCCGGCGGCGTGGAGGGATGCTGCGAGGGTTTCGGCTTCGGCGATGCTGCTGTTGGCGTGGATGATGATGTCGTGGTCGGCGGCTAGGTTGTGGCAGATGGCGGCGCCGATGCGTTTGGCGCCTCCTGTGACGAGTGCGATGGGTCGTGCTGTGGCGGGGCTGTCCTGGTGGGTCATTGGGGCACCTGGTCGAGTTTGGCCGCGAGGATGAAGTCGTTGTCCGAGAGCCCGCCGATGGCGTGGGTGGAGAGCCGGACCTGGAGTTTGCGGTAGCCGGTGAGGTGGAAGTCGGGGTGGTGTCCTTCGGCTTCGGCGATGGCGCCGGCGGCGACGATCCAGTCGAGGGCGGCTTGGAAGTCCCGGAATAGGAAGTCGCGCACGATCTGGGTGCCGTCTAGGTGCCAGTCGGGGACCTCGGTGAGCAGTTGTTCGACTTTGGCGCTCTCTAGGGGTTTTGTGCCGTTCTCGCAGGGGATGCAGTGCTTTTGGGTCAACGACACGCTTGGGTGGATGGTCTCAGGGGTGAAGGCGTTACCGACGTCGTCCCAAAGCAATCGCTGCGAGTGTTAGGATGGCGAACATTGTTGGCGCGGCGGGAGTGGCGGGCGTGGCGCGGCTCGTGGGGGGCGTGGTGGAGTCGGGTTCGGTGTTGTTGCTGGGGCTGGACGGATTGGGCGCAAGGGGTGTTTCGGCGGGGATTTCTGGGGCGGTTCGGCCGCAGGGGTCAGGGCTGGGGCCGGGATTTAGGATGAGGGTGCCGGCGGCGCTTTGTCCGGTGCGGGCGCATTGGATGGCTTCCTCGGCGCTGGCGTCGGGGTGGAGCAGGAGGTAGTGCGCGGCGGTGATGGCGGCGGTGGCGTTGATGCGTCCCCAGCCGGCTTGCCAGCCGTGTTGGGCGTGGAATTCGTCGGGACTGATGCGGCCGTCGCGGTTGGTGTCGTTGGTGGTCAGAAAGTGGTCGGCGGTGCGGGTGGCGAGGTAGATTGCGGTGCCGTTGTCGAGGGTGGGGTGGACTTGGAACATCATGGCAAAGACGCCTGCTACGAGCGGGGCAGAGAAGCTGGTGCCTTGGTGCAATGTGTATCCGAGGGCGTTGGCGCGGGCGAACTCGTCAAGGTCCACGTCGGGGCAGACGCCGGAGGAGAACAGCATGTCGCCGACAACGTGGTTCGAGGCGGCCAGGGCGGCTCCACCGGGGCTTCCGGGTTCTTGTACGACCCACATGCAGCCGGGTGCGACGAGGGTGGGGTAGGTTTCGGGTTGGCCTTTTTTGCCGGTGGAGGAGTAGGCGGCTACGGCGGTCGCTTGGGCGTCGAGGGCGCCGACAATCACGGCGCGCCCGTCGCCATCGGCGAGGACGGTGTTAGCGGTGCTGCCGTCGCCGCCGGTGTTGCCTGCGGCCCAGGTGAACACCATGTCTGCTCCTTCGGTGTATGGGGTCCATTCGTGGGCGGGTGAGTCTGTGGGGTTGGCGAAACTGACGCTGGCGGTTAGAACGCGGGGGCCAAATTCTTCGTGCATGGCGACGGAGCCGTCGCCGGAGCCGGGGTAGAGGCTGCTCCAGGACAACAGTTTGGTCCCGAGGGCGACGCCGTCAAAGTCGGAGCCTGCGGTTTCCCAAGTGGCGCAAACGGCACTGGCGGTGGCGGTGCCGTGGCCAATGTAGTCCACGAGCGATGCTGGGTCGTTGCGGGCTTCCATGGTCTGCGAGGCGCGAAAGAGGGTGCGTCCGTAGCAATCTGCCATCGCAGGGTGAATATCGGCATTGTACGGTTCGTAGGTGACGACGAATTGGCCGGAGCCGTCGATGCCGGTCTGTAGCGTGCCGGAGGCATCGATCCAAACTGCGTCTTGGAGTTCGCTTGCGTGGATTTGGCTGCTTGGGTGCGTGTACGCGGAGGCGGGCGCGGCGCCGGCCAGGGCGATCAAAGTGAGCAGGAGGAGCAACCGTTGCATGGAGGGGAAGGAAGAGGGAAATGGCAACTACTAGACGTTTTAGGAGAACGGCACGGCCACGTCGTTGACGAGGATGCTGTCGAGGGCGCCGTCGTTGTCGGCGTCAGCGAGGGTGATCTCGGTGAAGCCGCAGATGTAGGGGTTGCCGAAGACGATCATGCAGATGTCGTAGACGATGGTTTGGCCGTGGACCTGGAAGCTGTAGGTGGCAGTGACCGAGTTGACGTTCTGGCGCGCGGTGAGGGCGTCCTGGATGCTGGGCACGGTGGGGACGCAGATGTCGCCGGTGCCGATGGGGTCGGTGCAGTGGTAGACGAGGCGGCTGGTATCGGGTACGATGACGTTGCGCTGGGTCTTGACCACGTTCAGGCAAACGTCGGCCCAGTCGCCGTTGAGGCAGATCGGTTTGAGTTCGAAGTCGGCTTTGGCCTGGCCGCTGGGGGCGAGGGCGAGTAGTGCAGTGGTGCTGATGATGAGGGCCATGGTGACGGCCTTGGTGTTTTTGTGCATGGATTTGACTCCTAGGCGATTGCCTGTGTGTGGGCATTCCGCTGCGCGCATAACACGCGACTATGATGTTTGAAAAATCCTTACGGGTTTACTGTTCGTCCCGGGCTACGTTGGCGGCGCGTGGCGAGGCTGCCGAGGTCCGGATGGGGGTGGGGGTTTGATGGGGTTGCGTTGGGGCAACGTGGGGAGTGCACAATCGCAGAGATTGGGGGATGGCGCGGGAGCGGAGCGCGGCGACTGAGGGGGGGGGGCGTGCGCAGAAGGGAGCACGGCGCCGCACGGGAAAGCAGCCGTGGCGTGCGGCTGTGGAATTGGATTTGGCCGTGGACCGGGAATTTGGCGCCGGGTTCGGCGCGGGAACCGGCTTGGAGCCGGAACAGAACATCAAAGGGAATGGTGAGGGGGAGAGGGAAAAGAATGCTTAGGCAAGCCTAGGCGAAGGTGAAGGGCACGGCGACGTTGTCGAGGAGGACGCTGTCGAGGGCGCCGTCGTTGTCGGCGTCAGCGAGGGTGATCTCGGTGTAGCGGCAGACGTTGGGGTTGCCGAAGACAATCATGCAGATGTCGTAGATGATGTTCGCGCCGTGGATTTGGTAGCTGTAGGTCGCGGTGACGACGTTGACGTTGCGGCTGGCGGTCGCGGCGGCGATCACGCTGGGCACGGTGGGGACGCAGATGTCGCCGGTGCCGACGGGGTCGGTGCAGTGGAACACGAGCTTGCTGGGGTCAACGTCGGCGATTTGGCGGCTGACGCTGGCGGTACCGAGGCAGACCGTGGCCCAGTCGCCGTTGAGGCAAATGGGGTTAGGGGCCACGAAGGCAGCCTGGGAGCTGGGGGCGACGGCCATGACGACGGTGCTGCTGAGCATGAGGGCCATCAAGACGGCCTTGGTGTTGTTTTGCATAGAGGTATTCACCTGGGCACAAGGCCCGATTTGTTGCATAGGGCACCGAGGATAACCGCATGGTATGATATTCGAGAAATCCCTATTCTGGGGCCACATTCGGGGTCCGTGGAGGCGGCCTGGAGTTCGCACCCAGCGGCTCAGGGAGGGGCCGTGCGTCGTTACATTCCTTGCTGCACGCGGCTCTGATCTCGGTCGTCAAGCAGGGCTGAAAGCACGTCGGCGTCCTCGAAGCTGGCGCCGGGGCCGTATGGAAGAACCATGGTTCCCAATTGACCGCAGGCCGGGCATTCGAGCCCCACCACGACCGCTTGCTCGGAGGGGTCGCTGACGCCCTCGAGGCGATGGGCGGCTAGGAGCGGCACTTGTTCGGCGGGGCTTGACTCGTGGCACGTGATGCACTGCACCATGGCGGTTGGCAGGCTCGTGAACTGACCATTGAACCCCTTGTGCTCGTACGACTGGACTACGCCTAGGAGGCTTTCCTCGTCGGTGCCCGAGCGGATGATTTGCATGGTGGAGTCTTGGAATTCGGTGCCTATAATCACTTGTGCTCGAGGTGCGGCCTGGGTGGTTTCGCAGAGGTCCTTGCCGAAGCCCTAAGCGCAGTTTTGGCTTCCCCTGGATTGTGCCTGACTTGCTCGATGCGTCAACCCAAGCCCGGCTTGATCGGCAGGCTGCGGGCGAGGAAGTTTCTGTCCATCTTCGCACGGGCCATCTTCGTCCCGGTCAAGCAGGAGTCGTGGTGGCGACGGTCCAGCACGTTGCCCCGCCGCGCACGTTTCAGCGCAAGCGGGGCGGTGAGGGCAGCTTGCAGCGCGTCACCCTGGAGGATGACAGCGGCAGCGTGGAACTGGTTTTGTGGGACGATGAGGCGCGGTTCGTGCGCGATGGCCCGCTCACACCCGGCGCCCGCGTACGACTGGCAGGTCCCACCATCAAGGAAGGCTGGCGCGGCGGCGTGGAATTGCACCTTGGCGCCTGCGTGCCCGAGTCCGCCGACGGGCCCGCCCCCTCCGTGGACGTCACAGGCAGCGTCCTGGCGTTTGGCGATACGGAACCGGTGCTCGGCGACAACGGCCCCCGCTTCCGCGCCGAAGTCCACTTACGCACTGAGTCTGGACGAGTCTGGGTGGTGCTCTGGGATGATCAACTCAAAACGGTGCGCGCCGCAGGCATCGGCACATCCTGGCGCTTTGAAGGGCTCAGTCCACACCCGGCGCTTGCGGGCTGGTTCCTTGCAGACGGAGCCACCATGCATCCAGTCGAGCCGTAATCCAAGGCAGCGCGGCCAGCACCGTCAATCCCAGCAACCACGATCCCACAAGATCGCTCACATGGTGCACGCCCAGCGCCACGCGACTCGACGCCACAACCACTGCGGGCACCACACCAAGCATCGCCCACTGCGCGCGACGTGGATTGTTGCGCGCAAGCACCCAGACCACACAGACCCACAACAGCCAACCAACAAAGGTGTGGTTGCTTGGATAGGCGGGGCCCGTTTCCGCAAAAAGCGCCCAGTCCGGCCGGGGGCGATCCACGAGCACCTTCACAATTCGCCCCAGCACCCAGCCACCCACCGGAATCGCACCTGCAAGCGCTGCCGCTACGAAATCTCGGCGCACCAATGCCACCAGGGCCGCCAAGAACACCAAAGTGCCCACGGCCAGCGTGTCGCCAAGGTCCGTGATGAACGTCCACGTGGAGACTCGTGGCTCGTCCACGAGCCCATGTCCCATGGTGGCGTCCAAGGAATCCAATGAGCCCCCCGCCACCAGCAGGGTCCAAAGCACGAAACTCGCAGCAAGACCCCCCGCAACGCGCAACCTCCCCGCTTCGTCCACGCCGCGAACACCAACCCACCGCATCTAGCCCTATTCATGCAACCCGAACACCACGGGTCCAAGGGACACAGGACACGCGCCCCCGCCGTTGCCTTCTTGAACGCCGCAAGGGTCGGGCCGGCCATGGGCAAGAAAGAAGGCGGCCTTCCGCTGGTCGAGATGAAGACCGAGCGAGGCACCATGACCATCGAGCTGTTTGCCAACGACGCTCCCAAAACCGTCGAGAACTTCCTGAAGCTCGCCGACAAGGGCTTCTACAACGGCCTGCACTTCCACCGCGTCATCGCCGACTTCATGATCCAAGGCGGCTGCCCCAACTCCAAGAAGAAGGGCGACCGCCGCAGCGGCACCGGCGGCCCCGGCTACCACATCAAGTGCGAAATCCAAGGCAACCCCCGCCGCCACGGCCGCGGTGTATTGTCCATGGCCCACGCCGGCAAGGACACCGGCGGCAGCCAATTCTTCATCACCCACAGCCCCCAGCCCCACCTGGATGGCGTCCACACCGTCTTTGGACACGTCGTGGAAGGCCTCGACGTGGTGGATTCCGTGCGCCAGTGGGACCAACTCGTGTCCGTCAAGAAGGTGGAGTGAACCCCATGAGCACCATTCGAATCACCGTAGAAGCCCCCGACGCCGACGTTGCAATCGAGGTCAAGGAACAGTTCTACAAGAAACTCTACGAGCACGCCGGCAGCAAGGTCATCTTCGAGGTGCCCGCCGGAGCCACGAGCGACGCCGAAGAAATCGTCACCTTTGCCAAGGGAAAGGGCTGCGAAGCCAGCTTTGAAGACTTCGAGGACCCCCTCGAAGACGCCGGCGGCGTCGACTTCTGGTAGCCGCACGGCGCCCGTTTCCCCATCCAACTCCCTTCACCCTTTCTCCAACCCCTTTTGATTCCCGTGGCGCCCGCCCGACCCCTTTTTTGCGCGTGCGTCGGGCGTCCATCGACCCGCTTGCCCGCCACATGCACCGGCCACAGGCCCAAATAGCCCAATTTCAGCGCTGGTCCACGGCGCTGCGCCGACAAACCTTATGCCCGGCACCTAGGCTCGCGCATCTGTATGCGTGCCCAGTCCCGCCTCACTGCATTCTTCGTGGTGACCCTTCTGACCATGACGGTCCTCCCCGGCGTCGACGCCAACCCCGGCGTCCCCTACTGCCCTGCCGCCAGCCCCGCAGGTGCCACGACCGCCACCGCCGCCATGGTCCGCCCGGACCTCTGTGAGGCCGCCACAGGCCGCGTCTTCCCTGAAGCGCACCCCCACGCCGACTACCTCACCGACTCCGACTACGCCCAGAATTGGGCTCGCGGCTTTGTCACCGACTTCATCGGTTACTTCGAATTCCAAGCAGGCCTGCAATACATCGCCGCCCAAAACCCCGACTTCATCGAGGTGCACGAAGTGGCTCAGAGCGCAGGGCTCGCCAAGGCCGACGGCAGCGTCGACCGATTCCCGATCTACATGCTCGAGATCACCAACGAAAAATCCCCCATTCCCCGTGAAAACAAGCTCAACATGCTGTTCATGCTGAGCATCCACGGCAACGAAAAGGGCGGACGAGAAGGTGGATTCCGCGTCCTCGAAGACCTCGTACTCGACAAGGGCTTTGCCACCGAGACCGTCCTCAACGGCGCCGGCATCTCCGGAGAAGGCCTCGCCAAACCCACCGGCGGCCTCGTCGAAGACTACCGTGACTACCTCGACTTCATGTCGATCTTCCTCCTGTTCCCGAACGCCGACGGCTGGGCACACGACGAATTCGAATACCTCCAAGGCAACCCCGTCACCGGCGGCGGCTTCTGCGGCACCCTCTTTTGCCGCACCAACGGCAACGGCGTCGACATGAACCGCCAACTGCCCACCATTGGCTGGCAAAAGGACGACCGCAGCCACAACGCCGTCGGCGAACCCGAACCCACCGGCTACCTCAACTGGATGGTTGACCAACGCGATAACCACGGCCTCGACTGGAACTACGCCATCGACATCCACGGCATGCTCAACCACCAGAACTTCGGCGCCATCATGCTCCCCGCCGGCAGCTTCACGCCGCAAGAAATGCAACGCAACCTGCGCCTTGCAGAGACGCTCAAGGAGCGGTTCAACGGCGACCAACACTTCAACGAATGGCGCACCCTCTTTGGCGCCGCCGAGACCGCCTGGGCCGCAACCCCCGACCTGTGCAGCCAAGTGGACTGCCCCGCACCGTTTAGCCAACTTGCCGGCGACGGATCTCCCACGGAAGCAGTCGGCAGCACGCAATTTGCCGAGTACTACACCGTCATCGACGCCATCGGCTACACCGACTCGGGCTTCAGTGGCGACTTCTTTGCCCAAAACACCGGCCTCAATGCCCCCGGCTACGACATCGAGCTTGCCTACAACCACATCACCGTGGATAGCCAATACGAGGCAGGCAGCCTGTTCAACGACTACCACGTCCACATGGTGCGCCACATCGTCAAGAGCTTCATGGACGCGGCCGCCCACGACGTCCAAGTAAGCTACGAAGCAGCCGGCGCAAAAACCGCCTACCTCGTGAGCCAATTCGTCGCCACCAACGCCGACGACGAAAGCATGAGCCCCGGCGGCTGGGCCGACAAAAACCCCGGCGACGACGCCTGGGACTACGGCGCGGACCAAATCTTCACTGCCCGCCCCGCCAAGTACTGGGAAGACATCCAACCGTTCCTCTGCAACAACTGCGGCACGGACCAAGCAACCCCCGGTGTGCTGCAACCCCTGAACCTCAAGGACCTCACCCCCACCGTTCTGGCCCGCTTTGACAACCTCGTCATTCCCGGCAGCGCCATCAACCAACTCATCGCGGGCGACGCCACCGAAAACAACGTCGCAGAGGGCCAAGTCAACACGGCGGCCATCAACGCCATCATGACCTGGGTCGAAAACGGCGGCAACCTTGTCCTGACCGACGCCGGCCTCAAGTTCTTCGACCTCGCCGGCCTCACCGACGGCGCCGTGGACAAGGTCACGCGCTACATGGGAGGCATCCGCATGGATCTTTCCCACCCGCTTCTGGACAAGGTGCGCGGCGGCGTCAAGCAAACCTACGAACCGACCCCCCTCGGGTTCGCCGTAGGCGCCAACGCGGCCCCCAACTGGTTCATCGACGCCGGCGCCTACAACGGCCTCGGCGGCGAAGTGGTCGGCTACCAATGCGGCGGCCCCAACCTCGGCGAATTCTGCGACGACAACGGCATCAGCCTTGGCACCTATGCAGTCGGATCCGGCAAGATCCAGTTCATGGGCGCCATCCTCCCCGACCCCACCGAGGAGTTCTACCACCCATACGGACTGGACAACTACGCCACCACCTTCAGCGGCAACCAAATCGTGCGCAACATGCTCGGCTGGGACGAGAAATTCACCGCCCCGCCTGTGGTCATCAAGGACTCCGGCATCGTTCAGAGCGCCAACGAGCGTGAAGCGACCGCCGCAAACGTCGACGACGGTGACACTGGAGCCGGCGCCAAGGACAACGGCGCGCCGGGCCTCGGTTTCCTAGCCCTCATCGGTGCCATCGCAGCCGCCCTCGTCGTCCGCCGGCGGTCCTAAACATGCGCGCCTCCGTCGTCTGCCTGCTCCTTCTTCTCCCCGCCCTCCTAGCCGGTTGCTCCAGCAGCGACAAGCCAGAAACGAGCGACACGCCAGCAGACGACGGAAACACCTCCCCCGCCAGCCTTGAAGTGCTCGGCGGATGGGTGTTTGACCCGGCACTCGCGCCTGTGGTGGGCGCCGAGGTCAGCATACCCGCCCTCAACCAATCCACCAAAGCCAACGACCAGGGCCACTACGGCTTCAAGAGCCTGCCCTACGACCAAGTGCTCGTCATCGTCGTCCAGGCCACCGGATTTGAATCCACAAGCAAGGCCGTGACCTTAACCCAGGACACCATCCTGCAACTGAACTTCACACTCGCGCCGGTCTCCGAGAAAGTCGCCTACAACGAACGGCTCAGCTTCAACGGCCTCATCTCCTGCGACGGCGTAGTGAAGGTTCAAAACAATCCCAACAACATCGAATGCCGCATCAGTGGCGGCGTGGACGAACGCGTCTGGGAATTCACCGTCAAACCGGACGTCGCCGGCATCGTCGTCGAAATCTTCTGGGACGCCGGCACACCCGCCGCCGAACACCTAAACCTCACCGTCGAAACCGTCGGCTTTGGCAACTTCGACGAAATCCTCTCCGGCAACGAAGGAGGCAGCATCCTGCGCGCCCAAGTCAACCGCTTCCAGAGTGAACGATTCTACACCCAAGGCGGCATTGTGCGCGTCACCGTAGACGTGGGCCGCAACACCGCCGACGACGAAACCGGAAGCGGCGCAGGAGTCGCGATTCAACAGGACTTCGAGGCATTTGCGACCGTCTTTTACGTCGACGGACCTCCGCCCGGATATTCCATTGCAAACAACTAGCGGCTCCGCGCTGCTCCTGGTCGCCTGCCTGATTCTGGCCGGATGCAGTGCGCCCGCCGAAGGCCCCGCCGCCGACACACAAGCGCTCGATGGCGATGAGCTTCCAGCCCTCGCACCCACTGCTACCCTCGTTGGGGACGTTGTGGACAGGGCATTCCGCTCCATCGACGGTGCAAACGTCCGCCTGGCTCCCGTCGGCAATGGCACTGCACTCGAAACCAACGCCACCGAACTTGGCGAATTCCAGTTCGCCAACCTGACCCTCGGAGCCTACACACTGTTTGTGTCCGCGCCGGGCTTCCTTGCCCACGAACAATCCATCGACCTTGCGCAAACAGAAGCCGGTGTCCGCGTCGTGCTAGAACGCATCGACGGCATCATGCCCCGGATGGAACTCCATCAAATCAACGGTATCATCGCCTGCGACTTCATCTTCCAACCCACCCACAGCCACGAAAACGGCCACGAACACGGCAACACTCGATGCGACGGCGCCCTCGGAGGCGACCGGCACCAATGGGACATTCCCGTGGAACGCGGCGCCGAAGGCATCATCGTGGAACTGACCTGGGAAGCCGGCACGGAGCTTGCCCGATTCCTCCTCGTGCGTGTCCACGACCAAGCCGGGACACTCGTGGCCGAAACCGAAGCCTCCTCGCCGCTGCGGTTGCACATCTCCCGCAGCAACCTAGAGCAATCAGTGCCCACCGGAGGCACTCTGCGCGCCGAAGCACTCGTAGGAGCCGGCGAAGACAGCGGCGGCAGCGACCATGGCGTTGGATGGCAATTCCAACAAGAATTCGAGGCGTTTGCCAGCATCTTCTACGGTTACCAACCGGCGCCAGACCACTCCGTCGTTCGGTAGGCTTACCAGTCCCCTCGCAGGTGCGGCTTCGTGCGCGTTCGGCTGCTTGCCTGCATCACCCTGCTCCTGTCGGTGCCCCTTTCTGGTTGCTTCGACCAAGACACGCGACCCGTGCCCGAATTCGACGGCGATGGCGCTTATGCCTTCGTGGAGGGCCTTGTCACCGACGATACCGGCGCACCCCGCTACCGCAACCCCGGCTCCGAAGGGCACGCCGACGCCGCAGCCTGGTTGTGGGACAACATGGATGCCTCCGGCTGGCAGCGCGGCTGGCAGAATTTCACAGGCGCCGACTACCAGGCGCTTCAGTCTCCCTTGGTTTCCCGGTACACGCAGCCCGGCGCCTGCCCGGACGAGGACGCCGAGGAAGTCTCCGAGCATACCTTTTCCAACATCTGGGCCCGACGCGACGCAACAGGCGGCGCAACGGGGCGAACGCTCCTGCTGGCGGCACACTGGGACAGCAAAGAAGACGCAAGCAACGGCGGGCCGATGCTCGGAGCCAACGACGGTGCCAGCGGTGTTGGTGTGCTTCTCCAGCTGATGCAGCACATCGCCGAGGGCATATTGGATCCAGCCGTGGACATTGTCGTGGCATTCTTTGATGGCGAGGATGGCTTCGAAGACTGCCACCCGCTTGCAGGCAGCATTTTGTTTGCCGCCCACGAACCCGCTGGCCGCATCGACCGCATGATCCTCCTAGACATGGTCGGAGACCTCAACGCCCGGTTTGTGCGCGAAGAGCAAAGCCAAGAGAGCGACCCAGCCCTCATGGACCTGCTATGGAGGCACGGACGCGCCCAAGGAGGTGCCGAGCAATTCACCGATCAGGAAAAAGCCGTCATCGACGACCACGTTCCCTTCCTAGACGCGGGCGTGCGCGCCGTAGATATCATCGACTTTGGGCGCAGCGGCGGAGACAAATTCGGCTTCCCGCCCTACTGGCACACAAGCGGCGACACCATGCAGAACATCGACGCACGGATGCTCGAAATCGTCGGCAACACCCTCTGGGCCACCCTGGGGGACCCAGCGTTCGTCGATTCCTGGCCATAAAAAGGGCTTCAATCCCTGCTTCGACTCTGAATTCATGCTGATTTCGAAAAGTTCTTCAGAAATAACTATAAACCATGGGGTATACTATAAGGACGCCATACCAACCAATAAATATTTATTTGAAATATGAAATGACGCCGCTCGTGAACTCTATACTCAAGATTCTCACCCTCGGAGTGCTCCTGACTGCAAGCCTGCTCGCCGTGCCCCCGGCATCGGCCAACCACTACACGACCTGTACCACGGTCCTGTACAACCCCTTGAGCGGCGACCCCGCCGTCGAGCGATGCAGTGACTACTCGGGAACCTACTACTCCTGCTACTCCCGACGCGACTACTACGATTCCGTAATCAACGTCTACTACCAGACCTACAACTACTGCGATGGTAACTCGTGGAACTGCTACTCGGTGCTCTACGTCGACACCTCCCCGGTTCGCGTCGGCACCTGCTAAGAGCCTACGCCAATCGTCCGAGTCTCCCCCGCCAGAGGCTGGCGAAGGCGAAGACGATGGAGTAAAGGAGGACTCGTACTCCCTTTCTCCACCTCTCCCACCCAATCAGAAAGCGGTGGCACCGGGGCACCCAGGGATGAGTGCGTTTGTCGAATCAACGGCGAGGCTTGAAGCTCCCCTCGCGCCTGAGCATGACGTATTTTTGGCGGTCCTGGATGTGGGCCTGGAAGAAGCCGCGCAAGGGACGGGCTCCGTTTTGCTCTACATGGTGGCGTCCATCAAGGCCAAACCACCATCAAAGGAGCTGAGCGCGTCGATTCGACACTTCGACGCATCCACCAAGCAGCCACCCGAGCCTACTCTTCTTCGGAATCGTCGGACCCTGCCGCAGCGACTCCGTCGGCCTCATCTTCGCCCGAAGGAAGCGGTGTTGCGCCCGTCAAGGCACCCATGGCGTCCGCGCCATCCATTTGCTTGACCTCGCCCTCGCCCGATTCCGTGTCGTCCAAGAACTGACGCATCTCCGTCAAGTCATCCTGGTCCACGTCCGTGGTAATTCCATTCAGCATCTCCCGAGCGGCGTCCAAGTCGCCCATCATAGCCAGCTCGTAGACCTCAATGAGGCGGTCGTCCATGAAGGCGCAGACGCGTGGGGGTACATCAACGGTCGGGCTTGCAACGAGACGATTTTGTCAGAGCCGGGGCAGCGGCGCTCGCGCTCGAAAAACAGAGATCAAGCCACGTCCAAGCAAAGAAGAGAAGGACGGGGGAGAAGGAAGGGGGAAGGGGAGGAGGAATCGGTACGACTCTAGACCCTGCTTGCTCTTACGAGCGGAGCATGATTTCGATGTTCACGCCGTCGGGCACCTGAATTCGCATCAGTTGCCTTAGGGCGCGGTCATCGGCATCGAGGTCGATAAGGCGCTTGTGGACGCGCATCTGCCAGCGATCCCACGTCTCGGAGCCCTCTCCGTCGGGGGCCTTGCGGACCGGGACGGTGAGCTTCTTGGTGGGCAGCGGGATCGGACCTGCCATGTTGACGCCAGTGCGCTCACTGATCTGCTTGATCTGGGAGCACACGGAGTCGACCTTGACGGGATCCGTGCCGGTGAGGCTGATGCGGGCCTTTGCGGTAGCCATTAGGGTAACCTCCGGAAGAACCGGAAGAAAGGGGCCTAGCGGGCCTCTACATCGACAGCCACACCGACAGCCACGGTCTGGCCCATGTCGCGGATGGCGAAACGGCCCAGTGCGGGGAAGTCAGCGGCCTTCTCGACCACCATGGGGCGGGTCGGGCGGATCTTGACGACGCCCTGGTCGCCGGTCTTCATGAAGGTGTTCTCGACTTCCTTGCCGCCGCGGATGACCTTCTTGATCTCCTCGAACTGGCAGGCGGTCTGGGCCGTGTAGGCGTGGAACACCGGGGTGTAGCCGACGGTGATGACGCTGGGGTGGTTGAGCACGATGACCTGAGCGGTGAAGGTGCGGGCCACGGTCGCCTGGTTGTCGGTGGGGGCACCGACGTCGCCGCGCTTGATGTCGTTCTTGCCGAGGCCACGGCAGTTGAAACCGACGTTGTCGCCGGGCTCAGCCTTGTCGAGCATCTCGTGGTGCATTTCAATCGACTTGCATTCGGCCGTCTTGTTGGACGGGTTGAAGTGGATCTGTTGGCCGGGGCGCAGGATGCCGGTCTCGACCTTGCCGACGGGCACGGTGCCGATGCCGGTGATGGAGTAGACATCCTGGATCGGCAGGCGCAGGGGCTTGTCGGTGGGCTTGTTCGGGAGAACGAACTCATCGATGGCCTGCAAGAGGGTGGGGCCGTTGTACCAGGGCATGTCGGCGCACTTCTCCTTGATGTTGGCGCCGACGAAGGCACTGACGGGGACGAAGCGGACCTTGTCCTCCTTGAAGCCGATCAGCTTGGTGAGCTTGCGCACACCTTCGCAGGCGGCGTTGAACTTCTCTTCGGAGTAGTCAACGGAGTCGATCTTGTTGACGGCGACGACGAGTTGGTCGATGCCGAGGGTCTTGGACAGGAACACGTGCTCCTTGGTCTGGGCCTGCGGGCCTTCGACGGCGCTGCAGGTCAAGATGGCGCAGTCCGCTTGGGAAGCGCCGGTGATCATGTTCTTGACGAAGTCACGGTGCCCGGGGGCGTCGATGATCGTGAAGTAGTACTTGTCGGTGTCGAACTTCTTGTGGGCGACGTCGATCGTCACACCGCGTTCGCGCTCTTCCTTCAAGTTGTCCATGACCCAAGCCAGGAAGAAAGAACCCTTACCCTTCTCGGCGGCTTCTTTCTTGAACTGCTCAATCTGGTGAGCAGGGAACTGGCCTGTGTCGAGCATCAGGCGGCCCACGAGGGTGGACTTGCCGTGGTCAACGTGGCCGATGACGACCATGTTCATGTGGGGCTTTTCGCTTGCCATAGGGATACACTCCTAGTTCCGCCGCGAAGCCCTGATGCCACCGGAATTTCCGCTGGCCATGTAGGCCGCGTCTCTACCGGCGGAAGTCTGGGACTCCTGCGGGACCAACTTCCTGAGAAGCCGGTGCGGATGAGCCGGCGACAGGGGTCCCGTTTATAGGGTTTTGTACGGGCGCTTGGTGGCCGTGGCGGGCCATGGAGTCGTGCAGCAGGGCGCGGGCGCGTACTTGGTGCCAGCCGCGGTGGCGCACCACGTCTACGTAGCCTCGGTCTAGGAGTTGGTCGAGGGTGCGGCGCACGAAGCCGTAGGGAAGGTGAACGCTCTTTGCGAGTCGGTTGACGGTGCAGCCATCGGCGCGGCCGCTGGCTAGGTGGGTGAGGACGCGTTCTTTGCGTTCGTCTCGAAGCAGGGCGCCCACATAGGCGGCGGCGTCGTCATGGCGTGCGGCTAGAAAGTGGCGCACGGCGCGGCCGTCTCGTTCTGGGTGGACGATGCCTCGTTCCGTAAGGCAGTTGAGGTGGTAGGTGGCGGTGGTGTGACCCAAAGACAACTCTTGGGCTACATCCTGGATTGTGGCGCCTGGAAGGCGTTGCAGGACCGCGTAGACGGTCTGTTGCGCCGCCGTCAACTCTTGTGGGACGACACTTCGCACGACGGGGGCCGCGGCTTGTTGGTATATTGATCCACCCCAGGACACGTTCGCACATCACAGGGGGGGTACTTAGAGGTCTTGACGGCGAGCTGAAGAACCTGTTGCCAACGCAGAACCAAATGGTTGCGTATTCGTCACGGTCGCAGCAGGCCATCGGGGTCTGCGGCGAATCGAAGGTCCATGAATTCGGGTCGGCGGCGAAGCGGCGCGAGGTCTGGTTCGAAGGGTGCTTTTCGGGCCAGCCAGGTTTCTTCTTGGACGGCGGACAGGAGCCATTGGATGGCTTCGTCGAGGCGGCCGGTGCGGGCGGCGGCGCGGGCGGCTTCGTAGCTGTTGAGGGCGTGTGTGATGCCGGTGGCGCGGAAGGCTTGGTCTGCGATGTGGTGGATGCGCAGGGCGCGGCGTGGGCGGTCGGCAAGGCGCAGGTAGATGCCCTGTTGCATGCGAAGTTCAGGGTCGGTGTCCCAATGCGCCGCCCGGCCCATCCAGTGGGCAGCAAGGCCTAGTTGGTGGCGGCGTTCGGCGTTGAGTGAGAGCTTGCGGAATCCTTGGGCGCGGGCGGCGCAGAGGCGATCGAGGAGGTTGCCGAGGTTCGCGTGGTCTCGCCCGATGATGTTGGGCGCCACGGCGAGTGCAAGCAGCACGAGGGCGGAGGCGGGGAGCCACCAGAGGGTTAGGGAGTTGGCAGGGATGCCGAGCCCGGGCGTTGCGGGTACGGCTGCCTGGGTGAGTGCCACGCGGTCGCCGTCGATGGTGGCAAGGATTGGGTCTGTGGAGGCGGTGAAGCCGAGGGGGCCGTCGTTGCCGGCGGTGGCGTGCAGCGCCAGTTGTGGTGCATACACCGTCGCTCCTTCTGGAGCCTCCATACGCAGGTGGCCGCCGCGAACGACGAAGAGAGCGTGTTGGTAGTGGATGTCCTGGAGGCCGGGGGCGCGCCCGTTTTCTTTCCAGACGCCCGTGAAATGGGTATGTGCAGTATCTGAGGTCTCTTGGAGCACCGTTGCGTCCCAGACGTAGAGCAAGAAGTCTCCGTCAATGCGGAGCGTGGTTTGGTCCTTTGATCCGGCGGCAACTACGTCGTGGACTCTGTAGACATAGTTGTCTGGAGCATCCAACTCGGCGTCGGGGTCGTCGTAGGCGTGGTTGGATTCCAGCACCTCTTCGTCGACGGAGCGCAGGACGACGTCTCCTTTGGTGGAATACGATGTGCGAAAGTCGTCCGAGATGGGTTGAATGATGATGGTTGCGGCGCCGGAGCGCACGAGCGACACATGTCCCGCCCCATTGGGGAGCGCCTGTTGGTAGGTGCCGCCGTTTCCGGTGGCATTTTCCAGGTTCGGAAGGGGTGTGCCTCGGTTGTCGATGCGGTCCTCTTTGACGGTGTCCATGAGGCTGCCGCTGATGTGTTTGGCTTGGAGTCGGAGCGAGGCGTGGGCGTCTTCTTGCCACTGGACCAGGACCGTGCCTTCGCTCGTAGTGACCGCTGCCGGCGTCACGACCAGGGCCGTGGCGGTGGCGGGCAGAAGCACGAGCAGGAGGACGAAGGTCGCCAGTCGTTTCATGATGGTAACTCTAGGCTTGGAAGGTCTCGATGGGTCCGGAGTCGGCTAGTTGGTAGGAGCGGGTGTCGATGATCTCGTCCACGATGTCCTCCACCATTTCTCGACAGTTGTCGACGCTCAAAAATAGAGCGCCGGGCTTGGGCTTGAAGCATTCGCCGCCGACGCACGACAGGGCACCCCTGCTTTGGTCTTCGCTGCCATACACGTCCTTGATGGCTTGAACTCCTGATTGTCGGAAGCACGCGCCGAGGGGGCCAAGCGATTCGTCTAGGAACTCCGTGCTGTCCAGGAGGTCATCAAGAGTTTCCTCGTGGTTCATTCGGGTCGAATCGTTCGCGGGCTCGAAAGCCTGGGCGGGGGCGACCACGAAGATAGCGACGAGAATGCTGGCGGCGAGCGTGCGCATGAGCCCCTATGGACGAGTAGGTTCATCAACCCCTCTCGTGAAAAATGGCAAACAATTCCCCTTTTCGCCCCTTTTTGCGCGATTCCCTCGTCGTCAAGCCTTTCAAGAGGGTGCACTTCGCGCCGGCTAATAACCGAAGAAAGTGGTCCCTGGCACCACGGCGCGCTATATTTGCGTCGGCGGCCAAGGCACTTCGGTCCATAGGAGTGGACATGCAACCCAATATGGCCTACGACCGTGCCATCACGGTCTTTAGCCCCGACGGACGACTGTTCCAAGTCGAGTACGCACGCGAAGCGGTCAAGCGCGGCACCACAGCAGTGGGTGTTCGAGGCGACGATTGCGTGGTGCTCCTCGTGGACAAGCGCGTCCAGAGCCGACTGGTGGTTCCTGCCAGCATCGAGAAGATTTTCGCCATCGACGAGCACCTCGGATGCGCAACAAGCGGCCTGGTGGCCGACGCACGCGCCCTCGTGGACCGTGCCCGTATCGAAGGACAATACAACCGCGTCACCTACGACGAGCCAATTCCGGTGGAGACGCTTGTCAAGAAGGTCTGCGATTACAAGCAAAGCTACACCCAGTATGGCGGCGGACGCCCCTTCGGCACCGCGCTGCTGATTGCGGGTGTCGACCAATCGGGCCCACACCTCTTTGAGACGGACCCCAGCGGCGCGCTCATCGAGTACCAAGCCAGCGCAGTCGGCAGCGGCCGACCCAAGGCCATGGAAGTGCTCGAAGAAGCCCACGAAGACGGCCTCAGCGTCGACGGCGCCATCGCCCTTGGGCTCAAGGCGCTGCACGCTGCCACGGAAGGCAAGCTCAATTCGGAAGCACTCGAGATCGCCATCGTCCGCACGGACGGGGAAGGCCTCGGACGGTTTGCCAAGATGTCTGCCAAGGATGTCGTGACGACCGTGAAAGGCTTCCTGGACACCCTGGAGTGATCAGTCCATGGTCTCCCTAGACGACGCCGTGGTCGCAAGACTTTCCCGATTCGGCACCACGTTCGAAATTCTCGTCGACCCGGAAAGCGTCGAGAAGCTCTACGGCCGTTGGGACGAAGCGCCCGCCACCGAAATCGACGCGCTTCTAGCCGCCGACGACGTGTTCGTGGATTGGTCCGAAGGCGAGCGTGCCAGCGAAGAACAGAAGCAGAAGTCGTTCGAAACCAACGACCTCACTGCCATCGCTCGCCGCATCCTACGCGAGGGCGAAATTCAGCTCACCCAGGACCAGCGCAAACGGATGCTGGAGCAGAAGCACAAGCGCATCGTGACCACGATCGCCCGCGAGACGTGGAATCCGCAAACCAAAATGCCCCACCCGAAGGACCGCATCGAGCGAGCCCTGGAAGAGGCCAAATGGCGCGCCGATCCCTTGCGCCCCGTCGAAGAACAGGTCCAGGAGGCGTTCAAGAAATTGCGCCCCCTCCTGCCTATCGCCTTCGAGCGCATCAAGGTCGCCCTCAAGGTCGCATCCGAGCACACAGGTTCCGCCATTGGACACCTGCGCAGCCTCGGCGACTTGTTGAAGGAAGAATGGCAATCGGACGGCAGCCTCATCGCCGTCCTCGAAATCCCTGCCGGAACGCAGACAGAAGTCTACGACCGGCTCAACGCCCTGACCCAGGGCAGCGTGGAGACACGCTTACTTTAGGAGTACACATGTCACAAAAGAGAGAACTCGTCATCGTGGGAGATGTCCTTGCGGACGCCCGCGAGTGGAACGCGACCACCGGCTGCAAAAAAGTCGGCGACCAAGTCGTCGCCACCCAAAGCGGCCTCGTTGCCAAGTACAACGGCCGCGTCAGCGTGATTCCGTTCAACGGCGCCTACGAACCCAAAGCCGGCGACACCGTCGTCGGCGTGGTCGCAGAAGCAAACCCCGGCAACTGGATCGTGGACGTGCGCGCCCCCTGGCTCGCACCTATGCACGTTTCGGAAGCCCCCTGGCGGGTGGACTTTGGCGAAACCATGGCCTACCTGCGCCCCGGCGACGCCATCCTTTGCAAGATCCTGTTCGTGGACGGCCAAAAGAAGGTCCAAGTGACCCTCAAAGACCGCAACCTCGCCAAACTAGAGGGCGGCGAACTGATCGAAGTGTCCCCCGTCAAGGTGGCACGCATCATCGGCAAGAACGGCAGCATGCTCAACCTCCTCAAGGAGTACGTGGAGTGCTGGCTGTTTGTCGGCCAGAACGGCCGCATCTGGATCAACGGCGAGCCGGACGAAGTCCTGCTGGCAACCAAGACGATCAACTTGATCGCCAACGAGGCCCACCTACCGGGCCTCACCGACCGCGTTCGAAGCTTCCTGGAGGCTGCAAAGCCCGGTGGCATCGACGCAGAACTATCACTGGAGGAAGAATAACATGGGCGTAAACCCCGGCATCGAACTCATCGACAAAAACGGCAAGCGGACGGACGGCCGCAAGGTGGACGAAATCCGCCCCATCCACATCGAGGCCGGTGTCCTGCACCGCGCCGACGGCAGCGCCTACCTCGAGTGGGGCAACAACAAGGTCATGGCGGCCGTCTACGGACCCCGCGAATTCAACCCCCGCCGTTTCCAGAAAGCCGACAAGTGTGTCATCCGCTGCAAGTACAACATGGCCGCCTTCAGCACCAGCGACCGCAAGCGCCCCGGCCCCGACCGCCGCTCCGCTGAAATCAGCAAGGTCATCGCGGATGCTTTCGAGAACGTCGTGCTGACCGAGCAATGGCCCCGCGGTGTCATTGACATCAACATGGAAATCCTGCAAGCCGACGCCGGAACCCGCATCGCAGCCCTCGTGGCCGCCGCTGTGGCCCTGGCCGATGCTGGCATCCCCATGAAGGGCATGGTGGCCGGATGTGCCGCCGGCAAGGTCGACGGCAAGATCTGTGTGGACCTCAATGGCCCCGAAGACAACTACGGCGACGCCGACCTGCCCGTGGCCATCAACATGACCACCGGCGAAGTGGTCCTCCTGCAAATGGACGGACACCTGACCGGCAAGGAATTCGAGAAGGCACTCGACATGAACGTCAAGGCGTGCGGCGAAGTCTACAAAGCCCAGCGCGAAGCCCTCGAACGCCGCTTCACCGGCAAACTCGACAACCTCGAAAAGGACGCACCCAAAGCGACAAAGGGCAAGCAACGCAAGTCCGAGAAGGTCGTGGACGCGGAGGTGGCCTAGATGGAAGACAACCAAGTCAGCGTCATCAAGCGCGACTTCATCAAGAACCTCCTAGCCGAAGGCAAGCGCGAGGATGGACGTGCGCTCGATGAGATGCGCAACGTCGACATCCAATGCGGCTTCGTGCCCCGTGCCAACGGCAGCGCCTACGTCAAACTGGGCAACACCAAGGTCATCGCCGGTGTCAAGGTCCAAGTGGAAACTCCCTACGCCGACACCGCCAACCGTGGAAACTTCATGACTTCGGCCGAGTTCTGCATCATGGCGAGCCCCAACTTCGAGTCTGGCCCGCCCCGCATCGAAGCAATCGAAGTGGCCCGTGTCACCGACCGTAGCCTGCGCGAGTCCGGCGTCATCGACATGGAGAAACTCTGCATTGTCGAAGGCGACAAAGTCTGGGGTGTCTTCGTGGACCTCGAGATCATCGACTACGACGGCAACCTGTTCGACGCCTGCAGCATCGCGGCGCTCGCAGCCGTCATGAGCGGCAAGCTGCCCGCCACCTGCCCCAAGACCGGCTACGTTGCATACAAGGACGGCAAGGACCGCCCACTGCCACTCGTCAAGACCAATGCCACCTTCAGCACCACCTTCGCCAAGATTGGCGACAAGGTGCTCACGGACCCTGGACTCTACGAGGAACTGATCTGCGACACCCGCGTGACGTTCGGCGTCGACCCCAAGGGCAACGTGCGCGCCATGCAGAAGGGCGGCTTCGGATCCTGGACCGTGGACGAAATCAAGGACCTGCGCGGCAAGGCCCAAGATGTGGGCAAGTTGGTCAACAAGACCATCCTGGCCGCCGTCAAGAAAGTGGCCTAATTTCAAAGCCGTTGCCGGCTTCCCTTTTCCTTCCTCTTTCTCTTGCCTCGGGCCCATCACTTTTTCGCGGCCTGGTCGAAACCCACTAAATTTGGGGTATATCCATGGTTTATCGCCCACATGGAGGGTGAGGTCCACTGTGATTTCTGCGAATTTTGGACATCCCGAAAACTGCGGGAGAAAACCAAATTCAGTAAACTGTGTGGTTCGCCAATAAAATGGGCCAAACACAACGAGCAAGCGGCCTCGGCAAGCAACAATGGGGCGGTCACCCAAACCCTGATATTTTTATGACCAATTCTTATAAAATAATGGCTCCCTCCTGTCGGCTGAACTTCGGAAGACTTGAATCAGTACAACGCAGGTCGACCTTGTGGGCGTGCACTGGTTCTGGTCCATCGTAGCCGTTGTGTGGCTAGCTGCGCCCCTCTACCTCTCCATCCGCGTCGACCACCTCGTGCGCACGTTTGAGGCAGAAGCCTTCGGCCATTTCCGCAAGGCCGCACGCAACCTGAGATTCCTCGTCTGGGCGATCTTCACCTACTACCTCGGCGTGATCATCGGAGGCGTCATCATCGGAGATGTGCAGGCCATGTTCTACTGGCCCATGCCTGCAGAAGGCGTCGTCATCTACATCCGCATCGGCGCTGTGCTCGTCGGATACCTGTTTGCCAGCATGGTGGCACGCGAACTCTACCTCGTCACCCGCCCCGACATACGCCCCCTTCCTGGCGACGATAAGCGCTGAACCGCACATCCTGATTCTGGGTGCAGCGGCTTAAGCGGGATCGCATAAGGGGGGCGGAAGGAAGGGTCCGATTCCACATTCGCCAATCATTCAACATACACCTAAATTGGGGATTTGCTGGCCATAGCTACCACCGGCGGGTGAAAGATTCCGTGGGGTTGCAAGCAATTGCCCCAAAATCGGATGAAGTTTGACAATGCAGAAAGTCGGCGCTTCACCCCTGTTGGTCCAACCAAGTGATCCACATGGTACAACAAGAAATCCACGCAACCACCAAAGAAGACCTCTATCTGGTCAAACTCAGATTCTCCAGCCCCATGGTGGGCGCCGGTTCCCTGAATCTCGAAATGACCGTGGAAGCGGCAAGCGGCGCAATCAACGGCACAGCCGAAGGGACGCTGATGGCTGGAACGCAATCCCCACCAACCTTCCATGCCGTGGTCTCCGGGCATGAACACAGCACCGGACTCGGCGATTTCGAACGGGTGGGTGCTGCCACGGGCCAGGCTACCGTCTCGTCGGCACCTCCCCGCATTGGCACCTACCTTGCCCCGTGCACCATCAGCTTCGCCGTCGACAAGGACTGGAATGGCAAGGGCAAATTCTCCGTGGGCGACCACTCCTACGAGTGCGAAGTCACCAAGCTCTAGGGGCCCAAGCCTTCCACTCCACCTTTTCCCTTTCTCATTTTGTGGCTTCAATATGGGCCGAACTCGTGGGAGAGTCCTCCCCGAATCCACTGCCGTTCCATGCTTTGCTCCCCCAAATGCTTAAATCGAAATCGACCTCGCCGCCCCTGCACCAACAGGCGGCCCTAGGTCGTCTGGTTAGGAGACGAAATATCATGGTCGCGTCCACCAAAAAGCTCGGACCCGCGGGTCGCCTCGGCGCCCGCTACGGTTCCCTCGCCCGCAAACAGGTCGCAACGGTTGAGCGCGTCCAACGCGCCAAGCACGTCTGCACCCAGTGCGGAGCGCAGAACGTGACCCGCATCTCTACTGGCATCTGGGGATGCCGCAAGTGCGGCGACGAGTTCGCCGGCGGCGCCTACATCCCTACCACTGGTGCCGGTCGCGGCGCCACCAAAGCCCTTCGCGGTATCAACGACAAGCTCGTTCGAAACGCCGCTGAGGAAGAGGCATAGGCATGGCGTACAAGTGCGGAGTCTGCAAGAAGCGCGTCGAGTTCAACGCGCAAAACATCGGCATCCGTTGCCCCTACTGCGGCTCCAAGATCTTCTACAAGGAGCGCCCGCCTGTCGCAAAGCCCATCAAGGCTGAGTAGACGAGGGGCCATTGCATGCCGGCGCACCGCGCCTCCTTCACCTTTCACCTTTCTGATTCCTCCAGCGCCCGAGCGGCTGCTACGGCACTTGCCTTGGAGGTCGCCGACGGACCTGAGGGGAGCACTGCCTCCCTTGCAGTCACGGGCACCACGATTGAGGCCGAACTGGAAGCCGATTCCGTCAGTGGCCTGCGGGCTGCCACCAACAGTCTTCTGCGTCTGCTTGATGCTGCCATGCGCACGTTGTAGTCGGCAAAGGCCTTACGAGGCGATGGTTCTGGGCCAATATGGTGGGTACCAAAATGAGCCTTGCAATGGCTCTCATTCTCGCAATCTCCCTTTCCGGCTGCGCAAGCGTGCCGGGCGCCGATGAAGTCGAGGGTGCCTTTGATTCCAACGACGAGCGCGGTCCGCGCATCGCAGTCCAGTTCCTCCTAGACTCGAATGAAGTCCAAGAGGGCGCCCCCGTCGGCTTCACCCTCAATGGGGTCAGCGGCAGCCCGAGCGACACTCTAGATGTGGCCAACGCGACCTGGACGATTCTGATCGTCCCAAGCGCCACGATCATTGTGGACGACGCAACCGGCAACGCAACCGGCAACGCAACCGGCAACGCGACCGGCGGCGAGAGCGGCAACACGACCGCCAACTCCGAAGGTAGCAATGCGACCGTCACCACTGCCACGGAAAATGGAACCACCGAGCCCAGTCCCGAACCGGTTCTAGTGCTCAACGGCACCGGGCTTCCGGCCGTGGGCAACTTCACCGTGCCCGGCAACGGCACCTTCGAAGTCCTGGCCTCCGTGAGCGCTGCCGGCTTCGAGACCTCCAGGGTCACCGAAGTTCTCATGGTTGCACCCGTAGAAGCCATCGAAGACCCCTGCGCCAACTTTGCCGGCCCCCAGGAGCCCTTCGTGGAGGATGGCTCCGTCACCCTTCAGGGCGAAGTGGGTGAACACGTCTTTGAGCTCGGCCCCTGCCACACAAGCATCACCGTCAACGTAAGCGGATTCGGCGGCGACGTGGATCTCTACTTGCTGGACCCCACTGGCGCCGAGGCGAACGCACAAGAGACCTACTCCGTGCAAGGCATCGAACCGGAGGGCGACTTGCACGTCTCCAACCCAGCCGGCCTCATGGCGGGCGCATGGACGGTCCAGGTGCTGAACTACGCCAGTCCTCCCATGGACTACACCGTCACTGCTACCTTCGAATAGCTTCGAACTGGAGCGATGTAAGCTCATCCCACTTTTTCCACTTTCTATGCATGATGAATTTGTGTTTTCTGCAATCGATCTCTTTTATTGGGCGTAGGAGAAATTCAATTGAATAATTGAGGCGTCTCTAGCATGTTGAACTCAACTCTAGAATCGGCCCAATAGCACACAAGGGCCATATCCTTGGAGTTCTCGTGGCCGCCCATGCGCACCCCGCTCCTGGTACTTGCCCTCTTACTGGCGACCACACTCGCCGGCTGTACGAGCGACGAACCCAAAACGGCAGAATGGGAGGAGAAAACCTCCGAACCCTCCGTCGTCGACCCCGTCCAGACCACGCAAACCAACCAGACGGAAGCGCCCAGCAACACCACGGCGCCCGCCAACACGCCTCCCGTTGCGTCCCTGATTGCCACCGAGACCAACGGCACGGCGCCCCTCAACGTCTCCTTCGCCCTCGACGGCAGTGATGCCGACGGCGACAACCTCACCTGGAGCTTCGACGATGGCAACGGCAACAGCACCACGGGTGACACCTTGCCCGCCTCCGTCAACGCCACCTACATGGCCGGCAACTGGACCGCAACACTCACGGTCAACGACGGCACGAACCAGACCGTACAAACCCTGCTCATCACCGTTGGAGCCGGCGCTGAAGTACCCGCAGCCGTCACCTACCCCGACCGCATCGTCTGGAGCGGATTGACCTTCAACCCGATGCTCGGATGCCTGGTTCTCGGCCTAGAAGCCTACTTTTACTTCGATGTGGCCCTCTCCGGAGTCTGGAAATTCCACGCCGAAAGCAGCACCGGAGTTTCGGACCTCATCACCGAATGGTGGGCCGGCGACAGCGGCGCCGGAGACCTTGGACCAGACGGCATCATCCCTGAAGGCGCCGACAACGTCGCGGTGTGCCCCTCTACGCCCGTAGTGCCGGACGAATTCACCCTGACCCTGTACCACCCCGACGACAGCTTGTAGGCATCCGCGAGCACCTCGCGGCACGCAAGACCCTTAACCAGCCAGTAATCATTCGAACCTATGAACACGGCCAGCCTAAGTGCGCTCCTTCTCGTCGGAGTCCTACTATCTGGGTGCTTTGGAGACGAAACCGCTCCTCCAACCGCTGCACTGGAGACCACGGACGGCACGAATGAGACCACGGCCCCGGCGCTCAACGAGACCATCGAGACCACGAATGGAACCAACGCGGCGCCCGTCGCGTCCCTCATTGCCACGGTGAGCAACGGCACGGCACCCCTGAACATCACGTTCACGCTCGATGGAAGCGACCCAGACGGCGACAACCTCACCTGGGTCTTCGACGACGGCAACGGCAACAGCACCACAGGAGACACCCTACCTGCGACCGTGAACGTCACCTACCTCGCCGGCAACTGGACAACCACCTTCACGGTCAGTGACGGCATGAACGACACAGTCGAACAACTGCTCGTCACCGTCTCCGAAGCAGCCGCAGCAGCCACGGGCGGGTCTGAATTCCCCCTCACCTTCAGCATGAACATCCTGCTGTCCTGCCCCCACTGTCTTGCCACGGACGTCACCCAAGACTCGACCTGTCTCGCCGTACTCACCGATGACAACGGCCTCGACTGTGCCTTCTGGGAACTGCCCGCCGATGCCGCCGGACACACGTTCGTTGCCTCCGGCACCTTCCTGCCCGCCGTGGACTTCTACCCAGACTGCACCGGCAAGGGCCGAATCGGCTTCGGTATCGAAACCGGCACCGTCCCCGAAGGCGCCGGATGCGCCGTCCTGTGGGACATCGTGGACCCCGTCGTCACCGCCGTCCTCGTCATCGAATAAGCACAAACCAAAGTCGTCTGGTGCCACACAACGACCATAAACTCGCAGGTTTGGTCTCTCGCGTGCACACGCGACGCGTACCCCTAGCAATCCTCTCCGTTTTCGTACTGGCATTCCTATCTGGGTGCGTCGGCGACGATCCGCCAGTAGAGGAAGTGGATTCCGTACAACAGGAACCCACGGATGGCACCAACGAAACCATGGAGCCCGTGACAAACGTCACCAACACCGCGCCCGTGGCAACCCTCCTAGCGTCTGCCTTCAACGGCACAGCCCCCCTAAACGTCACCTTCGCCCTCGACGCCACGGACGCCGACGGCGACAACCTCACCTGGAGCTTCGACCACGGAGAAGGCAACACCACGGAAGGCACGGCACTGCCCGCCACTGTGAACGCCACCTACATGGCCGGCAACTGGACCGCAACCTTCACCGTCAGCGACGGCACGAACGAAACCATCCAGACGCTCCTCGTGACCGTGAACGCCACCATGGATGCAGCACCCGCGTACATTCAACACATCGAAGGTGCCTTCGACTTCGGCGGCAACGGCTGCATCAACAACGCCTACCTGAACAATCTGCACACAGGCCCCTTCTACCGGGCGACACCCGATCCTGAAACACTAGGAAAGCCGTTCACCATCACCTACGCGGCCATCGGCCCCACCGACGGATACAGCGTCCACTTCTGGAACAGCGGCAGCCCCACCGGACTCGTCACCGGAGGCGGTCCAACCCTCACAGGTGTGGTACCTGAAGCGGCGGACACGGTGTACATCAACGCCTGTGGCGGCTTGCTTATCGATTTCGTCTACGACGCTGGCGACATCTGAAGCACATCGCACCCCGCGACCCTCCTTCCAACCCATTCCGTGCTGCCAGCCTCTCTATGAGGCTCCACGCCGAATGGTTTCACGTCCCCCTTACCCTCTTATATCACTGATTTGTCGGCCGCTTTGATGGCCTCCATCGCCTCGCACCTGCTTGGGTGCGGCGCCGTTCGCTTCGGTCGCTTCACGCTCACCTCCGGTGCCCAATCACCGTACTATGTGGATGTGAAAGCAGCCACCACCGACCCCAAGGTCCTGCGGCCGATTGCCGAAGAAATGGCGGCCCTTGCAGCCAAACACGGCCCCTTCGACGCCGTCGCCGGCATGGAACTTGGCGCCGTGCCCATTGCCACCGCCGTGTGCCTTGTCACCGACCTGCCCCTCCTAGTAGTGCGCAAAGCACCCAAAGGCCACGGCACCGGCAAACGGATCGAAGGCCGCGACCCCACAGGCCTGCGCGTCTTCGTGGTAGAAGATGTCACCACCACCGCCGGCAGCACCGTCGAATGCGTCCAAGTCCTTCGCGACGCCGGCGCCATCGTCACCCACGCAAGCGTCGTCGTCGACCGCGAATCCGGTGGAGCCGCGAAACTTGCCGCCGTTGACATCACGCTCCTACCGCTTGCCCGCGCCAGCGAACTACTCCAGACACCCGAAGCCAGGGCAGCCCTCGCAGCCGCCGATGCGGAGGACTCTGCTTGACGCGGGTACTGCTTGTCGGCGGAGGCGCCCGCGAACACGCCATGGCCCGTGCCATCAAGCGCAGCGAAGACGCCGAATTGATCGTGGTGATGAAACACCGCAACCCCGGCATCGCCCGCCTCGCCACCGACGTGCACCTCTGCGCTGAGACCGACATCCAAGCCGTCGTCGCCTACGCAGTCGAAGCCGAGGCCGACATCGCCGTCGTCGGTCCCGAAGCACCCGAAGAACTGGGCCTCTGCGACGCACTCGCAGCAGCAGGCATCCCTTGCGCCAGCCCCACCAAGGCCGCCGCCCGCATCGAGACCGACAAGACCTGGATGCGTGAACTCATGGCCAAATACGACGTACCCGGCCGCCTCGCACACCACCGCTTCACCGACCAAGACGCCGCCGAAGCGTTCCTCGACGAACACGGAGCGGTCTGGGCCATCAAACCCGTGGGCCTCACCGGCGGCAAAGGAGTCCAAGTCCACGGCGACCACTTCGACGACGTCGAAGGCGCCAAGCAATACGTCCGCGAAGTGTTTGCCAAGGGCACAGGCGGCGGAGCGCTCCAATTCGAGGAACTTGCACGCGGCGAAGAATTCACACTCATGGCATTCACGGACGGCGACGCCGTCTTGCCCATGGTGGCCGTCCAAGACCACAAACGCCTGCGCGAAGGCGACGAAGGGCCCAACACCGGCGGCATGGGCAGCTACAGCCAATGCGACGGCCTCCTGCCCTTCCTAACCCAAAGCGAATACGACGACGCCCTAGAAATCCTCCAAGCCCTCGTGGACGCCCTCGCAGCCGCAGACAGCACCTACGTCGGCGCCATCTACGGCCAATTCATGCTCACCGCCAACGGCCCCAAGGTCATCGAGGTCAACGCACGCTTTGGCGACCCCGAAGCCATGAACGTCCTGAGCCTCCTGGAGACCGACTACGTCATGCTGCTGCAAAGCATGGTCGAAGGCAACCTTGAGTCGCGAAAAATCTCCTTCCGGCCCAACGCGACCGTCGTCAAGTACGCCGTTCCCATCGGCTACGGCGACGGCACCCCCCGCGCCGGCACCCCCGTCACAGTCGACGAAGAGGCCATCGAAGCGCTCGGCGCCACCATCTTCTACGCCAGCATCGAAGAGAAAGAAGGCAGCCTACGCACCCTTAGCAGCCGCACCCTCGCGGTCCTCGGAGAAGGCGAAACCATCGCCGAAGCGGAACAAATGGCCGAGAAAGCCCTAGAGCACGTCCACGGCGATTTGTTCGTGCGCCACGACATCGGCACCGCACCCGTCATCGAACGGCGCATCCGCAACATGCAACGAATCCTTGCCAAAGAGGCCTGAACATGGACGCAACCGTATACTTCGTCGGCACCGCCGGCGCCGGAAAGAGCACCCTGGTCGCCGCGTTCGACCGCTGGGCAAAAAAGAGCGGCCTCAGCACCCTCCTGGTCAACCTCGACCCCGGTGCCGAGAAACTCCCCTACGAACCCGACATCGACATCCGTGAAACCGTTCGCCTCAGCGACATCATGGAAGAGCACGGCCTCGGACCCAACGGCGCCCAAGTGGCCGCCGCAGACATGATTGCCCTAGACCTCACCGATACCGAGGAAGAAATCGGCTCCTACCGCGCCGACATCACCTTCATCGACACCCCCGGCCAAGTGGAACTGTTCGTGTTCCGCGCCGCAGGCAAGCACATCGTCGAAAGTATCGCGCCCGGCAAGAGCGTCATCGTCTACCTGCTCGATCCATTCCTGGCCCGCACCGCAAGTGGATTCGCCAGCCAACTCATGCTCGCCGCCACCACGCAATTTCGATTCAACGAGCCCATGATCACGGTCCTGAGCAAAGCCGACGTGCTCGAAGAAGACGTGCTCGAAACCATCCAGAAATGGGCCGCCGACCCCGAAGCACTCGAAACCGATGTCATGCGCGACGAGCCCAGCATGAACCGAGAGCTGGCCGCCCTCGTCGCTCGCCTCTTGGAGTCCATGAGCCACGAGCTGATGGTCATCCCCACCAGTGCCGCCGACGGCCTCGGCATCGAGGACCTGTACGTGCAGATCCAATCGGCGGTCGGCGAGTCCGAGGACTCGACGCCCGAGTATGATACGTTCCTGGGACAGGGTCAGGAAGAAGGGAAGGAAGGCTAGGCCTCTTTTGCGGGGGTGCGCCCCAGGTCGTCGTCCGGAGGACGGCGGCGTTCGGGGGTAATCCGAGTTACCCCCTGGTTATCCGGGGGGTAATGGGTGGGTGGTCCGTATCATGGCAGTGGGTCTTTGGGGCGTCGAATCGGAAGTGACGACCAATGACCTCGACTGGAACCTCGTACATCAAAGCGTATCTCG
>JBFIHX010000003.1:0-346006 GCA_041601615.1 Thermoplasmatota archaeon | reverse complement strand
GATCTGGGTTCAAATCCCAGTGGCCCCACTATTGGAGCCAACGGAGTCCAAATCCAAGGCCAACGACGCTCGCGTCGGCAGCCAAGGAACCAAGACTGGCTTGCCTGTCTTGCCTGAACTCTTGAGGCTCATCCGACCACGGTGCAGGCGTCCGGCACCCTTTTTTCCCCTACCCCAGGTGAACCCCACATGGACACCCAAAAGACTCTCTCCATCACCGCCCTCGTCGTGGGCCTGCTCGTGCTCCTCGTGAGCGTCGCACTCCTAAGCACCCCCATCACCGACGTCGGCATGCTTTCCACCACCTTGGTATTCGTGCTGCTCGGTGTGCTCGGCCTTGCGCTGGGCAAACAACAAACCAAGGCCTGAAACCTCGGCGATCCTCTCCCCCCTTTGAGACGGCATGAGCCGTTATGATTGATTTCACTATACCTTTTGGTATGGTGTTTGGATTTTTGTTGACCAAGTTGTTACCCAGGCTTGATGTGAAGCATTCTGGATAGGCAAATGTTTTAAACGAGGGCAATACTTCCAATAATGAAGCCAAGGGGCGTGCTAGTCCGTTTAAGTGCGGGAGGGCATAGGGGGGATTGGAGTATAGCATGAGTCGAGATCTAATACGCGCCGCCCGGAATGTAACCGCCATAATGATATTACTGTCCTCCACAGTACTTGCTAATCCAATTATTAGAATTTATCCGATTGAAATTCAGCCTAATTGCTTCTTTACATTTACATACGACGGGGAGGACATAACAGTAATCCCTAAGCCGAGAATTGGAGGCATAGAAGAGATTACAATAAGATTTATTGGAGTTGACGCGGGAGGCCCCAGCACTGTAGAACTGGGAACATTTGAATTTTACTACGCCCCTCTTGCGTCCGCACAGTGTTTCATAGCATTAGCACGAGATAAGACGGGGACCTAATATATGTTTCTCAGGGCCATAACAATAGCGATATTAACACTATCTGGATGTCTTAATGTTATGGACAAACCTATATTAATTGAAGATATGGGCGACGGATTCTCCCTGAAATCCGTAATATTATCTGAATGTGATGGCATAACAATAGCTCAAGAGGGATTGAATCAATCTACTGAACATCCCCCTGTTTTTAAGCCCGCTGGGTGGGAACAAAATCGACTAAACATTCCATATTCTGTCACTTTATTTATACTAAATTGCCTTGATGTTAGTATTGGTGATGTAGAGGGAGGGCCCCATAATCTTGTGCTAGAGGTAACAAATATCTATGAACCCCCCCAATCTTGCATAGATAAGCTACCCGAACGAACATTTATTCGCCTTATTCCGACGATAGTGGCTGATAATGAAAAATTGGTTCTCCAATTTTTTAAATATGGGGCTAGAGTCTTCCTTGGGGATTTTAAAACTAATGTTAATTCTTTAATAAGTAAAGAAATTGATATCACTGTAGGCACAAACAGCACTAATATATATTCAAAAATTGGAGATATTGATTCCAGTCCAGGAACAAACACCCAAATGGCTTTATTTTGGCAATCTACTGAAGGCCTATTTTATCAGTTTGAGTATGTTTTACGAGGCGATGTAGGAGATATAGCACCTGTTGTGAGTTCGTACGCGGCGCCATTTTTCATGAACAGTTTATCCGGCAACATGATACAACTTGGACAAACTTACCATAATACCACGTTAGAGGGGACATTAACTATTTATACGAACTCTTTTTGTGAGGATGTGTGAATGATAAAGCTCCAAATATATTCTGTAATTTTTTTACTTTCTGCCACAGCCCCTTCGGCGCAGGGTGAATTATTAGTAAACTATGAGGTTCCTATTCAATTGGCCGGTGAACTTGAGAGTTTTTCGAACGGCTGGGCCTTGGTCATCATTCCTCCAACTGGCCACGCAACATCATTATTAGAAACACATAATGTATTAAGTTCAGAAAAATTTCCATACCATGAGTACCGCCGCCCCGGCATCCAACAAAATTCATACCAGGTACACAGCGAGTGGGGAGACACAGAATCTACAGTTTTAGATGGCAATTACTTTGAAAGCAAAAGTAGGGGCGCTTGGAGCTCAATATTAATAATAGCAGAGTCCATATATTTTAAATCGCAGGGGAGTTTATTTAATTTGGAGCATAGTTCAGATTTAATTCTCCCATACTCTAACATTTTTAAAGCAAATTTGCCACATTATGCTTTCAGGCCACAATCAACATTAAGCGGAGGAGGCGCAATGATTAAGAGCGTTGGCAATACAGACAATAGTGTAACTATTATGGCTCTAAATGTGACTGTATTAGAATTTCAAGGCCTAGATTCGTGGTGCGACAATAAACTTTGCGCTAGAAACACCGATACTTTGGAAATTCCATATTATTTTGAAACACATTCCTGGCGTTTGAATACTCAAAATGGATTCCTCACCCTCAATGCATCAAATACCACCTTCGTTCAAGGAGGCCAAGGGCTCTCAGTTTCCGCATCAGGCTCCATCCGCCTCCCATCCCTCCAAACTAGCGAAAACTTAGACCAATTTGGCATCTCCGTAAACGGGGAAACCCTCCGTGGCGTGGGCGACATCACATTATCAAATGTACACACATACCCCAACAACACGGGAACCGCCGTCATCTCCACCAACTTCCAATCCGCCTCTCTCGATGGCGTTCCTGTTCCCATCTCAACAACCGCCACAGCATCCGTGGCCTCGCTTACCCTCATCGCAATCTTAGTCTGGAAGGGCAAGGCGCTTCTTTCGTACATTGCGAGCCAGTTCACCCGCTTGGACATGGACGCTGCACTCGAACACCCGAACCGTCGTGCCATTTACGAGTACGTGGACGCCAACCCGGGGCCCACGTTCCGGGAGCTGATCCGAGAGACGAACATGGCAGCGGGTACGGCGCGGCATCATATCGCGGTGCTTGGCCGATGTGATGTTCTGATTGAACGGCAGTATGGCCAGACGATGCGGTATTTCCATTGTGACCAGGAACATCTTGGCGATTGGGATGCGGTGGTTGTGCTTCGGGATCCGGATGTGGATCGTCTGTATCAGTGGTTGTTGCACCACCCGGACGTGATTCAGCGCACGGTCTTGGATGAAGCGGAGGGTTGGGGTTGGAGCCGTAGCACGGCACAGCACCGCCTCAAGAAACTGGTAGACAACAACTTGGCTTCGGTCCGCGACTTAGGCCGCGTCAAGACGTACAAGGCCATAGATCGGAACGTTATGCGCCATACATAGATATAACCAGTACAAATAAATAGCAAAGGGGCCCCCACGTAATAAACAATTTTACTTTTAGGCGATACTCTAGTAGCTTAAATGCAGGTGATATATGTTAAAAATGATAATGTTGATATGTGCAGCTGCTGCTATGTCAGGTTGTACTTTCTCCAATGCAGAATATACCCCCATAGTCATTCAAAATGAGGATATGTTGCCTACTAGCAACTATGCATCCTTTAATGGCTGCCATGGCATAGCCGTAGCGGACGAATGGATTGGCCCAAGTGGGCAATTCGGACCTCACTCGCCCCCTGATGGCTGGCGCAATGCAACTCTGGGTTTGACCTATTCAGCAGATACTATCGAACTGACTTGTCAAGAGTTATTGTGGCAGGATTTGAAAATAAATAATATTACATTTGCATTAGAAGCCCATAGCGCTTATTATCCCCCTGCAACTTGTCGAGATGTTCTTCCAGATGCAGTGACTATGAGATATATCAATACTATTTTTCATAATAATAGTTTACTGGCCTCGCAAATGAAATCAGAGGGCATCAAAACCATCGAAGCCAATATTACCACAACCCAATCACCATTGGATGGATATACATTAACAATCAACCCATCTGGCTATCAACCTTCCATCATCGAGGTGATTAGGCCTGGCCCTATTAGCGGAAGCTCAGCGACACAGTATTTCGCCTATTTTTGGCACTCCCCTGACGGAGGGGCCAATGTTGTTGTGCTCAAAAAGTCCCCAGTGTTGACATTGGGGGATTTAACAATGGTGGATTTTCAACCCCCACTTATAATGAGTGATATGTCCATAACACGGCCAGCACTAACGCAAATAACATTAGAAGTAGTATTTAAGGGCACTATATTGAATTTTGAAGATAGCATTTGTGAACATGAAAGGTAACAGTGGCTTTTACAGATTATATATGGCGTTGTAATATTTATTATAATTGTTCATGTTTTAGTGGCGAATTATACTTTACTAATGTGGGCCGCTTAGCTTATTTTTTGCATGGTTTCGCCCACCTATGCTAGGAGCGAACGCTTGGAGTAAGCACTCGGTACGCCGTTAGTGAAGCTGGAGAAATGTCGAAATACAAGAATGACGCCCCGGCCTCAGTCCGTGACTTAGGCCGCGTCAAGACGTACAAGGCCGTGGATCGGAACGTTTTGCGCCATACCTAGATGGGCCCGAGCAGCGGCCAGTAAAGCGTGGCTGCCAGGTACGTGACGAGGAGACATACGAGTGTGAGCGGGATGCCGGCGCGCACGAGGTCGCGGGGGCTCCAGAGGCCGCTTTGGTAGGTGATGACGTTGGCGGGATTGGCGACGACGAGGAGGAATCCGTACGCGGCGCCGATGGCGGTGATCATGCCTATGCTGGCGATGTCGGCACCGCTCAATGCTGCAAGGCTGAGGGTGACGGGCGCGAGCACTGCTGCGGCTCCGCCGTCGCTCATGACGTTGGTGAGGATGGTGGCCAAGATTAGGGATCCTGCGAGGAGAACGCCTGGGCCGGTCCAGATGGGGAGTCCGAGGAGTCCCGTGGCGAGCCAGTCTGCGGCGTGGGTGTCTTGGAGGGCTTGTCCGAGTGCGAGTGCGGCGCCGTAGATGAGCGGGACGCCCCAGGCGATTCGTTTTCGGGTATCGGTCCAGTCGAGGATGCCGGTGACGAAGAGCAGCACGGCGCCCATGACTGCGATGGTTCCGAGGCCCCAGCTTGTGCCTTTCCAGATCCATAGGGCGACGGTGAGGCCCATGATGACGAGGACGCGGGTTTGTTGGTTGTCAAGTCGGTCTGATTCGAGGGGGATGGCGTTGCTTTCGATGCGGGCGCGGGGAACTCGGAAGGTGAGCTTGAGGAGGATGTAGACGACGGGAATCAGTGCGAGGGTGATGGGTGCGGCGCGCAGGGTCCAGTCGAGGTAGCTGATTTTGATGCCGTGTAGCTCGTCGAGGTAGCCGAGGACGATGATGTTGCGGCTGCCGCCGCTGGGGGTGCCGAGTCCTGCGATGCCGGCTCCGAATGCAACGGCGAGCATGAGGGCGGTGGCGATGTTTTTTTGCTCGATGAGTCGGGTGCCGCGTAGGATGCTCAGCATGAGCGGGAGCATCACGGCTGCGACTGCGTGGTTGGAGATGAACATGGCCGAGAGGGCGCTGACGGCGACGGTTCCGAACAGGAGGCTGTCGGTGGTGCCTCCGACGCGGCGCAGGAATCGGGCGGCTAGGACTCGGTCTGCGTGGGTTTTCATGACTCCGTCGGCGAGAATCAGGCTACCGAGGAGGAAGAAAATGGTGTCCTGTGCGTAGGGGGCCCATGCGTCGTTGGGGTGCTCTACGATTCCGAGCAAGACGAGTCCGACGCCGGCTCCGAGGGCGGTGACGGGGAGGGGAAGTGCTTCGGTGGCCCAGAAGTAGAGGACGACGACGAATAGGGCGAGGGCGTCTTTTCCTTCTCGTTCGAGGCCAGGGGGTGGCGGCAGGAGGAAGAGGATGGTGGCGAGGCCGGCGCCGACGAGGATTTTGCGCAGCGCAGCGGTTTCGAGGTCCCAGGGGGGCAGGAGTACGGGGCCTTTGCGGGTGCCGCTCATGTGCGCACCACCCACACCGGGAGTGGGGAGTGGGCCAGGAGCCAGCTAATGGTGTGGCTGCGGCCGGTGTGGGTGCTGGATTGGCCGAGGCGGCTGGCGGCGATGAGGGGTGATTTTGTGGCTTGAGCGTGGTGCAGTATGGTGCGTCCTTTGCCGCGCAGGGCGGTTTTTTGCAGGAGGTGTGTGTCGACGCCGACGCCGTGTTCGCGGACGATCCATGCGCCTTTGTTGAGGGTGTGTTGGGCGGCTTCGGAGTCGCGTACGCGGGCGACGTGGACGAGGTCAATGCTGGCTCCGAGGGCGGCTGCAAATTTGCAGATGCGGGGCAGGACGGCGAGGGGTCGGTCGCTGCCGTCGAAGGGTACAACGATAAAGTCGCCTGGTCCGGGAAGGTGGCCGTGTTCGCGTACGACGAATGTGGGTCGTTCGCTGTGGTGGACGATGTCTACTACGGTGCTGCCCCAGATTTTGTGTTGTGCTTTGGAGTGGTAGCCGCCGAGCACCAGTAGGTCGCTGCCTGTTTGGAGGACGGTTTGGAAGAGCGCCGTTGGGGTGTTGCCGTACGCGAGCACCTTTTGGCAGGAAACGTCCGTGTGGTGCCGGGCAAAGTCGTCCATGGCATCTTGGCCGACCCATTCGAGTGCCTCGTCGATGCTGGCGGCGGCTTCTTCGTGTGCGGGGCCAAGAAATTGGTCGTCGATGATGTAGGTGGTTGTCAGTTTGCTCTTGAACCGCTTGGCGAGTTGGACGGCGTACTCGTTGGCGGCGGCGAAGGGCCGGGCTGGGTCGACGGGAAGGAGGATGCGTTTGAACATCCGATGGCGAGGTCTACGATTGGGTTGGTCAAAGTTGTGCCGACGGGCCCTGGCGTCGGATGGTCAGGTTGTGAGGCTGTCGAGGGCCATGAGTGCGGCGGCTACGAGGAGGCCAATGGCCACGACGCGGCGCAGGCCGGCGGGCGGCAAGGCGTGGGCGGCTCGAACGCCAAATAGGGTGCCGGGGAGTGCTCCGGCGGCGAGCCACAAGGCGGTTGTCCACGGGAGGCCGCGTGCGAGGTTTGCTCCGCTGGCTGCTGCGGCGTTGGTGAAAACGGGCACGAGGCTGCTTCCGACGGCGAGGTGGACGGGTACGCCCATGAGGCCGAGGGCGGGCACGGTGAGAATTCCGCCGCCGATTCCCAGGAGGCGTGCGAGAATGCCAGCGCCGAGGCCGACGAGGGCGAGGAGCCAGAATGGGTGGCGGTTGGTACGGGGTGCGGGGGCGCGGCGGGTGAGTCGCCAGGCGGCTGCGGCCATGATGGCGGCAAAGAGCAATTTGAGGCCGCCGATGGGCAGGTAGGGCAGGATTTGGTCGCCGATTGCGACACCCAGGAGGCCTCCTGCCGCGAGTCCGCCTGCGGTGGGCCAGTCTACGGCGCCTCGTTTGGCGTGTCGGTAGACGCCGAGGGGGGACTGGATCGCGATGACGAGCAGGCTTGTTGCGACGGCGTCGCTCCAGGACATTTTGAGTCCGTAGTGGAGCACGGGTGTGAGTACGATGCCGCCGCCGACGCCCATGAGTCCGCTTACGAATCCGGCGGCGAGTCCGGCCAGGAGCAGCACCCACAGCACAGGCGTGCACGGGGGTGGGGGCTTGATAAGACGGGCGGCGCGGGAACCGGCCCGGAGCAGAGAATGGAGGCCCTGTCCGGGTCGGTGCTGGTCGGCCCCACCGGGACACGGCCGGCGTTCCCGTTCCAGGGTGTTATCGGCGAATCACTGCCACTTCGCTTTCGGTGCGGGCAGGAAGGGACGTGCGGGATTCGGGGATGGTTTTGTTGCGTGCCTTGGCGTGACGGGCGGCGTCAGTGCGGGGGCGGTTGGGGCGGGCTACGGGTGCTGCCACGGGCGGGGGTGGATAGAAAAGGGGCACGATGGCGACGGTACTGAGCCACATGACGACCACGGCGGCGGCGGTGGCAAGGAGGGTGCGTCGAACGAGGAGGTCGGTTTGGAAGCTGAAGATGACGAATGCGGCGAGGGTTGTCACAGTGGTCAAGGTGACCGCTTTGCCGACGTAGCGGTAAACCCGTTCGCGGTCCCGAGTTTGTTCCATGTTCCAGATGAGATGGATGGCGTCGTCGCTTCCGATGGCCATGATGAACACGAGGGGGAGCATCAGACCTACGGAGAGTCCGACGCCCATGAGGGGTAGGAGTCCGAGCCACCAGAGGCTTGTGACGGTCATGATGGCGGCGGTGCAGGCGGTGGCGCGCACGTTGCGGGTGAGGGCTGCAATCATGACGATGACGAGGCCGAAGGCGAGGGCGGCGACGTAGTTGACCCAGGGGAGTTGCTCTTCGATGAAGAGGTAGCTGAAGGCGTTGTTGCCGAAAGGATGCGCTTGCGGCCCGGTGTAGGCGGCGTCGCGTTGGTCCGTGCCGTAGAGGCTCTGTTGGGTTTCGTGGATGACTTCGAAGGTGGCGGTCCAGATGCGTTGGACTTCTGCGTAGCTGAGATCCTGGCTGGTGTCGTAGGTGACGGTGCCTAGGTCGTATTCGCCGGGTTGCAATAGGACCGTCATGAAGTTGGCAAAGGGGCTGGCGAAGATGTCATCGAGTGTTTGCTTGATTTCGGCTTGGGTTTGGGGGTATTCGATGTTCTCGAGGTCTTCGTTGCCGCTGTTGCCGAGGATGATTTGGTTTACGACGGCGTCGGGGGTGCCTTGCTCGACGGCTTTCCAAGCGCGCACGATGCGTGTCATGCTGGTGACGGTCATGCCTTGGATGTCTGTGTGCTCTTCCAGGCCGACTTCGAGAGCGTCCAGGAACTCGTGCGCCCGTGGCTCGGTGAGGTCGCCTTCGATGACGAGGAAGTTGCTCTGGGTGTCCAAATCGCCGCCGAAGAACAGGTCGCCAATCTCTTGGCTGTCGTCGCGGACGCGGTCGCCTTTGGGGTAGTTCAATTCGGGATTGCCAAATGGCTCCGGTTCGAGTCCTTGCAGGGCGGCGAATGCGGCGCCGCTCAGCAGCAGGAGGCCGACGATGGTGACGGCTTTGTAGCGAGCGATGCCGCGTGCCATGCGCAAAAACAATTCGCTTCCTTGGTGCGTTCGGCGCACACGGCTGCTGCTTGTGAGGCTGAGCAGTGCGGGAATGAACGTGAGGGTGAACAGGAAGGTCACCGCGAGGGCAAGGGAGCTGACGATGCCAAGTTGTGCCATGAGGATGCTTGGCGAGAGGATCATCAGGAGCAGCCCGGCGCTGGTGGTGATGGTCGAAATCAGCATGGCGATCCCGGCTCGGCTGCCGGCTAGTCGGAACGCCTCTTCGTTCGTGGCGTCGTCGCTTTTGTGTTCTAGGTATTCGCTGACCATGTGGATGCCGTAGTCGATGCCGACACCCAGAATTAGTGGCACGATGGTCATGTTCAGGGCAGAGAACGGAATCTCCAGCCATCCCATGAGCCCGGCGGTCCAGACGAACGCGACGAGGAGGTTGGCGGCGCTGACCATCAGGACGCGCACGTCGCGGAAGGCGGCGTAGAGGATGACGACAATGGCCCAGATTACGAACGGGGCGAGTTTGTTGATGTCTTGCTTGGTGACGTCGCTGGCGTGGGCGTCCAAGGCGGACACACCGCGCACCGCGAGTCCGGATTCGCCGTCGAACACGTTCCATTGCAGTTCACAGGGAGTTTCGGCAAGGCCGTCGTCGCAAGCAAGCATGGCAGCTTCGTAGTGGTCCACCATGTCGTACACGGCGCGGCCAAGGTCCACTCGCGACAGGTCCGTTTGGCTCGTGTCAAAGAACAACAGGGTGCGCCCGGCGGTAAATTGCGGACTGACCACGTCTTTGATGCTGTCGTCGACGGCGTTGGCGCCGCGCCAGGCTCCTTCGTATTGGAGTGCGCCCACGAGGTCCGTGCCGGGCATGGAGTATGCTTCGTCGCGTGGGGGTGCTGGATTCTGGGCGTCGAATTCGCCGGCTAAAAGAGCGTCAAGGCGGCCTTGGGGCTGGTCGTTGGCAAAGCCGCTGTTGGTGTAGTTGATGACCTTGAGGATGCCGCTAAGATCAATGCTGTACTCGGCAAACGGAATGTCTGCCTGGACGAAGGACCAAAATTCGTCCATGGCGCGCACGTAGGTCTCGTCGCGCACGTCGCCGCAGGAACGCGGGTCGTCGGCGTCTTGTTCTTGGCCTCCGAATTTGAAGGGCATTTGTCCCTGGACCGCTTCGCACTTGGCTTCGTCGATGCTGTAGTAGACGTAGACGAAGTCGTAGAAGCCGCGAAACTCTTGGCTGGCGTTTTGTGCCGCCATGGTGGTCGGGTTGTCGCGGGGCAAGATCTTCAACAGGTCGCTGTCGGTCTGCAAGTGAACCATGCCAAAGCCCACGAGGAGACTCAAGAGCACGATGACGGTCACCGTGGTCTTGGCGCGTGCGGCGCTGACCAAAGCGATGTTGCCAAGTGCCTTGCCCAGAGCTGGTTGATGGGGCGCGCCCGTCACGAACGTCAAGATGGCGGAGGGCTCATGAGGCTTGCCGAACGGTTGGCGGGCCTAGCCACTAGCTTATTCGTCGTCCTTTCCGCCCCGCCAGCGCTTTGATTCCGCGTCTTGCCCCGCCTTGGCTTCCTTTTCGCGCAGCAGTTCGTCCACGGCCGGCCTGTATTTGCGGTAGGCCTTCTTGCCCTCATTCCAGGCGGTCTCGGCAAGCAGTTCTTCGGTCTCGATGCTTTCGTCTCGAAGTTTGCGGGCAGCTAGGCGCAGGCCGATTTCCCGTGCGTTTCCAGGGTAGCCTTTGTCGATAAGGCGCGTGACGCTCTTGAGGCGCAACGGCAGCGCCACGAGGATTGCGAGGACCAGGAGCGGAATGGACAGGACCACGACACTGCCGGCAAACCAGAAGCGGATCCATTCCGGCCAAAAAATGGCGCCCACGGCGGCTCCGTAGAGACCTAGGAGCGTAATGATGAGCACGGCGACCGTGAGCCGCAGCATCAGGAGGCTGCGCTTGGCGGTCTTGGACCAAGCGCGCAGACGCTCGTCCACGAGCGAGTAGAGGCTGGTGAGCCATCCGGCACGGGCCATAATGGCTCCAGTGGCTCCGGGGGCTTGACCGTTTGTGTTTGCTGCGGCGTCAGCGTTGGCCAGCGCCGAGGCGAGCGAGCCGGTCCGCGTCTTCGTTTTCTTCGCGGGGAATCCACAGCAAGTCGTAGCCTGAGAACTTGCGAAGCAAGCCGAGTGCTTCCTGGTAGAACGGCCGGAGGTTGGCGGCGCGCACGGCATACTTGCCTTCTAGTTGGCGCAAAATCAGTTGGCTGTCGCCTTGGATGGTCACCGTGGTTGCGCCTTCCGTGAGCGCCTTACGGAGACCACCGATGAGTCCGAGGTACTCAGCTTCGTTGTTGGTGCCGCGGCCGGGGCCTGAACTGACCTCGAACCGCTTGCCATCCACGATTACGAGCGCGCCTGCGCCCATGGGGCCGGGGTTTCCAGAGCAGGCGCCGTCGAACCATAGGTCGGCGTGGGGCACAAAGCGCCGGACGCAGCCAGCCATCAAAAAGCAAGGGGGAAGGAAGAGAAAAGGCGGGGGCCGGGCCGGGTCAGGACAGCAGCCCTTCGAGTTCGGCCTGCAAAAAGGGTTTCTTGCCCTCACTCAGCTGCTCCAAGAACGATCCAAGGGGAGCGCCAAAGCTGCTCATGCTTCGGGGGTCTTGCATGGCAAGTTGTCCGCCGGTGCCGCCGTCTTCGCCGACGTCGTCGTGGACGCGGGTGTCGGGGGCGCCATACAGGATGTCGATGACGTAGTCGACGTTCTCGCCGAAGCCAAAGCTGCTGTAGGCCCCGTTCCAGTTGCGACCGAGGTCGCGGTGATCGAAGTCTTCGAGGACAATGCGGTAGGCGCCGTCGCCTTCGCGGCTTCCACTGAACGAGTCGGAGGGGCTGCTGACGGTGAGGCGGCCGTTTGCGAGGGTGGTGCCGTTGACGTAGGCGGCAACCGAGAGCGCATCGACTCCGAGATTGACGGGCAAACCGACGCGGTCGCAGGGCATCATGGTGCTGCTTGTGACGACGGGGCATCCACCGGAGATGGTTTGGTGCCAGTTGGCCACGAGCGGCATGGAGTCTTGTGAGAAGACGCGGCCGTCGCCAGCAATGGCTTGGAGGATGACGGTGTAGCTGCCGGGTTCGTCTACGGTGACGTCCCAGGTCGCTTTGCCGGCTGCGCTCTTGTAGGTGCTGCCATCGGGCCGGACCATTTTGTAGACGAGTTTGTGTTCGCTTGGGAGGCTGTCGACGCCGCTCAGGTCGCTGGAGAAATGCACGACGGGGCTCTTGGCGGCGTTGACGCGGGAGGAGTCGCTGTCGATGAAGACGTCGTAGATGCTTTCGGGAATGATTTCGCCGTGGGCGTCGGCAACCGGGGCGTCGCCGCGCAGGATGCGCAGGATTTCGCTGGTGCTGCGTTCGGGGCCCTTTAGGAGGCGTGCGCCGGTCAGTTCGACGAGGGCGGTGCCGGTGGCCTCGGTGTAGACCTCCCAGTGGTCGCCGTTGTAGTCGAGGGCGGCGTCTACGAGGGCGCGCACGACGAATTGGTCCTTGACGATGCTTTGGTACTCGGGAGCGTAGTACGCAATTTCGTGCACGCCGAGTTGGACGTTGAGGCGCTCCACGTCGACGCCGAACTTCTCGGCGTCGCTGCGGGCCTGGGCGACGGCCTTCTGGAGGCCAATGGGAGTGTAGCTGATGTCCACGCGGACGGCGTCGACGGTTCCGATGGGCAAGTCGAGCTTCTGCATGGATCCAACTTCGCCCTGGACGAGCACTTCGTCGAGGTCCATGTATTCGGTGCCTTCTAGGAAATCGGCTTCTCCGAACAAGTCGGCGACTTTCATGGTGGTGCTCCAGCGCTTGCCATGGGTGAGCGGGAAGTCAAGGTAGGTGATTGGGGCGTCGGGGCCAAATTCGAGGCCGTCGCCGTCGCTGCTGATTTGCACGCCGACGGGGGACAGGTCGCTTTGGCGGTCGGCGGTGGGGTAGACGGCGAGGTCGGGGAACTCGAAGTCCATGCCTTGGGCCAGGAAGTGGCCAAGCGGGAAGGTGGCAGCGCCCACATAGAGCGGCTTGCCGTCGAGGTCAAACTTGGTGGACAGAATCTCTTTTTCAATTGGAACGGGCCCGAAGGAGAACGAGTCGCCGCCGCTGGCTTCTCCGGGAACGTCGAGCAGGTACTCGATTTGCCCGGTGACGTCGTAGGCGAATGCGTATCCGGCCTGCCAGCGCGGGGCTTGGATGGCGTCGAATTCTTCGTCGCCTGCCATGACGACGGCGCTGGTGATGGCGACCACCATGAGGGTCGCCGCCACGCCAATGGAGGCTGCTGTCTTTGTGCTCAGTCCTAGGATCATGTGCTCACCGATAGATGGGCAACGCCCACCGACTCAGCAATGACCTCGGCTCGTCCTTTATGAGGATATTGGCCATTCCGTTGTTTTGACGGCGGTTTTCCAGGGGAAATGGGCGTTGGGTTGTTGAAATGATGTGGGTCGAGGACACCAGCATGCTTTACCCTGCGGACTACGGATTGCGCGTGAATGTTGGTGGCAGAAATGAATCAAACCTTACTCTCGCCAGTTTGCGAATGAAAGCCTCGGAGAGAGGCCATAGAATCAATCACCTCACCCGACCCCCAAGAAGACTCGTGTACTGACAAGGACTGTTGCAGACGTACGCATACCCGTTGCCTAGGTTTCCGGAGTCTCCCCAGTTTCCAATAGGATCTCGGGACATGACCCGACCTAGCTCCGGATCATACGTGCGGGCACGGTAGTGGTATTTGCTGATTTTTTGCCTCGATTGGTTTCCAACGTATGCGTTGACGAGGCTACCAGCCCCGTGCGCTTGCGTGAATGTCGTTCCGGTGCGAGTCAAAGAGTCCCCGTTGTTGGCGCCATCGAGACCCTATAAATGTAATTCTGTACCTTGCCAATGGAATTCGGCGGCGCGTCAATGTCCCTGCAATCCTACCTTCACGCTCAACGAGATGCTTTCGAAGGCAAGGATTTGATCGAGTTCGTCGCTCGAACAGGGGATGAGACGCGGTGGCAAGAATCGTTGTTCACATCGCAGATATGCATGGGGTTCGTAATGCCTTCCAGGTGATTCACGCCGCTGGTGCACCCCCTGCCGTCGTGAACGACGGCGATCTCGACGACTGGGCTCGAAGCGTTGCCAAACGGGTTCTCCACTATGCGGTTTGGGGCACTGGGATTACCTCATTCTATGCGGACTCCTTTTCAAGGCGCTGTTTGACCTTTCGATAGACTTCCCATGCAGCCGGGTCACCATTTTCGTATGCCTGCCAGAACTCGGCAGTCCATTCCTCCGGCTGTAGGGAGAAAGACCCATCCTCGTCAATGGCGGCGTGCCACAAAGTTGGCACACGTCCATCGGTAAGCACGACTTCTCCGTATGGATGGAGGCCCGGATTATCGGGACTCTCCTCAACGATGAAACGGCATCCCCATTTCGGGTGCATGGTTATGCCCAACACCACGTACTCGGCTTCCGCGAACCAGCCCTCCTTCGCAAGAGGCCCCGCCTTGACTTTCATCTTCCGCCTCCGAGCGGGAACATGCTTTTCGGATGCAGCACGGATTTATAGTCGATTTCGTAGTTCACTTGTCCGGACACTTTGTTCCGGTAGAAGTGCGGCTGGAATGACCCACTCGGCGAATCATGCCATTGGCGGGTCGCGAATTTGCCCCAATCGTCGATGGAACTTCCATCTGAAGTCAGTTGTTGAACGACCCGAGAATTGCGTATGCCCCCCTTTAGTTCAATCTCAAATGAATTCGCAACGGCATCATTGGTCAGTGTTCCGGAGCGGGTGTATGGACTGGATATTGCCCCTCTGCCAAAGTTATCAATGGTCTCGCTGGCCCCATTGGTCACACCCCCATGCGCCCCTCGCCCTGCCTTCCAAAGTGCCCCTGCCCCATATCCTGCCCCGGCGGTAGCAGCACCAAACGCCGCGGCCCCTGCGTAAGCCTGCAAGCCATCATTGAAGGAACCATCATCCAGGAAATCAAATGCGGCTTGGCCCACGACTCCCTCGGCGGCCCCTACCGCCAGCGTTGCGCCAAACACCGTCCCCGCTCCAGCACCGCCGGCGGTTACGGCGCCAGTAATACTGGCCCCAAGACCACCAGTGGATCCAATGACAGCACCCGCAAGAAGCCCAAATTTAAGATCGTCAGAAAGCGCCTGATTATCCCATGTTGCATCCGTAGAGGCAACCCGATAGGAATAGGATCCAAACTGCCACAACGCACCAGCTGCGGCACCTACTACTGCGCCGAAACATGAGGGACACAACCCGTACGGATCCGTGTACTGCCAGGGACTGTTGCCGACGTACGCATATCCGTTTCCTAGGTTTCCGGAGTCTCCCCAGTTTCCAATAGGATCTCGGGACATGAACCGACCTAGCTCCGGATCATACGTCCGGGCACGGTAGTGGTACTTGCTGATCTCGGAGTCCCAGGGGATTGCAATAAAAACAAGTTTTATGATTTCGATTTTGTGGTAGATAAATGCGCTAAGTAATTTATCATTCTTTACGTCGGCTTATTTTATTATTGAAAAATAATAAATTTACTAATGCTAGAAATAGTGGCAATAATGGGGGGCCCTATGCTATTTTTAGGGCTATGTTTTTTTGTTATTTTTAACATTTTTCCTAAGTTCTTCTGGCCATGCATCCACCATTTCCATGTATAAAAAATTACAAGCATCGTTTTCGGAATCGAAAGTGCCGCAATTCCTTATCTGCCCCCTTTCGGCATACTTGACATGCCACCCATGCAGACCCTCCCTGATGGTGAATGCATCGTCAAGAGGCCATAAATTCCCAAATTCAAAAGAATACGGAGGAAATCCCTCAGATAGGAGAATTTTTGCTAATTTTTTTCTATTCATGCTATATTCTCCTCAAAAATCCATCTTGGATCAAATCTTTCACTGGTCGAGATAACTCATATTGGATACCTAACCCTTCTTGGCCAAACCATGGTGCTGATAACCCACTCCGAACTCGGATTGATTCCTCTACCACGTATGTTGTAAACGGTCGGGCCAAGCTGGCATCGGGGAGAGCACGCATAGAGAATGACACGCCTTGCGGGGAGACAAATGTACCTGCCTCTGAACCATACCGATTAACGCGTACCCCGGGTAAAAGGATATGATCCACAGGCTCGTGCGCAAAGCCTCGGTTAGGGGGCCAAATTTCATCGATTGAGTTTCCTCGCGTGCCTTTCCACGCCGATACACCCTTGCCCAAAGAAGCAAATGCCCCGTTTGTAATGGCCCCCGTCGCCGCTGAAGCAGCATATGCTCCCACACCCTCATTGACAGCTGCATCATCAAGTGTGTCAAGAGTTACACTGGTAAGGATTCCTTCGCCCGCACCCGCTACGACCGCACCGCCAATGCTGGAAAACATTCCGGCCCCGGCTCCGATGCCGACACCGGTGCCTATCAGTGCTCCTCCGGCGGTGCCGATGGCCGCAGCAAGCCCAAGATGTTTCCAAGAAAAATCAGCGTCCGTTGTAGCGACGGCGACGCCGTAAATGGCCACGCCTGCGACCAGTCCCGCGACAGCACCCGCAAGGCACGTGGGACACAACCCATACGGATCCGTGTACTGCCACGGCTGATTCCCGACATACGCATACGGATTGCCAAGATTGCCTGAATCACCCCAGACACCGATTGGATCACGGCTCAGGAAGCGACCCATTTCGAGGTCGTAGGTGCGGGCACGGTAGTGTATTTCTCGATGTGCGCATCCCAGAACCGACCCGTAAATAGGAATGGATTGTCATAGAAACCCGGACCCTTTGTAGAAGCGGAATCGCCACAACCCAATGTATTTTTTTGATTCACTGAATTTACCTAGATAAACGCCTATAGCTACTGCCACAGTACACCAATATTTATGCCGTCAATGCGTGTCTTAATGTTCATTTATTTAAGTTTAACCGCATATTGGAATATGCTACTAAATTTTTTCCAGTGGGGGCCATGTAAGGTTTATTTGTTCTCTGCGTCCGCCCCCATCTTCTTTAACCCTGGCAAAATTGTGCTAGCATCTAATATTTCAATCGACACAAGCTGCCCAGCGTCATTGAAATCAAAGGTAAACGCCCGACCATTGATGTCAATGGGAAACGATTTCCTTGAAATGCCGGGAAAAATAGGAGTAAATAGAATAGATGCTGCATCAGCTTCTGAGTCGTATGTCATTTCCATGGAGTCCACCCTAGATTTTCTACATATGGCCTTACTCGTGCACCCTGTATAACTGTCGCGATTTTTCCATCTGCCGTGGCTGCAAATATGTTGGTTGATGGGTCAAAATAACCGTATTTTGTGGTTCCACCATGTTTATATACGAATGGTTGGTTATTTAAAACTTCTACCAGTGAATCCCGCGATATACCGCGCTCAATCATGCGTTCTGATGCATGCCCCGTAAGTTGAAATGAACGACCGCCAACTTTTATGAGATTATCACTCGTTTCAAAAGAGTCGACAGTTTTTAAATTGGCAAGGCGCGCGCCCCCTTTAGCTTTCCAAAGCGCTCCCACCCCATACCCTGCCCCCGCTGTAACAGCCCCGAATGCTGCTGCGCCCGCATAAGCCTGCAAACCGTCATTGATTGCGCCGTCGTTAAGATAATCAAAGGTGGCTTGGCCTACAATCCCTTCCGCTGCCCCAACAGCCACGGTCGTCCCAAACACTGCGCCAGCACTGGCACCGCCGGCTGCGACAGTCCCAGTAACACCCGCCCCGAGACCACCCGTGGCTCCAATGACGGCACCCGCAATGAGTCCAAATTTAAGATCATCCGAAAGCGCCTGATTATCCCATGTTGCATCCGTAGAGGCAACCCGATAGGAATAGGAGCCAAATTGCCACAACGCCCCAACCGCAGCACCAACAACCGCACCAATGCACGACGGACACAACCCATACGGATCCGTGTACTGCCAGGGACTGTTGCCGACGTACGCATATCCGTTTCCTAGGTTTCCGGAGTCACCCCAATTTCCAATAGGATCCCTGGACATGAACCGCCCCAGTTCGGGGTCGTACGTCCTTGCGCGGTAGTGGTACTTGCTGATCTCGGAGTCCCAGTACCGACCCGTAAACAGGAACGGATTGTCGAGACTACCTGCTCCGCCTACTGTGACGGTATCTGCACTGGTCCAAAGCACGCCTCCGCTTGTTCCGGGAGTCCGAACCATTGGACGACCATACGCATCATACGAATAGCCCTCCACCAATTTTCCCGACTCATCCACCAAACCCTGAACACTCCCAAGCGCATCATACAGGTAGAAGAATCGCCGATCCGATGAATCCAAGACCCCATCATTTTCATCCAAAGTCATCGACAAAACCTCATCGACCGCAGACCCATGCGTCCACTGCCGAATCACACGAACAGGAGCAAACGCAGCCAACGACGGAAAATAACCAGGTTCGAATGGCTGCGATTCTTGAATCACGTGCTGCCCACTAAACGTAAAGAAAGTGTCCACGCCGACTTCTACGCCGCCAGGCGATAGCGCCTCCAGATCCTCAGCAACTACCTTGAGAACTCGCCTGCCAAGAGCATCATAACCAAAGGCCATAACTGGCTCGCCTGATATTTTATTATCCACTCGGACGAGGCGGTTCAAGAAATCATAATAATACTGGAACTCATCATCAAGGATGATATTCCCATTAAGGTCATGGTTGAAGGACGCCGTTGTCCCCCCGCAAGTCTGGGTCAGAATCTGATTTCCGGAACCATGTTTTCTCGAACAGGATGATCCTGTGTTGAAGGAATTCCAGTTGTTGGCGGCATCCAAACCCCACGAGTGCGAAGTCCCCCCAGAGATGCTTGTCGTGCCTGCATTGAGATTTCCACTCTTCCAGGAGGTTGTCCGGTACCCAGAATCCAACCCGAGCAATTGGTCCAAGCCTGAAACGGAATTGGGAAGGAATTCCAGCGCGGTCGGCGCCCCGGCGTCGTTGAACCGGACTTTTTGGCCGGCAAACAGGGAGCCGCCGCTCTTACTGTGCTCCAATTGGGTGATGCGTCGCATGTCGTCAAACTCGTAGCTGGAGGTGAGAACGGGCACAGTAGAGCTTCCAAATGATTTTTCCACCAAATGCCCACCATCGTAGGCATGATCGGCGATGAAGCCTTTGCTGTCCCAGACATGGTTCAATCGTTCCAGGTTGTCGTAGGTCCTAAAAATTGCACGACCATTCGGATAGATACTCTTGATGATTGATCCGACACCATCCCGCACATGGGAAATATTCTGGCCTTTTTGCGATTCACCAACAAGCATACCCAAAGAGTCATACTCCTGCGTGGTTGTGATTGCGTTGGACCTGGAAAGAATTCCGGCATTCAGGATTCCATTGTCAGTCGTGCGGACAAGGCGTCCCATGGGATCATACGCAAACGTCTGTTGAGTAGTGCCGATGATTGCCTGATCAACGTCCACATCGAGGCGAACCAAGCGCTCCAGCTCGTCGTAGGACATCGCAAGCTGCTTTCCATTGTTGAAGGTGGTCTGAATTCTGCTACCGTCTGCGTCATACCTGTGTTGAACGACGATGCCATCCGGGTGGGTCTCCTTGCGAAGCAGACCTGAGGCCCCGGCATAGTCGTATGAGGTGCATTCTCCGTTTCCGTCGCATTGGTGTTGAGGCCGATGGGCCCCATCCCAGAGAGTCACGGTCTCGATCAAATTCGTAATGTTTCCAGCGCCAGTACCACCGACGCGCAATTCACGCGCTACGACCCAGGGTCGATCTGCATAGTCAAAGTATGTGTGTACGACGTTGCCAAGTTCATCGATAGTCTTGACAAGGTTGTCTCGACCATCATAGTTGAACGACTTTTCTGTAGTGTCTGGGTTGGTGATTTTCGTGAGCCGATTTTCTTCATCGTAGCTGTAGCCAGTCACATATGCGACTGCTGGGGAGCCGCTTGCCAACTGTTCGACTTCCGTGACCGATAGCACGTTGCTGTTCTTGTCATAGTTAAATTTGATCGAGTTCGAGAGGACATCCGTGGATTTCTTGAGACGTTGAGCGGCATCATACTCATGCGTGGTCGCGTGTTTGTTGTCGTTCACGGTCCGAACGACTTGTCCGATGCCGTCGTATTCGCGCAGGCTGGTATCCCATTCATCAGACGGCGACAACGTGTTGACGGTGGAAGCGCGGGTATGACCAGACTGGTAAAAGAAGTGGCGCTCATCCGCCCTGTAGCCCTGGTTCGCCTCGTCGTATCTGTACAGTCGATCATACTGAAGAGAGGTTGCGCTTTGATCGAAGCGATCAAAGTCAAGGCTGGATGGACGGCCCGAGGGTGAACCGGAAAAGAGCGCTGGAGCATAGCCTCGTTCGCGTACGATGTTTCCTGCCGGGTCGTAATGGGTCATACTGAGCATGCCCAAGGAATCGACCCGGGCCGCTGGTCGGTCGAATCCATCGTGCTGGAACCAAGTCACGGAACCGGTCGGGTCCTGGTGCGCAAGCAAATTTCCATTCCCATCGTATGTGTAGGTGCCATTTCCTTCGCCGACACTCTGAGAAAGCAGAAGTCCACGTTCGTCGTACGTCCATGTCTCTTCGTCGCCAGCGCCGTTCACACGTTGGATGAGCTGCCCATTGCCGTCATAGGCATAGTGGATGCTGAAGGTGTCCGACGTGGGCGTGGGATGACCTGTAAGTGCCCCGACAATGAAGCTGGAGCGTGTGGCATGGACCTTCTCTTCTACGAGACGCCCCAGGCCATCGTAAGCATACTCGCGAGTAGAGTACGTATCAGTGGAAGCATCTGTTTCGCGTTCCAGTTGGACAAGTTCATCGTTGTTGTTGTACGCCCATTTGGTCCGGTATGCTGTGGAGCCAGGACCAGTTTCCTGAATGATCCGGCCACGCGCATCGAGTTCAAACAAGCGCTCGTTGCCTTTGGGGTCCGTGATCCCCATGATTGCGCCATACGGGCTGTACTCGAATGATGACGCTAGGGCTAGCCCTTCGGGATCGACGACAACGGATGCAAGGTACCCTTCCCGGTCAAAGGGATTCGAATGGGCTCCGCTGGCAGCAAAATAGGTCCGATTTTCTCGATTCCCCTCCGCGTCCACGTGTGCCACGAGCTGCCCCGCACTGTTCCACTCAAAGTACTCGGCCCGAGCCTGTCCACTGTAGGCGGATGAGAACGCAGTGTGGATGCTGCTTCCCGTCGGATGGATGGTGGGGTATACGATCTTCACAGGGCGTCGGTCCGTGCTGTTCGTGACCCCATCACCGTTGTAATCGAGGCTGCTGGTCTCTTCGAAATCATAGAAGATTCGAGTCGTGTATCGCGCTGCACTCTGATTGCCGCCATTTTGCGGCTCATACGTCGCATCCTTGCCACGTGACTCAATGATTTTTGTCACTACATTGTACGCAGAGTCATACACATATTCAATTTCAATCTGTGGTTGATAGGACCCATCGTCGCGCAGGGCGCGGACAGGGCCAGGGTCTTGGACCACGGTGCGCAGGTTGCCCTTGGCAAAGATGTCTGTGGTGGAGTCGTAGCCGTAGCTGACGGAGTTGCCTTTGGGGAATGTGACTTTCGTCACTTCATCCTGGGCATTGTAAGCGTACTCGGTTACGTATTGTACAGGGTCCTCGAATCCAGATTCTCGAAGATTCCGCGTGAATTCAGTCCGGGCGCTTGGAACGATGCGACGCGTTCCGCTGTGGTCGAAATCCCATTCCACTTCATTGCCGTTGGCGTCGGTTGTCACGGTTGTTCGCCCGTTGTAATCATAATCAAAACGAAGGTATTGGGTGGTTCCGACACCGTCAAGGAGCTCCTGCTCAACGACTCGCCCATGCCGATCGAAGTGGTTTCTTAGATATTCTTGGCCCTCATTATCCCAAATTTTGATAATGCCAAAATCATCGTAACCAAACCGCGTTTCGAACGGCTCGCCGAAGGCGGAGCCCGTGGTGGTGATCGTCTTGATGTTTCCAGTTGCATGGTCGTATCCGATCTCGGCACGGCGCCCAGAGAAATCAGTGATCGACTCTAGAAGGGGTCGGCCATGGAGGTCAAAGAACGGATTGGATGCCACTTTATCGCCAGAAAGATAACTCAACGTAATTATGCGGTTGTGTGGATCCACGATGCGATAGAGCGAGCCATCACTGTGGTACTGTAGCGACCATTCATTGCCCGCTTCATCCAGGGTTTTGGTCAGACGGTAGGATTCGCTCGCCGAAAACACCCCGATAGTGCCTGCCCGATCATGGAGCTCAAATCCTCCGGAGACGGGGACAAGTTTTGCGTAGGACCCCGCAGGACCCGCATACTGGCCCCCACTCAAGGGCGTAAAGGTCAGGGCGTGACCATTGCCCGAATGGTAGAGATAGTTGGAACCATCAGCTTCGAGGCTGCGGAACCAGGACGCGTCCCAGCCCCAGGCAAGTGATTTGTTGCCATCCGGGTTGGCGATGGTTCGATGGTTCAAAGTGAATTCAAAATCCGAGCCGCGGTCATTTTCAATATGAAGCAGCGGGAAATCCGCAACAAATTCCCCCATGGGCAAGTGGACGCTGTTCGGGGCACCTTGGCAGGCGCAGGGGCTTTTGAGGGCCGCGCCACCAAACGGAGTGTTTCCAGTGAGGGCTTCGGGCACATATTTGGAGGGGTCAAATCCATCGTTCGGTGAGGAAGGGGCGCCGGCCGGGCTGGCGTTTGCTTGGTTCGAAGCTGAGCCCGTGCCCTGCCCATTGATGGCCTTGACCACATAGTAGTACGGTTGGCTGTAGAGGTTGGAGTCAAGATACGTGGTCGACGCGGTGGTTCCGACGTAGGCGTAGGGCCCACCCGTTTGATGAGACCGGTGAATCTCGTATGCAGCCGCGGAGCCCGTCCCAATATCGGCGGGGGCAGACCACGCCAGACTGATGGTTCGAGAGCCCGGCCCTGCTGAAGCAGTGAGCGTTTGAGGCGCACCAATTTGATTCCACATGATGGCTTCAATATCATTATTTGAAAGCGTTTTATTATATATGCGGGCATCATCTATAGATCCTTTAAAATTTTCTCCATACGCCGGATTGGCCCCTATGAGAATATCATTTCCAGTATATGCAGAAAGTGCGGGAGTTCCCGAATTTCCTGCTACGCCATCCATGTACGTTCGTACGACTCCGGATGAATCCCTGGTGATTGCAAGGTGGTGCCAAGCCCCATCATTGATTGTGAATCCGCTATCAAGATTTGACGCCGACCCATGGCCACTAAAGTAGAGCTTTTGATCAGGGCCCGACCCCCCATTCCATGCTAGCAATGATCGCCGTAAACCGTTAGAATTATCCCCCCAGCTAATTATGTGTCCTATAATATTGGAATCGGATCGAATCCATGCCATAATGGTAAATGTGTCATCAGGAGCAATGGAACTGGACCTAGCCACCTTGATGTACTCGTCTGATCCATCAAGATTGACACCACCCCCATATCGCCCCTTTTGCCACACATGCTTATCATAGACTTCTGATCCAGATCCCTCATCAAAATTCCACTCGGCGACCACGCCATGTCCCGAAGGCACCCCAACAAATTCTTCCATAGCCTCTGCTTCAGAAAGGGCCCGATGATAGATTCTAATTTCATCCATAGCGCCTCGCATCGGGGGCGCCCAGTACACGCCTTTTCCGAGAAAAATTGCTTGATTTGATTGGTACGGCGAGTGACTGATGGCCCAAGTGTTCCAAAGCTGACCATTTGCATAAAAATTAATTTCTTTATTCGCTTCAAAAGTCCACATAATGTGCTCCCATTTGCCAGCGGCCGGCTTGAATGATGAGAAATACTTTTTTTGGTTCCCTGCAGCATCATCAGATTTTAATGTTACCCAATCACAGTCAATATATACTTGATAGTTTATATAATCTACTGCCCCCCCATGCGTCACTAATCCATGGTAGTTGCAGGCGCCAACGTCATTCATCTTTATCCACAGTGATATTGAGTAGTCAGTTAAATCAAAATTATTATGATCAGAAACGGTAATGCTGTCGTCGCCATCAAAGGAAAGCGCATTTCCTTCGACCCCATCTACCCATGACGCCCCCGAGATGGCACCTGTACTGCCCGTAATAGTGAGGGACCCATCGTTATCCAAGCCCGAGACATCTGCAATCACGGCCCCAGATGTTTCTTCCATGGGCCAGTAGCCGACCAGGGAGCTTGACGTACCCGCAGCCTGGATGGCCGGGAAGGAAAACAATGCCGAAACAACAAGGAGTGCGACCATGAACAATGCACGAGAGCCCAGGTGTGGAGGACGCTTGTAAACTAAAATAGGTATCATATTAAATACTCCATGGAAAATATATGAGCAGGTGGGACAATAAGTCTCATATTTAGCGATGGCCTTAATTGTATTTCTGTATTGAGAGCTTTGCAATTATATTGATCGCGATATGGCTTTATTATTGTAGAATGCATATTACCACCTATCTGGTAGCTATGAAATCAAACATGCCCCAGTTACTAGGCCTGGAGATTCCACTCTGCGTCAGAATCAAGAGGGTCCCACTAATACTTTGCGTGCAATGAACCAAATTGCTCAGCTTAAGTAAATATTGCCACCACGCATGAATATCTAATGATTAATGCGATAATATAATTGAAAAGCTTTATTATTTATGATTTACTTTACATGAGACCCATGTGTTTATTAAATGGAGGGTTATAATTGACAACATAAGTGTTTATGTTTTTTGACCTGCATTCACAAAAATTAGATAGAAACATATGGTTAACCCACCACACCCCATGATTATATGTGCTGAGACACCAATATTGCACTATATTAGAATCTTCAATTCAATCCTTTGTCTAAATAATGAATTAATTCGTTGTAGTTTGCAGGGGCGCCAATACTCTAGCCCACTCACCCACTCGCCTTCCGTTTCCCAACCCGCCCTTCAACCGCTTCCTTGCCTTTCTTCTGCCGTTCGCTGGGCTCATCCGGCTTTGCTCCCCGCGACTTCAGTTCAATGACTTCATCGCGCAACAACGCGGCGCGCTCGAAGTCCCAGCCCTTGGCGGCTTCCTGCATTTGTCGTTCCAGTTCTGCAACGAGTTTGTCGAGGTCCGATTTGCTGAGGTCCTTGGCGCTGGCAACGGTGAGGGTTTCTTTCTTGGCGCCGACGCGCACACCTTCGATTTCCATGCCTTTGATGCTACGCACGACGGTGGTGGGGGTGATGCCGTGTTCTTTGTTGTAGGCAAGCTGCTTTTCGCGGCGGCGGGCGGTTTCTTCGAGGGCGATTTTCATGGCGTCGCTTTCGCGGTCGGCGTACATGATGACGCGGCCGTTGCTGTTGCGGCTGGCGCGGCCGATGGTTTGAATGAGCGAGGTGGCGCTGCGCAGGAAGCCAATTTTGTCGGCGTCGAAGATCGCCACCAAGGACACCTCGGGCAAATCCAGGCCTTCGCGCAGGAGGTTGATGCCGACGAGGATGTCGAATTCGCCTTTGCGCAGCTTTTCGAGGATGATGATGCGCTCGAGGGTATCGATGTCGCTGTGGAGGTAGGTGACTTTGAGCCCGAGTCCGTCGTAGTACTTCGTCAGCTCTTCGGCCATTTTCTTGGTGAGCGTTGTGATGAGCACGCGCTCGCCGCGGGCCGTGGTTTTGAGGATCTCTCCGTAGAGGTCGTCTACTTGGCCGGTGATGGGGCGTACTTCCACGGGCGGGTCAACGAGGCCGGTGGGGCGCACGACCGCTTCGACGTGGTTCTGTTCGTGGTCGCGCTCGAAGGGGCCTGGGGTGGCTGTTGTGAAGACGAAGCGGGGCACTTTGCGTTCGAATTCGGGGAATTTGAGGGGCCTGTTGTCGAGGGCGGAGGGGAGGCGGAAGCCCCAGTCGATGAGGGTTTCTTTGCGGACGCGGTCGCCTTTGTACATGCCGCCCACTTGGGGCACGGAGACGTGGGACTCGTCCATGATGCAGAGCCAGTCTTCGGGGAAGTAGTCGAGCAGACACCAGCCTGGGTCGCCGGCGGCGCGGCCCGAGAGCGGTTGGCTGTAGTTTTCGATGCCTGAGCAGAAGCCCACTTCTTGCAGCATTTCCATGTCGAAGCGGGTGCGTTGTTCGAGGCGGGCGGCTTCGAGGATTTTTTGCTGGGATCGTAGCTCGAAGAGGCGGGCGTCGAGTTGGGTGCGGATGCGTTGGATGGCCGCTTGCATTTGGTCGTCGGGGATGACCCAGTGCTTGGCGGGGAAGATGGTGAGGCTCTCGTAGTCGTGCATCGTTTCGCCGGTGACGAGGTGGACGCGCTTGACGGCATCCACTTCGTCGCCCCAGAGTTCGATGCGCAGGGGGTGTTCGTCGCCAGGTGGCAGGATGTCCACCACGTCGCCTCGGACGCGGAAGGTGCCGGGTTTCAGATCGGCGTCGTTGCGTTCGTAGTAGATGTCGACGAGGCGGCCGGTGAGGGCTTTGCGTTCCAGATCCTGGCCTTTGTGGACGAGGAGGTGTTGTTCCTTGTAGTCCTGGGGGGAGCCGAGGCCGTAGATGCAGGAGACGGAGGCGACCACGATGACGTCGTCGCGGGTCATGAGCGAGACCGTGGCGGCGTGGCGTAGTTTTTCGATCTCTTTGTTGACGTCGGATTCCTTGGCGATGTAGGTGTCCGATTGGGGGACGTAGGCTTCGGGTTGGTAGTAGTCGTAGTAGCTGACGAAGTATTCGACGGCGTTGTCTGGGAAGAACGCCTTCATTTCTTCGTAGAGTTGGGCGGCGAGGGTTTTGTTGTGGCAGATGATCAGTGTCGGTTTTTGGACCCGCTCGATGGTCTTGGCCATGATGTAGGTCTTGCCGACACCTGTGACGCCTTGGAGCGTCTGGTAGCGGAGCCCGCGCTGGATGCCGTTGACGATGGAATCGATGGCCGGCCCTTGGTCGCCTGCGGGCTCGAAGGGGCTGACGACGCGAAACGCCACGTTGGACAGTCTCGGGGCATCGATTTAAGGGGGAGGGAGGGGGCTGTGAAGCTACCTCCGGGCATGCAAAGGAAAGGAAGCGAAGGAGAGAAAGTAAAGGAAAAAGCTGGGCCGAGCCGAGCGCGGGCGCCCATGCGCGTGGCCCTGTGGTGTCTACTTGGTCTTGAGAACCGGTAGGCCGTTGGGGGTCACGACGACTTCGCGTCCCATGGGCATCTCGTAGACGGGGTCGGCGCCGCCAGCTTTGGCTTCCGCGTGGGACTTCTTGCTGAAGTAGAAGCGGTTGCCCTTTTGGTAGAGCTTGTAGCCGTTGTGCGTGACGTGCGAGCGGCGCGTGGAGGGCAGCGTGTCCTTGACCTTGGAGCCTACGGGCTTGGTGTCGGTCTTCTTGGCAGCCTTGGCTGGGGGGCGGTAGCCCTTGTGGCTGGCGCAGTATTTGCTAGTGTCACGAGCGGTGCGCTTGCATTGTCCGCCAGCGGCGGTGAGGGCGGCGCACTGGGCGGTCGCTTTTGCAGTGGCTGCGGCCTTCTTTGCGGGTGCGGCGGCGGCCTTGGTGGCCGGTTTTGCGGGTGCCTTGGCTGCGGCTTTCTTTGCAGCCGGCGCCGCGGCTGCCTTCGTCGCGGCCTTAGGGGCTGCTTTGGGGGCTGCCTTCTTGGTGGCGGGTGCGGCGGTCTTGGCGACGGTGGGTGTTGCGACCACGGTCGTCTCGGAGGTCGTGGTCGGTGCGGCGGCGGGCACTTCTTCGGGTGCAGCGCGGCGACGGAACCAGTTGAGCGGGTTGAGCCAGGTCCAGAATCCCATGGTGTTCGGCCCGCTACGCTCCTGGCCCTACTCAAAGGAAGCGATGCGATGCAGGGCCGAGATTTGGGAAAAAGAGAGGGAAAAGGAAGGTTCGCGTCGTCTAGTTGCTGTGCGTGCCGCAGAACGTTCCGGTGCCTGCGGCGTTGCGCTTGCAGGGGGTGCCAGCTTTGGTGGTGGCGGCGCAGCGCGTGGTGGTAGCCTTGACGGGCGCGACATCGGCTTTGCCCTTGTTGACTTCGACCTCCATGGTTTCCGTGGCGGTGGTCGTGGTGGCGCTGGCCTGCTTGTTTCGTGCAAACAGCTTCTGGAAGAGTCCCATGCGGGGGCGACGCGTGCTCCTGCACTTGACCGTTTCACTCACCAAGGACGTTTTAGTGGCCTGCGCGGGCGCGGCGTGGGCTAGTCGAGCAGGTCGTCGGCGTCGAATCGAAATCGTACGCCTCGAAGGAGGTTCAGGCGCGCCAGGAAGCATTGTCCGATCATGCTAGGACCCCATGGCGAAGCCGCCTACGAAGCCCAGGGCGGCAAACAGGACGGCGAGCACGAGGCCGACCCAGGGAAGGGCGGCGGGTGTGGTGCTTTCTTGGCTTTGGGGAATCACAAGCAGAACGGCGAGGGCCAGCAGAGAGGCGATCACGATGCCGATGAGGAAGGTTGAGAACATGGGGATCCTGTGGATTGGGTTGGAGTGGACGGGAGGGAAGGAAGACGCAGTGGAGAAAGGGGGGAGGGACAGAAGGAGGGTGGGATGGAGGAAAGTGGTGGGATGGAGGAAAGTGGTGGGAGGGGTGGTGGCGGCCCGGTGTTTGGCCAGGATGGCCGGAGCTCAGTGGTGTCTGGGCCCATGGTAGGTCGGTGGTTTGATGCGTTGTTCCGAGTGCTGTCGGAAGGCACCGGGCCGCCTCTGTGTGTCGAAGTGTGCAGTGGTGTACTGCGCACCCCAAACCATACTCGTTGGGCGCGGTACTTAGGGTTGTGGCGTGTAGAGTTACGTAGTATTTTGATATCTACGTAGTGTTGGTCACATCGTCAACCCCAAGCAGCATCGAAAACGAGCCGCCTCGCCGTTGTGACGCCTTGCCGCCTTCCAGAATATCGATCCTGGCGGACGGCTCCCGCTCCGCTCGGCCACGCCACCGACCCCCCGTCGCTCTACAACGGGATATTGCCGTGCTTTCGCTTGGGCCCGTCCTGGCGCTTGTTGACCAAGGTCTCCAAGGTCTTGATCAGCACCGGCCGCGTCTCCTGCGGCTCAATCACGTCGTCGATGTAGCCCTTGCGCGCCGCCACATACGGATTGGCAAACTTGGCGCGGTAGTCGGCCACGAGCTCGGCGCGCTTTGCCTCCAATGCGGCACCTTCGAGGCCCTTCAGTTCGGCGCGGTGGATGATGTTCACGGCACCCTCCGAGCCCATGACCGCGATTTCCGCCGTCGGCCACGCGACGTTCAAATCGGCGCGAATGTGCTTGCTGCACATCACGTCGTAGGCGCCGCCGTATGCTTTTCGCGTGATGACGGTGAGTTTGGGAACGGTCGCTTCCGAGTACGCATACAGCAGCTTGGCACCATGGCGAATGATGCCGCCGTGCTCCTGGGCGACACCGGGTAAGAAGCCAGGCACGTCCACGAACGTCACGAGCGGAATGCCGAAGGCGTCGCAGAAGCGCACGAAACGGGCAGCCTTGCTGCTTGCGTCAATGTCCAGGACACCGGCAAATACGGCGGGCTGGTTCGCGACGACACCGATGCTGCGGCCGTTGAGTCGGGCAAATCCGGTGACGATGTTGCGGGCAAATTCGGGTTGGATCTCGTTGAACCGTCCATTGTCCACCACGGCGCGAATCACCTCCACAATGTCGTAGGGCTTGTCAGGCGAATCGGGCACGATGCGCAAAAGGTCCATCTCCATGCGAGCCGGGTCGTCCGTGGCGGGCACGACGGGAGGCTCAGCGAGGTTGTTGCTGGGTAGGTACGACAGAAGGTCGCGGATGCCGGCAATGAGGCTCTCTTCGTCGTCGAACACTTGGTGGCACACGCCGGAGGTTGCCGCGTGGGCGTGGGCGCCGCCCAGTTCGTCGAAGCCGACTTCTTCACCCGTGACTGTTTTGATCACTTCGGGGCCGGTGATGAACATGTGGCTGGTTTGGTCCACCATCATGACAAAGTCGGTGATGGCAGGCGAGTACACGGCGCCGCCGGCACAGGGACCAAGGATGGCCGAGATTTGCGGCACGACACCCGAAGCGCGGGTGTTGCGGTAGAAAATCTCCGCGTAGCCACCGAGGCTCATGACGCCTTCTTGGATGCGAGCGCCGCCCGAATCGTTGAGGCCGATGACGGGGGCTCCGTTTTGCACCGCGAGATCCATGACCTTGCAGATTTTTTCTGCATAGACGAGGCCGAGGCTGCCACCAAAAACCGTGAAATCCTGCGCAAAGACGTACACGAGCCGGCCCGCGACGGTGCCGAAGCCCGTCACGACGCCATCACCAGGAACGGACTTGTCCTGCATGCCAAAGTCGTGGCAGTCGTGCTCGCGCAGAGCATCCAACTCCTGGAAACTGCCGGCGTCGAGCAGGAGGTCGATGCGTTCGCGGGCGGTGTACTTGCCCGCCGCGTGCTGCTTTTCGATGCGTGCAGGACCTCCGCCTTGCAGGGAATCGGCCTTGCGTTCTCGCAGGTCGGCGACCTTGGCTTCCACGGACACGACGGGGCGACCTCGGGGGGCTTGAAAAGGGCCCGGGCCGCTCTGCGCCGCGAATGGCGCCCACATCGCAACACGAGGCAAGACCGGATTTTTTCTCCTGTTCGATAACCTAGAAACAGCACCAAAGGTTATTGTATGAACGTGGCCCCATTGGAGCCGTGGCTCACCAAAACCTAGTTCTACCACTGGGGTGGCTTTTGGTCGCTTTCCTGTTGGTGCCCGCTATTCAGGCACAGGAAACGACTTGCATCCCGGCGGACATTTGGATCGAAGATCCAGAAGGTGACGCGTTCCTCGTCTCCCCCGCCATCACCCTCAACGGCGCCCTCGACTTGCTGCAAGTGCGCATCGGGACCGCCGGGGACGACTGCGAACGATTGCAACTGGGTGTTACGGTCGCAGAATCCAGCCTCATTGGAGTGTCTGTTCTGAGTGGTGATACGCTGATTTCGGCGCGTGCGATCGTGGACCCCATTGAGCCTGAAGGCGTCGCGGACCTTGTGGTGGAATTCGTGTACCAGTTTGAGCTGCAAATGGCTGGACTCGTCTACGGTTACTTTGACAGCTTCGTGGAAGTCTACCTCGATGGCGTTCTGGTTGCGTCGACCGAAACCGATGCCGAACTTGGCGACTTGGTGGTCACCGCCACTGGCGCCGCCCTCGATGCAGACATTGGCCCTGATCTGTTTGTGTCCACGAGCTGGCTTGGCGCCGAGGCGCGCACGGAGGAACTGGTGGCCGGCATTGCTTCGGGCGTGGCCCTTGCCACCACCGATACCGCTTCGACGGACGTTCCGTTCTGGATGACCACGGGCTTTGAGGTTCCACTCGACTCCGACAACGACGGCCTCCTGGACAGTTGGGAAATCACACACTTTGGCAACCTCACCCAAGGTGCCGACGACGACCCGGACGGCGACGGCAGCAGCAACCTGCAAGAGCAGGACGCAGGCACAGACCCGAACAACCCGGACACGGACGCGGACGGCTTGTCGGACGGCGACGAGGCGACCGAAGGCACCGATCCGCTGAATCCGGATACAGACGGAGACGGCCTCCTCGATGGCGACGAAGTAGATCGCGGCACGGACCCGCTGGACCCCGACACCGATGGTGACGGCCACGACGACGGCGACGAAGTGACCGCCGGCACCGACCCGCTGGACCCCAACGACCCTGGCTCCGGAACCACGACCCCCACGACGCCCCCCGGCGGCGCGGGCAACGGAACTGGCACGGGCGGCCCCGGGGACGGCGGCAGTCCAAGCCCATCTACCAAAGCCGACAACAGCCTCCTTGGCTCGGTCGACTATCTTCCCGCCGCTGGCGGCCTCGGCGCAACCGCTGCGCTCGTCAGCATCCTCGCCCTCACCCGAAGGTGGACCCTATGAACAAGACCCTAGAAGCAGGACCCTACACCGGAACACACGGAGGCTGGGACGTGGCCATCCAGGAACGCAGGAGCCTGTACTGGATCTTCATCATCTCCGCAGTCAGCATCTTCTGCCTCGCTGTCGCAGACGTCCTTTGGTGGGAATCCCGCCTCAAGTGGCTAGTGCTCGGCTCCCTAATCGCCCTCGTGGTGTTCACGCTGATTTTCCTCGTTGGCCGCCACAAGGCGTTCCCCGGCCGCATCATCCGCGACCAAACAGTCGAGAAGCCGGTGACGCGCGTCGAATACGTCGACAAGCCCGTGGAGACGGTCCGCGTCGTCGAAAAGGTCGTGGAAAAACCGGTCGAAAAGATCCGCGTCGTGGAGAAAATCGTGGAAAAGCCCGTCGAGGTCATCAAGTACATCGACCGGCCACCCGTGCACATCAAGTTCGATGCAGGCGAGGAAAAACAACACGTCATCATCATCGAAGGCATCGGTGAGAAGTTCGCAAGCCGCCTCAACGCCAACGGCATCATCACCATCCCGCAATTGATCAAGGCCCCCCTCAAGGACATCGCCAAGTTCGCCGATGTCACGGAAGAACTGGGCCGTCAGTGGCAAGCGATGGGTGCACTCATGCAGCTTTCGGGCATTGGACCGCAGTTCGCCGAACTCCTCGTGCGCGCTGGCATCACCAGCCCCAAGGACCTAGCAGCACAGAATGCCGAGGACCTCGTGGCACGAATCCACACGCTCGAAGCCGGACGCAAGACCGCAATCCAGAAGGCCGACGTGGGTGTCGGCCGCGCCAAGCGCTGGATTGAGGCCGCCAAGGCTGGCGCATAAGGAACATTGCGCCGGCGCAACACCCGGCACAGGGGCCCCGTCATTCCCCCTTTCTCCCTTCCCCACTTTCTCTCCACTTTTTTTCCGCGCAATCAAAATTTGTCCTCCCTTTCTGAGGAGCGGCATGCTTCGCTCGAGGGCTTCCAGCCCCCGCCTCTCGCTCGCTTCGAGAAGGCAAAATTTCCCAATCCCCGTAAAAATAGTGTCTGTTTGGCCGAATTGGCCCGTTATTAAGGGGGTAACAAACCAAACACAAACTAAATTCATCTGGTAATCATTCTCGATTGCCTCGAAATGAGGTTAGGAAATAAACCATGAAGCTTACAATCATCCTGGTCGTTGCGCTCTTTAGCGTACCCGCCAGCTACGCCCAAACCATAGACGACGCCGTATCGCTCGTACACCAACTCGCCGACAGCGCCGACGGAGGACTGGCCCCCGTATCCACCATCACATTCACCACCATCGCAGGAATCACGACATTCGATGTGCAACCCGTAGGATACTGGAGCTGCGAAATCGGCAGCATGGGACCCACAGGAGGAAGCGCCTCCTGCCGACCCGCACTTCGCAAATCCGCGTTGTGCCTGAACACCTGGGTCGATGTGTACGCAAGCGGCGAAACGCGCCCCTATGTCTCAGGCCAGAGCCAATGTGGCTCCGTAAATGCCACCTGCGGCAACCTCCTCTACGCCACCACGCCCGAAATCCACCGACCTGCAGCCAGCTCCGCCACCATCCTCGACGAAATCATCGACATTCTGCCCTGGCCCCCAGCCCCCCCAACGACGTTCTGCTCCGGCGCCGACGCAGACTACGACCTCAACGACAAGACCCCATGGAACTGCAACGTATCCTGGAGCCCAGGCGTCCACCACGCCACCGGTCAATGTGGCCTCGGCGATCCCTAATCGAACCGCCGCCCGCCGACCCGACTTTCCCCTCTCCCCCTCCCTTCCTCCATTTTCCCCCCCCCAACTCGATGGGCGGCACCCCTTTGACCCCCAACATCGCTATATACGACACCCGAGTCGCGCAGCCTACTTAGGAGACTGCACCATGGCCTTCCCGGAAGCCGTCGCTCGGCGCCTCAACAAGAAGATCTGCATGCACTGCGGTGCGACCAACGCACCCAAGGCGACCCGCTGCCGCAAGTGCCACACGCAGAACCTCCGCATGAAGGCGAAGGAAAGCCGCGGCGCATAACCGCGCCCCCGCACACTTCCCCTCTCTTTCCTTCCTTTCCTCACCCCTACTTTTCCAACCAATTTTGCGCTCCGTTTGTGCCAAGTATCTGGCTCTGTGCCTGCATCTTGCATCACCCCCCACCTCGACGCCAAAAAACTGCATTTGCGGGCGATCCTTGGACGCCTTTCGCAGCACGGCTGCAATCGGGATACCAACGCCTGTACTACGGTGCTTAAGGAGGATTCACGGGTGGGTGGTTGTGCACAGGTCGTTGCTTTTGTTGTTGCTCTTCCCCTCCGTCGCTGGCGCTCCCCTTCTGTTGGCGGTGGTTCCGGACTTGCCCGGCGCTGGACCTGGCGACGAGGCGGTGGCGCTTTGGGGCGACGGAACGGACCTTGCTGGTTGGAGCTTGTCGGACGGGGAGGATTCTTGGCCGCTTCCCCAAGGCTCCCTGTCGGGCCCAGGCTGGTTTGTGGGCAACTCGGAAATTTGGTCCTCGTTTGGTGGTGCGGCGCCCGCTGCGTCGGGTTTGTCCTTGCGGCTTGGCAATGACGGTGATGACGTGCGCCTCGTGGATCCCTTGGGCGCCGTCGTGGATTCGTTTGCGTGGGGTGACGGCTCGACCCCAGGGATGCAGGGTTCGATCTCGTACAAGTCACCGGGACTCGTGTACCACCGCTTCGAGGACGCAACCGGCGCGCTCGTGGACACTGATACCGTCGCCGATTGGCAAACTCCGCGCATGCATCGAGTTGGGGAGTCCAGCGTCCAATTTGATTGGATGGTGGCGGATCGCGTGCAACCCTATGCGTGTCCCGACCACTGCCTTCGCGTCTGGTCTGACTTGTTGGACTCGGCCACGAACCGTGCAGCGCTGCACATTTACGACCTTCGAGCACCCTGGCTTGCGGATGCTCTCGTAGAGGCTGCCGGCCGCGTTCCGTTGCAGGTATTGGTGCAGGACCGCCCCGTGGGCATGGACGAAGCCGAGCAACGGGAGCGAAATGACGCGCTTCGACGCATCGAAGCAGCAGGCGGAGAGGCTGTGCTCGCGAGTCGTGGCCGCTACGCCTACCACCATCTGAAGGTGCTCATCGTGGACGATGCCGTGGCGATTCAATCGGACAACGGAGTGCCGTCTTCCTTTCCGCAGATTCCCACTTGGGGCAGTCGCGGCGGGGGCGTTGTGCTGCACGACGCCGAAATTGCCGACGCCGTCTGGTCCGTCCTTGCCGAGGATCGCGCCGCGTGGGACGTTGCGCCGTTTGTTGCTGGGCCGGCCCAGGAGGTGCTTCGATTCCCGGACCGCGATGGTACCTATGTGCCCGTTCCGTTGCCGCCCATGCTTGCGCATGTTCCGGTGCGGCTCGTGCTGACTCCCGACATGACTGCCGATCCTAGCAGGGACCCCGTTCTGGATTTGGTGCGCGGCGCCCAATCCTCGGTGCGTGTGCAGCAATTGGACCTTCGATTGGCCGCTTCGAATTTGCTTGGCTGGAGCGGCCGCGACGGATTGTATTCGGCGTTGTTGCAGGCAGATGAGCAAGGAGCCACCATCGCGGCGCGGGCGGCGGCTCCGTTTTCGCGCGATGACGACGGCAATCGGCCTGTGCTTTCGGCCCTCGCCGCGCAAGGCATCGACGCGGCGGAATTCGGTGGACCCCTGTGGTTGCACAACAAAGGCGTGGTGGTGGACGACCGCTGGAGCTACGTGGGCTCCATGAACCAAAACCACCACAGCCGCAGCAACAACCGCGAATTTGGCGTGCTCCTTGACAGCCCCGAGGCTGCGGCGTGGTTCGGTGGCCTGTTCGACCGCGATGCGCGGGAACCTCAGGAGCGTACGCTCGAAGCATCAAGTCCCCCGTGGCCAATGCTTTTCGCCGCCCTGCTGGTGCTGGGGGTGTTGCGCCGGTGATGTTCTCTTTCGTATCCCTTCTTGCCATCGCCATCATCGTCGCCGGAATCGTCGTCGCATTCAGCGGCCGGTTCCTCGCCGTGGGCGCACTTGTCATCACCAACGTGCTCGTGTTCGTGCTGACCGCGTTTGGCCCCGACCAAGTGGTGCAAGGCACCCATCTGTTTCGAGCGCCGACGGTGCTTCTGGAGTTGGCGCTCAACGGCTCCGATTTGTACGCGGCGAAACCCGTGGCGGGTCTGCGACTCGTTACGAGCATGTTCATCCACGCCGACGCGGGCCACATTTTCGGCAACATGCTGATGCTGCTCATCTTCGGCATGCCGTTCGAGGAACGCATCGGTCACCGCCGCTTCACCATCCTCTACCTGCTCACCGGGGCGTTTGCGGCACTCTTGCAAGTGGGCATCGGCTGGGGCGATCCGATTCGCCTCGTAGGTGCATCGGGCGCTGTGTTTGGAATCCTCGGCGGATTTGGCGGCGCATACCCCAAGGAACGGATGCGGCTACCCATTCCCGGCGGTCCGATTTTCTTCTGGATCCGCGCACCCGTATTGGTGTTCGCCATGATTGGCGCCGGCCTCCAAACCGCGTACCTGTGGGTCAGTGGCAACAGCAGCAACATCGCGTTTGCAGCCCACCTTGGAGGGTTGGCGGCTGGACTGGTGATTGGATTTCTTATGGTTCGGCGCTCGGAAATGGGACGCGAGTTGCCTCTCAAGACCGCCGTGGACTTTGCCAAATTGGAACCATTCGCCTCCGACCCCCGCGCCCACAAGGCGCTGACTGAAATGGAGCGCAGCCACGATGAACCGGACGTGTTTCGTGCGTGGGTGGAGGAGTTCTTCCGGCACGCATCGGACCCCGAGACCGGCGAGAAGGTCAAGCCGGGGCCGGCGGGCCGCATCATTTCGATGTCTGGGAAGGTCCACGACGTGCGCGTGCGTTAGGTTCCGGTTTCCTGCTACGCGGTGCCACTGCGGTCGTAGATGGACACGAGGCGTACATCGCCACTGATGCGTGTTCCGCCCAGCACTGGCAACTGCACTTCGACGGTCCAGTCGCCGGGAAGGTAGGCTGTTTCCATGATGATTTCACTCGCCGAGCAGCCGGCCGGGACAGAACCTCCGGCGGGGCCACTTCCGACGAGCGTCATGCACGCCGCGACGTTGCCGCCTGGATCCATGATGCGCACGTCCACACGACCGGTGCCTTCCGTGCGTTCCACGTCAATGTGGAGGCCGATTTTGTCGTAGGGACCTTCTTTGCCGTCCTCTCGAACCACAACTTCCGAGCGGCTGCTGCTGAACGTGGACAAGTCGAACGATTCGTCTTTTTGGCCACGCAGGAAGTAGGCTTTGCCCTTGTAGCCGGAGCCCGTGTCGGTGAGGTCCATGTCGACGCTTTCGCCGTCGGCGCGGTCTAGGTGGATGGCCGTGAACCACTTCGCCATGGGGCTGTAGGTGTGTTCGACCCTGCTACCGTCCGTGGCGGTGCCTTTGATAAGGAAGCCGAGCGGGTCGCTGCTGCCATCGGGCAAGTTGATGGTTTGGCGGCTTGCCCTGAAGGTAAATTCAGTGCCAAAGAACGTGTCCTTCCAAGTGCTGCCTTGGCACAACGGGAACAAGAACATGTCCGCGTGGCTGCCTGATTCGTGGGGCGAATAGAGGGTTCGGTGAACACGGCCGATGACGGGATTGGTGCTGAACAGTGCGTGCTGGAGCGCTTCCTCGCGGGTCGGCGTTCCGGCCATGTAGTGAGCACCCTGGTCCTGGATGGCGTAGTAGACGAGCTTGGTTTTGCCCAAATCTTCGTCATTGACTTTGAGGCTGTATTCCCAGTAGTCGCCGATGACCCAGGGGTTTGCGTCGCTATCAGGGCCTTTGGTGTCGGGGGCATAGATGCGGGGTCGCACGTCGTTTTTCTCGCAGAAGTGGTCCCCGAAGTATTGCTCCGGATCACACAAGACCTGCTCGTCCTCGCACACATCGTCCGGAGTCGCGACCTCGTTGCCGCCAAAGCAACCCGAGAGAGTCACACCCAACAGAAGTAGGATCAGCGCCGCGCTTCGCACGAAACCGCTATCCCCGGCGCCACGGCTTAATGATTGTGAACATGGACCGGACCCCCGTCGCCCCACGGGTGCACCCAAGTGCGTACATCTGCGAGGGCGCGGTGCTGATTGGGCAAGTCGAAGTGGAGGCAGATTGCTTCATTGGCCCCAACGCAGTGCTGCGCGGCGACATTGAGCCCTTGACCATGCGGCGTGGCAGCAACGTGCAAGACTGTGTCGTCCTGCACACGCACGCGGGCAACCCCGTGGTCATTGAGGAAGAAGCGAGCGTCGGGCACGGCGCCGTCATCCACGGAGCCACCATCGGCGCCCATTCGATCATTGGCATGAACGCCACCGTCCTCGACAAGGCGGTCGTTGGCCACCACAGCGTCGTGGGCGCCGGAGCGGTGGTTCCGAACGGTTTCCAGATTCCCCCGCGTAGCCTCGCCGTGGGCGTTCCATGCAAGGTCGTCAAAACGGACGACGAGGCCATCGCCGAAATGGCCTACCATAACGGCCAGCGCTACCTCGGGTACCGCCGCGACCACATCGCGGGTAAGTGGGCGACCCTGCGCGGGCCCCATTACGGTGGGGAATGAAGGCACCTCGGTTTGTGCAACTGGGACGCGCAACTTTGCAAGTGCTCGAAGCCGCCCCGCACGACCCCAAGGAGGCCGCCGCCGCCATCGCCACCCTCGACGCCCTGCGACCGCCGCTTCTGCTGCTTGACCGCAGCCGCGCCGATTGGGACAGTGTTCGCGCGGGCCACCTTGATCCCTACAACGAACGCCTCCTAGGGGCAGTCAAGGCGACCGGCGCCGGCACGCGCCCCGATGTGCTCTGGCGAGAAGCGAAGGCGTGGGCAACACGCACCGGCACCCGTGTCGGCGTCATCCACGCGGAAGGCACGGAACCACCCAAGAAGGGCTTGAAAAAATTGGACAAACTGGTCAAAAAGGAGGGCTTCGAGGCCGCCACGAGCCAAGCCGCCATGGAGCGGTTCGTGGACCACTACGTCCTGCGCGTGCCGGAGCTGCGCACATGGCTGATAGGGCGACGAGACGAGACGGCAAAGCGCCTCTGGCAGAACCTCGCCGGCCAGGACGTGCGGGCCGTGGTTTTGTTTGCTGCCCCTGATGCGGACGCGGTGTGTGCGCGGTTGGCGCAGGTGCAAAATCAGTCCCGGCCAGCCCGGCCGTAGGCCAATCCATTCAATTGCACCCGCCCCGTGCGCCGCTTGTGGTCCAGATTGCCCCCTTCCGTGCCCTCCGGTACACCCGCGACGATATTTCTTCTGTTACGAGCCCGCCGCACGATGTGCTCACGGCGGAAGAACGGGATGCTTTCGTTGCTGCCGATGCGCACAACATCTGCGAATTGACGCTCCCCAAGGGCGATGAAGGTCGCTACCGAGCTTGCGCCGAGACACTCAAAAAATGGCAGGCAGACGGCACCATTGCCCGCGATGAAAAAGCCGGGTACTACCTATACGAAGTCCACCACGCGGGCGGCGTCATGACCGGTTTCTTTGCACGCATCGCCGTGGATCCCGACTACGAAACCATCCGCCGCCACGAGCACACGCTCCCGAAAAAGCGCAGCGACCGCCTCGAAATCCTACGCACCACAGACACCAACTTGGAATCGATTTGGATGCTCTACCGCGATGAGCGCGGCTGGGTCGAGGAAGTCCTTCGCGGCAGCGCCTTCGACGAATTGGCGCGTTTGCGCGACGAGGAAGGCATGGAGCACGTTTTGTGGCGCGTGGATCGCAGCGAGGCCGTGGAAGAAGTTACTGCGCAATTTGACGACCGCACCGTGGTCATCGCAGACGGCCACCACCGCTACGCGACCCAACTCAAGCACTGGCAAGAGACCGGCCGCGACGAAGACGGCAGCATCCTAGTTTGTCTGGTGCGGGATTCGGACGCCGGGCTTAGCATCAAGCCCACGGATCGACTCATCATTGACTACCCATTCCCGTCCCTGGCAGCCGCAATCGCAGCCGCACAACGCTGGAACGCCGAAGAAATGAACCTACCCGAGAGCGACGAGGCAGCAGCCGCGGCCCTGCGCGCCGCCGTAAACAACGACCCGAAGATCGTCACGGTCGCCGGTCTTGAAGCGGGCACCGTTCGCGCCTGGAAACTCTCGCTCCGCGACGACGTGGCGCTGGACCAAGGGCGTGGCACGCTCGACCGGCTCGCCGTCACCATCCTGCACGACCACCTCCTGCAAGCCTCCTGGGGACTCGTGCCCGAGAACGTCGAAGAGCACCTGAAGTACACCCGGAGCGACGTAGAAGCGGTGCAGCGCGTACGCAGCGGCGAATTCCCCGCCGTGGTGCTGCTCGCGGGCGAACCCGTGGAAGCTGTGCTCGATGTTGCAAGCGAGGGGCACTTGATGCCGCAAAAAGCGACGTACTTCGTACCCAAACTACGATCTGGTCTCCTGATGAGCCCCTGCGACGAACCGAGGCCCACCGGGTGGGCGGCGCGCGTTACGGACCCAGGCAAGGCGGATTTCCGTTTGCCCGACCTATCATAGCAGGGTCAAGCAGGGACCGATGGAGTTGACCCGGACGCAGTATCGGTTGTGTAGGCATGGATCGATTCCAGGCATGCAAGTGTCATCGCCACTGCAAATATCTACGGTAGGTTGGGTAGGCGGAGTCGGAGCGCAGACCTCGTGTGCCGTTGCGGTGGGCACCACCGAAAGGAGGCTGGCGGCGAGGACGACTAGGACAAGCGTGCTTGTGGCCATACCCCAGGATCGCCGCCGGGAACTTGAAAGGTAAGAGGGGGGAGACGGAAGCGAATGTACCCGGCGAGATCCGTGTTAGAACGGGTTTCCGTCGCCGGCGATGAAAGACCATCCTTCCGGCGCACCGAGGTTGTAGAACGTGTGCGTGAAGGACTCAAACTCCTGTTCGACGGCCAAGGCGAGTATTTCCCCATCGGGTCGGCGCACGCCCACAAAGGACAACAAATTGGGCAGTCCTTCTTCGGGCACTTGCGCTGGGTCACCCTGATTTGTGGGGTGGGTGGTGCCTTGGTCGAGCCGGGAAAGCAAAGGCGACGGGCCGCCATCGGAGCTGTACCAGTGGCTTGCGGTGCGACCCTCGAAGCTTATGGTGACACCGAGTCGGTCTGAGGTTCCCTGGGCACTTGCTTCCCAGACCATTTCCGTGACGTGGCTCTTCCAGCCGGGGTTGACCTCGGTGAGCCAGTCGCGGCTGTCTCCTTGGATTTCGCGAAGAATGGGCGCTGCGCCGCCGGGGTAGCCAATGGAGGTGTAATCGGTGATGCAAGGTGCGTTGATTCCGACGCCCCCGGAGTACGAGTAGCTGCACGCGATGAAGCCCGTGAACTGGAACGGCACCATGTACGGAGTGCCGCTGAACGTGGCCGCCATTTGGATTTTCAAAACCGCAGGGTCCTTGACGCCGGCAACGACCGTGGCGCTGATCTGGCTTGCTTCGTAGCCGAGCTTTTCGGAGGTCAGGAAGTAGGTCCCTTCCGGTACACGGTCAAAGACAAAGCGCCCCTGGGCGTCCGTGGTTTTTTCGATGGTTTTTCCGCCCACGTCGGTGGATACCTTCACGTCCGCGATCGGAACGATGGCTTGGTCCACCACGACGCCAAGGATGACTCCGTGCTGTTCGTCCACCTCCACTTTGACGTCCTTGAACCCGTCAGGCTCATCGGTTCCGGTAGGGGCTGGGTCGGCGCATCCCGCGAGAGTCGCAAAGGCGAGCACCGCAACGATGAACATCGCACGCATCGCACGAGGACTCCGGCTGGGATTGATGACATTTTGTGTCGCCCAGGCGAATCCTTGGTGGCTCCTGCCGGCGCGGCTGCAGTGCGGTCGGGGGCCCTAGAAGGGGTTCTCGTCGCCGTTGAGAAGCGCCCATCCTTCCGGAGGCTGCCCGAAGTAGAAGTTGCTCTGGAAGATCTCCACTTCTTGCTGAACGGCCACATCGCTCGGGCCGGCGCCGATCATGTTCCAGAGGTTGTCTTGGCCTTCGGGGTCAATGAATTCGGGCGTGTCGGCGGGAATCTGAGCGCCGGGGCCGGGCTCTCCAACGTTCACTTGCATCCGGTACGGCTGGGGCATGCGGGAACTTGCATACCAGTGGCCTGCACCCACGCGCTCGGCGTAGCTTACAGTGATGGCCATTTGTTCGGCCGTGCCGCTCACACTGCTATCCCAGACCATTTCCCACAAAATCGTCTGCCAACCGGCATTGACTTCACTGCGGTATTCGCGCTGGTCCACGACGCCCGTCGTCTGCGGCAGGCAGCCGTTGGGGCAGGTTCCGGTGGGATCAACGCGGGTGTAGTCGTTGACACAGGTGCTGCTGATCAAAATGAGACTGTACGCGCAACCCACGAAGCCGGCAAACCGCTGGGTCTGCATGTATGGGTCTTGGTTGAAGAGGCGCTCAATTTGCAACTTGAGAATCGGAGGTTCTTCGACGCCCGCCACCACTACGACGCTGGATTGGACGGGCTCATAGGCGATTTTCTTGGCCACCACGAAGTAGGTGCCGGGCTCTAGGCCCGCAAACACGAAGCGTCCGTTCTGGTCGCTGGTTTTGGTGAGCTGATTGCCGCCCACCTCCACGGTCACGGTTGCGTCGGCCACCGGAACAATCGCCTGGTCAACCACAACGCCCAGGATGACTCCCGTTTCCGAGTCCTTTTCGTATTCGAAATCGTCGTATGGGTCGCCGCCTTCGTCCTTCGGGCCGTTCTCGGCACATCCGGAAAGGGAAGTCAGGGCAAGCAGTACGAGCACCAAGGCCGCGCGCATCGGCGCAACAACCTTGTCTCGGTTGATGACGTTTTGTGTCGCCCAGTTGTGTGCAGCAGGCCAACGCTTGTGTCCGTGCTTGCTTCCGGACCTCTTCCTCCCATCCGATTCCGCTCGCCTGCACCCTCCGGTTATCCGCCGCCACGCTTGAACAATTGACACACTTGCCCGAGCTGTGATTATGCGTCTTCCGCCTGGGCCATGGTGGCGGGAACACAAACGGTCCACCCGCAAACCCTTCAAGCGCAGCCTTGACTCGATGACCCGTGGTTGAGGTCGTCTGTCCCCGCTGCGCGTCCTCGTTCCGGGCCGCTCCCGGCGCCGACGCAAACTGTCCCGTATGCGGATTCGGAGGCGGACGCGTTCCAGGCGACGCAGGTACCGGCAGCTACACGGCAGGAACCGGGAGCTACACGTTCCAATCCCAAGGATTCGCAGCACCCGGCGCGGAACTTGCCAAAGCCACGGCCGAAGCCGAGAAAAAGGCCCAAAAAAAGGCCGAGAACAAAGAGTACAGCGGCCTCGCCATCGCCAGCCTCGTACTAGGCCTCCTTGTGTTCATCCCCATCGCCGGCATCGTCGCCCTCGCCCTCGGCATCGGCGGCATCGCACAAACCGGCCCCGGCAAACTCAAAGGCCGCCCCATGGCCGTCATCGGCCTCGTGCTTGGCGCCATCGCCCAAATGATTTGGTTCACGGCATTCGTCGCCGGCTTCAGCGCCCTAGGCCGCTTGATCTACGGCGGCTGACGCTCCTTCCGCACCTGCCCCATGGGCTCTTCAAGGTCGCCAACAAAACAACCTCCTCATGGCGGGCCACAAGCTACGACGCTGCGGAATTCCGCTTCTGTTGCTTGCTTGTGCTCAGGCATTCGACGTAGCAAGCACCCTCCTTGCGCTGCGCGTGGGGGGAACCGAATCCAACCCCCTCCTAGAGCCCGTTTTGGACGGCGCCGGTTGGCGAGGGCTCATTGCCGTCAAGGCAGGCGTCGTCGCGCTCGCCGTGGCCGCCGTCCTGCTTGATCCATTGCGAACCTACCACGTCCCCGCCGCCCTCTGGTTTGCAACCCTCTCCTCCTGGGCCGTGGTGCTATGGAACCTATGGGGGTACGCCGCTGTCACCGGAAACCTTGCACTTGCCGTGGCGTACTCAGCACTCGGCATCGCGGTCGTAGCCGGCGTCTTGGACGATTCCGAAGCCACACGAGACTAAACTGGAGCGTCCCCTGTCTCCACCGCTCGCCCGGCGGCAGGCTGGCACCATTCACTCCAAGAACCGGGATACAACGACGCCGTTCCCATGCCCGCCACCTCCATGGCCAGGACGTCGTGTGCGGCAGTTACACCGCTGCCACAATACACCGCGACCCGCGACACCTCCTGGACCCCAAGCGCATCTTCGTAACGAGCACGCAATTCGTCCGGACTCAGAAACCGACCGTCCGAGCCAACGTTGCCGGCAAACGGCAGGTTCAGAGCGCCTGGAATATGCCCAGCCACAGGATCCAAGGGCTCCACATCGCCGCGAAAACGCTCCGCAGCCCGTGCATCCACCACTTGCAGCGCCTCGCGCCGCTTGCCTATGTTGGTCTCGATGCGCAGTGCATCCACGGTTGGCATACGCCCCGGGTCGCCCTCGAATGAACCGGCCACGGTGGACGGAATCTTGGTCGTCACTGGCAAATCAAGCGCCTGCCAGCGGCGCAATCCACCATCCAAAACCGCGACGTGGCCGTGGCCGTAGAATCGAAGCAGCCACCAAAGGCGCGCCGCCCAAGCTCCGCCAGCATCATCGTAGCACACCACTTGCGACTCGGAGTCGACGCCGGAGGCACGCAACCACGCCGCGAATTTCTCAGGGTCCGGCAGAGGATGGCGACCGCGCACACCGTCTCCCACGGGACTGCTCAAATCGCGATCCACATGCGCATGCAGCGAGCCCGGAATATGCCCACGAGCGTAGGCACCGGGACCTGCTTCAGCGTCCGCAAGATCATGTCGGCAATCGAACACCACCCAGCCTTGGTCTAGGTTCTCGAACAGGGTCTCGCAGGACACCAACCGGTCGTGGTACTCGCGCACGCTGTCGCCACCGACGCGCAGGCCTTTCAAGGTGTGGGATAGGCCCCAGAAACCACTCCGGCCTAGGGACGGTTGACGTTGACCGTGCCATCGATGTCAAGGGGCGACGAGGAGCCCGAAAGGAGAGCCGGCTGAAGCGTGTAGGAACAGCTCGTGGGTGCATCAAACAGCACCACGTCGCTGTCGCCGCTGGCAGGAACTGCGAGTTCCGGCACCGAGACGCCATTCGAGCAGTCAAAGACCGCGGTGTAGTCCGTTGGCTGGCCATTGGAAATCATGAAAGCGTCTCCCACGACGATGCCGACCGTGGACTCATCCAGGCCCGGCGGAACACCTTCGATGGACACAACTGCGACCTTGCCCGTGGGCTCTACGGCCGTGATGTTGATCGTGCCAAGGTCCGTCCAGACGTTCTCGCCCTCAATCAGCATGTAACCGCGCAGGTACAGCATTTCCATGGTTTCCCAGGAGAGGCTCGCCTCGAAGCTGCCGGGCAAGTTCTGGTGTTGCTCACGGGCAAGCTCCATGCCCCACTCGTCCGGACCCGTCATGTTGGAGACCGTGCCAGCTTCGTTGCTGACCAAGATGCGACTGTCCATGGAGTGCACCGGCTCGGACGCAGTGCCGCGGGTGCCGTTGTCGATGCTCCACTCAAAAGCCACTGTACTGTAGGCGCCGATGCTCGGAGGCAGACCCGACACCGTGATGCGGGGTTCGACGTGCGGCGTGCAAACATCATCCGCATAGATTCCATCGCATTCGGTCGCAGGGTCCACGGGCGCTTTGGTGTCGTCAGAGCAACCTGCAAGAGCAGTAGCGAGTACGACGAGGGCAATCCAGAGGGTGCGCATAGAAGCGGGGGTGGACTAGAGGCACATAGGGTTTCTGTTGGTGGGCATGCCCGGGCGCCAGAGTAGCTGCAACGATATCCCCGAACCCTTTTGACACAACGCCGTCTCGCCGCCTCCGTGGCTGCATCCACGGCGGTACAGGGGCCGCTCTCTCTAGAAGAACTGGCAGAGCGGACGCGCAAGTCGCGCGTGGCGATCTTGAACATGATCTTCGACGCTGGCTCGGGTCACCCGGGCGGGTCGTTCTCGATGATCGACTTCCTGTCCGTGCTGTACTACAACCACTTGCACATGAGCCCGGCGCAAGCCGCGGCCAAGGACCCAGATCGAGACGTGTTCATCCTTTCGAAGGGCCACTGCGCCCCCGGCATCTACGCGGTGCTCGGCGAAATGGGCTACTACGACAAGAAGGAGTTCCGTCGCTTGCGCCGCCTCGGGGGCCTTCTTCAAGGCCACGTAGACCGCAAGATTCCCGGCATCGAAATGAGCACAGGCAGCCTCGGCATGGGCCTCGGATATGGCAACGGTGTTGCCCTTGCCAAGCGCATGGACGGCAACAAGGGCCGCGTCTACGTGACGCTTGGCGACGGCGAACTGCAAGAGGGCAACATCTGGGAATCTGCCCTCACTGCTGCGCACTACAAACTCGATTCCGTCTGCGTCCTCGTGGACTGGAACAAGGTCCAAATCGATGGCCCCTGCGCCCAAGTCAAGAACGTTGATCCCGTCGGTGCCAAGTTCCGCGCCTTTGGGTTCCATGTCATCGAATGCGACGGCCACGATCTTGCCGCCTGCGACGCCGCCTTCAAGGAAGCCGCCGCCACGAAGGGCAAACCCACTTGCATCGTCTTCGACACGGACAAGGGCCACGGCGTAGACTTCATGGAAGGCCAGGCCGACTTCCACGGCCGCTCCCTCACCACCGACGAAATGGTCGAAGCGATGCGCCAACTCGGCGAAACATGGGGACCCAAGAACCTGGAGGACGACTGATGGGAGCCGCCACCACCGCGAAGACATTCAACTGGAAACTAGGTGACAAGGTTGCCATCCGCGACGGCTACGGACGCGGCCTCCTGGAAGTCGGCGCCTTGCACCCTGAAGTGGTCGCCCTCGACGCGGACCTTGCCGGAAGCACGCGCAGCAACTGGTTCGAAGCCCAATGGCCCGAGCGCTTCGTGCAAATGGGCATCAGCGAACAGGACATGGTCACCACCGCCGGCGGCCTTGCGCACATGGGCAAGACGCCCTTCGTCAGCACCTTCGCAGTCTTCCTCGAACGCGGCTGGGAGCAGATCCGCAACTGCGTCGGGCGCCAGGGCCTCAACGTCAAGTTCTGCGGCAGCCACGGTGGTCTGATGACCGGCCAAGACGGCAGCAGCGCCCACGGCCTCGAAGACATCGGAATCATGCGCACCTTGCCCAACATGTATGTCGTGTCCCCGGCAGACGCCAACGAGGCGCGCTCCGCCGTCCACGCCATGTACGAACGCAAGGGCCCCTGCTACATGCGCAGCACTCGCGCAGGCGTGCCGATGTTCCACGACGACGACTACGAATTCAAATGGGGCAAGGGCCAGATTGTCCAAGACGGCGAGGACGTCACCCTCATCGCCAGTGGCCCGCACGTCAACGAGAGCCTGCAAGTGGCCAAGCAAGCCAAAGCCGAGGGCATCAGTGTCCGTGTCGTCAACATGGCCAGCATCAAGCCCATCGACGAGGCGCTCGTTTCCAAGTGTGCCCACGAGACCGGTCGCATCGTCACCGCCGAGGACCACTTCATCCACAACGGTCTCGGAAGTGCAGTTGCCGAAGTGATGGCCGAGCACGCCACCGGCGGTGTGCTGCACCGCATCGGTGTGCGCAGCTTCACCACCAGCGGCACCCCCGAGGAACTGTACCAGCACTTCGAGGTCGATCAACCGAAAATGCTCGATGCGGTCCGAGCGGTCCTTACGAAGTAAGGGCCAAACGGAGCCATCGAGCCCGCAGCGGTACGAGCGAAGCGAAGTGCAGCACGCGGCTGGACGCCGTGAAGACGGTGCTTACGAAGTAGGTCTGCACCGCCCCTTCGGCAAACCCTCAACCGGCTTGCTCGCTGGCGGTGTCCGTGGATGTCTTCACCCACGTCCTTTTGGGCTACGCTGCGGGCATCATCTTATTCGCCGCCTTAGGGCGCCCAAGCCACGCATCCGCGACCTCCTACGGCCTCGTGGCGGCCGCCTCGGCCTTCGCGCCGGACCTAGACGCATTCGTGGCGCCTTTGTCGTACTTTGATTCCCTGTACTGGTTGCAACATCGAGGCGCAAGCCACAGCCTTCTCGGGGCTCCTGTGGCGGCGTGGCTGTTCGTGCGGCTCCTTGGGCGGCTGTCGCGTCGCTGGAACAGCCTCTCGGCGGCTCGCTGGTGGCCTGGAGCGTGGCGCCCCCTCTTGCTCGGCGCTTGGAGCCACCTCTTGCTCGACGGCATCACGCACCACGGCATCCCCCTCTTCTGGCCCCTTTCTCCGACACCATGGAGTCTCGAATGGTACTACTGGATTGTTTGGTGGCTTGCCCCGCCGGCCGCAGGCGTATTGTGGTTGCGCTGGCGCCGACACTGGAGCGACGCCCGCGTGCTGCAAGCCGGAGCCGTAATCGTACTCGTCCTACTGGTGCTTGGAGGCGTGCGCGTTCTCTCGGCCCCCGACGGCGACACCTACGCCACGCGACACCCATTGGAATGGATCGTCGTGGACGAACAAGCCGAGGGCACACGCGTGGACTTGATGCGCGGCGACACCGTTCTCGACTCCGCATGGTACCCCTGGCACCTCCCAGCAGGCTCCACAGGCGCCGTAGCGGCCATTCGGCAGACCTCCGCCTACGACGGATTCCTCATGGCCAGCATCGGCCCCCTCGTCTGGCAAATCGAAGCCTCGGCGCACCAAGACGGCGGCTGGAACATCACCCTCCTCGACGTGGTGCAGCGCTTCGAGGCGCGCAGTGCGCCCTTTTCCAGCGACTTCGCCAGGGAAGCAAGCGAGCTTCGCGCCACTGTGGACGAATCAGGCGTCCACTTTCTACGCTAGGCCGCCACGCCAAGAAGACAACCAGCGCGCACCCACAGCTACCACGAGGCCCACCAACACCGGCCACGCAAAGCCGCCCGGCGCCACGGCAACCGTCGCAATGTGCCCAGAACCGGCACCCGGAGCCACGCCCGGCAACAACGCGACGCCGAGGACCACCAGGACCAACGAAATCGCAGCACTTTGCCAACCGCCAAAAATCCGCACCCGAGACTTGCGCGCCACATGAACATACACGCCCAACGCCACCAGCACCGAAGCAAACGCCACATGCACCACAGCAACCGCCGAAACCGCACCCACATCCAATCCAAGGCGTGCCCACGCTCGCGCCCCGTGCCCCGTCTGGTCCACGAGCGCGCCCGTCGCCGCAGCAAGGCCCACAAACGCCAGCGACAAACCGCCCCACCGGACCACCCGCGGCTCCACGCGCCCCCGAAGCCGCATGACCAAGTGCAACACAGTCCCCAACACCAGCAACGCCGTGGAAACCGCGTGCGCCCCCCGCAGCCATCGCTCCACCAACGACACCGCCCGCGTCGCATCCGCATCAAACCAAACCGCCAAGGGCACACCCGAAGCAAACACCGCCACGAGCAACCACATCAGCAGCCGACCATCCACGAACCGCACGACCCGCCCGAGCCGACGAACCACATAAGCAATCGGCACCCAAAACGACCCCAGACCTACGCCCAAACCGCCTCCACCACGCCCAAGCTCCAGCCAGCGCCAGACGAAATGGTGATAACCCCTACCCAAGTCGCCCGCCTTCGGCACGGGGCTCCGAGCCGACATCCGCAAGCGACGATCGCATAGCTCGGTATTGCGGGGGCCTGCTAAGCCTCTGGGATTCTTCCCACGGGAGTTCAAATCTCCCTCGTCGCGCTTGTTCGTCTCCAAGCGGGACGAACAACAGCATCCGCCAACACATCGCGAGGATAGTCAAGCGGCCAACGACGCCAGCTTGAGGGGCTGGTCCTTAGTGGTTCGCAGGTTCGAATCCTGCTCCTCGCATTCATGCCCGGTCCCCGACCGGGCATTTTGCGCGAGCAGGATTTGCTCGCGAACGAAGAGAGCGAGATCGATGAGCGAATGCTCGCATTCGCTTATCGTCGAATCCTGCTCCTCGCATTCTCTCTCGCTGCGCTCGCTCGAATGCGAGACGCAGGAGGTCGGGGTCGCCCTCCGGGCTCCCCACTCCCATCCTGCTCCTCGCATTTCGCTGCGCTCAATGCGAGCCGCAGTCTCCGGGCGCTACGCGCCCTCGGTTTACGGAAACCTCGCTGCGCTCGGCCTCCGCAAACCATCCTGCTCCTCGCAACCCACTGCGCCCGGCGTTAGGCTCAGCTCCTTTGGGGCGCGCAAACGGGGGCACCTAGCCCCCACGAGACTTGTTTCAGTAAAGCATCCCCTTGCGGGGTGCTGCAAAACGGGCCTACCCGGATTCGAACCGGGGTTTTCGGCTTCGAAGGCCGAAAGGATATCCACTACCCTATAGGCCCCCACAGAAGGGGGAGGGGAAGGGGGAAAGGGGAGCCTCGTGGGCTTACTCTTCTTCGGAGTCGTCGTCGGCCGATTCAGCTTCGGATTCCTCGTCTTCGGAGTCGCTCTCGATGAGGCCGGCGTCGAGGTCTTCCTCGCTCTCTTCCGTCTCTTCGACCTCTTCTTCGACGACGATGATGGGGGTTTCGTCGACTTCGATCGAGGGGGCGCTGAGGACTTCCGTCTTGGCGATCTCGACGCGGCGCAGGGGGTGAATCTTGCGGGCGTCCTTGTAGATCGTGTTGCTGAGTTCGCCCATCAGGACGAGCTTCAGGAATCCGCTGAGGGTGTTCTCCTTGGCGGCCTTCTCGATGTGTTCCACCATGATGCGGCGGATGTCCTGGGCGGCGCCGGTTTGGGCGCGGCGGTCGGTGATGGCGAACGGCTTGACACGGAGGCGGCTGCCGTCCTTGGTCTTGACGTCGAAGACGGCGGGGATCTTGGTGTGCCCGCGGCGGGTGAGGCGGCGCACGTAGTCACTGGTCATGTTGTGGCCAGTGAAGACAGTCTTGGCCTGCATGTCGTTGACTTCGTTGACTTTGAAGGTCAGCTTGACGTGCATTTGGCGCATGTCGCCCGTGAGGTCTTGGAGTGTGACTTCGCTGGTGCGGCCGATGAGCTTTTGGGGTTCGTCGGCGAAGGTCTCGCCAAGCAGGTGGTTGTTGAACGCGGCGGGGGCCGAGATGGTGTACCATTGCTTGGACTTCCATCGGTCCTTGACGCGGCGGGCAGCTTGGCGGGCACGGGCTAGAGCCATGTTGCGGCCCACATAGCGCCCCTATTTGACCGCTTTGCCTGTCTGTTTGGGTCCGGTGGGCGCGTGTACGGGAGAAAGAGCTATTGTACCAATTTTGATACAATGGTTGTGGTGCTTGCCGACAACCCATTGCTTACTGTGCTTGGCCGTCGCAGCGCGGGGGCGGTACTGGATGAGCTTCGAGCCGGATTCGGGCCTTGGACGCTGCGGGGGCTCGCCCGGGCGGCAGGGGTTCCGACGGCAACAGCTGGGCGGGTGGTGGACGATTTGGAGGCCTTGGAAGCGCTCGATAAGCTGCGGCCTGGACGCGACGCGGTCATTCGGTGGCGGGCGGGGCCGGTGGCGGACCTCTTGCGCGGGTTGGAGGTGCCGGACGTGCGGGCTAGGACCTTGGATGCATTCCGCTCCGGATTCCATGGGCCTTTCGAATCCATCCACGCGTACCGAGCCGATGGCGACACGGCGGGCGACCCAAGAACCCCGCTGCGCATTGCCATATTGTCGCTGGAGGAGGACGAAGCGTGGGACGCGGTGGGGCCGGCTTTGGATGCGGTGCGCGAGGCAGGCTGGCCGGCGCCGGACGTTACGGTTTTTGATCCTAGAGAGTTGGACCTCGGCGATTCAACGGATGCTGCGGTGCTTGGCGATTACGAGCCGAGCAGCACCGAGATTCCAAGGTAGGCGGCGACGCCAATCGCCACCAGGATGCCGATTTTTGCCAGGGTAAAGACGGTTTTCAGGACGAACCGGATGATCAGCAGGCCCAGGACAATCAGGACGATGGCGATGATGATCGGCGTCGGGGCGGCGAAGTCTCCAGCGGAGACGAGCGGAGTGATGTCCATTGTCAATCGATTTGGCCCCGGGTCTTGAACTGCGCGAACCGAGTCGGAGCGGGGGGACTAGGTGCGCAATGCTTTCCAGAGGCGGCGGCGGTCGAGGCGGTAGACCCAGGTGTTGGGGTTGCCTACTTCTTTGACGCGCAGGCCAAGGGTGTGGTCGCGGTGTTCACTGAATTCGCGCAGGTCCGAGATGAATTCGGCGGGTTGGCCGCGCAGTGCCTCGGCGGCTTCGGATTCGTACGTGTCGTAGTGGAACGGGAACTGGAGGCCGCTTGCGACCACTTTGATGGTGCCTTTGCTCTTGAGGCCGGTGATGGTGACGAGTTCGCCCGTCAGGGTTCGACCATGAGAGTCTTGGTAGGGGTTCTGGAACCATTCGTTGCAGTCGACGCACAAGAGTTCGCTGACTTCGGAAAGTCCGTCCACGTCTTCGTGGTCTTCGAGGACGCGCAGAAGGTGGCCATCCTTGTAGGCCATGAACATCTTCGTGGAGTCGCAGTGGGGGCAGGCGTACATGGCGACGAGGCGGCCGAGACCGGAGGAGGGTTTGAAACCGATGCCTTGCTTTTCTGGCGACGGCGTCGCTTATTCGAGGGGAACGGGTTGCTTGACGCGCTGCATGGACTTGGCGGTCTCTTGCCAGCGCGCCACGCGTTTCGGGGTGACGCGGTTTCCCAGCACATTGGTGTCTAGGCTGTCGTGGTACGCGTTGACTTCGTCGGCGATGCGAGTGGGGCTGCGGCGGCGCAGCTCGTCCATTCGAATGCCGCTGCGCACGAGCACTTCGGCGTACTGTGGTCCGACGCCTTTGATTTTCATGAGTTGGGCCATGTCCTGCCAGGATTCGACCGTTTTTTGCCGGGCTCCGATGCGTTCGGCGAGGCTTTCGGCATCCTCGTAGCAGAGGCGGGCTGTGGTCAGGACGCCGATGCGTTTGAGATTGGCAGCATACACGGGTCCAATGCCCTCCACTTCCATGACTGGATGGACGTCGCCCAAGTAGTCGCGGTAGTCGCCGGATCGAACTGCGCTACTTGCGGCGGCGGTGGCGGGGGCGGCCTCGAGTGATGCCGGAGGGAGGGGGCCGGGTTCAGGTTCGGTGTAGGGTTCAGGCTCTGGTTCCGGCTCGGGCTCCGGGCGCGGTTCCGGGGGTGCTGGCGGCAACGGGTCCGGCTCGGGCGACCCTGTTGGCTCGGATTCGAGGTCCACGATGGTTTCACTGGGCATCAGTAGGAGCTCTCCGGCTTCTTCGACGAGGGTGTACTCGGCGGCGCAATGTGGACAGTGAACCATGCGGGGCACTTCGGGGTTGATGAATCCCATCCGCTCGGAGCACACATCGCAGTCGAAGTCCACGCGGGTGCCCGGCAACGGAAGGAGCCAGTGATGCGGCTCCCCGAATCGCTTCTTGGACAAGATCAAGGCGCCTCGGCTGGTGTTCAGGAGGTACGAGTTGCGTCCGTCCTCGATGGGCAGTGCATTGAGCACGCGAGCGTGGTCGAGGATGTTCTCGTTGAGGTAGTGGATGGCCCAAGCGGGCAGGATGTCGAGTTCAGCCATGAGGATCACGAGGGTAGATGACGGTGGTCGAGGGTTCGATGCGTTCGTCGAGGTCGATGCGCAGGAATTTGGGGCGGTCTTCGAGGACGAGCAACACGAGCACCGCGACCAACAGGAGGGTCATGAGGCCAAGCAAGACGATCATCGCCTCACTGTTCCACAGCCAGAAGTCCGCGACCACGAAAGCGAGCAGGGCAAACGTCAGCGGAAAGCTCCATTTGAGCAGGAATCGGATGCTCCGTTTTCTCATAGGGCGTGCCTCCGAAGTAGGCCGACGGTGGCAAAGGAAATGGTCGCGAGGGCAAGGAGGATGCCGGCCACGAGTTCCACCACGCGGGGCTCTGGGTCGCTGCGGTCCACGGCGTCGCGTGGGTCGCGTCCTTGCGCCACTTCCATGCCGTCGTCGGTGCCGTCGTCGTCCGAGTCCGCGTCTCTTGGATTGGTTCCGTATTGTTGTTCCAGCATGTTCACGAGCCCGTCGCCATCCGGGTCGCCATCCGCGTTGGCCGAGAGGTCGCCAAAGTGCCTGCGTTCCCATGCGTCCGCGAGGCCGTCGGCGTCCGTGTCCGTGGGCAAGTCGGCGCCGTCTAGGGGATTGGTTCCGAGCACGACTTCGGCGCCGTCGCTCCAACCGTCGCCATCGGAATCTGGATTGTCGGGGTTGGTTCCGAGGCTCCGTTCGCGGGTGTCCGAAAGTCCATCGCGGTCGGAGTCGGAGATGCGGTCGTCGGGGTCCTTGGGGTCAAGGGGGTCCGTTCCGAGCGCTCGTTCTTCCCGGTCGCGGATGCCGTCCTTGTCCGAGTCGAGCGGCGCATGCGTGAGGGTTACCGCGGCAGGCGTATCGGCGGCATCGTAGTGCAAAGTGACGATGCTGGTCAGGTCATCAATGGCGACTAGAAGCCGCAAACCGTGGTACTGCTGCATCACCTCGCCCTCCGTTGCCAACTCAAAGGTCGCCAGAATCGGGGCGGTTTCCTGGCGGCTGACGGTACGCACATCCTCGCCCAAGAGCCGAACCGCGCCATCCGGAGCCACGTCGTACAGTTCGACGCGCAATTTGGCAACTCCTTGAATCCACACATCCACGCGCACGTCGGCCAACAATTCATGGTCCTCTGGCCACGGCTCGGTGCTGTCCCAAGTGGCCTCCTGTTGTCCGACCCCGGGAAGTTGGATGGAGCCGCCCACCAAAGGCAAGAGTGTCACCGATTGATCCGTTCCTGCCAAAGTGTCGCCAAGCGTATTGCCGCTCGATCCATCGATCCCCTCGTCCACAATCCCCGTCAAAAACAGCACCGTGGGCTCAGGATTCGCGCCCGCGCCCGGCACCGGGGCCGATTGCGCGGCAATGGGATCAACTAGGGGCAAGAGCAGCAACGGCAACAGGAGCATCGCGGGAAACCGAGGGTCCATGAGGGCGGTTCGCCATCGAACCGTTCCAGATAAACCATAGGCGTAGGGGGTCGCCAGACAAATGAAGGCCAGCCGCTGTTGCAGCGCGTGGAGTTTCCAGCCTTCGACCACGTGGAATGGCTCGCCCGAGCATGGAAGCACGGCGCGCCGAAGCACAACCTGGGTTCCAGTGCCTTCGTCGCCCCCTGGGCCGGCCGCCTCGACGGCCTCGAACTCGAAGCCAAAGACCTAGCCTGGATAGACCTCGACCCCGCCACCGAATTGCGTGCGGCCCTTGCCCAGCGCTGGAACCGCGCCGACGACGAACTCATCGTCACCTCCGGCACCACCGGCGCCAACCTCGCCACCCTCCTGACCTTCCTTGGCCCCGGCTGCAACGTGGTCTGCGAACGACCCTACTACGCGCCACTGCCACACCTTGCCCGAGGCCTTGGCGCCGAAGTCCGATTCGTAGACCGCGACCCCGGCCAAAACTGGCGACTCGACCCCGCCGACGTAGCAAAAGCCACCGACTCGAACACCGCACTCGTTCTCCTCACCAGCCCCAACAACCCCACCGGGGCCGCCGCCAGCGCCGAGGACCTGGAAGCACTCGGAGCCATCGCCGCCAACGTCGGCGCCCGCGTACTCGTGGACCAAGTCTACCGCGAACTCACAGACCACGTCATCGCCGCCGACCAACACGACGCCTGCATCACCACCAGCGGATTCAACAAATGCTGGGGGGCCCCCGGCATCCGCACCGGCTGGCTCGCCGCCACCGCCCCCGACACGGACCGCATCATGCAGGTACACCGCCTCGCCTCCCTTTCCAACCCCGTCGTCGGCTCCCGCATCGGCCTGCACCTGCTTGCCCGCGAAGCCGAAGCACGCGAATTATTGGACCAACGCCTCGCCGCCACGCACGCCATCTACCAAACTTGGTGCGAAGATACCGGCCGCGATGCAGGACCCATCGGACTCACGGCGTTTCCCGCCATGCATGAGGCGACCGAAATTGCAATCCAAGCCATCCAAAACGGCGTCCTCGTCATTCCCGGCGAAGGCTTCGGGACCCCCGGACACGTTCGAATCAGCCTCGGCATCAAACCCGGGCCACTGCGAGAGGGGCTGGCGGCGCTGGACCGAGTCGTTTCAAGCCTACCCGCCCAAACCTTTTGACCCCGGCCCAGGGTCGTTGCCCGATTCCCGGTGGTTGACGCAACAACACAACCCGAAAAACGCCCCTCGCGAGCCCTCTTTGCCGCGCTAGTGCTCGCAGGCCTAGCACTCACCGTGCTGGCCGCAGCACCCCACGTTTTCTTGCAAGACGAAGCGCCCAACCAGACCTCCACCACGGAACTGCGCTTCTGGTGGGACCAACTCTCCTGGGACCTCGACCATGAAACCGTCCCCGGCGCCGCAGCCCTATACGGAGCCATCTCCGCCGTCGTGCTTGCCACCGGAACCGCACTTGCCTGGCTCGGCGACCGCCGCAACCGCCATGGACTCATCGTGGCCGGCCTCGCCACCACCCTCGCAGGCGCCACCGCCACCATCCACTACAGCGCCCTCTGGACCGGCCGCCTCCTGACAACACTCGTGCACACCATCGCCGGCTTCGACGCACCCGCCGCGCTCCTTCGCACCGGTCCATTTACCCCCGACGCCTACAGCAGTGTCTGGACCATCGCCCCGACACTCGTCCTGGGCCTAGCACTAGCCGCAGTCATCGTCCAAGCGCGAGGCCTCGCCGCACGCGCCACCGGCGAATTCGACCTACGCCCCCAAGCCGCATTGCACACCCGCGCCGGCTGGATGGCCCTCATCGTCCTCGCCGTGCTGTTTGCAGCACCACTAAGCGCCCAAGAACTGCCCGACAACCTCGGCAACAACAACGGCGCCACCGCCACAGACAACGACACATTCTGGTTCAGCGCCTACGACACCTATCGCATCCACGAAGGCACCAGCCGCGCCGCCGAAGAAACCAACCGAGGCAACCTCGTCCAATACGAAGACCTCGGCCGCGCCCTCTGGCTCGGCTTCTCCGCCGTCCTCCTTGCCGGCCTCGCAACCGTGCTTGGAACCCACGGCACCCTCCTAGGCGCCCAAGGCGACCGCAACCTCGGCAACCTCTGGCAAGGCTCCGTCTACGCCGGCATCACCGCCAACGTCGGCCTGTTCATTCTCACAAGCCTCATCGTGCTCCTGCTGCATCGCCCCAACGCCGATATCGACGACCGCGGACTTATCCTCGGCCTCGGCGCCCTGATTCCCGTATTCATGGGCCTCCTCTCCCAAATCGCCATCTCCCGCACCCTCATGCGCGAATCAGGCACCCTACTCGCAGACGACTTCCCCGAACCCATCACCTACGATTAGCATGGAAAGCTACGGACACTTCGGACGCCCATCCTGGATCGTCGCCGGCCTCGCCGTCGCCGCTCTCCTGCTGCACTTTGCCGTGCCCTACGGCGTCGTGGAGTTCCGAAGCGCCGCAGCCCCCGACGACGTAGTGGTTTGGCGCGGCGACGTCATGGAACAACGAGACTTCCTGCCCGCCGAGCTCGTGGCCAACAACCCAAGCCCCACCGTCACCCTCGCCGGATCCCTCCTCGCCGTATTCGGCGCCGCCCTCCTCCTCATCCTAGGATACCAACCCCTGCAAGTGACCGCCGCACGCTTGGTCGGCTACGGCGGCGGCGCCATGACCGCCCTCGGCGCCGGACTGATGTGGATGAGCAGCATGTATTCGGTAGGCACCGGATTCAGCACCTTCCTCGGCACCATCTTCGGCACCAAATTCCTCAGCAACTTCTGGGCCATCAGCCCCGTATTCGTCGCCGCCGCATCCATGGCGCTTCTGGTGTTCTCCCTCAAAGTGATGACCACCGTCGTCAGCAGCAAAGACCACCTACGCGAACGCGCCCAGCACCACGGCCGCAGCGCCGTGCTCGCCCTCGCCATGATGGGCACCATCCTCCTAGTACCCTGGAGCATCGGCCTCATGCCCGACGGCACCAGCGACTTTGCCGACTTTGACCTCGGAGACGACGACGCACCCTACTTTTTTAGCGCCGAAGACGCCCAAAGCATCACCCCCGCCGAAGGCGTAGACGGTGGCCGCATGCGCTTCACCCGCGACGGCGACTTCGGAGCCCTATCGCTCGCCCTCCACATCCTCCTAGGCCTCACCTGGACCGCCTACGTTTGGCACCTCGTCTGGCCCGCCGCCGCCATCCACGTCAGCACCGGCGCCGACCCCAAGATCCTGCGCACCGCAGACCTCGGCATCTGGGCCGTGGGCCTATTCTGGGCCCTCTCCTGCATCTTCTACATCATCACATGGGTCCTGTTTACACCCAACGGAACGACCGAGCACACCTTCCTTCCCGGATTCTTCCCGCTTTTGGTGCTCGTGCCCGCGTGGATGCTCCTACGGCAACACCTACCGACCCTGAAGTCTTTCATGGGAGCCGCTTCTCCCGCCACGAAGGCGGCAGACTTTGACGCCTAGGTGGACCGCACGCGCATGAAAATCGGACATTACGGAACCCCCTCGCTTGTAGCATTCTTGACAGCCCTTGTACTCCTGGTCATCCAGTTCGCCGTCCCCTTCGGCATCGTCGACCACCCCGCCGACCAAAACCGCGCCGGCCTCGACGACGACACCGTCAGCGTCGCAGACATCGCAGCCGACTTCGACACCGGCAGCCGCTACAACCTCCCCAACCCCGACATAGCCTTCAGCGGCATCCTCATCGCACTCGTAGCAGGCACGCTCCTGCTCATCTTCGGCCTCATGCCCATGGGCGTCAACGTAGCCCGCTACACCGGCTGGGGCCTCGCCCTCGTGGGTGCTACCGGAGCCTGGATGGCACTAGCAAGCACCGCCTACTGGATCGGCACCGGCTTTACCACCTTGCTTGGGGTGCTCAGCAGCAATCCCCACGAAACCGACCGCCTCTGGATCATCAGCCCCCTGCTCATAGCCGGCGGCGCCCTGTTCATGCTCCGAGTCTTCCTTCGCGTCGCAACCGGCGTCATCAGCACCCGCGACGGCCTACGCGACGCCGCCAAACAACACACCCGCACCATCACCCTCGCCGCCATCATCCTCGTCGCCATGCTCGCGGTTCCCTGGAGCTTCCAAATCCTCGACGGCGACGAACGCCGCGACAACAACGAATGCAACCAAAGCGCCGTCTGCGAAGGCCGCCTCGACTGGTACAGTGCCTGGGGCGCCAGCGCCGGCGCCAACCTCGCCATTCTGCAAGTGGACCTCGAAGGCGACGGCTTCGGCAGCGACGCCAACGGCCTCTACGGCGGCATCCTCACCATCGCCCCCACCAGCGACACCGTCGGCGTGCCCCTGTTTGCCCACGCAAGCTTCAGCCTCAAAGTGCTCACCGCCGCCGCCTGGACCACCTTCTTTGCCGGCTTCATCGCAACCCTCGGAGGCGTCATCACCAGCGCCACCAACCGCGACGCCAAAGCATTCGTCCTCGCCCACGCCGCCGGCCTCATCTTCGTCGCCTGGGCCGCCGTACAATTCGTGCTACTTGCCGCCTACCAATGGCGCCCCAGCTACGACAACAACATCATCCCCGATGCCCAAAGCTGGTGGTTCGCCTTCGTGCCACTAGCCGCCGCCCCGCTTCTGGTGGCCCTTGCCGTGCGCCAAATCCACCTCGTGCGGCCCCTGTTCGTGGGCGTGACGCGCGTTGCTAAGGAGAAAGCCCAAACCGCACACAGCTTCGACTAAAACAGCCCATGCCGCGGCCCGCTTGAGCCGTCGCCGTCTTATGGAACCGCTCACTCGCGCCCCTCGTGACCGGCATCCTGTCCGTCCATGCTCGCGAAGTGCTCGACAGCCGAGGCAACCCCACGGTAGAAGCGGAGGTCGTCACCGACACCGGGGCCATGGGCCGCGCCATCGTCCCCAGCGGCGCCAGCACCGGCACCCACGAAGCCGTCGAACTACGCGACGGCGGCACCCGCTACATGGGCAAAGGCGTCCAAGACGCCGTACGCAACGTCAACGACCAAATCGCCGCCGCCGTCCAAGGCATGGACGTCTTCGACCAAACCGGCATCGACCACTTGATGCTCGAACTGGACGACTCCCCCAACAAAGCCAACCTCGGCGCCAACGCCGTACTCGCCGTGAGCCTCGCCACCGCCCGCGCCGCCGCCGATGAGCTCCAAGTGCCCCTCCACATGTACCTCGGAGGCCAAAACGGTCGCGTCCTCCCCGTACCCCTGATGAACATCCTCAACGGCGGCGCCCACGCAGCCAACAACGTGTCCATCCAAGAATTCATGATCGCCCCCGTCGGCGCCGACACCTTCCAAGAATCCATGCGCATGGGCGTCGAGGTCTACCACCACCTCAAGAAGGCCCTCAAAGCCGACGGACTCGCCACCGCCGTAGGAGACGAAGGCGGCTTCGCCCCCAACCTCCCGAGCAACGTCGACGCTCTGACCTACATCGAAAAAGCCGCCCGCAACGCCGGCTACGAAATGGGCAGCGACCTCCTGCTCGCCCTCGACGTTGCCGCCACCGAATTCTACGACCCTAAGAAGGGCGAATACGACTTCGGCGTCGACGGCAAAAAGAGCAGCGAAGAAACCGTCGCCTTCTACGAAGACCTCGCAGACCGCTTCCCCATCATCAGCATCGAAGACGGTATGAGCGAAGACGACCACGCCGGCTGGATCCACCAAACCAAGAAACTCGGCGACCGCTGCCAACTCGTCGGCGACGACCTCTTCGTCACCAACCAACAACGCCTCGCCACCGGCATCCAAGACAAGGAAGCCAACTCCATCCTCATCAAGGTCAACCAAATCGGCACCCTGACCGAAACCCTCGACGTCATGCGCATGGCCGAGAACGCCGGATTCAGCAACGTCGTCAGCCACCGCAGCGGCGAGACCGAAGACTCGATCATCGCGCACCTCGCGGTCGCCACCAACGCCGGCCAAATCAAAACCGGCGCCCCCGCCCGCAGCGACCGAGTCGCCAAGTACAACGAGCTTCTGCGCATCGAAGAAGGCCTCGGAGACGCCGCCACCTACCGAGGCATCGACACCTACCGCCGCTTCCGGTGAGGTCCCCGCCCGTGCGCTTGCTTCCCACCTTCGCCATTCTCACCCTTGCGCTCGCTCTCGTGGGCGCCTCCGGCTGCATCGAGTGCGAACCCCTGCTCGAAGTCCGCCACTGCCTAGAAACCCAATGCGAACCGAGCGCCGACGCAGTCGCCGTAGCCTGGACCCAATCCGACGCAGCGATGTGGCCCGACCTCGACCGCATTCTGCGCAGCCTCGAAGCCGGCGCACACGAACACCTGAAGTGGACCCCGGAGCAAGAAGCGGCGCTGTGGGACCACTACGGCGTGGCCGGCGACGAAAAGGAACTCATCGTCACGCTAGACGACGAGCGGTACCGGGTGCGGGTGTTGAGCTGTGCCTAGCACCACCGACGCGCCCGCCATCCGCATCCGGAACCTCGTCAAATCCTACGACGGCAAGCCCGCCGTGGACGGACTCGACCTCACCGTGGACGAAGGCGCGTTCTTTGGCCTCCTTGGGCCCAACGGCGCAGGCAAGACCACCACCATCGGCACCATCACCGGCCTCGTGCGCCCCACCAGCGGCACCGTCGAGGTGTTCGGCAAGAACTGCTGGACCGACCCCGCCGCCGCCCGCCGCCTCATCGGTGTCTGCCCGCAAGAGCCGAACTTTGACGACTTCTTGGGTCTCGAACGGATCCTCGCCTACCACGCCGGCTACTTCGGCATGCCCTATGCCAAGGCGATCGACCGCGCGCGCCACCTCCTGAAATTCTTCGACCTCTACGATTATCGGCAAAAGCGCAGCAGCACCCTCAGCGGCGGCATGAAGCGACGCCTGCTCCTGGCTCGAGCCCTGATGCACGACCCGAAGCTCCTGGTGCTCGACGAGCCCACCGCCGGCGTCGACGTGGAACTGCGCCGCAACCTCTGGGAACACGTGCGCCGCCTCAACGAGGAAGAAGGCATGACCGTCCTTCTCACCACGCACTACCTGGAAGAGGCCGAGGCGCTCTGCGGCACCGTCACCGTCATGGACAAGGGACGCGTCGTGGAATCCGGAGCCCCCGACCATCTGCGCGCCAAATACGGCGTGCGCCGCGTCGTCGTCACTCCCGAAAACCTCCACCCGCAAGTGGACCCCGCCGTGTACGGATTCGCAGTCGATGGCCGCGGCCGATACGTCCTGGAATCCACGGACCCCACCAAAGCCATGCGAAGCCTGCTGCGCCGACTCGAAGAGCACCAGGTGGACGTGGTGGACCTCGAAGTGAGCCAGAGCCGCCTCGAAGACGTCTTCGTGCAACTCACCAAACGCAAGGAGGCCGCGCCATGAACAGCGAACTCTACGGCACCTACATGCTCACCCGCCGCGAGATTGCCCGCTTCATGAACGTCTGGGTGCAAACCATCGTACCCCCCGTCGTCAGCGCCGCTCTGTTCTTGTTCGTCTTCGGCCACGCACTCGGCGGCCGCATCGGCAGCTTCGGCGATGTTCCCTACCTCACCTTCCTGATTCCCGGCCTGGTCGCCCAAGGCGCACTCACCAACGCCTTCAGCAACACCGGCAGCAGCCTCTTCGATGCTCGGCGCGCCGGCTACATCGACGACGTGCTCACCTCGCCGCTTCGCGACTGGCAGATTGCACTCGCCTACGCCGCCAGCGGCGCCTTCCGAGGCGTCCTCATCGGTGTCTTGACCATTCTCGTCGCCGCTCCTGTCGCCGAAGGCTGGAACATCCACTGGCCGCTGACCATCGCGGTTCTGGTAGGCGGCTGCCTCGCGTTTGCGTTGCTCGGAATCCTCACGGGCCTTGCCGCGAGCCGCTGGGACCACGTCTTCGTGCCGCAGACATTCCTATTGACCCCGTTGACCTTCCTTGGCGGCGTGTTCTACCCCGTCTCCGAACTGCCCTCCAACCTCGCGGCAGCAAGCAAGTGGAACCCCATCCTGTACATCGTCGATGCACAGCGAGCCGGGCTGCTTGGGGTGCACGATCTTCCCGTTGGGCCGAGTCTGGCAGGGCTTGCGCTGTTTGTGGTGGGGTTGTATGTGGCGGTGGTGTGGCGGTTTGGGACGAGTCGACGCCTCCGCGGCTAACCGACGCGAGCCAGTGTCGGTAACTCTTATCCCACTCCACCGCGCGACGGGGCCCATGCGCCCCCTCCTGGCCATCCTCCTGACCCTCCCCGCCCTCGCCGGCTGCCTCGACGGCGGTTCGGATGACCCCGTGGCCAATCCGGGAGCCCCAGACCCCTTTGCGGCTCCGTTTTTGTCCACCATCACGCGCATCTCGGAGACCCGGGGCGGCGGCGAGTCCAGCATGGGCGTGACTCCTGACGGCGTGTTGTTTACGAACATCTTCAGCGAGGTCTACCGCAGCGACGACAACGGCTCGACATGGCAGAACCTTGGCAATCCGTTTCCGTTGATTCCCAACAACGACCCAGACCTTGCAGTGGACGCAGACGGCGTCGTGTGGGAAAGCCGCCTCTACGCACTGGCTTGCAATGCGGTGTCCGTGTCCCAGGACGGGGGTGCCACGTGGACCAACAACCCCGTGGTTTGCAACGGCCCCGTGGGCGACCGCCAATACGTTGTGCCGACCAAGGACTGCACCGCATACCTCTACTGGCACCAAGTCCCCACGTTCTACCAGACGGTGATGAAGACCACCGACTGCGGTGTCACGTGGCTTCCCACCGGCCCCGCCGAGACCCCCGACGGCCATTTGCTGGTCACCGACGGCAGCTCCTGGGGCGGCGGCGGATTCTGGAACCCCACGACCGGCAGCGTCTTCCTGACCTACACCCGCAGCCCCGGCCTTGCCGACGCCGTGGCCGAGGCCGCCGCCGAGACCAACCTCGCCGACGAATACCCTGCCTTTTCGGTCACCCGTGACGGGATGCTTTGGGAGGAAGGCGTCGGGCCTGCCTTCGACGGCGCTGGCCTCGGCCTCAGTCTCGTCATGGGAGCCGCCGACGACGCCGGAAACGTCTACCTCACCTGGGGCGAAGCCATCAACGGTACGGTCGAAATCTTTGTCGCAGGCAGCCGCGACGACGGACGCACCTGGACCGACAAGATTCGCGTCGATGCGGCCGACAACAACCACAGCAAGGTGTTTCCCGCCATCGCCGCCGGCGCCGACGGCAAAGTCGCCATTGCCTACTACGAGAGCGAGCAACCTGGCCTCCCCGACAACACCCACAACTGGACCGTCAATCTTGCCTGGACAAGCGACATATGGAACGGCACCTGGAGCCGAGGCAACCTAGCAGGCGGTGCCATCATCAAGGATGGACCGATTTGCATCAGCGGCACCACCTGCACGGGTGGCCGTGAATTCCTCGATTATTTTGCGCTCCAGCGCATGCCCGACGGCCGCGTGGCCACGGTCTACAACGTATTGACCGAGGAAAGTGGTGGTCTGCGCAACCAATTCGCCCTCACCACCAAAGCCCTCCTTGCGTAGCATTGCATTGAGGCCCCTCCTCCCTAATGGAAGGGAGGAGGGGTTGGTGGTGTGGTCACTCCAGCACCGGCCGAGACCGAATTGCCAGAATGGGTCTATTGACCGAGGACACAATGCAATCGCGGCTTAAACCCCGTTGTGCCCATATCATTCCCCAGTTGGACACACAACGCGGCCTTGGATTCCGAATTTTTGGACTCCATTCTCCCAGCCGGGGCTTGGTTGGCCCTCTTTGAAATCCGATTTCCAGGAAGGCACCAGCCGTAGGCACAGCCGCAAAGCACCACTCATGCTGACCGCTGATGGAACAGGGCCGCACGCCTCGGCTCGGGCGCCTGTTGCAGGCAGTTGCTCGCTTGGTTCCTCGATTCGGCCTAGAGGAATTCCATGCCGCCAGCTCCACCGCTTGCGACCTTCTTTACGGCTGTTTGACCAAGTTGCTCGGCGAGCCGGTCGTAGTACTTGACGACCTCTTCGGTGACACTGCTGCGAACACTTCGCAGGGCCTCCTCGAAGTGGTTCTTGCTGACTTGGCGCGCCTTGCGGTCCTCGCGCAGCGCCACAATGGCAGCTTCACGGCACAGTGCTTCCAGATCGGCGCCGACATAGCCCTTGGTGAGTTTGCCAATCTCTGCAAGATCAACATCCTTGGCAAGGGGCATTTTCTCGGCGTGGACGCGAAGAATCGCCATGCGAGCAGGCTCGTCAGGCGCCGTGACCTTGATGAGACGGTCGAAGCGGCCGGCGCGAAGCAAACCGTTGTCGAGGATGTCCGGGCGGTTGGTGGCACCGATGACGACGACTCCTTCCATGGATTCCATGCCGTCCATACTGGTCAAGAGCTGATTGACGACACTCTCGGTGACGTGGCTGCCTTCGTAGGCGCCGCGACGGGGAGCGATGGCGTCCACTTCGTCGAGGAAGATGATGCTGGGGCTGCTCTGCTTGGCCTTCTTGAAAATCTCACGAATCGCCTTCTCGGATTCTCCAACCCATTTGGACAGAACTTCGGGGCCTTTGACGGAGAGGAAGTTGGCGCCGGATTCGTTGGCGACTGCCTTGGCCAGCAGGGTCTTGCCGGTGCCGGGCGGTCCGTACAACAGGATGCCGCGCGGGGGCCGGATGCCCATGCGCTCGAAGGATTCGGGGTCGTCGAGGGGCCATTCGACGGCTTCCTTGAGTTGCTGCTTGACGTCTTCGAGACCACCGACGGATTCCCAGGTCGTGTTGGGCACTTCCACGAGGAATTCGCGAAGCGCGCTGGGGTCCACGATCTTCAAGGCTTCCTTGAAGTCGTCCATGGTCACACACATGCGCTCAAGGATCTCGGTCGGGACGGGCTCGTCCAAGTCGATTTCCGGCAGGTAGCGGCGCAGTGCCTTCATGGCGGCCTCGCGAGCCAGAGCCATCAAATCCGCGCCGACGAAGCCGTAGGTAAGCTTGGCAAGCTCTTCGAGAACAACGTCCTCGTCCTTCGGCATGTTGCGGGTCTGAATGAGCAGAATTTCGAGCCGGCCTTCCTTGTCGGGAACGCCGATTTCGATTTCGCGGTCGAAGCGACCGGGGCGGCGCAAGGCTTCGTCCACTGAATCGGGGCGGTTGGTGGCGCCGATGACGATGATTTTGCCGCGGCCCTTGAGGCCGTCCATCAGGGTGAGCATTTGGCTCACGACACGGCGTTCCACTTCGCCCTGGACTTCGTCGCGCTTGGGGGCAATGGCGTCCATTTCGTCAATGAAGACGATGCTGGGAGCGGACTTTTCGGCTTCCTCGAAGGTCTTGCGCAGGTTTTCTTCGGACTGGCCGTAGAACTTGCTCATGATCTCCGGGCCGTTGATGGTGTAGAACTGGGCGCCGGCTTCGTTGGCGACGGCCTTGGCGATCATGGTTTTGCCCGTGCCTGGTGGGCCGTGCAGCAGGACACCTTTGGGCGGGTCGATGCCGAGGCGATCGAACAGCTCGGGGTGCTTGAGGGGAAGTTCGATCATTTCGCGGACGTTCTGAAGTTCGTCGCGAAGACCTCCGATGTCCTCGTAGCTGATGCTGGGGGCGGAGGCGGCTTGTGCGGCTGCCTCCTCGTTGACTTTGATGACCGTTTCCTCGTTGATCAAGACGATGCCCTTGGGGTTCGTCTGGACAATGCTGAACGGGAGTGCGTTGCCAAAGAGCGCAATGTTGGGAACGACCACGATGTCGCCCTGGACGACGGGGCGCTTCAGGAGGCCGCGCTTGGCGAGTGCGTCGATGCCTTCGCCGAATTGGATTTGTTGATCCTGGCTGATGGCAGGCGCGAGGGTGACGGCCTTGGCAGCCTTGACCTCCGCCTTCTTGATGGTGACCTTGTCGCCGATGCTGACGCCCGCGTTCTTGCGGGTGAGGTTGTCGATGTGGATGATTCCCTTGCCCTCGTCGCCAGGGTGGCTTCTCCAGACCACAGCGGCCGTTTGTTTGGAGCCGTGGATCTCGATGATGTCACCGGGACTGAGGTTGAGTTCGACCCGTGTCTGGCCGTCCAGGCGTGCTCGCCCGTAACTGACGTCCTGCTGTAGGGCTTCTACGACGCGCAAGGTTGCTTCGGTCTTCGGCATGTCAGCAGCTCGAATGTATTAGCGCTTCTATAAAAGACAGTCGGTGTCGGCCGGTTGGCGCGGCACCGTAGCCTTTCGTGCGAACAATCATCCCTGAGCACCCAGATAAAGGAGGCGCATCGGGGCTGGCGACCGCAGAATCCGCATCCGACCCTTATGATGTACAACTTCGGGCACCTCGTACCGAAAATGTGGCCCGATCGACGCACGTTCAATCGGTCTGCCGAGAAACTTCATCATCTCGACCAAGACCCTCCCCCCATGACCCAACCCATGCGGCAAAAAACGCTAGACTGGAGCCGCCAAAAGGGACTGAATATGCTCGCGCTGAGCCTCCTTGCCTCCATCGCCGCCGCACTCCTATTTGCCCTATGGGCGCTGCTTGGCGACACCGTGGCACTCTTTGCCGCCATCGGCAGCCTCCTCTCTGCCCTCGCCACTCTCTTGCTTCTGGCGGCCCTCGCAGCACTCGGCACCTGGGTCGCCCCCCTGTCGCAACGCACCTGGCAAGAACGACTCCAGCTGCGCGCCCTCGAATTGGAACACAACGGCCTCTCCACCGACCGCATTGTGACCCTACGGGCTCTCGCCGACGACCAACACGCCGCCTGCACCATCCTCGAACAAGGCCGCCTCTACTTCTGGATCGGCATGTTCGTCGCCCCGCCCGCCCTCATTCTAAGCCTGCAAAGCTCCAGCGTATTCGGCACCCTGGGTGACCCATTGGCCTTCGCCGCCATCCTCACCGCACCCGTCGCCGCCGTCGGCCTTGCCTCCCTACTTCGCGGCTCCCAGCTGCTTCGAGACGGCCGCCGCCTCCTTCGAACCATCGACCCCGCACCGCCCAAACATCGCGCACCACGCCGCACCCGTCCGACCCTCCCGGCCGCGACCACCGACGAAGCCTAGGCACACCGCACCACCACCACCACCACCACCACCACCCTCACGATCAGTGCCCCTCCCCGGCCACAACACGGCCCGGTCCACCCCACTAATCGCGCCCCCAAAACACCCCCAGCACGGACCCGTCCACCCCCTCCACCCGAAGCACTAAATCCCACGGCCAGACACCCGACGCCGTGGACACCACAGGAACGGAAGGCCCCCGCTTCGAGTTCCGGCACCGCGCCCGGTTTCTCTGGAAAACCACGCTCCTGCTGGTCACTTTCCTCGCCCTCATCCCCATCCTGCTCTACCAAGACGTACTCGGCGCCAAAGTATACCTCTGGTTCCTGATCATCGTCCACGTCTTCGGCCTCGTCGTCTTCTCCTGGGGCGTCACTCGCAACGACATCGCACCCAGCACCCGAGGCTTCCTCGGCCGCATCGCCGGCCTCGTCACCGTCGCCGCATTGCTGTTTCTTGCCAGCAAAGGACTCAGCACCGAATTTGGCACCATGTTCTTCTGGGGCAGCCTGTTTTCCGTCTGGGCCATCCACACAGCAGGCCTCGTCCTCTTCCACTTGCGCGGACGCCGCGAAGCCTCCTGCCCCTTCGTAGCGCCCTAACCCCACCGACGCACAGAGTTGCACATTGCAAAAGCGAAGGCTTCACCAATGAGCCACTGCCATCCCCCACCGTGCCTACGGACACGGCTGCAGCGCTCCCGAGTACGAGAACGGCGGCCAAGCACCGACGCTCCGCCGACCCACGGCCCTCGAAGCAAGGCGACGACCGCGCCCGGAGCATGGTTCTTGCCAACGCGACCCTCATGGGCACCAGCGCCGTCGCCGCCCTCGTCGTCCCCCTCCGATTTGCCGAATACCTGGCAGGCGATCAGACCACCATCGCCGGCGTCCTCGTCGCCCTCCCTCTCGCCTTCTGGCTCAGCTTATTGCTCGCTCGCAACGGCTGGAGCTGGAGCAGCTGCGGCGCCAGCCTCGCAATCAGCGCCACTGCCGCCCTCGTCGTCGCATTCCTCCAACCCGCACTCGTGGCCCTCTCCGGCATCGTCCTTCTGCTTGCCGCCGTTCTTCTGGTGGGCGCCATGTTCCTGCCCTTCCCCGTAGCCACAGGCCTTGCCGCCCTCAACACCGTCGGCGCCGCCGCAGCCCCCCGGTTTCTCCCCGAAGCTGGAACAACCACCATCGAAGTGCCCTACCTCTTTCTCGGCGTCAACGCCGTCCTGTTCATCGCCTACGCCGCCGCACGCCAATACGAATGGGAAAAATTCCAACACACCGCCGCCGACCTCGACCAACAACGCCACCGCGTGCGCGAACTTGAGCAAACCGCCGGAGACCTACGCCTCCAACACGAACTGCAAATGGCAGATCTCACCCAACAACACCGAGACCAACAAGCATTCCTGAGCGCCGCAAGCCACGAACTACGAACCCCCCTGACACCCATCCTCATCCAAATGAGCCTCCTTCGCGGCACCGACGACAAAGGCCTCAGCCGCCAACAAGTGCGCCACCTCGACATCATCGAACGCAACCTGCAACGCCTCGGCGTACTCGTAGGAGACCTCCTCGACATCGCCCGCATCGGCACCGGCACCATTGTCTTGTGCCCAGAACCCACCGACCTCGAAGAGCTCGTCCACGACACTCTCGAATCCTTTGCCGAACAAGCTAGAGAGAAAAACCTCCGACTGGACGTGGCAATCCAAGGCCCCATCCCCATCGAAGCAGACCCCGTCCGCATCAGCCAAGTCCTCTACAACCTCCTCGGCAACGCCATCAAATTTGCACCGCACGGCGGCAACGTCCGCGTATTGGCCCACCGCGACCTCGACGGCGCCCAAGTACGCATCCAAGACGACGGCCCCGGCCTCAGCAGCGACCAACTCAAACTCCTGTTTCAGCCATTCAGCCAAGTACACAACGGCAAAGGACCCCCCGGCACCGGCCTCGGCTTGTTCATCAGCCATGGCATCCTCGAACAACACCAAGGCCGCGTATGGGCCGAAAGCGACGGACCCGGCAAGGGCAGCACCTTCAGCGTATGGCTGCCGCGACACCTCGACCATTCCGCAGATCCAGACCCGTCAGAACCCGCACCAATGCCGGATGCAAGCGGCCCGCGAGAAACCTAGCAACGCCGCCGCAGCACCCAACAACACAGCGCCACCGCAACCACCAGCACCGGCAAGGAGCCAGCATGGGATGCGCGCTCCTCGTCCACTGGCTCTACGACGAGGAAATCTTGATTCGGTTGCGTCGGATCTTCATCGAACTGCGCTGGCCGAGGATGCGTAAACGGCGCCCCAGAACCGGATTTGCTCAGCGGTTCCCCGACCAAAAACACCGGCACCCCATCGTACGGATAGGACACATTCGTCACCGCGCCGGCCGCATCCGTGTACAATCCATGCAACAAAAAATAGAGGCCATCCGGCGTGCTCGGCGGCAGCCAGCCTCTACACTCCTGCCACAAATCCGCGCGCTCCTCGAGTTGACATGAGACTTCCACAGGAACCTCCGTTGTACCATTCATGAACTGCAAATCAGCCTGAACAACGGACTCCGAGGCCAAGAATATTCGAATCGACTCACCCGTCACCACGGCCGCCGGATCGGCATGGACGCCCCAAACAGGACCGCTCCAACGAGCCGGCTCTAGGTGAAACACCGATTGATTGCCCGAGCCAAACTTAGGCTCCAAGCTTTCATCGTTGGGCGCCCACACATAACCCTTGTTTCGGGCAGAATCAACGATTGCCAACCCCGAAATCTCCTGCGTTCCCGCCTTCAAGTCGTCAGCAAAAAAGAGACACGACGCGCCGCCAGGCGACCGCACACAGTCTTTGCCATAGAACCGTCCCGTGTTTACCCCGTACTCCAGCATGAACAACACCACATCGCGCAAACCCGACGCATCCTCCGCCTCCACATCCACCCGGAACGATTCCTGCGCATGCCCGCTTGGCTGGACGCTGAGCTTTTGGAACGTGGGCGGCGTCGTATCCTCCACCGCTGATTCAACCCACACCGTGGCGTTTCCGCCCAACAGCCGTTTCAATTCGGCACCATCGACATGTCTCGCATTGGCCGCCTGGTCCACTCCCGTGATGCTCGAAATTCTGTACGCACCACCCGGAATGCCCCACTCCGCCCGAACCTTGCACACCGTCCAAGGAACCGCCGGCCGACACAACACATCCACGTTTCCATGCGCCCCAGGGCCCTCCACCTGCACATACGCCGACCGGACTGGCTCCGGCTCATCGAAACGAAGCCCCAGCCAACCGACTTCGCCGGGGGCAAGCACCGAGGGCGACAAGACAACTTCCAGCAATGTGGGCGCTTGCCGATCCGTTACGTTCGACAGCAATGCAAACTGCAAAAACGGCACCTCATACGACTGTATGTGCACCTCGTTTCCCGCGTCGTCGCGAGCGTGCGCAAACCAAAGGGTGTACGTCGAAGGAGGCAAACTCGCAGGCACATGCATCCGACACACAGAGTGTCGCTCTAGGGTGCAATCATTCGAAGAGATCGTTCCTGAGTTGCCATGCGCGTCGTCAAAATGGACGCTCATCTCTAGCAAATTCGACTCCGTTGCCCACTCCAGATGCACCAGCGCATCGGATCCCGCCTCCACTTCGGCCACATCCATCCAGGCCCGTTCCAGGACCGGCGGGGACGACCCCGAAACCGTCAACGGCAAAAACAAGAGCACAAGCCACCATCGACGCATAAGGCCCATCACCGGAAGCGCAGGGATGGCGGTTTTGGAGCATTCGTGAAACAATCACCACCCAAAACCAGGCGGCGCGCAAGGCACCAGGGCCGCGAAACAAGGGAAAAGGAAGGAAGAGAAGGAAAGAGGAGCCAGACGCGATGGTCTGGTGGACGAGGCGCCTCGGAAGAATTTCTTCGCCGGGCCTAGAAATCCATTCCGTCCTCAAGCGCGTTCAGAAACGCACTCGGAAACGGCGCCTTCGGCACCTCGGAAGAATTTCTTCGCTACGCTCAGAAATCCATTCCGTCCATACCGCCCGGCATGCCACCGGGGCCACCCTCTCCACCGGAGAAGGCGCGGGCCGCGATGACGTCGTCGATGCGCAGGATCATGGTGGCAGCCTCGGTGGCGGCCTTGACCTCTTGCGTGCCGACGCGCAGGGGCTCGATGACGTTGTTGTCGAACATGTTCTCGATCTTGCCCGAGAAGACGTTGACACCGTGGCTGCTGTTGCCCTTCTTGTGGGCGCGGCGCAGGCTCAGGAGGATGTCGATCTCATCGAGACCGGCGTTCTCGGCCAGGGTGCGGGGAATCACTTCGACGGCGTCCGCGAAGGCTTCGACGGCCATTTGCTCGCGGCCGCCCACGGTGGGGGCAAAGCTGCGTAGTTGCATGGCGATCTCGGTGGCAGCAGCGCCGCCGCCGGGAGTCATCTTGCCGTCTTCGAGAGCGACAGCGACGACGCTCAGGGCGTCTTCGAGGGCGCGCTCGGCTTCATCGACGACGTGCTCGGTGCCGCCGCGCAGCAGGATGCTGACTGCCTTGGCTTCCTTGCACTCGGTGATGAAGGTGAAGGTGTCGTCACCGATCTTCTTTTCGAAGACCTTGCCGGCGGTGCCGAGGACGTTGGCCTTCAGGTCGTCGAGGGTGTTGACGATGGTGGCGCTGGTGGCCTTGGCGAGCTTCTCCATGTCGCTCTTCTTGGCGCGGCGGATGGCGTAGATGCCAGCCTTGGCGAGGAAGTGCTGGGCGAGGTCGTCGATGCCCTTCTGGCAAACGAGGACGGTGGCGCCGCTCTTCTTGACCTTGTCCACCATGGACTTCAGGGTCGCTTCTTCCTGAGCGAGGAAGGCGCCGAGTTGGTCGGGGGCGGTGATCTCGATCTTGGCGTCGACCTCGGTCTTCTTGATTTCGAGGGCGGCGTTGACGAGAGCGATCTTCGCGTTGGTGACGGACTCGGGCATGCCGCTGGAGACGCGTTCCTTGTCGAGGATAATGCCTTCGATGAGTTCGGTGTCTTCCAGGCTGCCGCCGCGGGCCTTCTGGACGAGGATGTTGTCGATGTCGACCTCGGTGGTGGCGTTCTTGCCGGTGCCGTTGGTGGTGGCGATGGCAGTTACGGCGCGCACGACGATGTCGCACAGAAGTTCGCTGCTGGAGCTGGCGTTCTTGCTGGCCAGGCTCGTCTTGGCGATGTTGCGAAGGGTGGTGGTGTCGCCCTTCTTGATCGTGATCGCCATGTTCTCCAGGACCTTGATGGCTTCCTTGGCGGCCATGTTGTAGCCGCTGGTGATGGTGGTGGGGTGGATGCCCTGCTCCAAGAGTTCGCCGGCGACCTTCAGCAGTTCGCCCGTGAGGATGACACTGGTGGTGGTGCCGTCGCCGCACTCGGCGTCCTGGGTCTTGGCGACCTCAATGACCATCTTGGCAGCCGGGTGGGCCACGTCGATTTCCTTGAGGATGGTGGCGCCATCGTTGGTGATGACCACGTCGCCCATGGAATCCACAAGCATCTTGTCCATGCCGCGGGGGCCGAGCGTCGTCTTGACGGTCTCAGCGATGAGGCGGGCAGCGTAGATGTTGTTGGACTGAGCGTTGCGACCGCGGGTGCGCTCCGTGCCTTCCTTGAGGATGTAGATGGGTTGCTGTTGTCCAGTCATATTCTGACCTCCATAGAGCCCCACGAGGGGGCTTTCTGGACCGGGCGACGCGAGCCGGGTGGCTCGAATTCGCTCCGGTGTTGGTTAGTTGTGCAACGGCGCTCGTACTTGAGCTTTGGGGTGGTCTTGAGCGGCGCACGCGGAACAAATCCGCGCCTAATCCCGCCAGTGGACGGCCTGGAGCCCGCCTGAGCCGACCCGGGATTGCTTCATGAAGGCCCTGCCCGTGGCGCGCGCATGGGCAGGGTTCGGGCCATCCTGTGGCAGCACTTGCAGGCCACCCACGCCCACTTGCCGCTCTGTCCCGCGTCCGACCCGAACGACCTCGTGGACGCCGCCGCGTTTGCCTCGGTGCTTGGCCAACTTTCCCCCGAGCAAATGCGCGACGCGGCGCACGCCTACACCGCGCTGTGGCGCCGCACATTCAAAACGCTCGTGCGACACCTACGCGGCCGCCCACGCCGCGCCCTCGGCCTATTCGTGGACGAAGTTCATCCGTTCTTGCGCGGCACCCGACTCGCAGCACGCACGGAGGGCACCGAACATGTGCGCGTCATCACGCCCGGCGACCTGCCTTCCGAATATGAGGCCGGCCTCATCGAATCCTTCGTGGCCACCAGCGGAGCACACGCTTCGGCCGAAGCCGAGGGAGCCGGCGCATTTCGGGTGCAATGGCACATCGCCGCCTCCGATCGCCTGGCGGTTGTGGTGGAAAGCATCGCCCGTCTCCGAGTCCCATTGCTGCTGACGGCAACACTTGCAGCCCTCGTGGGCGTCGCGTTGGCAATTCCGGGCGGCGTGTATTGGCTCGACGCCGTAACCGTCGTACTCGGCACACTGGCAGCCCAAGCTGGAGCCAACGCCGTGCACGACCTTCGCCGCCCCACCGTCACCAGCCCCACAGCAGCGCCAGGCCTTCCTCGCTGGATGTTGTGGAGCCAATTCGGCGCAGGGCTCGGAGTCGCCACCGCAGCCATGGCACGATTCTTGTGGCTCGACCGCTGGGCCGTCCTCGCGTTTGCCGCCGTCGGAGTGCTCATTGCCTGGACCTACGGACGCCTACGCGACACTGGGCTCGGACCCCTGACCGCAGCAGCCACCCACGGACCCATCATTGTCTGGGGAACCCTCGCAGCCCTAGGCACCGCCATCCCCCATCCTTCCACGCTCGCCCTAGGCACCCTTCCCACCACGCTCTTGGCCGCCGCCATCGTGGTCGTAGACGACCTAGCCGATCGGCCCTTGGACGAAGCCTCCGGCCACCGCACACTCGTGGTCCGCCTGCCTCCCGCACGCAACGTCACTTTGTTTGCAGTGCTGATGCTTGCCGGAGTCGCCGCAACGACCACTGGGCTCTGGTTGCTGGCCCCCGCCCTCGGGATTGCCGCAGCCATCCTCTTTGCCCCCGCCATCATCGTCGTGCGCCGTGTTGCCACAACCCTTGGTGATCCACGCGGACTCGCCCCCGCCCGCCTCGCCACAGTCATCGTGTACGCCACCGCCGCCATCCTCCTCGTACTTGCCCACGGAGTGTTTCCTTGATCCCCGCCAAAGCCCACCCGATCACCGCCGTCTTCCCACCCGACTTGGTGGACCTGCTCGACGACGTAGAATACCGACTCCAAAAACAAGGAAAAAGCCGCGACCCCGACTTGGAATCGTGGAGCCTGGAACCTCTGGGCGCCGGCGGAAAACGCATCCGCCCCCTCCTCTTGCTCACCGCATTCCAAGCCTGCTACGGAACCGCCACGCCCGATCCTGCAAAGCTTGACGAGGCCGTCGACGCCGCCGTCGCCATCGAACTCGTACACACCGCAAGCTTGGTTCACGACGACATTATGGATGAAGCCAAAGAACGACGCGGCAAACCCAGCACCTACCACGCACACGGCCGCGACGCCGCCCTCCTCGTGGGCGACTACCTATTCACGCAAGCCTTCGCACTCGCCGCACGACTCCCGAAGGCCGCCATGGACCTGACCGCCGACGCCTGCCGACGCCTCTGCGAAGGCCAGCTTCGGGAACAAAGACTGCACGGCCGCTCGGACGTTACACGGGAAGAATACGCCAGCGTCATCCGCGACAAAACCGCCTGCCTACTCTCAGCAAGCACCGCAATCGGCGCAAGCCTCGCAGGCGCCAGCCCCGACCGCGTGCAGGCGCTGTTTGAGTACGGCGAAGCCGTGGGCCAGGCGTTCCAGGTCCTCGACGATGTTCTGGACGTGACCGGCGACCCGCAATGGACCGGAAAGCCCGCCGGCACCGACTACGCCGCAGGCACCCGCAGCAGCCCCTACTTGCACTACGAAGAACGCGGCGGACACCTCCCCCCCGCGCCCGAGCGCAATGCCAAGGAGTTTCCAAACGTCCGCAAAGACCTCCTGGAATCCGGCGCCGTAGCAGCAAGCCAACTGGAAGCCGGCGCCTACACCCAACAAGCCCTCATGCGACTCGAACAATTGCCCGAAGGCCCAGCACAACAGGCGCTAGCGGCCCTCGCCGAATTGTTGATGGAACGGGCGCAGTAAACCCGAGCTAGGCAACTGCGCGCTTGGCCGATTCCAAGTCGTTGAGAATTTGCTCAATGAACCGAATGTCGCCCGTCATCGCAGCATGCTCCAGGCTTTCCTGGCGGTAGTTTTCCGCATCCGCAAGCCAATGCGCCCGCTTCTCGCCGGTCGCCTTGGCCGCAAACTCGAATGCCGCCGCCGCCCGAGCCCCCCACGTCTCGGCAGTCTCGCGCTCGATCTCAAGGAGCGTCTTGTGCTCAAGTTCGCTTCGCGCATCGTCGGGGTGCAGCAGTTGCAACGCCATGGAACCCAGCAAAGCCTACCACGGCGAAACGATTGCCTGGAAATCCCAGCGAGCTACGGGGCCTCGTGCCGCTCCTACCGATTGCGGGCCGTCACGGAACCCACAAACGCCGCCACAAGCTGCGCCGCCGTCCGACAGGTGTTGCCGGTAGGGTCCAGGCCGGGTGCGACCTCCAATACGTCCATCCCCCGGCACCTCGGATGCGCCGCGACCGCCCGCACAAGCGCGTCCACTTCGGAGTACGTCAAGCCGCCCGCGCCGGGAGCACTGCAGCCACTAGCAATGCTCTGGTCAAGGCCGTCGATGTCGATGCTGAGCCACAAGTGGTCCACACCTTCCGCCGCGATCCGAATCGCTTCCCGAGCCACCGCTTCCATGCCCCGCGCCCGCACTTCTTCGGCCGTCACAATCGTAAGGCCCGCGCCCGCCGCGTACTCGGCCAATTGGAAGGTGTTGGCAAAGGGCCGGATGCCGATCTCTACCAGGTTATCACCACGAACGCGACCATCCAACTCCTCCAGGATGCGGCGAAACGGCGTGCCGCTGCTGGGCTGACCCTGGTAGCTTCGCAAGTCATAATGCGCATCCACAACAATGATGCCGATGCGGCCAGAAACGGTGTCCGCAAGCGCCTGGACATGGGGAAACGTGAGTCCATGATCGCCACCAAGCAACACCACGGGCTTTGCGTGTTGCAGGAGGTCGCGGGCGGCAGCGCGCACCGATTCGTGCGCCGCAAGCACATCGGCGCCATGCCCGTCGAGCGCGGCCACATCCCCGGCATCATGCAGCCGAACGCTTGCCACATTGCGTCCCGTGTCCGCGTCAAAATTGGACAAAAACCGCATCGCCTCCCGGATGCCCGTGGGCCCGAACTTTGCGCCCTTCCGGCCGAGGACACTCACATCGTACGGCACGCCTGCCATCAACACATCCGCTTCGCCAGCGTCGGCGCCAAACAATTCCAAAAACCGAGGATCTTCAGGAGCCTCTCGGCGCGTCGGCACAAGAGCAGGACTAGCCTGGAACACGAACCGAGGACCGACCGGGGGCTTGAAGCCCTTGCCACGGCTGCGCCGCGCGTGGACGCCGACCTGTACCTCCATGGCAATCTCGCAACGATGCAGGGGACAGCGGGCGCACGCGACGCCACCGCCGCATCGGACGTAGCCCTGCGCGAACAATGGGGCGTAGCAATCCAGGCCGGCCGCATCACTTGGGTCGGGCCCCACGGCGAATGGGACGGCCAAGCCGCTCGAACCATCGATGCCACAGGCCAACTCGTAACCCCCGGCTACGTCGACCCCCACAACCACCTCGTCTACGCAGGCGATCGCGCCTTCGAATTGTCGCTGAAGCTCCAAGGCAAAAGCTACCTCGAAATTCTGGCAGCCGGCGGCGGCATCAACTACACTGTCGAACGCACCCGCAAAGCATCACTCGAACAACTGGTGCGTGAAGCGCGACCCCGACTCGATCGAATGATCCAGAACGGCACGACGACCCTAGAGGCCAAGAGCGGCTACGGACTCACCACCGAGTCGGAACTGCGCCTGCTGGAAGCCAACCAAGCACTCGCAGCGTCCGCCGGAGTCCCCATTATCAGCACCTTCCTCGGCGCCCACGCCGTCCCCTCCGGCACCGACGCTGCCGCATTCGCCGACCTCGTCATCGACGAAATGCTGCCCCAAGTGGCGGCCCAAGGAATCGCCCGCTACTGCGACGTTTTTGTGGAAGAAAACGTGTTCACCATCGAACAAGGCGACGCCATTTTCTCCGCCGCAAAGCGCCACGGCCTTGGACTGCGCCTGCACGCCGACGAAATCGTCAACACCGGAGGCGCCCAACTCGCCGCCCGCGCCGGATGCGTCAGCGCCGACCACCTCCTCCGCGTCAGCGACGAAGGCATCGAAGCCATGGCAGAAGCCGGCACCATCGCAACCCTGCTCCCCACCGTCCCCCTCACCCTCATGCGCCCCGAATGGGCGCCCGGCAAGCGATTTTTGGACGCAGGCGTACCCGTAGCCCTCGCCACCGACCACAACCCGAACAACCCCGTAACAAACATGACCCTCGTGGCCCAACTTGGATGCTTCCTGCTTGGATTGTCGCCCGCCCAGGCACTCACAGCAGCCACCTGGAACGCCGCATGCACTCTCGGAATGGAACACGAAGTCGGCAGCATCGAAGTAGGCAAACGCGCAGACTTGTTGGTGCACAACATAGCCGACCTCGACCACTGGGTCTACGAACCAGGAAGACAAACGGCGCAGGCAATTTTGAGCCATGGTCGAGTCCATGAAATGATTTGACATCGATTGGCTCGCACCATCAGGTAAATTCCCAGTAGGAATTAAACCAATGATGCCAATCAATCCCCCATGCGAGCTATCCTCGTTACCCTCTGCCTGCTCATGACCGCCCTGGCGTTTGCCCCCGAGGCAACCGCTCGACCCTGCGTGCTTGACCAGGGAAGCAACCCCAACGTCTGTTCGACCGGCGGCTCCAGCGGCGACACAGACTACCGCTGCGTCCAGATCTACACCGGCACCATGCCCAACCTCGTGCCGTTCCTCTGCGTCTACGTCAACGACAGCAACAACGACGTGTACCTGTGCAACAGCAGTGGCATCCTCCTGCAACCCGGCTGTTACCCCGACCTGTAGGTGCGACCAACGGACCGAAACGCCCGCGTCCACGACGACGCCGGCACCCTCCCCCACCTTCCTCACCCCCCTGGCAGCCACCCCCCGCCTCCCCGCCACCGCACTCGACCCCCCGTCGATCAAGATACGGCACACAGGAGCCTGCGTCGCCGAACCTAGAAGCGCGGATGGACGAAAGAGAACCGCCACCAACAATCCATGTACCTCCAGGTTCTTCTTCCTGCATGCGCGTATTACTCGTTGCTGCAAGCCTGCTCCTGGCCTCCGTCCTGTTTGCCCCCAGCGCCACCGCCCTCGGTGACTGCATCGGCAAACCCGGCGAAGTCCAAGTGTGCCAGAACCTGTTCCACCCCTCCCTGAACCACTGCGTCAGTGTCGGCGTCGGGCTCCAAGGCGCCTCCATATGCTACGGCGTCAGCGGCCTCTGGATCTGCACCTCCATCAACGGCCAAACTTGCTTGCCCATCCACTAATCAAGCAAGCTGCACACCCGCATCCTGGACGGCCTTGCGCAATGCTCCTGCCTGCAACAAGGCCGTGAGTGCCGCCACATCGTCGTGCAGGATGCGATCCCCCGTAAGCCTTGCAACATCCAATCGAACCCTGGCGCGAGCCGCTTGGCCACCCACCCCCGCAACAAGTCCCTCGTCCGCCTTGAAATCCAGCGCCTGCGCCGCGCACAACGCCTCAATGGCGACCACATGACGCGCATTTTCCAGCACCTGGCCCACTTTCAGTGCCGAGATGCTTCCCATGCTCACATGATCTTCTTGATTGGCACTCGTAGGAATGCTGTCCACGCTCGCCGGGTGCGCGTAGACCTTATTTTCACTCACCAAGGCAGCCGCCACATACTGAGCAATCATGAAGCCCGAATTGAGCCCGCCCGCGTCCACAAGAAACGGCTTCAGGCCCTCGCTAAGATCCGGATTGACAAGGCGCTCCACGCGCCGCTCGCTGATGCTGGCCATCTCAGCAATCGCAATGGCCAACCCATCCAGCATGAACGCCAATGGCTCGCCATGGAAATTGCCCTGACTGACAATGTCGCCATCCGGAAACACCAAAGGATTGTCCGTGGCGCTGTTGATCTCGACTTCCATCACGCGCCGCGCCTCCTCGATGCGGTCCCGGCACGCACCCAGTACTTGGGGCATGCAACGCAGACTGTAGGCATCCTGCACACGGCTGCACCCGACGTGGCTCTCCACGATGCCGCTGCCCGCGGTGAGGGCTCGCATATTGGACGCAACAATCGCTTGCCCCGGGTGGGGCCTCGCCGCATGGACACGTGCATCAAACGGACGAATGCTGCCCATCAAGGCTTCGAGGCTCATGCCAGCGACGATCTGAGCATCCAATAGCAAGTTCGAAGCATCGGCCACCACAAGACACCCAACCGCCGACATCAGTTGCGTACCGTTGATGAGCGCAAGACCCTCCTTCGCCTCCAACTCCAAGGGCTCCAAGCCGTGTTCGGAAAGCACCGCAGCGGCAGGACGAGCGCCCCCGTCGCCACCATCATCCAAATGTCCCAATCCGAGCAAAGGCAGCGCCATGTGGGCAAGTGGGGCCAAATCTCCGCTCGCACCGACACTGCCTCGGCTCGGGACCACCGGCACCAAGTCCCGATTCAACAACTCCACGAGCCGCTCCACCAGCAACCGCCGCACGCCACTGAGACCCTTCACGAGCGTATTGATGCGAATCAACATCATCGCCCGAACAACATCCCGAGGCAACGGCGCACCGACACCCACAGAGTGGCTCATGATCAAATTGCGCTGCAATTGCCGCACCTGATCCCGGTCGATAGAAACGTGCGCAAACTCCCCGAACCCCGTCGTGATGCCATACGCCACCTCCCCTCGGGCCACGAGCGAATCTACGATGTCCCGGCTTGCCTGGATGGCCCCCCAGGACGCCGCGGCGACTTCGACCGGAGCGTTTTGCCGGGCGACCGCAACCACGTCCTCGATGCCCAAATCCGTGCCGTCGAGAACCACCAATCGTTCGCTCACGACACCGCCACGCGAGACCTGCTCTCAGTCTTGACGGTCCGACTCAAAGCGCAACCATGAGCGGAACCGGCCGCACGTCGCGCACAAACCCGCCGACAGGATGGTAGTAGAGCGTGCCCAGTTCACCCAGCACCAAACGAGCGCGGGCGTCCGGCGACCCCACACAATGGACCGCCACCAGGTTCAGGCAAGAACGAATCGCATCCAGGTGCCCGCTGGTTTGTAGGTTCTGAAAATGCTGCACCAACGCCGACGATGACGCATACAAATCCATCAAGAGCACGCGATCACCGCCCTCCTGAACGACCCAGCGAGATTCCAGGGTGCGAGGCTCCGCTTTTTGAATCAAATCAGGCACCGCTCGACAGACCCGCTGAAACGTCGCCTCCTGACCGGATCGAATCTGCGCATCGAGTATGAGTTGGATAGGTCCCGACATAAGTGCACCAAAGGCACACTCCCCTTTCTTGCTCCTAGTGCATGGCGGTGCCCTGAGCATCCAGCGGAAAGGGCCCTCGAAGCCCGCTTGGTTGCCCTCACAGCCCTGCGCCCACGCGCAGAGCTACCCACCCCGCGAACACGCACCCCGCAGCCCAACCGCGCCGCAGCGACACATCCCCGTCTCGCCGCCACGCAACCTTGCCCCCAAGCGTCCCCGCCACACCGCGCAGTCACACCCCGCATCGTCAAGTCCCCCCACGCCAAGACCCAACGATGGACTACGCGGACGCCTTCGTCCAAGCATACCTGCGCATCAACGGATTCCTCACCGTCACCGAATATCCCATTCTGCACCGCAACAAAGACGGCACATTCCGCGAAGCAACCGACGTAGACCTGCTCGCGATTCGCTTGCCCGGCGCCGGCCGCGTGCTGCCCCGACCCCACCCCATGCAAGGCGAAAAACTGGACATGGACCCCGTCCTCGACCTCGACCACCGGCGCCGCGAATTCATCATCGCCGAAGTCAAAGAAGGCATGGCCAACCCCAACCGCGTTCTGCTCCACCGAGGCGTACTACACGAATGCTTGCGGCGCTTTGGCTGCGGCAACCGCGACGAACAAACCCACCTCGTCACCGTGCTGCAAAAAGAGGGAACCGCCACACTGCATGACAATTCCCGCGTGCGCCTCCTACTGTTCGGGTCAAGGCCCGGCGAACACATGGAGCCATGCCGATTCATCCCCCTCAAGCATGTCGTCGATTTTCTGCGTGCCTACCTCGAAGCGAGTCGTCAACTACACGGACAAATGCGGTTTCGCGACCCAGCGTTGTCCTTGTTGACCACACTAGACAAGGCCGAACGGGGAAAGGAGGCAAAATAGCGCTAAGCGGGGCACACCCGAGACCGAGCGGCACCCGGTGGTACCGAGCGGGACGGACCGGGACCGACTATCGGGATGCCGTCATGGGCGCCGTCGCCTGCATGCGGTTGAAGCCGCCAAGATTGTGGAAGTACTGAGCGTGGAAGCCGTCCAGAATCTTGCGCGCCTCAGGATTGGGGTTCCCGACCACGTGGGCGGCCGTGATGTCCACGCAGCCCATCAATTCGTCCATGAAGCCAGTCGACTGGGCAGTGTGAATGTGGTCCACGAACGCCTTCGAGTTCGCGTAGGTGTCCAAGAATCGGACTTTGGTGCCTTCATCATCGATGACCCAGCGGTACTCGAGCGTGCCCGGTTCGGATTTCTCAATCTTCGCGGAGCCCGACTTGGCCAGTTCGCGCAGGGTGTTTTCGTGGCCTTTCTTGACGTTGGCTTCCAGGATCAGTTGCAGGGGTGTTTCGGGCATGGGTTGTTCCTGCCGACAGGCGGCAAACAGTGCATGATAGCCGTGGAATGAAGCCGCCGGGCACAAGCCAGCGGTCATGGCACCCAGCTCTTGCCATTATTCCGGTAGAGCGAACCCGCAACCTCAAAGCCCCCTGACGGGACTCTCGTCCCATGCGCCTGCCCTATGTCGCCCTCGCGATCATATTTCTGATGCTGCCCACCACCCTCGCCGCCCCCGCCTACGCCGGCCCATTCGTGGGATTTCTAGAGGACGGCGAGACCGCAGAGCACGAATATCGCCACATGTCGCGCAGCCTTGGTGAGAAGTTCGAGCAAGTCCAGTGCAAAACCGACCGGCCGCACTTCCACTTCGTGAACCTCTACTACGACACCCCGGACGACGTACTAACGCTGCGCGTGCGCAACGTGAACGACCCCTCGGGTCTCTTTGAACAGGTCGCCGTGGGCCAAGACGGACACGCCCAGATTATGATTGACATGAACTACGACGCCTGCCCCCACTACTTCATTGAGGTGGAAGGCACCGATGTCGCCGACTCGACGATGTACCGGGTTCACTTCAAAGCAAACGCAAGCTAGGTCACCAGAGCCCCGCTTCGAGTGCTCTTGGAGCCTCGTTTCATCCCAATCGCTAGGGAAACGAATAATACTTTACCAACTCGTAAAGTTTGCCACGATTCCCTAGTGATTTATGTTGCAATGCGGAATCATCATTAAGTATCGAAAGAATTTGTGCCGCTCTGAAGCTCCTTTGCTTCAAGAGTGAAATACATGAACACCAAAACAACTCTGGCCATCGCAGCCAGTATGACTCTCGCAATCCTTGCGTTCGCCCCCACCACCTCCGCCTTGGCCGTCGAGAAAGTCGGCGAGGGCACCGTCAACAGCAGCTGCATCGGCTGGGGCGGAAGCAACGGCGTATGTTGGGGCGTCTACACCCCCGACTCCGGCGAATCCATCTGCGTCGGCATCCACTCCTCCAGCGGACACTGCACCGGAGCCCAAGGCCCCGAAGGTCTCCTCGACATCACCACCACGAGCTCCGACGCCGCCTACGGCCTGAGCAGCAGCTGCATCGGCTGGGGCGACCCCAGCGGCCTGTGCTGGGGCGTCTACACCCCCGACTCCGGCGAAGCCGCCTGCGTCGGCATCCGCTCCGCCAGCGGCCACTGCACCGGTGTCCAAGGCCCCGTGACCTACATCGAGAAACTCCTGCAGAGCTCCAACGACGCCGCCGCTGTCAGCAGCAGCTGCATCGGCTGGGGCGGAAGCAACGGCGTCTGCTGGGGCGTCTACACCCCCGACTCCGGCGAATCCATCTGCGTCGGCATCCACTCCTCCAGCGGACACTGCACCGGCGTCCAGGGCCCCCAGACCTACCTCGACGAACTCACCATGGAATCCGACGCCGTCTTCGTACTCAGCAGCAGCTGCGTCGGCTGGAGCGGCAGCAACGGTGTCTGCTGGGGCGCCTACCTCCCCAACTCCGGTGAATCCTACTGCGTCGGCCTTCGCTCCTCGAACGGCCACTGCACCGGCGTGCAGTCCTAAATCGACGTGGAATCACCCGCTGGATGAACCCATCCAGCCCACCACCCGCGCCAGGCGCGACCTCAACCCCCTCCATCAAACCCTTGCGAATCCTAAAGCTTCAATACGAAGCTAGGACCACCACATCCCACACCCGCGTGCAACCATGTCCCGAATCGCCCTGATACTCACAGCATTGACGCTCCTGATGGCCGGATGCCTCGGAAGCAACACACCCGAGCGTCCCGATGATCTGACCGGCCAGGACACAGACCCCGCACCCACCCAAGTTTTCTTTGACGGCACCAGCCAACTGACCCAAGTAGGCGTCTGCCCAGACCAAGACGGCCGCTGCTTTGGCTACTCATCCTGGGACTTTGGCACCTTCAGCACCAACCAAGGCGCTCCGACCCACGGCTACCTCAACGTCACGTGGGACAGCGTCGTCGACCCCACCGGCCTCTTCGTGACCGTGTCACGGTACAATGGCGAACCCGTAGCCGAAGCGCAAGGCACCAGCCCCTTGTCCATCCACCTCGATCATCTCGACGGCTACAAAGGCCCCTTCCAAGTGGGCATCGGCGGCGCCGGCCCCGCTTCCGTACAACTGGAACGAACCGTCACCTGGTCCGCCGTTCTGTATCTAGCGTAACCCCCGAAACCCGCTGAGTGCCAACACCCAGACGGACCCACGGACGCACCCTCTTGGCCGTGGCTCCCACTCAAACGAGCGGCGTCTGCACACCCGTGCGCTCTGCCACGACCCGCGCCTCATCGTAGCCAGCATCCACATGCCGCACAATGCCCATGCCGGGATCCGTGCGGAACACGCGCGTCGCCTTGTCCTTGGCAAGCTCCGAGCCGTCCAACACCACCACTTGGCCCGCGTGCGTGGAGTACCCGATTCCGACGCCGCCACCATTGTGGATGTGGACGCTGTCTGCGCCCGCCGCAATGTTGACCATGGCATTCAGAAGCGGCCAGTCGGCGATGGCGTCGCTGCCATCCTTCATGCCCTCCGTCTCACGGTACGGACTCGCCACACTGCCGCAGTCTAGGTGGTCGCGGGTGACGGCGATGGGGCCGATTTCTCCCTTGTCCACCATTTCGTTCATGGCCAGCGCAAATAGATCCCGTTCACCCATTCCAAGCCAGCACACACGGGCCGGCAGGCCCTCCCAGGGCAAATTTTTGTCCGCGAGGTCGATCCAGCGGGCAAGTGCTTCGTTGTCGGGGAACATCCGCTTCACCAGCGCGCCAGTCTTACGGATGTCCTCCGGGTCTCCGCGCAAACTCAGCCAACGGAACGGTCCACGACCCTCGCAAAACAGGGGCCGAATGTAGGCGGGCACAAAGCCAAGGAAGCTGTACGCAACATCACGGGGCAGGCCACCGATGCGAGCACCTTCTCGGAGGTTATTGCCGTAGTCGAACGTGTGGCTGCCAGCGGATTGGAAGCCGACCATCGCTTCGACGTGGCGGGCCATGGATTCGTACGCGGCGGTCTTGTACGCGCCGGGGTCGCGGGCGCGTAGCTTGAGCGCCTCTCCAAACTCCATGCCACCTGGAACATACCCATTCAGAGGATCGTGGGCACTGGTTTGGTCCGTAACAAGGTCCGGGGCGAAACCTGCAGCCAGCAGGGCAGGGAGAGCATCGGCGCAATTGGCAATCAACGCCACCGAGTAGGCGCGTCCTTGCTTGGCGGCTTCTTCCACAATGGTGCGGGCCACGCGAGCGTCGGTCTCGATGCGATCCACGAACCCTGCTTCCATTCTTCGACGCGCACGAGCTTCGTCCACTTCGATCGCGAGGCAAGCACCGCCGGCCATGGTGACCGCAAGAGGCTGGGCGCCACCCATGCCACCAAGGCCCCCGGTCAAGACGATTTTTCCCTGAAGCGTATCTTGGTCGAAGTGCTTGCGCGCCGCCGCCACGAACGTCTCATAGGTACCTTGGATGATGCCCTGTGTTCCAATGTAGCACCAGGACCCAGCCGTCATCTGACCGTACATCGTCAGCCCTTCCGCTTCGAGCTTGTTGAATTCGTCCCAATTCGACCATTGCGGCACGAGATGGCTGTTGGCCATCAACACCCGAGGCGCCTGTGGCCACGTCGGAAACACCGCAACCGGCTTGCCGGATTGAATCAGGAGCGTTTCGTCGTCGCCCAACCTCATCAAATTCGCCTTGATCGTATCCAGGCACTCCTGGTTGCGTGCCGCCTTGCCGGTGCCGCCATACACAATGAGCTTGTCCGGCTCTTCCGCGTTGTGCAAGTTGTTCTCGAGCATCCGCAGAATCGCCTCCGTGCGCCAGGACTTGCACCGAAGCGGCGTATCAGGATTCGCCACGGGCGGGCGCGCGATTTTAGCGGCTTCATCGGCAGTGCTCTGGGCGGCAGCGGTCTTGGGCACGAGGGCTGCAACCAAGAACGGAGGGTTAGCCGTTTGGCCCCACATCGTCGTGCACAAGGGACCTCCTTCCCCGCATCATTCCACCAAAAACAACCCAATCAGAAAACCGAGTGACGCAATCGTTAACCGTCGTCGCCCGACCTCCTTCGGTCATGCGCACGATCTTGACCGTACTCTGCCTCGGGCTCCTCGCCTTTGCCGGCTGCGTCGACGACAAACCGGCCCCCACTCCAACGGAGACCGACTCGGACGAACCCCAATTTCTAGACTCCGAAACCAACTTCACCGTTGATCAACCCAAACTTCCGCGCCTGCCCCCCGTCGAAGGTGAACGCGGCTTCGACGTGCCCACTTGGCGCCTTGGCGAATGGTGGAAATACCGCATGGTCAGCCACTTCGATGGCCAAACCTACGACTTCATCCGCGTCGTCGCCGGAACGGAGCACGACAACTACCTCGTCGGATTCCCCGTAGACCAATTCGTCAACGACGTCATGGTCCTGCACGTCCCCGGCTACGGTGACATCAAGCGCGCGGACCTTAGCTACGACGCCCACGACGTACCCTACGCCCCGCTCCAATTCCCCCTCGTGGAAGGCAAAACGTGGGTCAGCAACTTCGAAACCACAGCCGCCAGCCTCACCTTCGTCGTCGAAGAAGTGGACGAAGCCAACGGCACAGCCTTCATCACTGCCGGCGGAGGCGGCCAGGGCAGCGGCCAATTCACCTACAACGCCGAATACGGCGAAATCAGCCGCTGGATCAGCCCCGGATACGCCGACTACGAAATCGTCGACCACGGCTACAACTACACCGGCACCGTCCGAGTTCCCCACGACCACGACTTGATCTTCCTGCACGGCCGCGCCGTCGGCGTCTTGGACGTCAGCAACTTCAATCTTGCAAACCCGAACCTCGTCGTGCCCACGGAATCCATTGAAATCGCAGAAGGCTACGACCGCACCAGCTTCTCCATCATTCTCCTCGATGGATTTGCCAGCAACAGCATCAACGTCAACGGCGTCGGCCCCAGCAGCGTCCCCACAGCCCGTGGCTACTACAGCATCAAAGCAACCGCCCCCGACGGCACCGTCTACGAAACCACCCTCGACCCCACCGAAGGCCAATCCATCAAAATCGAAAGCTTCGGCCACGAAGGGCCCGGCGGCACATGGCAACTCGAAGCCATCGCAGGCGGAGAAGGCATCGCGCTCCTGGAAGGCATCGGCTACCACAGCATCGATATCGAAATGCCCAGCGGGTGCGTGATTGCCAGCGCCAACGCCAACCACCACACGCAATTGTGCAAGGCCTAGAACTCGGAACCAAATCATAAATCGGGACTCTGTTGCCGCGCCCATGCGAACCTGGGCCCGCTCCCTTCCCGCGCTCCTTCTTCTCCTTCTGGTTCCGTTCTCAGGATGCATCGATGATGTGCCCGGCAAGAACCTCGCATCGGAGTTCCCGCTCACGCTCGGCGATCCACTCGCCAACGGCGCCCTGGATTCCGTGCGCTCAGAATGGAACCTCGGAACACACATCATCGAAGGACAAAGCGGCCCCTACCTAGTCCACATCCAGGGTTCCATCCAAGTCCCCGAAGGCGACGGCAGCTACCCCGTTGTCCTGCTGATGCATGGCCGACACAGCACATGCGCCACCCCCGTGGGCGAACGACTGTTGCAACCATGCCCGAATGCGACCCCCGTACTGTCTCCCGTGGATTCGTACAAAGGCTACGACTACCTCGCTCAAAACCTCGCCTCGCACGGCTACGTGGTGCTGTCCGTGGACGCCAACAACGTCAACGACCGCGACAACGAAAACCGATTCCTCTTCGGCGACGACCTCGGCGCTACCGCCCGCGCCCGCATCATCCACCAAGTGCTCCTTGCCCTCACCGACGCCAACGCAGGCACTGGCGAAGACACATTACAAGGCCTAACCGGCCGACTCGACTTGACCCGCGTTGGACTCATGGGCCACAGCAGAGGCGGCGAAGGGGTATCTCGCGCCTGGGCCATGGCCCGCGACGAAGGCGCACTGCCGCCCGAAATCACCATCCGCGCCGTGTTTGCACTCGCGCCCTCCGACTTCGACCGCCAAGACATCCGAGGCGTACCGTTTGCCGTATTGTTGCCCTACTGCGACGGCGACATGTACGACCTCTCCGGCTCCCGGCTGTACGACGACGCGCGCAACGAGAACACCGCACCCATGCACCAATTCTTGACCATGGGCGCCAACCACAATTACTACAACACCATCTGGACCCGAAGCGACTGGGGCGACCGCGACGATCCCTGGTGCGACGAATCCAGCCCCACCAGCGGCCGCGACACGCCCACCGCCCAAAGGCTCCACGGCGTGGCATTGATGAACGGGTTTTTCCGCCACTACCTCGGCGCGGAGGCCAACCTGCTGCCGATGCTGACTGGCCAAGCACCCTGGCCGGTTCCTGGCGTTGTCACAAGCTACCACCCCGCCGATGCGCAATCCATTTCCAGGGATGTTATTGCGGACGGTGACGGAAGGGCAAGCCGGGAGGTGGCCGTAGAACGATGCGATGGCGAAGAATGCCCCGCCAAAAACACCTACACAAGCGCCCGCCAAACCGCCATTCGATGGGTCGGACCGAGCACGTACCGAGTCGATGTTCGACCCGAGGAACGCGACCTCAGCTTCCGCATCGGATTGGACCCCGAAACCGTCAACGCCACCGAACTACAAGGCATGGGCATCCTCGTGCGCACCGGCCCCCCCGACACCGTCCAAGAAACATACTGGACCCTTGCCGAGCTTGGCGCCTTCGTTCCGCCGGGAGAACACGCCGCCAAAACCATCCTCAACACCATCCATGTGCCGCTTCCTGTCAACGCCAAAGAAGTGGTGTTGACGTTCGACCATGGCCGTGGCGTCGTGCAAGTGGCAGACTGGATCTACGTCGAAAAAATCGGTGCCCGGGACTGAGCTTTGCGGCGGCTACTCTTCCTCGTCCCGCAAAAACAACGCCTGCGCCGCCACGACCTCAGTGCTCGTCGTGCAAGCAGCATAATCGGCAAGCGGCTGCGCGTTGACTTCCCAAAACGTGTCCGCCCACGGCACGCACTTGAGAATCCGCTTGGCTTGACGCTGCTCGCCGGCAATGTACAAGGCCGCTGCGAGCGCTTCCGCCGTGCTCAACTCGAAAGGCGTTCCAAATTTGGCCGGACTCGCCGCCACCAAAAACGGCAGGGCGCGGCTGCGCACCTCACCTTGCAAGAGAGGGAACATTTCCTCAGCTTGGCGCCACGAGCAATCAAGCGCCACAAGGCCATTCTTGCGCATCATCGGCAAGTCCTCTGCACTGATCGCCTTCTTAGCAAACGGATTCAACAACACACTGTGGCGCTGCACATGCTTGATGTCGTCCACGAGCCGTGCTTGGCCCTGCTTCTGCATGCGCACCGCAGTGTTCTTTCGCGGGTCATCCTGGGCTGTGTAATAGACGCAAATGTCCACGGCTCCAGACAATCCCCCGCCGCGTCGACGGCCACGGCTCGACCCCTTGCCGCCGCCTCGCTTGGCACTCATTGGAGACCGCCACGAAGGAACCCTGCCAAAAACAGGCCGGCGAAGCGAGGTTCCGCACGCAGCAAGGGCAAAACGAGACGACTGGGATAATCAATGTCTCCACGCGACTCAATTGCCTCACGGACAAGCGGCTTTTGGCACAAATGCGCCAATCGGTCCAGGTCCTGGTCGCGCAAACCCTTGTAGACCCGACGCAGCAAGGTGCCGCGACGCAGCTCCCGCGCAATGGTGCGCCGAACCGCTTTTTCGTAGCTTCGCAAGTCCCCCCGGCCAAGGTGATCTTGACGCAGCGCCGCGTCCGCCACGCGAGCCAAATGTTCGCTTGCAACCAGACCCATGTAGATCCCGCCGCCGCTCGTCGGTTTGGCCATACCGGCCGCATCTCCTACCAACGCCACGCGGTCATCCACAAGCCGCCGGCGCAAGCCCAGTGGAATGCCACCAATGATTCGATACACCTCCGAAGTTCCCGCCAAATACGGCGCACTCGCAGGATCCGTAAACATCCGCTCATAGTAGCGCTTGGCCGCCGCCTCGTTCATGCCCGGCGCCACCGCAAGCCCCGCCCGCACACGATTGCCGCCCACGGGGATGATCCAACTGAAAAAACCGGGGGCCTGCGCACGACCCGCAAACATCGGAATCATGCGCGGACCATCCGGGAGTGTTGCGCCGTCCAACTCCACCTCGTATGCACTGACAATTTCGTCCACGGGAGGCAGACCCATCCACTTTGCCACGTTGCCCCGGATGCCATCGGCACCCACGACAAAACGCGCCCGCTCCCGAGTCCGCACGCCACCCGAAAGCAACTCCACGCTGACTCCCGTTTCGTCGCGCTCCATGCCCGTCGCCTTCGTATTCGTACGAACCTCCACGCCCGCAAGCTCCGCGTGCTTGGCCATGCGCTGATCAAACCCAGCCCGATCCATCGCCTGCGCCTGCACCGCCTCGGTCTCAAACTCAATGCGTGTGCCATCCGGGCTGATTACGATGGCGCCATGCAAGTCATTCTCGTGCAAATCACCAATCGGAAACGGCGTATGCTCAAAGACTCGAGGCGCAACAAGGCCCGCGCACTGCACCGGCCGACCCACCTCCGGGTGCTCCTCCACCATCAATACATCGTGCCCCGCTTCAGCCAACAATCTTGCCGTGTTGCTGCCCGCCGGACCCGCTCCGATGACGATAACATCCCGCACGAGCACCACCACGTCCAGCCCCCTCAAGAGGGCGACGGGTTCAGGTGGCGCGGCAGCAGCGAAATCAACCCCATCCCATCACGCACCAACTCCTCGGCCCGATCCGGCTCCAAGCGACCGCCACGCACCAGCATCAGGTTTTGGCCCTTCCACTGCCAGAGGTACTTGTCCAACGGCATCAAGTACTCCATCATGCGCGGATGAATCACGTCATAGACGAACTTCCGATTCGGACCACGCACCCAGAATTTCCGGCTGAACTCATCGCTCTCAAAGTCGATGTCCTCGCCACCAACCGCATCAAACAACTTGTGATGCATCCGCTCCTTGCGCAACGTCAGCCCCGGTGAATCAGGGCCCGTCCGAAGCACACAGACATTGTTGACGACCGTCGTGTTTTCTTTGCCAGACCCACTCGTATATTGGTACTGAAACAGCAAAACCGCCACACCATCCACTTGGCCCTTCATCACATGCCAAGCCTGGCGGTCTTTGCCGGTATCAAAAGGCTCGAAGCCCGAAAACTGAGACGCGAGACTGTGATCTTTCTCCTCAAACCAGAAACCCCGAGACTCCGCCCATGCCATGAGCCGCTTCCTGCGACGACTGCGCGCAAGCAGCGTCCCGGCGACCACCACGACCACCACGATCGCCACAAGAACGTACTTGAGAATCGGCCAAAGCTCCATCAAAGATGCACTCCCGGCGCCACACGGTGGATCGGATCGACCTCAAAGAACGCCCACGTCTCTGGCCGGAACATGCTGGCAAACAGGACGCCCGGAAACTGCCTCGTTGCATTGCGAAGGTCCCGCACATTGCCATTGTAGAAACGCCGGGCCGCCTGGATTCGATCCTCCGTGACACCCAGCTCTTGCTGCAGCCGCAAAAACGACTCCGACGCCTTCAGCACCGGGTACGCCTCCGCCACCGCAAGCAACCGCTCCATGGCGCCCGACAACGCGCGCTCCACGCTCTGCGCTTCTCCAGGCCCCAAGTCGTTTTTGCGCGCAAGGGCCCGAGCTTCCGTAATCGCCTGCTGGACGCCACGCTCGTGCGCAGCATACCCCTTCACAGTCTCCACAAGGTTCGGAACCAATTCATGGCGCCGCCGCAGCTCCGTACCTACATTGCTCCATGATTCCTCGCATCTGTTTGCCAGAACCACGAATCGATTGTAAAATCTCCATGCCACCAAGCCAATCAGGACGGCCAAAAGCAGCACTACAACAAACCACTCCACGGCGCCTCAATGGAATGGCCCTTTAAATCGCCCTGATATCGAACCCCTGAAGCCCATGCTGGACGACCAGACCGTCACCTACACCCTGGCCGCCGTCGGCATCCTCCTCGTGGGCATGACGGTGTTCAACCAACGCATGATCATGCGCGAACGCAACGCCGGACCCAAGGAAGACGGCCCCAGCCGGCACGACTACCTCGTCAAGTTCGCTCGCCACGAAGGCAATGTCGTCGGCGAATCCGTCGCCACCGAAGGCGAAAACCTCATTCTCAAACAAGCCGGCGTCTTCAAGTCGGTCCCCGTTGCCGCCGCCACCATCGTCGGCGACGAAATTGTCCTCAAAGGCGAGATCGACTGGGACGCCGCCATCGCAGCCGGCAACACCTGGCACGCCGCCAACACCCGAGGCGTCGACCCCGAAATCACCGAGCACCTCACGCGAAGCCAAGACGTTCGCAACCCGGCACTAGCTGCCCTCAAGGAACGCGAAGGCGACACAGAAGGCGACGAGGCAGACGGCGACGACGACAGCGAGGAATAGCAGCATGGCCCACAAGATGGTCATCGTCACCCGCAACGACCTCAAACTCAGCAAAGGCAAACTTGCCGCGCAAGTCGCCCACGCCGCCGTCGACTGCGCCCTCAAGGCCCAAAAATACGACAAACGCGCCTTCGACGACTGGCACAAACTTGGCCAAAAAAAGACCGTCCTGAAAGTCAACGGCGAGAAGGACTTCTATCCCTTGAAAGTCGCCGCCGAACGCGCAGGGCTCAGCACGTCGCTCATCAAGGACGCCGGGCACACCGAGATACCAGCCGGGACGGTTACCGTTTTGGGGATAGGGCCCGGGGACGAGTTGACCTTAGACAAGGTTACTGGGCATTTGTCTCTGCTTTGAATGGGCATCGCCCCGAGTGGCCGAGCGCAGCGAGTGCTGCCCAAAACGATCGCACCCTTTTGGGGTCGCTGTATTCAACCCCCATTTCGAGTTTGTTCCTTCCGTTGCACCTCTCACTTCCTTGCAGAGTTGCCCGCGCAATACTGTTGATCGCCATTCTACGAAATCCGTAGTAGTGATGTACGGTACATTAACTGTGCGCCAATGTGCCAACCTGTTTTTCCCACTTTCATGCACTATGGATGATAGGGAACCGCCGCCAAGGCCCCAAGTACCCACTGCGGTGTGCGTAGTGCCATGCGAACGGCGCTTCCGCTAGCACTCTTACTTGTCCTGGTCCCCTTGACGGGCATCAGCACCGTCACGGCGGCACCCCCGGCAGAACCCACGAGCCTTGGTCAAGCCATCATCGGCTTCGAACCAGGCTATCTGCCCGCCGTGGAACCGGGCGCCGCCCTCGCCGGCCTGCCAGTGCTGAACGTGGAACCGCGCATCGACTACATCGTCGTCGCGGCTGACGACCTTCGTGACGTTCGCGCCGCCCTCGCCGGTTGGCCCGGCATCGCTTACATCGAGGACGACCAGGTGCTTTCCGCCTTCGTCGTCCCCAACGACCCTGGATACAGCTCCCAGTACGGCCCCGCCCAAATGGGCGCACCCGCCGCATGGGGCACCGTTGGATACGGAAGCAGCAGCATCAAAGTCGCCGTTCTGGATTCGGGCATCCGCGCCACGCACGAAGACCTCGCGGCCAACTACATTGGCGGCTACAACTACGTCAACGGCAACAACAACCCCAACGATGACTGTGGCCACGGAACCCACGTGAGCGGCACTGTTGCTGCCATCACGGACAACGGCAAGGGTGTTGCCGGCATGAGCCAAGCCAGCATCATCCACCACCGAGTCCTTGGCAGTGCCCTGTTTGGAACCCAATGCAGTGGCAGCCAATCCAACATCAACGCCGCCATCATGGACGCCGCCGACGACGGTGCGCGCATCGTTAGCATGAGCCTCGGGGGCGGCGGATACTCCGCAAGCGGTGACAGCGCCGTAGAATACGCCTACGCTCGCAACGTCCTCGTGGTCGCAGCAAGCGGCAACGACTCCAGCAGCAGTTCGGTGTCGTACCCGGCCGCATACACCAACGCCATTGCAGTGGGTGCCACCACCAGCAGCAAGGTCCGCGCCAGCTACTCCAATGGCGGCGCCGAACTGGAAATCGTAGCTCCCGGCAGCAACGTGTACAGCACCTCCTACAGCAGCGACACCAGCTACACCACCATGAGTGGAACCAGCATGGCAACGCCCCACGTTGCTGGCGCCCTCGCGCTCGCCCTGAGCTGTGACTCCAGCCTTACCAACATCCAACTTCGTAACCTCATGAAGAACACCGCCGAAGACCTCGGCACCAGCGGCTGGGACAACCTGTACGGCCACGGCCTCCTGCGCATTGACAGCCTCGTGAACGCCATCGGCACCTGCGGCGGCGGAGGCGGCGGCAACACCGCACCCGTGGCCAGCATGACCAACAGCGTCAGCGGTCTCACCGTAAATGTTAGTGGATCTGGCAGCAGCGACGCAGACGGCGACTCGCTCTCGTACTCCTGGACCTTCGGCGACGGCAGCAGTGCCAGCGGAGTTACCGCCTCGCACACCTACAGCAGCAGCGGCACCTACACCGTGACGCTCACCGTTTCCGATGGCAACGGCGGCAGCGACACGGACTCGGACAGTGTCACCGTGAGCGGTGGCGGAGGCGGCGGCAGTGGCTGCGGCACCGACCCCGAACCCGGCGTCACCGCCAGCACCGACGGCAGCACCGAGACCCTCAGCGTCTCCAGCGGCAACTGGGTGTACCGCAAGATCTGTGTCCCCAGCGACGCAAGCAGCCTGACAGTGACGACCGACGACGACAACTGCAGCCTCTTCAGTTGCGCCCAGGACGTGGACCTGTACCTTCGCAAGGGCGCCAAGCCGACCACCAGCGTCAACGATTGTTCGTCCGAGTCCAACGGTGGCGACGAGTCCTGCACTCTGGCTGCCACCGCCCAGTGGGTCCTCATCGGCCTCTACGGCTACAGCGGCAGTGGCTCATTCACGCTGACTGTGGACCACAACGGCGCCGGAACGCCCCCCGCCAACCGCGCCCCGACCGCCAGCTTCACCCACAGTGAATCGGGCCTAACCACGAACGTGAACGGCGGCGCCAGCAGCGACCCCGACGGAAACACCCTAACCTACAGTTGGACCTTTGGCGACGGCAGCAGCGCCAGTGGCGCCACCGCAAGTCACACCTACAGCAGCGCCGGCACCTACACCGTGACCCTCACGGTCTCGGACGGCAGCCTCAGCGACTCCGCAACCGCCAGTGTCACGGTCTCCTCGCCGCCCCCTGCCAGTTGCAGCGGCGGTGACGCGAGCGTGCCCACCATGACCAGCGGCTCCTCGGAATCGATTTCGACCACCGCCGGCCAGTTCGTCTACCGCAAAATCTGCGCCATCGCCGGCGACTCCGTGCAAGTCGACATGACGGGCCCCTCCTGTGGCTTGCTTGGATGTGCTGCCGACTCCGACTTGTACGTCAAGACCGGCTCCAAGCCGACCACGGGCAGCTACGACTGCCGGCCCTACGCCAGCGGCAGCACCGAGTCGTGCAGCCACACTGCGGCTTCCACGGGCTGGGTGTACATCGGCGTGTACGGCTACTCGGGCAGCGAGACGGTTGGGTTGGTCGCGACCGTCAGCTAAGACGCAGGATTCCCTTTTTCCCACTCTCTCCTTGTTGATTCGATTCGCAGATTTTGCTAGTTGCGCCTTCGCCGCACCGCGACCCCGGCCATCGCCGCCATCAGCAGCACGACGGGCAAACCGGGCGCTCCGTTGTCCGTGGCGGTGCCGTTGTTATCTGCGGGCGGCGGCGTGGTCTCGTTGCCTACAGGGGGCGGAGTCACGGGGACCATCTCGGGCATCGCGTCGGCAAAGAGCCGGAAGGTGCCGACGAAGTCGTCGTACGCGACGCGCAGGGTCCAGTTGCCGCCGGCGAGCGACAGGGTCTCGTTCGTGGCCGCGCCGAAGGTGGCGTTGTGCAGTTCTGTGCCGGCGGCGTCCAGGATCGTCACGGTGACGTTGCCCTGGGCGGGTGCCACCGCAAGGTCCACGCTGACGTTGCCCTCGGGTGCCGTCCAGTTGTATGCGAAGATGGTGTTGCGGCTCGTGGCCCAGTCGTGTTCGATGGTGGCCTCGGGGCCGGTGAGGTTTCCATGGACGATCTCGGGGCCGGCCACGACGATGGCACCACCGGGGAGGCTGGCGCCAGTGAGGCCGCTGGGGTAGGCGCCGCCGGCGTAGATGAAGAAGTTCTCCAGGCCGGTTCCGGGCGCTCCGTTGGGGCCCCAGATGATGAGTTGGAGGTTCAGGACGTTGCCGGGGGCGAAGGCGGTGTCGGCACCGTCGACCTGAAAGACCGCTTCCCACACGTCGTCGGGTCCGTCGCAGGTGCGGATGGAAAACAGGTTGGCTTGACCGAGGACCGTGCCGTCCTTGGCAAGAAGGCCGCGGGCGGTGGCGACGGGGTTGGCCGGGTTGTCCACGCCGGGGCGCATGACGGTCTCCAGGTCGCAGCTGATGTAGAACGTCAAAGACAGTGCGCCGCTGGCCACGAACGCCTCCGAGACAAAGTAGTCCCACTGGGTGGTGAAGCTGGCAGCGAGGGTGCTTGTGGCAAGGTACACTTTCTGTGCGTCTGCCGGGGGTGCCGCGTCTGTGGCCTCATAGACCACGGTGCTGTTGGCGGGGGCTGCAACAAGGATGTCCGTGGGGAAGATGCCTTGGGCACCGACGGAGGGCAAAAGCAGGAGCAGGCACAGGGCCGACAACACACGCATGGGCCTTCGATGAGACCTGGAACTCAAAAACTGAGTCCGTGGCCCAAGCTGTGGTTCTGTGCGCGTCAAGTACGCAAGCGGTCGCCATTTTTCCCGTTGGCCGCCTCGTTTTTCGATAGGTCGGTTCCCTTGCGGCCCACTCAAGTTGGATACCTGGTTCTACCCTTGATGACATTCTTAGCCTCATCCACGAGACCTCTTCGCACCCTGGCAGCCCTTGCGGTGGTCACAGCGCTCCTGATTCCCGGCAGCATCCACCTCGAACAGGACTCCACGCGCACCATCGAACTGCGCTCCTTCGACATCAGTCCCGACTGCAAGGAGTCCCTGTTTCAAGAATAGTACGCGGAACTCTGGGAAGCCCACGGACAAGGTGCCGTCGTGCCCATGAAGTTCGTTCCCACGGACGACCAACGGGCCCGCATGGGCATCCCCAGTCGTGAAGTGGTGCAGAACAGCGACTTTAGCACCCCGACGATTGTCTGGGAAGACGGCCGCATGGAGCAAGTGCGACTCTCTGGCGACATGGCCACCAACGGCTTGCCCGGCAGCATGCCCGTCGGCGCCAACGACAGCGACGCCGTCATGACCTGGGCCGGCACCGGCTGCCTCGGCATCCGACCCGGCTCCTTCCTGCTCACCGGGGACGGCGCCATTTGCAGCATGGCCCACGTCTACGGCAACCCTGGCAGCTACAAGATCAGCACCGCCGGCCACTGCACCGAGCGACGCAACGAACCGATGATCGCCGTCGCGGCCCTCGCAGAAGACGACGGGTTGCTTGGCGTCGTGCTCTATGAATTCGGCAAGACCGCCCAGACCACCGGCGACGGCGGCATCGGCCGCGACTGGGCGCTCATCCAGATTTACGACCACGCCCAGGACATCACCAGTCCCACCATGTGCTTCTGGGGCGGCCCGCGCGGCGTCTACGAAGAAGAAGGCGCCTTGGTCACCATGAGCCTCAGTGGCAGCATTCTCCCCACCATCGACCCCGACCCCTCCTACGTGCAAGGCATCGTCCACTACGGCCACGGCCTCGGACTTGGTACCGGCGGCACCCCCCGCGCCGGCATCGACCAATTCTGGGACGACAGATACTACGCCTTCTACGGCGCCATCAGCCCCGGCGACTCAGGCAGCGGCAGCAACACCGCACTCGGAGAGGCCGCCGGCATCAACACCCACATCATCCTCATCGACCCGCCCCGTATTGCCAACACCATGGGCGCATTGATGGCCGGCACCCGCGCCACCCTCGTCGGCACCCCTGCCGACGGACAGATTGTGCCGTACCCGGTGCCGGTGACCGGGTTGCCCTGAGTGCCTGCGCCGGTTTTCTTCTCCTTTTCACCCCTTGATTGAGACAGGGCTCTCCATGAATCGGGCCCCCGTGGCTACACAAGCGCCTTGTTCCGCGCCTCTGCCTTCGCCCGCACCGTCTCCAACCGAGCAGCAGCAGCCAGCAGCGTCTCCTTTTTCTTTGGATAGGCAAAACGCACGAGGTTTCGACCGAGTTCTTTGTCGGCAAAGAAGGAGGAGCCCGGGATGCAAGTAACTCCTACTTCCTTGGTCAGCCACATGCTGAATTCGGTGTCGTCCATGTCGGGCGCAAGTGCCGTGAAGTCGGCAAGAATGTAGTACGCGGAGTCGGGCCGGTGGCACTTGAAACTGGCTTTTTCGAGGGCGCCTAGCAGGATGTCGCGCTTGGATTGGTACGAGTCGCGCAAGTCCGTGTAGTAGCTCTGTGGCAGGCCAAGGGCCGTGACGGCAGCGATTTGCAGAGGGTGTGCTGCGCCCACGGTCAAAAAGTCGTGCACGCGCTTGATGGCGGATGTGACGAGCCGAGGGGCGGCGGTGTAGGCGAGGCGCCAGCCAGTGACACTGTAGGTTTTGCTGAAGCCGCCGATGGTGATGGTGCGCGCGTGCATGTCGCCGACGGTGGCAAGGCTGGTGTGGTGCTTGCCGTCGTAGACCATGTGTTCGTAGATTTCGTCCGTGACGGCGAGGGTGTCGTGGTCCGTGCAAAGGTCCGCGATGAGACGCAGCGTATCGTCGGTGAAGATGCGTCCCGTGGGGTTGCCGGGGGTGTTGACGATGACGGCCTTCGGTTTGGCCGCAAACTGCGCCTTCATCGCTTCTTCGTCCGGCTGGAAGGTGGGCGCGTCGAGCGGGACGTACAGGGGGCTTGCGCCGCTGACGACTGCGTCGGGGCCAAAATTTTCGTAGAATGGCTCGAACAGGACCACTTTCTCGCCGGGGTTGATGGTGGCAAGCATGGTGGCCATCATCGCTTCCGTGGCGCCGCAGGTGACGACGATGTTGTGCTCGGGGTCTGCTTCGATGCGGTTGAAATCGGCAAGCTTGCGGGCCAGAGCCTCACGCAGCGGGGGAGCACCCCATGTTACTGCGTACTGGTTGAAGCCGTCGTCGATCGCTTGCTTGGCCGCGTCCATCACGGCTTGCGGCGGGTCGAAGTCGGGAAAGCCCTGGCCAAGGTTGATGGCGTTATGGCGCGCCGCGACAATGCTCATGGATCGAATGACCGACTCGGGAAACGCTTGGACACGCTCGGCGACGTGGGGGCTGTCAATACGGAGGCTCATCAGAGGAGGAAGGAAAAGAGGGGACTTGAAACTGTCCGGCTACAATGAGACGCAACCGGTGCCATCGCGGGTAAGCAACCACCAGGTCCGGCCGCCAGCCACACACGCGCGGTCACTGCCGACACAAACAAGCGACAGTTCGGCCATCGCAATGGTGATCACACACGCCCCCGACGTGTCCTCCGAATCCGTGTGTACGGGGCTTGCCGTGACGCCTGGTGCGATAAGCAGCAACACTGCCAACGCGCTGAAGAGTAGAGTCCTCATACCACGAGATTGCGGCTTCCTTGCTTAATATCGATGAAATTACTTCGAAATTCCCTAAGGCCACCCACCCAACCCATCAGGTCGGGCTCCCGGTGCGCCTTTCAAATCCTCCGTTCCTTGCGGCGCGTTGACCGGCTTCATGGGCGAACGCCGCAACCGCCCCGTGGCCCTCGTCACCGATGATTTTCGGCTCTACCACGATCTAGCTCCTTTCTTTGAGAGCGTCGGCGTAACACTGTTGGGCTTGACTCCGGGAGAGGAAATTCCTGCCGTCGTCCAGGTGCTTCTAGGAGGCCCCGAGGGCGACCCACGCACCGTCGCCGTGCTGCCCGACCGCGAAGCCACGCTCCTGGCCGTGGCGCAAGCACTCGATCCACGCGGCTCAGAGTACCGGCATGTGGTGTACGGCATCGACCCCGGCGAAACCATGGGGCTGGCGGTCGTTGCGGACGATATGCCCCTGTGGGTTGCCGAAGAACACAGCATCGAAGGAACCGTCCGGCGCCTCTCGGCATGGCGCACGGGGCTCGAAGCACGCAGCGAGTCTGTACACATCGGCGACGGTGCACCGGATGTTGGCCGGGCGCTGCGGCATGCGTTACGGGAAGCGGATCCAGACCTGCCCGTTCTGATGGTTCCCGAATTTGCCAGCACTCCTTCCGCCGCCGTCACGGGAAGCCGCCACACGGACGCCGCCATCCGCATCGCCCGCCGGCAACCGCTGTAGCCCCCGGGCTCCACCCGACCAGCCATCCAATCAATCCGCGAACCAACCACATCCACCAACAGGCAAACCGGCGGCCCGCCGACCTCGTTCCCAAATCGGCACACCGATGTGCTTATCGGCCCGGCGCTCGAATCTGGGCCGTTGCCGGGCAGCAAAATTGGACCCATGCGTGCATTGCGTCGTGACCTAGAGCGGCTGCCCCAGAATCCCGTCGCCCGCGCCCACCCACGCAATTGGGCCTTCCGGCTCAAACGCGGACTGGACCTCGTCGGCCATGCTCGACCCGAAACCGCCCGCTTCTTTCGCAAGGTCAATCCGTATCCCAAACCGTTTCGACACGTCTGGCTGCGCACCCGCGACGGCGTACACATCGCCGCCTGGTTCGGACCTGCCCACGCCCCCACCCCCGAAGACGCCGGTTCTCCATCAACGCCTCCGCCGCCCGGCTTCGGCCTCGTGATCGTCCCCGGCATGTTCTCCACCAAGGACGACACAGTCCACAAACGCCGGGCTCTGCGCGCCTGGAAAGCCTGGAAAGTGCCCGTGGTCATCATCGACCAACGTGCCTTTGGCGAATCTCGAGGCATCGGCACCGGTGGCTGGAAGGAGGCTTACGATGTGGAAGCCGCCGCAAAGTACCTTCGAACACACACCAACGTTGAGCGAGTCGCGGTGCTCGCCGAAAGCCTCGGAGGAGCCGCCGCACTCAACGCCTCCGCACTCGATCACGAAGAAGGCATCCAAGCACTAGACGGCGGTGTTGCTTGCTGGAGCGCCTTCGTAGACGTGCGCGACGCCGTGCAGTACATCAGCGCCAGGCCTCCACGCGGCCACCCGTTCATGCCCCAATGGCAAGGCTTCCGGCGCATGCTTCGCTACCGTAGCATGGGCGGCTACGAGAGCTTCCTGGAGTACATGGACGACGCCGCCCGCGTCAACGGCCTCGAAGGCTTCGAAGAATTGGCCAGTCGCGCCAACCCCAAAATCCGTGTTCCCGACATGCACGTCCCAATCCTCCTCGTGCACGCCACCAACGACCCCGTGGTCCCAGTACGACACGCCCGGCGCATGGAACGCTACGCCCGCGACCGCGAAAACATCCAAGTCCTAGTCACCAACTGGGGCGCCCACACCGGCTTCGAAGCAATGGACCCCTGGTGGTACTGGGAAGTCTTGTGTCGATTCTACGGCTCCATCAACGGCGTCGACCTCATCAATCCCGCCGAAGAACTCAAGGGATCCGGACTCGGCGGGCCGCTGCCCCTGCGACGGGTGTTTGCAGAAGGAGGCGGGGGGCCGTGACGGATTTTGACACCGGCCGCTGGGTCCAACCCACCCCTTCATAACCCCCGAACCAGTGCCGCAGCCAACGTAACCCCCGTCGCGTGGGGCTTGAAGGCCAGCAACAACTCGTTTGGCCAGAGGGATGGACGCGGCAGTGATCGCATGAGCAAAGACCCCGTTCAACCCCCCGTGGACCTGAAGGCGACGTTCGCCGACCTGAAACTCTCCGAGACGACCCTTGCGGCACTCGACAAGATGGGTTTCGAGCATCCGACGCCGATTCAGGAAAACACGATTCCGCTTGCCCTGAAAGGCAAGGACATCATCGGCCAAGCCCGCACCGGCACCGGCAAGACCGCCGCGTTCGGCATTCCGTTCGTTGAGAACTACAAGCCCGAGGCGCACCACGTCCAGGGCCTTGTCTTGGCGCCGACGCGCGAGTTGGCGTTCCAGATCTACGAAGAGATGCAGCGCCTCGCCGAGGGCCGCGACTTCAAGATCGCCGCCATTTACGGTGGAACTGCCTACGAACCCCAAGAGAAGGCGTTCCGCGACGGCGTGCACATGATCGTCGGCACCCCCGGCCGCATCATGGACCACATGGAGCGCGGCAACCTCGATCTTTCCCAGTGCAAGTACGTGGTTCTCGACGAAGCCGACCGCATGCTGGACATGGGCTTCATTGACGACATGGAGTGGATTCTGAAGCGATTGCCGCACAAGCGCGACCGCCAGACGCTCCTGTACTCGGCCACCATGCCTGAGGAAATCAAGAGCCTCAGCCGCCGCTTCCTGATTCAACCGAAGACCGTCCGCGTCAGCGCAGACGAGTTGACGGTGCCCCAAATTGACCAGGTCTACTTCCAAGTCGGTCGCCGCAACAAGCACTGGGCCCTGACCCGACTCATGGACGATCCGGCCGAAGAAATCGACTTGATGATCATCTTCTGCGCCACGAAAATGATGTGCGACCGCCTCGTGGAGGACCTGCGCCGCTGGGACTACGCCGCCTCCGCTCTGCACGGCGATCTTCCCCAGAACAAGCGCGAACGCGTCCTGGAAGACTTCGACGCAGGCAAGGTCAAGATCCTCGTCGCCACGGACGTCGCCGCTCGCGGCCTCGACATCGACCGCATCACCCACGTCATCAACTGGGACATGCCCGACAAGGAACCCGAAGTGTACGTGCACCGCATCGGCCGCACGGGACGCGCCGGGCGCAAGGGTAAGTCCGTCAGCTTCGTCGGCCTTGACGACAAATCGGTTCTGAAGCGCATCGAGATGCTCATCGGACGCCCCATCGTGGCCGCTCCCGTTCCTGCCCGCACGAAGGGCAAGGACCGAGTCCAGCACAAAATGGACTGGGACGAACTGGCCGACAAGTACGGCAACGTCCACGTTCGCTTTGCCGCCGGTAAGAACCTCGGCGTGACTCCCTTCAAGCTGCACACGCTCGTGCAGAAGAACACCGGCCTGCAAGACCACGTCATCCAGGACATCCAGATTGACGAGTTCACCTCCACCTTCGCCGTCCCCAAAGACGTGGCCCTCGGTGCCCGCGACGGCGTCCTTCGTGCCTTCGACAACAGAATCCAAGTCGAATTCATGAACAAGGAAACCACGGTCCGCACGGCGTGAGACCATGGCGACGCGCCGGGCTGTTGGCCGTGCCCCCCGCCCCGCTCGTCGCTCGTGGCTTCGCTTTGGCTACGAAGCTCGATTCAGTCTCGACCCCGGAGGCCCCACTTGGGCAACTGCGGTGCTTCGAGAAGTGCGCTTGCCCCGTTGGAGCTTCGAACACATCGACCACGGCGCCGTCGTATTCGTGCGCACCGTCCAGGATCTTGGCGACGGCCCGACCCAAGCTCGTGTGTGGCTGAAGCCTGGACAAGAAAGCGGACCCGCCGCCCAGGCTCGACTTCCCGAAGTTCGCCTCGAAGTCGCAGTTCAAGGTCGCTGGACGGACGAGGACGAAGTGCGCTCCCCGCCACCCGCATTTGGCCAGTTGCTGGAGGAAGCGGAGGCGTTGCTGGTGCTGCTAGGCTGCCGAAGCCCACGGTTCCGGTTCCGTGGAGCACTGCGCACAAAGAGCTAGGATTGCACGTTGGCCTCGTGTTTCGGCGAGTCCCCCTGCAAGCCGCCCCTTTGAAAGCCGCCGACACCATGGCCTGTTTGTGACACACCGCGCCCACGTCACGGTGATTGGCCAAGACAAGTCCGGCGTCATCGCCCGCATCTGTTCATTTTTGTTCGAGTGCGGCGGCAACATCGAGGAACTGGATCAGCACGTCACGCACGGACTCTTCACGATGCACTTGGAGGTCCGTTGGCCCGCCGACAGCCATAGCCAAGGTGCCATGCAGGACGGCCTGGAGCAAATCGGAGCGGAGCTGGGCATGGATGTGGAGTTTCGATTGGCCAACGGCGCCGAATCGGGCCCCACGCGCATCGGACTGCTCGTGACCAAAGAAGAACACGCACCTCGTGCCGTCCTGGAAGCGTGCCGCGATGGCGCCCTGGACGCAGAGGTCGTGGTGATGCTCGGCAACAAATCGACCCTCGCAGCACTTGCTGCCGAATTTGGCGTCCCGTTCGAGCACGTCCCCGACGCCGACAAGCCTGCCCACGAAGCGCGCATGCTGGAGCGGCTGCGCGAGGCGAACGTGGAACTCGTGGTGCTGGCGCGCTACATGCGCATTCTTGGCCCGAACTTCGTGTGGCGCTGGCCGCATCGCATTCTCAACATCCATCCGAGTCTGTTGCCAAGCTTCCCCGGCGCGGTGCCATACCGGCAGGCATTGGAGCGAGGTGTTCGCGTGGCGGGTGTCACAGCGCACCTTGTCACCGTAGATTTGGACCAAGGCCCCATCGTGGCGCAAGCGGCATTCCCAGTGGACCCCTTGACTCCGCTGGCAGCGGTGGTTGCCGAAGGCCGCAAGCACGAGGAGCGCGTCTTGGTCGAGGGTGTTCGTGCCTGGTGCTCCGGCCTCGACGTGGGCTGGGGGCGCGCCATCGAACGCCAACGCCAAACTCGAAACTAGTCGAAGGTCTGCCACTCGGCGCCGGAGCGGGCCGTGGCTGGCTGTTTGGCTTCACCGATGACGACCACTTCCGCCGGCTGCAGGGGCCAGAATCGTCCCCAAGTAAATCCAAGCAATACGGCGCCGAGGCTCGCGACGGCAGGGGCGATCCAGTGCATGAGGCGCAGAATCCAGACGGTGCTGTTGCGTTGCAAGGCGGCGGCATTGCCCTGGTTGTTTTGGAGCACGGTGTACATCTGGAACGCCTCGAAGACCCCAAGGCCGACGCCAAGCGCCAGCACGAGCACCGAAAGCAGCGTAAGCCCCGTCAGGGTTCCAGCACCTCGACGCACGCGGCGGGTTTTTGGACGCAGGAACGCCGGAAGATCGATGCTCGCCGCCGCTTCGTCTCCGTCCTCCCCATCGGCAACTTTGGCGGACTCGGGCCGAACCGGTGGGGTTCGAAGCGCCCGCGTCCAAGCAAGTGCAAGCAAAAAGGTGGCAAGCACCAACACGACGAAGCCAGCGATTGCAAACAAGGGCTCATTCTGGTGCCACCAGCGCCCCCGATACTGTCCCGCATCCAAGATGAAGGCGGTCATGCCGGCGCTCGAAAACCGCACCAAGAGCCAGCCCTGGACGAGCACCCCACCCAGCACAAGAGTCCACGAGACGGCTCGGCGCAGCCACGACCAGTCCACGAGGAGAGGCTATCGTCCGGGTCGATAAGCGTTCTGGCGCATGTTTTGCACCGGCAATCTCCATAAACGCGCCCCGCCATGGCCTGCCCGGGATGCACGTGCATGGGGTTTGACAAGCGGACGCTGGTCCTTCCCCCGAAGACGACGTTCGAGGAACATACGATCGTCACAACTGGGGATCTCATTTTGGGCAACCACGTCCAGTGTGGCTTCGGCCTCAAAACCGATGGTCGCGTCTTTGTGGGCCAAGGCACGAAGCTTGGCGGTGCCGTGGAGTGCGTGGGCGACTTGCGCCTGGATCAATCCGTGCATGTTTTGGGCGACATTTCGTGCGGCGCCAATGCGTACCTCGGCGAGCGTTGCTTTGTGCAAGGCGACCTTGCCTTGGAGGGCGACTTGGACGTGGGCGACGATGTGCGCATCACGGGCCAGCTCAAGGCGAAGGGCTGGGTCAACAAGCGCAGTCCGGTGCCGATTCTGATTTACATTTTCATCTATCTTTTGGAGTTGCTTCGCATGGGGCAATCGGAGGAAGTGGAGCGCATCCTCAAGGAACTGGAGGACCAGGAGGAGGCGGACGAGATTGCTGTCGGCGAAGTGTTCTTGTTCGTCCCTGATGGCTCCGAAATCGACTTGCAGCGCATGGTGGTCAAAGGTGGCTTGGAGGCGGGCGACGAGAGCCGCATTCTTGGCAATCTTACGGTCCACGGCGATGTGGAATTGGGCATTGGAACGCGCATCCATGGTGCGCTGCGCGCCGATGGCGACGTGACGTTGATGCCGGACTCGGAAGTCGAAGGCGACCTTGTCAGCGAAGGCCATGTCATCGTTGGCGAGGGCTGCCAGGTACTTGGCGATTTGAAGGCCAAGTCGGTGGAGATGTACACCTCTGCGACGGTGGATGGCAACATCTTGGCCGAGGGCGGTGTGCGGTTCAGGACCGAGGCTCAGGAGCGCAAGAAGAAGACCGCCGAGGAGAACTTGGAAACTTTTGCCTCCAAGACGGCGGACCTCGTGGATTTGCTGGGTTAGGCTGGAAACGCCACGACGCAGTCCACGAACCGGAACACATCGCCATCTTCGAGTTCCAGAAGACTCACGCCGAATTCTGCGGTTTCGCCGTTGACTTGGAAGCACCAGGCACCGGGACTTGCGTAACCGTCGATGGTTTCGGTGTTGACTCCGAATTGGCCGCAGGGCGTGAATCCGATGTCGATGCCGCTTGCGTCCTCGAAGTCCAGGAGCGCGTCGTGGGCGTTGGGTCGGCCGGGGTGCGGTTGAGCGCAGCCGTGGTAGCTTCCGTCTTCGTACAGGCTGCGCAGGCCGCCAAAGTCCCACCAAAACGTGTGCGTGGTGTCGGTGCGGCCAGATGCTGGGTCGTAGTCCACTTCCACCGTCAGTTGCTTGTTTCGAACGACGAGCACGGTTGTAGATCCGGTGGTTTTGCCGTCGTCGGCGGTGACTGTGACGGTGTCATGGCCGTAGGGCGGCGCGTAGGTGTAGTTCCAGGGCCCGTCGGCGTCGAAGCTGTCGCCAAGGTCCTGGCCGTAGAGCACGCTGACGGTTGCGGGGCGGTCGACGCGGCCGGTGAGGGTGACGCTAGGGCCTTGGACGACAACGCGGTCGTAGGTGACAATCACCTGAACGACGTCCGTCGCGTTGGTTGCGGTGTCGTTGGGGGTGTTGGAATCGACGCCGGAGGGGTTTGCCGTGTCGTTGTTGGGTGAGGCCGATTCTGCACACCCGGCTAGGGCGATGAGGAGGACGACGAGCATCGTGGCGGGGGCTGCGGGGACGGCGGGTGCGGCTGATACGGCGGGTGCGTTCATGAAAATCTCCGAGTAAGAACAAGGGCGGCGGCGAGGGCCGGTAGGACGAGGAAAGGTGCCGGCGCGTTGCGGTCGGGCGCTGCTTCTCCGGGTGCCAGCACGGTGGCTTCGGCGGAGTCGTCGAATACGATGCGCAAGGATGGGCTTGTGCGGCTGGTGCCTTCGGAGCGTATTTCGAGGATACCGGTGGGAGCCGCGTCGAGCGTGAGGCGCCAGATGGTGCCGGTGGCTCGTTGCTGCCATGCACCGTTGTCGAAGCGCCAGGCAAGGTGTGTTGCGTTGCGGTCGAGGTGGGTGCCTGTGAGTTCGGTGCCGGTGCCGGAAACAGTGGGGGCCTTCAGCGGCAAGGCCATCCACGCAGCTTCGGCGCTTGGGTGGGGCGCGATGGTGCCGTGCCATGTTGCTACTTGATCTCCAAGTTCGCCAAGGTCGCTGGCGTTGGTGGCGACGATGTGGTTGCCGTTGGCGGAGACTGCCGCGACCCATACGCCCACTACGTCAGGGCGAACTTCGAGGCCGGGCGCGGTCCATGTTGCGTCCCATGTGCGCATTTGGGTGCCGGCGGGAGTGTAGGTCATGACGCTGGGCGAGGCCTGCCGTAGGAGTCCGTCCATGGTGGCGGGAATGCTGAGTTGTCCGGCGCTGACTTCCAATTCGAATCCACCTTGGGGTTGGGGCGCTGGAAGTGCGGGTGGCCCGCCGGAGACGGTGATGGTCAGGTTGTACGAGGCGCCTAGTGTCCATGCTTCGGGCAGCCCGGAAACGGTGACCGTGGCGGCTTCGGCCAAGTCGCTGGGAACGTGGCAAGAGGAGCAATCGGCGATTCGTCCACTGAAGCCTTCGACGCCCGCAAAGTCGGCAGCGGCGCCGCCGACGAGGACCGTGGCGAGGATCCAGTACACGGCGGATCGCATGGAGGGCGGCGAGTCGGCGCGCGGGATAAAACTACAGCAAGTGAAGTTTCAACTCGGCAAATTGAGATTCATTGGGCAGCTGCGGTGAACCGCTGGATGACCCAGTTTTGATCGAGGCTGCTCAGGAAAAACCCGGCGCGGGGGCCGCGGTCTTGTCCCAGCACGGCGCGATACACGGCTTTGAACGCTTGGCCGGCAGAGAGTCCTGCGGCTTCTCGGGCGGCATAGACGGCGTCGTGGACGTTTTGGCCTGTCCATTCGAGGCCCGCGAATCGATTCGCGGCTTCCGCGTAGAAGGCCTTGTCTTCGGCCGTGCGATCAAATTCGGGAAGGTCCTCAAGTTGGACTTGGAATCGGGCACCCTCTGGGGCAAATCGTTGCAGCCAAAAGCGGACGTGGTGCACGCGTTCTTGCAATTCTGCTCGGCTGTGGGCGTCCAGTTCTCCCGTGAGGGTTGCGGTGCGGCGAAGAATGTCTTCGACGCCCTCCACGGTGTCGGCCATTTGGGCCACGGTGACAAGGTGGCTGTATTGGACCTTGTTGGGCAGGGTGGTAGGCACATCGCGCGGGCAAGACAGTTGGTAGGTGCGCTCTACGTCCGTAAAGGTGCCCGGGTTCTCCTCGGCGCCGAGGGCAATCCGCTCCAAGCGGTCGAATTCGTCCACGAGGCGCACGACGCCGTCGCCGGAGTCGAAGTCGATGTGCTTGCGCGGCGACTGCTTCATGAGCAAGTATCGAAGCACTTCCGGGGGCGTCATTTGCAAGATGTCAGAAGCGGACACCGCAAGGCCGGTGCTGCTGTGCATCGCGCCCTGGCCCTTGAGGTTCAAGAATTCGTACATGACGTGCTCCGGTTCGCGGCCTTCGAAGACGTCCCGGATGATGCGGACCCCAGTGTCCCAGGAGCCACCTTTGGCGCCATGGTCCTTGCCAAACGCCTCGAAGGAAACGCCCAGGAAGTCCCAGCGAGCCGGCCAGTCGATGCGCCAGGGCAATTTTCCGATGCCTGCCTCGTCCGCCCGCACCTCAAAGACCCCCGCATCCGGGTCGTCTGAACCCTCGGCGCACGCTGCACAGCGGCAGGACAGCACCGGCTTGACGTATCCGAGTACATCTACGCCCGAAATACGGCGGCACGTGGGACACTGCGGATTCACGGGCGCCCATTTTTTGGACAATTGACGACCGGAGACCTTCTCTATGATGGAGCGGATTTTGTCGGCTTCGTCTAGGCTTTTGAGGGTGTGCTCCACGAAGCGCCCCTCGTGGTACATGGCGTGTGCCGAGCGCACCGTGGGTTCGATGCCTAGCTCGGCAAGATTGGCCAAAAACGGCTCAAGATAGTGTGCCGCGTAGCTGTCGTGGGCGCCGCAGCCGTTCGGCTTGCCTTCCGCATCGGGGCAGGGAATCTCTCGAAGCGGCTTGCCCACGTGCACTTGGTAGTCCTTGTGCAAGAATGGGTACACCTTGCGTAGCGGATCGTAATCGTCTGCGATGTACAACAGCTCCACTTCGGCCCCGGCGTCGCGGGCGCCTCGGAAGATTGCCTCCGTTGTCAAGACTTCGCGCATGTTGCCCACATGAATCGGCCCCGACGGCGTGATTGCGGTGGCAAACAACAGCTTCTGGGTGCCGCGTGCTTCGATGAGCTTCTGCGCCTCGACGTCGGACCAGTGGACCATGACGGGCGGGCCAGTTGGGGCCCCGGCTTCAATCTTCGGGAGGCCCACGGCTCGCCGAAACTACCCCCGGTCGCTGCGTCGGCTCATGGGTTTTGTTTTGAGCGTAGGCGGCGACGACGGCCACCCAGGACATGTTTCCAAGAATCACCAGCCGCTCCCAGACCCCAAGCAACGCCGTCCAGGCGTTGCTGTCAAACTGACTTGCCACCAGGACGATTCCCAGGTGCACAAGATGCACGCCCGCAAAAATTGCAAGCCCCAACAACAAGGCGCGGGGAACATCCAACAACGGGCCCGGCGCCGAGCCGCGTGTCGCGTGGGCCACCCAAAACGTGGTATTCAGCACTATGAACGTTCCACCGGCCGCGAACGCATGCACCCACCCCGTTGCGGTGTGGATGCGCACTGGATCAGTCGGCACCAAAGCTGCCAAGATGGTCAAACCGGCAGCCAGCAACAACAATCGCCCCACCAACGTGCCCGGTGCCCTCGCCCGGACCGCCCATGCAAGGCACAACACAGACACCCCGTTGACAAAAATGCTCACGGGCACCAAGATGGGCTGCTCCAAAACGAGCCCACTCACAGTTCGATGGGCCCACGCGGCGCCGCCAGCACGCACATCAATCGTCATCGCCAGAGCAAACCAAAGCGCAAGCGCCAGCAAGGACGCCCGTGCCCAGCGGCGACTCAGGCTCCTAGCGTCGTGCATATCGGGACATCACCTTCTGGAACTTGAGACCCGCCACAGGACGGCAACCGTCAAATGCAGCACCCAAGTCGGCCGCTGCATCCACGTGGGCGCGTGGTGTAGAGGATATCACCGGGCCCTCCGGAGGCCCAGACCGGGGTTCGAGTCCCTGCGCGCCCGCTTCCCTCTTTCCCTGTTGTTGGGCGACGTTATCTCCGGCGGGGAACGAGCTATTCCTTCTTGCCCTCGGAGTACCAAGCGCCCTTGCCGTAGCCCTCATCCACGCCGATCTCCACGAAGGCAGTCTCGGTGGTGAATTGCGTTCGGGCCATGAATTCGCGGTAGATGTGCTTGGCCAAGTCCTCAGCGGTGGTGCTGGGGATGGCAAGAAGCGCACAATCTTGGCGCGGGAAGGTGAATCGCTTGAGGATGCCCGTGTAGGGGTCCACGACCTTGAATCGGACCTCCTCTTCGTCCACTTCTAGGTCCGAGTAATGGTTGCTCTCCGTCGGCACGAGGACCAAGTGGTCAATGTCGTCCGAGATTTCCTTGAGCGTCTCGCTGATGATGCCAAAGTCCAGTACAATGCCCCATTCGTCCTGGTCGCCACGCATGCGCAGGTGGATGGCATAGGTGTGCCCGTGCAATCGGCCGCATTTCTTGTGTTCGGGCGTGATGTGCGCCGAACTGAAGCGGATTCCCTTGCGCCAACCGTCGATACGCAGCTCCATCATCAAGGACCGCCGACGGGGCGGGGGATTAAGGGGTTGCGCGCAGGGACTTCTTGGGCCTGGGTGTGTGCGGAATTGTTTTTGATTGCGGTGAAGTCGAAGCTGACTCGGCCCCGAGCCGAGGGAGCGCCCGACAATGCTGGAGGTTTTCCACTATTTTTCTGTTATATGTGCTCGATTGAACTCGAATGACGAGCATCCGATTTTTTGGGGGTTTCAATGCGAATGATGGCCTCCATTGGGATTTTTTGCATGTACCAATGCTAGAATAATGTGACAAATAATAAATTGATATCGGCCGTTTTTCATGACTATCCTTAAGTTGCAGGGACTATTGGCGAGCTGTCTCAAATGATCTGAGGCGCTAGGTGTGCCCTATGCAAACAACAAATACAATCATCATTCTGGCACTATCCATGCTCGCCGTAGCCTCCCCGGCCTCGGCATCTCATCTGGATACGATGTCGGTCACCGCAAGCTCCGAAGATCTGGAAGTGACTCTGACAGTCACCTTCACCACCACGGGATTCTGCTGCGGCGGCACGTTTCAATGGACCACAGGCGACGGCGCCTCCGGGGCCGTGACGGACGGGATTTCCAGCGGATCCTATGCCGGCGATGCTAGCGGCAGCGGCTCCCTAAGCGATGGCCGACCCTTTACTTGGACACGCACAGGATCATCCACGCACAAAATTGAGATCGTATATTCCTACACAAGCTACGGACAGTATACAATCGATTGGCAGGACTCCGCTCCCTCCCGAAGTGGCTCCCTCACCGTGACCTTGTCGCCCTCAACCCCGCCGCCCCCGCCGTGCAAATACGTCGGAGCCGAAGTTCCAGGAGTGGGCATTGGTGGCTTTGTGTACGTCGGAGGCACGCGGCACAACATACGAGTCGATGTTCCCGGAGTTGGATTCGGCGTATGCATTGAGGAGGGATCCGAATGAGCGCCAACTCGACCCCACTAGCAATCATGGCCATGTTCCTGCTCCTGGCCGCCAGCTCCTCTTCCGCCGGCCCAACTTCGGCAGTGGACCTCGACATGGACGGATTGGCCGACATCGACGAATTGGTGGTGTACGGCACCAGCCCGCACAATCGAGATAGCGACGGAGATGGCCTCTTGGACGGCGATGAAGTACACATCCATGGCAGCGACCCCGCCTCCTTCGATTCGGACGGCGACAAAGTCTGGGACGACGTGGAAATTCGACTAGGCCTAAACGTGCAATCCTGGGACACGGACCGCGACGGCGTCAGTGATGCATACGACAACTGCCCCTTCGTGTTCAACCCGAACCAAGCCGACGCAGATCGCGACTACCTCGGAGATGTCTGCGACGAATGGACCTCGACTCGATTCCGAGAATCCCAGACCACCGACGGACAAGTGCGGCCGGACCGCACCACCCCATGGCGCCAACCGAGCCACAGTGTGAACTCCATCTGGCTGGGAGCGCCATCCATGGAACAAGGCACCGGGCCCGTGTCGTTCCAGAGTTCCATGGACCCCATCAAGGTCACTTGGTGGTAGCCCCAGAACCCTCGACCCTGAGCCCATGCTCATCCCTTCTCCATTCCCTCCGTCTCTTCCGTCCTCTCCGTCTCTTCCGTCCTCTCCGCCCCCCACCGATGGATCTAGGGCAAATTCCAAACCCAGAACCTGAACAGTCAGAACCTCCTTGGCCTCCGCGTGGAAACCGCGTGCATTGTGTTTCTCACCTTCGAATTCCTGCTCAACGGCGGCGCCTTCTTCATTGCGCGCTACGACAAAAAAGTGGCCCAAATCCGAGGCGGCGACCTTCGAAAACGCGCCCGCGACGGCCACGCTCCCGCCGCCCGCATTCCCGAAAAAACACTCCTTTTGCTCGCAGCCCTTGGCGCCGGACCCGGCCTGGCCCTCGCATTTTCCATGTTCCGCCACAAGACCCGCAAGGCGCGCTTCCTGGTGCCCTTCTGGGCAGCGTTCCTAGTGGGAATTGCGATTTCTGCTGCGTGGTTGTGGGGCCTCGGCTGCTTCGACCTCTGATGCCCAGCCCGCATGATTGAAACGGGGTGCTCTCGTGGCCGCCCCCGTGGCCGAAGCCAGGGACAGCCCGGACGTGCAGAACTTTGACGCGCCCAGACCCTACAAGCTGACACGGGTGGGCGTTCGAGGTGTGCGCAAACCCGTAACCATTCACCGCCCAGGCCAGGACCCACACGGCATCGTGGCGGACTTTGACTTATTCGTGGACCTGCCCCGAACCCAGAAAGGCACCCACATGAGCCGCAACCTCGAAGCACTCGCCGACGTACTGGACGAGGAAATCGTAGACCGCGAAGCGCGTGGCCTGGAAACCTTGTGCTCCCGCCTCGCCCGCCGCCTGCTAGAACGTCACGATTATGCCCAAGACGCCCACGTCAGTGCCCGCGGCGACTTCTTCTTGATGCAAACCAACCCCGGCGGTAAACCAACCCTCGAGCGCTACGGCCTCACCGCCCAAGCCACCGCCATTCGAGATGGCGAACACCGCCGCCGCGTGGGCGTCGAAGTCATCGGCATGAGCGCCTGCCCCTGCGCCATGGAAACCGCCCGACACAAAATGGTCGAAGCCGGAACACCACCAAACCCAGACCTGCCCTTCATTACCCACAACCAACGCAACGTCGTCACCCTCTGCATGGATGTGCCCGAAGAAACCGACATAGAAGCCGCCGACCTCGTTGCTCTCTGCGAAGCGGCCCTATCCGCACCCACCTACGAACTCCTGAAACGCGGCGACGAAGGCGACCTCGTCTTGCAAGCACACCACGACCCAAAATTCGTCGAAGACGTGGTGCGTGAAGCACTGTTCTTGGTCGTAGATCGCTACCCGCAACTGCCCGAAGACGTAGTGGTCTGCTGCAGCAGCGAAGCCCAAGAAAGCATCCACAAACACAACGCCTACGCCGAACGCACCACCACGCTCGGCGAACTGCGCAGGTAGGTGACCGTCGTGCGCCGGCCGACCCCATGGACCATTTTCCTCGACCGCGACGGCGTATTTTGCAGACTCAAACTGCCCGGCGTGCGCGACCCAGCCGACTTCGAATGGCTCCCCGGCGTGCGCCAAGCGTTTGCGCGCCTCAACCGGCCCGACGTGCGCACCTGCCTCGTCACCAACCAACCCCAAGTTGGCCACCTCCTGGCCACCCCCGCGCACGTCCGGCGCGTCCATGAGTACCTCCTGACCGAATTGGAAGCCGAAGGCGGACGCCTCGACCGCATCGAAGTAAGCTACAGCCCCACCTTCATCCCCCACCGTCGCCGCAAACCCCGCGCCGGCATGCTGCGCGACGCCAATCAAGCCTGGAGCGACGCTGGCGCCCCGGTGGACCGCGACCGCGCCGTGATGATCGGCGACACCCTCAAGGACGCCAAAGCCGCCCGCGCCTTCGGCATCCCCTGCATCCTGCTCGCCACTACCCATAGCCGCGAACACCTGCAAGCCCACATCAAGCGCCTTGCGTTGCCCGTTTTGGCCGTCGAAGATGGCCTTCCCGACGCCGTCGAACGCATCTTGGAACTGATCGACGGCGCCTAGCACGCTCAGCCACCCGAATGCGGCTGGCCCTATGGGAGTGCCCCGAACGCCCCACGGGCGCTGCGCCCCGCTCCGACAGACCCAAACCCTTTCACCCCCCATCCAAGCCCGTGGGAGGCCACATCGACGCGGACCTGTTCTACGATGCCAATGTGGTCGGCATCGAGGTACCCGACGACGAACCGATACCGCCCGAGTGGAAATTGCTGCCCGACCGAGAGCACCCGTTGCCCCGATTGGCCCGCAATCCATTCGCCCTCGGCGGCATCCTCTTCGGGCTCGGATTCTTCACTGTCTTCGTAGACCAAGCGCCCTTTCTGGTCCAAGTGGTCCTCGGCGCTCCCATCTTCGAGGAGTTCGTCAAATTCGGACTCGCCCTCCTCCTCGGACTCCTATTCATTGCCCTCATGGGAGGACTCGCAACGCGAGAACGCTGGAGGCACCGGGCTTGGCTTCTGGTGATGCTTCCTGCCGCCCTGGCCATCGGCGCCGGATTCGGCATCCTAGAACACGCCGTCAGCTACTCCGAAGAAGACACATTTGGCGAGTTCTGGCGCATCGGATTCCACGCCACCAGCACAGGACTCTCCATGGTCACCCTCTACGCCGTAGCATCCTGGAGGGACCCACGGGTGCGCTGGTTTGCCCCGCTGCCCTCCATTATCATCCACTACGCCAACAACGCCTCGGCCGTGCTCTTGAGCATCCTGAGCATCGCCGCTCCGATTGACGACCGCGGAGTGCTCTCGGCGCTCCTCGTCCTCATCGCCTTGGGTATGTTGGTGGCGTTCCTTCTTGCACCGGGATCCATTCGTCGCGGCCTTGGAAATCTTGCGAAGGCCCACCTACCTGATCGTACCACGCCCCTGAAGCACCCCCGGTAGCGCCCCCAGGCATCAGCGCCTCCATGCGAGCATCATACGCCTGCCAGACTTCGTTGACCGCCTTCTGAAGCGGCGCATACACCATGGCGAGCAGAGCGCCTCCAAGCGCCAGTGCCAGAGCCGAAAGCAAGAAAATGCCCGTCGCCAGCGCCCGCACCTCATCCACACTCATGTTGGGATCCTCGCCGAATGCCAGGTAGAACGCAAAGTACAGCAAACCAAGACCCAGGTACGCACAGATGGTCCCGATGATGGAGAACGTCAGCACATAGCCCGTACGCGGCCGCTCCTGCAAGCCAAACCGAGCGCGAACATGGTGCAAATTGTCCACAAACACAAACAGAAACACCCAGAACAGCGGCCGGAACACCGTGCGACCATACAGGAGCCAAAGAGCACCTTCGTCCCGTTGCTCGCGGTGCAATTCGAATTGCTTGTACAACTCATTCTGGACCTTGTAATGCCAATAGATGCCATACAAGCCAAGCGTCGCCCCATACAGCAGCGCCACGATGGGAAACGACCGCTCAGTGCCGACCTTGTTCGTCAGGACCACGCGCAGCCACCGGTCCACCTCCGTTTGGAGGTTGTGCCGCGATCACGCCCCACGCCGCGCCGTGCCGCGCCTTGCCGCGATGCCAAGTTGTGCCCACGAGCGCCCAGCCGCCCGCGCACCTCGCGGCCCACACCCACACGACTTCGGCACAGCCAAGACCCCCGCCCTGGTGGACACCGCATGGACGTGATGGACGCCGGCGTATACCTTGCCAAATGGGAAGCAGACGTGCCCAAACTCCAAACCGTCCTCTGGGGCCCGCTGCAAGCCAAAGAAATGGGCTTCCAGGGATGGGAATGGCAAGACGGCGGCGAAACCGGCTTCATCGCCCACAACCCACACACCCGGCTTCCCGCAGGATTTGCCACCAGCACCCTGGTCGTGGTCAACCGCCTCAAGAAAGCCTACCTCACCGTCTACTTCGGCGGCTACCCAAGCGACGTGCCCGCCGCCCAGCGCCGCATGGACCAAGACCAAGTCGTCGGCGCCGTGCAAACCTTCCTCGGCCGCCTCGCCAAAAAACCAGTCCTCCTAAAATTCGTCGGCGAAATGACCCTCGTAGACCACAACGACACAGGCGTCATCGATGCCAAAGCCCCGGAAGCTGCCCTCCCCACCCCAGAAGTTTCAACCACCGCAGGCAACGAAGACCGCGGCGGCGTCTGGGAAGTCTAGACCCCCCGCGCACCTCGCAACCCGCACCAGACTGCCCCCCACTCTCCGGATGGTTACCCCGTTTCGACCACCCCACAGGAAACCTTAACCCTGTAGCAACAAAAGTTCCGGTGATGCGCGCCCTCCTTGTGGCACTCACCCTCCTACTGGCAGGATGCACCACGCCCGGCGACGACGCCACCCCCGCCCCCGGCCCCGACGACGGCAACACCGGCCCAGACGGCACGCCAAACGGCAAAGGCGGAGCACCCACCAACAACACTGACGACCCCTTCCCCGGCGCCACCCCCGTAAGCGGCGCCAACAGCACCAAACCACCCGCCCCCGCACCCGGCACCAACACAACCGAACCCGACTGGGGCAGCCCCACCGGCAAAGGCATCCGCCCCGGCATCAACATGGCCTTCGAAGGCGCCGGCTGCACCACCAGCTTCCTCTTCCAACAGGACTGGACCCACTACTACCTCGCCACCGCCGCCCACTGCGTCGCAGCCGGCTCCAGCGAACAAACCGACGGCTGCAACGCGCCCCTTGCCGACAAAAACCGCGCCCGCCTCGACCTCGACAATGGCGGCACCGCCGCAGCAACCATCATCTACAGCAGTTGGGCCACCATGCAACGCATCGGCGAAACCGACCCCGCAACATGCGCCGGCAACGACTTCGCACTCCTCAAAATCGACGAAGAAGACCTTCCCCATGTGCACCCCGCCAGCCTGCACTTCCAAGCCCCCACAGGCCTCGCCACCGCCCCTACCTCCACCATCTACGGCTACGGCGCCAGCACCCTCAAAGCCGGCATCGAAGAAATCCACCCCAAACAAGGCCAACACCTCGGCATGGCCAACGGCGGCTGGAGCCACCATGTCTACCTCGCCACCCCCGGCATCCCCGGTGACTCCGGCGGCCACATCATGACCAGCGACGGCAAAGCCCTCGGAGTCGCCAGCACCATCATCCTCAGCCCCACGCCCGCCAGCAACCACTACACAGACATCGCCAAAGCGATTGCATACATGCAAGACCACGAAGGCTGGGCACCAGAACTGGTCACCTGGAACAATTGGGACCCAAGCCTCACCTGAAACCCAGGCCACGAGCAAGCCCACAATGGCCACGATTTCGAAATAGAGGCCAAAAACCCCCTATGACGCACGTCGATGCAACCCCATGGGCCCTGTCGACACAACCGCCACACCGGCGCTCCACATCCATGCCCTCGTCACAGCCAAACCTGGCCTGACTCGAAGCGACCTGCGCAGAGCCACCGGACTCGCCTGGGGCACCATCACACAGCACGTAGACCAACTCCTCGAAGCCGGCCAGCTGCACGCCCTCGACGACCCAAAGCACCAGTACCTCTTTGCCACCCAAATGAACCGCGCAGCCATGCGACGACACGTAATCATGGCCCGCCCCCACGCCCGCGCCGTACTCGACCTGTTTTCCGAGCACCGCGAACTCGACACCATCGCAGTCATGGAACACACCGGACTCACCCGCCGCATCGCCCGCAATCGCCTTCAAGACCTGGAAGACGCCGGCATCATCGAACGACGCGGCGAAGGCCGCCCCCGCTTTGCCCGCAGCACCATCCTCCCAACCATGCTCCGAGCACAGCAACCCCCAGCCCACCCACATGGATACCACGTCGGCTTCAATCTAGGAAACCAAGCCCCGAACGTATCCACACCCTGACCCTCAAACCCCCGACGCCCAGCCAAATCCATCACGCCACCTCCCGCCCCGCCCCACTCCTGCAACCGGCCCCAGCCTTCATCCGTCCCCCAACCCCTGCGCGGCCCAAGACGGGACCATGCACACCCCGACGCGCCTCGCCGCCGCACTCACCCTCATCGCCCTGCTTACCATAGGAACCGTGCTCCTACTCCAGACCGCCCCCGAGCAAACCGGCGCATCCGGCACATTCACCGTCTCCATCCTTGCGCCCGACAGCACCCTCTACAACGGCACCATCACCGCCCAAAACGCCACCGCATACTCCGTCCTCGTCGCCGCCACCACCGAAGCCGGCCTGCGCCTAGACGTACACGAAAACCCCGCCTACCAGCCCTGCGGCATCTACGTTCGCGCCATTGGCGGATTCGCGGAAGGCGACCAGAACGGCGGCGGATGGGAATACTGGATCTACCGAAACGGCGCGTGGTTGCCACGAGCCGCAGTCGGTGCCTGTGCCTTCCCCCTCCAAGACGGCGACCACGTACAGTGGAAATTCCGCACAAACTAACCCAAAATCACCGCCGAGGCGCCTAGAACCCAAACCCCGGCGCAAAACCAGCAATCCACCACGGCCCCAAGCCCCATCCCTCCTTGCTCGTGGACAACCACTTTATACTGCATCCAAGTCGGCCGCTCCTACCGCAGGAGGCTGGGCTATCCCGGCCGCCAAACTGCGGAGGTGATACCATAGCCGAACAGGAAATCGTGGAAGCGGTGACTTCTGCCCTCGAACAGGGCAAAGGCAAGCGCAAGTTCACGCAGTCCATCGACCTCGCCATCACCCTGAAGAACGTCGACCTAAACATTCCCAAGAACCGCATCGATGAGGAGATCATTCTCCCCAAAGGTCGGGGCAAGGAAGCCAAGGTCGGCGTATTCGCTCAGGGCGAAGGCGCCACACTGGCCCGCAAGGTAGCCGATGTGGTCATCCAGCCGGAAGAATTCGAGGACATGCAAAAGAACAAGGCGCAGTTCAAGAAGACCGCGAACAAAATGAACTACTTCCTTGCCGAAGCGCCCCTCATGGCGCAAATCGGTAAGAGCCTGGGTATCGTTCTCGGTCCCCGCGGCAAAATGCCTCGCCCGCTGCCCCCCGGCACGGACCCGAGCGGCCAAATCTCCAACCTGCGCAACACCGTCAAGGTACGCAGCAAGGACAAGCGGTCGTTCCACTGCGTCATCGGCAGCGAGGACATGTCCGTCGAAGACATCGTGGAGAACATCGAGGCGCTCATGAAGCGTGTCGAAGGTCGCCTCGAACACGGCCGCATGAACATCGACTCCATCTACATCAAGACCAGCATGGGCCCCTCCGTGAGGTGGCTGTAGTGGAAGCACGCATCGCCCCCTGGAAGCGCGCTGAAGTCACCCGCATCGCCAAGATGCTGACCGACAAACCCGTCGTCGGCATCGCCAAGATCGGTGGCATCCCCGGCCCCCAGATGCAAGAGATGCGCGCCAGCCTCCGAGCCGGCGTCGACGTGGTCGGCACCAAGAACCGACTCCTGAAGCTCGCCATCGCCGAGGCCGCAAAAACGCGCCCCGGCATCGAGAGCCTTCTGGACCTCGTCGACGGGCAAATGGCGGTCATCTCGACCGACATGAACCCGTTCAAACTCTACAAGACCCTCCAGGCCGGCGCCAGCCGCGCCTCGGTCCGCCCCGGCGGCATCGCCCCCTGCGACATCGTCGTCGAAAAAGGCCCCACGCCCTTCGGCCCCGGCCCCATCGTCGGTGAATTCCAGAAGGTCGGTATCCCCGCCAAGATCGAAGGACCCAAGGTCGTGGTCATCAAGACCACCACCCCCGTCAAGGCCGGCGAGGTCGTCGCTCCCGCGATGGCCAACATGCTGTCCAAACTTGAGATTCGACCCGTCGAACTCAAGATCGACCTCCAAGCAGCATTCGAGCTGGACACCCTGTTCAAGCCCGACGTGCTCGCGGTGGACGAAGAGAAGGTCCTGGCCGAACTCATGCTCGCCGTCCGCGTCGCGCATGAAGTCAGCCTCATGACCGCCTTCCCGACCAAGCAGTCCATGGCTGCCCTGGTCGGCCGTGCCTACCGCATGGCGGTCGCGGTCGCGCTGGAAACCGGCGTCGACCTGGCAGAAGCAGCCGACGCGGCTGCCGAAGCCTACGCCAAGATCCTTGCGGGTCTCGGCAAGAAGCCTGCCGACCTCTCCGAAGCTCTCCAAGAGCGTCTGGGAAGTCATCTCGACATCCTCACCAACGTCGCTGCGGCCCCCGCGGCGGCTGCCTCCGAAGCCCCGGCCGAAGAGGAAGAGGAAGAAGAGGAAGTGAGCGAAGATGAAGCAGCCGCTGGACTCGGTGCGCTGTTCGGATAAACCTAGGAGTGAAACTACATGGAATACGTGTACAGTGCGCTGCTCCTGCACAGCGCCGAGAAGGAAGTCAGCGAAGAAGCCATCACCAAGATCCTCAGCGCCGCCGGCGTTGCGGTTGACTCGGGCCGCGTAAAGGCTCTCGTCGCCGCACTCGACGGTGCCGACATCGGTGCAGCCATCGAAACCGCAACGGCCGCCCCTGTGGCCGTCGCCGGTGGAGCAGCCCCGGCTGCCGAGGCCGCCCCGGTCGAGGAAGAGGAAGAGGAAGTCGGCGTTTCGGAAGACGAAGCTGCCGCCGGCCTCGGCGCTCTGTTCGGTTAATCCGACAGGCACCCTCGCTTGGACTTCGCTCGGTTTCGACCCGAGCAATCCTCTCCCCCTTTCTCCTCCCCTTTGTTGTTGCCGCACCCTCGATGCGGACCGGTCCGGCTTCAGGCCGATGGAGAAACGGACATAATCCAGAATCCATACGCCCGCATGGGTCAATTCCGGCTCGTCCGTGGCGTTGGGTGGGCTTTGATGATTGCAAGCATCGGATTGGGCTTTTGGGCCCTGCGAGGAATCGATGCAGCCCGCCTTGCTTGGCTTGTTCATCTCATCGCCCTGTTCTCCTTCTTCGTAGGATTCGGAGCGGTGGCACAGGGTTCGCTTAAGGGAATTTTCCTGAACAAGAACAACCGCTGGAGCATGTCCCACTCGTACACTCTGATGTGGTCGGTGCTCATTCTGGGCACGTTTCTCACCTTTTGGCAACTGCGGCTTGCGGCGGGAGCAGCAGACCCTATGAACGTGGGAATCGATCCAAATTTGGTGTATCTCATGGGACTAACGAGCGCAAGCTTCGGGACCGCCACATTCATCCAATCGCGAGAAGGGCGCGCCCAAGCACTCGACCCCATTGCCGACGTGGTGAACAACTTTGACAGTTATGTGGAAGCGGCGACTCGCGAGCACGGCTTGGATGCGGGCACTCGAAAGGCGTTGCTGCGGGCGCGTGGGGCCGCTGGGGCACTGGCCGGCGATCCTCGTGCGCCCCAGCCTGATTCGCTTCCTATCGCCACTCCGTTTCTTCTGAATTCCATTCGAAACCACCAAAATAAGTTGCCCGACAGTCCGGACCTGAGCCGACCGTCCGCGAGGGGCGCGACGCCGATGGACATGCTCATGAGCGAGGACCGGGCGAACATGGGTCGTGCCGACTTGGGCAGGGCACAACTTGTGTTGTTTACGTTCCTGGCCATGATGGCATTCTCCTGGACCGTTTGGAACCTATTGGTCGGCGATCCATGTTCAATTGGCGGGTGCGATCAATTGCCTTTGGTATCCGGGGGCATAGTTGGGATTCTTGGCATCAGCCACGCTGGGTACTTGGGAACGAAGGCAGTCCGTCGAAATTCGTGACCTTTGAAGCATCAGGGGCTGGGGCGCTTGGGCAATGAGTGAACGGCTTGTACGTTCCACGTCGCCCGACTCGCCGTCGCCACAACCTCAGCTTCCGTGATTTCCAGCGCATGGAGGTAGTGCGGCGCGTCCAGTACCAGTGTTTCGTATTCTCCGCCCTCGCCGGCGACGTGCATGCGCATGCCGCGAAGCTGCTCCAGTTTTTCTTGGTCGAGCCTTGCTCCGGCCCAGGATGCGTCCAGTCCATCGGCGGCGACCCGGCTGAATCGGATGTGGTAGCCAGCCTTCAGGAGGCTGTCCATGTAGGTGTCAGGGTCTTTGTGCCAGAGCGGTGCGAACGTGTGCAGGCCGATGCGGTGGCCGATGGCGTCGATGCGGGTGCGCTGGTATTCACTGGCAAGCGCGCCGCTGAGCACGGCGTCGAGGTTGAATTCCTTCTTGGCGGCCACGAGTGCTGCTTCTAGGTCCTCCACTTCCAGCACGGGGTCTGCGCGGGCGGCGGCGGTGACGAGCGGGATTCCGAGGGCTTCGGCAATGCCTTCGACGACGTTGAGATTGGGGGTATGAAACATCCAAGCGTCGTCTTCAACGGGGACCATTCGGAGGGCTGCGACTACGTCCCATCCGTGCATTTGGGCGACTTCGACGGCGGCGACACTGTCTTTTCCGCCGCTTAGAAGAATGATGCAGCGCACGGTTATGCCTCGGCCTCGGCGGGAGTCATGGCTTCTGTCCAGTGGCGGCTGTCTCGAAGCGTCGGCCGGAATTCGCGGGCGGCCACGAGGTCGTCTAGGTTCAATTCTGCGCGGGCAACTTGGTCCTCGAATGGTTCCGTTTGAGCAATGATGTCGCCTCGTGGGCCAATGGCGCGGCTACCACCCCAGAATACGATGCCGTCTTGGGCGCCGACGTTGTTGCTGTAGAGGCTGAAGCAGGCGTTTTCAATGGCGCGGGCGGGCAACAAGGCCTCAAAAAAGCGGCGGCTGGCACTGGGGCTGGCGCTGATATTGAGAAGCACATCCGCACCCTCCATCACCTGCTGCTTTTGGAATTCGGGAAAGTACAGGTCGTAGCAGATGCTTACACCAATGGTGCCGAGGCTCGTGTGCCAAACCGGTTGCGCGTCGCCATGGGCAAAAAAGAGGCCCTCACGGAACGTGGTGAAGGTGGGAAGCGCCCGCTTGGGAATCCATGTCTCGGTTCCGTCCGCGTCGATGCAGAGGGCCGCGTTGTACGTGAGGCCAGGCCGAATGCGAAGCGGGGCGCCCACGACGAGGTGCGTGCTGTGTTTGCGAGCCGCTTCGCGCAGGGGCTCCAGGCGTTCGTCGCCGGCCGTGAGTGCCAGCCGTTGTACGTCGTCGCCGATGTTGTACCCCGTCAAGAACAGCTCCGGAAACACCACGAGTTCGTCGTCGGTTGCCATGGCTTTGGCCACGGTCTGGACGTTGCGGGCGACGTTGCCAAGCGCGGGTGCGGCGCTATGGAGGGCGACCTTCACGAGCGTTGGACCCTGGCGCGGCGCTTGAACCCTGCCCCGGCCCGATTATGGCAACGGCCAAAGCCGCCGCGCCGCTCGCAGCGCCTGTGTCCGTTCCCGTCGGCTCCCCCGAGGAGTGGAAGCGCATCATCGTTCGGTTCCTCGGCGATCACCTGGCGCGCAGCGGGGCCTCGGGGTTCGTGGTGGGCATCAGCGGCGGCATCGACTCGTCCTTGACGGCGGCTCTGTGCGTGGAGGCGGTCGGCGCGGACAACGTGCTTGGCATCCGCATGCCCCACAAAGAATCGGACCCTGGCGATGTTGTTGCGGGCGAGGCGCTCTGCAAGCATCTTGGCATTGAATCGGTCACGCGAGACATTACGCCCATCGTCTCGGGGCTCGAGCAGGCGCTCGGGTTTGTTCCTGATTCCTACGTGCATGGCAACGCGAAGGCCCGCGCGCGCATGATGTTCCTGTACGCCGAAGCCCAAGGACGCGGCCGGCTCGTGTGCGGCACCGGCAACAAATCGGAGCTTCTCGTCGGGTACTTCACGAAGCACGGCGACGGCGGCGTAGACCTAGAGCCGATCGGCGACTTGTACAAGACACAGGTCATCGAATTGGCAGCCCACATGGGACTGCCGGCGGACCTCGTGGCGCGCCCTCCGTCGGCGGGTCTGCATCCGGGCCAGACGGACGAAGAAGACCTTGGCATGAGCTACGTCCGCCTCGATGCAATTCTGAAGGGCATCGAATTGAATACGGGCGTGGAAGACATTGCACGGCGCACGGGCGAAACGCTCGCGGATGTGCAGCGCATCGAAACCATGGTTCGGCGCTCGGAGCATAAGCGCCACGCGCCCATGGTGGCCAAGATCGGAGCGCGTACGGTCGGCATCGACTGGCGACGCAGTGTCCACTGGGATACCTAGGGTTTGGGTGCAACTGGCGGGGGTTCGAGAGGGCAGACACAAGGCTTGTCTGCTAGAATTTCCCATTGGCGCTCGATGGAGTCGATGAATCGGTCCTGAATTGCGCTCCCGGTGGCAAGCGATTCGGCTAGGGGCGAATGGTGGTTGTAGCCACGCTGCATCAATTCATCAACCAATTGTTGGTGGCGCAGGTGCAATGCCCGTAAGCGCCCTTCCCAGCGTCTCGTTTCGGGGTGGCGGGCGTAGCCGGACTTTCCTTGGGTCAGGATGTTCCAGAGACCATGCAATTCCCGGTGTTCTCCAAGCAGATGCTGCCGGCAGAGGGCCCCGGGAGGGACATCCCAGATGCGCACAATCCAGCCTGGGTTCGGCTTCCACTTGACTTCGCGTGTCTGGGCCGTATGGGGCCGGCAGCTTCGATTCAGGGGAGAAGTCGGCGCTCGTCGTCGTAGGAGAGCCGCGCCCGCGCTTCCTCCACCGTCATCCAGACGACTGTGTCCACTTCGTTTGGGTCGGGCACGGCGCCAGTTTCGATGAGCGCATCCATGTGCCACCAACGAACTTCCTTGGGGACTCCCTCGACTTCGTAGTGCACGATGCCGGCGGGTTCACGCACCCGGACGCTCCAGCCAGTTTCCTCCTCCACTTCGCGCAAAGCTCCGGTTTCCCAGTCCTCTCCCGGTTCCAGTTTGCCCTTAGGAAGGGTCCAGTCGTCATAGCGGTGGCGGTGGACCACAGCGACGCGAATGCCACGCCACAGGATGCCCCCGGCGGCGCGAATCGGCGCAGCCTGCGTCACGGTTCCACGACCCGCCGGGCATTCCACAGCACCCGGGCAGCAAGGCTGTTGTACGGACTCCATCGAGCCTGAGCATCATGGCGAATCCAAGCGGCGGCTTCCTTTTCGGGCAAGCCATAGAAACGCTCCACGGACAAGCGGACGCCTAGGTCTTCCCAGGGACAAACATCCAATCGTCCAAGATGAAAAAGCAGGAACATTTTGGCAGTCCAAACGCCAATTCCTTTCACGGCCACGAGGGCCGCCGTAGCGGCCTCGTCATCCATGGCGTGAAGCGCATCAATGTGCAATAAGCCATCTTGAACTCGCCCTGACAAGTCAAGAAGATAGCTGGTTTTTTGCCCAGAAAGGCCCGCGCCGCGCAATGTCTCCTCGCCCGCAGCAAGGATGTGGGCGGGGGCCACGGTGCCGACAGCCGCTTCGAAGCGCCCGTAGATGGTGCGTCCGGCCGCGAGACTCACTTGTTGGTGGACGATGGCGCGGCACAGACTCACGAATGCGTCGTCGTTGTCGTCCGGCCAAGCGCCCGGCGGATCGGATTCGGCAAGCTCCGCAAGCACCGGGTCGGTGGTGCGCCAGTGGGCGATGGCGGCGGGCAGGTGGGCCAGCACCGGGTCGGTCACAGGAGCTAGGAGGCGCACAGGGATTGAAGGTGTTTGTTTCAACAATGTTCCAGAAATCATTGTATTCTCAAGCAATATCTTGACCGCATGAAATGGATTTGGACTGTGCTCCTGGTCTTGGCGCTTGCCGGATGTACCGGCCATGGGTACGGAAGCGAACGAATCGAAGACGTGTCGGTCACAGCACTGGCCGTCCATTCATCCACGGTGCTCTTGGACGTGAATGTCACCGTGGAATCAGGCTACACCGGCGAAGGCTGGAGCATCCGGGTTCGTGCAGTCGATGAGGCCACGGGCCTACTGGCAGCGTCTGCGACGAAACCATTGGACGCCGTGGACGATGCAAAGGCGGTCTCTGTAGCTCTCTCCGTCGAGGTTCCTCGCAAAGCCTCCTCTCGACTCATGGTGGATGTGCTGGACAAGGGCATCCTCGTGGACCAATGGTACCTTCAGGTGCGCCAACTGAACCTGTTGCCTCCGGACGTGGAGGACATCGGAGTCCTGGTGGACCACTTGGATCTGAACGCCCGTGGCGTCGCAAACGGCCGCGTCGATATTGACGCCGCGCTGTATCTTGTCAACGAGCGGACGACTGCATCGGAGGCAATCATGGCCCAAGTCGTGGTGCGTGAAGTGACCACGCGCCTTGTGGTGGATGAACAATGGGTCGAGGTGCCGTCCATCGTGGGCGGCGGCACCGCCATTGGCCGCATTTCCCTTGATTTGCCCGATTCGCAGGCCTACATGATCGAGTCGACACTTTGGAGCGAATCGTTCGTCGTGGGACGGGCATCGGAGGCGTTGGAATTTGGAAAGAACGGGTCCGCAGTGGCACGCAGCGTGGATCTCATCTACGAGCGTGACCCCGATGCTGAAAGCGGACAGTCGCCAGAATTTTCCAGGGATTCTGAGGATTCTGCCAACTCGGCTCCGGGAGCTCCGTTGCTTGGCCTTGTGGCGGTGCTTGGAGCTGCGGCTCTCATCTACAAGCGTGTTCAGAGCTGAGCGAACCGACGCAGGCCACCATCGCCTGTCGCATCCCATCGAACCAATCCGTCCAGTTCCATGGCGTGCAAATGCCCGACCACTTCCGCCATGCCCATGAAGAGCCCTGCGTCCATGTTCAGGCCAGGGAAAATGTGCTTGAACACTTGAAACGCGGTTCGAGGCGCGTCCAAGAATCCCAAAATCCGCTCGCGGCGGGACTCGTGCGCGTGCATGTGGTAGTCGAGTACGGCATCCGTGAGCCGGAAGGGAGCGCGGTGGCCCGGCAGACACTCGACGCCCACGAATCGACGCAGCGAGTCCAAGGTTTCGACGTACTGGTGGTAGGCGCCATGGTCGTCGTCTTTGAGTTCCACTGCGTTGCTTGTGATCCGTTCCAAGAGCGTGTCGCCCGACAGCAGCACGTTGTCGTCGGTCAAGTAGCAGGTGCTTCCAGGTGTGTGCCCAGGCGTACGCACTGCGGTGACTTCGTCGTTGCCGAATACCACCCGCGCTTGGTCGGAGAGGCCTTGCTCGATGGGGCAGTCCTCGAGGTAGTCATCGATGGCGTCGCTGTCGGCGCGGATGCGCGCAACGTCCTCGGCGGGGGCTCCGTGGGCCAGCAATGCATGCGCGAAGGCGTCGTTGCGGGTCGCTTCGTCGCGGCGAAACGTCTCCACAAACGGCGCTTCCTCCCGAGGACACACGAGCGGGACACCATGGTCGCGGCGCAAGCGGTGGGCGTTGCCGGCGTGGTCGACGTGTCCGTGCGTTAGATAAAGCGTCAGGCGAGACAGATCCACGCCAGCCGCCCGTACAGAGTCAAGCAGCGATTGATAGTGGCGCGGGTCTCCGATGCCGCAATCTAAGAGGGCTGGAGCGTCGCCCGGAAAAAGCCAGGCGTTGACGGTTTTGAGCGGGAAGGGAACCGGGAGTTCGATACGCACGGGTCCAGTTCCAGCCACGACCGGCCACCGTGGCGCCGCCTTAAGGCTCAAGGCCCCCGCGCCAATACCCCGCCCATGGACGGGTTGCACCAAGTGACGTTTCGAGTTCAGCATGATTGCCCACTAGCAAGGCTGTCGGCGGAACTGGATGCAGACTTGCGCGTGTGGAGCGGCCACCGACTCGAAGTGGTCTTTTTGCCCGCGACCAAGCACCCGCAAGCAGTCGTGGACGAGGCGGCAGCACGACACTTGGCCCCAGAGCGCACGGTGCACACACCAGACGGCACGCTTTGGGTCTGGACGCCCAGAGTGGACCCAAAAAGCAGCATCAGCCACATCCTAGAACGTCACGGACTGCTGTGGCAGCAGCCGCTTCGCGTGGTGCGCGGCTGGGAACACTACGACGCATTGGCCCTGGCCGGCGGCGAGCAAGGAGCCCTCGTGGAACTTGCCCGATCGCATCCGACCCGCGTGGTGCGCCGCCAAGAAATTCGCCCCGAGGACATCCAGGCAAGCCTGTTTTGGAGCCTGCAACCGGCCCTGGAGGCGCCGACGCAAAAGCAGGCAGAAGCGTTGATTGCGGCGCATGGAGCAGGGTATTACCGGAGTCCACGCGGCGCCACCACCGCCGAGGTCGCCGCCGGACTCGGCATTACGCGCAGCAGCTTTGAAGAGCGCCTTCGAGCGGGCGAAAACCGCGTGATGGATGCTGTGCTGCCCGTGTTGGCGTGGACGCGTTAGAGCCCTAGTAGTCTCTGCATGACGGCGTCAGGGAGGCTCGCCGAGAGCATCTTCTGGTTCGTGGCATCCCAACTGATGAGGAAAGACTGGTAGCCGCCACTTACAAATTCGCTGGATCGCGCCCACACTGTGTATCGAACAAAGCCGCTATCTTGCGTTACCACAAATGCATGCACCGATAGCTCTGTGCCTGCGAGTTCCTGCATGAACGCAACGATGGGCGCAAGAGGAGCAGAGGGAAGCTTCTCTGGGCACAGCCCGGCGGGTCGCGGCGCGGCATCCATGTACTGATAGGTGCGTGGGTCGCCTCCGAGAGTGTTGTCGTAGTAGCTTACATCGACCACCATACCTTTCCCGGAGCCGTCAGAGAAGTGGAATTGCACTTGTTCACTTCGAGAGTCGTGAATCAGGTCGAAGGTCCCGCCGCCGGGGTCGCTACGAAGCTGCGAGTAGAAGACCATCTCGACGCAGCCCGCGCCCGAGAGCCAAGAATCTACATCTGGGTTGTTGTCGCGCACGAACTCCAAGGCTCCATGCACGGATCCCTCGCCGTTCCAGAAGGTGTCTTCCTCGCCGTTGTACAGGTACTGAGCCGAGCGCGTAGGATTGGTCGGCGGCCATTCGGGCACCGTGGTCGCGAGGCGGGCGCCTGGCTCGGAGGAAGCTTGCAGATTCAGTCGCTCCAATTGGGCCCGGTCGTACTGGACGGAGCGGGGGACAGCCTTGCCGTCTTGGATGGGAGTCGGAGTCGTCCATTCCCCCCGCCAGAGCCCCTCCAGGGACCCCCCCGAACCGGACGGGGAAGTCGCAGGAATCCAGCCATCCTGCGTCCGCGCAATTTCTATTCCAAACGGTGCCGCCCCCTGCCCCCACACCGCGATGGAACGATCACACGCTCGCTCGCAGGGAAGGTAGAACCAACGCCGTTGGCCCATGTCGTCAAGCGCGGCAAACGCGTGGTCGCCATTCCATTGCATGTGCAGCATCCCTGCTTCTTGCACTTGGCCAAGAGCATTAACGAAGGCACCAGGCCCCAAATGAATCGTGAGAGGCGCCTGGTCTTGATCTACTTGGAACGCTGCCTGGAACCCCAGCATCGGCTCCGGTCCGGCGGCATCGCTGCCCAAGCAACCTGCAAGGGGCATCAGCAGAGCAACGACCATGACGATGCGCAAAGCTTCAGGCAGCGCTGTGCCCATGTTAATCTCTTTCCGAATTGTTCGGGACATCACTAGTATAGACAACAGGATGGTTTTGCATGGCCTTCATAGACCATCCGTTGGTAGATCGGCGCGTGAGATTGTCTCGCTGATGATGGAACCCACCTCATTGGGGGGGGGGCATTGGCTGGGATTGCGTGCGTATTGTGCGGCCAACACAGTCCACGAGGACATGGTGCCGGCAACAGCATAGCAACGAACCTTATTGTCAAGGTCCAGGCCGGGCTCCCTCAGGCTGCATTCGCGGTAGCCAGCACCAATCATTCTCGAGCATAGGTCGGTGCCGCCGGGTGCCGCGATTTCAGCCTGGAATTCGCGCAGAAATGCGCCCGCCGTCCCCGATCCGTAGTAAATGAGAGGGCGGACATCGCCCCCTGCCCCCTCAAGGTTCGCACTCACGCCGAAACATTGCAGTTTCAGCAGGGTAACACCCGTAGGAGGAACAAACACAATGTCCACGGGTGCCGCTAATGGCGCCTCTGTACCCTCCGGCATCGGAGCATAGACGCACGTGGCTTTTCCGTCCGTGCCGGTGGCTTGCGGATCGATGGAAGCGAGCGTCCCCACTTGGACATCAAGCCCGCAAGCCCTGTAGGCCTCCAGGGGACTGGGGAAAATCCATCCAGCCGCATCCAGATGTCCGAGAGGATCATCCCATTGGTCGCCTTCCAAAAGTACGTCCCAAAGGGCGCTGCAATGATCAAAATCTGTATTCACGGCACCCACGGGCAACAGAATCATGATGAGAGACAAAATAGATGCGAGCGCCAGTGATTGTTGCTTTCGGACGATTGGTTCATTCATAGGTATCAAACCATCACACAATTGGGCTGATCTTTCTAAATCATCCCATGATAATCATTGAACTTCCAAGTTCATAGAATTTCATGGAGCCAACGCCTTTCGTCGAATTCGAATGGGGCCCGGCCCTGCATCCAAGCCATGTGCGCCTCAAGCACGCCAAGCTCGTCCGTCGGTTCCCCAAGCGTCGTTGTTGCCCGACGGAACCAAAATCCGCTCCCAACACTGAAAACCGCCCCTCTCGTCCCGGCCCCGTGGACCTGCGTCTCGGCGACGAAGAACAGCTCATTCAGAAGACCGTGCGCGAATTTGCACGAGGAGAGGTGGCCGCTCGCGCCGAAGGCCTAGACAAGCACGGCGGATTCCCCCACGACAGCCTCGCAGAACTGGCGGCACTCGGAATGCTTGGCCCCACGATTCCGGAAGCCTACGGCGGCGTCCAAATCAGCAAGGTCGCCTACAACACACTCCTCGAAGAACTGGCCTGGGCCTGCGCCAGCACCTCCGTCACGGTCGCCGTCCACACGAGTGTAGCGGCAACACCCATCGTGCAATGGGGCAGCGAGGCAACAAAGAATCGATTCCTGCCCAAGCTCGCGTCGGGCGAATGGCTCGGCTGCTTTGCCCTCACAGAACCCGGCGCCGGCAGCGACGTGGCAGCACTGGCGACGACTGCAGTTCGCGACGGCGACGAGTACGTTCTGAATGGCACCAAGGTGTTCATCACCAATGGCAACCACGCCGGCAGCGCCATCGTCGCGGCCAAAACCGATCCCGCCGCTGGCCACCGAGGCATCAGCCTGTTTGCCGTCGAAGCCGACACACCCGGATTTGGCAAGGATGGTGCCGAAGAGAAACTGGGATTGCACGGCAGCGACACCGCCCGGATCAGTTTCACCGACATGCGAATTCCAGCCGAAAACCTCCTCGGCTCCGAGGGTGACGGCTTCAAGCAACTCATGGCGACCCTGAACGGCAGCCGCATCAGCATCGCCGCCCAGGCCGTCGGCATCGCCCAGCGCGCCTTCGACGAATCCGTCGCATACGCCAAGGAGCGCCACCAGTTTGGCAAGCCGATTGCTGCAAACCAAGCCATTCAATGGAAGCTTGCAGACATGGACACCCGCATCGAGGCGAGCCGCCTCCTGTATCAGAAGGCGGCGGCCATGCAAGACGCTGGCGAATTGACCCCCGAAATGGGCAGTCGAGCCAAGCTCTTTGCCTCCGAAACCGCAACCTGGTGCGGCATTGAAGCCGTCCAAATCCATGGCGGCAACGGCTACACCACCGATTACCCCGTCGAACGATTGATGCGAGACGCCAAGATCACCGAGATCTACGAGGGCACATCCGAGATTCAGCGAATGGTCATCGCAAGGCAACTGCTTGGCTGACCAAACCGCGTGGTCGAGCGCAGAGCGCGAGCGCCACGCCCCCGGGGTTGCGAAGGGCGCGGAGGGCCCTTCGATGGGAAGCCGCGCCAAGCTCTTTGCCTCCGAAACCGCAACCTGGTGCGGCATCGAAGCCGTCCAAATCCATGGCGGCAACGGCTACACCACCGACTACCCCGTCGAGCGGCTGATGCGAGACGCCAAGATCACCGAGATCTACGAGGGCACATCCGAGATTCAGCGAATGGTCATCGCAAGGCAACTGCTTGGCTGACGCCGCCGGGTGGCCCCGCGACCCTGCTTTGACCCCCAAACCACCGTTGGGCCCCAGGCAACCTTTGGCGAATCCTTCATCTGAAAGCACGAGTGTCGTCGCAAACGGATGGCATCGAACATGGACCCCGGAGCGACCGAATCCGAGCCCGCCCAGGACACCAACGCGCCGCTCAACCCTGTTGAAGCTCCGGTGCCTAGCAGTTCCAATCCCGCCACGCCCACCTCGCCGACTTGGCCGGCACTCACCGCCGGGTTCGTGTTCGTTGCAGGAGCACTGCACCTGTTGCTCGTTGAATCACACATGGGCCACGCCCTCGGCGCAGGCCTCTTTTTCTTGGGCATCGGCATCACGCAAATTCTCTGGGCGTTTGTGTTCCTTCGCAACCCCACCCGCCGCCTCGAACACGCCGGCCTGGCGATTCTGGTGGTCGCGCCCACGGTGTTGTACGTCCTGACGCGCATCATGCGAGCGCCTTGGTCCGACGCGCCCGAACCAGTGGACCTCCTTGGCATCGTCACGGTTCTTGCCCAACTGGGCGCCGCCGCCACCATGCTCGCCCACAAAATGCCCACGTTCACCGGTCAACAAGTGCGCGCCATGGCGGGGGCTGGAATTCTCCTTGCCACTGCCGGGTACGGAGGCGCCATCGCCGCCGAAGGCGTAGACTGGCTTTCTGCTGCCTCAGTGGGCCACGGCGATGACCACGGCGGCAGCCACGGCGCCAGCGGTGGCGACGGCCACGGCGGACACGGAACCCTAGAATTGCTCGGCACCCGCGGCGTTTCCGTCGTCGGCACCACCACATACTTTGGACCCACGACCGGACACGCACTCGAAACCCAATGTCGCGACGCCGGCTACCCCTCCCAAGATTGTTGGCTGCACCACATCGAAGACCTGCTGGAAGCGTCCGGCTCCATCGCCGCCTTCGATCTGCTCGTATCCCTCACCAAGGTCAACTCGGAAGCCTACGCCCAGAGCCACGTTCTGGCACACGAACTGGGCCACCACGCATACCTCGCGTACGGCCTCGACATCTCCTTGACGCTCGGAGAATGCTCCTACGAAGTGTTCCAGGGCTGCATCCACGGCGCCCTGCAAGCATACTTCGACGACTTATCCCGCCAAGGTGCCACGATCAGCGACTCCGCGCTCAACTCCCTTTGTTCGGCAGCCAAGTCCCGGTTCGAGACTTACACTTGCTACCACGGGGTTGGACACGGCATCACCATGTACACCAACTACGACGTCCCCGGCAGCCTCGACACCTGCGCCAAGCTCACCGGCTGGTTCGAGGAAGCGTCCTGCGTTGGCGGTGTGTTCATGGAAAACGTCGTCGCCTACCACGACTCGCTCGCCCCTGACTACGTTCCGCACGCCCACGGCGACGGCACCATCCCATCCTTCTGGATCAAACCCGAAGACCCGGCGTTCCCCTGCAACGTAGTGAAATCCAAGTTCGCCTCCGCGTGCTGGCGCATGCAGACCTCCGTGATTCTGCGCGCCAACGGCGGCGACTTCGAGGCCGCCTCCCGCATCTGCGACGAACAAGGAAACTACGCCATCGACTGCTACTCAAGCTTAGGCCGCGACGCAGCCCCCTACGGCAACCGCGAAGCGTCAAAGATGAGCAAACTCTGCTCCTACGCCAGCACCGACGCCTTCCACCAACAGTGCGTCTCGTCGTTCACGGCCGGCGTCATCCTGCAAGAAAACAGCCCCCAAGCCGGCATGGACCTATGCCCCCAATTGGCAGCCGAGTTCCAGAAATCCTGCTACCATGAAACCGGCAAACAATCCCGGTTCATGCTCTCCAAGGCTGAAGTGGCAGAACTCTGCAAGGGCGCACCCGAGCAGTACGAATCAATCTGCCGCGACGGCTGAAGCCAAGACGAGCGCTCCCGCCGCCGCGAGTCCACGAGTCCGCAACTCAACTCGAAGAGCCGTTGCTACCGGCTGGCGTACCAGACTGTTTCGTTGCCGTTGGTCTGGTGTGCCACGACGCCCTTGCCTTCAAGGACATGCAATTCGTGGTCCAGCTCCTTCTTGTTCTCGTGCAACTCCTTGGACAGGAACTTCAGGTCGCGGCCGCCCGTGGGGTTCGTGGCACCGACGCGGACGAGGCCGTCGTAGGTACGTTTGAGTTCCGTGGGCAGGGCGGGCAGGCGGTGGGGGCCCTCATCGGGCGGGGTTGGATTTTGGACCATTGAGTCCACGCTCCACCTCCTGTATCTTGCGCTGGTGGCACTTGAAAGCGGCGATGGGGACGTTGGGCTGAAGGTCTTGAAACAATGAGGAAAAGAGGGAAAAATCGAAGCTGAGATCTTAGTCGAGTGGGTCAAACCCTACGATATCGTATGGGTCTGGCTGGTATAGCCCAGCCGAACAGGCTCGGTTGTCAGATTCCCACGGCGAGTTAATGTCGAGTCTGCCCGCGACGTTTTCCGGCCCGCGTCCGGCAATGACTCCGCCGAGCGCCTCGCACGACGGTTTGCTGGTGCAGCCATGATCGCGCCACCAATGCACATCGTGGCGGTGGGTGTGCACAGATCCGTCGTCGGGGCAATCGTGTGATGCGCACGCTGCGTGATCTTCAGATTTGCAGACATGCGCACTGACAGGCGTCGAAACGGCCAATATTCCGACGGCTGCAATTAGCAACATCAAAAGCACTCCAATTGATGCGCTTCGGTTTTATTTTACATCATTCATAGTTTCACCTACAGACTCTTTGGTCTGCTAGACTAGGATAGTTCAATCTAATTATAAAGTAATCTCGCCTACTTTATATATAATTTGACATGTTGTGAAAATAGTAGTAGGCATATTATCCATTAATTTGGCATAATTGTTGATATTTCGATTGCCATCGACCCACTGCCGATTCCTGTATAACAATCCTGCTCGACGTCTTTTACGTTCGCCTCCATGTAGAACCTCCATCGAACCTCGCCAGTTTCTGTTTGGCTAGGGAGCACATCCACGACCGCCTGGCCCTGTTCGCCACCCGACAGGGTCGGGAGCCAATTAATTTCCCCGCCATCAACGGTGTATCCGACCCGATAGCCCGTGTAGGCCACGGGCACATCCATGCGGAACACCAGCCCCTCAGTCCCCGTATCAATCTTGTTATCATTTCGTTTCAACTCGGATGCCCCCCCGAATATACAAAGTGCATCAAATTCTTGGGCATCTCCGTTTCTGGCGGCCAAAACAACGGACTCCGACGAAGTGACGGGAACTTCCGCCGTTTCTTCCCATGTGTCGTTTGGCTCAGGTTCGTCCGCGCAGCCAGAAAACGACATGAAAGCGATTGCAAACAGAATTGTAATGTGGAGATTTCCCATGTCCAGAAACATGCCGCCGCTCGTTTTCTAGTTTGTGGACTCTGTCGTAAAATGCAATGAAACAATGCAGTCGTTGGTTGCAGTTGTTCCGCATGCACCCGGCGGCCTTTTTCTGACTGCCCTTATTGGTTTCACGCGTACGGCTGCGGCTCTTCGACCACAATCGAATGGTCTACGGGCAACTCCAACCATGCGCCCGCAAGGTCCACGTGGATCATGCCGCCGTCGCTGACGGGTTGCAGGCCGGGGCCGGGGCCGCCGATGGTGTTGCCGCTGGCCAGCAGGACGATGCGGTTGCCAGCGTGGATGACGTCGTCTTGCGGGAAGAATTGCACTTCAACCTCTTGCCGGATGCCGCCGATGTCTGGGCGGCCGTTTTCGAGGCTCTGGGCGTGGTTGAGGCTGAGCGCGGCGAAATTGATGCTGCGCAGTTGGCCAGTGGGGGTTTCCTCGGCGAGTGTCAGAATAAGGCTGGCGCGGGCTCCGTCGGCGGTGACGTTGGCGTGGAACACGGGCAGGCCGCTGACGTGCCAGTCGTTTGCCAGGGGTTCGCTTCGCCATACGGCGCGGTCTGGGAGGCCTTGGGCGCTGACGAGGGTGCTCGTGAGTCCGCCGTTGGTGTCGTGGTAGGACATGGACCCAGTGCTAGGCTCGGTGCCGGCCGTTCCAAGGACGCCGTTGCCAAGGGCAAATCGGTGCCGGGCAACTTCGGCGGGGGGCCATTCGTTTTCGTGGCGCCAGACGCCGTCGTCGTCTTGGACCTGCACGGCGGGCGCGTCGAGAATGCCGGTGTCGCGGTGTTTCAGAAATTGGTCGAACCAGGCGACGAGCACGGTGTCCCACCAGTCGCTGCGGCAGGCGCGTCCACGGTCGTTGGCTTCGTCGTATTCGCACGTGGAGTCGGCGCCGCTGGGGGCGGGCCAGGCGTGGGGCCATTGCCCAAGCCAGATTTTGTACGGCACGCCCGTCTCTTGGATGGCCGGGAGCCAGTCCTCCATGTTGTGCGGCTTGACGTTCCAGTCTTGCAAACCGTGGACGTAGAACACGCTGGCTCGGCTTGGGTTTTTGTCCCAGGATGCACGCAGTTCGGCTTCAAAATCGCGCATTTGCCAGTAGGCGTCTTTGTTGCCGTCGACGGCACTCGTGGCGCCGCCTTGCTGTACGTCCGCTTGGTCTGTGCAGGCTTCGCCCGCGACGGCCGTTGCCACGTGGGTCGGGTCGCCAAGGAGCTGGGCGCCGCCGCTGAGGCCCGCGGGACTGGCTCCGACAAGGGCCCAGTAGTAGGCATTGAAGGCGAATCCTTGGGCGTTGATGGGTACGCCGTTGACGAAGTTGTACTTGTACAAGTCCGAAATGCCGCTGATGGGTACGATGGTGCGCAGGCTCGGTGGCGCCTCGACCCACACATCTTGCGGCGTCGTGCCTGGGTAGCTGACGCCAATGAGGCCCACGTCGCCCGTGCTCCAAGCTTGCTGGGCAAGCTCTTCGATGACTGCGGCCGTGTCCTTGGCCTCTTGCGGGCCGCCTTGGGTAAAGCAGCCGCCGCTGTTGCCGGTGCCACGAACGCTGCTGACTCCTACGGCGTAGCCGCGACTGACGAGTTCCGCGCCCAGCCGGCCAAGGCTCTCCGGTTCGCCACCACCGTAGTACGGGGTCACTTCCAGGACCACGGGGACTGGGGCGCCCGTGTCGGGCCGGATGATCCAAGTGTCCAGTTCCAGCAGCTCGCTGATGGGTGTCCGCAGGTTGACGGTGATGGTTGGCACGTCAAGGCGCTCGGACAGGTCGTGCAGGTAGGACGTGACCGGGGCCGAAGTCAGGGCCGTGACGCCGTCGCCGCCTACGAGGTCCTTTTCGCTTGCCGAGTCGCCCGATAGGCAGCCGGCGAATGCGAGCATGAGAAACAGGAGGACCGGAGCGGACCGCATCGACGGGGAGCCTGCCTTGGAGGGCTTAAGGGTTGTCGCGGCCCAATCCAGTGGTCGTCCCAAAAGCATCTTGAAGCCTGAACCTGCCTGTCGATTGCTTTGCAAGGCATCATGGGCGCGCTTTCCGCGTCGAAAATCACCTTGGGCCTCGTCGTCTGGGCCCTTCTGAGCGGTAGCTTGGTTGCAGCAGACGGATTTTTTGAAGAAGGCGGCCCCGGCGGCGCGCCCGAACGAGTAGGCACCGAGCCGAGCCGAGTCGGCGACGCGGGGCTCTACAAAACGGCACTCGTCATCGTGGACATCCACGGCAAAGGCGAGTGGATCGACATGGAGGCACGCTATGCTTTCGAGCGCACCCTGGACCGCTTCGTCCTCGACCGCAACGGCGACCCCACTTGGGCGCGCAGCTTTGTTGCCGAATGGGAAACGGAGCCGTTCGAGGCGGACCTCAAGAACCATTTCCAAGTCCCACAGGCACCCCAAGGCCCCGTGATTCCCGGCCTTCCAGGTGGCCCCAGTGGTCCCGGCACGCCCACCATCGACTGCTCCGGGTACCCCTCAGGCTCAGCAGCATGGGAGGACTGCTGGGACAACTATGGGGACGCTTGGGATGCCTGGGGCGATGACTGGGAAGAATGGGCCGACGACATGGCGTGGGCCGAATGGGACGCTGATTGGCTTGCCTGGGCCGAAGAATGGGAAGGATACGACGATGAGTGGATTTTCTTCGGCGCCCCCGTGCACCGCGTCCAAGAAACCCCGTGGCAAGTCAGCCACCACGACGCCCAGAGCACTGGATTCGCCGCCACCTTCCGACCGAGCGAAACAACACCTCCTGCGGCACTTGCCCCCGCGCTCGCAGGCCTAGCCGACCCCACCTGGACGGAAGCCATGCCCATCGACGGGCCCTGCGGCTTTCGCCACGACCTGCAAGGCACCGGAGTACCGATTTGGAACGTCATCGAAGTGCACGGCGCCTGCCCGCCACCCATTGCGCTCGACTTTGGCGCCAGCGAACTCTTGTCCGGGCCGCTGCGCATGAAAGTCAGCGGCACCGACCGCGTGGGCGAGCGCGACACCACCGTATACGCACTCGAATCCGACAGCGACCGCCTGCGCCTGTGGTTTGCCAACGACGTGGCGTACCCCGTGCGCATCCTCGACCGCTTGCCCGACGTCGTGCCCGCCGAAGTGCAAGCGCTTGCAGGCGACGCCAAGCAACCGACGCTGTACGTCATGCACGAACTCATCGAGTACGCGGCGGGTTCCGGACCCACCCTACACCACGACCCCTCGCACCCGGCAATCGCACCTGCTGTGGCCGACCGAACTGCGTGGGGCCCCGACGATACCGGCGTGCCATTGCACTGGCCCCTATCCCGCGCCTTCGACTCCGCCGTCACGGACACCCTCTCCGACTGGTACAAAGCCCACCCGGACGCCCAAATCGTCCAAGCCTCGGCCACGGTGCGCGAGAGAGCAGCGACGCAACCGAACACGGAGCCGGAACGCTGGGAAACGTGGACTTTCACCCTCACGGACGGCACGAGCGCTCGCGTCGTCACCAGTACCCTGCACGGCCGCACCCAAACCGGCATCCTCGGAGGCGAAGCCCGCACTTGGCGCGAACACTCCCTTGAAACCAAGGCAACCGCCACCGACAGCGGCGATTTGCCACGCCCCAACCGGCTTCCTGCCACGATGCCAAGTGCTACGAGCCAACTCCACCGGTTCCAAGTCGCCACAGGGCACGCCGCCGCGGGCTACAGCTTCGATCTTTCCACTGGCGCATTCTGGGTCACCGACGGCAATGGAGCCTCCGCCGAAACACTGCTCGTGGGAGCCGACGGCCGCCCGCTGTTTGCGGTGCATGGCGACGCGAGCGACCCGGCACCCCAATTTCAAGACGAAACATGGACGCCGTACGCCAACGACCCGTGGAACCGCCACGCCGCCACCAAGGGAGTGTGGCAATGGCCGGAGCCCAAGACCATAGGCGCCCTGGCCGGGGCAGCAGCGGGTGTTACCCTCCTGAGTTTCGTCGTAGCGGCTCTGAAGGCCGGAAGCGGTGTTGGGTTGTTCAGCCGCATTGCCAAGGCAGACCTCTTGGATCACCCCGTGCGCAACGACATCATGGCCGCCGTCAGCAGCGACCCCGGTATCCACTTTCAAGAACTGGTGCGACGCCTCGGCAAAGGAAGGGGCACCATGGAGCACCATGTGCGCAAGCTCGTAGGCAGCGACTTATTGGTGGAGCGATCCGACAAAGGATTCACCTGCTACTTTCCCAAGGGCCAGATTGACCGACGCGTCATGGCCGCAGCACCTCTTCTGAAATCCGACGGGGCGCGCATGGTGCTGCAGGCCGTCACCGCCGTACCCGGAGCCGTAGCCAAGGACCTCGCGGCGCAACTCGGCATGGCGCCCTCCACCATCAACTACCACTTGCGCAAACTCACAGAAGCCGGGCTCATCGATGGAGTTCGCCAAGGACGATTCCTGGCGCTACACACCACCGAGACGGGGCGATTGGCGCTTGGGACGTTTGCGCCCGCAGCCACCTAAGCCGCCCAGGCACCCCCAAGCACGCCCAGTCGCCTCGGGTCTGAATCCACCACTCAAGACTGCGAAACGCGTACGCTCCACGACCCCGCCGCCTGCACGTCCACGAAATACACACCATCTGCGGGCACGTTGACGGTCACGGTGCCGCTGTGGTCGCCGTAATCGCTGACAATCGCCTCGCTGCCTCCTCGTCGCACAAGGTTGCCCTGCGCATCAAACAGACGCACCACGAATTCGCCAAGCTCCGCCGTGTGCGTGGTCTGGAACGTCACCGCCCCCTCCTTTGCCTGGAACACAAGGCCCGCCAAATCTCCGTCGCCGGCCCGGTTTGCGGGAGTCTTGGCAGCATCCACGGCACGAGGTTGCTCCACGGTCACAATCCAAGCACTGGAGTCGTCCCCCGAGCGCACGTCCACGGTGTAGCGGCCGGGCGCTAAGCCGATGTAGCGGCTGCCCTCGTAGTCGCCTTCGCTTGGAGCCGACAAGGCACGGCGGGAGGCGTTTTCGTTGTCGAGGTTGATGAAGGAAGCGCGAAAGTAGCCATCGCCAAGAAACAATATCGAGACTTTCAGAAGCCCCTGGTCCGTGGTGAAGGCGGAGGTCACGTCGTCGCCTTTGCCCTCAAAACGAAGCGGGGCCGGCTCGGCTCCTTCCGGTCCGCTACCGCCGACCGTGGCGTTGTCCGTCACCGCACTGACGTTGGCAGGCGGCGGCGTGGTGTTTTGGATGACGCCTCCGATGTTGCCAACGAGCGGCGGCGCAGCGTCCAGGGAACCAGGAGCCGGTGCCTTCGCCTTGGCATTGTTGTTGCCCAACAACGCCGTCGTGACAATGCCCGACATCAACAGCAACGCAGCAACAGCAATGGCGGCAATCACGCGATCTCGGCGCGCACGGCGCGAAGGGGGACGACTCAAGGGCTTGGCGCGAGCAGACTGGCGCGCCGAAGCGCGGGGAGCGTTCGATTTCGCTGGACCCGGCGCAGCAGCTTTCGCAGCAACCCGCGCAACGAGGCCGCACTGCGGGCACGACGGTCGACTAGAGACGGACGAGAAACGCGTCGAACACCGGGGGCACCGGATCGCTTGGGCCACAATGGCACCGCGTTTTCCAAGGGTTAAGGGTTTGTGGACGAGACGTGCGAACATCCAGTCCGGCAGCGGCGCAAAAAATTATGAATTCGAATGTCCGCCCAGACTCCTTTTTATGCAAGAAGCATCGCTCCATTCATGCGCCCCTGGCTTTTGACCTCCCTCCTGCTTGCCACCGTGCTTGCTGGCTGCTTTGACGACATTCCCGAAACACCCACGGAGGAGGTCTCCGATCAGGCCACGGAACCAACCACCGGACTTCGAGCAGGCAACGCAACACTATACCTACACTCTGACGGCGCTGGGCAGTGGATGGACGCCGACGAAGACGCCACCGACACCGCCCTCACCGGCAGCGGCACGGCCGCCAATCCCCCCCAAAACATCCGCTTCACATTGCGCCCCGCCCCCGAACGCGACCTCGTCTTCGACGGCCCGCTGCTCGTCTCGTTGCAAGTCCACTTGGAGCCCATCATAGGCCAAGCGCCCCAGTTTGCATCGAAGCTATTCATTGACGGCAAAGAAGTCGCCAGCGCCTCGGACAACAACCCCCGCATGAACCTCGACACGCCCAACTGGCCCGCCGGTTCCGAGATTGTTCTGGAAGTCTGTGTCTGTCCGCAATCCGCCTCCGTCGCATACGGCTACACCTTCATGACCGACGGCAGCAGCACCGTCACCCTCGACTTCAAGGACGCAGACTCCCCCGCACCAAACGGCTCCTCCACGCAAGCAGGCAGCGAGGGCCAATCCAACAAGGGCTCGGTCACGGTATCCCAAGAAAACGGCCGCTGGGTCGCCCGCCGCACCGACACCTACCAAGAGTCCGTCTCCGTAGACACCGCCAACATCGACCTTGCCGTCCCCGTGGGCGACGTGTCCATCAGCAACGAAGGCACCGGCAGCAAACTCATCATCAACCTCGGAGCCCGCGGCGACACCGAACAAGAAGCCCGCAACAACCTCTCCGCCATGACGACCCGGTACGACGCCGGCACCAACAACGGCGCCTTCGACCTCACAGCCTCCGTGCAAACTCCCAACCAACAATGGAGCAACCAGTGGGCCCACATGACGCTCACACTCTCGCCAAGCAACCTCGCCACCCTCTCCGTGGACACCAGCACCGGAGACATCAACGTCGGAACCTTCACCGGCACCACCTGGAGCATCGACACAAGCACCGGAGACATCGACCTCAGCGGCTTCACCGTCTCCGACCTCAGCATCGACACCAGCACCGGCGACGTAACACTCCAAGGCACCACCAACGACCTGGAAATCGACAGCAGCACCGGCGACATTGAAGCAACCCTTCGCGCAACCGCAAGCGGCACCTGGAACATCGACACCAGCACCGGCGACATCCAGATCAACGCCCCCTCCGACGCACAACGCGGCTACGATGCCGCCGCCGACACCAGCACGGGCGACATCACCTTCGACTTCGACGACACCAGCCCCGTCGGCGAGCAAGACGAGGACCACAAACATGTACGCACCAATGGCTACGACAGCCGCACCATCAAAACCAAAATCACCCTCGAAACAAGCACCGCCGACATCTACGCGGGGTCGAACTGATGCACCCCCAAACCCCCACCACCCTCGCGCTCCTACTGGCCTGCACTCTCCTGCTGGCTGGCTGCACCTCGCCTTCCTTCGTGGACAACGGCACCGCCGATGAAGGCACAAACACCGACCCCGGCAGCAACGAAGACGAACAAACCCACAGCGCCCCTGATGCCGGCCAATCCGGCAGCACACCGCCCTCCGAACCCACATCGCCAGACACGGAAACCGACTCCAAATCGGGCCGCCAAACCGGCCCCCGCGACCCCCACGGCGACGTACAACGCACCGAAGGCGAAACCACGGCCCGCCCCGGCGACGATGGCGGCTATGTGGCCGAAAAACGCATCGTCCTCAAAAACGGCGTAGGCGACGCCCTCCTCGCGGAGATCCTTCTCACCGTAGACTTCGCCAACGTCACCGTCGTCGGCGCCAACGTAGGCAGCTACACCTACACCTTCGACCTCGATGTGGAAGCAAGCACCGAAGCACAAGCCCGCAACGGCATGGACCGTGTCACCGTCATCCACGACGACACCCTCGCCGACGAAACCCTGTCTCTGGGCACCTATGTTCGCCATGCACCCGCCAACGGACTCCCCGTCGGCAGCGGCCTCGAACCCAGCGAAGACCTCAGCTACGACTTGCGCATCGAAGTGCCCAACCATTTGCTCTACACACTCGCCCTCAATGCCGACATGAGCGCCTTCGCCTCCGGCCCCCTCGCCTGGTCCGAACTGGAAATCTCCGGCGACTACAGCGCCATTCTCTTTGCAGACGCCATCGGCCTCGAAGACCTCGATGTCGCCATGGACTTTGGCGAACTCGCCCTACGCACCGCCCCCGCCGGCGGCACCTGGTCCATCGCCGCCGACTACACCAGCATCAACATCCAAGCCCACGGCGACGCCGCCTACGACGTGCTGGCCGACGGCGACTACAGCTCCCTCCAAGTCCACCTGAAAAACTCCGAGGACGTAAACGAATCCAACAGCGGCATCCACAAGCGAACCCGAGGCTACGAAGACCACCCCGCGCAAGTGGACGCCGTATTCTACCTCGACTTCGGAAGCCTCGCCATGAACGGATGACGACACTCGGCTACGCTGACCAATCGAACCCGCCGGTACCCCTTTGAGCGCACCCCCTGTGGCCGGCCCCGTCCATGATCGACCGCCGTGCCATGCAGGACGCAATCCAGGAATACGACGCAAGCAAACTCAAGCTCGCGTGCGTCGCCAGCCACAGCGGCCTCGACGTCTACGACGGCGCCACCGACGAAGGCATGCGCAACATCGCCATCGCCCAAGACGGCCGCCACGAAGTCTACAGCCGCTTCTTCAAGCGCACCGCCGACGGAACTCGTGGCTGCGTCGACGACGTCTGGACGTACCCCAAGTACAACGGCATCATGGCCCCAGACCAACAAGCGCGCCTCAAGAAAGAGAACGCCGTCTGGGTCCCCAACCGCGCCTGGACCAGCTACTGCGACATTGACGCCTGCGAAGACGACTTCGCCGTGCCCATGATCGGCAGCCGCAACCTCCTGCGCAGCGAAGAACGCGAGGAACAGCAAGACTACTACTGGCTCCTCGAAAAAGCCGGCATGCCGTTCCCGCGCAAAATCAACCACTACAACGACATCGACGGCCTCGCCATCGTGAAGCTCCACCACAGCCAGAAACCCCTCGAACGGGGCTTCTTCACCTGCGCAAGCGTCGAAGAATTCCACGAAAAAAGCGGCAAGCTCCTGAAAGCCGGCGTCATCGACGAGCCGAGCCTCGAAACCGCCCGCATCGAGGAATACATCATCGGCCCCGTCTTCAACTTCAACTTCTTCTACAGCCCCGTCTCGAAGGCGATGGGCGAAGAACCCCTCGAACTCTTGGGCGTCGACTGGCGCTTCGAAAGCAGCCTCGACGGCCACGTGCGCATCCCCGCACCGCAGCAAATGACCCTCCCGGATCACCAAATGATCCCCGAAATGACCGTCGTTGGCCACAACACCGCCACCGTCCGCGAGAGCCTGCTCGGAAAGGTCTACGCACTCGGAGAACAATGGGTCAAGGCCGCCGCCGAGCACTACGCCCCGGGGATTATTGGGCCATTTTGTCTTCAGACCTGCGTGGACAAGGACATGAACTTCCACATCTACGACGTTGCGCCGAGGATCGGCGGCGGGACGAACGTGCATGTGGGCATGGGCCACCCGTACGGGAATGCGTTGTGGAGGACCCAGATGTCTACGGGAAGGCGGGTTGCCCGCGAGGTCAAGATGGCGGCCAAACAGGGGATGCTTGCGGATATTGTGACCTAGGCGTGCCCACGCCCTAGGGGCCCGAGAAGCCGGTTACGCCCTCCGCCCCCGCCTCACCGTCCCAATCGCCACCAAGACCCCCAACGCCGCGACCCAACCGAGTCCGGGCGCCGGGAGGAGAGGCTCTCGTGGCGCTGTGTCGGGCACGAACGTAATGCTGTAACCATCTCCTGACTGGAACGTGTAGGTTTTGTGCCGCTCGTCGTCCACGCGAATCCACCAGCCTTTGGGTGCGGTGACTTGCACGGTTTCGATGACGGACACCGATTCCTCCGGCGTTTCCTCGGCGTCCGGCCCCCACGCGAGTAGGATGGCGTAGGCGCGGGTCTTCAGGCGGCCGTTGTCGTAGTCGGTGAGCGGATCGTTGAATCGGTAGGTCCAGGTTTCGCGCACAATTTTTCCGGCGCGTTCCTCCACCGGTCCTTCAAAGTTCAGCAGCTCGGTGGCGTTGGTGGCGGCAGTCGGCGTAGCGGTGGCGGTGCCAGAATAGGCTCCCGAGTCAAAATCAACCAACATATTGAGGCGGCGAGACGGCGGCACCTCCTCGCCCGCTACGTCCTTCGCGACGCGATGCTCATACTGCTCGATTTCGCTGGCGGTGATGACTCCATCCTGGTCTTCATCGATGGCGTCGGTGAGGTTTTTCCAGGCGGCGTCGTCGAAGAGCAAGTCGAACGCTAGACTGGCGGTGGTGAGGTTGTCATGCAGGGTAACTTGGATGATGCACTCGTCGCCGGGGCTGTTCTGGGCCGCGACCAAAGGACTGGCGACGTTGACAAGGGCGAGAAGTGCAACAAACACCGAAAGGCGAAGCATCACAAAGTCGAATCCGGCACGGGGAAAAAACGTAGCGGCAGCAGTGCAGGATCTCTACAAAATCGCCAAGTGACGTGCCTTGCCCCACATACGCCTGGCCAAAGACAGCCCTTTCAAGCCCCCGCTCGGTCGTCGCCGTATGCAAGTGAGCGAATCCGTGAACATCATGGCCTCGCCAGCCGCCGTGTGGAAAACCATCACCGACATCGAGCACGCGGAATCCACCATCCGCGGCATCGACAAGATCGAGATCCTGGAACCTGCCACGGGGCCGTCCATCGTGGGATTGAAGTGGCGCGAGACGCGCACCCTGTTTGGCAAGGCGGCAACGGAGGTCATGTGGATCGTGGATGCCAAGGAACCGTCCCATTACGACACCCGCGCCGAGAGCCACGGTGCTGTGTACACGACGCGCATGGCGCTGGAGGCCATCGAGGGCGGTACTCGATTGTCTATGACGTTCAACGGCGAGCCTCAGACCATGGGCTCAAAACTTGTTTGGGCCCTCACGGGCTGGATGGCCAAGGGCTACATGCGCAAGGCGCTCAAGCAGGATCTTGCGGACATCAAGGCCGCTGCTGAAGCATAACCGCCGGCTCCACTGGGTTACGTTGCGTCCCGGCGCCCGGCGGCTAGGTGTCGTGCCACAGTTGCAAAGGCATCAGGCGGTAGCGTGCAGGTTTTCAAGTCGGCCGAACCGGCCTCGGACAGGAGCCCTGCGAGCGCTGCGCCGTCCGCCCGAATGGTTTGCGCAAGCGACCCGAATGCGTGTCGCGCTTTGCGATCCCATGCGGCCCAAGCGGCATCCAAAACGGCATCCAACATCTCTGCATCTACTTCTTGCAAGTCGCTGCGAGCACGGAGCCGAATGATGCCGCTGGTGACTCCCGGCGGCGGCGTGAAGGCTCGGCGCGGCACGAAGCCTAGGTCTTCGACGGTGGCGCGCAAACCGACGCGGACGGTCAATTTGCCATAGTGCGCTGATCCGGGCGCTGCCGCGAGCCGGTCGGCAAGTTCACGCGGGACAACGAACACGGCGCGCCGGATGCCCGCGGCTGCCACGCGCTCGATGAACGGCGCTGCAATCTTGAAAGGCGGGTTGGCAACGACGGCGGTGAGTGCTGCCGGCAGGGGCCACTTCAGGAGATTTCCGGAAACGACGGTGACGCCTGGTGGCGGATTTCTGCGGAGTTCTTCCACCATCAACGGGTCCACGTCGACCGCCCAGACCCCTCCGCCGGGCGCAACTGCGGCAGCGATGGGGCGCGTCAAAGCGCCTGTGCCGGCCCCGGCGTCGAGCACTTGGTCGCCGGGCTTCAACCCCGCAGCCTTGACCACTCGTGCGATGACGCTATCGTCGCACAGCAAGTGCTGGCCTAGGTCCGGCGGAGGCACAAGTTTGGCAAGACCCACATGGACTTCAACGCGTCCGTTGCCTCCAAGACCTCAACCACCCCAATCTGTCGCGGCGCCGTGGGACACTGCGATTTCTTGCCAGAACGCTCATGACACGCTTCTTGAATGGCGACGCATGAAGATTACCGTCAAAGCGGACACCAAGGCCACGCCCGAACAATGCTGGGCTGCGGCAACCACGCCAGCTGCCATCATGCAGTGGAACGCTGCGAGCCCGGATTGGCATTGCCCAAGCGCCGAAGTGGACTTGCGCGTCGGGGGCAGCATGTCGAGTCGGATGGAAGCAAAGGACGGCTCCATGGGTTTCGACTTTGCAGCCACTTTCACGGTCGTGGAGCCGCCGCGCCGGTTGGAGTACAAATTGGAGGACGACCGCATGGTCGAATTGCTGCTGGAACCCACCGACGGCGGCACCCACATCACTCAGGTCTTTGATGCGGAGGACGAAAACGATGTGGAGATGCAGCGCAAGGGTTGGCAGAGCATTCTGGAAAGCTTTGCCCGGTACGCAGAGTCCATTGCCTAGGCCAGGGAGGGGAAATTGCCCCCGTTCTGGTGGGCCTTGAGCCCGAATTCTCGAGCGCGTTTCTCGCGGCACCCGTGGGAGCCCCCGAAGCGCGTGCGTTGCTTTGATCAATCCGGGTTGTACAGCTACTCAGCGCGGGCGCCCACCGCCGAGATATCGTCTCTCGATCGAACTTGGAAAACAACGCTCCCGGAACATTAATCGCACTCGTGGAGTTCAATCCTCATGAGTTGCCGAGTCGCTTTGGCATTCGCGTGCGCCATTTTGCTTGCAGGCTGTTTGGCCAGCCCCGAGAGCAAGTTGGATGCCGCCACGTCGATGCCGGAGCAGCCGGCGAACGTTGCTGCATTTTCCTCGTGCTCAGAGATGACTGGCCGGTATCCGATTCCCTTGGAGGAAGTCCAAGCTGCACTGCCGCAGGGATTTGAGGCCATCCAAGGGGGCCCGACCGGGAACAGTGGCTTGCTTTTCGTCCCGGTCTATTTCTGCGAAGCAGTGGGCGTCGATGGCAGCTTGGAACGTGTCCAGGAGGCTCAGGTCATGATTGTCACGACTCCACCTGCCGAGCTTGCGCTCGATGTGGACGGGTTTCATTCGCATGGCTTCCTGATCGATTGGGTAACGACGAGTACGCTGGCTTCGACCTTCTATACATCATGGGGCGCGCCCCATCACCTCGACGACATTTCCTTCGAACTGCTCGCCAGGACACCCGCCGTGCCTGCCGTTCGCGCAACCATGACCTCCGACAGCGGCGGCGCCCTCGCCGTCGACTCCATGGTAAAGGGGCCTTACGAGCCGTTTGGCGGCGGCACGGTGCGCGTTTTCTACGAGGTAGCGGGAGCCCAAGAGGGTCGCTTGCGAGCCGTGGATGTGGCTTGGGAAGGAATTCCCAATACGGGATTTGGATTGGGGAGTTTCCAGCGCGAAGGTGAGACGCCAATTCTAAGCACGGATGTCTTCCAAGCGTGGGCCTATGAATGGACTATGACCTTCCTTGACTTCGATTCGGAGCTTGCATAGAGATGGCATTCAACATCTTCACCACCCCATTTGCCAAGGTCTACCCGTTGTACGTCCAGAAGGCGGAGCGCAAGGGTCGATCGAAGGAAGAACTGGACCACATCATCGCGTGGTTGACAGGCTACGATGCTGCGGGGCTGCAAGAGGAACTCGCGAAGGAAACCGACTTCCAGACGTTTTTTGCACAGGCACCTGCCCTGAACCCGGACAGGTCGCTCATCAAAGGTGTCGTGTGTGGCGTTCGCGTCGAGAACATTGAAGATCCGTTGATGCGGGAGATTCGCTACTTGGACAAGTTGGTGGATGAACTGGCACGCGGCAAGGCCCTGGAAAAGATTCTACGGCAATGATGACCCGATTCGGCTCTCGTTACCCATTCCGTCCATCCTTTGCACACCGTCCCTATATGTCTCTTCGATCCTTGCCGAGTGTGCGCCGGCATTCGTTTCCCCTGCACGCCCTGGCTCTTTTGACGATTCTGCTGGCTGCTCCATTGGCTAGTGCGCACGGAGACCGCTCTTCGTTGGAAGCAGTCCTTACGATTCCCGCCGGAGAATCCTACTCCTTTAATCGATCCGTACACTGGCATCGTGTCCTTGGCCATGTGGATGCCTCGGGCCCCGTCGAGTTCATGGCCAACGGGCAACGTGTTGCCGGCCCGAATGCTGCGCTCACCATCAATCACTTGGTTCGGTGCTGCGATGCATTGTGGACGGAGGTTCCGTTTGCGTTGCACAATCCTGGCAGCAGTGCAGTGACTGTGCGGGTGGAGATGGCGTTTCTGCATGACAATCTGGCTGTGCTTGCGGACGATGCGGAGCCTGGCGGCTGGTGGCAGACACTCTTGATTCTCTTGGTTGGGCTGGGCGTTCCAGCCTTCCTTGTTCGGCAGCCACGCGAGGGTGATGCCGTGCGTTGGTTGCGGGCAAGCCGAGTCCTGCACGGCGGTGCTTGGGTGGCGGCCGGGGCAATGTCCGTTGTGGGTATGGTGCGGTTTGGCGGCGGCCCCATCGTGGGAAATCTAGCCGCGACTGCTTCGTTGCCGGGTGCGTTTGGACCTCTATTCAACACCCATTCTCTGCTGATGCTTGGATTGATGGCATTGTGGATTTCGGGGTATGCCTTTCTGGCTGGCGCCCGTCGGCGGGGTCATGATGGCTGGCAGGACGGTGCCGTGTACGCCGTGGGTCCTTTGGTCGTGGGCACCTCCATGTTCTTGGAACTTGGTGGGTTCTGGATCGTGGTTGGGCTAGCGGTGGTTCCGGCATTCCTTGTGTGCGCGGATCAATGGGGCAGACAGTGGGCGGCTCGTGGTTCTGCGGACCATTCGATGCCGTAGCTGCCGAAAACGGAGGCAGGGCCGGGCAGGGCAGGGCCTGGCATGACCGGGCAGGGCCGGATTGGGTGGGGCCAGGCGTGCCGATTTCGTACAGGGCGTGTACAGCAATCCTATGGGTTGACCCGGCCCTTTTGGCGCATGGAATTCAACCCTGATGCCTTGATCTTGACCGTGCATCTCGTGGCCGCCTCTGCCTGGTTTGGAGCCGGTTGGTATGACCATCTCATGATGGGACCGCTGCGCTCGGCACATGGAGTGCACGGCATTGAGATGATCAAGGAGCAGACACGGCGCGGCGGCGGGGCGCGGTGGTTTGCTCCGGCTTCCATCGTGACCATCCTCAGTGGCTCCGTTCTGTACTGGCGTCTGGGAATTTCGCTTGCGTCCACGTCCGGGATGTTGCTGAGCATCGGCGCCGGACTCGGCATCTTGTCGCTGCTGCAGGGAATCTTCATACACGCTCCTGCCGAGAAGGCGCTGCGCGAGGCGGTGCTGGCAGACGACACCGGAGCCATCGTTGCCAAAGCCGACCGGATGCGTCGCCACACATTGCTTTCGGCATACCTCGTGACCGGCGCCTTCTTGCTCATGAGCCTGCGACAGTTGGTGGTTTAGCTCGGCGCCTCAGCCACGACGCCCACCATCTGCGACACCGATTGCAGCCCCATTGGCAACGGAACCCAATGCATCCGCAGCACGGTGTAGATCTGCACGCTGCGGACACCCGGAATCGTTTGGATTTCGCGGATGATGTCTGCCACGTCCCCGGGTGTATCGGCAAATCCGGTCAGAATCAAGACGCCCGTGGATTGAATGCCGTTCGGGCATAGATCCGGAAATGAGCGGAGCACTTGCGGCCCGGCGCTCGTGTTGTCGCCCACGTCCACATCCATGTGAAACGCCTGCAATCCCCGCGCCACTTGCGAGTCAACTAGGGGCACGACGCAGAAGGTCTTCTTGTCTCGAAGCGCTTGGATGCAGCGACGCACCGTTTTTGGGGTGACCCCCACGCGGGCAGCCAGGTCGGGCGGGGAGGCAAAAAGGTCCCTGTGCAATTCGCCAAGAACCCGGCGCTCCAATTCGGTGATTTCGCCGGAATCCCAGTGGCGTTTGGCAAGGATTCTGTGCCGCGTGGCTCCGAACGTCGCCGCTGCTTCTTCAATGGCTGCGTCCAGGTCGGCTTCTTCCGGCACGCCGATATTGTAGCGGATTTCGTTGTTGGATAGGTGGAAGGTGGCGCCGAAGGGAGCGTTGGCAAACACTTGATCCGCCGCCGCTCGACAAGCGTCCTCGGTGTCGAATCCAAAGGCGACGTAGACCACTCGAAGCCCAACCAATTGCGAATCGGGGAAGAAGCTCAACCCGAGCAACACCCCGGACGCTTCCAATTCCGCTAGGCGCCTCTTGACGGTGTTGCCATGAAGTCCAAGGTGCCGCGCAATGTCCCAAATTGTGTACGGCCCCCGCTCCACGTCCACAGGGTTGAAGGGGCTCCAATAGAGCAACCGAAGTATGCGCGCATCGATGGCATCCACGATACAGAAGAAGCGAAAGTCGGCAAGAATGCTTCGACGATGCAATGATTGATCGCCAAACCAAGGCCCTGCTCCGGTCCGAGACCGTGACATACCCCCGATGCACTCGGAACCCATCCTCCAAGGTCGCCGCTTATGATCCAAGCTCCCACCGAGCCCCGCACACGCGCGGAAGCATTGCGCCACGCCGAATCCATCGCAGCCGCACTCTTTCAAGAAATCACGGCAGAAAACCTCGTGCGCCCCGGCACCACCGAGCAAGCCCTAAACGACGCAGCCCACGCCCTTGCGCGCGACCGCTTTGGCATCAAACAACATTGGCACAAGCGCATCGTCCGCGCCGGCCCCAACACGCTCTGCCCCTACGCAGAAAATCCCCCGAATCGCACCATCCAGGCGGACGACATTGTGTTCTTCGATTTTGGACCCGTACTGGGCGCATGGGAGGCCGACTACGGCCGCACGTTCGTTCTTGGCTCCGACCCCGACAAACATCGAATCGCAGCCGATGTGGAGGCGTGCTGGACACTTGCCAAGACGCACCTTGACGCGCATCCGACCATCACGGGCGCCGAGCTATACGCATTCGTGCGCCAACTGGCTATCGAGCGTGGTTGGACCTACGGGCAAGAACACTGCGGCCACCTCATAGGGGCATTCCCGCACGAACGCATCCAAGGCGAAGAAGTCCGCAACTACATCCACCCAGACAACCATGACCCGCTGCGGGCGCTGGATCAAAACGGGGTGAGGCGCGACTGGATCTTGGAAATTCATTTTGTGCACCGCGACCAAGGAATCGGCGCATTCTTTGAACAGTGGATGACGACGCCTCCTTGAATCCTCAGCCTCCCAGGGCAACACCCAATCACAAGCAGTCGGCTGGCTTGCTCAGGCTCGCGTGGTAAGTGTGATGGCGCGTGGATTCCGCCTGCGGCGCAGCTCCTGATACCATGGCCCTGCCCATTTCCCTACGCACGCTCATGCGCTTGTCCCTGCGCGTCGATACGAGCGTCAAATTTGGTTCGAAAGTTGCTTGCGCCTAGGCTATGATTCCCAGACTGCAATCGCCTCGTCGCACCAACCAAGCAACCGATCCATGGCAAGATCATATTCCCGAGTCACGACGAGTTGCACATCTTGGACCCCCGCGACTCCGGCTGCTTTGTCACCTTCACAGTGGACTTGAAGGCCAAGTTTGGCCCTATCGGCACCCTCCTAGAAGTTGCCGCCATCCGCCCGAATTTCCGCAAGGCGATTGCGCGCATGCTGGAAAACTTGGACTCTGCAGCATTGGCTTTGGTCGAAGCCTAACCCTGATGGGGCCGGCTCGGAACGAGCGCAAGTCCGCCGCAGAACCCCAAATTCAGCAACCGCACAAATCCTGGGAGTTCCATCCTCGGCGCGACGCCCTTCGAACCTGCCGCGGCTGACGCGCCCGTGTGCGCAGGCTAGGTCTTGCGTGCCACATTCAAATCATACCCGTGACTTGGCGCATGCGTGCCGATGCGACCGAAGCCAGAGCAGGTGCGTCCATGAGCGCCGCGCCCCACCCCCAGCCACAGACCTACCCACCCATGGCCCAAGGCCGAATCACGCCCATGGCCCGCAAGGAACTGGTGCAAGCCTGGCAAAGCGATTCCAAGGCGTTCTGGAGGGCTCAGGCAAACGACGCGCTGACGTGGCAACGCCCATTCACGCGCGTCCTGGACGAAAGCCAAGCGCCGTACTACCGCTGGTTTGACGACGGGATGCTGAACGCTTCCCAACAGTGCCTCGACCGGCATTTGCCCGAGCGGGCCAACGAAGTAGCGCTCACGTGGGAATCCGAGGCGGGCGAGGTTCGCAATTTCACGTTCGGCGAGCTTCACGACCTTGTGTGCCGATTTGCAGGAACGCTCCAATCGAACGGAGTAGCAGCCGGCGACCGCGTCATCTTGTACCTCCCCCTCGTGCCCGAGGCCGTCATTGCGATGCTTGCCTGTGCGCGCATCGGCGCCGTCCATTCCGTGGTGTTTGGCGGATTTTCCGCGAAGGCATTGGCAGACCGCATCAACGACACCGGTGCCAAAGTTGTGCTAACGGCCGACGGGGCATACCGCAACACGAAGGTGGTCCCGCTCAAGGCAAACGTGGACGCGGCGCTGGCCAATTGCCCCGACGTGGAACGAGTCCTTGTCCACAAGAGAACCGGCGAGACCGTCGCCATGCAGCCAGGGCGCGACGTTGCCTGGACATATGGAACACCAGTGCTCCAGCCCCCCGCCTTTCCGGCAGAACACCCACTCTTCATCTTATACACCTCAGGCAGCACGGGCAAACCGAAGGGCATCCTGCACACCACGGGCGGATACCTGTTGTGGGCCCAGCTCTCGAGCCAATGGGTCTTCGATTTGACCCCCGAGGACACTTATTGGTGCACAGCGGACATTGGCTGGATCACGGGACACACCTACGTTGCCTACGGCCCCTTGATGGTAGGAGCCCGCCTCGTGCTCTACGAAGGCGCTCCCATGTGCCCGGCGCCGGATCGGTTCTGGAGCATTATCGAGAAGCACAAAGTGAACGTGTTCTACACCGCCCCCACGGCCATTCGAGCCCTGATGGCAGCCGGCGACAAGTGGCCGGCCAAACACGACCTGTCGTCGCTGCGCCTCCTTGGCTCCGTCGGCGAGCCCATCAATCCCGAAGCCTGGAAATGGTACCACACCCACATCGGAAAGGGCAACTTGCCCATCGTGGACACATGGTGGCAAACGGAAACCGGCGGCATCATGATGAGCGCGCTTCCTGCCGCAGACCACCAAAAACCGGGCAGCTGCAACCAACCCCTCCCCGGCATCAGCGCCTCCATCCTCGCGGCCGAAGGAGACGCGGGCGCAGATTCAGACGAGGGCGGCCAATTGATTCTTGACACGCCCTGGCCAAGCATGCTGCGCGGCATCTGGGGCGACGACGAGAAATTCCGCGAAACCTACTGGTCGCTTGGCGCGCCCCGATACCTAGCGGGCGACACGGCACGCCGAGACGCGGACGGAGACTACTGGATCATGGGCCGAAGCGACGACGTGCTCAACGTAAGCGGCCACCGCATCGGCACCATGGAGGTCGAATCCGCCCTCGCATCGCACCCGGACGTGGTGGAAGCCGCCGTGGTCGGTGTGCCGGATGAAGTTCGCGGCGAGAGCGTATTTGCCTTCGTCGTCTGCACCAAGGAAGTGGCACCGGCCGCACTCGCCGGCCACGTTGCCGAAGAAATTGGCAAAACCGCCCGGCCCCGCTTCATCGTCCTCGCCGCAGCCTTGCCCAAGACCCGCAGCGGCAAAATCATGCGCCGGCTCCTGCGAGCCATTGCCCGAGGCGAACCCATGCGCCAAGACACATCGACCCTGGAAGACGCCCACGTCGTCGAGGCGTTGCAGGCCGCCGTGCCCACGGACCTTGACTCCAAACACGCAATGCCCACCCGGACGTGATGCGCATGCTCGGCACCGCGCCCGAGTCCCCAAGCAGGCACTTTCCCTCGTGGCAGAAGCGCTTGCTGTGGCTTGCCAGTGCGCTGCTCTTGGGCCTGCTTGCCGCGCAGATTCCGCTTGGCGGCTCCGCCCCTGCCGTGCTCGGAATCGTGGTGTTTGCCATGGTCGTCTGGGTCAGCGAAACCATCCCCTTGGCAGTCACCGCGCTGGCCTCCTCGGCACTCCTGGTGGTGGTTGCAGGAATGCCCTCCGTCGACGTATTTGCGGCATACTTTGACCCCATCATCGTACTGCTCCTGGGAGGCTTCTTTCTCGGGGTGGCGCTGAGCAAACACGGACTGGACGTGAAGCTCGCGGCCTTCGTGATGCGTCGAGTTGGCAGCAGGCCCGCAACCATTTTGCTGGCCATCATGGCAACCACGGCGACGTTCAGCATGTGGATCTCCAACACTGCTTCGACGGCCATCATGCTCCCCATTGCTCTTGGCATCGTCACGGCCAACCCGGGCAGCAAAGACAACTTGGCGCGCTGCCTCGTGCTCGGCGTTGCGTTTTCTGCCAACATTGGAGGCATCGCAACACCCATCGGCACCACTGCGAACCCCATTGCCATTCGATTTCTTGCCGAAGCTGGCGCCCCCATCTCGTTTTTTGGCTGGATGGCCCGCGCCGTCCCGCTGGTTGTTGCCCTGATGGTTCTCTTGTGGTGGATTCTCCTGCGCGTCTACCCCATCGGCACCGACCCATTGCACACACCCCCCGCCAACGGAGGCACCACCACGCCGCAACGATTGGTCATGGGCGTCTTTTTTCTGACCGTGCTTTTGTGGCTCACGACCGATCTTCATGGCGTACCGGCTTCGCTCGTCGCAGTCGTGCCGATTGTACTGATGGCGGTTCTTGGCGTCCTCGGCGAGGAAGACATCTACAAAGTTGGTTGGCCCACACTCCTCTTGATTGGCGGCGGCCTTGCGTTGGGCGACGCGGTGACCACGAGCGGCCTCGACGCCACTTTTGCAGACGCCATTGCCGGCGTCGTCGGCAACAGAGGCGGACTCGTCGCATTTGCAGCCATCGCAGCGGCAGCCTTGCTGTTGACCGTGTTTGCAAGCAACACCGCCGCCGCAGTCATCATGATTCCCATCGTCCTCCAACTTGCCACTGGATGGAACCTCGCCCCCCAAGGCATCACCATGCTCGCCGCCGCCGCATTGTCCCTCGATTTCCTCGTCCCCGTCGGCACGCCACCCAATGCCATGGCGTACGGGACAGGCCATGTGAGCGTTGCACAAATGGCAAAAGTCGGCGTCTGGGCAAGCTTGGCAGGCCTCATCCTTGCAACCGGGGCCGCCTGGTGGTTCTGGTGAAGACTGTGGCCCTCGATGCGGCCCTGAACCACGGCGAAAACATGAGGGATGCGCGGAGGAAGCACAGAAGAGGCATCACCCGCAGCAACAACGAACCGTGAACATCAAACGCGCCGCCACCTGAACCCCAGACCATGGAAACTGTGCAGGGACCAGACGGCCGCCCTCGTTGCGCATGGGCTCTGGCTGCCCCGGACTTCCTGCACTACCACGACACGGAATGGGGATTCCCTGTCAGCGACGACCGGCGACTGTTTGAGAAACTGAGCCTGGAAGCATTCCAATCGGGGCTCAGTTGGCGCACGATCCTATCCAAGCGGGAGAATTTTCGAGCCGCCTTTGCAGGCTTCGATTTCCATGTCATCGCCGAATTCTCCGAGGCCGACATCGAACGGCTCCTCGCAGACGCCGGCATTGTTCGACACCGAGGCAAAATCGAAGCCGTCCTCAACAATGCCGATCGAGCAACGCATCTCGTGCAAGGGCAATCCCTGGCGTCGTTTGTCTGGGCGTTTGAACCGAGCCGCCGAGCGCCGAGCGGCGACCCCGCTTCCACGTCGGCAGAATCCATTGCCTTGGCCAAGGAACTGAAACGGCGCGGCTGGAAATTCGTCGGCCCCACGACGGCGTACGCGTTCATGCAGGCCATGGGGCTCGTCAACGACCACATGGAAGGATGCGTCATTCGAGAAGAAGCGGAACAGGCACGGGCCACGTTCCAACCGCCCACCGAATAGTTTCACCCAAGTCTTGCGCGAGGATTGTAAGCGCGAGCACACATGGCGCGCCGTGGCCGTGCAATACTACGTGGCGTCCAGCCTAGACGGGTTCATCGCAACCCCCGACGACGACGTATCCTGGCTCGATTCCCTCCCCCAACCCAATCCAGAGACCTACACCGAGTTCATCGACGGCGTCGGCGCCATCGTCATGGGCTCCGCCACATATCGATTCCTCCTGAAACACATGGCGGCAGGAAACCCGTGGCCGTACGACCTGCCATGCTGGGTGTTCTCACGCCAGTACCTCGCCCCCGCGCACGAATCCATCCGCGTGGTCTCGGGGGCCGTCGCCAACCACATGGAGGCCATCTTCGCGGCGGCAGGCGCAAAGCACGTCTGGGTGGTTGGAGGCGGCGACCTTGCCGGCCAATTCATGGACGCGGGGTTGCTGGACGAGTTGATTGTCAACGTCGCCTCCATCACGCTGGGTGCCGGCAAGCCGTTGTTGCCGCGCCAAGCGACGCTGGAGCGCATCGCCACGCTGGACGTGGGGCCTGGGTTCGTGGAACTGCGCTACCGCATTGCGAACGCTTCTGAGTAGGCTACTTGCGCGCAACCAGGATCACGAGTACGACCATGATCACGACGCCGACGAGGAGGAACACCCACACGACCGGAGAAACGAGGTTGGCACTGGTTTGAACGGACTCCTCCTTGTTGGAGCCGCCTTCGCCTCCCTTGTTGCCGGTGTCCTCCTCGAACACCAGCGTGTAGGTTGCGTTCTGGCCATCGGCGTTGCGAACTTGGATTTCTAGGCTCGTGGCGTTGACCATGGGCTGGAAGGTCCAGCTCAAGGTCTTGTTGCTGTACTGCAGAACGTCCACTTGCACCGTGGTGTTGTAGCCCACGTATTCGACCGTGAGATTGGCCAAAGGCAGGTTGTTGTGGATGCGGTACGAGACCGTGATGTTGTCCGGCAGAACCTTTCCGATCAGCACTTTGTCCTCGAATTCCGTCGTGGTGTTGCCAAGGGTCCAGTTGCCGCCGAGGCCTTCGATGCTCAAACCGTCCGCGTAGAGCGGATCAAAGGCGTGGCCGCCCAAGAGCCAAGCAAGCGTGGTGGTGTGCCCGGCATGGGTGACTTGGACGCTCCAGGTGCGACCATCAAGGTCGCTTGGGCCGATGGTTGCATTCACATGTGCCACGCCGGCCTCGTCCGTGGTGACCTTGCGTGCCTCGGCGCCGTTTTCTTGGACCGTGAAGTTGGACCCGGGCTGGTGGCTGAGAATCTGGTACGAGAAGGTGATGCTGTCCGGCACGGCATCGAACCAGGGGTTGGACCCAGTGAAATTCTGTTCCGTACCACTTTGGCTGTAGGTGCCGTTGCGGGCTGTGACTTGGAAATCCGGCTCGCCTGCGGCCACCGGGGCGTAGAAGGGTCTGGAGGTGCCGTCGGTGGCGTCTGTGTCTTTCTGGGAGCCTTGTCCAAGCGATTCACTGCTGCTTTCTGAGCGCTCCGTGGACACTTGGAGGCGAACGAGGCGGTCTCCAGCGACCATGCCGGCGTCTTGCATGGGCAAGGAGGCAGTGAGTACGGTGCCGTTGCGAACCCAAGTGACGTTGGTGCCGGTGATCGTGGTGGTGCCCTTGGCTTCCAGGACGACGGGGGACCGCGTGTCGTTGTCCGAGGCGCTAAACGGCGTTGCTTCCACATCGAAGGCGAAAGTCGTGTACACTTCGTCGTCTGTTTCGGCGACAGTCTGCATGGAGACGCTCAGGGTACCGTTTTCAAGGGCAAACCAAGACGCGAGGATGTCCACTTGCTCGCTTGCCTCCGAACTGGGTTCGTAGACGCCGGAGAGACAACTTGGGGGGACACACTCGATGAACTGATGTGCGTCACCTGCGGGGTCCGAGAGTTCAGGATCGGTTGCGGATCCGGCACCCGCCAGGGGCACCAGGAGGCTGAGCATCAACGCGGCAGTTTGCCACTTCATAAACGGCCCAGAATTATCTCATAAATAGTATCTATCCCGCTGGTTCAGGGTTTGCACTCATTTTGACTCTAAGTGCTGTCATTTTACACCCCCCTGGTTGGGGCCGTGTATATTTTCTAAATCGATTTTGCCCGTAGCCCCCTCCTCATGTCGGCGCCAAATAGAAGCAAATCGCGGGACAATGTGACACTTTTTCACAAGGGAAATTGAATTACTCCACCCCAATCTTTCTTTGATTTGGCAGGCATCCATGAGTCAATGACCCGGGAATCAAGACACGTGCTTTCGCCGACCTCGTACAACAGGACCATAGCCAACTCCCGACGTCGCCGCAGCATGGATTTCAGCATGGAACGCGAATTTGCAGCCCCCATCGACCGCGTTTGGGCCGCATGGACCGAACCAGCCCTCCTTTCCAAGTGGTACAGTCCCGGCCCCAACGACTGCCGCGTGGAATCCTTAGACTTACGCCAAGGTGGAGCCTACCGCCGCGTCATGGTCGGCCCCAACGGCGACCACATCGACGAAGGCATCTTCCACGCCATCGACGCGCCCCGCCGATTGGTTCAGGGTACCCCCGACAAGCAATTTCTCATCGAAACGCTGCTCGAACCCACCGAAACCGGCACCCGCATGGTGCTCGGCATGGACGGAGTCCCCGCCGACTCGCACGACCACATGCGCGGCGCATGGGGCGCCGGCTTCGACAAACTCGCAGCACTGCTCGCCAACGGCTGAACCCCGGCCAATCCACAGAAACCTCTCATAACGGCCGCAGCCTCGCCGCTGCATGGTCGAACTCACCGGCATCCTACGCGGCACGGGCGCCAAAATGAAAGCCGACATCCAGGCCGACGCCGTGGTGTTTCGAGGCGCCATCAAAGCCACCGTGCCGTTCTCGCAGCTCGGCGCCGAAGCGCGCGGCACCCTGCTCAGCCTCACATACAAGGAACACACCGTGGATCTTGCAGCCGGCAGCAAGGCGGCCAGTTTCGCTTCGAAAATCGTCCGAGCCTAGCAGAACGCTCATCCGCCGTCCGCCCCCCCCCTCACCCTTTCCCTTCACCCACCCCCTTTGCCCCCGCCTCCCCCAATCCTCCGCTGCGCCCGGAACATCTTCTTATAGCATACCTTTGTCGGCGAGACTTGCAGCTTAGGCTGTCCTGGAATGTGCCCGCCGCCATAGAGCATAGGGTGAACCGGGAAATCCGCGAGGTGAATCGCGTATGAGCAAGAGTGCATATTCTTACATCGGAGAAGCTTGGAAACAACCTGACACCAGTCACGACAGCCCCCAGTGGCACCGTCTGATTGAGTGGCGTGAGGGTGAATCCTTCGTTCGCGTCGACAAGCCCCTGCGCCTCGACCGCGCCCGCAACCTCGGCTACAAGGCCAAGCAGGGCGTCATCGTCGTGCGCGCCCGCGTTCGCCGCGGTGGTCTGCGCAAGAAGCGCTTCGACGGTGGTCGTGTGCCCAGCAAGATGGGTGTCAAGAAGATCACTATGAAGCAGAACACCCAGGCGATCGCCGAAGTGCGCACCAGCAAGCACTTCCCGAACCTGGAAGTTCTCAACTCCTACTGGGTCGGTGCCGACGGTAAGCACCACTACTACGAGGTCATCCTCGTCGACCCCTTCCACCCCAGCATCCGTGCCGACAAGGACCTGTCCTGGATCTGCACCCGCCCGGCCACCAACCGTGTGCTGCGCGGCAAGACCAGCGCCGGTAAGAAGCACCGTGGCCTTGTTGGCAACAAGGGTAAGGGTGCCGAGCACCTGCGTCCTTCGGTTGCCAAGTCCGGTCGCCGCCAGAAGGACAAGCTGATCTGGAAGAAGGAAAAGCAAGCCGAGAAGCGACGCCAATAGGCGCACTGCTCGGATTTCGCTTTCCGATTTCGTATCCGGCGCGCTGCGCCGTCCTTTCCCTTCCCTCTACCTTTGTTTTCTCATTCCGTCCTCGACGGGACCCTGCCCGCGCCACAAGTCGCGCCGCACCACGAGCAACCAGCGGAGCATCCACCCAGCTCGCGTCTAAGCGCGCATGAGGTCAAAACGCCAACATTTGCACGAAGGCAATCACAAAGTTTGGGCCCCGGGACGGAGGCAAGCCCCCGCCCCGGAACGTAAGGCCGCGATGGTGCGCTTTGAAAGTTCAAAGCGATTGGTGGTGGTGGGTGGTTGTCGTGTACTGCCTAGCACCAGAACGGCGCCAAGCACACGGCCTTACAGCGCCTCCATGACTGTCAATGGCATAAAGCAGACGGGGAGGTTCTGCATTATCCAGTTCTTTAGGGCCGATATGGTGCTTTTGGGCCGATAGATGAGCCAAATATCACTAGATACCGCGGATACGTCGCGAACACTTTTACCCGGCCGCATCCATCGACGGTTTGTTCAGGTGGATTCCATGTCCCGAATCGGTGTCAGAAACGCGCTCATACCACTCATGCTCTTGGCTGTGGCGGCCCCCGTCCAGGCGGAGCCCATGGAGCTAACAGAGCTCCGAGTGGACCTCCAACCCATCTTCATTGATGTGGACCTCTTCACGGACGATTGTACCGAGTTTGGACCATGCATGTCTGGTGCAACCATGGTCCAAGTCGGGGACGTTCAGATTCTCACGAACAACCCCGAAGCATACGACGATTCCAGCAACAAGGAACCGACCTGCATCACCTTGAATCTCGCAAACATCTACTCGGTCCTCTCGGCCGTGACCTACTACAGTCCTGTAGCGTTGGTCCCGAGCATCATCGCGGACCTTGTCGTCTACAATCTGGACGCTTGCGTGAACCTTGAAACGATTTGGTCCCTTGTACCGGAGACCGACCTCGATGGTTTCGCCCAAGTATTCAAGCAGAACAAACCCAGCCGGATCTACATCCAAACCTACTGATTCGTATGCTACGTCAAGGAAACCCTGTCATCCGCACCACCGTTCTTCTCACGGTGCTTCTTATGGCAGCACCTTCCGTAGACGCAGCCAAGGCAATTGACATTCTCTCGGAGGATGCCACTGCCATGCAGCATCACGGAGTCATGAAGCAGAAAGGAGATCTTGGCTTGTTCCGTATCGCAGCGGAGGACGGCTACGGCGCGCCTCTTTTGGAGCTCTCCGCCGCAAGCGGTTGGGGTCACTACCTCGAGCGGACCTACTTGCGATCTGCAAACGGAACGCTTGGTCCCGTGGAGGCAAATCTCCCGGAACAAACGCCACTTGACCCTTCAGAGTCCATCGCTAGCGAAGCAAATCCACTGAACAGCATCACACTCCAATCCAAGGGCTCGTCGCCATCCTTTGATGTGCGCATCAGCCGCAATGGCGAAGGCGGCACCATCCACAGCATGGTGCGCGGCGTCAGCAACTACTCTTCCCTTCCGCAAGCGCAGTTCCTTTCCACCTCGGAAGGACTCGTGGAGCGCGACCCGAACTCTGTTGATCAAGACTCGGCGTCCACCGGAGATACGCGAACCTTCTTGCGCCGCTCCATTACGGAGCCCACGGTGCTCACGGAGACCATCGGCGGCGTCGTGGATGCTCGCATTCTCGGCGATTTCATTCTCGAGATTTTGGGCCCCACGGTGAACTTGGACTCCGATGACACGGCGCCCAACTCCTACGATACGGGCTTGACCCACACAGAACTCGTTGGTGGAGTCACGCAGGGCCGCGAATCGCACCTTCGACTGATTGTCACGGACGGCGATCTCCGCATTCGACTCAGCGGCATCAACCACATCGTTCAATGGGTATCCGAGGACGTCGAAGTGAACGGCGACAACGGTCGAATTTCGTACGATGGAGTGGATGGCTCGCACGAGTCTGAACTCCTCTTTACTGAGGGGTACTCGGGCACGCTCGTTCCGGACGATTCCCACCGCTTGGGCATGGATTTCTCCAGCAGCTCCAACGAGGGATTCGGACAATCTTCTTCCTGGTACAAGCCCGCGGGATTCGTGGCTTGGCCGATCGTGACTCTCCTCGTTCTTGGGGCGGCCATCGCATTCATCATCCGTTCACGCCGCGACGTGGCTCCTCCCTTGGAGTACATGGAGCAGGCGCTGGAGGCAGGTGCGTTCACGCGTGCTGCTCGGCTTGCTACTCGAATTCTACGCGAGGACCCGAAGCGCGAGAGCGCACATCTGGGTCGCGCCATTGCCCTCTCTCGCACGGGGCAGCCTGAGCGTGTCGTTCGCAATCTTGAGTCGTACCTCAACGGCAACGACCCTTCCGATGGCACCCTGCACTATGTCCTGGGCCTTGCGTACCGCGACATGGGCAAGAACAACCGGGCCCAGTCGGCCCTTGCGGAGGCCGTGAAGCGCACGCCCGCGTTGGCAGACCAGGTTCCTGGATACGTCGCTCCGGCCCCTTCCATGGCGCAAGCTCTAGAGAGCGACGCACACGGTTATACCTGAGAAGGTGGATGGGAGCCCCGGATGTTCGAGGCACTGTTGATGCTGTTTGCTCGGGTTCATGACGCGGACCCTGATGCACTGCTTGCCCAGCCGGTGCGCCGTCGTATCCTAGATTTGATCCAGCTTCGGCCTGGAATCCATGCCAGTGCTTTGTGCAGGGAGTCCGGGGAAGCTTGGGGTACGGTGCAGTACCACCTTGCGCTACTTGACAAGGGCGACCTTGTGACGGCGGTTTCTGCGGGCCGCGAGCGCCGCTTTTTCGTGGGCGGCATTGATCCTGAGCGGGCCCAGATTATGGGTGTCTTGAATCAGGGTCGCCGCCAGGAGATTGCTCGCTTCATCCAAGATCACCCGGGCAGTCGTCAGGTGGATGTCTGTACTGCGGTGAGTGTTTCTCGTAAGACGTTCCGTGCCAGCATTGCGCCCCTTGTGGATGCGGGGTTGGTTGCGGAGCAGAAGGGCTTGCAAACGAATCGCTACTTTGCGGACGAGGGTCTGACGGAGTTGTTGGATCCGAGCCCGGCGATGCCGGAAGGCATCGACGTGGCTTGATTAGGGTCTCCGAATCGAGGAACGGTCGGCGTTTCTTGCCGTTTTTGTGCCGCGGCCGTGTCCGCTGTTGGCTTGTTTAGTTGCGGCGTCGGCGCTGGGCGATGGCCAGGGCAGCAACGGCGGCGAGGAGCAGGACAAGGCCGGGGCCGGGGCTTTCTTTGCTTTGGCTGAGTTCGCCGTCGAGTTCGCTGCCGCGTCCGGCTTCGTCTGGGATGTCTTGGCTGGTGGTGACGAGGGTGCGTAGGTTGATGCCGGCTTGGATGGCTGCGTTTGCGGTGTTGGTGACGCGTAGGGTTAGGTCGCTTGCGTCTCCTTCGCGGGCGTCGTCTGGGGCGTGGACGGAGACGGCGAGGCTGCGTTGGGCGCCGGGGGCTAGGTCAAACTGTTTGTCGCCGAGGATGGTGGCCCATTGGACGTTGGCGCCGCTGAGTTGGGCTTGGAAGGTGGCGGGGGAGGCGCCTGCGTAGGTGAGGTCGAAGGTGTAGACGATGGTTCGGCCGGGGTTGATGAGGCGGTCTTGGCCGTCGGGGCCGGCTTTGATGCTGAGGCTGCCGTCGGTTTGGAAGCTTAGGTCGACGGGGTCGTGGTATTCTTCGAGGGGGAGGCGCACGCGGGAGGCGAGTGGATCGAGGCTGGGTGCGGTGGCGTCGTTGGCGACGAAGCCGGTGCCGAGAAGGAAGGTGCTGTCGAGGAGCACTTGGATGTACAGGTTGCCGTCGCCGCCGTAGGGGATGATTTCGGCTTCGGCGAGTGCTTGGATGGGCACTTCGAAGAGTTGGGGGCCGCTGATGGTGCCGCTTTTGACTTCGCTGACGCCTTCGGCTAGGAGGGTGCGTTCAGTGATGGTGTTGCGTTGTCCGGGCCGGTTGTCGCCGGTGTCGAGGGCGCGTTGCTCGAGGTAGTAGACTTGGACTTTGATGCTGGGGTCGAGGGCGGGGGTCGCGAGGTCGAGAGTGATGTCGGCGGCTCCTTGTTCGTCGAGGAGGAAGTCGAGGCCCATGCGTAGGGATGGTTCGAGGCTGAAGCTCCAGAAGGCGATGCCGCGGTTGTTGGTGGCGGGGCTGGGCACCATGGCGAAGTTGGCGGGGATCGGTTTGCGTTCGTCTCCGTCTACTTCTTCTTTGGCGCTGAACCATCCGTGGGTGCCGCCGAAGACGGCGTTGAAGGGCGGGGTGACTTCTTGGGTGAGGCCGTGGAACCAGACGGTGTCGTGGTGGCCGGCGGGTTGGGGTACTTCGGCCCAGTAGATGCCGAGGGGGACGGCGGCGAGGCTTTGCCCGTCGGTGGAGGTGAATTCGGCGTTGAATTGGCGCAGGATTCCGTGTTGGTGCACAAAGGGGATGGTGACGAGAAGAGTTGCGTTGATGCTGCGGCCTGCGCCGACGGTGAGGGCGTCGCTGAAGGCGATTTGCCAGGAAGGGTCGACGTTGCTGGTGGTGACGTGGACGGGCATGTCTTTGCTGGCGGTGTTGGTGAGGCGGGCGGTGAAGGTGAGGGTGGTGGCTTCTCCGTTGGTCCAGCGTACGGGGTCGTCGCTAACGGCAAACAGGGCGCCGCGTTGGCGCACTTGTCCGGTGGTCATGGTGTAGGTGCCGCCGAGGCCTGTGTCGGGGGCTTGATCAAAGAACCGTGGGGCGCCGACGCGTGGGCCGGAGCCGCTGCCGTCGAGGGATACGGGGAATCCGAAGAAGCCGAGGGCGCTTGCGGTGGCGCGCACGTCGGTGAGGGTGGCGTTGCGGGCAAGGGGGGCTTGGTTTTCGTCTACGATGGCGTCGCGGGGCACGGTGGCGCGGGCGACGTTTTCGGAGAAGTCCAGTTCGGTTTCGGCGTCGACGACGCTCTGGTAGCGGCCGGGGCCGACTTCTTTTTGCAGCCAGCCTTGGGTGGTGTCGCGTCCGAAGGCGTCGTTGATGGGGTTGCCGAGGGCGGTTACGATGCTGATGCGGTAGCCTTGGCCGTGGTAGCGGAAGTCGAGGGTGTAGTCGGGGTCGGTGAAGGGGGCGCCTTGGCTGTTTTCGGAGAGGCCTGCAAGGTGCACGAAGAAGGTCACGGTGGTGTCGGTTTCGGCCCAGATTCCTCCGCCTACGAGGTCGAGGTTGTCGCTGGACATGGGGTCGGCTTGGGAGACGCCGCCGTCGGCGCTTTGGATTTGCACGTCTCCGGTGGCGTCCGTGAATAGGCTGGCTCGGACTTCGGCTGCGCCTGCGGGGACCACGAGGGTGGAGGGGAGCAGCAAGATTACGAGTACGACGAGCGCCGACCGTGTCATTGTGTCTCTCGACTCCTGATGGCCGATAAGGGTTGTGGGCGCTTGCCCGGCGCCGCTTTCAACTCGGGCTCTGTGCGCGGTGCGTGAAGGTCGGTCTGGTGGGAAAGCCGAATGTGGGCAAGTCTACGTTCTATGCGGCGTCGAGTCTGGCGGACGCGGAGATCGGCGACTATCCGTTCACGACCATTGATGCCAATCGTGGGGTCGGTTATGTTCGCGTGGCGGACCCTGGGCCGGAGCTGGGTGTTGCGTCTACGCCGAGGTCTGGGAAGGTGGTCGGCGCAACGCGGTATGTCCCCGTCGAGTTGGTGGATGTGGCGGGGCTTGTGCCGGGCGCGCACGAGGGCCGGGGGCTTGGCAACCGATTCCTGAGCAATCTTGCCGAGGCGGATGCTTTGGTGCATGTGGTGGATGCTTCTGGCCGCACCGACGAGGAGGGCAATCCGCTCCAGGCTTCCAGCCACGACCCGATTGGTGACATTGCGTTTCTAGAGGCTGAGATCGATCACTGGATTGATGGCATTCTTGCCGATGGCTGGGAGAAACTGACGCGCCGGGTCCAACAGGAGGGGCGCAAGATGGAGATTGCCCTCGAAGAGCGGCTTGCTGGCATCGGGATCACTGCACCCATGGCGCACGCGGCGCTTCGCCATACAAACCTGATTGGTGTGCTTCCTACACTCATCACGGTCGAGTCGCGCAGGGAGTTGGCCAAGGCGGTGCGTCGTGTCAGCAAGCCGATTGTGGTTGCATTGAACAAGGCGGATCTTGCCACGGAGGAGCAACTCAAGCGCATCGAAGCCCATCTTGCCGAGCGCAGCATCCCAAGTGTTCGAGTCAGTGCGCAGAGCGAACTTGCGTTGCAAAAAGGCGCGCAGGCGGGCGCGTTCGAGTATGTTCCTGGCAGCGATGGGTTCGTGACCAAAATCGACCTGAACCCGGCCCAGAAGAAGGGCATGGAGTACATCCAAAGCCATGTGCTGGACCGCTTTGGCACGACGGGTGTGCACGCAGCGCTCGAAGCCGCCGTCCTGGGGCACCTGGGCCTTATCCCAGTGTATCCCGTGGAGGACGACCATCATTTTACGGACAAGGACGGCCGGGTGTTGCCCGACTGCCATCTTGTTCGCAAAGGCACCACGGCGAAGCAACTGGCGTACCGAGTCCACACGGACCTTGGCGACCACTTCATTCGTGGCGTGGACTGCCGCACGCGCCGCACCATCGGCGCCGATTATGAGTTGAAGGCGGGCGATGTGGTGCGCATCGCGGCCAATGCTTGACGGATCTTACGGGTTCGCCGGGCATTCCTGGCGGTAGTCGGTGGTTTGAACGTATACGCCGTAGAAGTCGGTGCCCGCTTTGACTGCGCACCAGTCGCCGTCGCAGCCTGCGTAGACTCCGGAGTAGCTATCGGTTCCGGCTTGGACGCAGTTGTGTATGGCGGGGGCGGACGGAGCGAGCAGAAGAAGTGCGAGCATCAGTAGCAGCAGAATGCGCATGGGTGAGCATCTGCCTGGGGCATTTGGAGTTTGTTGGGGACGAACGCAATGGTTTCCAGGTTGACTCAGGCACCGGGCATTTGGCTTGGATCCATCCAGAAGAACTCGATGATGTGTCCGTCCAGGTCGCGCATGGTCCGCCCGTACATGAAGCCGTGATCCTGGGGTGGGTTTTCTTCGCCACCGCCGAGCTTCAGCACTTTTTCGGCCATGGCGTCCACGGCGGCGCGGTCAGCGGCACCGAGCGCGAGGGTGCATTCGACCGAGGATCCGTCGGCAATGGGGCGGCGGGTGAATTGCGAGAAGAAGGAGTGGGTCAGGAGGTGCAGGTAGCGTCCTTGGTCGATGATGAAGCTCGCCGCGTCGTCGTTGCTGAATGCGGGGTTGAATTTCAGCCCGAGGCCTTCGTAGAACGCAGTGGCTGCGGGTAGGTCTTTGGTGGAGAGGTTGACGAAGACGTCGGTCATTCTGAGTGCAAGAAAGCAGGGGGTAAAGAGGGTGCGTTGGTCGAGGAAGCGACCGCCGATGGATGGTTCGGCGGGAGGGCCCATCTGTGCAGATCTAGGGTCAGTAGATGACGCAGCTGCCGTTTCCGGTGCCTTGGAGGTCCAAGTACAGGATGCAGGTGCCCGGCGCCGACCAGTGTGCGCAGCCCCAATCGATGCGTCCGCCGCACCATCGTTCGTCGACTTCCACCGTGTCTGTTGCTGCGGCGCTTGCGGCGGGGGCGGCCATGAGGGCGGTTAGGAGAAGGGCTATGGCAAACGTACGTGAGACCATGACGGGGAGAATCCCGGTCACTAGTTTACGTTGATTCGGGGCGAGTGGAAAACTGGCGGAGGCGGTTTTCTTCCGCTTGCTACCGCCGCTGCGATGGAGGATCCATGCGCTTCAGGCTGCATTGGGGGCGATCCAGCAATGGGCCCGTCGAATCAACTGCCGCGCAGCAAATTGAGCGCGCTTCCGGCCCAGAACCACTTGACTTGTTCCGCGTTCATGGTGTGCTTGGCTGCGAACTCTTCGGTCGTGCCGTCTTCGTGCGTGAGGCGGACGGTGACGTTCTTGCCGGGGGCGAGGTCGGCCACGTCCACGACGCTGAGTTGGTCCCATTCGCGGATCTTTTCGTAGTCGGCGGGGTCCACGAAGGTCAACGGCAGGATGCCTTGTTTCTTGAGGTTGGTTTCGTGGATGCGGGCAAAGCTGCGCACCAGGATCATGCCGCAGCCCAGGTGCCGGGGTTCCATGGCGGCGTGTTCGCGGCTGCTGCCTTCGCCGAAGTTTTCGTCGCCGACGACGGCCCAGGTGATGCCCTCGGCTTTGTAGCGGCGGCCGATGGCGGGGTACATTTTGACTTCGTTGTCGCTCTCGTCGACGCGGCCGCCTACGGTGTCGTGGAACGCCGAGTTTGCGCCGATGTAGCAGTTGTCGCTGATGTTGTCCAGGTGGCCGCGGAATTTGAGCCACGGGCCGGCTTGGCTGATGTGGTCCGTTGTGCACTTGCCCTTGGCCTTGAGCAGGAGAGGCATGCCCTGAAGTTGCGAGGCTTCGCGGGCCGGGAACGGTTCCAAGAGTTGCAGGCGGTCGCTGGTGGGGGCGACGACCACTTCGACGCCGGCGGCACTCGCGGGCGGGGCGAGGTAGCCGTTGGGGTCGGGCACGAAGCCGCCTTCGGGCACTTCGGGGGCGGGCGCGGGGGCTTCGAGGCGGAAGGTCTTGCCGTCGACGGTGATGTCGTCGGTCAGGGGGTTGAAGCTGAGGCTGCCGGAGAGGGCGTAGGCCATGACGATTTCGGGGCTGCCGATGAAGGCCATGGTCTTGGCGGAGCCGTCGTTGCGCTTCGGGAAGTTTCGGTTGTAGCTGGTGACGATGGTGTTGGTCTCAGCGTTGTCTGCGGCGGGGCGGTTCCATTGGCCGATGCAGGGGCCGCAGGCGTTGGCAAGCACCGTGGCGCCGGCGGCGTTAAGGCGGTCCATGATGCCGTCGCGTTGGATCGTCAAGTGGACTTGTTCGGAGCCGGGCGTAATCAGGAGGGGCGTTTGGGCCTTGACGCCGTGGGCCATTGCTTGTTCGGCAACAGAGACGGTGCGCACCATGTCTTCGTAGCTGCTGTTGGTGCAGGAGCCGATGAGCGAGGCGCTGACGTGGTCGGGGTAGCCTTCCTTCTCCACTGCTTCGCGCATGGCGCTGACGGGGCGGGCCAGGTCCGGCGTGTGGGGCCCAACGAGGTGGGGCTCCAGGGTCGTGAGGTCGATGTGGATGACTTGGTCGTAGAATTGCTCGGGGTTGGCGAGCACCTCGGGGTCGGCCACGAGCATGTCGTGGTGTTCGTCCGCGAGGTCGGCCAATTCGGCGCGGGCGGTGCTGCGCAGGTAGATGTTCATGCGTTCATCGTGCGGGAACACTGAGGTGGTGGCTCCATGCTCGGCGCCCATGTTGGTGATGGTGCACTTTCCGGTGGCCGAGATTGATTCGCAGCCTTCGCCGAAGAATTCGATGACCGCGTTGGTGCCACCCTTGACCGTCAGGATGCCGCACAGCTTGAGGATGACGTCCTTGGGCGCGGTCCAGCCGGACATCTTGCCGGTGAGCTTGACGCCGATGATTTTGGGGTGCAAGACTTCCCAGGGGAAGCCTGCCATGACATCGACTGCGTCTGCGCCGCCGACGCCGCTGGCCCATTGACAAAGGCCGCCGCCGTTGGGGGTGTGGCTGTCGGTGCCGATGAGCATCTGGCCGGGGAAGGCGTACTGCTCAAGTGCAACTTGGTGGATGATCCCAGCACCCGGTTTCCAGAAGCCGCTGCCAGTCTTGGCGCAGGCGGTGCGTAGGAATTCGTAGACTTCGGCGTTGGTGGTGTTGGCTGCGACCATGTCGGCCACGGCGCCTTCCTTCGCGGCGATGAGGTGGTCCGCGTGGACGGTGGTGGGGACGGCGGTGGTCGGTTTGCCGGTGGTGAGGAACTGGAGCATCGCCATTTGGGCGGTGGCGTCCTGCATGGTGATGCGGTCGGGGCGCAGTTGGAGGTACGCGGTGCCGCGTGTGAGGTCAGCGTCGGCGGGATTGTCTAGGTGTCCGTAGAGCACTTTCTCGGCGAGGGTCATGGGGCGGCCGAGGCGTTGGCGCACGACGGCGAGGCGTTCGCCCATCTTGCGGTAGGTCTCGCGCACGAACTCGGGGCTGGATTCGATTCGGACGGTCATGGGGATTCGGCTTCGCCGAGGCGGCTGGCGGTATCAAGGCTTCGCCGGGGGCGAGGCGGGCCCTATCGTCTTGCTAGGAGGACTACGAGGACGAGGACCACAATGACGAGACCGACTGCGAGGGCGGATAGGGCGATGATGGCGGTGGGTGCGTTTGCTTGGCTGCCGGTTTGTTGGGGGTTGGCGGTGGGTGGTTCAGGAGTGGGGACTGCGGGGGGCTCCGGTTCGTTGGGCGGAGTCTCAGTTGGAGTCTCGGGCGGCGATGTCGGAGGCGAGGACGGAGGACTGGACGGCGGCGAGGACGGCGGACTCGACGGCGGCGAGGACGGCGGACTCGACGGCGGCGAGGACGGCGGACTCGACGAGGGCGTCGTGGGCTCACTTGGATCGGCGGAAGGGTTGTATCGTCCCGGAACGGTGGATCCGGGGCAGGTGTACGAGGCTGGTTTGGCGTGGGATACGGTGTCTCCCACGGCTAGGTACGCCGAGTCGGTGCTGGCACCAAGCGTGTCGATGGCGCGCACGAGGACGTGGGTGTCGCTGGCGTCGGGAGCGGCGCCGGCCCAGGTGTGTTTGGCAAATGGTGTCTGGGCCTCGCCGACTACACTTGCATGGAGGGTGTTCGGACTCGGCGTAAATCCATACGGGCCCGTGTGAAGTTCGTACAGTTGCACATCATGCCAAGTGGGGCTGTACCAAGCCACGGAGAGGTTGGTTTCATGGGGTTCGGCCCAGCGTGGAAGCGGTGCCCCGGGGGGCTGGTTTTGAGTTGTGAAGGTCAAATCGGGGGATGCAATGGCCCAATCGTCGTTTGCACGGACCACTTGCGCGGTGTATTGGGCGTTGTCGCAGAGGCCTGTGCGTTGGTGGCTTCCTGCGCCTGGCCCGGCCGAATGGAACGCGGTGCCAAAGGGCGCCCAGCGCAGGTGGTGCTGAAGTGCTAGGCCGTTGGAGTCTGCGTCCCAGGCCAGCGTGGCGCTTGTGGGGGTGGAGGAGCTTTCGATGACGGAAAGTACCGGCGTGGCGGGCGGGTTCTCGCCGACGGCGATGTGCAGCTCGACGGCGTCTGCATCGTTGCCAATATAGGTCCCGGAAAGGAGGCCGTTGTTCCAGGAGATTTTGAGGTCTTTTCCAGGTTCAGGAGATGCGTCGCAGTCGCGCCATGTGGTGCCGCCAAAGATGCCGCTGGGTTCGGCTTCTTCGACACGGAAGGTCAATTCCACGGGCCGAGCTGGGTGCGCGATCCGCACCATGTTGGCAAAGAGGGGGCTTTTGCGATCTTGTGCCTTTCCCGTGTCCAAGATTTTGGCGCCATTGTGGAACACTTGCACGCGGTAGTCCGGGTCGCCTTCGAAGAATCCCCCATCATCGCCGCAACCCACCCTGGTTACCGAGAGTACGTTGACGTACACGTCCGAAACGTCGCCGCCTGCGTGCCCGGCGGAGCCAGCGGGGAGTGTGGCGAGAAGAATTCCAATCAATAGGAGCCAAGGACGCATTGTACCACCAGTGGGTTTGTCATTTATAGAAACACGCGAAGTATAGTCGATTGTTGCAGTAATTGGGTCGCCTGGTGCATCGGCAATCAGCGTGTTGTGGCGGGGGCAATCCACTTCTGCCGGGGGGCAATTTGATGAAGGAAGGCCTGCAACAACTTGGGCAGGAGCAGCATCCATGAGCCAAACTGTCCAGACCACCGACCTAGCCCGCAGCCTCGCCCAGTCGCTGCGCCAGACGTTCACTTTGTACCAGCGTACGCACTTGGCACATTGGAACGTCAAGGGCCCGTATTTTCCGCAGTTGCATGTCCTGTTTGAGGGGCAGTACAACGAACTCTGGGCTGCCTTGGATGTGCTTGCAGAACGGGTTCGCTCCTACGGCACGGATGTGCCGGCGGATGCATTGAGCGCTGGCCCCGCAGACTTGCCATCGGATGCGTTGGTGACGGTGCGGACGTTGGCTGCGGAACACCGGGCACTCTCTACACACTTTGCCACCCTCGAGAAGACAGCGCAGGACCAGGATGATCCGGCGACGGCCGATCTTGCCACGGAGCGCATCCGTGCACATGATCAGATGGCGTGGATGCTGGAAGCAACTTCAGCGTAGCTGAAATTGCTTCTTTGCTTAGGCGCAAAGTGCCGTGCGCTGGGAGCGGGCGGGCCCAAACCCCCTTCTGCCCTTGCCGCTCTGGCGCTTTGTGCGTCCCCTTTGGATTGGCGTGGCCGTCCTGTTCGTCGCCGTGGCGGTGACCGCTTTGTTGTCGCTGGAAGCGCCGGAGCCGCCTGTTTCTGCCGAAGCCGCGGAGGTTTGGCATGTGGCGTCGAGTACGTCGGTGTCTGAGCGATTTTGTGGCGATTGCCACTACGGCCTGACGGAAATGTGGAACGCTGCATGGATGCAGTCGGATCGCAATTGGACGTTGACGGTGGAACCTGCATACACGGAGGCTCCATTGTTGGCAGTGCAAGTGGCCTCGGCCGAGGAGGATTTGCTGCTTGCGGGGGGCGATTGGGATTCGTTTGATTGGCGCGTGGGCGAGACGCGTAGGTCTTCGTTTTTGGTGCCGGAGGGGGCGACTTCGGTGTTTGTGCGGTTGCATGGAACCGGGCCCGACGACGCGAATTTTGTCGCTGCGACCAATCTCCTTGGGTCGCGCCCGAACGATGCTGTGACCCAGCTTGTGCTGGTTGCTCCTGATGGCTCGCGCATCGAGGCGCCGGGGCCGCAGTCGGACTTGAAGGTGTTGATAGTACCGGCGCAAGCGGGCTCGTGGACAGTGGAGGCGACGCTCGTTTCTGGCGACAGCCCGGTTGGAGTTGGTTGGGTGTTGTGGGAAGCACTTGGCGGCGATGTGGTGCCGGAGGTGTTGACGCGGTCGGCGGCTCCTTCGTGGACGTTTGAGGGCAATGCTTCCGGCGCGCCGCCATCAGTGTGGTTGCGGGTCCGTCCGCATCATGACCATGCGCCCTACGAGCATACGGATTGGGATGCGTTTGATGTGAGTCCGTTTGTGACGCGATTCGAGGCGGCGCCTGGGCCGGAGCCGCTTGTGCGGGCCTGGAATGCCACTGCAATCGACGCGCTTTGGGCCGGGCAGACGGAGCGAGTGGTTTTGGAGCGTAGCGGCTCGTTCCGGGGCGTGTACTTGGATGAGGAGGGACACAACGACCCGGGGATTGGCAGCAGTTATCCGGCGTTTGGGTCCATGGGAGACCCGGTTTGGCCTGGGACCGCGCTCATGCGGTTTGAGGTGTCGTGGTCGCCGGCGGTGGATGTGCCGGGGATGGGTGTTCGGTTCAGTCCGGCGCATACGACGTACTTCTTCGATGCGACCTTGGTTTCATCCGCTCCCGGTTCGGCGGTGTTCGAGGCGCTGGTGCAGCCGGAGTGGTGGGAGGAGCCGGACCAGGTGCTCGCGTGGCTGGACCCGGAGCACGTGACGAGTTACTGGGACATCGCTACACGCATTTCGGGCGAGGGCGCCGAGGCGCATGCGGTGGATTGGGAGCTTCGCGTGGTGACCCTTCGAGCCTAGGCGCGTCGTTGGTGCACAGCCATCAAGCCAGCTGCGAGTACGGCGAAGATGCTTGAGGCGCCGATGCCGGGGCTTTCCACTTCGGCCGTGGGTTCGGGTACGAACACTTCGGGTGCCGCCACGATGGTGCCGTTGTCGCCGGGTAGGACGATGGGGGCCGGGTCGTGGTGGTCGAGCAGGGGCAGCGTGAGGCGTCCTCCGGGCAGGAGGGTGAGTCCTTTGCTGTACGCGAGCGGTTGGTCGGGTTGGAATACGAGTTCCAAGAGGAGGTCCATGCCGGGTTCGTAGGCGATGGAGCCGTTGAGGACTGGTGTGATGATGGCTTGGAGGCGGGTTTGGCCGTCGATTGTGAAGGCGACGGGTTCGAAGCGTGCGATGTCGATTTGGGGTCCGGTCCAGGTGCGGGCTTCATGGCAGTAGGCGCCGCGTTCGACTTGCGCGATGCTTAGGCGGCCGGTGAAGGTTCCGGCGAGGGGTGCGGGGCTTTCGAGGGTGAGGGTGGCGTGGCCGGGTGTTGTGCTGGGGGTGATGCCGAGGGCGAGGCCGGGGGTGAGGCAGCCGCTCCAGGTGTACGCGTCGCCTTCGCCGATGCCGCTCATGGGCAGGCCTTGGTCTTGGTCGTCGCTGGCGTCGGTGTTCCAGTAGAGGGCTGCGTCGCCGCCGCCAAGGAGGCTGTCGAGGGCGGTGAAGCCGGCTCGGGCGGCGCTGTGGAGGAAGACCTCGGAGTGGTGGCCGCTGGGTTGTCCAAGGGCGAGGTAGTGGATGCCGACTTCGGTGCGGGCCCATGTGTCGGGGTCGGCTTCGGAGGTGAGTTTGATTTCGGCGCCAAAGGTGGCACCGTGGATGTGTTGGAAGGGGACGCGGAGGTAGGCGTCGAAGGTGGTGCCTTGGCCGGCTTCGAGCAGGATGCGTTGGCCGGGGAAGCGCAGTTCCCAGCCTTCGGGGAGGATGTTGGCAGAGAGCAGGAAGGTCTGGGGCGTGTCGCCGAGGTTGGTGGCGGTGACGCGGTAGACGAGGATGGTCGCTTCGCCGTTGCTGGCGCGGTAGGGGCGTTCGACGGCGAGGTCCACGGGGCCGTTTTGTGTGCCGCCGCCGTATTGGAAGGTGATGTTGGCGGGTGCTGGGCCGGTGTTGCTCCAGTCGTCGGGCATCCGGTCTCCGATGATGAGGGGCCCGCCTTCGAGGCCGCTGAAGCCGCCGGTGTAGACGCCGGTTGCGTGGGCTTCGGCGCTGACGACGATGCCGTCGAGGGTGCCGCCGCGTGCGGGGACGGCGCCGTCTTGGTCGATGAGTAGGGCGCGGGGCACGTCGGTGGTGATGGCGCCTGTGGCGGTGTCTACGCTGGTTTCCAGGTTGGCGATCACGGTGCCGAATACGTCGCGGCCTTCGGTGACGAGGAGTTCGGAGACGACGGCGGTGCCTTGGTTGTCTTGGATCATGCGGACGGTGTAGTAGGCTTGGCCGCGTGCGACGTAGACGAAGTAGTTGCCTGCGTCGTAGCTGGCGGTGCTTTCGAGTCCGGCGGCGCGGACGGTGAAGCGCAGCACGTCGGGCAGTTCTTCGATGTCGAGGGATACGAGGTCCATCGCGTCCCAGCCGGGCACGGGGGTGTAGGCTTGCTCGAAGTGGCGGGCGGTGACGTCTCCGGTCGCGTCGTCGAGGAGGGCGGCTCCGGCGGCGGGCAACAGCAGCAGGGCGAGGAGGAGGGCCGGGGCACGAAGCACGCCTGGAAGCGGGGATGAGGGGGGATAGGGGTTGCGGTGGCTGCGCGGTGCTCCCGCTGGGGCGCCGTGCGTGGCTACTTGCGGCGACGAAGCACTGCGGCGGTGGCGATGGTGGCCACGAGCAGGACGGGTCCGGCGCCGGGGCTTTCGCGTGCGGTGGGTTCGGTGGGCAAAGTTGTGCCGTTGGGGCCGATGGCCTGTACGGGTTCGCCGACGAGTCCAGCGGGTCGGCTGTCGCGGTATTCGATGAGGGGCAGGTCGAGGCGTCCTCCGGGGGTGACGGTGAGGCTGCCGGGGAGGCGGCCGGCGTCGTCGGCGTCGATGATGAGTTCGAGCACCAATTGGGCGCCGTCGGCGTAGGGGACTCGGTCGCCGCCGGGCAGGGGTTTGATGGGTGCTTCTAGGAGGGTGGCCGTGCTTCCGATGCTTGCCGCGCTGCTGGCGAATGTTGCGAGGTCCGTGGCGGTGCGGTCGCCCCAGTTGCCGGGGTAGCAGGAGCGTAGTTCGGGTCCGGGTGCGAGGTGGATGAGGCGCCCGGTGAGGCTGCCTTGGGTGGGAAATTCGCTGCGGACGGGGAGTTCGATGTGGCCGGTGCTGTCCATGTCCATGTCGATGCCCATCAGAAGGCTTGGTTCTAGGCAGGCGTAGAGGCGGTATTGGGTGCCGCCGATACCCCATTGGGCCATGCGGACGTCTGCGGCTTCGTCGCCTGTGTCTTTTTCGAGTGCGTTCATGTAGATTCGGCCGCCGGCGCCTCCGAGGGCGCTGTTGACGGAGCCGGAGAATTCGCCTAGTTCGATGCTGTGCAGCCAGAGGCGCGGGTGGTGGCCGCTGGGTTGGGGCACGTCGAGGTAGTGAAGGCCGAGGCTGAGGCGGGCGCTTGCTTCGGGGCCGTCGTCGTTGGCTTGCATGACGATGTCGACTGTGTCGGAGCCGCCGTGTTGGTGCACGAAGGGCACTTCGATGAGCACTTCGAGGTCCGCGACGCCGCCGGGGGCGAGGGTGAGGTGTTTGGGGAGTGTGACGCTCCAGCCGGGGGGCAGGTTTTCGGCGCGAAGCTCGAAGGACCGGTTTTGGCCGTCGCGGTCGCCTTCAAACGAGGCTTCGACGGCGAATTGGAGGGTGGTAGCGCCGCCGTTGCTTGCGCGGAATGGATGCACGGAGCGCAGGTTTGCGCCGCCGCTGCCTTCTTGACCGCCAAATTGGATGGTGTATGCTCCGGCGGTGAGTTCGTCTTGGGCTTGGATGAGGCTGCCTTGGTTCAGGTCGTTGAGGTTGAAGCAGCAGACCATGCCTCCTGTGTGGGCGGTGGCCGTGACGAGTAGGTCTTCGAGGAGGTGGCCGGCGACGGGTGGGGCTCCTTGGGCGTCGAGGAAGGCGTGGCGTGGTGCTTCCACCCAGCCCATGGCGGCTTGGTCGGAGCCACCGCCTTCGAGGGGGCCAATCCAGCGTGCGTTGGAGGTGGCGGGGTCGACTTCGTAGAGGTTGCCGTACCATGCGTCTTCGAGGATGTTGCGCACGATGCTGACGGCGTGGGGTTTGCCACCGTGTTGGAACGTGATGAGGTAGGTGGAGGCGTCGTGTTTGATGCCTCCTTCGTTCGTGGAGAGGTCGACCATGTCCACTTGGAATCGGAAGGTGCTGGGGTTTTCGGTGAGCGTGAGCGTTGTTAGATCGACGCCGTCCCAGCCGGGCGATTCGTCCACCCATTGGTTCAAGGCGCGGGCCCGGACGTCGCCTGTGGGGTCGGTGTAGCTCTCGGCGACGGCGACGGGAACGATGAGCAGGAGTGCTGCGAGGAGGAAGGTGTGGGGTGCAACGGGAAGGTCCATGGGGCGAGGTGTTTGCACGGAATAAAAGGGAGCGTGGGACGACCTTCGAATCCGCGCGGTCGTGGTGGGTGGCCTGCCTCCCTTGTCGGGTCTTTATGACGACCCTTGGAGTGCCACGGTCGTGCGCCTGCTTGTTTCCCTGTTGGTCATGGTTCTGTTTGCCGGATGTGTGGCCGAGGAGGAGAAGCCCGACAACCCGTTGTTTGATGTGTGCCCACAGTGGATGGAGGGCCCCGCCGTGTCGGGCAACGCCACACTGGAGCAGCATGGCTCACTATTGCTGGCGCCGCGCGCCGAAAATGGTTCGCTGGTCGCCTCGCACCATGGATTCCCGTTGGACTTGTACGTCCTGGATGTAGAAACGGCGAACCCGGTGACGATTCGCGTGCAAACGGAGCTGGGGCGGTCGCTGCTGGTGCGCGATGCCTTGGCGAAGGAACCCGACAGCCGCCCGAGCCTCGTGGTGGACGGCCAGGCGACGGTCTCGGTGTATCTGACGGCAATCCAGCACGGTACGGCGCCGGACCCGAGCGCCATTGTGCTCATGATGGAAGGTTCCGGCGAGGTCCAAGTGACTGGGTCCGCGTGGTACCGGGTCTGTGGTGCGGTGCTCGAAAAGGCCGACTAGTCCCTCGATGTGCGGGAGCTAGCTCGTCGCCGATACGACCAAAACCCCCAAAAGCAGAGACGCCGAATCAACGCATATGCGCTCGCGCCTCGTGTCGTTTCTTTCCGTGCTCTTGATGAGTCTAGCGCTTGCCGGTTGTATCGGCGGCAACGACACGGGCACACCGGACCCCTTCGTGGGTTCGTGTCCTTCGTGGACGCTGTTTACTTCGCTGGACGATAGTGGTCGATCCGTGCAGCCGGCGGCTCTTTCCACGCGCTCCTTCCACATGTGGAACAACACAAGCGGCCCCGAAGGGAGTGGCTCTTGGCCGAAGGAAGACACGGTGTCGCGCCCCATCACTCCGGGCAGCCCGGGCGGCGTCATGCTTCGTGGCGAGTACCCCGTGGATTTCTACGAGTTCACCTTTGATCTGATCTACACCCAGGATGTGGACAGCAGGTTGTCGGTGCAAAGCGAGAGTGGCCGACCGCTGCTGTTTTTGGATATGTCCACGGGCCGGTACGCGTCTATCCTGGACTTCAAGGACGGCACGAACAAGACCTCCGAAGCCGGCGATTTCCCCTCGTACCGCGTGGTGCTTTCGCAACCGGAAGCGGAGCCGGCGCCGGAAGGCATCCAGCTGATCTGGCACCACGAGCCCAACAAGGACAAGGATACGCGCACGAACAGCTTCTCGTTTGCCGTGTTTGAGATCCACGCCTGGTTCCGCACCTGCGGCTCGGCACAGGAATAAGCGCCTAACGCAACTGCACCAGGTCGTTGCTGACCATGGTCGAGAGGAACTTGCCCAGTCGTGCCGGCAGGTCCGCCTCATCCGGATGCGTTTCGTGCAATGCGGCGAGAAGGTCTGCCACGGTGCGTTTTCCGTCCATCAGGGTCCAGAGTTCGCTGCCCAGGGCGTCGAGTTTCACCGTCAACACGGGCGGCACTCGAAACGCCTTCAACAGCCTGGAGCCGGCGGGGCCGAATTTGGATTTCTGAACCTGCACGCGGCCGTCCTCGGCGGTGCTCCATGGCACGTCGGCACGCTCGGCGATGCGGGCGCTCACGTCAGGAATCCGCTCGGACACGGAGTCGGCGAGGCCGGGGTGGGTGAAGAGGGTAAGGGAAGCAGACCAGCGCTTGGCTCTGTCTAGATTTGGCTCTTGGCTTCGAATTCGCTGCGACGCGAGAGGTAGCCGAGCAGCAGCAGGACAAAGCCGAACATCAGTAGGCCGGGCCAGACGAGGCTTTGGTCGCTGATGGCAATCGCCTCGTCGCCGCCGCTGACGATGATGGCTGCGAGTGCGATGCCCACGAGTGCTTCACCGGCGATGAGGCCGCTGGAAAACAGGATGCCCATGCGGTTGCCGTGCGTGCTGACCGTATCCCACCAGGTCGCTCCTCGTCCGTGCGATTCCTTTCCCGCGCGGCGGTTGTAGGCGGAGGCAGAGGCCCATGCAAGCAGGCCGCCAAGGAAGATGGGCGCCGAGAGGCCCACGGGCAGGTAGATGCCCACTGCGACCGGCATGACCGGGGTGCCGAACGGCGCGTCGAACTTTTGCAACAACTCGTCCGTGATGATGAGCACGAGCGCCAGAAGGGCGCCAAGCAGAATCAGCACTTGCGGCAAGGCGGGGCCGGTGCCGAAGATCGCCTCCGCAACGAACCGCATGAGGCTTGCTTGCGGAGCGGCTAGGTCTGCGCTGCCGATGGTGTAGGCGTTGTGCAGAATTTGCAGTACGGGAGCCACGACGAGGGCGGCGGCGCTGACACCGACGATTTGCATGAATTGCTGCTTGCGGGGTGTGGAGCCCAACAAGTGGCCCGCCTTCAGGTCCTGCATGTTGTCGCTGGCGATGGCGCCGGCACAGGCGATGACGGCGGCCACGAGGATGGTGGCGGCGGGGCCGATGGTGGAGTCGATGCCGAGGAACCGGAGCGTGAAGGCCGAGGCGAGCACTGTGAGAATCGTGACTCCGCTGATGGGGTTGTTGCTGCTGCCTACGATGCCGGCCATGTAGGCGCCCACGGCCGAGAACAGGAAGCCCGTCACGACCATCAGGAGCGCCATGACGGCCGCGATGGCGATGCTCTCGGTAACGTACCAGTAAAGGCCGAAGATAGGAAACACCATGCCCAGTACCCCAAGGAAGGTGGGTCCGATGCCGAATTCGCGCTCGGTTCGTGGCACCTCCACGGGAGTCCCGTCGCCCTCGCCAAAATCGTTGCTGCGAGCCGCCGAAAAGCCCTGCATGAGCGCTTGGCCCAAGGGCTTGCGAAGTTTCACGAGCGACCAGAGGCCGCCCACGAGCATGGCGCCGACGCCCAGGTAGCGGATTTGGGTGCTCCAGATGAGGCCGGCGGCGTCTCCGGCGGAAAGTGTTGTCCAGTCGAGTGTTCCAAGGTCGGGGTGGTTCAGCAGCGTCGAACCGGCGGTGGCGCTGAAGATCGGAATCGCGATGGCCCAGCCAATGACACCGCCCAAAAAGACAAGGCTGGCGATCCGCAGGCCGACGATGTAGCCGACACCCAGGAGTGCTGGGCTCAGGTCACTGCCGAAGGCGTAGATGCCTTGGCCTCGGAATTTGCCGGCAAACTGAGCGGTATCGGTCCACATCTTCATGCCCGATTGCATGAATTTGTAGACGAGGCCCGTCACGGCACCCAAAATGAGCGCGATGACGCCGGGGTTGAGGCGCGGATGATCCTCGTCTTGGCCTAGGGCAAGTTCCGCTTCGGCCGTGGCGTCCGGGGCGCCGGATTTCAGCACCTCAGAGGTGGCGACGCCTTCTGGAAAATGCAGCTCGGCCTCGACGATGAGCGCACGGCGCAAGGGGACCGTGAACAGGACACCAAGGATACCTCCAAGCAAGGCGACGATGGTGGTTTCCATGTAGTGGACTTCGGTCCAGTAGCCAAGCAACAGCAGGGCGGGAATGGTGAAGAGGACACCCGCGGCCAGGGACTCGCCAGCGCTTGCGGCAGTCTGCACGGCGTTGTTTTCGAGGATGTTGCTGTTGCGGAAGGCGCGCAGCACCGCCATGCTCACGACGGCAGCCGGAATGCTGGCCGACACCGTCAAGCCCACCTTGAGTCCAAGATAGGTGTTCGCAGCGCCCAGAATTACCGAAAGAAAGACACCGAGAAGGACACCTTTGAGGGTCAACTCCTTCAAGCTTCGCTCAGCCTTGATGTACGGAACCGACACCGACACACAGCCCCAGAGCCGCCGGAGGGTATGGTCGTTGCGCGTCGCATCGCTCAAGCGCGGGCGCCGCTGCCCTTATACCTTCTTCAGCATGGTCGTGGCCTGATGGCAATGCAGAAGGTGGACGCAGTCATCGCCGTGGTCGGTGCGGTAGCGCTGATTGCCACGGTGGTGGGCGTCGTGTTCTATGAAGACTTGGCCGGGGAACAAGACATCGTGTTCTTGGCCAGCAACATGACCGCAGCGTCCCAGACCGGCGCCAATGGAGCCTCGTTCTCCTTTGCCGTCCCCAACAACGCAACCGGCGCCTCGCTCGCCGTAGTCGTAGACTTCACCGGCCAAAGTGGCCAAGGTGGCACGTCGCAGATTCAAATCGACATCACGGGCCCCAACGGCACGAGCATGCGCCACACCGGCACCATGAGCATCGGGCCCAACGCCAACAGCGGCACCATGAGCGTGCCCGTAGACATGTTCTCCTGGGCCAGCGCCCCGGCCGCCCGCGTCGCCAACCTCGACAACGTCGACGAGACCATGGAATGGACCACCCCCCTCACCGTGACCGTCACAGCGAGCACGCCCAACGACCCGCTGCAAGCGATTCCGGGTGTGGTCAGCTACAGTTTCACTTCCACCGTGACCCCAACGTTCAGCGTGTACGCAGCCTCCGCCGCGACCCCCGAGCTGGAGAACCTCTAGCATGGCCGGAGCACGCGGCAGCTGGAACAGCAGCTTTGGCTTCATCATGGCCGCCGTCGGTTCCGCCGTCGGCCTTGGCAACCTTGTGCGCTTCCCCCGTGAACTTGCGGGCAACGGCGGCGCAGCTTTCCTCTTCGTCTACCTGATTCTCCTCTTGCTCGTCGGCCTTCCCGCCATCCTTGGTGAGATGAGCCTCGGCAAGATGACCCAAATGAGTCCCGTCAACGCCTTCCGCAAACTGGGCGGCGCAAACGGACGCAAATGGGCCGTCCTCGGCGTCTTCGGCGTCCTCGCGGCCATGTTCGTGTTGTTCTTTTACACGGTCATCGCCGGCTGGACCCTGCGCTACTTCTTCACCGGCTTCACCGGCGCCTGGTTCGACGACCCCTCCGGGTACTACAACCAAATCGCCTACGGCCCCTGGTCCATCTTCTGGCACCTCGTCGTCACCGTGATCACCGTCTACGTGGTCAGTCGTGGCGTCAGCGGCGGCATCGAACGCGTCAACATGATCATCATGCCCGCGTTGTTTGCCATCGTCGCCGGCATCGCCATCTACGCCGCGTTCCAACCCGGCGCCATTGATGGCTACCGCGAGATCTTCAAGCCGGACTTTGGCGAACTCAGCCCCAACAACATCGCCGCCGCGACGGGCCAGGTGTTCTTCTCGCTGAGCCTTGGTCAAGGAGCGATGCTCACCTACGCCAGCTACATGGACAAGAAGCAAAGTGTTGCCAAGAACGGCACCATCATCGCCTTCGCCGACACCGGCGTCGCGGTCCTAGCTGGCATGATGATCTTCCCGGTCCTCGCCTTCACCGGCTTGCTCACCAGCACCGACCCCGCGATTCAAGGCGCTCTTGGCGGCAGCTTCGGCACCGCCTTCATCGCCCTGCCCAACGCATTCGTGCAAATGGGCGACGTGCTGGGCCGCGTCGTCGGCACCGTGTTCTTCTTGGGCCTGTTCTTTGCAGCGCTCAGCAGCGCCATCAGCCTCCTAGAGGTCCCGGTGGCGGTCCTCATCGACAACATGGGCTTGCCACGCTGGAAGAGCGCCGTCACCGTCGGCCTTGTCACCTACACCTTTGGTGTGCTTGCCGCCGTCAACGAAACCTGGCTCACCTTGTACGACGAGATCGCCATCAACGTCTTCATCGTCGTCGGTGTGGCGTTCACCACCTTCTTTGCAGGGTGGATGGCCAAGGGCGTCGGCAAGGAACTGGACTCGGGCCTCAAGAGTCGCGTCGGGATCTACTTCGTTTGGTTGATGCGCACCATCACGCCCGTGGCGATTCTCGTAGTGTTCTTCTTCGGAGGCCTATGGGGCCAGGACGCCGAGGGCAACCTCGAATTCTGGGCCGATGACGCCGGATGGAACATGCTCTGGCACGAGTTGAAGCACGGTTTCGGCATCGCTTGATCCCGGCCTGAAGCAAACCTCGTCCCCGGCCATACTTTCCCGGCCGGTTCTCTCCCTTTCCTTCCTCATCAGATTGGGTCCGCCGCTACACTGCTTATTTCGAGCGAGTTGCATCGGCCCCACATGCGCACGATGCTCATCGCAGTGACGCTTGTTCTCTTCGTGGCCGGCACGGGTAGCCCCGTAGCTGGTGCCGCGGGAGCCACCATCCAACCAGGAATCGAAATCCAGACCAACACGGGTCAGTGTACCCTCGCCTGGATCTTCGATGACGAATCCACCGGCAAAGTGTACGGAACCACGGCGGCCCACTGCGTCAGCGGCGTCGGAGACACCGTCAAGGACCCCAGCGCCAACTTCGGAACCGTCGCATGGCAATCGGCAAGCCTGGATTTCGTACTCATCGAAGTCTACGCCAACCGCACGGGCGACGTGGACGGCGAAATGAAGGGCAACCCCGGCTACCCCCAGGGTGTTGCCACCACAGCCGACACCACGATCCTAGACGACGTGTGCCAATTCAGTGGCTACGGAACCGGCTACCGCTACGCCGCCGCTACTCGTGAAGGCCGCTTTGGAGCCCTCACCTACAACGACGGTGCCCAGCACTACTGCCAATTCCCCGTGACCCCTGGCGATTCGGGCGGACCCGTGGCGATTCAAGCCGGCAAACTCGCACTCGGCGTCGTCAACACCGTAGGCCTTTCCTGCTGCCAGAACACACTCGTCCACGTGGGCGAAGGCGGAGCAAGCCTGGAAGCGGCACTCGCGGAAGCCTCGGCGGCGGGCTACGACCTCGCTATTCGCACGGCCTAGGCGTATCCCATCCCTGGGGCGTGGTCTCGACCCACTGCGGTGGGCCACGCCCTGGACAACTCCAGGAATTCCATTGGGTGGTAGCGCCGCGACCGGTCCAGCCAGATAGATCCGGCTGGATGCTCGTGTCGGTGGGCCAGGCGGTATGCATGCCATGCGTTGCGGGCGCGGTTTCGGTCGTCGCCCTGAAGCCACCGGTCGATGCGGGCATGGGTGCGCAGCGCTGCCTCCACGCGACCTAGGTTGCACTGGGCCCGGACTTGCTGGGCTAGGTACGACGGGTTCGGGTGGCTCCAAGTGGCAAAGCGTGCCAGAAGCAGGCTGGTCCATGCGTGGCTGCGTTCATCCGCTTGGTCGGAAAGCCAAGACCACGCTTGAGCGCGGCGCTGGCGCAGTGAAGCGGCTCGTGCTTCGGGGTGGTGGCGGCGCACATGGACGTGCAGGATGTGGGGAACCACATACCACGCTAGAGCCAAACCCAGGAGCGGCACAAACAGGAAGGGCAGGAACGGCAGCATGGCACTGGTTTTCGGCGCAGCGATGCTTGTGGAGGCAAGCGGAAGCGGCACTCCGTCCATTTCGGCTCGGTCCAATTCGCCGTTCATGCTGGCGTCCAGGGCACGGGTCTCGGCGTTGGAAGTGAGCGACGCCATGAGGTCGCCGCGAAGCTCCAGGTTGCCCTCGGATACTTGATTGTCTCCAAGGATACCGGTGGCCTCGACCAGCAACAAGGAACCGCCGCGCACGCTCGAATCTCGAAGGTAGGCTTCGTAGGTGCCGGGCTCCAGCGGAATCGTCATGGTTGCATTGTGGGCCACCACGAAGTGTTCTCGTGCCGATCGCGCATTCGTAGCGCCTCCGATGGGGTCGCCAAAGTCGGGCATGGTATCCACGTCGTAGCCACTTTGCAGTCGCATGAATCGGCCGTTGCCTTCCAGGGCGGCATCGATGTACCAGAGGGTCAAGGACAGGTCGCCCTGAATCGTTACAGTTGCGTTGGAGCAGCCCTGCCACCGGAGGGAATCGGAGGTGTCCACGATGAGGTCGTCGCGGGCCGTGGCTACGTGGTAGGATCGGCGCTCGCTACCGTGATCCGACGGAACAAGCCTCGTGCATCGGGACTCTTCAACCTCTACGCGCGCGGGCGTTAGGCCCACGTCCGTGATCCACAATGCATAGCCATCTTGGTTTTGCAGCCCCTTGATGCGCCCGGGCCCCGTGTAGAGGCTTCGTTGTTCGGGCTCTAGGGGGTTGACTATGTTGTCAAGCGCGTAGAACTGGGAGTATTCCTCGGTCACTTCCAAAAACGAGGCTTCCAGGGCGAACTGGGGGTTTCCTCGCGCATCGCCCGCGGTGGCCTGCTCGAAAAAGAGCCCTTGCAGATTCGCTGTAGTTCTCGAACTGCCATGGGCCTCGACGGATCGGGCGTGCAGATCAGCCGACCAAGCCAAGGAGCCAGGAGCGGCGAGCAAGAGAACCAGCACGATGCAAACGGTCCACGACGCCCGCCTCATGGATCATCCTCCCAAGTGGACGATGAAGCCGGGGACACCACTTTCTGGATCTTGGATGAGGTCGCGGGCGGCGTCCTCAAGGTCGTCGATGCACTCCTCATTCTTGTTGACGCCGAAGTATGGGATGTTGGAGGTCCGCCCGATGCGGGCCGGCGTGCAGACAATGAACGGGTCCTTCTCCAGGACCGTGTCTACGGCGCCGAATGCCTTGACCATGCAGTCTTCCACAAAGGTCCCATGCAGGGGGAAGCTTGGATCAGGCTCCTCGACTTTCGGGCAGACCGGAATCGAGGCTGGGTCCGCATCCGGCAGGTTCACATTCGTCCCGGGGACGATGGGAACGGCCGGGACCCCATCTGGGTCCCCCGAGGCCATGACATTCGGAACGAGGCAGAGGACGAGGGCCAGAGACAGGATTCGCATGTGACTCACCTTCCGTCGTGGAAGCGATTTCCGTTCCACGACATCATTGTCGAATCCCACGGTCTGGTTATTAGGTTCGTGGCTAAGAAGGGGCAAATGAAGCCAACTTGTTTTGTGATTGCACGCGTTGTTTGATGTTCGACGCCGACGGAGGTCGTGCTGGGCCGCTCTTGGTACGGCTTGCTCTTATTCGAGTACATGGTGCCTAGGGCCATGGTGGAAGCCAAGCGGGCATCCATGCCCGTGTCGTTGCCGACGGACATCGTGGAGGAACTGGATGCCTTCATGGAGCGGTACGGCAAGCGGCTTGGATACCGTGGAAGGTCCGACTTCATCGCGGCAGCTATCCGCAGCCAGCGCGAGCACGACGAAGCGCGTGCGTTGCGGTTGCGTGCTTTGGACGAGACACCAGACGACGCGCCTCTGTGGACCGCCTGAATACGGAACTCCACCGCGCCATTCGTTTCGATACCCTCACGACAAGGATTATGTTCCCAGCGACAGCGTGGGGATGGTGCGCAGGACCGGGTCCGTGGCCGCCGCCCTCCTCGTGATTGCCCTTTCCGGGTGCCTGGATGGATCCTTCGGGTTCGGCCCCGACGAAGTTGGGCCCGAAGTGGGATGGCCCTCCGAGTCCGACGCCACCCTTCGCCCCGGGACTAGACTCTACGTTTCACTGGACGACCGAACCTCCTTGCAATGCACGGCGGGTTTCCTGTTTGCCTCCGCCGACAACGCAACCCTGTACCTGTCGTTCTCGGCCCACTGCCTAGGCTCCGGCGCCGATCGCAAAGGCCTCGGTGCCAACGTCTACGCCGACCGGAATGGTCGCATGGTGCATGTGGGCGACGTGGCATTCGATGGCTGGGCCGACGGCGAGGACCTGCGCCGCGACTTCGCTCTCGTGGCCATCCGCAATCTTGCCGGCATCCGCGACCGCACCCACCCATCCGTTGAATACTGGGGCGGCCCAACCGGAGTCGCCGACACGAGCACCCTGGTCCCAGGCTCCGAAGTCATCACCTACGGCGCCAGCAGCCTCCGAGAACCAAACGACCCAGACAACGTCAAGTCGGGTCGATTCGTAACCCGCGACAACCTGCCCGTGGGTCTTGCCGAAGGCGATCAATTGGTCGTGCGCCTCGACCCACCCTCCATGCAGGGCGACAGCGGCGCGCCGCTGATGCTTGCCAACGGACGGGCCGCAGGCATCCTGTCGCAAGGAGGCAGTTTTGCCATTCCGGGCGCCGATTTCAGTTTCTTCGTTCCCGTGGACGAAATGCTGGACGAAGTCCATCGCGAGCCCTCCCTTCGCGGAGTCCGCCTGGTGGGCTGGACGCTATCCTAAATGTACCATGTAGTTTGGTATTGTGCAACGCGAAGCCCGCGGAGTACATTCTTATGATCGAATCTATCAAGTTTGGTCAATAGAAATACGCTCCAAAACCATTGACTAAGACGGGCCGATCATTGCTTGATGAGATCTATTCGGACCTTACTCGCAGCACTCTCGTTGCTCGTCGCCACCACCGCCCTCGGCCTCCCCGTCGGCGCCTTCGAACCAACCGACCTCCAAGACCTTCCCTCCGTGGATGCGCCCACGGCAACCCCCAACTGGGCCTCCGTCTCCAGCGCCGCCATCCGCCCCGGTGTCCAAATGGTCACCAGCGGCTCCCAGTGCACGAGCAATTTCATTTACTACGAACAAACCAGCTCCAACCCCATCGACTTCGATATCTACATCGGATACGCCGCGCACTGCGCCGGCACCGGAGGCGCCACCAGCACCAACGGCTGCACCACCGGCAGCCGCGCCCTAGGCACCCCGGTCTCCATCGAAGGAGCCCTCCACGCTGGATCCTTGGCCTACAGCAGCTGGCGCGCCATGCAACAACCCGGCGCCACCCCCACCGCCAGCGACTGTTCCTACAACGACTTCGCCCTCGTCAAGATCGACTCCCGCGACCACTACCGCGTCAGCCCGAGCGTCTTGCACTTTGGCGGCCCCACCGCCCTCTGCGCCAACCCGACCAGCATTGGACAATACATCATGAGCTACGGCAACAGCGGCCTACGCTTCAACATCGACGTGCTCTCGCCCAAGGTCGGCACCACGGCCACGAGCGCCGGCGGCGGCTGGTCCACCAACGTCTACATGATGAGCCCCGGCATTCCCGGCGACTCCGGCAGCGGCTACATGAACGCAAGCCACTGCGCATGGGGTGTAACCAGCACCCTGCAAATTGCTCCGCTCGCCGGCAGCAACGGCATCGGCTCCATCCAAAAGGCCCTCGCCTACGCCGCAGCCAATGGCGGCCCCAGTGTCACCATCGGCACCGCCGCACCCATCACGAGCCTGCCCATCTAGGACAGGAAACGGAACACCAACCTCACCCCCCTTATCCAACCCCCTTCCGCCACCTTTCCCCCGCTCCGATTCCCCCTTTGCAGCGCCCCGGACCAAACTCCAGGGACCGGCCTCAACGCCCACCCGAACCCTCACTCGAGACCCCGCCCGAGCAAGCCCCATTCATCAGCGTTGCCCGTCCAGCTTTAAGCACCCGGCGCGGCAGTCCCCGGTTCGTGCGCATCGGACTCGTCCTTGCTGGCGACCCCCCCACCCCGCACGAGCTGAAACTGCTCGACGCCTGCGACAGCGTCATTGCGGCCGACGGCGGAGCCAAATCCCTTCTGCAAGCAGAACGACCCCCCGACTTGATCGTGGGCGACCTCGACAGCCTCGACCCGGAGGCCTACAAGTGGGCCGAAGCACTCGACATTCCCATCGAACGCTATCCCGCCGGCAAGGACGAAACCGACGGCGAACTGGCGCTCGCAAAGGTCCTCGAACGGCTACCCGACACCGTGATGTTCCTTGGCGCCCACGGCGGCCGCACCAGCCACTTCCTAGCCAACCTCAAACTCCTTCGCCGCTGCCACGACCGCGGCCTCGACGCCGTGATGATCGGCCACGGCGAATCCATCCGCTACCTCAGCCCCGGCGGCGAACTCGCCCTTGCCGGCCGCACCGGCAGCACCCTCAACCTCCTGCCCATCGACGGCCCCGCCACCTTCAGCGTCGTTGGCACCAAATGGGAAGCGACCGAATTGCGCCTCGAACAACCCAGCGCCCGCGGCCTCTCCAACGAAATCGTCGCCGACGGCGCCAAAATCAACTGCCACGAAGGCACGCTGATGATCATCGTCGAACGGCCCCACGACTAGCCGCCCTACGCTTCGGGCACCTGGAATTCGGCAACCACGAGACCCTGAATCAGATCCGCCGCAAACACCGTGCCATTCAGCACCTCCACATCGAACACCATCGGCACGCCGTCCAGGTCAAAGCCGATGCAACAATCGTCCGGAGCGCGAATTGCATCTTCAGGCACCGGCATCAAGTACGCAAATGCCTCCGGTGCCGCCCTTGCCGCCTCGGTCCGAACATCCACGGCCCAGACACCTCCGTGGTAGTGACTCAGATACAACAACCCGGCCTCCTGGCGGAAAAAATGCACACTCAAACCAAGATCACCCGCCGCCGCACCGCCCGGGTTGCGCCAGGTGCCAAGGTGCAGGGGCTGGTTCTGCATCGGCAACCCCTCCAACGTCTCCGTCGCGTCCAAAATCCAAACCGGACTCGCAATCGGCTGATTGGCAGGCTCAAACGTCTCGGACCCCACCACCACAACCAACGCACCATCCAGGGTCCGTTCGGCCGTGATGCTGTGCGTGTAGTGCTTGTGGTCCGAATCCTGAGGCGGCATGAAACGGCCAATCATCACAGGAGCGCTCGGATTGGACAAATCAAGAATCTTAGCACCATCGTAGGCATAAGCCACCAACAGCAACGGAGTCCCAGTCTTGGGATCCAGGTAGAAATTCATGTCGTGCCCGTACAGCGAGCGCACCGCGTACGTCTGCGCACTGCCCTCCTGCTCACCCGTGACATAATACACCGCATCCGCAGCCGCCAACTCATCCTGCGTCACGTACTTGCCCACCACCGTGAACACGCCGTTTTCGTACTGCAAAATCGTCACACCGTAACTGAGACTGAAGACATACTGGACCCCGTCCACGCCGCCGGCCGCAACCGTATGGCTACCGGAACCCAAAGGATCGTCCCAGAAACCCACAAGCAACGGATTCGTGGGCGTGCGTACGTCCAATGCCGCAACCCCCGGCCGACCCGCACCCTCGTAGCCCAAAAACAACACATCGCCAGACTCTGACCACGCCACCGTCCGATCACCATTGACTGCCACAGAGGCACTGAAAAAACTCAGATGGACGGGTGCCTGCGGCTCCGACACATCAAACAAATGCACACCCTGCTGACCATCTCCCGTCTCCGCGCCGTTCACGGCTACAGCAAGCAACTCCCGATCCTTGTGCAGCGCCAACGCATGCGCCCCCACCGGCTGCTCCACGCTGCCACCAAACCGCATCAAATCATCATGAAACACCACGCTGGCATTGCGAGCAAAACGATGCTGGGCCGGATCCTGGTGATCATGCCCAAACCCCTCCAAAAGAATCGGATCATCCGGACTCTCAAACAAGGCCCCCATTGCCGGGCCGTCGGACGATGAGCCAGCATCCAAGCAACCAGCCCCCGCCAACGACACCAACAGGGACACCGCAATCGCAACCCGCCACACACGCATGACGCAAAGGACCCCGAGGCCAACTTGGCCCTTGTGGTCTCCGGGCTTGATGGGAGCGCTGATAGCCCATGCAAGACGTGTACAAACCCATCGCGGAACTGGCCACCGCCGCACTGTTGGTACTCTCCCTCGCAGCCGGCGGCATCCTCGCCCACCGCATGGCGCTCCCAAGTGCCCTCGGCTACCTCGCCGTCGGCATCCTCCTTCGCGCCACCGGACTCGTAGAACTCGACTTCCACACCCTCGAAGGCATCAGCGAAGTGGGCGTCCTCGTCCTGCTGTTCTTCATCGGCATCGAACTCGACTTGCGCCGCCTTCGCCAAGCCCTCAAATCCACCGCCTGGACCACACCCTTCGACATCGCACTCCCCGGCATCGCCGTCGCCACCCTCGTGCGCCTCATGGGATGGGGCTTCACCGAAGCCGTCGCACTCGGCATCGCCGTCAGCGTCAGCAGCACCCTCTTTGGCGAACGATTCGCATCCCAACCCGGCGTCCTCGCAAGCTCCCGCCAACGAGTCATCGGCGTACTTGTCAGTGAAGACGTGGCCGCAGCCGCCCTCATCGCCATCCTGGTTGTACTGGCCGGCGGCGGAGTTGGAGGCTGGCTCGGGCCCGCCACCGCCATCGGACGACTCGGCCTCATGCTGATCCTCATCACCATGGCCGCCCTCCTCGTCGTCCCAAGGATGCTCGACGAAGTCGCCCGCCGACACGTCCCCGACCTTTTGGTCTTGTGGGCCCTCGGCATGGTCGTCTTGTTTGGCTACCTCGGCGCCCTCGCAGGCTCCGCAGAACTCGGCGCCCTGCTTGCCGGAGTCGCCGCAGCAGAAAGCGGCAGCCGATACGTCGTGCGCAACAGCCTCACCGGCATCCGAGACGTCGCCGCAGCCGTGTTCTTCTTCGTCAGCGGCCTCGCCGTAGACGCACACCTACTCGGATCCGTACTCCTCATCGCCCTACCAGTCGCACTGGTGTTCCTCGTCAGCAAATTCCTCGTCCACGTCCCCGCCGCCCTCACCGCAGGCCTGCCCCTGCGCGGATCACTCCACACCGCCTTCGCCCTCGGCGCCGTCGGCGAATTCAGCCTCATCCTAGTCGCAGTCTCCGAAAAACAAGGCATCGCCCACCCACAACTACGCGCCGTCGTCATCGGCGCCATGGTCATCCTCCTCCCCATCGCCGCCATCCTGATGCGATCCACCCCCGCAATCGAACGATCCGTCTGGCGACTGCCCCGTCGAGTGCGCAAACCCATCAGTTGGCTCCTGGCCGGCCTCCGCCGCGGCCCACGCGACAACGACGGAACCGGCGTGCGACGCGCCGCCCTGAGAACCCTCGCCGCCAACGCCGTCCTCATCGTCGGCCTCTCCCTGCTCTCCGCCTGGCTGCGCCCCCTCGTGCGCCTACCCGGCGCCGCATCCACCCCCGCCTTCACCAGCACCGCCATTTGGCTCGGCGCCACCCTCGTCATCGCCGCACCCCTCGCCCTCGGCGCCTACCGCGCCTACCGAGACCTCGTCTGGAGCCTCGTCGGACTACGCCCCGGCGAACGCGAAGGAGCAGGAAAGGTCCGCGTCCGCCTCGTCGACGCCTGGGTCGCCCTCTCCGCATTCCTCGTACTGGTGCTCGTCAGCCTGCGCCTGCCCCAAGCCCTCCCGGTGCTTGCCGGCGCCGGCCTCATCGCCCTCGTCGTCCTCGTACTCGCCTGGCGCCGCCTCTCCCGGTTCCACCAAACCCTCGAAACCACCCTCGGCCGCGTGCTGGGCCAAGACGTAGAGACCGCCAAATTCCTCGACCAAGTGCTCTCCAAGTACCCCTGGGGCGTCCGATTCATCGCCGTCAGCGTACCCCCCGGCAGCCCACTCACCGGCCGGACCCTCAAAGAAAGCCGCCTCACCCAACTCACCGGCGCCACCGTAGCCGTACTGCAACGCGGCCGCCACGAAACCGTCAACCCCGGCCCAGACGAACGCGTCAAAGTCGGCGACACACTCGTCCTGCTTGGCGACGTACACCAACTAGCCCGCGCCGAAGCATTCGTCGTAGCCCACGGCGAAGCAGTCCGCATGAGCGCCCAAAGCGTCACCGCCGGCATCGCTGAACTGAAACTCGCCCCCGACAGCGACTGGGTCGGACAAAACCTCGGCGCCGCCGGCATCAAAGCCCGCACCGGCACCCTCGTCGTCGGCGTCTGGCGCGGCACCAACCCCCACCCGCAACCCTTCCGAGCCGACATGGAACTGCAAGCCGGCGACACGCTCATCCTGCTCGGAACACCCCTGCAACTGGAACGGGCAAAGGTCGTGGCGGCGGGCGTGCCCGAAGCCAAACCCGACATCATCTCCACGCCCGAATGACCCCGGAGCCGCTCGGCAAGAACTTGTAACCCCCACGAAATCCAAGCCCCGTGGAGGGCCCCCTCTTGCTGCTACTGCTGGCCCTCGCAGGATTCCTTGCCGGCTTCATCGACAGCATCGTCGGCGGCGGCGGCATCATCACCCTCCCCGCCCTGCTTGCCACCGGCATGCCCGCGCACCTCGCCGTCGGCACCAACAAAGTCGCAGGCACCGGAGCCAGCGCCATGGCAAGCCTCCAATACGCCCGCGCCGGCCTCCTCGACGCCCGCCTCGTCTGGACCGCCGCCCCCGTAGCCGCCCTCGCCGCCATCCTCGGCGCCATCACCGTCCTGCAAGTAGACGCCGACATCGTCGTCGGCCTCGTCGTCGTGGTCATGATTGCCATCATCGCCTACGTCCTAGCAAGACCCACCTTCGGCAGCACCAACCGATTCGCCGGCCTCACCTCTGGCACCCTCATCGCCACCGCCATCCTCGCCCTCATCGTCGGCTTCTACGACGGATTTTTGGGCCCCGGCACCGGCAACTTCCTGCTGTTTGGACTCGTAGCCATCCACGGATTCCCCTTCCTGCGCGCCGCCGCCCACGGCCGCATCCTCAACTTCGCCAGCAACCTCGGAGCCCTCGCCTTCTTTGCCAGCGTCGGCAACATCGACTGGACCCTCGGCCTCACCATGGCCGCCGCCACCATGACCGGAGCCTTCGCAGGCAGCCACCTCAACATCCGCAGCGGCGCACGCATCGTCCGGCCCCTCTTCGTCGCCGTCGCCGTAGCACTGCTGGCCCGCTTACTCTACGGCCTAATCCAATAGCGCCTCTCCGCCGGAAACAGGATCGACCGATTGTGCCCATCAAGCAAGGCCGACGCACGGCGAGCTACAGCACATACCGCACCATGAACACAAAGTGCAGCGCCGCGCCCACGAGCACCATCACATGCCACACACCATGAAACCCAACCACGCGAGGCCACAAATCCGGTTTTTTGGTCGCATAACCCACGGCGCCCACCGTATACACCACGCCTCCGGCAAACATCCAAGCCAAGCCCGCCACCGGGAACGCCACCAAAAGCGGCTGGATGCCCACCGCCGCCACCCAACCCATGAGAATGTAGACACCGCTCGTGACCCAGCGCGGCGCAAACGGTGCCCACAACTTCAGCGCAATGCCCACCACCGCAATGCCCCACACCACACCAAAAATCGACCAACCCCAACCCGGCGACAGCGCAAGCAGCGTTACGGGCGTGTAGGTGCCCGCAATGAACAGATAGATGCTCACATGATCCAAGCGACGCAAAAACCCGCTGCGCTCCTGACCATGCGCCGTCTGCACCGCATGATGCAATGTGCTTGCCGACAAGAGCATGATGAGCGTCACCCCATACACCGCAAACGCAGCCACCGCCCGCGCCCCCTCGGCCGCCGCGACCAAGTACACAAGGCCCGCCACCGCAAACAAGACCCCAATACCATGCGTCCAGAACGAAAACGCCTCCGCCCCTCGATGGAACGGATTCTGCAACTGCATCGACTCCGACACAAACGCCGCCAGTACGCCGGCAAAAATAAGCAACCCAGTGCCACCCACCCCCGCCCGGGGCAGAAGTCCGAATCGGCCCTACGCAAGCATTGAAGGACCAGAGCCCATTTGCCGCACTATGCGCTGGGTGATCATCGCAATCTCCGTCTTACTAGCCGGCAGCATTGAGAGCCTCAACTCTCCAGGCGCAGCCGACGAACCCATCCACGCCGCCCAAAGCGACCTGGACAACTACATCAACGTCGGGACCGAAATGCACGCACGCTGGGCCGCCATCGACCAACAATGCGACCCCGACGCCATCTTCGGACTCCTCTACCTCATCACCACCGCCAAAGTAGGCGACCTCGTCGCCGCCAGCCACTTCGAAGACAACCCATTCCTCGTCGACTGGGACATGAACTTCGCCCAACGCTACTTCGACGCCTACGATGCCCACCACGACGGCACCGGAAGCGTCCCAGAACCCTGGCAAAAAGCGTTCCAACACGCCGAAACCGGCACCAGCACCGTCACCGAAGACCTCCTACTCGGCATGAGCGCCCACGTCAACTATGACCTCGCCTACAGCGCCTACGACATGGGCCTACCGCAAGCCGGTCTCAAAGACGAATACGACCGCGTCAACGACGCCTTCTGGAACGTCATCGTCCCGATCGGCGACGAACTTGGTGCTCGCTACGACCCCAGCCAAGCCCGCGACAGCGACGGCGTTGGCCCCATGGACTACCCCGTCGTGGAACTCCTCATCAGCTGGAGAGAAAACGCCTGGACCAACGCCCAACTTCTCGCCGACACCGACAGCGACCCCATCGCGTTTGCCGCCGCCGAAGCCAAGATCCTCAGCGAAGCCAACGCCGTCGCCAACGGACTCATCGAAGGCAACAACGGCAGCGACACAACCACCGACCGCGTCGCATACTGCCACGAAAGCGGACACCCGACCCTAGACGCAAGCCTCGGGGGCCCCGGCTATGGCGACGATTGGCTCAGCCAGGTCCCCGACGAATACCTCATCTGCCACCGCCCCGGCCAAGCAGGCGAGAAAACCATGACCGTCAACGACCACGCACGCGCAGGGCACGAGAACCACGGCGATAGTCAGGGTGCTTGCGAGGAGTAGCGGGCGATTCCTGGAGCACCGCCACTAGCGGAGGAGCGCCAGTTCATCCATGCTTTCGAGCGGGTACAGTCCCACCAGGGCAATGGGCATAATCGGGGTTGAAACCCCCGCCCGCTGCATGGTCATCCGGTATTCTCCGGGTCCGCCTGCAAAGCGGACTGGTTCGGTGGGCAAGTCGAATGTCTTTGTTCCAGTTGGGTGGTTCAATGTGACGGTGCCGACATAGGAGGCGCTTCGCTCTTCACTTATGAGCAAAACCTGCGGCGCCTCGAATGTCTGCGTAACGTCCGCGATATGCGCCGCCACAGAACCCCCAACGACCACGTAGTCGCCGGACACCGTGTCTCCCGCCCAATATACCATGGTCCTTCCGGCTTCAACGCCAACCAATCGAACGTTGTCGTCGCACAGGTACATGAGGTGGATGGATGCACCCTGCAACCCATCGACCGGATGTGCATCGGTTGTTGAAACAAAAAGCTGTAAATCAGAAGCACGTAGAGTTAGCGACAAAGTATCGTAGCTGTAGGGGGGGCTTGTAAAGGGAAAAATGTCATCTTCGACCTCAACGTCTGCCACCCTAGCCTTATTGTACATTAATGTGCCAGATATAAATCTCCAGGAGTCTCCATTGTTGTAGCCAATCATGGCCGGCTTTTCAAGCTCGCCAGGACCAGACGCACTCAACCGAACGATACAAAATCCGTCCCCTTCGAACTTCCAAAGAATCGACATTGGACCTTCCAAAGTAGTTTCCCACATTGTTCCATTGATGGCCGTTCCAAACAAATTCGAATCCCCCTTCGAATTCAAAAGGCCCGCATCATTTTGTTCGTCGGATCCATCAACGCAGCCAGACATCAACGGTACAATTAACCAAATTGCCCAAGGTTTCATGGGTTCGCCGAGATTCCTTGGTTACTTGAGCGACTTCACCATGTCATTACTCAGTCTGCCCGACGATCTCAAGGAACGAGGCGAAGACGGAGGTCTGCCGCCATCCATAATAGCACTCAATGCTGTTGCCCTGGTCGGGGTCCACGCTGATGGTCGGGTTCGTAGGTTCGCCGGAAATGCTGATGCTGGACAGGGTGTTGTCGGTGAGCCTTCAAGAGGCACCCTGGCCAGGTTCAGCCTCGGCGGAGGAGGCAATCACGAGCAACTTTACGGCGAGCAGCACGAAGGCTTGGGTTCGCATGAAGTCGAATCTCTTCGCCACTTCGTGAACGTCCTCGGTACGAGGACAACACGAAACCGAATAGCCGCCGAGCCGGGAGCGCGGCGCATCGGTTCAAAAGGGAGGATGAAGGAGGAGGCGGAATGGCCGTCTGCAATCTTCGGCTTATGCCGTGACTGATTGACGGTTGTCCGGGTGCCACTTGTTGAGCGTCTCCTGGTCAATCCGAGTCAGGATCGACTGATCGACGGTCGCAAGCAGCTTCCAACCCAGATCGAGGGTGTCCTCGATGCTGCGGTCTTCGTCCTTGCCCTGGCGCACGTACTCGTTCTCGAAGTAGTCCGCGAATTCCAGAATCTGCAAGTCACGCTTCGACAGCGCATCCTTGCCGACAATGGCCACGAGGCCACGCAGGTCACGGCCCTCGGCGTAGAGAGCGTAGCACTGGTCGCTGACCTTCTTGTGGTCGTCGCGGGTCTTCGTGCCACCGATACCGGCGTTCATCAGCCGGGAGAGGCTGGGAAGCACGTTGATCGGCGGGTAGATGCCCTTGCGGTGCAGTTCACGGGAGATGACAATCTGCCCTTCCGTGATGTATCCCGACAAGTCGGGAATCGGGTGGGTGATGTCGTCGCCCGGCATCGTCAGGATAGGGAACTGGGTCACGGAGCCGGGGCGGCCCTTGATGGTGCCGGCGCGTTCGTACAGGGACGCTAGGTCCGTGTACATGTAGCCGGGGTAGCCACGGCGACCAGGCACTTCTTCACGAGCAGCACCGATCTGACGCAGAGCTTCACAGTAGTTCGTAACATCCGTGAAGATAACGAGCACGTGGTAGCCAAGATCGAAGGCGAGGTACTCAGCGGCGGTTAGGGCCAGGCGGGGCGTCAGGAGACGCTCCACGGCGGGGTCGTCGGCGAGGTTCTGGAAGATGACTGCGCGTTCGAGGGCACCGGTGCGCTCGAACTCGTTCATGAACTTCTTGGCTTCCTCGTTGGTGATACCCATCGCTGCGAATACGACCGCGAAGTCACCGTCGCCACCGCGCACCTTGGCTTGACGGGCCACTTGCAGCGCAATGTCGTTGTGGGGCAAGCCACTACCCGAGAAGATGGGCAGCTTCTGGCCACGGACCAGGCTGTTGTTGCCGTCGATCGTGCTGATGCCGGTTTGGATGAAATCCTTGGGGCTGGCACGGCTGTACGGGTTGATGGCAGCGCCGAGAATGTCCCGGTACTCGTCCGGGATGATTTCGGGGCCACCGTCGATGGGGCTGCCGGCGCCACTGAAAACACGCCCGAGAATTTCCTTCGAGAGACCAAACTTGATGGTTTCGCCGAGGAACTTCACCGTCGTCTTGTCGTTGTCGATGCCGTCTGTGCCCTCGAACACCTGGACAACCACTTGGTCCTCGCTGGTGTCGAGCACTTGGCCGCGGCGCATGGCGCCATCGGGCAGCTTCAGTTCGACCAGTTCACCGTAGCCGACCGTGTGGGTCTTCTCGACGAACACGAGCGGGCCTTTGATGCCGCGAATCGTGCGGTATTCTTTCTGCGCCATTAGGCTTCGACCTCCAGGGTCTTGGTGGTGCCGCGAGCGGCCTCGAAGTCCGCGTCCATGGTCTGGACCGACTTCTCGATGGCTCCCTTGTAGTCCGCGACGAAGCGGCTGCGGGCAAGCTCGGTGCTGAAGGGCATACCGACCAGGTCCTTGGCGGGTACGCCGTCCTTGAGGGCCTGTTGGGCGATGCCATCGTAGCGCAGAATCGCCTTCCAAAGGAGGTAGTCCTTCTCGAGGTTGCTGCTTGCATCGATTGCGTCGAAGCCGTTCTGTTGCAGGAAGATTTCACGCAGAAGACGTGCGGTCTCTAGGGTGATTTGTTGCTCCGGCGGCAGGGCGTCGGAACCGACGAGCTGCACGATTTCCTGGAGTTCGGCTTCCTTCTGAAGCAGATCCATGGCGTGGCTCTTGGTGGCATCCCAGTCCTCAGCGGCGTGCTCGGCGTAGTACTCCGTCAAGAATTCGGGGTACAGACTGTACGAGTTGAGCCAGTTGATGGCGGGGAAGTGACGGCGCTGGGCGAGCTTGGCGTCTAGGGCCCAGAACACCTTCACAATGCGCAGGGTAGCTTGCGTGACGGGTTCGGAGAAGTCACCGCCGGCAGGAGACACGGCACCGATGGCGGTGACGGACCCTTCGCGGCCGTTGAGTGTGGTGCAGCGACCGGCGCGTTCGTAGAACTCGCTCAGGCGGGCACTGAGGTAAGCAGGGTAGCCTTCCTCACCGGGCATTTCTTCGAGACGGCTGCTGATTTCACGCATGGCTTCTGCCCAGCGCGAGGTCGAGTCGGCCATCAGGGCCACATCGTAGCCCATGTCACGGTAGTACTCGGCCATGGTGATGCCGGTGTAGCAGCTTGCTTCACGGGCCGCCACGGGCATGTTGCTCGTGTTGGCAATGAGGCAGGTGCGTGCCATCAGGGGCTCACCTTCGTTGGTGGGGTCAGGAAGCTCCGGGAACTCGTCCAGAACTTCCGTCATCTCGTTGCCGCGTTCGCCGCAACCGATGTACACCACGACCTGTGCGTCCGAGTACTTGGCCAGGGATTGCTGGGTCACCGTCTTGCCGGATCCGAAGGGACCTGGAATGGCAGCGGTGCCACCCTTGGCAATCGGGAACAAGCCGTCCAGGATGCGCATGCCGGTGTTGAGGGGAATCGTTGGCAGCTGCTTCTCGGTGTACGGGCGGGGCTTTCGTACTGGCCACTTGTGGGCCAGGCGAAGCTCGACGCCGTTGTCGAGGGTACCAATGACCTCATCGACGTTGTAGGAGCCGCTCTTGATGCTCTTGACCTTGCCCGCGGGCTGGTCCGGAGGCAGCATGATGGTGTGCAGGACGGTGCTCGTCTCTTGCACGGTGCCGAGGGCCTCGCCGGGGCCGACTTCGTCGCCTACCTTGACGGTGGCAGTGAAATCCCACTTTTTCTCGTGGTCCAGGCCAGGAACGTCCACACCACGAAGGATGAAGTCGCCCATTTGGCTCTGGAGGACCTCCAGCGGGCGCTGGATTCCATCGTAAATGCTGGTCATCAGGCCGGGACCCAATTCGACGACGAGCGGCAGACCCGTGTTCGCAACAGGTTCGCCAGGCTTGACGCCGGAGGTGTCCTCGTACACCTGGATGATGCTCTTGTCTCCCTCGATCTGGATGACTTCGCCCATCAGGCGCTCATCGCCCACGCGTACGATATCGTACATGCGGGGCGTGATGCCCTTGGCGGTCACGACAGGACCGGAGACGCGGTACACGGTTCCATTCTGGCTTACCATAGGTCTACACCGACTGCTTGCTTGATCTTCTCTCGAAGAGTGTTGTCCTCGTCCGTCCCTACGGCGACGAGGGTGGGCTTGACGCTTGTTACGAGTTCGTTTCGCAACCGTGCATCGAGCGAGGAGACATCGCTGGTCTCCATGACGAGAATGCTAACATCTTCGTCTGCCATGGCCTGGCGCGCGTGGCGCTCCAAGTCCGAGGCCTCTGTGATCCATACTTTGCGGATCCCGGCAAGCCGGAACCCAAGCGTGAACCGTTCGGAGCCGACAACCGCGATTTCGGTCATGCGATCAACTCCTTCAGGCGTGCTTCCGACAACCCGGCAGCGCGGCCGCGGGCCAGTGCGCGCAGGCGCATGACTTCACGGTGCTTCCGGGCAAGATAGAGTAAGATGGGGACAATGGAGAGCGGGGCTTGGTGGCCAAGGCGATCAAGTTCCGCAAAGTGCCAGGTGCGCAGGGCAGATTGGAAAGGCGCAAGCCGTCCCGCTTCCACGCCGACGCGCAAGGCGTCCACGAGGGACTGGGGCAAGCCAAGTTCTGCGATTCCTTCCACGAAAGCGGACAAGTCCTCCATTTGGCTCAAGGCCATGGCGTCCTTGATGCGGACAATCTTGCCGCCGGGAACCACATACGCAGAGAAGTCCGTCTTTTGTCCGGAGGCAACCCAGCGGGCGGCGTTCTGGAGGTTGACGGCGTCGATTTCATGGCGCACGAAAGCGAGCATCAAATCGGCGCCCTTCTGGCGACTTTGTTCGAGGCTTTCCACGAGTTGACCGTAGTAGGCCTTGTCGAGTGCATCCTCGTAGCTGGACAAACCGGAGTCGGACGGCACGGTCTTGAGCACACGGGCCCAGTCGGAACCGACTTGGCCCTGGCGTTCGAGCACCGCGATGATGTCCTCCGTTGTGCGCACGTCGTCCGCAAGCAGAGGCTGGAACACGTTGTAGGTGTCCAAGTCCTCCAAGAGCAACTCTTTGAGAAGCTCCTCGCGACTCGCGCCGCCTTGCTTTCCGCGCAAAACAGTCTTGAGGTCATTGACGAGGTGGCGCTGGAGCCAGAGAGAGACCAAGGCCCCTCCTTCTCCATCCACCATGCGGCGGACCGACGCATCGGCACGCTCTTCGTTGACCGTCAAAGCCGCTTCGAGCAGGTCTAGGCCACCGAAGCGCCCAGACAGTTCGTCTACCTCCGTCTTGTACGTGGAGTCCTCGATGTACCGAGTGATTTCACTCAAGTCCATCTTCAGCAGCTTCTCGTATTCGGACTCGGGAATGAGCTTCGAACGGCGAGCCTGGACACGCGCAGTGGCGTAGGCGTAGTTCGTCTTCTTGCTTCCCTTGATGCGCAGCACGGTAATCCTCAACTGAATAGTCCAGCTTCCTCTCGCAACACGTCGCGCCACAGGTCGTTCAGGAGCGTCTCGTAGCGCAAGTCAAGGCGTTGGGTGCCTTCGTCGCTCTCTGCGATGATGCCTCCTGCCCCTTCCAGCGTTCCGGCGAAGGTGAACTTGCCGGCGGATGCTGCTTTCTCGTCCTGCTTTGCCGCCCAGACCTTGCCGCCGCCAAGCACATCGGCTGCGGTGGCTAGGAGCTTCTTGACGTGCGCGTCGCGTACCTTCTGGGGCAAGGCGGTGAAGCCTGCAATCAGCGTGGTTCGCAGTTCGTCGCGCAGTTGCGCTTCGGCCGTCAAACCGAGTTTACGCGACGCAAACCCAGCAGAGCTGAGCACTTGCGCACGCGTTTGTTCGGCGTCTTTTTCGGCCTGTGCCAGGCGCGACTCACTGTAGGAGCCGGCCTGAGCCTCTGCTTCGGCAACCAGCTTGGCCGCCTGGGCTCGGGCATCGTCGAGTAGCTTTTGGGCTCGGGCGTCGCCGTCGCGGCGGACTTCACCGATGACCTGTTCCAGTCCCATCGTGGATTCCTCTCTAGGCGATCTTGAGCCAGAGCAGGATTGCCATGACGAGACCGAAGATCACAATGGTCTCAGGAATGACGGTAAGGACGAGGCCCTTACCGAAGTTCTTCTCGTCTTCGGCGGTGGCGCCAACGGCAGCCGCGCCGATGCTGTACTGGGCGAGACCGGTGCCGATACCGGCAAGACCGACTGCGAGACCTGCGCCGATGGCCATGAGGCCTGCTTCGATAGCCATGATTTTTTCTCTCCTTTGTTTGGTGCCCGTTTTACCTCCGGGCGTTGAGGGAAAGAGTGAGGGGGAAGGGAGTTGGATGGTTGCCCCAAGGGGCCTAGGCGCGGCGACCCCCGAATGGGCCATAAGTGCGCCCCCCGCCCGTGTAGAACTTTCCGAAGAACTCCACGAACTGAAGACGCAGACTTTGCAGTCCGCCAGAGAGCATGGCCAAAGCCGTGATTCCGGCCATACCGATGAGATAGATGATCCAGCCAGCGATGCTGTGATAGCTTCCGCCACCAATGACATCGAAGCCGATGGCCATGAAGGCCAGGGCCATACCAGCTTTGCTAGCGCCAATGGCGGCTAGACGCGTGTAGGATAGGATGTTGCCGGCAAAGCCAAGCACTTCCAGAAGCGACACGAAGCCGACACCGAGCACCTTTGCGGTCCCAATCCAGAGCAGAACGAGGCCGATGACGAGCGCTCCTACGCCTCCTGCCAACAGGGCTGTGTTGCCTCCTGCGAGAAGGACGACGGGAACACTTGCGAGGATGATGAGCCAGCTTACCTTTTCTTGCACCGCGAGGGCGATGCCGTGGCTGGCGGCGACGTTGCGCACACCGAGCACGAGGCCCAGCACAAGGTGGACCACGGCGATGATGATGCTCCAAACCAACAGGGCTTGGATGTCGTGGATCTTGGAGTAGTATCCGAGATTGACGAAGCCCGCAGCGCTGAGGTGTACGTCGCTGTGGGGGGTCAAGATGCCTCCACTGTGTTCATCGTCGGCTCCGTGGCCGTCGTCTGCGGATTCGTGTCCAGTGTCGTGCGAGGCTTGGGTGGTCACGTCGGGCGCGCCACCGTGGGGATCGGCAGGGGAGCCATTGGGGTCGGCTCCGAGCATCGCCGCCGCCGTTCCGCCTTCGAGAGCGTGGGTGTCGGCGGTGGGCGCGTGGCCGGTCTTGTAGAGGAATCCGTGGGGTTCGTCTTCGTAGGGAATGTCGAGCCCGAGAATCATTTCCCAGGAAGGCTCGCCCTCTTCGAGCGCGTGGTCATCCACAACGAAGTGGATACCGAGCGCTTCTCCGAACACGAAGGCGCCGACGATGACGGCCATGAAACCGCCCATGACGAGGGCGCGGCCGACGGCGGGACCGCCGATGCCGAAGATTTTCTTGGTCTTCAGGAGCTGTCCCACGCCCATGATGGCGAGGCCGACGAGAAGGTCGCCCACCATGAGGCCGAAGAACAGGGGGAAGAAGATGAGCATCAGCTTGGTGGGGTCCAATTCGCCGTAGCGAGGGCGCCCCAGGAGGCCGAGCATGAATTCGTAGGGCTTGGCAAGTCCCTTGTTTTCGAGGTGTACGGGCGCCTCGTCCTTGGCGTCGACCTCGTGGTGGTCGTGGTCGCCGTGGTCGTGGCCATGGTCGTGACCATGGTCGTCGCCGTCTGCGTGGCTGTGCGCGTGGTCTTCGTGGCCGCGGGGCGCGTCGCCGAGGGATTCGAAGTAAATGCTGTCGCCGTAGCGTGCCGCGAGTGCGTTTTGCAGGCGGTTGGCTTTGTTGACGGGCACCCAGCCTTCAACGTGGAAGGTGGTCTCCGTCACTGCAAAGGACAGGGGCGCTTGGGTCTTTTCGACTTGTTGCGCAAGGTGGCGCTCAAGGGCGGCGAGGCGGGGGCCCCATTCCTCACATAGCGCGACGATGGCGGCTTCGGCGGCGCCAATTTGGGCCAGGAGGTCGCTGCCGGTTGTGGCCAGCTCAGCAAGGCGCTTAGCGGGCGTGCCGGTTGTGGGGGGCACGTTGGCGGCGGAGAAGCCCGCGTTGGAGAGGATTTTGTCCGTTGCGGCCGCATCCGAGGCAGCAACGGCCAGAGCGATCGCGTGACCGTCCAGTTCGGCTTCGAATTCGATGCCGGCGGCGGTGAGTGCAGGACGGGGGTCCTCGCGGACGGTGTCCAGCACGCCGCGAATGGAGGAGACGCCGCCAAGCATTGCTAGGTCGGTGTCCAGGGATGCAAAGGGAGCAAGGGCGCTTGTTTCGGCGTCCGTGGCGGCCAGAGCGGATCGAAGCTGCGTCAGCTCATCCATCGCGGGGTGGATGGCGGCGCTGGCTTCGGCAAGGATTGCGTCGGGGTCGTTCGGCTGCATGACCTTGCCGCGGAGGCCCTCGGCGCCGATGGACTTCAAGAGCCCGCGGGCGTGCACGAGGTGGCCGCTGAGTGCGTCACCGGCGTGCAGAGGGGTGCCAATGGAGGTGATGCCCGTGGGATCCTCGTAGTCCTCCAGGTGGACGGCACCTTCCTTGTGCAGGGTTTCAATGACGTCGTCCAGGTGGTCTTTGTGACCGCCCAGGAGAACGCGGGTCATGCGAGCCGGCTTGAACATCCTAGAGCGACTCCTCAAAGAGCTTCAGGACGCGGTCCGTGACGCCCTCGACGCCGGACTCGAACTTCTTTCGGAGGTTCGTCGCCTGGCGCTTACCGGAAGAGAGGGCCTTCTTGGCTTCCTCTTCGGCTTCGGCGCGCACTTCGGCGATCCGGTCGTGGTATGCGGCGTCGGCCTGAGCCTTGCCCTCGATGAGGACTGTCTCAGCCTGGCGGCGCGCCTCGGCTAGAATCGCTTTCGCCTGCGATTCCGCCTCCGACATACGTGTCGCGGCAGCCGTTTCCGCATCCTTGATCCGCAGCAGCAGTTCGCTCTTCAAGGGGGATCACCCATAATGCCACTCCTGTAGCAGGAGGGGCTTGGGCGGCGCGAGACACGGGGTGTATTTGATGGCTTGGGCGGGGCGAGCGCAGCGAGGCACGCGCAAGCCGGATTCCGGGTCGCCGGCGGCCCGGATGAGGGCTTGGGCGGCTGAAGCGGAGCGGAAGCCGCACAAGCCTGACGGCAGTGGTCGAAGTAGACCGACCGAGGGCTTGGGCAGTTGGTTGACAAAGTCGACGAACCGGGGGTCGGGGTTGCCAAAGTATGGCACCAGGGCCAGACGGGGAGCGGTCACAGACGGCGTTCGCTTCAACGCCCCGGCGGCCAGTTTCCAAGGTCCTCGTTGAGGCGTAGTGTTCGGACGCCTGGGTGAATGATGGCTTCGTGGCGCAGCCCATCGGGAGTGCGGCGGATGCTGAGGAGGCCGTCGTCTTCCAATCGTTGTAGGTGCCAGCGCACGGCGCGGGGGGTGATCTGGAGGTTGCGGGCAATGGCGCGCCAGGAGCTGCGGGGGTCCTTTTCCAGTTCTTGGAGGATGGATCGTGCGGTGTCGAGGCGCCAGGTGGCGAGGATGGTGCGGTGGACGCGGTCGTCGACGGCGGTGGGAAAGTGTAGGACGCGGCGGCCTTTGCGTTGGGTGACGATTTGGCGGTCGTTGCGCAAGACGCGGACGTGGTGGATGGCGCTGGTGCGGGCGATGCCGAGATAATTGGCGATGTCTTGCAGGCAGCTGCCGGGGCGCTCTTCCAGGAAGGACATGAGTCGGGCACGAGCGTCTTGGGTCATGCGGTGCCCTCCCAGTCACCTACGTAGAGCTGCACCAGATCTCGCAGTCCGGGTTCGGTGATGCGGGCGCGAGCGGCGAGGTGGCGCGCTTCTTCGATGTGGCCAGCGTGGAGGAGCGCTTGGACCCGCATGGCGGTGGCGGATGCGCCCACGCCGCTCAGGATGCGTGGCCGTGATGCGGCGGCGGCTGCTTCGAAGTGGCCTGCGGCAAACAGGAGTTCTGCGTCTTCGAGGCGGCGGCGGGCATTGTGACGGTGGAGGGGCACGAAGCCGGCGGCGGCGATGCCGAGAAGGAGTGCGGTGGTGGCCCAGGGGAGCCACGAGCGAACGGCGCGTCCGCCGGGGAGCGGGGCTACGACGGCCAGTGGTTGCCCGTTGAGGGTTGCATTGGTGATTTGGCCTTCCAAATCCCAGGAGAGTTGGCCGGCGCTGGCACCGAGCTGCAGGGTGAGGTCGCCTGCGAGGCGAAGGTCGCCGCCGCGCACTTGGGTGCCGCCCAGTTGTGCCGGGAGCTTGCCGGAGACGCCGAAGAGTTCTGCGCTGGAGAGGCTGAGAATGGGATCATAGACAAACAGAGAAAAAACGCCGTTGGCCCGTTGCATTCGGAGGGTGCCGTTGTGGACGATGAGGTACACTTCGGTGGAGTTGGAGAGGCTTGGGCCGGGCGCCGTAATGCCGTCTTCGATGGTGTAGTTGGTGACTCCGGGGGCGTCGGTTTCGCCGGAGAAGTAGTCCCAGCCACGGTGGTTGCCTTGGATCCAAACGCTGATTTCCCAGAGGCTGACGATGAAGTCGCCGCGCACGGTGACGACGGGAGTGGTGGTTTGGATTTCGGTGCTGTTGTGGACAGGTGTGATGAGTGGTTTGCCGTCGAAGACAACGTTGTTGGAGGCCATCACGTGCGACTTGCTGTTGGGCGAGAAGGTTCCTGTTTCGTCTTCGAGGATGACCGTTGCATCGATGGGGTGGATCGACACGTCCCGTCCTTGGCGAGCCGCGTGTTCGATGACGGTTGCGTCCTGGAATCGGGTAGTCTCCATTTCTTCGTCGCCGGAGACGCTGACGAGTTCGTTGAAACCGCCGCGGGTGCGGTTCTGGACCGTCAGGGATTCGGCGTGTAGGAGAAGGTGCATGGAGGTGGGGGCCTCGGTCAAGGCAGACTGAGATTGGCGCACGGCACCCAGTGTTCCTTCGAGGCGGAACGGCTCGTCTGTGCTGATGACATCAACGCGGGGGGCTTCGCTTGTGTTGGCCACCGCCACGGGCGCTGCCAGCAGAAGGACCAGTAGCAGCGCGAGGACCTTCACATGCTCACCTGAACGTGGGTCCCGTTGGGCACGGAGACCATGAGGGAAGGCGGAGGCGGAATGCAGTCTTCTTGGACAAACACCAGGAGCGGGTCAAAGGAAATGTTCACGGGGGGGCAGGGTCCGGTGCCGTTGACGGTGGATTGGACATTGCTGGGCAGGGATTCGACTTCGTCGTTCATGCTCGGGCTCAGTCCCATAGAGGAGCTTCCCGGCACATTGGATTCTGGGGCGAGCGCCGATCCTGCCAGCAAGAGCAGCGGGTTGTCGTACACGGCGGTGACGAAGTAGGCATAGTGTTCGTCGGCCAGTGTGACGCTGTCGTCCTGGTAGCTGGTGGTCCCGACGGGAACTTCTGCAATCGGCTCGGGGCGGTAAGCCGTGTCGCGAGGATTGGCGGCAAGGAGGGGCAAGCCATTTTTGTTGGGCAAGTCGGCGCGGTAGACGCGGTATGCGGTGGCGCCGTCCGATCCGGGTTCCTCCCAGGTCAAGGAGATGGAGAATTGGCTGAGAACTTCCATTTCGAGGTTGCGTGGCGGCTGGAAGGGAATTGCCTCCAGTACATCGCCCGGTTGCATGGAGAGAATTTCTCGGACCGGGTTGGTGAGGGATTCGATGATCCGCGGGTCTGGAATGACGCGGGGGGTGCTCGGAGGAGCCACGCTGACGAGGTTTTGGACCAGGTTGGCCTTGTTGGGGGCGAGGAAGTCAAACTCCAACACCTTGGCATCCCATGGCTGCGCGAGCGTTGGCTCATGAATCGGGGCGACCACGGTGGCCGGTTCCACGAGTTGAGAATCCAATGGGCCCGCCTCCACCAGAGGCGCTACGACCACCATCATCAGGAGGGTCGCTATCCATTTCTTGCTGTCGCCTGCTTGCACCACGAGCGCCGCATACGGGCCTGACTCAAAATGTGTCTGCGTCGCTTCGTTACCCACCGATGGGCAATCCGTCGAGGCGAGGACCGCCGGGCGTGGACGAATCGAACGGCATGCCCTCAACGCTGCGCGGCACCCACCGCGTATCTTGTGTCCAAGCCGTAACACGGGATGCTCCTAGGGTGCGAGCGATGCCCGCAGCGACTCCCCATGGGCCGGGAACGATGGCACTGCGCACAGCATGGGGCTGGGCGCGAACGGGCGAAAGCAAGATGGGCAGCTCAATGCCATGGTCCCGAAGGTGGCTTTGCAGCGCCAGGGCAACACTCTCGTCTGTGCTCTCCGGCATGCGGGCGGGGACGGCAGCGGGGTCCATGAAGTACGATTCGAGGAGCGCTGCCTGCTCTTCGGGTGACTCTTCCTCCAAGTCCACGGAGCCGCACACCACGACCCATACGGGCCGACGCAACAATTGCTCATGCAGGGCCCAGGCGATGCGCTGGAAACCGCCGCAATCGGACAGGAAGGCCGGGTCCACGGCGAGGACGGCTGGAGGCGTGTAGCCGTACATGTTCAAAACGCACGAACCCGACCCGCTGCTTAAACGGGCGACTTCGAGGCCGAAGGGACCTTGTCCGCAGGGCCAACACTCTCCTCTGCCCCTGATCCAAAATCGGCCCATTGGACGCCCTCAAGTCGGCCCCAAATAGGCTCGGCGGGGGCTCCGGCCGCAGTGGCCACTTTGAGAACCCCTTTTGATGGCGTACGGCTCCCGGGGGCTGCATGAGCTTCGTTTTCTCCTCCGAGTCCGTCTCCGAGGGCCACCCTGACAAGGTCGCGGACCAGGTCTCGGATGCGGTTCTCGACGCCATGCTGCGCGCCGATCCATTCAGTCGCGTAGCGTGCGAGACGTTCGTGACCGCCAATCGCGTCACCCTCGGCGGGGAAATTACGTGCGCCGGATTCGACGATGTGGACGTGGCCGGCATCGTACGCCGCACCATCGACCGCATCGGCTACAACAACACCGAGATCGGCATGTGGGACGGCGCACACATGGAGCCCATTCTGGACCTCGTGGAGCAGTCGCCCGACATTGCCATGGGTACGAGCAAGCGCACGGATGCCAAAATCGGCGCCGGCGACCAAGGAATGATGTTCGGCTACGCGCAGAAAAACGACGTGGACGCCGGCGGCGCGGACGACTACATGCCCGTCCCCATCAGCCTCGCGCACAAACTCACCCACCGCATGGCGCAACTTCGCCACGACGGCACCCTCTCCTACCTGCGCCCCGACAGCAAAAGCCAGGTCAGTGTCCGCTTCCACGAAGACGGCACTCCCATCGCCGCCGACGCCGTGGTGCTTGCCACCCAGCACGACCCGGACGTGAGCCAAGAGACCATCCAAGCCGACCTCAAGGAGCACGTCGTTCGCCACGTCCTTCCCGACGAGTGGATCAGCCCCAAGACGGAGTTCTTCATCAACCACACCGGCAAATTCGTGCTCGGTGGACCCGCGGCGGACACCGGCCTCACCGGCCGCAAAATCATCGTCGACACCTACGGCGGCTGGGCCCCCCACGGCGGCGGCGCCTTCAGCGGCAAAGACTGCATCAAGGTGGACCGAAGCGCTGCGTACTACGCTCGCTACGCTGCCAAAAACCTCGTCGCGGCCGGAGTCGCCGACAAACTGCAAATCCAAGTGGCCTACAGCATCGGCAGCCTCCTGCCCGTCAGCTACCACGTCGAGACCTTCAACACGGGCAAACTCGACAACGCCGCCATCGAGGGGCTTCTGCGCACCCAATTCAGCTTCGCCCCCGGCGACATCATCAACGAACTGGAACTGCGCCGGCCCATCTTCGAACCCACCGCCGCCTACGGGCACTTCGGCCGCACCGACGTGGACCTGCCCTGGGAGCGCCTCGACCGCGTCGACAAGATTGCCGAGAGCGTAGGGACGCTGGCGTAAGGCACCAATCAATCTGCGCCAACACCGCGTCGCGTAGCAACGCGTTCCAGCGAAAGCGCCACCCATGCACCGCGCATGGCCACCTCGCGGCGTTCATTCCGATTAGGCTGACTAGCTGACTAGGCGAAGACCGGAACCTCAAACGTCGAGTGTCCCGTGAACGTCACCGAATATGGCGCTGCTGCGCCTTGGTAGGGCAGGTAGGCGCTGGCGTCGTTGGCCGAGATTTTAAACAGGAGCCGGTCGCCGCTTTGCAGGGTTGCCTTCGTCCAGTCCATGGGAACCGAGACGGTGCCGTCGTGGGCGGCCGTGACTCCGTCGACGAAGGCGTAGGCGCCACGGGCTAGGAGTCGGCTGGTTTCGCTGCCTTCGTTGTCGAGGACATGGTACAGGCTCGCAACCACTTGGAAGTTCGTGGCGTTGCTGTCGGCGCCCAAGTCGAGGGTCAATTGCGGGGATCCGAGCACCACGGTGCTGCGTTCGAATGCCTTGGTCGTGAAGTACACGGAGGAAGGGTCGTCTCCTTCGAAGCGAAGCTGGTGCGGCATGGCGTTGTAGCTCAGTTTCGCTTGATCCCACAGCACCGTTGGTTCTTGCAGCGGGTTGCTCACGAAGCGCTGGTTGACCACAAAGGTCGCCATGTTGTCGAATTGCACGAGGTCCGGCTCGCGCAAGTGGTACACCATGGCGTTGTCGCGTGCGTCCTCCAGTTCGGCGCGAGCAAAGCTCAGGACGGGGTTGTTGGAATCGGCGTCAACTGTCTCCAAAAAGGGCCACTTGTCGACACCCACGTCCACACCCAGCAAGAAGAAGCGGAACCAGTCGAGCGTTCGGTCCCAGCACGTTTCGTCGTAGGTGCCGTGGCCGCCCGTGTGCACATAAGCTCGGGTGAAGCCGCTGGCATCGAGAAGCGCGTCGTGGAATTGCGGAAACAGGGTTTCTTGCAGGCCTTGGCACAAGAACATGGGCTTCTGGACGTTGCCGAGGCGACCGGCGCTGCTGCGTGCGTCCATCTGCACCTCCATTTCCGCCAGGTTTTGGCGAATCGCTGCGTCCTCGAACCACTTGTACACCATGGTGTCGATGTTGCCCGTGCTGCCGCCGGCGGGGTCCGGAACTACGCCGCCAACGGTGCCCACGGCAGCCAACGTCACGGCCCACTCAGCCTTGGGAACGTTGCCCGGCAGGAGCGCATCATACAGGTCCGTCCAGCCGTCGTGAACCGCCGCAGTCGTGATGAACGGATTGGTCGCCCACGCATTCAGAGACTGGCCGCCGCCGTAGCTCATGCCAGTAACCCCGACGTAGCTCGTCGTGTGGAATCGGTCCTGAACGTACTGGCGAACCAGATCCAGGTCCTCCATTTCCGCCGGGCCCGCCACAGTAGCCTCGCCGCCGCTGCGACCAAAGCCACGAGCGTCGTAGGCCACGGTGACGAAGCCTTCCGCTGCGAATTTCTCCAAGAGGTTCACAGGAGGTGCTGCCGTCTCGAAGCGCACATTCTCCCAGAATTCCTTGCTGTTGCCCCAACCGTGCATGAAAATCAGGACCGGAAACGCCGGCGCCGACCCGTCGGGGAGCGCATCCGGCGACAAGGGCTCATACACCACCGCCGACAGGGGCGTGCCGCCAAATCCGGGGATGCTGATTGCGTCGTCCATTGCTTTGCCGTGCACCTTCACGCTGGTGACGGTGTAGTCGGAGGGATTTGCCACGTCACGCGGAGGAACCGCGTCCCGGCCGGCGTCGGGGTCGTCGTTTTCGAGAAAACTCAAGCACCCAGACAGGGCAGGCAGGGCAAGCAGCAGGACGGCCCAGGTGGCGCGCATCACAGCCCTGTCAGTCCTACCCCGGATTAGCGTTTTTCTTGGCGATCGGTGGGAAAAAGCGTCCAAACGCATCAACGGGGAGCAATGGTCAGCCGGCAGAGGGGGCCTTAGGCTACAACAACGCCAACAAGTCCCGCACGGCAACCCGCACGTCCTTTCCCTCGTACAAAATCCTGTAAATCTCCGACGTCAACGGCAAGTCGATACCCTCGGCGACCGCTTGCTCATGCACGAACCGAGCCGCATGGATGCCTTCTGCCACCTTGCCGCCCATGGTCGACAACGCCTCGGTGTACGTCAGGCCGCGCCCCAGCAATTCACCGATACGACGATTGCGGCTGTGCTCGCTCGTGGCAGTCGCGATGAGGTCGCCGAGGCCAGACAAGCCAGTGAAGGTGCGCGCCTTGGCTCCGTGGGCGGTGCCGAAGCGCACCATCTCATCCAAACCCAGCGTAATGACCGCCGCAGCCGAATTGTCACCGAAGCCAATGCCCTTCGTGACTCCTGCCGCAATGGCCGTGATGTTCTTGAGAACCCCACCAAGCTCCACGCCGGCCAAATCCTTGCGCGGGAACGCCTTGAAGGTGTCCGTGGTGAAAATGTCACAAAGCAGCGGCAGGCACGACGGGGTAAGGCTGGCAATCACGGTGGCGCCTGGCATGCCGCGTGCAATTTCCTCCGCGTGGTTGGGGCCCGAAAGGCTCGCCACCGGATGCCCGTCGCCCACCACGTCTGCAAGAACCTGGCTCATGCGCAGGAACGAATCGTGCTCAATGCCCTTGGCCACATTCAGAAGCACCGCGCCCGGCGCCAAGTAGGGCTTGAACAACTGCGCCGTCTCGCGGACAGCTTGGCTCGGAACCGCCACCACGACGACGCCCGCGCCCTCAACTGCATCCTGGAGACTGCTCGTAATCCAGACATTGGTCGGCAATTTCACGCCTGGAAGGTACTTGACGTTCTCACGTCGATTGGCAAGCGTTTGCGCATATTCGGGGCGCCGGCACCACTGGCGCACCTCGATGCCGTTCTTGGCAAGGAGTGTAGAAAGGCACGTTCCAAAGCCGCCGCTGCCCACCACAGCGACCGGAACCTCTCGATGGCCCTCACTCACGGATTCTAGCCGACGGGCTGCTGTGTCAAAAAGGCACCCACCGAGAGTCGCAGCAACCCCAACCGTTTTGGAGGCACCCCAGAGTCATCCGCTCATGCGCGTACTGCTGTGGACTGCCCTCCTCCTGCTTCCTGCCCTTTCGGGTTGTACGAGCGGCGACGACGAAACCAGCTCCAATCAAGTGATCATTGAGACCGACCTAGGAGACATTGTCCTGCAATTGGAGGTGGATGCAGCTCCGAAGACTGTGGAGAATTTCCTCAAGTACGTGGACGACGGCTTCTATGATCAGACGCTGTTCCACCGCATCCTCGACGGCTTCATGATCCAAGGCGGCGGCATGGGCACGGACGGAAAATTCAAGGATCCCGCATACCCGCCGGTGCAAAACGAGGCCAAATCCTCCGGGCTCCTGAATTCCAAGTACACCATCGCTATGGCACGCACCAACGCCCCGGACAGCGCTACGACTCAATTCTTCATCAACCACGCCGACAACACCTTCCTTGACCCCCAAGGCAGCAGCGCAGGCTACGCCGTTTTCGGCCACGTTATCGATGGCAAGGAAGTGGTGGACGCCATCGCGGGCGTTCCCGTGGAAATGTACCAAGGACGCGCTGATCAACACTGCCAATCGGAGTCCAAGCCATCGTGCCCCGTAGACGACGTAGTCATCAAGAGCATTCGGCGCTCCTCGGGCCCTGCCATTCCAACCCAGACAAGTCCAGATGAGGCACCGGCGCCCCGCGTCGCCTGCCCCAGTGCCCCCGCCGAGCACACCTCCAGCGACATCGTCCTCGAGGGCAACCTACAAGCCGGCCTCATCACCCCGCACGTTTGGAACGTGTGCAGCACCGACGAGCGCATGCTCCTCTGGGCCCACAACAGCCGAGACAACACCGCAATCGTGGATCTCACGGCAACCATCGACGGCGCAGCACCGCCCGAAGGCTGGACCTTGACGTTCGAGCAGGACTCGCTCACCCTCAGCCCCATGGGCAGCAAGGAAGGCCGCGAGTACCCAGACTGGGGCTGGACCGTCATGCACCTGACCATCCCCGAGGACGCCAGCGGCGACCACGAACTTGCCATCACCGTCGGCAGCGTCACCGTGAATGCGGTTCTCAGGATCGCCCCCGAACTTGCGCCCACGGTCCAACGAGGCGCCTCCGCCACCGTCACCTTCGACGGCGACTTCACCGACGACGGGAAGGGGTTCTGGGAAGGCACCATCCCCGGCATCAACGTCGGCAGCGGCGGGCTCGTCACCGGCGTCGACCTTGGCCTCCTGGGACTTGGCTTTGGGGAGACCGCGAGCCTGATCGTGCCCCCGGCGCTCGCCTACGGCTACGACAACCCCGAGGGCAGCGGATACGACCAGTTCAACGGCGAGTGGCTGACATTCGAAGTTACTGTGGACGATTTCTAGGGCGCGTCGCCTTCCTCTTCCTTCCTCTCTCCCCTCGTACTCTCCGGGGCCGACGAAAGCATTCCGTGGCCCGGACCGATTCTTTGCCCGCCATGGCATGAACGAGGGCGAATCACGGCGCGCCCGTACTGGTTCTAGCCCCTACGTTGAGATGGCTTTGACGATTTGCGCTACGTTGAGCACATGGATTCCCTCTACGTCCGCGAATGCTTTTGCCGCCGGTTCCAAATCGCCCTTTGTCCACAAGAACAAATGCAACGATTTTGCCCCTGTGGAAGCCTGGACCTGCGCCCCACGCGCTTTCAGGAGCTGCAGTTCCGCCTTCGTCACGGGTTTGCGGCGATACTTGCACTCTCCACAGTACACGATGCCATCGCCTCGTGCTACAACGTCGAGTTCGTCTGCTCCGTCCCACCATGCGCCCAGCTCCCGAAACCGGATCAAAACCCCCTCGTGCTCCCTGCCCTGCATCTTGATCATCCACTCTCGGCACACCCGCTCCCAGACACGACCCACAAGACTCGGCAACCCCTCCAGAACCTCCGCAAGAACGCCCTCTTCATCGCCCAACTCGATTCGGTCCATGTTCGGGTAGATGTGGGCGTAGTAGAATTGGAAAAACGGGTCCGTGAAGCCGATGCGCTTGCGGCGCTTCTTGCCCCCGACGGGATCTGTGTCGGCCACCACGCGAAGACGGTCGCGCAACGCCTGAAAGTAGGGCGTGTAGTCGCTCCCTTGGCGACCATAGTATTGTGCCACCTCGCCAAGTGTTTGCGCCCCCCGTCCCATGGCTTCCAAGATTTCCTGGTACCGGTCGGGTTTCTGGAACTCGATGGCAAACAGAGTCCGAGGCTCCTCTCGAAGCGGAGCGCCATTGTCCAAAAAACTGCGGCGGACAGCATCCCTGAGTTGCATATTGCCCAGATTGATGTCGTGGTAGTGTGGCGTTGCGCCAAGGACCGCGTACCGCTCCAATCGTTGCGTCTCGCTCAGGTCTGGGTAGAACTGACGAACCGCCGCGTAGCTGAAAGGGGCTAGGTGATGGTAGTAGGTGATACGACCATACAGGGGGCTCTTGGAGTCCAGGAGCGCTTCAAGAGTCCCGATGACACTGCCACACAAAGCGACAACAATGCCCTGCTCCTTCAGCCGCACATCCCACGCTTCTTGCAGCAAGCTGTCGGAGCCAGGCACCGCTTCAAAGAGCCGTTGCGCTTCATCCAACACCACAAACCGTTCGCCGTGCGAGCCCAGGTCGAATAGGAAATCCTGGATGCTCGCGTACTGGATAGGGCGACCAGTCTGCTCCTTGAGCCGTGCATTGAGATGGTGCAAGATTCCAGATTCTGCTTGATCGGGCACCTGGAAATAGAGGCCGCCGTGCTCGTCTCGCAGACGGCGCAAGAGGGCAGTCTTTCCAAGGCGGCGGCGACCATAGAGAAGCGCCAAGTGGGACTCGCCAGAGGACACGAGGGCGGAGAGTTCCACCAGTTCTCGTTCCCGATTGACAAATACCATAAGTCTGCTTATCATAATTCTGCATATAGAAGTAGCCGTCGGGCACATGCACCGCCGTCAAAATCTTGCTCGATACTGCACTGGGTCAAGATGGACGCGCTCGTCCAGAGGTGGCGGGAGGATGAAGATGCGGGGGTCGCGGCCCCAATCGTATACACGGTGCAGCTCAAAGGCGTCGGCGTGGTGGTGACTGGCGCGAAGTTCGTTGGCAGTCAGATAGAACGGCGTCGTTCGGCGCAGGGGCGTGGTCTTGACCTCGATGAGGCGTTCGCGGCCGTCCGGATAGTAGGATGCCACATCGTAGCCGTCGCCGTCGCCGTGAAGGGCAACATGCTCAACGCTTCGGGCAAGGTCGGGTTGGTCGGCGGCGATGAGAATACGGCGCTGGATTTCGACAACAAATTCCTCGCCGGCACGGCCCAGCGCACGGTTGCGAGCGTCGCGGCCGGCGAAGTCAATCTTCCGCACGCGGGCGGGGTCGTGGGGCACGGGTGGGCCGTCCTCACCCATGGGCGGCGGGACTGCGTCGATTAGACTTGTCCAGGCACGATCGAGGTACTTGCGCTCGTCTGGAACCGTGCTGGGATACCGAATCTTGGAAAACGGGTCGTGGTCGGCAATGTACTCTTCCACGAGTGTAGGAACAAGGCTCCATTGGATGTTTGCCTGCGGCTTCAAGCCCGGCGTGTACGGCAGACCCATCCGAGCCAGGACGTACGAGTAGTTCTGGAATTTGCGCTCTACGCTGCCGGCATTGCGACGGTTGCCCAAGACGCTGGAGACGCGCCGATAGACGGCCTTCTTGTTCACAGATTCGCCGTTGAAGACTGCAACCAGGAGATTGAAGTACGCCGCAATGGCAACGTCGTTCTCCGTCTCCGACCAGGCCACGACAAAAGGAGCACGTCGGGGTCGTAAAGGGTACCGCAACCAGACGGGAAGCATCGCGGAAGGGCCTTCCGAGCCAGCAACTGCACCAAGCCAAGCAAGGTAGCAGGTTCTGGAATCCCAATTTTCCGCAAGCCGAGGGCACGAAGCGCCCGAAGATTGCTCCTTGCTCGAAGGAGCGAAGCGAGAGAGTGCAAGGAGTACGATGGCTTGCGAACCCGGAGCGCAGCGAGGTTTCCGCAAGCCCAGGGCGCGAAGCGCCCGAATACTGCGCCTTGCATTGAGCGCAGCGAAATGCAAGGAGCAGGATTCGAACCTGCGAACCACTAAGGATCAGGCCCTGAACCTGACGTCGTTGGCCGCTTGACTATCCTTGCGTTGGGGTGCCCTTGGAGGCACGGAGCGTCCGACTTTGGGCGTTCATTTGAGGGTTTGGAAAAAGGACGTGGGGAATGAGGAGAGGGAAAAGAGGAGGTCTGGTACCCTAGATGTCGCCGGTGGCGTCGCTGAAGCCCTTGAAGCGTTCCTTGAGGAGCTCCACGGCCTTCATGAGTGCGTCTTCGGCCTTGAGGGAGCCGTCGGTTTCGAAGCGGAAGACGAATTTGCGGTCGTTGTAGTCCACTTTGAAGGCGCCCTTGGTCATGAGGGTGGCGTCGTCGGCGCGGTTGACGCTGGTTTCATCGAGGACGATGAGTTTGCCGTTGTCGTTGCCGAGCACTCCTGCGGGGGTGTTTGCGATGACTGCTTCCACCATCTCGGGGGTGATCTTCTTGTGGTCGATCGTCGCGATGGGGTAGTACTTGTAGCCAACCGCGTGGCAGACTTGCCACTTGGCGTGGTCCGTGCCGGTGCCGAGGACGGCGGTGGCCTCTAGGATGAGGCGTTGGCCTTCCAGCAGCTTGACGATGGGGATTTTGGGGTCCGCGATGGCGAACGCCGCATCCTCGCACTCCATGTCGCCCGAGTAGACGGTGCAGGGACCTTCCTTCGTAAGGGTGTAGCGCACCATGTAGCTGGGCTTGCCTTCCTCGTTGACCTGCCCGGCCAAGTTGAGGGTGGACGGGTCGGTGGGGACGGGGAGCAGGCTCAGGCGGTGGGCTAGGATCTCGTCGAAGAGCGCACTGGTGTTGTCGTAGAAGGTGACCTCGTCGATGGCGAGCTTGGGCACCTCGGACAGCAGCACGCGGCGCAGCGCATTCACGAAGTAGGGGCGGACCCCTTCGACGGTGAACGTGCAGGAGCGTTCTTCGATTGCGTTGATGTCCAGCTTGATAGCCATGGGTACCTCAGACACGGCGGCCGCGGCGACCGCCCTTCTTACGGGTGCCGTCGTGGGGCACCGGAGTCACATCTTCGATGCGGCCGACGATGATGCCGGAGCGGGCAAGACCACGGATGGCAGCTTGCGCGCCGGGGCCGGGGCTCTTGCTCTTGTTGCCACCGTAGCCGCGTACGCGGATGTCGACGGTGTTGAAGCCCTTCTCCTTGAGTGCATCGGCGACGCGTTGGGCCGCGGTCATGGCGGCGTGGGGGCCACCTTGGTCCTTCTGGGCCTTGACGGCCATGCCGCCGCTGCACTTGGTGATGGTTTCTGCGCCCGTGGCGTCGGTCACGGTGATGATGATGTTGTTGTACGTCGCGAAGATGTGTGCAACACCCTTCTTTGCCTCAGCCATCAGGATTCCTCCTTGGTTTCGGTGTCAGCCTTGGGCGCCTCGGGGGCGGAGTCGGCGACGGTCTCGGTGGTCTCGGCGACCGCTTCTGCGGCTTCCTTGACGGGTTCGGGAGTTTCAGCCACTGCTTCTTCGACTGCGGCGGGGGCCGCTTCTGCGACTGGGGCAGCGACGGCTGCGGCTGCGGCCACGGGGGCTGCGGCTGCGGCTTCGACGGCGTCTTGGCCGGGGGCACGGGGGCGCACGGGGTGGGACGGGTCGGCGACGGCGGCGCTGTCGTGGAAGCCGATCTGGTCTTCCTCGTCGCGGCGCACGACGTAGCTGGGGACGGTGACACGGCGCTCGCCGATGGTGATGAGACCGTGGATGACGAACTGGCGCGCTTGCTTGGCGGTGCGGGCCATACCCTTGAGGTAGACCTGGCTTTGCAGGCGGCGGTTCAGGATGCGGTCCTGGTCCATGCCGAGCACGTCACCGAGGGTGGCGTCTTGGCCGACGTAGCCTTCGCGGTTGAGGCGGGCAAGAAGGAGCTTGGCTTCCCGGGCGGCCTGGTGGTCGTCGGGGTTGCGAGCGCGGCTGATGAGGGCGCGGGCTTGGCCGCGGATCTCACGCAGGCGGGTCTGGGCTTTCCAGATCTCGCGCTTGTTCTTGAGGCCGAATTTCTTGCGAACTTCGTTCTCTTCCTTGATGCGGTCGCCTTGCCACGGGTGGTTAGGCGTGTCGTACTTCTTCTTCGGGAACTTTGGTTGACCCATACTTCACACCTCCAGGTTACTTCTTCTTCCGCTGCACACCGACGGTGGCACCGGTGCGGCCGTTGCTCTTCGTGCGCTGTCCGCGCACGGGCAGGTGGCGGGCGTGGCGCTCGCCTTTCCAGCTCTTGATTTTCTTGAGGTTGTTGATGTCTTCCTCAAGAGTGAGTGTGATTTCGCTTCCGACGAGGTGGATGTCTTCCCCGGAGTCGGGGTCCATGCGGCGGTTGAGCATCCAGGTGGGAACGTAGTCTTCTACGCTCTCGATGCTCTGGATGAGCGTGTCGATCTGTTCGTCGCTGAGGTCACCGATGCGGCCCGTAAGCGGCAGGGCGGCGTGGGTGGCGATGACGCGGCTCAGGCGGTCGTTGACGCCTTTGATGCCGGTCAGCGCGGTGACGACGTTCAGCTTCCCGTCCAAGTCCGTGTTGACGATACGGACTAGGTACCGGAAGTCTTCTCCGAATTCTTCCTTGTTTGACATGTGGACTCCCCCTGGGCCTCATAGGGCCAAAGGATCGGTGTCTCCCCTTTCGAGGATGCAATGCTGCGCGACAAAGGGGGGGTATATGACTATTTGGTGCGCCTGGAGCGTGGTGTAGGAGGCGAGGAGTGGGGCTGCGGCGGTGCGGCGGGGGTGGCCGGCGCGGGAGGGGGGCCAGGGGGGATTTCGTGGAATCTTCGCTGCTTGTCCTGGTTCAACCCCGGGGTTGGGCCTAGGTGAGGGAGGGAGTGGGGCCGTGGGTGGCAACGGGCTTGGTGAGGATGGTGAGGATTTCGTTCCAGATTGCGAAGATTTCGGTGCTTTTGTCGATGTATCCGGTGGCTCCGAGGCGCAGGGCGCGGCGGCGGTGTTTGGTTGGTTCTTGGCCACTTATGACGATGACTTTGGTGTGGGGGCTGGTGGTGCGGACGGCTGCGAGGGCTTGGAATCCGTCTACGTTGGGCATGGAGAGGTCAAGCAGGAGCACGTCGGGGCGGAGGCGGCGGCATTGTTCGATGGCTTGGGCGCCGTCTGCTGCTTCGGCGACCACTTGGAAGTGGCGGGAGTCGTGCAGGAGGGCGTGTAGGGTGCGGCGAATGTGGAGTGCGTCGTCGGCGATGACGACGGTGGCGGGGGGCTTGGTGGCCTCGTTGGGTGATGGGGGCGTGGGTGGGGAGGGTTGCGGCAGGGTTTCGTGTGGGTCGCGGGCCTGGATCATCGGCCCATCCTATCAGTACTCGACACCCGCCCAGGTTGGTGCCGGGCGTTTTTGAAGGCTTGCGCAAGACCTAGCGGACCGGCATGGCCAAGCGCGGTGGTTTCGTGCAGGGTTTGTGGCTTGGGATTGGCAGGCGGGGGCGGCGATTGGGTTGTTGTCGGGTTTTGGGTTGTTGACTTTGATCCTGTTTGCTAGCGGGTTTGCGTTGGTGCAGGTGTTGACGATTGCGGCGTTGGTGATGGTGCCGTTGGCGGTGTTGTTGGGGGCGTTTTGGTTGGTGTGGCGGTTTGTGTGGCGTCTTGACGGGTCGGGTCGGGTGCGGTTGAAACGGTAGCGTTGAACTGGGGTTGGATTTGGCGGCGTTGTGCAGGTTACGGTTGTTGGCGCCGGGGTCCTTGGTTTGTCTGCGGCTCTTTGTTTGGCGGAGCAGGGCCATTCGGTGGAGGTCTTGGAGAAGGGTCAGCCGGGGGCGGGTTCGAGCGGCAAGGCGGCGGGTATTGTCAGTACGATGACGTGGCATGATGATGAGTTTCGGCTTGTTCAGGAAACGAGGGGTCGAATTGGGGAGTTGGTGAGTCTTGCGATGATTGAGGGTGATCCGGTGGCGCGTGGGTTGTGGAAGCCGTACGATAGCCTCGTGGTTGCGTCGGGTCGAGGACTTGCGGCGTTGGATGAAATGGAGCATCGTTTGGATCGGCTTGGGGAGGAGCCGGAGCGGTTTGGGTTCCGGGAGGCGGCGGCGCAGTTTCCGGGCGTGCGGTTTGCTCCAGGCGAGGAGGTGTTGGTGGCTCAGGAGGATGGTGCTGTAGAGCCGAATGATCTTGTGCAGTTGCTTGCGGGTCGGCTGGCCAATGAGGATGCGACCATTCGCAGTGGCCAGGAAGTGCGGGAGCGACCGGAGGGTGCGGTGGTGGTTGCAGGTGGCGCGTGGACGGCGCCGCTTCTAGCACGTTGGGGCCATCCGATTGCGGCAAAGTCGTACCGGACGCAGCTTTCGAGTCTGGGGTTGCCTGACGCGACGGATTTGCCGATGGTGCATGATTTGGTGCAGGGGTTCTATACGCGGCCGGAGTCGGATGGGTCGATGTTGGCAGGCAACGGGACGCAATTGCGGCCGTTTGATCCGGATCACTTTGACGAGGCGGCGGACCCGGAGTTTGTGGAGAGCATTGCGAGTCGCATGGTGGGTCGATTTGAGCACGGGGGGGATGCGTTGCTTCGTCGTGGTTGGGCGGGCCTGTGCGTGGGGACTCCCGACCGGCGAGCGTTGTGCGGTGCTGTGCCGGGCGCGGATGATTTGTGGGTGTTGACGGGCGACAATGGATTTGGTGTCATGCGGTGCTTGGCGCTCGGGGAGCGGTTGGCGGATGCGGTGGACGGCAAGGCGGACTCGGGCTTGGATCCGGGTCGGTTTGCTGGCGATGTGGAATTTGCGTTGAAGGAAGGGTACGGTTGGGACGAGTAGGCAGTTCCATATTGGGCCCCTGCTTTGTTGGGGCATGCGTATTCTTGGCATTGCCTTGGTTTTGATGTCCATCTTGCTGGCGGGCTGCGTTTTTTATAGTGATTTGGGGAAGTTGCAGGATGATTTTGAGGGCCAGGATGGCGACGGGAGTCAACAACCGGCCAACTCATGTCCGGTGCCTCAGATTTCTTTCATCAAGAGTGCCGCGGCGAGTGGCTCCACGGATTTCACGGTGAGCAAGGTGACCTGTGGGCCGGTGCCTTGGACCGATCTGGAAATCATGTGCGCGGGCGGAGCTTTGACCATCGACAATCAGGGCGAAACCGTGGGTCCTGGCGATGTGCTCAATTGTAGCGCTTCGAGCACCAAGATTACGATGGTGCACGAGCCGACGGACACGCTGCTGTATTCGCAGAATCTCTAAGCTTCAAAGTCAGCGGGGCCGTCCAGTCGTTTTTGGAGCCGTGCTTTTGCGGCTGGCCATTCTTCGCGCAGGATCGAAAAGACGTGCGTGTCGCGGATGTAGCCGTCGTGAAGGACTCGGTGGCGGCGCAGGATGCCGTCCAGGTTGGCCCCGAGCCTAAGGACGGCTTCTTGGCTGCGGGTGTTGCGGCCGTCTACGTCGAATTGGACGCGTTCCATGCGGCAGGTTTCGAAGGCTTCGGTCAGCAGCAGGAGTTTGGTTTCGGTGTTGGTAGCGGTGCGGCGGTGGGCTTGGTTGTAGAAGGTCCAGCCGATGCTGAGGTGTAGGTGTTCGGTGCTGATGTTGTAGAATGCGGTGGAGCCGGCGGCCGCGCCGGTTCGTGCGTTTCGCACGAGGTAGGGTGTCGTGGCGGCTGTGTTGGTGAGTGCTTCGAATTGGCGTTCTACGTCTTGTTGGTTGGTCCAGCGTCGGGGCCAGTACTGAGCGATGGTTGGGTCGTCGACGGCGGGCCAGAGTTCTGCGGCGTGGTCGACGCGTAAGGGTTCGAGGCGCACATGGTTACCTGTGAGGGTGGGGCGTGGAGTTTGGGCGTGGTGGCCAAGGCTTGCGTCGGTCATTTCCATGCCACGAAGGCGTCGAGGGGTTTGCGGTCGAGGTCGGGAACGTTGCAGTCGGGCGCGGGGTAGCCGACGGGGAGGACGAGGTAGGTGCGTTCGTTTTTGGGTCGGTCCAGGAGGTCGCGTAGGTACGTCATGGGGCTTGGTGTGTGGGTGAGCGCGACGAGTCCTGCGCGGCGGATGGCGGCGAGGAGGAAGCCGCAGGCGATGCCGACGGATTCGTTGACGTAGTAGTGTTTGGACTTGGTGCCGTCGGGGGCGAGGGCGTAGTCTTGTGCAAAGACCACGAGGAGCCAGGGGGCGTCGGTGATGTGTGCTTTTAGGAAGTCGGTGCCGAGTGGTTCGAGGTCGGCGAGCCATTCGTCGGGGGCGACTTCGTCGTAGAATCGGCGTTCTTGTTCTTCGGTCGCTTCGCGGATGCGGGTTTTGAGTTCGTGGTCCGAGATGGCGACGAAGGTCCAGGGTTGTTTGTGGGCGCCGCTGGGGGCGGTGCCGGCGGCAAGCAGCACTTCTTCGATGACGGCGCGGTCGACGGGTCGGTTGGGGTCGAACATGCGCACGGTGCGGCGGCCATCGAGGTCTTCGCGGAAGGCGCGGGCGCGGGTGAGGCTCAGGTCGGCGGGTACGTGCTCTGGTTGGTAGGGGACGAACTGGGCCATGCTGCGGTGAGGCGCCGGGGGCTAATTGCTGGTTGTGTTTGTGACGGCAGGAAACCAGAGCGTAAACAGTGCTCCGCCGCTGGGTTGGCTGGCGGCTTCGATGGTGCCGTTCATAGATTCCATGATGCGTCTGCATGTGGCGAGTCCGAGCCCGTGTCCGGTGTGGGTGGTGTCGCCGCGTTGGAACGGCATGAACATGCGTTCTCGGATGGATGGGTCGAAGCCTTGGCCGTTGTCGGCGACGGTGACGACGACGCCGTCGGGGACGCTTGCGCCATGGACGAAGACGCGGAGTGGGCGGGTGGGGTGCCGGTAGTGCAGGGCGTTTCCGATGAGGTTTTGGAACAGTTGGGTGAGCTGGGTTGGGTCGCCGTAGACGGTGGGTAGGCCTTCGCTTTCGAGTCTGGCGCCGGCCGCCTCAAATCGTTCTTGGAAGATGACTTCAATTTCGTGAAACACCGAGGCGAGCGGGACGGCTTCTCGGAGGAAGGTGCGGCTGCCGGCGCGTGCGTAGTCGAGAAGGTCGCTGATCATGTGCCCCATGTTGTCGGCGACGTGGTCGAGGGCGTCGATGGTGCTTTGGATGGTGACGGGGGCTTGGAGTCGGAGGGTTGCGCATTTGAGTCGGATGGCGGTGAGGGGGTTTTGCAGGTCGTGTGCCACGACGCTTGCAAATTGTTCGAGTTCCATGGCGAGTCGTTCGGCTTTTTGTCGTCCTGCGGCTTCGAGTTTTTCGGCGGTGATGAATCGCCGGTAGGCGTGTAGACGCCCCCAGTGCGCAACGAGTGCGATGGCGGTGGCCACTTGGAGGATGAAGAGGGAGTCTGTGCGTATGCTGCTTGCGAGGAGGGGTGTTGCAAGGAGCCACGCGACCCAAACGGTGATCGTGAGTGCAATCATCCAGCGCTGCGATAGGAAGACGAGGCCGGCGCCGAGGATGACGAGGGCGAGTGTGAAAGGAGGGGACGCGTCGCGTTGCGCGATGAGGGTGGTGAGACTGGTGGCAATAGCTGCAAGTGCGATCAGGAACGCGAGCATCTGGGCGAAGCGGACGGGGGCGGGCCGTCGCCACAATAGGAGACAGAGGCCGATGTAGAATGCGGCAACGACCAAGTCGGCCCAGAATATGGCTTGCAGGCGGGGGACGCCGATGAGGTCTCGTTCGGTGAAGGCGACCCAGGCGATGAGGCCGCCGAGGGCGCCGCTTATGGGCGCTATGGTGACCTGGACGTTGGCGTCGAGCCTTTCTTGCATGGCCGCGAGTTCTTGGTCCAAGGCACCGCCGAACAGGATTGGGTGGCGCCGGGGCTAAGCGAGTGCGTTGGGGGCGGAGGGGCTGTCTGCCCCGGGGTGGTCAAGGTTGGGGCCTAGCGGGGCTCAGTTGTCGCCGGTTTCAAGGGGCAATCCGGCTTGGGCCCAGCCCATGATGCCGCCGCGAAGGTTGCCGGCGCGGCGTCCCTGCATTTGTAGGAATGTGGCGGCTTGTTGGCTGCGGGCGCCGGCGGCGCAGTAGACGATGAGGGGTTCGTCTGGGAGTTCTTGCCACCGGTTGGCGAAAATGGATAGGGGAATCCAGAGGGTTCCGGGGATGCTGGCGGATCGCCGTTCTTCATCCTCGCGCACGTCCACGAGGGTGACGCCTTGGCCCTGGCGTTTGTGGGCGGTCTGCGGGTCGATTTGTTCGACGCCCTGAATCTGCACGAGCGGCCCAGTCTGGGGGGTGCAATGAACGCTGCGGCAGGGGACTTGGCCCGAGAGTGGATAGGGGGATGAGCGGAGGATGGGAGGGAAGAATGGGAGGGGTTGAGGAGAAGGGAGGATGGGAGAGATGGCGGGGAGAGGGGAGGATGGGAGAGATTGCTGGGAGCGGCGAAGAAGAAGGGAGGTTGGGAGAGGTGGGTGGGAGACCGAGACGGGAGCAGGGGCGGGCGCGGGGACGAGCAGGCCGGCATGGGCGACGCGACTGACTCCTGGGCTCAGGCGGCGCAGGTGTTGGCCACGGCCGTGACCAGTCGCTTGCGGGCGTCGGCGGCGACGCGGTGTACGGTGGGGTCTTCGATCATGCTCAGGGCCGCGTTGGGATCCATGGCGCTGACGACAATGGCGCCGTCTTTTTCGTAGACGCAGACGTTGCAAGGCAAGAGGACACCTACGTCGGGCTCGGCGTGTACGGCATCCCAGGCAAGTGGCGGATTGCAGGCACCGAGAATCAGGTATCGGTCCATGTTCCGGTCCAGTTTTTCGAGCATTTTTGCCTGCATATCGATCTCCGTCAGGACCCCGAAGCCTTCTTGGGCAAGCTCGGCGCGGGCGCGTTCGACGGTGCTGTCGAAGCCATGCGGGCTGGTGGCTTTGATTGCGTATTCCATGAGACCGCCATGGACGCGGGTGTCTATGGGTCTTTCACAGCGGGCCAGCGCTACAGCAATCAATTGCCCCCATTTCTCCACTTGATTTCGGGGATATTAAATGCCATAGCTAGGCTGCGGCGGCTTGTTGCAGAACGGATCTTCCCACCGACAGGCAGGGCTACCGCGTGAACTGGCCGACGCGATTGACGAACTGATCCGTGAACAGCGTTGGCTGGGGCACCGGAGCATGTCCGGGTTTGCCACAGAGGCGTGTCGCCGGTTGCTTGCCGATTGCTACCGGGATGCCGAGCTGCGGCGCGTGGTGGACGAGCGACGGCGAGGCCTTGGCCCCCTTCCAGAATGGGCGCCTGAGCCCGCACCACACGAAGGGAAAAAGGGGAAAGAATGGGAAAAGGCTCGAATGTTGGGCCCGTTGGGATCGTCCGAATTCGGGCAAGATCGCTTGCATTGAAGCTAGTGGACCGATGGGTCGCCACGGTCGAATTCGAACGCCGGCACCACGTTCCGTCCGCGCCGCATTGCATCGAACCAAGGCTCGCCTTGGAAGTGGTCAAACTCCGGCTCTATGCTCGCTTGGTGTGCATACTCGAACGATTCTGTGGTCGCTATGAGCAGCCATTCCTTGCCATTGGCCCAGCGTTCCATGCGGCAGCATTCCTGGGCGATTCCGCACGCGGCCGCAGCCCGGCCCATGGGCTCGTCGTGGCGGTTGTACAGGTCCAGGAAGTCCGTCATGGCGTCCGCGTGCCGCCCTAGGTGTCCGGCGGCGACGGCGCGTGTGAACTGCGCTTCAGGAAACGGTCGAAACAAGTTGTTGGCTCGCGTGGCGCGCCGGAAACTGAGCCAGAACCATCCGCGTCGTTCGGCCTTGCGAGCCATGATCCACACTCCGACGCCGCGCCGTTGCGCTCGAGATTTTGGCACGAGGCTGCCCAATTCACCACCGTTTCGCTCGTTGTAGAAGTAGTGAAGGTGGGGTCTTGCATAGGCGATTCCAACCACGGGAGCCGCCAACACGAGCAGGAGCCACGGCCACCTCGACACGCCCCCAGCCGGCGCACCTGGCACCACCAGGGTCTGTCCGTCGATGCTTGCGGCGGTGATGCCATCGATGGTCGCCTGCAACGGCGCGTTTGCTCCCTGACCTTGGATTTGCACGCGCAAATCGCCCTCCAATTCCAAGGCACCAGACACGGCGCGGCCCGCCACCTCACCTTCGGCATCGTCTAGGTGCGCCGAGCCGGTACTCACACTGAGGTCGCGCAAGTACACCACTTGCTTCCCGGGTGGCAGGCGCAAGGTGGCATTCGTGGCAAACAGGAATTGCTCGCGGGAACCCAGGTCACCCGCGGTCGGGTCTCCGCGCCCACTTTGGAGCATGGTCGTGCCGTCGCTGCTTCGCAGTTCGGCGTCCCACTCCCAGAGTGCGATTATGAAGTCGCCGTGCAAGGTCACGGTACCATCGCCGCACGGTTCCCAGCGCACTGCGTCGTCGAGGGGGACGCGGAGGGTGGGGCGGCCGGAGAGGAAGGGTTGGTAGACGTGGGCAGAGCGCACAGGAGGTTGCGCAGCACCGCATCCGGCAAGGTCCGGCGCCACCAATTTGGCCCCCCTGGAGGCATGGATGAACATGCGGGCATCAACCCGGGCTTCCTGCCCTTCCACAGTGGATTTGCCTGCCTCTTGGATTGTAGTTTCTGGATGCTCCTGCACAACGGGTTGCACATCGACGAAATTCGCATCCGTTTCTATTCGCAATGATTCTGCTGAAAGAGAAAAGCGAGCAAACGGACCATACATCATCTCCATGACTGGAACCGACCCTTGCAAATCCGAACCGGCACTCCATTGAAGACTGGAAGCGCCAAGTCGCTCCGATTGCGCATTTGCTGGGCCCGCAGTGAGCACGAGAAGTCCCACCATGGCGAGCGTTAGAATGAGCCCTCGTTCCTGGATTTTCATGCTCACTCGGTCCGTACAATGTTGGCTACATACTGATCCCACTCATCCACGCAACCTTGTTGGTAGGAGGGCCATGCGTTGGGCGGGTTAAGCGTGAAGAAAATGACCACAATGCCGCATCGGGGCGGAAGGCCGGGTACGCAGTAGTACGGATTATGGTGATTTATGAGCATATACACGCAGTTGGGCGACTCTTCGCTTTGATTCTCGGCCGGTGGATGTGCCTGTGCCACTGGAAGAACCATGAGCCCCGCCAGCGCCAGGATTAGTACCGCATGTTGGGGGCGTGCCTTTGATAATACCAGAGATATCATGGATTTCACCCATACTACCATGGGTTTCAGGTTAAGCCTTGCTCGGGTTTTTCACACATCCCTACGAGTTTTGGGACGATTCCGGGGGATATTTCCCAGATACTCGACAGACCCGGCGCGACCGCCGCATCAAAATGATTCGAGAGTCCGCTGCCGCAAAACCTGAGGCAAGAACTCCGCGTGCCGCCGCCAATCTTTGAGTCGGGCCCTTCGATCCATGTGCCGCAATGCACTTTCCGTGTCCTCAAACACGAGCGGCTTCGATTCCAAAGCGCAGCGAGCCGCTTCCCGCACCACCCAGACTCCGAGCGGCGTCGTGTACTCGTCGGAGATTTCGCGCAACACGATGGCCGTCGCTTGTTTGCGCGTGGCAAGCATGTGCTCCAGCACCGGAAGCCGAGCTGCGTAGTATCCGCCAGTGACGTTGTGCGCGTACTCTGTGCGGCCGCGGTGATCCTCCCAATCCACCGCAGGCGGGGCAGCGGGACTCGTGTCAGCGGGGGCGTGCTCTCGACCCTGCGCCCAGAAGGAGCCCTTTTGCCAACTCTCCACGATCTCGAAGCCCCAGAGGCGTGGCAGCAAAAGAATGTGGAAGCGGTTGCCAAAACGCTCCGCAAAATGCACCGTAGGCTTGTCGATAGTCGGCAGGTCCAGGACGCGCGGGATGAGCGATTTGCCAAGCGTATCGTCTGTCGCGGTGATGGCCCAACGGGTAGGGACAAGGCGCCGCCCCCGCTCCAGCCCCAACATCCCGGCGCTGAGAATCCGCTCCATTTGGTACGGATCCACGCCCTGATCAAACATCTGCACCACCGCCGACGACGCACGCAAATCCGTGTCCGAAGTGGCCCGCTCCACCGGATTCTCCACGCGGACGTTCTCCGTCAATTGCGCCCGATCCAACTCCACCACCGGACCGTGCGGAGCCGTGAAGGTACCCACGTGCGCGACACTGAAACTGGGCATCCTGCGAAGATGCACCTCCGTGTCCACGGGACGCGCCGCCACCGCCAATTCCTGACTGAGCCGAGTAATGCGGTCGGGGTTTCTGGCCGCGTCTGCCACCTTCACGGAATGGGTCGTGCGCACGAGGCTGCTACGAAGCCCCACCACATCCGGCACCCCCAGTTCATTGATCCAGCGTCGAGGTGCGTCCAAATTGCGCGCCAACTCCTCTGACAAATGCTCTGCCGGCAGCATCGGCCCCACGTTGACCCGAGGATAGCCATGGCGCCCCACGAACAAACTTGGCGGACTGCTGCCAAACAGATCCCGGCCCGGCAACTGCACCTTCGGCAAGTGCCCCCGAACCCGTTGCAACAGGGGACACGGATCGATCCCACAGAGACTACGCGCCGCCTTGCAGCGAACGCACATCTCTGGAGGGATCGAATCCAGCACATCCGCCACGACCCCGCGAGCCCCACCCCGCACACGACGGTTGCGGTCCGTCGACCCCGCCAGCGCCAGAGCGGGCGTTTTGAACCCCACCAAACGCCACATCTACCCGGACCACACAAGCCCCATCGGAAACTTGTTTTGCCCTCCATTCACAATCGCCACCCCCAACATCCACCTCCATACACAACAGAAGCAAAACCGCCATCATGGGTGCATCCAACAGGAGGAAACCGGTGGGGAGGGAAATGACGCATAGCGGTAAGCAGCCGATGCCTGTGCGAGGCCGATGAAGCTCCCCATACTCATCCTCTGTATCTTCCTACTGCCCATCCCGAGCGCGCTCGCCGAATCCAACTTTGTCGACGACGACGGCAACGAACTCTGCCGCCCCAACACGGTAGACATCGTGTTCGTCATCGACACCACGGGCAGCATGGCTGGCGTCATCGCCAACGCCAAATCGACCGCCTCCAACATCATGGCAAACGTCGAAGCAGAATGGCCCGGCACCGCCTTCGGTGTTGGCCACTACGAAGACTATCCCCCGGTCCAAGGCAACCCCAACAACCCCACCGGCTACGGCGACCCCTCCGACCAACCCTGGTACCTTGACCACACCATCAGCACCAACTCCGCCAGCGTCGACGCCTCCATTCAGGCCATCGGTCAAGGCAGCGGCTGGGACACCCCCGAATCCCTCGTGCGCGCCCTCTACGAAGTCGGCCAACCCGGCATGGGCTGGCGCGGCGGCCTCCAACTCGTCGTCCTCTTCACCGACGCCCCCGGCCACGACACCAACTTCGGCGGCTACAACACCGGCGACGACCCCGGACCCGACGGCCTCCTGAACACCGGCGACGAACTGGACTTTGAAACCCAAGTCGCCATGCTCCAATCCCAAGGCATCCAAGTGCTTGCCGTGCAAAACGGCGGCAACGCCATGGCGACCGACTACCTCGCCTACATCGCCGCCCAAACCAACGGCCTGCACACCAACCTCAACTCCGCAAGCCCTGCGCAATTCGAGGCGTTCATGACCGACCACATCCTGTCGTTCATCAAACAAGACGCCATCGCTGAAGCCTACGACTTGTACGTCGGCCTCAAGGAGCCCAACACCCCCGCCAGCGTCCTCGTCGACCGCCTCAACCTCCAACAGGCACCCGACGACAGCGGTCAAAGCATGGTCCGCTCCTCGCACCTGATTCAAGTCGCCGGCGTAGGTGATTTCCACATCGACCTCGACGTGCTCAACGCAACCGCACAAACAGACGAACCGCTTGACAGTAGCCACGCCCAAGCACACGCCCACATCGAACGGTTCGTCCTCACCGACGCCACCAACGGCATCGAACTCCTGCGCGCCGAAGCACTCACTGCCGACGCCGTGGCCGTGGCCGACCCCTCCGGCGCCTACGCCGCCGCTCGCGCCTCCAGCGCGCTCGTTCGCGGCAGCCTCGTTGGCACCCTCGTCGACGAAGACCAAACCACCCACATCGGACTCATCAACGGCGGCAGTCTGATCATCAACGAGAAAAACAGCTACGGCACCGGCACGGAAGCATGGTCCGAAGCCAATGCCATCCACCTGTACCTCCCGGTCGTGGCCGGCACCACCCTCGAAATCATCGTCAGCCACGCCATGGCCGGCGCTGCCTGCCTTGAAGAGGCCAGCTGGACGCCAGACCCGCCCACCGATGACCCCATCGTACCCGACTGCATCCTCAACCCCAGCGCGGAGACCACCGCAGCCGGATTGCCCGTGGTCGGCACGGCCCTCGATGCCCTCCTGAAAGCCTGGGACGGCGCCGAAATCCACCTGTGCCTATGCCCGACCAACATCGACTTGGTCCAAGCCCTCGCCAACAACGTCATCGGCGGCGTCGCCTTCCCCAAGAGCCCCGACGCCTGCAGACCCTGCGAACCCATCGGCACCGACAAACTACCCCTCGTGGAACGCGGCCTGTCCGCCTCGGCAGCCACCCCAGGCCCCGGCAAGATTGACTGCACACCTTGCGATACTCGCCTGCCCCCAGGCGTCATTGCCAAGGACCTGACCACCACGGAGTCCAAGGTGCTGCCTGAAATCGACGGCGTCCCCACCGACTGCGTGGAATGCCCCGACAGACTCGCCGTCAACACGGCCATCCTGTCGGACCCCTGCCAACCCTGCATCGACCCAAGCGGCGCGGCCCTGAAGATCGACGATGTCCAAACCTGCATCGTCTGCCCCATCGGCCAGAACCTCAATGATCTTGGCCTGGCCGATCCGTGCAACACCTGCATCGACACCAGCGGCACCACCCTCAGCACCCAAGACGTGCTCGACTGTGTTGTGTGCCCCGTCGGCCAAGTGCTTGCCTACCTCGGCTTGCCGGACCCCTGCAACGCCTGCGTCGAGCCACAAGACATCCTCTCCGGCGCCGCAGACCTGAACGACTGCGCCACCTGCCCGGCGTTCTCCGAAGTCTACGGCCTGCTCGGAACCTACACGGGCTTCTTCGTTGACCCGTGCAACCCCTGCGACATCCCCGCCGGCGAAGACCACTACGGCCCCGTGGTCGGAAACTCCGCTACCGTAGTCGCCAACCCGTGCGCCCCCTGTGTGAACGGCAAGTGGATCATCTTCGACACCATCAACGTCGGAGCCGTGTACGGTGGCGGCGTCTACGGCTGTGCCTGTCCCCCACCCACACCCTTGAGCACGGCCGGCATACTGAACTGGCTGGCCGGCGGCAACGGCTGCGGCCCCGTGTGCGACGGCGGAACCTATCACTCCGCAGACGTAGGAGGTCAAGCAGGCACAGACGCATCCGGGAAGGGCTGCCGGCCTTGCCCCCAGGACTGGGAAGCATACGGCTACGTCCTGAGCTACAACTTCGCATTCGCCCTTGGAAACCCCTGCCTCATCTAGAGCAAAGGCGCCCCGGCGACAGCGAAGTAACCAACTTTCCCATCTCCTTCCCCCCTCACCCCACCTTCTCCCCCATTCCCTCCCCTCCACCCAACCTTTCCAATCCCCCTCATCACCCCCTTCGCATCATTTCCATCCCCCCACTTTCTTGCCTTCACCCACACCACACACAACCGTCAATGCCCTCGAAGCGCAACTTGGCCACAAACAAGCCCGTTGTACCCAACGTATCTAGAAACTTGATGCCCTAAGGCCCGATTCGACCCGCATGTTGAGAGCGATGCTGCTTCTCGTGGCCCTCCTGATTGCCGGATGCGCCGAAGGCACCACGCAGGAACCGCTGAAAGGACTCGTCGCCACCGAACACACCGGAATTCTCGCCGGCGTCATCGTGGACCAAACCATCAACCCCGTCGAAGGCGCCCTCATAGCCCTACCAGACATTGGACGCAACACCACCAGTGACCAAGACGGCCGATTCGGCATGGACGGACTCGAAGGCGGAACCTACCGCGTCTTCGTCACGCACCCCGGACACCTGCCCGTCGAAACCCACGCCATCGTCACCGCCGGCCTCGACAATCCCCCCCTCCTCACCCTCCAAATCCGCGCCGTCGCCCCCAATTGGTGGATCGAAGCCCACCAAGTAGCCGGCGCCCTCGAACTCGGCATGGCCTCCGCCGTCGCCGGAACAGGCGGACCCAGCCTCGCCTGCTGCTCAGACTACTTCTGGCAAACCGAACTGACCCGAGGCACACCCGACTGGGCCCAATCCGAAGTCCTTTGGGAAAGCACCCTACCCACCGCCGACCGTATGCGCCTGACCCACAGCGGCGGCGAAACCTGCGTCAACGGCACCGTATTCGGCGCCTGCGCCCTCGACGTCTACGACGACCACGAAGGAGAAAGCCCCATCATCCTCGCCACCCCCGGCGACCAAATCGTCATGGAAGCCGAACCCGTCCTCATCGTCAGCCTATTCCCCGGCGCCGGCGGCGTGCCCGACGTGGCAGAACTCGGCCTCGCTATCGAGCAACCCTTCGAAATGTTCGTCCACGTCTTCTATGGATTCGTCCCCGACGACGACTGGGCATTCATTTTCGACGGCTCCCACAAAGTACCCACCTGAACCCCAACACGCCGCAACACCGCGCCGGGGCAACCATCTTACACCGAGCCACCAAGCGGGGCCCCATGCGCGTACCTGCCGTGGCAGCCATCACCATCCTCGCCGTCCTAGCGGGATGCCTCGACAACGAACCCACCAACCCGGCTCCCTCCTTCGATCCCGACCCGGCCCAACCCGCCGTGACGTTCCACATCCAAGACGTGGGTTTTGACGGCCCCGAACCAACCCTCGGAGTCACCTCCAACGGCTACGTCTTCTTCCAGGCCCTCGAAAAAACCATGCGCAGCACCGACCACGGCCGCACCTGGCAAGACGTCAGCAGCCTCACCACCGCCCCCACGACGCTCGACCCGATGCTCTGGGTCGACCCCGACACAGACCGCGTCTTTGCCAACCACCTCTACCTTGCTTGCAGCTACATGTCCTGGAGCGACGACTACGGCGAAACATGGCTCAGCAACCCCGCCGACTGCGGCGTGCCCGTCAATGACCACCAAAAAGTCGCAACCGGCCCCTATGTTGCCGGCGGACCCCTTGCCCCCGTCGGCAGCAACAACCCCGTCTACCCCAACGTGGTCTACTACGCCTACAACGCCCTCGCCGGCAGCCGCGTAGCAGTCAGCGTCGACGGCGGCGCCACATTCCCCTACACCGCCCTCAGCAACCCACCCATCAGCGCCGGTGAAGGTGGAGCCAGCTGTGCCGCCGGCCTGCACGGCCACATCACCGCCGGCCCCGACGGCAGCGTATACGTCCCCAACCGCAGCAGCTGCCAAGGACCCGACGGCGGCTTTGGCGGCCCCGTCATCGCCCGCAGCTTCGACAACGGCCTCACCTGGGACCAAGTGCTCGTACACAACGAAGTAGGCACCGCCGACCACGACAAGAACCCCGAAATCGCCATCGACCAAGAAAACAACGTCTACCTCACCTGGCCCGGCGCCGACAACCGCCTCTACTACGCCTGGAGCGACGACCACGCAGCATCCTGGAGCCAAGCCAGCCTCGTGACTCCCGAGCTTGGCACCGTCACCATGCCCGTCATCCAAGCCGGCGACCCCGGCCGAGTAGCCATGGCCTACTACGCCGTGCACGACCCCGACGCGTCCCGCAACGAAGACGGCAGCATCCAAGCACCGGACCTCACAAACGAGACCGCCCAATGGGGCCTCTACATCACATACAGCCTCAACGCCCTTGACCCGGAGCCCACCTGGCACACCTACAACGTCACCGGCGACGACCCGATCCAAATCGGACCCATCAGCACCAACAGCGGAGACTCGCCCCCCGGCAGCCGCAACCTCCTCGACTTCATCGACGCCGTGCTCGACGAAGACGGCCGCTTCCTAGTTGCCTACGCCGACGGCTGCCTCGAAGGCTGCACCGAGATGAGCCACAGCCGCGACGCCCTTGGCGCCGTTGCCATCCTCGACCAAGGCCCGTCCATGTTCGAGACCGTCGGCTGGCTATCGAGCCAAGGCTAGAACCCGCTCCAAGCCCCGGACCAGCGTTCCAGGCCCCCGCCCCAGCCACTGCTTTTGGCCCCAAGCAAACACCACCCCAGCGCAAGCAAGCAAAAATTGTCGATATCCGGCCGATGGCAACCATAAACCTGCCAAAACTATATCATCTAGCACGCCAATGACACGGTAGTCGCATGGAACACCTGAACCACCTTCCTCCGTGCGGCTTCCTTTTCCCACAAGGTTGGAACCCGCATGATGCAATCCCGCTCCTGTGCCCGAACCCCCGAACGCGCTGACCGCACCCCCAGATTGATGCAAGTGATTGCCTCCGACGGTGCCAGCCGCAGTCGCCCCCCAAGACCCGCACGACCTGATGTGCGCGCGGCGTCGAAGGAGGCACCCAAGAACCGACGCGGCTGACCCCGCCGGCAGCGTGATCGAGGCCGGGCACAGGCATTGCCCGACTCAAACAATGGAGGCCTGTGGTGGGCCGTGGTAGTCTCTCTTTGCCCTCTTTTTCCTTTGGGGCCCTCGCAGCCCATACTGAAATGACAAGCCAAAATGGCTGCAATTTAGGGTAATCATGAGTATTGAATTGTGTGGTTGCCACGACATTGCATTGATGGATTATTTTGGGCCGAATGGGCCAAGAAAACAGCGAAGTCATTATCAATTAGCATGCCTATGCCTGCTTAGTCGCATGGTGGGCTGAGACACAGCCCTCGATGCGACCTCAAAAATGGTGAAACAATGAAGACTGTAATCGCAACCTTGTGTTTGCTCGGCCTCGTGGCCGCAATGATGGCGCCGACTGCTGCCGCGGTAGGGCGACCTACGAACATTTTGACGCCATCATACCCCGGTATCAAATTGAGCGACCTTGGCTCAATTATCGACGCCGATGTAGGTGTCAGCCCAACTGGATCAAAAACAGTGGATTTTGAACTTGAATTCCTTGGCCAAGAGGTGGAATTTGACTCGAACCCAGCAGGATACTCCATCTTCAGCCTGGAAATCGATACAATTGGATATGAATTAGAGTTGGAGATCACTCGTTCCGGCACAGACGTGGACGTAGAACTTGACGGCTAGACAAATTGAACCTGATCTACGGGTTGAACCCACTTCCCCCTTCCTTCCCTTCGCTCAAACCGGGACATATTGAGTCGCGTCGAAACACGCCCCCAACGGCGCCGGCACAACGTCCTGCATCCCCGTGCTGCCATCATGCGCCACCACCGTGTTCAGAAACACCAGGGCATCCCCGTACAACAGGTGCTCTTCGGCTCCGGCGCGAGTGTACGCGTCTTCTGGCGTCATCCATCGAACGCCGGTACTCTGGTCGACTTGGGTCTTCAAGAGCGCATTGTACCCAGTGATAGTGGTGAAATGACAAGTGTCCTTGCTGCCCGCCGGCTGCTCCGTGCGATCCTCGCCGTAAACGTACACGGGCAACGGGTCTGTTTGCTGGCGTGCCTCTGCCAAGTCTATGTTGCCGCCGGCCGGAAACCGCGAATCATCCAGGAGACTACGGCTGTTGGTGTAGAAACTGGTGCCATTCGTCCAAACACCCACAGTGACAGTCTGCACATGGTCTCCAGGCTGGACCGCTGCGCCCGCCATACCCATCTCCACCGAGACCGGAACGTCCCTCGTAGCGCCGCGTGTATCCACGAACATCAGCCCCGCCGGCCCACCCGCATACTTCTGAATGCTCGCCATGTACGCAACCGAAGCTCCGGCCGCCACCGTCACCTTGCCACCCCAGAGCAATCCGTTCAACTCCACGCTGGCGCCCGTCGCAGGCGGAGTGGCTTCCGTACCCCATCCCACCGCGCCAGCCGGCCCGAGTTTGGCCATCTCAACGCCGTAGGCGCCCACAAAGAACGTCACGGACTCATTTGCCGGATTGTGCAACCGGAACAACCAGCCATGCTCTGCGCCAGGAACCGCCAACTCGGCCCCAGGGTACACGAACCGATACACCTCCAACGACTCCAAATCGGCGCCCGCGGGGGCATCATCGACGCACCCAGAAAGCGTGGCGGCAAAGAGCAGGGCGAGAACAGCAAGCATGAGGAGACGCACAGAGGCACCGAACCGACCCAACGCATGGCGCTTTCGCCTATGTCGCCGGAACTCCCCAGCCAACGCTTATCAACGCCCCTCCGGTGGGCTCGGCCAATGAGTGAGCGCACGTTCCTGGAGCGCAGTTGGGCAGCCCAGCGCAAGGTGGAGAAGAAAATCAACTCCATCGGCCGAGGACGCTACGCCCGCGTGCTTCGCATGGCCCGCAAACCCGAGCCTGCGGAATTCAAGCAAACCAGCAGCATCGTGCTCGTTGGCATCGCCGTCATCGGTGGCATCGGTTTCCTAATCTTCCTGCTGATGGACTGGCTACAGGGAGCCATCGGACTCTAGACCCCTCCGGGCACAAACCGCCCTTCGTCCCTTTTGCCCATTCTCCCCTATTCCCTTCTACAAGGATTCATGTCCCAGAAGTCAATCCTGGGCCGATGATACGCATCAACCGAACCTTGGCCGTTACCGTTGTTTTGTTGCTCGTGGCCAGCGTCGTGGCCGCAGCGATCCTGTTGCGACAGGACATAGGCGTCACCAACGCCGCCCAAGCCTCCGACGTACAGTTCGTCGACGGCGGCGGCGGAGTCCCCGGATACGCCACCGTCAGCATCGGCAGCAGCGCCGCCAGCGCCGCCCTGACACTGACCGGTGTCGCAGGCGCCGCCAATTTGCAAGTCACCGACCTGTTGCAGATCCAAAACACCGACGCAACACAAGCCTACACCGTGACCCTCAAACGCAGCGCCGCACCCGACGCCGCCGTCACCGGCCTGACCTTCACCGTCCTCGACGGCGCCACCGTCATCCGCGCCTTCGACGCCGCAGCCGCCGCAAGTGCCGCCGCCTTCACACTGCCCGTCAGCAGCACCTACGACATCCGCATCGACATGATCGTAGCAGACGGCACCGCCGCCGGCGCACTCACCGGCTTCGACCTGCAATTCGAGATCGTCGCCGTGTGAAGACCATGCGACCCCTCGCGGTGCTTCTACTCATCAGCCTTCTCATCCCATCACTCATCGCAGCAGGCGTAACCGAACTACACCACGCCGCGGTCCAAACCCACGCCGGCGCCCCCCAGGTGACCCTCTCCGGAGGCGACATTGGCACCCCCACCATCGGCGCCAGCGCCAGCAGCGCCACTGTCAGCATTGGCACCCTGCCCTTGCTCGTCGCCAACGACGCCCTGCGCATCACCACCACCAGCCCTGGTTGGACCGTCCACGCCGAATTCATCGACTCCAGCGGCTTCACCGGACTCCTGGAAGAAATCACCATACGCCTCACCGCCGGCGCCACCAGCCAAACGCAGATTCGCGACTCCTACCTAGGCCTCCTACAAGCCAGCGGCACCCAAGTGCCCCTCGAACCAGACACGCCCGTGGAAATGCGCCTCATCGGCCAAGGCACCGGCAGCCTGAGTTTGGAACTCATCCTCGTGCCCACAACCGGCATCGAAATACGCTACCCCATCACCGTCACCGTCGGGTAACCGTTATAACAGAAGGCCAAGTCGCGAGCCTTGCCCTGGTTTTCTCCCAGCGGCAGCACCCCGGAGCGAGCAACATGGACGATGACGGCGGACTGGGCATTCTACCCGACGAAGACACGCACGCACAAACCGCCCCGGAGCCCGCCGCCGAGCTGGACACCGAGGCCGATTCCCCTGCCCCCGCCGAAGACGAGGAGCGCGTCTTTGCCCCCGACACCCAGATCCTGGTGCTCAAAACCCAGGTCGGCCAAGAACGCCGCGTCATTGAGATGCTCGGCAACAAGGCCCGCCGCTTCAACATCCCCATCATCAGCCTCCTGGCACCCCAGGAACTGCGCGGCTACCTCTTCATCGAAACCGTCGACCCCTTGGCCATCCAGAAGGGCATCCGCGGCGTCTCTTACGCCCGCGCCCTCGTGAGCCAAGACATCGAAATCCTCGACGAGCAAGGCAACTTCGTCAAGGACCGCCGCGGCAAAATCATCACCGAGCGCAAACCCGTAGACACCCCGTTCTCGGAGATTGCGCACTTCCTGACCCCCGTCAGCGCCGTGGCCAAGATCGGCATGTCCGACATCGTCGAACTCGTCAGCGGCCCCTTCCGTGGCGAAAAGGCGAAAGTCACCAAGGTCGACGACGCCCGCGAAGAAATCACCGTGGAACTCATCGACTCCATGGTCCCCATCCCCATCACCGTCAAGGGCGAACACGTCCGCGTGCTGGAGAAGGGCGAACAATAAGTCGAAGCGACCCGCGGCACATCCCACAGCGCCCCAGCGAAGCGCACGCCCAGGACCCCACTGCCACGAAGCGAAAGGGGGGCGGGGCGGACCGCAGCACGATCCAGCGCGAGCCTCAAGCAACCCACGCTTTCGCAATCCACCGCGAAATCAAGCGCCGCCCGTGGGCCCGAAACGTCCGGACCTACTGCCTCGGCACCGTCACAAACCCATAGGTCTGAAGCGCGTCCGTCAGATCCTCCAAGGCCGGATCGTCCACTTGCTCAGACAAAATTCCAATGAGGCTCCAGGCGATGGACTCCAATGCGTTGACCTTCGCGCCCTCAATGGAAGTGGGATCTCCAGGACCATTCATCAGTGACTGCACAGCGCGTTGCAGTGCATCACGAGGATTGGCCATGAAAAATCAGAGGCACGCGGCATAGTAAACGCTTCCACCGGCACCCAAATCGGCCGCAAACCAACATGTCCGAACCAGAATAAAATTGCGCAAAGCTCCGTCAACCCCTTGAAGGAGTGGTTGCGTGGCCGGCCCGTGCGCGACCCGTCCGGCTGGACCCGCCGCGATTCCCTGCTCGTCTTGGCCAGCTACGTGGCCCGGCCGCCCCGCCTGCTGCTGCCCCCGCAACCAGAACTGGATCGCGTGGCAAGCCTCACCAGGATGCCCATGGCAGAAATTCGCCGCCGCATGGTACGATTTGCCGGCCACGACCCCGACAACGCCATCCCCTTCGAAGAGCCACTGGGCACCCGCGACGGGCGATTGTGGAAAGAATACCACGACGACCCCATGAAGCTCATGGCCGACGCCGAATGGACCGTGGAGGAAGGGCGGTTCCGGCCCAAGACCCTCTACAAAGACGGATCAGGGCCATAGAGCCGATCCGGCCACTCCCGGCCGATGCTGTGTGCCTGTGCCTCCGTCAACTCACCGTTTTGCAGCAACCCCATGACGCGCTTCGGGACCGTATCGCACGGCATCACCACATTCGGCCTCGTCGGCTCATCGATGTAATCGGTCTCTAGCAAAAACCGACCCTCGGCACTATTGGCCAAGGCCTTGCGGATGTTGCTGCGGCCGGCGATGACGCTGGGAACGAGGCCATGATGCTCGGGTTCGGTCACGAGCGGCCCACAATAGTGCTTGATGACCCGATCCCGACCAAGACCCGCGTGGTCTGCCATCTTGGCAAATTCCAGCATCTGCGCCGGCTCCGTGTGCTCCGTGTGCAACATAATCGGCACCCCCGCATCCTTCGCCTTGCCCATGCCGTACGCAAGCAACTCATTGCTGCGCTCCCACGCCTCCGAATCCACCGGAAAATGCGGCCGCCCCACCTCCCCAATGCAGTGCGCAAGCCCCTCGTCGCAAAAACGCGCCGACACGTCAAAGCACGCGCGGCCAAACGCCACGGCCGCATCCCAACCCTCCGTTTCGGCGAGCTTCAACGGCTCCAACGGATACGGACCCACCGCGGACCAAACCGTGAGGCCCGTCTCCTGGCGAATCAGCTCGCTGAACGCAACGTGGTCCCGGCACGACTGCGCAAATTCCTCCACCGAACGCGAATACGCCGGCAACCGCACATGCGCAATGCTCGTCCCCCCCGCCGCCTGAAACTCCCGCACCGCACCCATACCCTTCCAACCATCCGGCTTGCAATGGAAGTGATTGTCATGCGCAGGAACCGAGTCGGACACGGGTCGGACATGTCGTGCCCCTGCCAAAACCGCTATGCACCGGCCCGGCTCGGCCTGATTCATGCGCATCCTTGCAGCATCCCTGCTCGTGGCCGCCATCATGCTCGCCGGTTGCACCGGCTCCTCCGGCGCCGACGCCGTCACGCCCGACCAAGACGACGAGGGTCGCTACATCATCAAGATGCTGCCGAGCAACAAATTCAGTCCCGCCAACGCCAAGGTGCCCGTGGGCGCCACGGTCGTGTGGATCAACGAAGGCGGCAGCCACAACACCCAATCCGAGGACGGCCTCTGGGCCAGCGAAGTCGGCGGCGCGAAAGGCGAACACTTCTCGCACACCTTTGAGGAGGCGGGGAGCTTTGGATACTTCTGCATGCCCCACCACAGTCTTGGCATGATTGGCACCATCCACGTTGCCTAGGCCAAGTCTTTCCCCGCCAACCCTTTTCCCCTCATTCTTACTTTTTCATTCGATGAGAGAAATTGTGGTCGCCATGCTGGTGGTGACGCTGCTTGCCGGCTGCGGCGACAAGAACGGGAGCGACGGCCCTGGCGGCTTCCAGGCCCCGCCCCAGGACGAAAACAGTCGCTACATCATCACCCTCACCGCCAAGCACACGTTCGAGCCTACCAAGGCCCGCGTTCCTCAGGGCGCCATTGTCGCGTTCCACTCCGAATTGGACGGTTGCGACGTGCGAAGCGCCGAACCCGGAGGCCCCGACAGCCACAACAGCCAGTACGGCAACGGCCTCATCCCCAAGGGCGGCGAATTTGGCTGGTTTGCACCCGATTCGACGGCGGAATTCCACGTTCGATGCACCCTGCATGAGAGCAAAGGAATGACCGGCGTCGTGCTCGTCTTCTGACCCCGCCCCGCCCCCACCCTTTTTTGAGGACCCCCCATGGGCCGGCCCAATGGTCGACGCGGGCGCGGTGCCTCGGAAGTACCTCCCTGATGCAATGGAACGCCAAGTGCTGGCAGAATGGAGGTCCAAGGGCACCTTCCGGCGGCAAGTGGAGCAGGGGCGCCAATCGTACCTCGACTCCGACCGCGACGAAGCCCGCCGTTTCATCTTCCTCGAAGGCCCGCCCACCGCCAACGGCTTACCGCACCCAGGCCACGTCCTGACGCGCACGCTCAAGGATTCCGTGAATCGCTTCCACGCCATGCACGGCAAATGGGTGCCCCGCAACGCCGGCTGGGACTGCCACGGCCTCCCGGTCGAAATCGAGGTCCAGAAGGAAATGGGAATCGAGGTCGCCGAGATCGAGCCGCGCCTCGAAGAGTTCCTGGCCAAATGCAAGGAGTCGGTGTTCCGCTACAAGGGCGAATGGGAGAAAATGTCCGAGCGCGTCGGCTTCTGGGTCGACTTTGAGGAGCCCTACGTCACCATGGACGACCGGCACATCGAGTCGGTCTGGTGGAGCCTCAAGCGGCTCTTCGACGCCGGCCTCCTGGTCAAAGCCCACAAAGTCGTTCCCTATTCCCCGGTCACCGGCACCACGTACAGCAGCCACGAGGTCGCCCAGGGCTACAAGGACGTCATCGACACCAGCGTCTTCGTAAAATTCCACCTCAAAGCCGACCCCGACAACGCCAAAATACTCAGCTGGACCACGACGCCCTGGACGCTCCCCGGCAACGTGGCCCTCGCCGTCGGCGCCGACATCGACTACGTCAAGGTGCGCGTCACAGAAACCAGCGGCAACACCGACGCAAAAGTCGGCGAAGTGCTGATTCTCGCCAAGGCACTCTTCAAGAACACCATGCGCGACCACGGCGAAGTCATCGCCGAACTGAAAGGCAGCGAACTCGTTGGCCGCACCTACGAACCCCTGTTCCCCGGTGCCGTGGATGCAAGCGAGGCGAAGGTCGCCTGGGAAGTGGTCGCCGCCGATTTCGTCACCACCGAAGACGGCACCGGTGTCGTCCACACCGCCGTCATGTACGGTGAAGACGACTACCAACTTGGGATGAGCATCGGCTTGCCGGCCCAACACACCGTCGGCCTCGACGGCAAATTCGTGGCCACAGTTCCCGCCGTCTCCGGCCTGTACGTCAAGGACGAAGCGACCGAGGAAGCCATCTTCGCATACCTTCGCGACCGGGACATGATCTACCGCACCGAGCAGTACGAACACAGCTACCCCCACTGCTGGCGCACCGACACCCCGCTGCTGTACTACGCGATGGAATCGTGGTACATCCGCATGAGCCTCCTTCGCGACCGGCTTCTGGCCAACAACGACCAGATCAACTGGGTGCCCGACAGCATCAAGGAAGGCCGCATGGGCGACTGGCTGCGCAACGTCAAAGACTGGGCGTTCAGCCGGAGCCGCTACTGGGGCACTCCACTGCCCGTTTGGGTCTGCAAGGACGAAGACTGCGCCGAGCAAATCTGCCTCGGCGGAAAAGCCGATCTCGCCGCCCACGGGGTCGAGGTTTCGGAGCTTCACCGACCTCACGTGGACACGCCGATTGCGTGCCCCAAGTGCGGCGGCCCCGCCGAACGCGAACCCTACGTCATCGACGTCTGGTACGACTCCGGCGCCGCGCAATTTGCGCAATTTCCGCAATTCAGCGGCGATGCCGACGAAATGCTCGCCGAACGCTGGCCCATCGACTTCATCGCAGAAGGCCTCGACCAGACCCGTGGCTGGTTCTACAGCCTCCTTGCCATCGCCACCGCCCTCGGCTCCGTGGACGACATCAAGGACGCCGGCCGCTTCCAGGGTCCGCCGTTCAAGAACTGCGTCGTCAACGGCCTCCTGCTTGCCGAAGACGGCCAAAAAATGAGCAAGAGCAAGAAAAACTACGCAAGCCCCGACCAGGTGTTCGAAAACCAGGGCGTCGACGCCACGCGCTGGTACCTCCTCTCCAGCACCGCGCCCTGGCAAGACAAGCGATTCAGCGAAGACATGGTGCGCGACACCTTCGGCAAATTCTTCGGGACCCTCTGGAACACCTTCCTGTTTGCCAAGCAATACGCCGACCTCGACGAATGGAAGCCGACGATGAAGGCCCTGGACACGCTCCAGGATCTCGCAAGCCACAGCAGCCTCGACCGGTGGCTCCTGAGCCGCCTTGAAGCAACCGTGGCCGAAGCCGAAGACGCCGGGCAAAAATACCACCTGCACAAGGCGACCCGCGCCATCGAAGCGTTCGTCATCAACGACCTCAGCAACTGGTGGGTCCGCCGCAGCCGCGACCGCTTCTGGCAAGAAACCGACAGCACGGACAAACAAAGCGCCCACGCAACCCTCTGGTGGAGCCTGCACACCGTCGCCCGCCTTGTTGCTCCGTATGCGCCGTTCATGGTCGAACACATCTGGGCCCACGTGAAGCTCCCCGAAGACCCCGACAGTGTACACTTGGCCCGCTACCCCGAAGCAGGGGCCCGCGACGAAGCACTGGAAAACCAAATGTCGGCAGTCCGGAGTCTGGCCGAAGCGGGACGGGCCCTTCGCAGCAAAATCGGCATCCCCACGCGCCACCCCTTGGCCCGCACTCTTGTAGTGGGCGCCGAGCTCGGTGACCTAGACGCACTCCTAGCCGACGAACTAAACGTCAAGGTGCTCCAACAACCCGAAGCCGTCACCGAGGCCAAAGCATACGTCGCGCAACCCAACCGCGCAGCACTTGGCCCCGCGTTCAAGCAACTCGCGCCCAAAATCTCCGAAGCCATCCAAGCACTCGACGGCGACCACGCCCACCAAACCTTCGCCGCCGGCGGCACCGTCGGCATCCACGTCGAAGGCGCAGAGCACACCCTCACCTCGGACCACATTCTCTTCGAGACCACCGACCGCGACGGCTGGGCCACCACCGAAGTAGACAGCGCCGTGCTCGCCCTCAACACCGTCCGCGACGACGCCCTCATGGCCGAGGCATTCACCCGAGAAGTCATCCGCCGCGTCCAAGACCTACGCAAGGAACTGGACCTCGACATCGAAGCCGAAATCCAGTTGACTTTGGGCGTTTCCTTGGAGGGGATGCACAAGCTGGAGCAGTTCGAGGACGTGCTCAAAGGCGAAGTGCGCGCCTCCGCCGTTCGGTACGACGCCGTGGCCAAGCCGTACAAAGTCTGGGAAATCGACGGGGAGACCGTCTCGTGCCTGCTGGATGCTGAAGGGCTGGTGCATGGGGTCGTTGGGGCGGCGTAGGGAACTATGGAATTGGCCAAGCCCTGTCCGCAAGGGCACCCAATTGTTGGCCTCGAGTTTCAATTTCAGATTCACCCCAGGTACTTGCACTTTCAGACCACAACTTATGGGTAAGGTCATGCCTGCGATGTCCCTGAACCGGGTCACCTTGGTGTAACGAACCATCATACCACGAATATATGTGTTTTTTTAGCTCAAATAGCTTGTTACCGAGCCTTGGGTTGTGTTCCTCAAGCACTAGGCAAAGATTGCCAATCCTATTAACCAACCTCTCATGTTGATCCTCTGACACGCCATAATTATACTTTTTATCTAATGATTTGGGGAGAATGTGCTCAATCTCCACCAATGAAGTGCTACTTGGCACCCATGAGATGTTTCCTTGGCTTGCTTGTTCAAGTCTTCGCAATATAAAAGCTTGGTCGGCCGTACTATTAACTTCCAGCCTCGGCCATTCATTTTCCATTGAAGGACAATAAGCTTCACAAAGCCTTCTAATAACTTTACTTGATTCTGCCAGACCCTCTTCCAGACCAATTACATAATACTTACAAAGATCAATGAATTCATTCTCCACTAGACTTCCTCTAATCTGTCTGGTTCTAAACAGCCTAATGTATGCACATTCAAGCATATCTATAAGCCTTATTAATTGTTTTGGGCTAGGCGTATGATCAATTGCTGCCAAAAGTAATGGCATTGCTTGTTGAAATCCGAGTCCATTGAATTCCCTAATTCGCCTTCTGAGCTCGTCTTGAGTAAATCTAGCCGGAGATGCATTGCTAATATCGCGATAATATTCGCTCCATTTAACTAATTCTACGAGTGTCGGGGTCGCTCCTTGTTCATTCACCAGTTTTTTAAATTTCCTATACAAATCATTTTTGCGCACGAGCCCTTGAGTTGCTAAATGCCAAGCACGAAGGAAAGAAACAATTCTTTCATCAATATTACTCTCAATTGTGCGCCATCTAGCCAATGTATCATCTCTATCATGTTGATTTGTACGTTGCATTACATAATTTTTTAGCAAGTCACTTTCACTAAGCCTCACACCCCTACTATTTAAGCTCTCAAATACAGCTAACGGGTCAATTGGGTCTTCCACGTCAATTGAAGTTGCACATACTACGCTTTCTAGAGACCTATATAAATTAACAGCATTTTCTATCAATTTAGAGTCGTTAAATGCCATCTCATTGATACGATTGCTTATTCTTCGTTGAGCTTTTCCCAATCTAGTTCGCCTATCAATCACCTCCCCAAGTACGATAAAATCTCTAAATCTGTGGTGATCTTTATCGCTCATCCTCAATCTAATTTTATTAGATTGAATTTTTTCATTTGTGTCAATTATTCCATCCTCGGTTGTTAATAATTTGATATATTCTGCAGCGATAGTGCCAGCACGCAAATGTTCGGATTTCCTAAGTCTGTGTAACATCGAGGCAATTATAAGATATGTAGTCGACAGCCTTTGTTGGCCATCTACCAAGTACCAAGCATTATCATCCCCGTCTGGTTCGGAATGGAAAACCATATTGCCTAAAAATATTGGGCCGTCACTTTCTGGGGCCGCTTCGAAAAATAAATCCATTAAATTATCAACATCTTCTGGCCCCCACGCATAATCTCGCTGATATATTGGAATTTTCATAACTCCTCGACCAGACAAGATCCCTTTGAGGAAATCCCGTTCCACATCAAGCCCTTTGATCTTCACAAGATCGCGAACTCCAGTAGATCAATAGATCTGTCGGGAGCGCTACAAGTTAATCTGATACTGCCTTCTCTTCGTCCGAATCCGCTTTTCCAACTCCTCCAGTGTCAGCAGCACATAGAAGGGGCGTCCGAGGTCGTTGTTGTCTGCGAGTACAACAAATGCGAAGCGATAACGCTCCCCAAGTTTACTCGCAATCTTGAATTCGTTTTCCGTCGCGCCAAAGAAAAAGCCACGCAGAGATTCGTCTTTTACCGCTCTTTTTTTGTTTTTTGTGGCTTTCATTTCAATGAGTACAAGGTTTGGAAGGTGTTCATCGATGTTTTCTTCCGTCAATTGGTCAAACGGCTCCTCCGTAAATACAAGGTCGAAACTTCGGGTTGGGAGCCGTCCTTCAAACCCCAGGTGTCGCAAAATGAGCTTCTTAACGCCGAGAGAAGTATCGTGAAAGCGGTTGTCCGACTGTAGAAGAAATTCCTTGGCTTGCAGCTCTGTTTTCAAGTTTCTGAAGGTCTTCTGATATGCGTTTTCTTTACTGGACAACGGGGGTCGGAAGCATCCATGGGATCAAACCGTTGCGTTGCACTCCTTACATCCCGGAGTGCATTCGTAGCAAGCAAGAACCGCGAAGGACTCAGGATTCAAGGCCTTACACTCACGGCACACGTTGCCCTCCTCTGCAATGCTCTCTTCCACAACTGAAAGGCATTCGATGCAGAAGTCCACATGGCTTGGGCAAAGGTACACGGTCAATTCCCCAAGCTCGAGCCAGCGGTGTGCATCCTCGTCGCAGATGGAGCATGTCGCGGGCGTGTGGGTGATGTCCGCGAGCGGGACGGGGTGGCATTTTGCTCCATGCCCGCAGCTGGCGCATTCTTGGTCTTGAAATTCCGTTTCAGCTCCGTTGCAAGGGACTCGGTGACTGCATTGGAAGTGGCAGGTTTGGCAAAGAACGAGCACGGCATGGAATGGGTGGAAAAGGCTACATGGACGCGGCAGGGGGCGGTGAAAGTACCCCGTGGGGAGACTCGGTGGTGGAGTCGCTTGGCTCGGTGTCAGAGGTGCCTTCGTCGCGGATGCGGGCCAGGCCGGTTTTCAAATTCGTAGCCGCTTTCCGACCGCTGTTGTCTGCTGTCAAGTCCCTCCACCTCGCCACCTGCCCCGACCTTCGTCATGGCTTCCACGACGACCTTCCGCTTGTTCCCGCTCTCGCCGCTCATGGAATTCATGCCCATTTCACCCCGTGGCAGGAAATTGACCCGGCGGACCCGGAGCCTGTGTTGGTGCGTTCGCCGTGGGATTATACGTTGCATCGAGAGCGCTTCGGAGCATGGTTGGATGCACTGGTCGCCTCGGGCACGCCGTGTTTGAATCCCGCCAGATTGATGCGTTGGAATTTGGACAAGCGGTACTTGTTGGAACTGGAGGCGCGGGGGCACCGCATCGTCCCTACTCGGCTCATGGAGGCTTTTGATGCGGCGGGGGCGCAGGCGATTTCTGCGGAGGCGGGGTGGGAGCGGGCGATTGCGAAGCCGATTGTGGGCGCGGGCGCCAGCGGCCTTGTGCGCATCAGTGCGGACGGCGTGCAGCCGTTTTCGGCGGAGGGCAACACGTGGGCGCCAGACACAGACGCATTCCCTGTTGGCCCGTGCTTTGTGCAACCGGAGATTCCTGCGATTCACTCGGAGGGGGAGTGGAGTTTGTTCTTTTTCGGGGGCAAGTTCAGCCACGCGGTGCGCAAATTGCCGGCGGCGGGCGACATTCGCGTCCAAGAGGAGCACGGGGGGCGCACGGTCTCGGACGTGCCACCGGCAGCAACGAGGCAGGCGGCGGAGGGAATGCTCAAGGACCTACCGGAGCCATCGGTGTATGCTCGCGTGGACGGTGTGCATCATGACGGTGCGTTCTGCTTGATGGAATTGGAGCTCATCGAGCCCGAAATGTTCCTGCGCCATGAACCGCGTGCGGCGGCTCGGTTTGCAGACGTGGTCGCGAAGCGTCTCGGCGAACTCGGTTCCTGAGATTTCCACGCTGTCCGCCTCTTCTCGTCGCCGCAATGGGCCGTTTTTGCGTGCCTTGGCAACATTTTGGCGGTGTGGCGGAGGATAAGCTCAAGACACCCTGCCAAATCTCACTGCAGGGTCCGCCCCGGGAGGTGGTCACCCCTGCCCAAGACGCCCGCCAAGCCAGCCATGCCTGCCAAGCCTGCCCCCAAGAAGCCGAGTAAGTAAACCCGGCGCCAACGCAGCGTCATCCTCCTTCTCCCTCCTTCGCTCCACCATTTGTTACCTTCGCTTACCCCTCGGGAAAACGACCAAAGCCGGCAGACCCATGCCCACCGCATGTCCCATGCCATTACCACCACGGTCCAGCGCGTCAGCCACATGAACCTCATCATCAGCGACCAAGACAAGGCGCTGGCCTTCTACACAGCCGCCGTGGGCGCTGAAGTACGAGGCGACGAAGTGTTCGAATTCATGGGCAGCAAGATGCGTTGGCTCACCGTTGGCATTCCGGGCGACGATTTGGAAATCGTACTCATGCCTCCCGTGCCGGGGCCTGACGGAAGGACGCCTACGGTGGGCGACAACAACATGACTGTTTTCTCTGTGGGCGATTGCGACGCGGCCACGAAATCTTGGAAAGCAGCGGGCGGCACGGTCGTTAGTGAACCAGAGAACATGCCATGGGGCTTGAGCAGTGTTGTGCGCGACCCCGATGGAAACCCGTTCAATCTGGTGCAACTGCCCGAAAACTAGGGGCAGGGCTCAGCAATCCCCAAGGAGACGTTTTCCGTACATCCCCAGAAGGGACCAAATGGCCCGGACCTATCTAGTCAAGCGCGCTTGCGCGTGAGGCCTCTGGCCTCTCTCCTCCCGACCATGGTCGGGTACTGGATCGCGTCCGGTACGGCCCTGCGTGGGCCCGCGCCCCTGTGGTGGTGGGCGTCGGTCGGGAGGAGCTTGGGCTGTCCCAAAACAGCCAATACCCCCGTAGACGCTCTCCCAATGTGCCCGTGCGCATGTGGAGTCTGGAACAGGCCAACGACGCCCTGCCGGAGGTCCGTCGACTTTTGGCCAACGCGAGGGCGGCACGGAGTTCGCTCGTCGATGCCCAGGCACACATCGAGGATTTGCGAATCGTCTGGGGCGACAGCATCCAGGACCCTGGTTGCCCGGATCATGGCGATTGGCTCGCCCGTTTGGCGACGTTCCAGGAGTGTAAGCGGCATCTCGATGCGGCCGTGGAGGCGTTTGAGGAGCGTGGAATTGCCCTCAAGGACCTCGACGCGGGCCTCGTGGATTTTTGGGCGATGCGTGGCGATGAACCGGTGTTTTTGTGCTGGAAAGAGGGGGAAGAGCGCGTAGAGACCTGGCACCCACTCAATGGCGGCTATGCGATGCGCAAACCAGTGCCGGATCTTGGGATTTGAACAGCATCCCGATGGGGCCACCCTGAATCAACCCCCACGCTCATGTCCCCCTCCGGCTTGCCGGCCGCCATGAGCATCGAGACCGTCCGCGTCATCGGCGTCCCGCTTGACCTTGGCGCCAGCCGCCGCGGCGTCGACATGGGCCCCAGCGCCATCCGGGCCGCCCGCCTGCACGACCGCATCCGCGCCCTCGGCTACACTGTCCAGGACGCCGGCAATGTCTGGACCCCGGAACTGGAACAGACCGGCGACGTGGGCGACCCGAAGCTGCGCTATGCCGACGAAATCTTGGCGGCTTGCACGGAACTTGCCGACAAAGTAGAGGAAGCGATGAAGGACGGCGTCATGCCCATCGTACTCGGCGGCGACCACAGCATCGCTATCGGCACACAAGCCGGCCTTGCTCGCGGCTCCACCGACCGCGGCATGATCTGGTTTGACGCCCACGCCGACTTCAACACCCACGAGACCAGCCCAAGCGGCAACATCCACGGCATGCCCGTGAGCGCCGCCCTCGGCATCGGCCACCCGCGACTCGCCGACTTCGACCGCCCCGGCCCCAAATTGCGCGCCGAAAACACCGTCCTCGTGGGCCTGCGCGATGTGGACGCCAAGGAGGCTGAGCTGTTGCAAGCCAGCGGCGCCCACTACTTCACCATGCGCGACATCGACGAACACGGCATGAAGAAAGTCATGGACGAAGCGATGTCCATCGCGTCCCGAGGCGTAAAACAAGTCCACTTGAGCTTCGATTTGGACGCCGTGGACCCGCGCTGGGCCCCCGGCACCGGCACCAAAGTCGACGGCGGCCTCACCTACCGAGAATCCCACCTCGCGCTCGAAATGCTCGCCGAGACCGACCTCGTAACCAGCATGGAATTCGTCGAAGCCAACCCACTGCTCGATACAGAAAACAAGACTGGGAAATTTGCCGTAGGCCTCATCGCAAGCGCCCTCGGAAAGGCAATCGTACCCGAATAAGGCTGCGGGGTGGCCGAGGCGAAGCCGAGAGCCGCCCAAAATGATCGACCTTTTTCAAGGTCGCTCGGACACCGAAAACAAGACTGGGAAATTTGCCGTAGGCCTCATCGCAAGCGCCCTCGGAAAGGCAATCGTACCCGAATAGGCAGCATCGCAGTCCGCGCTAGGCACTCCAGCGACCCTGATTGCCGAAAATCGGAGCGCGGGACCAAAACGGGCCGATCACGGGCGACAAATCCACCGGAAGGGCTGCAATTCGCTCCTTCATGCACCAAAATGGATAGGGAATGAGGCAGAATGCAAGATGGCGACGAAAAAACACTCCCCTGCCCCCCGGAATCAACCCACCGGGTGGGACACACGGCGTCTAGGGATTTCTGCAAAATTACGGGCTCGTCTCTGGAAACATTATTAGTAGCCCCCCTTTGGCCGCGACGCTGCCTGTTTTAGGCATCGGTGACTGCATGGCATCTCGCGACGAAACTCGGATGAGCAACAAGGCATTGGCCACGTGGCTCGCGGTCTTCGTCCTCCTGGCAATCGGCCTCCGCATCGGGTGGAACGTCGACGCTTCTTTTGATGAGGACTCGGAACGCTATCTTTACTCGGGTAATGACCCGTACTACCACGACCGGGCCGTCAACCACATCCTTGAGACAGGAGAATCCCTGCAGTTCGACCCCGCGCTCAACTTCCCCGCCGGCGCCAACAATCCCAATCCACCTGTTTTCGATTGGACAAGCGCCGTCGTAGCCGGAACCATAGGGTCCATTTCCGTGGACCCCGCAGGAATGGCACTCAATCTCATGACCGCCGTCTGGGGTGCCCTCGCAGTCATCCCCGTCTTCATCATCGGAGCCGAACTCTGGAACCGCCGCGCCGGTCTCTGGGCCGCCTTCTTCATGGCCGTCAGCGCCCCCCACATCCAACGCGGTGTCTGGGGCTTTGCCGACCACGACGCAGCCACCATGTTCTGGATTCTCTGCGCCGTCGCATTCCTCGTCAAGGGCCTGAAAGCGCTCGACGACCGCGAATACGTCAAGGACTGGCGGCACCGCGGCGCCCTCGCCGAGGGTGTTCGCAACAGCTTCGCCCACAACCGGGTCGCCATGCTTTGGAGCGCCCTCGCCGGCGTCGCCCTCAGCGCCACGGCCCTCACCTGGAAGGGCTACCCCTACGTGCTCGCCATCATGGCGGTCGCCTTCGGTATGCAACTACTCTGGGACCACGTCAAGAACCGCGACAGCACCGCCCTCACGGCGTTCTACCTGCTGCCGATGATTCTCGTGACGCTGATTCCGCTACCCTACTACCTGGCGTTCCCGAACTTCCTGGACACCACCATCTGGGCCGGCATCTACGTCCTGATTGGCATGGTCGTCGTCAGCGCCATCCTGGTGCCCACCCGCGACCTGCCCAGTATTCTGGTCTTCCCGGCCTTGCTGCTGACCCTCATCGCCGGCTGGGCCATCATGGTCTTCGCCATGCCCAACGTGGGCCAGACGGTTTTCACCGGCCTTGGCTACTTCCAACAGACCAAGCTGTTCGGCACCATCGCGGAAGCCCAGCGCAGTGAACTCGGACGTGTCGCCGCCAGTTTCGGCTTCTTCACCTTCCTGCTCGCCTTCTGGGGCCTCGGCGGCTCCATCAAGAAGGCCTGGAAGAAGGGCAACCAAGAGCACATGCTGATGGTCTCCTGGGCCATCGTTGCCCTGTTCATGGCCTTCGCCGCCAGCCGCTTCATCATGAACGCGAGCCCTGTGTTTGCGCTCCTAGCCGGCGCCGTCATGCCCATCATCGTCGCCAAGCTCGGCTTCGAGAAGGTCCGCCGCGCTTACCGCCAACAGCACGGCACACACCCCATCGCAGCTGGCCTGCGCAGCCTCAACATGCGCACCTCCCTCGGTGTCCTTCTGGTGTTTGTGCTGTTCATTCTGCCCAACACCTGGATCGGCGTCGACGCAGCCATCCCCTGTGAAGTGGACGACTGCACGAGCCTCGACACGAAGCACCTGGGTGCCTTTGGCCTCAGCTTCGACATCAAGGACAACGGTTGGCTCGAAGCGTTCACCGTGCTCGCCCAACAGGACACGGAGATCAAGAACATCGAAGACCGGCCGGGCTTCATCGCCTGGTGGGACTACGGTCACTGGGCCACCGACATCGGCATGCACCCGACGGTGGCAGATCCCTTCCAGAACAACTACAACATCGCCGGCCGCTTCCTGGCCAGCGAGTCGGAGCAAGAAGCGGTCGCCTGGATGACTCTGCTGTCCATCAACGTCGACTACAGTCGTACGGCGCCCATTGGCCAATACAGCCCGCACGTCGAGGCTGCCCTGCGCGGTGTCGACGCGGCGCTCATCGAGATCGGACCCATCCGGGGCTACGACAAGGAGTACGAGTTGCTCAGTTCCACGATGGATCTGACCAACAACGACATCTTTGACCTGTACGAAGAAGTCACGGACTACACGGGCGTCAACAACGCCCGCCGCAGCATCGAGTACATCGGAGTCGACAGCCGCATGTACCCCGTCAGTGCCCAAAACCCCGGCATCTTCTACGCGCCTGCCTACCTTGCCAACAAGAACCCGGACAACTTCACCTACCAAGTGACGTCCGGCGGTGGCGGCCTGCAACTGCGCCAGCACCTGTACGACGTGAACGCCAAGGGCGACTCCTTCCGCATTGAACCGTACTGGGAAGACCAAACGGGCGGCAAGTGGCTCGTCACCGGCGGCCAAGCGTTCCCCTTCGGAACATCCCCCGCAGCCGGCCAAGGCATCCAGGTCCAGTGGCCTCCGCAAATCGTGCCCACGCAGTCCTTCTTTGACAGCATGTACGCACGATCGTTTGGTAGCCAAGCGAACCAGTTCACGCCCGCAGACGGCTTGACCCACTGGCGTGTTCTGCACGAGTCGACCGACAAGGATTCTGGTGTCCAACAAGTGGAGCTCCTCGCCTACTACCGTGGCGTCAACGTCAGCGGTACGGTGCTGGACGACGCGGGCCAACCGGTTTCCGGCGCTCAGGTCACCTTCGTGGACGGCCTTGGTGCCAGCCACGCGGTGGGCGTCACGGACGCCAGCGGCTTCTACCAAGTCCTCGCACCGTTCTCGGTAGATGGAGACTTGACTCTGGTGGCCCTGAACGGCGGCGTCGAATTGGCGTCCCGCAACGACACCTCGATCCAATTCAACCGTGTCCAGGCTCGCCTCGGCGAATCGGTCAACGGCGTGGATCTCACAGTCCAGCGCGGCTCCCTGACGGGCACCGTGTTCCAGGACGTGGATGGCGACGGTGTGCTCGGTGCAAACGACACCCGCATCGCCGGTGCCTCTGTGACCGTCGGTGGCCAATTGGTCATGTCGGGCGCGGACGGCTCCTACGCTCTGGCCGACTTGCAACCCGGCGTTCTATCGGCCACGGTCACCGCAACGGGCTACAATGCAGGCGGCGGCGACGTGACGCTTGCGGCTGGTGAGACGGCGAGCAAGAACTTCGCGCTCGCCATCGCTCCGAGCAAGGTGTTGCTAGAGCTGCGCGACCAGGACGGGGCCCCCATCGAGGCGGGCTTGCAGTTCACGATCACGGACGCTGCGGGAACGGCGACTCCGGGCGTTACGGACGCCAATGGCTTTGCCAACCGAACGCTCGCTCCTGGCGACTACTCGCTGAGCGTGGATATCTCCAAGACCACGGGCGGCGAGGAAGTGCAGTACAGTGCTTCCCAGCCGTTCTCGGTGCCGTTCGGTGGCAGCGACGTGACCGTCTCGGTGACGGTTACGAAGAGCTAGGGCCGACGCCCATTCTTTCCCCTTCTTCCTTCCTCTTCCTTCCTTTCCCGTCCTCTTCCCTTTGCTTCCTTTGGCTTTGTTGTTTTTTGACCCCGACAGGCGATGTGTCTCGGGGCATTGGGGCTCTAGCGGCGGCGAGCCTACGGCCGTTCGTGTTCGGGTCGGGGCGCGTGGCGATGAGAGTGCCCCGCGTGATGCAAAGTGGAAAGAGAAGGGATTAGGATCGAACAGGCTCGCACATGCGGCCGCGGCAGCGGGGAGCTACGGAACCTATGCGACGACGCGGGCGCCGCTTCGGTCGCCACGCATGGGCAGGTCCTTGGTCACGTCGGCCAGGATGTCCATGCCGCGGTCGATGGCGTCGATGCCGCAGGCGTAGCTGAAGCGCAAGTGGTGTTCGCCGAGTCGTCCAAAGGCGCTGCCGGGACTGCTGATGAGGCCCGCTTCGGCAAGGCGCAGGGCAAGGTCCGCACTCTTGATGTCGAAGTCGTAGCTCGGGAAGGCGTAGAAGGCGCCGCCGGGCTTCTGCATGTTGAAGCCGTCGATGCCCTGGATGCGCTTGGTGATGTGGTCCCGGCGCTTGCGGAATTCGAGTTTCATCGCTTCCAGTTCGTCCTGGGGCCCATTGATGGCAGCGACACCGGCCCATTGGATGGGGGTCGGGGGGCAGGCGACCGTGTAGTAGTGCATTTTCTCGATGGCCTTGACGTACTCGGTCTTGGTGGCGATGCAGCCAAGGCGCCAGCCGGTCATGGCGTAGGTCTTCGAGAAGGAGTTGACCCAGACCACGTTGTCGTGCTGGCTCAAGAACGAGTGGTGCGGTTGGTCGAAGGTCAGGAAGTCGTAGACTTCATCGGCCACAATCATGATGTCGTGGTCTTCGGCGATTTCGGAAGCTGCGCGCACTTCCTCCTTGCTCATGCAGGCGCCCGTCGGGTTGCCGGGGGTGTTGATGACCCAGAGCTTGGTGCGGGGCGTGATCTTCTCTTGGATCTCGTCCATGTCGGGGTTGTAGCCGTTTTCGGGCCGCAAGCCGTAGTGGATGGGGAATCCGCCGCAGATGCGCGTCTGGGCGTCGTAGAGGACGAAACCGGGGTCAGGGACGAGCACTTCGTCGCCGTGGTCCACGAACGTCTGTGTGACCGCCATGAGGCCTTGGGTGGCGCCGGCGGTGACGATGATGTTGTCGGCGTTGACGTCCTCGTGCCAGTAATCACGGATGCGTCCGGCCAGCGCTGAGCGTAGTTCGGGAAGCCCCAAGCTGGGCCCATATCCGTTTTTGCCGCTGCGGGCGGCTTCGTGTAGTGCCTCCACCACGTGCTTGGGGGGATTGAAGTCCGGTTCGCCCAGGCCCATGTTGACGGAGTCCGTGCCTGCGAGCTCGAACATTTTGCGAATGCCTGACATCTCAATCCCGACCAAGCGCCGGGCTACGAGGTCCTTGATGACCACAGGGGCGCCGAGAGGTGCCTCTAGTTAAGGGATGTGGCGGGTGTTCCGAGGAGTTTCTGGGAAGAATGAGGCTTGAAGTCGCTAGGCTTGCAAAAATGATTGCCTGCCTTGCGCTCTAGCTCATGATTGCTGCAGGTATGCCCTAGTTTGGTCTAGGCTCCTGATGGATGTTCTCGGGGTCATTTGCCTGTTCTTGCATGTTGTTGGGGCACGCCGTCACAAGTCGTGCATCCCAAGAAATCAGTTGCCTGGCTGCGTAGTACCGAAGCGGGTCACCCCAGGCCATGATGTCCTTTTTCTCCATGAGGCAACGGCTGGCGCGTTCCAACGCTCTTTCGGAGGTCCCGGTCTTGCTCATGAGGCCGATGAGCGTCAGGCCGGGTTTGTGTTCGATGGTTCGCCAAATTCACTCTTTACCCCGCACTAGCTAGGGATGTGAATTTTTTCAACCATACAAGCAAAGTCAATCCGTTGATTGCTTGCACTCAAACGCCAATCTCGTCGCTTCCGCGGCAAACTCCACGAGCGCCGGGTGGGCCCCAGGCAGCTGCATGGATTCTCGGTCGCGGCGCGTCCACTTGTCCGTGGTTCGGTACAGGACTGTGAACAAGGTTTGGCCGTGCGCGTACGCGTCGGCTCGACCTTTCTTGGGCGCGGCTTTCTTGGCGTCTTTGGGAGTCGCCTCGTATTCGACGCGGACGGCGCGCACGTGTTCAAGGGGGATGCTGATCGTGGTGCCATCCTCGGCCACGAGCGCAATGTGCTCCGCGCTGAGCCGAAGCCGCGTGTGTTCCGAATCGGGGTAGGCCCAAGGATCCGGGTCCATCTGGGTTACACCGGGACGTCGTCTTCCAGTTCCATGGCCTCGTTGCTGCCGGCGGCAGCTGCGACGACCTTGTCGGGGAAGTGGCTGAGAATGATGATGTCGCCGGTGGCGGAGACCCAGCGGTACGGGACGGCAACGTCGTGTCCGCCTTCGATGAGTTTGGTGCTGGTGCGGCCGAGCAGCAGACTGCCGACGCGGCGCGTCGGGAGGTCAAGAATGACCTGCTGCACGACGCCCACATAGCGGCCCCGGTTCGTGTAGACCGGGAGATTGATGAAGTTCGTGACCTCGGTGTCCAATGGCATCCCCTACATGTTGGCAGGCGGGCGGCCTTTTTGCCTCTTTGCTTAGGATGCGCGTCGGCCGATGTCGGCGGGCAGGGTGCTAGATGCCCACCGGGGCGCCGGGAACGTGGCTTATTTGACCCGTGCCTTGCTTGTTCTATGTTGGAATCGGCTGCGCCGTCGCCGGTGTTGGACCTGGACGCTTTCTCCTATCTCGTGGCCCATGAATTGGGTCCGCCGTTGCGCAGGTTGGCCAAACTTGCATCTTTGGTGCAGCCGGGCGGCGATACGGCAGAGGGCGCGGAGGAACCGGACGATATGCAGACGGTGCAGACCGGTCAGACGGCGCAAGCGGCGCAAGCGGCACAAACAATTCAGGCAGTACAGGCGTTGCAGGCGGAGGTTCAGGGTTTGCAGGCGTTTGTGGACGGGGTGCGGCGTTTTGCGCAGCCAGCGGGCGCGGATGGACCAACGGTAGACACACGGGACGCATTGATCGATGCCTGGGTGCCACATCCCGGTTTTCACTTGGAGCTTCAAGAGGACCTGCCGGCGTTGCCGATGCCGCCGCTGCACGTTGCGACGGTGTTTCGGGCGCTTCTTGAGAACGCGGTGCTGCACCACCATAAGCCCAGGGGGATGGTGACCGTTTCGGGTGGCGTAGACGGCGGCACCTGGCTGGAGTTCCGTGACGATGGTCCTGGTTTGCCCTCCAGTTTGGAGCGATTGTGTGAGCCGTTTTGGCCGCGAGCGCACCCTCCGGCCGGCGCGGGTGTCGGCGTGGGGTTGGCATTGTGTCGACACATCCTTGCGCATTATGGTGGCCGTTTGCAACACACTCCATCATCGGCCGGATCTGTATTACGGATCCAATTCTAAGCAATGATTTTGCCAATATTTTGGGTGGTGCTTAATTAGCAACCTGCATATATTTAATATATGTATAGATTGGTTCGCTATATTTCATGGGCAACTATCTGTATCTATAATTCCTCCACGCTCGTCATGGCCGAGATATCCATCTATCTGCCCTTTGTTTTCCTTTTTTTGATTTTCGCACATAGCATTGATGAAGTTAGCTCAGATAATGACATATTAGTCTCGATTGAGAATGACTGTTCTGTAGTTCAAGGAAAATATGTCTTTCCATATGCTGAAATTCGGCCAGAATGCTTGAACTTGGATCGTGCCGAAGGGAGCAAATAGTCTGGCGCGATGGGACATATCATGCGGAGCCTCATCGTGCTCCTCATTCTGCTCCTAGTAACGCCTTCAGCCGTTGCAGCTTGGAGCGGAGGCAAGATTGTGTCCATTGATGCTCGCGATGCACGAACCGAGGCAAACCAACTCGTTTTGAAGTCCGGAACCGAGCGTTCCGTCGCAACCGATGGCGCGTTGGAAATCCACGCCCAAAAAATCGTTGCCAACCAATACACCTCCTCCGACGGACTGCTTGTGGGCACCGAAATCAACATGCATGGCCCCAACCAGACCATGGAGACCCGCACCTGGACCGACGCCCGCGTAGACGGAATCACCAACCGCGACCAATATCGACTGGACGTTGCCGGCACCGGTAGCCTTCGCATCGACGGACCGAGGCTCAAGGTGATGGGCCATGAAACCGATACATTGCCCGAGGACAAAGTGTTCCAGCGCGCAGGCAGCCAATACGTTTGGAACGTCTCGCAGATGCACAACCTTTCTGGAACCGCCGCCACCGTCACGTTGATCGGAGATTTCCAAGTGTCCTTCTGGGAATGGGACGTGCAAATCTCCAATTCCACCGACGGCTCCAGCTACTGGTCCGGCTTGCGCCGTCACAACGAGACCATACCTGGTACCGTCACCAATGAGTACCAAGACCGCCGGTTGTACCTCCACGTCACCAACGGCACCATCACGCTCCCAACCCTCTGGATCGAAGTGACCCACATTTTTGCCAATGTGACCCACCTTGACGCCACCCAGGCTGGGATTCAACTTCCTAGTGGAGAGTTGACCAACCTCATGGGACCCCTCCATCTGGATGTGGGGCCCCTCCAATCTGGCTCCTTCTCGTCTCACATCGTGATCGAATCCCCGCCGGCCACCGCCCCTGCAACGCCCGCCCCCACCCCAGTAGGCCCTGCGACGCAAACGCCGGAGTCCACCACAGACACCACCATTCTGAGTGTCAGTTTCTTCGGACTTTTGCTGTTTCTTGGTCTGGTCGTCTTGTTCGGTCGGGCCCTTCGAGTGCTGCTTCTTCGACGCGCCATGACCGTCGGCGACTACAAGCGCGTGGCGAGCACCGCTGGCATGGAAGCAAGCCGCCGATTCGGCCCCGAATTCGTGGTGGCACGAGCTGTATCGCTTCTGAAAACCAATGACTTCGTGGGCGCCGTCAAGCTCTTAGAGCAACACGGAGACCGGGTAGCTCCCGCCGTACGATCGTACTTGTGGGCTTGTGTCCACGCGGGCCAAGGTGCCCTAGAAGAGGCAAGAACTGAGGCAATCCGAGCCATTCTCGCCGACCCCGCCATGGCCTCCGAGGTAGGAGCCAACCGTGCTCTGCGGGGATTCCTGAAGGAAATGGAAGGAGATGGATATTCTTGAAACGAGGCGACGAAACCCGAGAGAAATTGATGGATGTAATCCAGGATCAGCCCGGCATCAACAAGATGGCCTTGTGCGATGCCACCGGATTGGCCTGGGGCACGGTGTTTCGCCACATCAAGCTCCTAGAGGAACATGGCGAAGTCCAAGTGCGGCGCGAAGGACGAGAGGTTCAGGTGTTCCCCGCCGAAGTGCCGTTCGAGCAGCTGCGACACTTGGCGGCACTGCGCGAAGACGAGGCGATGGAACTCCTGGATGTCGTCTACGCCCGCGGCGAGGTGCGCATCCAAGAGTTGGCCATCGCCCTCAAATTGAGCCGCAAGGTGATTCGGCGCCACCTTCGATCCCTTTGCGACGCGGGCTTGGTGCGCCAAAGTCGACACTACCACCCGCGCTACGGGCCCGTGGATCGCAACATAGACGTTTCGTAACCAAGAGCCCCACAAGCGCGGCATTACCAACTAATTCTCTTCCATAACCCATTTATTACACTCTCTTGTCCCCGCGTCCGTGCCCGTCCCGGCCTGCTTCCATCTTGCCGACCACGTGTTTCCCCGCGTGCGCGCTGAAGCAGCCCGAAGACTAGTAGCAGATGGCTGGAGCCAGAGCCGCACCGCCGACGCCATCGGTGTTAGCCAAGCAATGATCAGCAAGTACCAAGCACGCGACGAGGACGAAGACCCCCTGGTTTTGCGCCTCGTAGACGAGTTGATTGCAGACCTGGACAATTCCGCCCTCCGCGACGGCCCAAGCACCTGGTGCACGACATTGACCGTGGCCCGCGACCACGGCGACCACGCCCTCGACGACCTGTTGCAAGCAGAACGGCACCTGCTCTCGGTAAACATCGCGGCCGTGATGCCCCAAGTAGGCATGAACCTCGCCCGCGCCCTCCCCGGCGCCACAGACCCCTCCAAGATCCTTGCCTACCCCGCCCGCCTCGTATTGGCAGGCGACCGCATCCTGCGCCCAGCACCCCCCGTGCTCGGCGGCAGCAAACACCTCGCCGCCTGCCTCCTTGCATTGCGCGCCCGAGACGAAGACATTCACGCCCTTGCCAACATCCGAGGCGGCGCAGATCTCGCCCGCATCGCCGGCACATCCGTGCGTCTCGACGGCGACGGGGACCGGACCGAACTCTTCTTGCAGGCAGTCCAGAAGTCCCCCCGGACGCCGATGCTGATCCACGACCCTGGAGCCATCGGCATCGAACCCTGCCTCTACGTGGCCGGACACACCGCCACAGACGTCGCCAAGACCATCCTCCGACTCGCATCCCAGGTGCCTCCATGAAGACCCCCCTCGCAACCTACGCCATGCTCCTCCTGCTCGCCCCCGGCCTCTCCGGCTGCTTCGGCTTCGACAGCCCCGAAGTCTGCTGGCAAAACGCCAATCCCGACCAGGAACCAGCCATACGCTCGGCCACCGCCATCGACTTCGACGCCAACAGCCAAACGCTCTACTCCGACATGGGCTTCGACGGACAAACCTGGCCCAACCTGGAAGGCGAAACCCTGACCATCCTCGACCACGGCGCATTCAGCTCCGCCTTCGAAGCAGCCCGCTCGCTCTTTGAAAACCGCACCGGAGCAAAAATCACCCAAGTTGCCGCAGACGACGCCGGCAGCGCACTCCAACTCGCCGTCCAAGACCACGAAGCAGGCGGCGGATCCTTCGACATCCTCTACGGCATCGACAACGCACTCATGAGCAAAGCCGTAGCCGCCGACATCTTCGACGCCTACACCCCACTCGGCGCCCCCCGCATCGAACCCGAATTCCGCTTCGTCCCCACCGACAACAACGGAACCTGGCTCGCCACCCCCGTCGACCGAGGCTACATCGCAGTCAACATCGACCCCCGCACCGGCCCCAGCATCACCAGCATGGACGACCTCGTCGACAACGCCGAAGCATTCGTCACCGAAGACCCCCGCTTCAGCAGCCCCGGCCTCGGCTTCCTGCTCGCCACCGTCGCCACCTACGGCGAAGCCTGCTACCTCGGCTACTGGGACGCGCTCTTCGAGGGCGGCGTCACTGTCACCAGCGGCTGGAGCGAAGCCTACGTCGACCGATTCAGCGGCGGCTACGGCCAATACGAAGAAGGCACCCGAGGCGACAAAACCATCGTCACGAGCTACACCAGCAGCCCCGCCTTTGAGCTCTACTACGGCGCCGAAACCCTGAACGGCAACCTCCTAGCACCCCAAAGCGTCTTCGAGCAAATCCAAACCATGGGTATTCTCAACGGCACCAAAAACCGCGCCGTCGCCGAAGCCTGGATCGAATTCACCCTCACCGACGAATTCCAAGGCCTCGCAGCCCCACACAACGCCATCTACCCCGTCGTGGACACGCCATTGTCTCGCCAAAGCGTCAAAGACGTCTTCGCCGGCAACGACCCCTACCCCCGCGACCTCATCGTAGCCCACCTCGACTACGAAACCATCGGTGCCAACGTAGACGACTGGGTCCAGGACTGGGCCGACCTATACGACCTCCACCGCGCATGAAACGCGGCACCGTCGCGGCCCTCCTCGCCGTGCCGGCCCTCTTTCTAGCCTTCGCCTTCTTCCGCCCCCTCCTCGCCACCCTCACCGCAGCAGACGCGGAGGCATGGCGCTGGGCCGCAAGCCACCCCCTCGTGCACAGCCGACTCCTCGGAGCCGCCTGGATGGCCAGCCTCAGCGTCGCCCTCACCCTCGCCCTCGCCCTGCCGCTTGCCTGGTTTCATCACACCCGACTCCCGCGCACCAGGGCACCGCTTGCCATCCACGCCGCCCCCTTCGTCCTGCCCGTCTTCGTCGTCGTCTTCGGCATCCAAGCCACCCTCGGCGCCGACGGCTGGAGCGAACGCACCCTCGGCATCAACATCCTCTCCGCCGTCGGACCACTCGGCTCCGTCGTCATCGCCCACGCCTACTACAACTACGGCTTCGCCGCCCGCCTCCTACACGCCGCCCTCGAACGCCGCCCCCGCCGCCTAGAAGCCGCCGCCCGCGTCCTCGGCGCCAGCCCCCGCGCCGCCGCCCTACGCACCACCATACCACTCCTACTGCCAAGCATACTCGCCGTCGCCGTGCTCGTCTGGCTCTTTGCCTTCAGCAGCTTCGGCGTCGTGCTGTACCTCGGCGACAACACCGTCTCGACCCTCGAAACCCTCCTCTACGAAAACCTACGCGGCGCCTTTCCAAGACGCAACCGCGCCGCCGTCCTCGGCATCCTCCAACTCGCCGCAAACTCCCTCTTGCTCATCGGCTACCTCGTCCTGATTCGCCGCCAAACCCGCCTGCCCCGCGAACCCATCCCCGACGCACCCGAACGCCGCCGCGACCGAACCCTCGCGTGGCTGCTTGCCGCCATCGGAGCCCTCCCCGCCCTCGCCGTGCTCCTCGGCGGCCTCCAAGTGCGTGGCGAATGGAGCCTCGAACCCTGGCGCGCTCTCCTCGACCCCAATCACGCCGCCCACATCCCCGGACTCAACCTCGCACACGCCATCGGACTCAGCCTCCTGTACGCCGCCGCCAGCATGACCCTCGCGCTCGCGCTCACCCTCATGCTCGGCTACAGCGCCCGGCGCCTCGGAGCCTGGCCCCGCACCCTCCTCCACGCCGTCGCAGCCCTACCCCTCGGCGCCAGCAGTCTTCTGATCGGTTTTGGCATCCTCCTCACCTACGGCGTCACGGGCTTTCTCGACGTCTGGACCGGCCGCGTCCTCATCATCGCCGCCCACGCCCTCGTCGCCTTCCCCTTCACGGCCCGCGCCCTGCTTCCCGCCCTCGAACAACACGACGCCAGCCTCGACGAAGCAGCCGCCCTCGTGGGCACCCCACCACTCGGCATCGTCGGCCGCATCCACACCCCTCTCCTTCGCGCCCCCCTCGTCGCCGCAGCCGGCCTCGCCGCCGCCATGAGCCTCGGAGACTTCGGCGCCAGCCTCCTCCTGCAAAACGCCCAAAACCGCAGCCTCAGCGTCTGGATCGGCAGCCAAGGACTCACCAGCTTCGACCCACTCGTCCGAGCGCAAGTCGTGGCACTCGCAGGGCTACTCATGATCCTCACCGCTCTCGCCCTCGTCGCCGTTGAACGCTTCGGAGACCGCGCATGAACCTCACCGCCACCGACATCCACTTCCGCTACGACGACCGCCCCCTTCTAGCCGGCGCCAGCCTCACCGTCCAAGCCGGCGAATCCGGATTCTTACTCGGACCCAGCGGAGTCGGAAAATCCACGCTCCTGCGCATCATCGCCGGCCTCGAAGCACCCACCCAAGGCACCGTCCAGCTCGGCGGTACCGACCTCACCCAACTACCGACGCACAAACGCCACGTCGGCATGCTGTTTCAGGAACCCGCCCTGTTTCCACACCTCAACGTTGGCCAAAACGTCGCCTTCGGCCTCCGCTACCGAGGCATCCCACGCGCCGAGCGCCCCGCCGAGGCCCTCCATTGGCTGGACCTCGTAGACCTTGCCGACCGAGCAGGCGACCGCGTGGACGAGCTCAGCGGCGGACAACGGCAAAGAGTGGCGCTGGCCCGGACGCTTGCCGCCAAACCGAAGGCTGTTTTGTTGGACGAACCGTTTTCGGCGCTCGACCGGACCCTGCGCGACGAACTGGGCCGCCGCGTCAAGGAACTGCTGCGGGAGCAAGGTGTTGCGGCGCTGTGGGTGACACACGACGAGCCCGAGGCGTTCGGGTTGGGGGATCGGGTTTGGAGGGTTGTGGAAGGGCTGTGTGAATCGGCATAGACATCCAAAAGAATTTGTCCCGATTATCTTAGGGAACTCACCAAGCAATTTACGGAGCATCCTTCATGACATTTAATAAATAAATTAGTTAAATATTGAAGGATCAATGCGTTCTAGTCGCCTGATAAATTCATCAATATTGGCTGGAGCTGCCATTTTCAGAGTAAACGAGGGAGGTTCAATCTGACCTTTTCGAAGTGCGCGCCGATTCATATCTGCAAGGGACTGACAAACTCCAAGAAACTCGTTCATGAAATCCCGTATTGTGTCTGTCCAGGCATATGAAACTTCATGAACAGATGAAAAACCTTCTGGTGGGACCATAGCATGGCATTCTTCTTCAAATTTTACCGTTAATAGGTATTGCGATGTTAATGATTCTATTTCTACCATCATATCTGCGATGCCTTCTTCATCCGTAATTTTTCCAATGGACCCCATAAGATCCGTAACTACCTGAACCTTGACTGCATCGGCCAGACGCGTGAGCCTTCCAGTTCGTCCAATAAGCCACCCCCAGTATTCATTCGCCGGCAATTTGATAGGTTCAACGAACTGGGAGCCACGCCTCAGACGATCTAGCGCAGCGTCACTGGCCCGGAGCCGTTGTGTTAGTAGTTCGTGCGCCAGATTCCATTGCCAGCCAAATCGCTGGTTCCAAGCAATGTCTTTGGACTTTTGGCTTTCGTCCAGAAGCGCCGGGGAAACGTACGACCGATACCTTTGGAATGCTCGGAAACCCGCCGCCAAAATTCCCACACCTGCCACGGGGACTATTACGGCAATCCATGGTGGCCGGCTTCCTGAAAGCGCAACAAGGAATTCGGTGACCGCAATTCCCGCAAGCCATGTGGAAATCAGGGTTGCCCCTTCCTTCGTGAAGTAGGACCAATAGGAGATTAGATGTTCATTCCACGTTTTCACCGCGTATTTGACGCGGTGTTCGTTGGTGTCCTCTTCGTCCATTCTGTGTCCATAGATAATGACAGCGTATCTAAAATTCTCCTAGCTACCAGAAAACGATGCTTCCCGTCGCCGCAAACACGCCCACAAGGAACCCAACAATCGCCCCACCGTTCAACAACGGCAGTCCTGCTTGCGGATTCCCCTTCATGACGTAGCCCATCAACACGCCGTAACCTACGAGTGTCCCGAGCGCTGCCCCGATCGCTTCGAGTCGTCCGTCGCTGCCGTTGGGCGGATAGAACAGGGCGCTGACGACGAGGATGGTGGGCATGACGAGGTCGCCGAGGCCCATGAAGAACGCCTCGCGGTCTTCTTTGTTTTCGGGGCCGGCTTCTTTGAATTTGGCGGCTTCTTTGAGGAACGAATAGCCGCGGTGTTTGGGCACGACGAGCAGCACCGGGAGGCGCAGTTCGATGACGGAGTCGGCAAGGCTCAGCATGTGCTTGGTCTTGTACACGGCGATGGCGTCGTAGATGGCGAGTCCCACGAGGAGCACGATGACGGGCACGAGGCCGAGGCTTATGCCGAAGATGGCCGCGGCGCCGGCAGCTACGAGGATGCCGACGAAGTCGATGACGTACCACTCTGGCTTCAGGAAAAGCCACAAGGTAGCACCCGCCGCGAGCACCGCACCGGCGCCCCACGCGAGGCCGGTGCCGACCCCGTACCACATGAGCATGGGTGCGACCACATAGGCGACGGTGGCGCCGACGGCGGTGAGGATGATGACTTGGATCAGCCACTTCTTGCCCTTCTTGGCAATCCACAGGATGAGGAACGTGAACGCAAGCAAGAGCAGGATGTACCAGACCGAGTTGCTTGCGTCGTCGGGGTTCTCGAACGCTTGCAGTTTGGCATCCACGAAGGGCTGCGCAAACAGAACCGCGAGCACCTGGGTGACCACGAATGCGAGCATCAAGGCAGCAGCGGCCATGTAGTCGCTGGCGGTGACGGGGGGTGCGGGTTGCTCGGCCGTCGACTCAGTCGCGGGCGCAGTGGGTTCCGTCGTGGACTCCTGCATCATGCGGTCGACGCCAAGGCCACCTAAAAAGCGACACCTATGCAACTGGAGGCGAGGCGCAGGGCTAGGTTTGCAGGCCCCGGCTAGGGCCGGGCTTACCAGACGTTCTGCATCGATTTGCGCTGGTCGCGGCGCTTCTTTTCCAGGAAGCGGTAGACGCTTGCGTGTTCGGCGCCGCGCAGCAGCATTTCCAAGGCTTGCTTGGCGTCGCCGATGAATTCCAGGGGGCCGATGATGCCGACCGTATGGCCGTAAATCGCGATGTCGCAGCCGGTTTGTTCTTCGACGATGCGGCGGGTTTTGCCGTCGCTGCCGATGATGCGGGCGACGACGCGGCGCACGTGGTTTTTGTGCTTGCCCACGAAGTCGTAGATGTCTAGAAGCTCGAAGAACAAGTCGTCGCTGAAGAGCCGCATGGCGTGCTCGGGGCTGAAGCCGCGTCCCATCGCTTTGATGATGTCCTTCATTTTGAGCACCAGGAGCGGGTCGACGCCGGCCTTCTCGTCGTGGATGGTGACCTCGTTTTGGTCCGTGTCCACGCTGAGTTTCATGCCGCCTCGGCGCTCCAGTTGCTTCTTGGTCTGGCCCTTCTCGCCGATGACGACGGCGATGCGGTCCTTGGGGATGCGGACGTAGATCATGCTGGGTGCTCCAACAAATTGGTGAGGTCTTCCGGGGTGCAGCGCACGCGGTGGCGCTTGAAGAAGGAGGTTAGGTTCTTGGCGTCACGGGCCAAAAACTCCCATGCCATGGGGTGGTTTTTGAGGACGGCTTGGCCCACGTCGATGATGCGCAGGCGGGCCTTTTTGGGGTCCTCGAAGTTTTCGACGAGGATGTTGTATTCGCTTAGATCCGCGTGGACGAGCTTGGCCTTGTTGTAGGCGTTGACGTAGTCGTCGCGGATGGATTCCCAGAACTTGGTTGCCTGGGCGCGCTCGATGCGGCCGAGGTCCTTGAGTTTGGGCCAGGCTTTGCCGTCGGCGCCTAGGAATTCCGTCACGAGGACGTTGTTGAGCACTTTGATGGGCTCAGGGACACGGATGCCAGCGTCGCGCAGCCGGTGGAGATTGCGGAACTCTTTCTGGGCCCAGGCAAACACGAGCGCCTTCTTGTCGCCTGTGACGCCCTCGAAACGTTCGTCGCCTTGGATGTACTTCAGGACGTGCTTGAAGGTCGCCGTGTTGATGCGGTAGATCTTCACAGCAACGTGTCCGCCGGTGGGCGTCGTGCCTCGAAAGACATTGGCTTCCTTGCCGGTGCTGATGGGAAAATCGAGGCTGCGCAGTGTGCCGTGGCTCAGCAATTTGTGCAGCGTCATGAGGGTCTGGTGGTCAAACACCTCACCCTCGGTGCGGCGGTTCACGCCTTCCCGTTGTGGCAGGGATGCGGTCATGCGGTCCGCTTGTTGGTAGGCCCATTCGTCGTTGCTTGCGACTTTGTCGTCGGTGTCCACGAGGTCAAAGTCGGGAACGCTTGGGTCGGAATCGGAGGGGGCGCCGGGTTCGGCTTCTGGTTCGGAGTCTAGCCCCAGGTCGGACAGGTCCAGTAGAGGGCCGTCTTGCTCGGTCACCGACTCAGAATCCATGGTCCAGCAACGCCGGGATGAGGCCGCGGCGAGACAGGTGCTGGGACTGGATGCGCAGGTAGCGGTGTTTGACGTCCGCCTTGTCGTCCGAGATGTCCCATGGGCGGATGATGACAAGGTCGCCGGGTTTGATCCACTGGCGGCGCTTCATCTTTCCCGGGATCCGGGCCATGCGGCTCTTGCCGTCTTCGCACATGACAATAAGCTTGCTTGCTCCCAGCAACTGGTCTGCGATGGCGAACAGTTCACGGTTCTTGGGGTCCGGGAGGCGGTATCGGATGGGGCCTTCGTCGTCGGGGTTCAGGTTGCGTGCGTTGCGGTCCGCTGCGCGCATCGCCTTGCCCCCGACCGTCGGTTCGGCCGCCTCGATCTCGCGGTCTGCGAGCTTGTCCGCCTGTTCGTCTGCCACAAAGGATTCCACGATGGCGTTGTATAAAAGAAGGAGGGCGGGAGTCAGTGGGGAAAGGTTGCGGCGATGGGCCCGTGGTTGGGGCGAGATCGGCGCAAGTTGCGTGATTGCCGATTTCTGCTGTCGGCGCGTCGTGTTCGGCGTTGCGCGGAAAGCTGTGGCCTAGAGGTAGCAGAAGGATGGGCCGAGGACGCGCACGCAGGTGCGTTCCATGTAGCCGCCGAGGATGGATTGCAGTCGTGCGGTTTGGCAAAACACGTTGATGGCCTGGCATGGGTTGTTTTGCAGCGCTCCGTAGAGGCAAATGGTGTCTTCGACTTGGCCTTCACAACTGGCCTGCACCGAGGGGACCGCCACGAGGGTGGGAACGAGCAGCATCAGGGCGACGACGATTCGCATGTGGAAGCATCCACTGAGGAGGATTTGAATTTCATTGGGGACAAGCGGGGAAGGAGGAAGGGCTGCTGCAAAATGCAGTCCTGTGGGCGTTGTGCTTGTTTAGACGGGGCAGCTGCCGGCGCCGAACACGATTTCGCAGCTGTAGTAGGTAAACTCGATTGCATCCCCGATTGTGTACCCGTAGCATTGGCTCAAGATGACGCCTCCGGTACAGTGGTCCCGGGCTTCGATGGTGATGCATCGAATGCCGGGAACCAGCCCGTCCCCGGTGCAATCGCCGCTGCCTTCGTCGTCCGCCATGGCGACGGGTGCAAACATCATAGCTGCAAGGAGCAGCAGGGGGAGTGTTGTTTTCATGTGGATCACAGGAACCGAGGTTCCAGGACCGCAATTGCTGATTTGCAGTTGGTTCTTTCTAGGGATGATTGCGAACGATGCAGCCGAGGGGGCAGCCGGGAGCGCACCCACACAGGGCGCCGGCGCACCAGAGTAAAGTGGTGGTTTCTGGGTTGTTTTCGCTTTGTGGACCAACTTGCAGCGTGTGGCTCGAACCGCCAGTGTCTCCAGTGGCCGGCACCCAGTGCCCCCCATGGTGCAAGCAATTTGGAACGGCACAGCGGTGGCGACCAGCAAGAAGACGGTGATGGTGGAAGGCAACCACTATTTTCCCAAGTCGGACGTGGATGCCGCCTTGCTGCGCCCAAGCAGCACCCAAACCACGTGCCCATGGAAGGGAGTAGCGTCCTATTTTGACGTGGTCGTGAACGGCAAAGTCGAGAAGGACGCGGCGTGGACGTACCCGGAAACCAAGCCGGAAGCGAACTCCATCCGAGGGCATATTGCGTTCTGGCGTGGCGTTCGAGTCGGGTAAACACGCCATGGGTGCGCCGGAGCCTACACGTCTGCACTTGAAGTTCTCACGGGGTGCGCAAGCCAAGCCTTGAAACCGCCCGCCGGTCTCGGGCAACTCGATGCAGGCGGTACAGGATGGGGGCCGTCCGGTCCAGGCCATGGAGCCTTCCGTTTCCCTGGTGGCCTACACCCACGATCCATACGGTTTGGCCGTGGCAAGTGCTCGGACTTGCTATGCCGCCGACTTTGTGTTCGTGCACCAGTTGACGCCCAAAGGAGAGCGTACCCGCACGACGCTCCTGGAAGCGCTCCCTCGGTGGCAGGCGCAATTGGACGAGATAGGCGACCCCGGCACCCCCCATGAGCGCCGCATCGAACTCGTCGACGCGGTCTCTACCTCGGCACCCGACGACGAGACCCGCAACGCCCTCGCCGTATTCGCGGACCTTGCTCGCCAGCGAGCTCCCAACGACGAACGCATCGCCCGCAGCATCTACGAAGCCGGCCACCACACGCCGTTTCAGCACCCGACGTTTGTGTTCGCGCTCGAAGGAGTCAGCCGCAACGTCGTGGAGTCGTTCCTGCACCAGCACACCTTCTACAACTCCGAGCAGCAAAGCCAGCGCTACGTCGAGATGAAGCACGCGGAGGTGCACGTCCCCGCCACCGTCGCCGCAGACCCCACTGCCCGCGCCGTGTACGAGCACGCCGTCGGCGCTGCTTGGGATGGCTACCACGACCTTCGAGAACGTCTGGTGGTTCCGAACGAGAATGTGATGGGTGCCATCGGCCGCATCAAAGGTCAAAGCGCCAAGCAAATCACAACGGAGGCCGAAAAGAAGGCGCAGGAAATGGCGCGGTACGTCGTGCCGGTGGCGGCCACCACGAAGCTCTACCACACGATCAGCGGCATCGTCTTGATGCGCTACGTGCGCATGGCCAACGCCCAAAACGCAAGCGCCGAGGCCCGCGCCGTGGTGGACGCCATGGTCGAAGCAGTACACGCCGTGGACCCCAAGTTCATGGACGCCCTCGACGAAGCGCCCCACGCGCGTGACGACCTCGTGGAATGGAGCCTCAGCACCAACGAACCGGTGCGCCCCACCATGGACCTCGAAGGCCGCACCAGCAAGCTCCTGCACGCTACACCCCACGCGGCAAACCTAGTCTCCGACGCCATTCGCGAAGTCACGGGCTCCGGCCTCCCCGACAACGAGATTCTGCCGGCCGTGCTCGACCCCGCCGCCAACCGCGTCTGGAACGACACCCTCAACACCTGGGACCACAGCCCCGTGCTGCGCTGCCTGCGCCACGTCCACTACACATTCCACAAACGCCAGAGTCTGACAGCCTACGCCCAAGACCAACGCCACCGCATGACGCCTGGCACCCGCCCGCTGCTGCACCGCTGCATCAGTGAGGCGCCCGACGTGTACGTCCCTAGCGTCATCACGGGCGACGAAGACGCCCTGGCCACCTACGACGACACGGTTGCGACCCTTTGGGAAGCCATGCACAAACTGATTGCACTCGGCATCCCCCGCGAAGACGCCGCGTATCTGCTGCCCAACGCCACCAACATCTACTACACCCAAAGCGGCGACTTGCTCAGCTGGATCCACAAATGGCGCCTGCGCCTCTGCTTCAACGCCCAGAAGGAGATCTTCGACGCCGCACTCGACGAACTGCGCCAAGTCCAAGCGGTCCACCCTGAGTTGACGCGCTGGCTTGGGCCTCCGTGTAGCTTCGTAGCCGCCGCCCAGCCCCCCGAGATGCAAGACAACGTGGCCGCTTGCTGCCCCGAGGGACCACGATGGTGCGGGGTCAAAGTTTGGAAAGGGTTCGATGCCGCCGCTGGCAAACCGAAGAGGCCGTACTGATGATGCACCGCATCGGTCGAACAGCGGGGCCGAGCACAGCGAGCGCCGCGCCCGGGGGATTCCCTGGGGGCAGCGCCCCCGGGTGTGGATGGAATTTTGACGCGGGTGCTGGCAAACCGAAGAGGCCGTACTAACTGAGCCGAATATGGGACTCAAAGAACCATTCAACAGCATCAGCCACATGGTCGGCGGCGGCTTGTCCATCGTCGGCACCATTCTCCTCCTGTGGCTTGCGGACACGCCCCGCGAATACGTCGCCGCGAGCGTCTATGGCTTCGGACTCATCTCGCTGTACACCATGAGCAGCGTCTACCATGGTGTGAGCGGTAGAGAGGCAAACCACGGCTGGCTGGAGCGCATGGACCACGTCGCCATCTACCTCCTGATTGCCGGAACCTACACCCCGATTTGCCTCCTGGTGCTTCCCCCTGCCTGGGGTTTCTGGTTCCTGGTCGCAATCGGCATCATCAGTATCACCGGCATTGTACTGGCAATCACCGTGCCGCTTGGGCCCGAATGGCTGCACCCCGTCGGCTACATCGCACTTGGATGGGCTGCCATATTCGTGGCCCCTGTCCTATTTGGAGCGCTTTCGGGCCCGGCGCAAGGTTGGCTCATCGCCGGCGGCGTCATCTACACCGGAGGCGCCGTGTTCTACGTCTTGGACCACCGCATCTGGATTGTCCACACCCACCATCTGTGGCATTTGTTCGTGATCATGGGAAGTCTTGCGCACTTCATCATGGTCGCCGTGTACCTGCTGTAAGGCACCCGTGATGCGCCACCTGCCCACGGCGTGGCGAACTTGCCGGCCGCTAAGCCCCACCCGTTGTTTGTGCTAAATCATTTACAGCTTCCCACGCCAACAGTTATGGACTCCCTCGAAAATCGGACCCCATGGCCGGGGCCCGGAAACTGCAGTTCATCACCATCTCATGCATGTTGCTCGCGGTGGGCCTGGCAGGCTGCTCAGACAGCAGTTCCCCCGAGCCGCCGTCGAATCTGCCGCCGCCCAAGCAAGTGCAGACCAATGGTTCGCTGGGCGCCATAAGCGGCGTCGTCGTCTCGCCTACCATCGTCCCCATCGCAGGCGCCAATTTGTCCATCACGGGCAGCGATCATATCGCCACCACGGACGAAAATGGCTTGTTCGCATTCGAGGGCCTCGAACCCGGCACCTACTTCATCGCGGCAATTGCCGAAGGGCACCTCGCCGTGCAACAGAATGTGGAAGTGCAAGCGGGCAAGGTTGCCAATCCGCGCCTGATGCTGCCTTTCGACACCTCCCCCAAGCCCTACCACCAGAGCTACCAATTCAACGGCCGCATGACCGTGAGCGACTTCTACGGCGTCTATGTCCTCACCGACACACTTGGCAACAACGACCTCTGCACCTGCATTTTCGAATTCTCTGCATCCCCCGGCCCGGCCACCGTGGTCGTGGAAGGCATCTGGGAATCAAGCACCCCCCGCGCCGAAGAACACGACATGTACTGGGAAATCTGGACCGAATCCAGCGGCACCCAATCCACCTGGGGCAGCTCGCCAACCCTTTGGCACGTGGACGGCAGTGTGTTTGGCAAAGATACGGATTGGACCATGCAAATCTCCTCCGGTGAACAACCCGACATCGAGCAAGAGTTCGAGGGCTTCGTGACATTCTTCTACATCGATCCTGCCCCCGCCGGCTGGTCCTTGGTCGCAGGCGACGCCTAACCCAACCGACGCTCTGCACCGCCGCGGGCCCTCCGATTGGGTGCTTCAAAACCATCCGCCTGCCACAGGCGCAATTCCTTTGTACCATGCAAGGTCGCTGGTTTGATATGACCATTCAAGAGGGTGACACCGTCGCCGTCCACTACACCGGCAAGCTCGAGGACGGCACCGTCTTTGACTCCAGCGAGGGCCGCGACCCGCTCAGTTTCGAGGTCGGTTCCGGCCAACTCATCAAGGGCTTCGATGACGCCGTGCGCGGACTCGATGTGGGCGCCGAGACCAGTGTCGCCATCCCCCCGGCCGAAGGCTACGGCGACCACGACCCGCAGATGATCCAGAAGATCCCCAACGACCGCCTGAACGCCGAGGGCGTCGAAGTGGGCCAAGTGCTGATGCTGCAGTCCGACGACGATCGCCAGTTCCAAGCCACCGTCAAGGAAATCGGAGAAGACGGCGTCACGCTGGACTTCAACCATTTCCTCGCAGGCAAGACCCTGCACTTCGACATCAAGGTCGTCGACATCAAGTCGTAGGCCCGGTGCCCCCGGCTCGACTCTTCTTCCATCATCCTTTTGTTGCATCAGGGCAAGCTTGGCCCGTGCGCTTGCGGTGGTTTGCCGTGCTCCTGGTGGCTTCTCTTGCCCTTTCCGGATGCGGCAGCAAGGGCGACGCTGGCCCCAAAACCGGCGATGGTGCTCCAGACGATGCAGACGCATCGGCGCTGGGTGGCATCAGCGGCGTCGTGGTCACACCCACCATTCAGCCCATCCAAGGTGCGACCGTGCTGGTGGTGGAGACGGGCCAAAGCACGCTCTCGGATATCTTCGGGCGATTCCGCTTCGATGTGGAGCCCGGCACCTACCGCCTCCAAGCAAGTGCTCCGGACCACGACCCCGCCGAGCAAACGGTGACCGTGCTTGAAAACAAGACCGCCCGGCCTCGGCTCCAGTTGACGTCCTTGGTTGCGGCCGTTCCGTTTCACCAGACGTTCCAATTCGACGGCCGAGTCGCCGCGAGCCTTGGCCCGGCCGACGGCCCCGCAGACCCCGTCAAGGACGCTGCGGGCGCGGGTGCTTGCACTTGTTCCTTCAACCTCCCTGTGGCCCGGCTCACCGTAGGCATCACCGTGGAAGCGCTATGGGAAGACAGCATCAGTCCCGGCGCAGTGGCTCCCACCGAGTACCGATACAACGTCACGAGCGGCACCGGCTCAGCGTGGGCGGCGGGCGCGGGCGCCAATCCGTTGCGCGCACATCTCGTGGAAGCGGACTTTACCGACGGTTTCGCGTTTCGAGACCATGCCGTTTTGGAAGTCGGGCTCCTACCGGATGCAATCTGGCCCACCATCGACCAGAGCTATTCGTTGTTTGTCACGGTCTGGGAAGTGGCGGGCCCACCTGAAGGATGGTCGTATCTGAATGGCGACCGCTAGGCCGCGTTCCTCGCCGTGGTCCGCCCCCCTGCCTTTTTCATCCCCCCTCCTGTCGCCGACTCGTGAAGTACGTCGCGTTCGACCTGGAGACCACAGGCACCGACGCCGAGACCGACCGCATCGTGGAGTTCTGCTTTATTGAGCTGGACGCGGAGCTGAAGGAACTTGGCCGCTGGTCCGCGCTTGTCAACCCGGGGATGCCCATGAGCAAGGAGGTCATTGAAATTCATGGCATCACGGACGAGATGGTCGCCGACAAGCCCGCTTTTGCGCACCATGCCCCGCGCATTCAGAAATTCGTGGCGGACGCCGTTCTGATTGCGCACAACCACCGCTTCGACGTGGGATTCCTGCACAACGAACTGGTGCGGGCTGGCCAGCCGGGTCTCGCCGTGGAGCACCCTTGCATCGATACGCTCCAAATCGAACGCCAAGTCAACAGCCACAAACTGGGCCCCATGTACGCGCGCTACACGGGCGAGTCCCTGGAGGGCCTGCACCGATCCGAGGCCGACACCGCAGCGACCGTGGAAGTGCTGCGCCGGCAACGCGCCGCGCACGCCGAGTTGCTTCCCGCGACGCTGGAGGGCATGAAGATCAAGGAGTTGGTGCGCCACTTTGACCCCGAGGCGCAGATTCGCACTTGGCTCGACCACGGGCACAAGTTCTACGAGGCCAACGGCAAGCCGTTCTTTGGCTTCGGCAAGTTTCGAGACGCCGCGATCGATGTGCAGAATCCCGAGCACAAGTCGTACCTTCTCTGGATGCGCGACCGCGACTTCCCCGCGGACTCCAAGGCGGTCGTCGGTCGCTTGCTTGGGCCGGAATACAAGAGCGCGTCCGCATAGCATGCCCAAAATCCTCTGCGTGGGCAAAAACTACGCCAAGCACGCGAGGGAAATGGGCAGCGAGACGCCGGAGACGCCCATCTGGTTCTGGAAGCCAGATACGTCCATCGTCGGCAACGGCGACGCGGTGATGCTTCCAGCCGGCATTGGGGCCGTGCACCACGAAGTGGAACTGGCCATCCGCATTGGACCCGACGGCGCGCCTGACGCCTTCACGGTGGCCATTGACGTGACCGCCCGTGACTTGCAAGCAGCGGCAAAGGCAGCAGGTCGGCCATGGACCCAGGCGAAGGGCTACGATACGTTCTGTCCGCTTGGTGCCTGGATTCCGTTGGCGGGCTCCGGCGTGAACCTCGATGATCTGCAGCTTCGTTTGTTCGTGGACGACGAAGTGCGGCAGGACGGTCGGACTGGCGAAATGACGTGGAATGTCCCCGATCTGTTGCGCCACGCCGCCACTTGGACAACGCTTGTGCCCGGAGATATTCTGCTCACCGGGACCCCAGAGGGCGTTGGACCCATGGAGCCCGGTCAGGAAGTGGTAGCAGAAATTGTGGGGCACGCTCGATTGCGTGTGGCCGTGCGGACGCGGCGCTAGGCTGCAGCCTGTTCTGGCTCCGTATTGAATACAGCGCAGCGTTGCGCATTCCGGCCGTTCAGTTGTGACCGGTTTGCTTGCGTGGCTCCAATGCCTCGTCCACCTGTTCCTTGGTGAGGCCGGACATTTCGTAGGCCAGTTCGCGCACGGTGCGGCCGGTCTTCCAGCTTGCCTTGGCGATGGTCGCTGCCTTGTCGTAGCCGATGAGTGGATTGAGCGCGGTCGCCATGCTCATGCTGGTTTCTACGTAGGCTTCGGCGGCTTCTTTGTTGGCGGTGGTGCCGGCTAGGCAGTTGTCCACGAAGACGGTGGCGGCGCCGGCTAGGAGGTTGATGTTTTCGAGGGCGTTGTGGGCCATCATGGGGAGCATAACGTTGAGTTCGAGTTGGCCCCATTGGCCGCCGATGCGGATGGCGGTGTTGTTGCCGGTGACGTGGGCGCCGGCCATGATGACGGCTTCGCAGATGACGGGGTTGACCTTGCCGGGCATGATGCTGCTGCCGGGTTGGATGCTGGGTAGTTGCAGTTCGCCGAGGCCACACGCGGGGCCACTTCCTAGAAGGCGCACGTCGTTGGCGATCTTCATCATGCTGGCGGCGACGGTGTCCATGGCGCCGGCCAGGAAGACGTAGGCGTCGCGGCCGCCTTGGGCTTCAAAGTGGTCCTCGGCTTCCTTGAATTCGAGGTTGGTGGCTTGGTAGAGGTATTCGGCGACCTTGCTTCCAAATTCGGGGTGGGCATTGAGGCCGGTGCCGACTGCGGTGCCACCTTGGGCGATTTCGAGAAGTCCTTCGAGAGAGCTTTCGATGCGACTGATGCCGAGTTCGATTTGTCGGGCGTAACCACCGAATTCTTGGCCGAGGCGGACGGGGACGGCGTCCATGAGGTGGGTGCGGCCAATTTTTACGACGTCGTCGAATTCCTCTTGCTTCTGCTTGAGGCAGGCGTGCAGGTGTTCGAGCGCGGAAATGAGGGTGTACTTGGCTTCCAGCGCAGCGGCGACGTGCATCACGGTGGGGATGACGTCGTTGCTGCTTTGGCCCTTGTTGACGTCGTCGTTGGGGTGGACGTTGCGGCCGAGGATGCCGCTTGCGAGGTTGGCGATGACCTCATTGGCGTTCATGTTGGTGCTGGTGCCGCTGCCGGTTTGGAAGACGTCGATGGGGAAGTGTTCCATGTGTTCGCCTTCGTAGATGCTGAATGCGGCTTCGGCGATGGCGTCGGCGAGGTCCGCGTCTAGCACTTCGAGGTCCTTGTTGGCAAGGGCAGCAGCCCACTTGACAAGTCCGAGGCTGCGGAGGAACGACTCGGGCATGGTGAGGCCGCTGATGGGGAAGTTTTGCACGGCGCGTTGGGTGCTGGCGCCCCACTTGGCGTCGATGGGAATTTCCATTTCGCCCATGGAGTCGGCTTCGGTGCGGGTTTCCGGGCCGGCCATGGTGCCCAGGGTCTCGTCCATGGGGGCGGCACTTGGGGCGGCTTCAAGAAGGCGACGCTGCGCCAGGATGGTGTGAAGGCGGGAAGAAGCGAGGAGGGAGGTTTTGGGGCAATCTTGTTGCCCGCCGGTGGGTTAGCGTTCGATTTCAAAGCCGAGGCAGATGCCCGAGACATAGACAAGGCAGTAGGTCCAGGTCCAGCCGGTGCAGTGGTCGCCGTACTGGTACTTGCAGCGGTAGTTGCTGTAGCAGTCGTGGTCTACGTCGCCTCCGCAGAGTTGGCTTTCGTGGTTGGCGGCGACACCGGGGATGGTGGCGACCGCGATGAGGGCGAGTGCTGCGAGGCAGGTGAGTGCGTTTCGACGCAGATTCTTGGTGGGTACAGGTTTGTGGATCATGGATGCTCTCCTTGGATTTGTGGCGGGCGTTGCCTAGATTATCCGATGTAGACGCAGAGTCCGTTCACCCAGACGTAGCAGGCTTGCCAGTCGAACCAGACGCATTGGCCCTCGTACCAGTGGGTACACTCGGTTTCGATGCAGAATACGTCGACGAGGCCGTCGCATTCGTTGGGAGCGGATTGGAGCGATGTTTCTGCGGCGTCGCCGGTTCCGGCCGACACCATCGGAGTCAGAAGAAGGGCGGTTGCAAGAAGCAGTAGGGTTGTCTTCATGTTGATCACTGGCCACAATGGCCAAGCATCGATTGGCATGCGCAACTTAGTTGTTTCTTTTAACCGTTCAGTTCATTATAGCGCCCGTGGAATCTAATAAATGAACATGCAGCGGGTTGTTTTACCTGCAAGTATGCCAATTCATTGGACCCCGAGGGGCGCTAGATGATCCGATGCGCCTACGCGGATTCGAGGTAGTAGCGCAGATCGTAGACGCACACCGCGACGGCCCAGGCGAGGCAGTGGTCGGCGGTGTAGGCGTAGCATTGGCCTTGGTAGTAGGCCCTGCATTCGTAGTTGGTGACACAGTTGGTCTCGACCGTTTTGTCGCATTGGTTGGGTCCGGCGGAGGCGCCAGGAGCGAATGCGATGACGGAGAGGAGCAGCAGCGAGGTCAGGAGGTAGGTCTGTAGTTTCATGGTTTCACCTGTCGCGAAATGGCGACAGATGGGCATTGGCCGGTGTGCCATGAATGTTTTGTAGATGTTTCAAACGTCCCCAGCCGGATTTCGTTTGATTATGGTCGAAGCGCCGCTTTGATTGCTTCGTGGACGCGCTTTGCGCGGGCCATTTTCTCTTCTTCCTGCGGCGTTTCGGCGTACACTCCAGGTGTGGGCGTTGGGGAGCCTGCTTTGTCGAGGGCGACGAAGGTGACGTGTGCGCTGGCCACGTGGCGGGTGTCGCCGGTGCTTGGTTCTTCGGCTTCGACGCGGACGCCGATGATCATGCTGGTGCGGCCGGTGTGGCGCACGGTGGCGTGGCAGTGGAGAATGTCGCCTACGAAAACCGGTTTCTTGAAGGACATGCGCTCAAAGCTTGCGGTGACGACCTTGGGAACACGGGCGTGGCGCCAGGCGGCGACGGCGGCTGTTTCGTCGATGTAGCGCAGAATGGCGCCACCATGGATGTTGCCGTAGACGTTTGCGTCGTCCGGTTGCATCAGGCGGCTCATGGTGGTGGCCGACTGGCTCATGGGGACGGGTTCAAGGTCTCGGGGCATGAGCTGTGCGAGGTGCATGGCCTACTTGGCCGGAGCGGAGCGGGCGCATGCAGACGGGGCCTTTCGAGCCGCTGCAAACACCAATCTGGCTCGATTTTGGCTCTGTGCACATTTGGTTTGCAATTGGGCCCATTGGGCTTTTTGCAATGGAGCGTGTAAATCATGACCGAGCAAGCCCGCCACACCCTAGCAATGTTCAAATAAGGCCAGATTGGGCGGTTGAACTACAAGAATGAATCTTATCTGAAGTGTCTAGATAAAAGAGAACCCTCGCGCAACCTCCATCCTAGGTCCGGGTCTTGCATGTTTCGTGTCTGTGTCATCGCCCCTTCACGTTGCGCCCACGGCCCTCCCCGTGAGGTTCGGAAGTTCGACGCCTTTGGGTACCTGGAGTGACCAGGCCTACCGGTTCCAGGACGGACAATTCTGTTGATGCCCCATGCTGCCCGACTTCCCACAATCCCCTGATGCGCTTCAAGCCAATGGCCTACCAAGCCTCGACCAGTGCTTCTCTGCACTCTCGGATCCAACCCGCCGCCGTCTCTTGGAGACTCTCAAAGACGGCGACCACACCGTGAGCGAGTTGGCTGATCCATTGCCGATGAGCTTGCCTGCGGTCCAAAAGCACCTGCGTGTGCTGGAGGATGCGGGGCTTGTGGTGACGGAGAAGCGGGGCCGTACGCGCCACTGCCATTTGCAGGCCAACCCGATGGAGACGGTGGCCAAGTATCTTGGCGACTACCAGGAATTTTGGAGCGGCCGGGAGGAGCGCCGGGAGCCCGAAGCGCGCGGCTCGCTGGAGTCGATGCTGGGCGCGCACATGCGCTGAACGTACGCGTGCCGGCCTAAGGGTCGGCTTCGTTGTGGCTTGCTTCGGCGCTGATTTTGCGCTGTATCGGCTTTGATGCTTGGCTATTTTTGAGGAGCTTTGTAGCCCATTTTGTGCGCCAGCCGGGGCGGGCCCGTCACGGTGCCACATGCGGCGCGTTGCAAAGAGGGAGAAAGGAGGTGGAGTGTTTTGGTTTTCGTGCGGCCTTGATTGGTTACCAGATGGTGCTTCCGGGCGTCGGGTGCGAGTGGCCTAGCGGTGTGGCTGCGGCGATGTTGGTGAGTGCTGGATTTGTGGGGTTCTTGCAGTCTACTTGCTCGTAGCCACCTGGACTCATGTGGACGTAGCTCCCGGAGTGCTTGTGCAGGCTGGAGTGTCCAAGCAAGGCGCCGTAGACGGCTTCGAGTGCGAGGATGTTGAGGGAGCTGACGCAGTGTACTTGGTTGGGGTTTTGTTGGTAGCTCATGATGTCCGACGAGGGGTAGTTTTGGGCTGAGAAGTCGAGTGCGTCGCCGACGTGTCCGATGCCGAGGCAGTGGCCGAATTCGTGGCTATTGAGGTCGTACATCTCGCGTTCGTTGCCGGCGTTTGGGAGCCAGAGGAAGTTGGTGTTGACGACGGTGCATTGGTAGCCTCCTGCGCGGCATTCGCTGTGGAATACGCCCCAGGGGCTGCCTTCGTGTTGGTGCAGTGCTGCGGATTCGAAGAGATCGAGGCCGTGGCACAGGTTTACGGGGGCGGCGAGGCCGATGCCCAACAGCAGGACGGGGTTGTATTCGGCGCTGAAGATGACGATCTCGGGGTCGGCGAGGGCGGCTTCGGGCACGTCGTCGTATCCGAGGGTGTAGTAGTGGATGTTGAGGCCGTCGGCGAGCCATGCGGGGGCCAATTCGTTGATGCCGTCTTCCCAGGCTTGCACCGATTGCTCGATGTTGTGGATGTCGCGGGCGTAGTAGGGGGAGGCGGGCGGGACGATGAGGACATCGATTTCGGGCGTGTCCACGTTGTACAGGATGTATTCGTGGTAGTTGTTGTCGTTGAAGGTGGCTGCGAGGACGGGGGCGGCAAAGGCCACGGTCAGCAGGCACGCTGCGGCGATGGATGTACGTGTATACATGCCCAGGATGATTGGCCTATAGCATTTAACACAAATCTCGGGATGAACGATAATGTGTATTGGGCCAATCAATTATTTACTGAACCAGATGGATTTGAATTGGTGCAGGGTTGCAATCAAGGTGTCCATTACGCGAACAAGGGCGGGATTGGATCGGGGACTCGGGGTCGCGGAGTGCTTGATGCAGCTCTCGCTAGGCGGGGCCGTTGTGGGGCGTGGGCCAAGGAGCTAGGAGGCGAAAGAGGAGGCTCTGCGGAGCGCTTCAGGCGTGGCCGCGCTCGGGGCGGGGCTCATCGTTGCAGCAAATGATGGCCGGTTCGGGGTTCTTGCAATCCACGGTCTTGAAGTCCCACGGGCCCATGGCAAAGCGCGTTCCGTTCTGGATCCATTCCGGCGCTTCTTGTCCGGCAAGTTCGGCGTAGATTCCTTCCATGACGCGGGCATTGAGGGTGCTAACACAGGGCACTTTGCTTGGGTTGTTTGCGTAGCTCATGATGTCCGTAGTGGGAACGAAGCGGCTGTTGAAGTCCAGAGCGTCGCCAACGTGGCTGAGGCCCAGACAGTGGCCGACTTCGTGCGCCACGAGGCCGTATAGGCCGTTGGTGCCTCCAAGTGCACTAGCAAAGTTCAGCGCGGCGCAGCGGAAACCACCTGTGATGCATTCGGCGGCAAAGATTGCCATGCCGTCGTGTTCGTGGACGGGGTAAACTTTGGTGGCGAGGGTGCCGGGTTCAAGGGGCGGTGAAACGGGTGGGAGTGGGAAATCGTTGAGCACGGTGCATGCGACTTGTTCGGGGTTGAGTCCGATACTGGTGCTGCGTTGGCCGGATTCGCTGACCACGATGATCTCGGGGTCCGTGACAAAATCGGCGCTGGGAATGCCGTCGCCCACAACGTAGGTATTGAGGTGCCAGGCGTCCACGAACCAGGGGGCGGCAAACTGATTGACGTCGGCCCAGGCGGCGGTCGCTTGTCCGGCGGCGCGGGTAGCCGCCATGGTGTCTACACCAGGTACAGGCAGGACGACGGCGTCCATGATGAGGGTGTCAAGTTCGTAGACGACGCCTTCGTGGAATTGGCCGTCCCAGTAGGTGCAGTTGCCGGCGTCCACGCAGTATTGCACCAGTGCATCATAGGGGTAGGTGGTATTGAGGCCGGTCCAATCGAATTGGGAATCGGTCCATCCGTCCCGGGGCAATCCACCGGGACGGTCTAGGGCGTCCGAGCCGTTGCCGTTCCCTGCTTGGAGGCAACCGGAGAAGGTCAGAGTAAGAAGCAGAAGGGCGGAGGCCACGAAACGCATCGGACGCGGGGCGGTGGGTGAGTGCTTATGCGTTCTGGTGAAGCCATTGATGGGAAGTCAAAACGAGGGCAGGTGGCAAAGAAGCTCTGGAAGCCAAGTTGCCTGAGGAGCCTGGACACATTGGGCTATGGGAACTGGGCACCTCTGCGCGATGGAAAGGCAGACCCCCTTTTTTGTCGCGGAGCCCCAACCATTTCCAACAAGTCCCTTCATCGAATTTTGCCCGGGAATTTCAGGATGGGCTGGAGAGCATGTCCGCATCTTCGTGTTTAGAAATCTGAAACCATCGGCCCTTTGCATACATGCGATTAGATTCAAATAAACCTACAGGCTGCGTCTTGATGAATCCGCTTTTCAACCTTCTAGTTTCGTATTCGCTTGGTTCGAATCGGTCATTGTTGGCGGCGGTAGGGGAATCAATCCATGCAACTGCACAATGAAAACTGGACAATCCAGAATCTCCGTGAACACATCCAAGCGGCATTCGACCTCGAGCTTTGGACGATCCCATTCTACATGTCCGCGATGTATTCCGTCAAAGATCGTTCCACCCCGGCGTACCAAATGATCCGCACGGTAGTCAACCAAGAGATGCTGCATCTACAGTGTGCAGCAAACCTCGCCAACGCATACGGATTTTCCCCCACGGTGTCGCCACCGACCTACGAAGGAAAGAAGGTCCCACACTTGGATTTTGGCAAGGATAACCCGGCAGTGACTGCGAAATTCACACCATACGTGGCGCAAATCGGCCCGCTTGACTTGGAGCACATCAACGCCATGTGCCTCGTGGAGTTGCCTGAATTCATAGACGACGCCGACGGCGTGGGGGATGTCCTACTCCAGCATGTCTCCAAACGGCGTGTGCTGCTTCACAGCAACGTGGCAGACTATCCAACCATTGGAGCCCTGTACACGGCCATCTACCACGGTGCTGAACTGTTGCAGAATCAAATCCGTGGAGGTGTTCGCCAAATTGACTATTTTTCTGCGTTCTACCGAAACGCCCCAAGCCTGACCATTACGGAGTCCGGCGCGGCTGGATTCCACCAAGTCGCGTTGCTCATCCAACTCATCATGGACCAGGGCGAAGGGCAATCCAAATCCGACCCGACGGTTCCCAAGGCCTTCCAGAACACGGCGGACGACAAAGAGCCTCATGAGGACCACTTTGAAAAGTTCCGAGGTCTTCGACGGGCTTTCTTGGTCGATCCAACAAAGCAGCCCGTGGACATCCACATGGCAGACCCGGCGGCCGAACAGTCTGAGAATGGGCAGCGGTTGCAGAACATCCTCGTTGCGCAATTTTCGGAGCTTACCATGCTGCTTGAATCTCTGTTTGGTGGAGAGAATCCTGGTGATTTTTTCCCAACAATGGCAGGGGTCGGAGCAGCCATCAACAATTGCTGGATCAACGGCGTGACACCCAAATTCAGCGATGCTAGGCAGGTCGCAGTGAAGGAGCAGGAGGTGGAGGCGTGAACAGGAAGCCAGTCTTCCGAGTCCACCCGACCATCAATTTTGCGCGCTTTGGTACAAGCGAGGAATTTGTCCTTTCGCCAGAAACCAGTGCAGGTTTGCCGCAAGAGGGCACCGATGTCACAGGCGGACTTCCCATTCGGCCGGGAACGGAGAATGAGCCGGTTCGAAGCTCCGAACTGCGTGACGATGACGGGAACCTCAAGAAGCAGGCAGCCCGCTTCCGCATCTACGCCTACGACGCGGAAGGAGCCGGCGCGTACCCTAGCGGCGATGGCATGGAGGTCACCCTCGGAACGAAGCTGCCTGACGGACGCGAGGTGGTGGACCTGCTTTGGTCGGGCCATTTGGCCAATAAGAAGGCCGCCGCATACAACGTAGTCAACAACAAGGGCATTTTGGCCTATGCGGACGGCAACGTGCCTCAAGTTCGAAACCCAGAGGTGCATGGGGACATCAACTCGGAGAACCGATTGATGCACTTAATGATCGACGCCGGCCCCAGAGCCATCAGCGCGCAGGAGAAGCAAACGGCCGAGTTCGATCGATGCTCCGGAGCATCCTATGTCCAATCGCCCGGCGCCATCAAGCAGCTTCCCGACTACCCCATCCGCTTCCCGGCAGACATGAATGACGAACTGTTCGAACCCAGCGGTCCGCTGGACACTCTTGGGGGACTGCGCACGGACGAGCAAGGCCGATTGCTTGTTCTGCCAAGCTCCGGCAACGCCGTTGGGCAGTACGACGAATACGGCGTGCCGATTCAAATGACGGGAGACCTCAACAATGTTGGCTGGTACGACTCGGCCTCTGATGGCCCCGTGAACGTAACGTTGGTTTTCGACGACGGCAGCGCAGAGGAGGCATTCGGCGCATGGGTGGTGTGTGGTGATCCTTCCTATGCCCCCCAGATCCGCAACGTGGTGTCTGTTTGGGACGACGTGTACGACATGTTCGTGCGCCAGTTGGAATTGCAGCCCGACCTCTTTCTCGGACCGTCCACTCGGCCAACGGATGATCGTAAAAAATACAATCCTGAGTATCTGCCCAATTTTGAACGGCACATCAAGCCGTTGTTCATCGCCTCCAACTTGCAACGCTGGACCGCCAACCTCCCCGAGATGGCTTTACGCGCCCACGATGCCGTGGAGGCAATCACCGCAGACGACGACCCCGACCGGACGGTCATGGCGGCGCTCACGTTCATTCGACAACCGGCTGAGTGGCTCGAGGGAAGGGACGAGACCAACATCGGTCTGCCGCTCATGCCCATGTCCCTGGGTGCGGCGGGCACGTCTTTCATGACCGTCACCAAGACGCAGTATTTCTTCCTAGAGCAATGGAGTCGGAAGCGGTTTGAGAAGGGGGCGCCACGAGGGCTTGGCCCCGGAGAATTCCTTGATATGGCCTCGCTCTCCAATTGCCTCGGCGGCCGTTATGTGCCTGGCATCGAGGTCAGCTACACCATCATGGACCCGGAGCTTTACCAGCAAGACTGGAAGACGACGGGCGCCGGTCCGTTCCGCATCAAGCAGACTCCGTTGGACTACGAGAAATTGCAGAAGGGCAAACCGTTCCTCCGGATCGGCTGGATTCCCTTGCATGGCATGACAGACGGATTGGAACCGGGGGACATCTCCAAATTCATGGCCATCCCGTGGCAGACGGATTACAACTCTTGCTCCATCCACGCTACCGCCATCAACACGGACGGGGTCAACAGGAGCAACGGCGCCGACACCACCCTATACTGGTCGTGGCCATCCCAGCGTCCTGACGCTGTGTATGTTGCCGAGGAGGTTGTCAAGAATGTGCTGCCGGCCCAGAAGTGGTCCATTCGGGGCCCCGGCACCTACGCTGTCAATCCCGCCACGGCAGCCACGTTCCAGGACCCGTTGCAGTCGGTGACGGATTGGGAGAAGATCGGCATCATTGTGCAAGGAACCAATGTGGATTGCTGTGAGGGGCCGTTTTCGCCCAAGTTGTACCTGGAGGTCCAGAGCAAACTCAGCCGCGCAGGCGATGCCAGCGTGCCTGTTCCGAAATGGCCGTTCAATGCCAACCCGCCCAAGAAGATGAAAGGGTGTCCGGTCCACCGAGCTTGAACTCCAAGTACGACGTGGTCGTTCTTGGTGGTGGCCCCGCCGGCCTTGCAACCGCCATATCTGTGCGCCAAGAGACCAATGCGTCTGTTCTCGTCGTGGACGCCGGGCCCCGTGAACAAGAACGCATGGGCGAAAGTTGCCCTCCTGACGTGGTCCTACCTCTGGATCGATTGGGTGTGCTTGAGGCGTTTCGAAACTCCACCCACGAGCCTTGTCCCGGATACGCTTCTATGTGGGGCAGCGACCGCGTGGGGTACAACGACTTCATCGTCAATCCGCTTGGGCCGTCCTGGCGGCTCGACCGGCGGCTATTCGATGCTATGCTGCTGGATCGGGCGCAAGCGCTCGGGGTGCAGGTGGCGTGGTCCACTCGTTTCCAAGGCATCGAGGAACGGAGTCAGCCCTTGGGGGGCCATGGGTATGCTCTGCGGCTTGCGCGTGGGAGCTCCGTACAGGGCACCAACCTCGACCATGCGGGCACAGAAGCGCAGCTGGTCCATGCACGATTTGTGGTGGATGCCACTGGACCCGAGGCGCGGTTTGCCCAGGCCATGGGCATCCACAAGGTCGTCGATGACTGGTTGTATGCCACGGTCCGGTTCGCCACGGTCTTGGAGGGGAGCGGCACCAGGCAGGTCCAATTGGAAGCAGCTCGGGACGGGTGGTGGTACCATGCACGTCTGCCAAGTAGCAGGGTGGTAAGCATGGTGGTGACGGAGAAGGAGTTCGTGCCCAGGCTGCGGTCCGGCAACTATGCGGGGTTTGAGGAGGCCTTGTCTCAGACTTCCTTCGTGGGACCCAGCACTAATCAGCTCGACCTTGAAGACCGAACGTACCACACCCGGTCCATCCGTACTGGGCGGTTACCCGTGGTGGCAGGTGTGGATTGGATGGCCGTTGGTGATGCCGCGGCCAGCTTCGATCCTGTGGCGGCCCAAGGCATCTACAAGGGCCTCAACCACGGTCTAATTGCGGGGCGCGTTGTGGCGGCTAGGTTGGCATCTGCGCCAGTGCCGGTGGATTTTGCTTCATACGTCGATCGACAATACGATGCTTACCGCGAGAACCGGCATCACGTCTATGGATTGGAGCGTCGGTGGGCGGCGTCGCCGTTTTGGCGCAATCGGATCGGGGCGAAATAAGCGGGTGCCCGTGCGATCGTACGGTTGCGCTAGGCGCCAGGCGCGTTGTCGCATTGGCCCGCATCGTATTCGAGCGGGTCCATGTCCAAGTAGGTGTGTGCAGGCATCCATTCGGATTCGGGTCGGCCAAGCAAATGCGCGTAGACGCCTTCGAGTGTGCGCACGTTGAGGTTGCTGACACAGTGCACATGCTCCGGGTTGTTTTGGTAGCTCATGATGTCCGCAATCGGGGCGTAGCGGGCTTTGAAGTCGCGGGCGTCGCCGACGTGTCCGATGCCGAGGCAGTGGCCGACTTCGTGCGCGATGAGGTCTTGCATGGCGATGTTTTCGGGTTCGCCGACGTTGATGGCAAAGCAGGTGAATTTGGTTTCCGCGCAGCGCTGGGCAAAGATGCGGTTGCCGTTGTGCTCGTGGCCGCCTAGCTCTTGGTCGACGAGTTGGCCTAGCTCGTAGCATCCGGCTTGTACGGGTTCGAGCCCGATGCCGTTGGTGAGGGTGAGGCTTGCGGAAGTCACGATGATTTCGGGGTCAGGGATTGCGTCGACGCTTGGGATGTCTTCGCCGACGACGTAGATGTTCATGGTGAGGTTGTCTGCAAGCCAGGAGGCACCGAGGGCTCGGATGCCATCCATCCAGGCTTGGACCGCGAGGCGGCTGGCGGCGCCGGTTTGGTCATTGGGGGCGTTGACGGGAGGTACAATGACAATGTCTAGGACGGTGGTGTCTAGATCGTAAACGACGCGTTCGTGGTACATGTCGTCCCAGTAGTTGCAGGTGGATTGCAGGAAGCAAAATGTGGGATGATTGGCAAGAAATTCGCTGCGCTCTCGTTCGGCGTCCCGTGGCGCGTCCAGTGCTTCGAGAGTGCTGGCTCCTCCAAGACAACCGGAGAGGAAGGGCGCCAGGAGTAGGAGGAGCATGGTCAGCGAGTTTCGCACAATCCCAACGCCGTTGCTAAGAGGTAAAGGATTCTGGTAGAGGTGTTGGAGTGTTGCCCCGGCCGCGGGGGCAAGAGGCGCGCTGTTTGGCCGACTAGACCCCAGGCGGGTTGTCGCATTCGCCCGCATCGTATTCCAGCGGGTCCATGGGCAGGAAGGAGCCGCGGGGCAGCCATTCTTCCTCGGGGCGGTCAAGCAGGTGCGCATAGACGCCTTCAAGCACGCGCACGTCGAAATTGCTGACACAGTGGACGTGCGTGGGGTCGTCCTGGTAGCTCATGATGTCCTCGATGGGTGCGTAGCGGGCTCGGAAGTCGAGTGCGTCCCCGACGTGTCCGCCGCCGAGGCAGTGGCCCACTTCATGTGCGATGAGATCTTGCAGTGCAATGCCATTTAGGTCTCCGACGTTGATTGCAAAGCAAGTAAAGCCGATGCCGGTGCAGTCTTGGGCGAAGATTTGGTTGCCGTTGTGCTCGTGGCCGCCGAGGTCTGCAACGACGCCTTGGTTCAGGATTTGGCAGCCGAATTGCTTGGGCTCCAGTCCGATGCCGACGAGTTTTTGCGCACTCGTAGAAAGGACGACGATTTCGGGGTCCTCGATGGCGTCGAGGCTGGGAATGTCGATGCCGACTGCGTAGACGTTCATGGTGAAGTTGTCGGCAAACCAGGCGGCTCCTTGGGCTTCGATGCCGTCGCTCCAGGCTTGCACGGCGAGGCGGCTTGCGGCGATGTTGTCGGGTGTGCTGCCGCCGGCGGGGGGCACGATGACTACGTCGATGACGGTGGTGTCGAGGTTGTAGACGACGTATTGGTGGTATTCGTCGTCCCAGAAGTCGCAGGTGGCTTCTTCATCACAGAACGTCGGATGGTCGGCTAGAAACGCGGCGCGGCGTTCGCTGCCGGGATCGGCCATGTCCTGCGTTGGGTCCGTGGTGCCATCTTGGCTGTCGGTGCCTGTTTCTTCGTCGAGGCAGCCGGAAGCGGCGACCACGATGAGCATGAGCAGGGTGGAGATCACTGCGCGCATGAACCCAACGGCGCACTGCGAAGGTTAATGCGTTCTGGTAGGGGCGTTGAACCTACCGAGCGCGAGCCTAGCGGGGGGCGTTCTTGAAGCGCCAGTCCTCGGCCTCGCGGGGTCGAATCCATTGGCCGCGCATCTTGGTGCGTTCCAATTGTCCAAGCAACCGGGGCATTTCGCGGGCGGGGACTTCGACGACGCTCATGCGGGGCAGGAGGTCGATGCGGCCCACTTGGTCGCCTCGCAAGCCGCCTTCGTTGGCGAGCATGCCGACGATGTCGCCGGGGCGTAGGTCGTCAACAAGTCCGACTTTGAGGCACAGGGCGGCAGTGGCGTTGTCGTCGACGGTGTCGGCGGCGTCGGATTCGGGTTCGGCGGCGACTGCGACGAGCATTTCGAGGGCACGCAGCGCAACGCCGCGCAAGTCCATGCCGGCGCCGAGGGCGCGGTCGAGGAGGCTCTGGGCATTGGGTCCGGGTTCCAGTTCGGCGAGATCTGCCACGAGTCGGTTGGCGCGCATGGCCAAGAGATCGGCGTCGGTGGGGATCTCGATTTTTTGGATGTGTCCGGCGACGTGTTGGATGGCGCTGAGTTTGCGCATGCCGCCGGGGCCGAGCATGAGGATGCTGCGGCCTTCGCGTCCGGCGCGACCGGTGCGGCCAACACGGTGAATGTAGGTTTCTACGTCCTGGGCCGGTTCGTCGTGGATGACGAGTTCCACGTTTTCGACGTCGAGGCCGCGGCTGGCTACGTCCGTGGCGACTAGGAGCTTGCTTTTGCCGTCGCGGAATCGCTGCATGACGGAGTCGCGTTGGCCTTGGTTCATGCCGCCGTGGAGCGCTTCGGCGCCGGCGTCGCGTAGGGCTTCGGCGAGGTCATCGACGCGGCCGCGGGTCTTGCAAAACAGGAGGGCGGCTTTGGGTTCGTCGGCCAGCAGAATGCGGCGCACGGCTTCGGGGCGGTCGGAGTGGCGCACCAGCGCGAAGCATTGCTGGACGGTCTTGGCGGGGCCGCGTCCGCTGCCGCCGCTGGCGCGAATGGTGACGGGGTCCTTGAGGGCTCGGCGGGCGAGTTTCTCGATGGCCGGCGGGAGGGTTGCGGTGAAGAGGAGGGTTTGGCGCTCGGCTGGGAGGGCTGCGACGATTTGGTCGAGTTCGTCTTGGAAGCCCATGCTGAGCATTTCGTCGGCTTCGTCCAGAACAAGGATGTCCATGGCAGAGAGGTCGAGGGTGCCGCGTCCGATGTGGTCCACGACGCGGCCGGGGGTGGCTACGAGGGTGGCGTTGGGGTGGCGGTTGAGTGCGCGCACTTGGTCCGGGAAGCTTGCGCCGCCGATGAGGCAGATGACGTCGAAGGGGCTGCCTTTGCCGATGCTTTGCATTTCGCGTTGCACTTGCTTGGCGAGTTCTCGCGTGGGAGTGAGCACGATGCCGCGGTGGCCTTTGCGGGCGGCTTCTACGAGCGGGATGCCGAAGGCGGCGGTCTTGCCGGTTCCGGTCTGCGCCTGGGCGATGACGTCGCGGCCTTCTAGGAGGGCGGGCAAGGTTTCTGCCTGCACGGGGGTGGCTTCCTCAAAGCCCATCGATTCGAGGGCGGCGAGGGTGGCGGCGTCTAGGGGGAGTTCATCGAAGCGCATCGGGGACCTTCCGAGGCGGGCCCCGGCGTGTGGTCCGACGTTTCTTTCTATATCAGGTATGGGGTGCGTCCCATCGGCCAAATGGGGACTGGTTAGAGGAGGGTGGAGCCGGAGGGAGAATGGGGGAGGACGGGATTGCCTCGATGAAGAATCAGGGACGGGACCGATGGGAGAGGCGGCGCTGGGAGCATAGCGTGGCGGTGGCGCACGTTCCAGGTTCGGTGGGGGAAACCTGAGGCAAATCGCCTCGGCGCGGGAGGGGTGCGGCCGTGGTGGGAAAGGGGGTGGAGGCTGGAAGGCATCGCCCGTGGGGGGAAACAGTGGGTGGTTCGATGCGTTCCACAGGATGGTTTTTTCGTCGTTTCTGGGCAGGGACAGTGTGTTAGAACTTGGGACTGTACGCGGGGTCGGCGTTGCCGCTGGACGCGTAGACAGTGTTGGAGCCGCGTTGCACGGCCCGATGGGCGAGCGTCGTGGCTGCGGGCAAGTGGAAGGTTGAAGCGAGCATGTTGGCTCGTGGCTGCATCAAAGGTCGAGAATGCACTGACGATATAGGGCCGATGGGTGGAGGCTTTACCCTGTTGTCAATCGTAACTAACCCCATCATTACCCGGTTATTTTATCTCTCAATTCATTAAAAATTGCGGATGGCAAAGGGGAGAAGGAGGGTGAGGGAGTGGTGTTCCATGACTCAGAGGAGGGGCGGAAGATCGTTGAGGTTGTCCGGGTTGCTGCACGATACTTGGCTGTAGTCCCCGACAGGCAGGTGGACGAATTCGCCGCCGGTGTAGCGCGGCTGAGTCGCGGAGCTGGGGGCGCCGGGGATGGCGTCCGCGTAGACTCCTTGCAGGCTCTTGATGTTGAGGCTGCTGACGCAGAACACTTGGTTGCTGTTGTACTGGTAGCTCATGATGTCCTTGTTCGGGAAGATCGTGGTGCTGAAGTCCAGTGCGTCTCCGACGTGACCAATGCCGAGGCAGTGGCCGATTTCGTGGGCGACGAGGTCGTACATGCGGCGCTCGCCCTTGCCGCCGTTGATGGTGACAAAGGGACCGTCCATGTGGAGGAAGTTGGTGTTGAGCGCAATGCACTGGTTGCCACCGCTCTTGCAGGCGGCGCTGGCGTAGGCCCAGTCACTGCCGGTGTGCTGCTGCCAGATGCTCGGGTCCAGAGGGTTGAAGGCGCTGCAGAAGCCGATGGGGACGCCGTAGCCGATGCCGAACAACAGGAAGGGGTTGACTTCAGCGGCCACCACAACGATTTCGGGGTCCGAGAGGGCATCGGATGGGATGTCGTCGTAGCCGAGCGTGTAAATGTCCATGCTGAAGCCGCTGGAGAGCCAGGCAGGACTGAGGCTGCTTTGGATGCCATCTTCCCAGCCTTGCAGGGCGTCTTCGATGGTGCTGATGTCGCGCAGCGCCCAGGGGCTGGCGGACGGGATGATGATGACATCAATGTGTCCCGTGTCCATGTCGTTCAGGATGTATTCGTGATACTCCGAGGTAGTCGTCAGGGGAGACGCATTGATGAGGGGCGAACCGAGGCCCACGAGCATCAGCGTCATGGCGAGGATGAAGTGTTTTGCGTTCATCGGCCCGATACCATCTGCGGGCAATTTAGTACCGGCGCAACGTTTCCTTATCATCGAATTATGCACCTCTAGCCATTTCATTACCCGCCCCCCGCAGCTCAAACAAAAAATACGGCGTCGATTCGAAACATATAGCCTTCCCTCAGCATCAACGACCAAACTTGGTCGAGGCGTCGGCACCCACCCCTCGTAGTTGGGGCAACGATTATGGGATGCGCAGCGCAAAGTTCGAGGGTGCCCGTCCCGCGTTCGGCTGCTCCCATCGTGGCGCCCCTCCTTGGTTGGACCTTGGCCTTGGTTCTCGCGCTCTCAGGATGCACACAGCCCAATCCAATCTCGGACCCCATGCCACCAGCCGAGACGCTGGGCCGCTCCGGCCATGCACTCGAAGGGCAAGCCGCGCCACCCTACATAAGCCAAGATTTGGACGGCAACGAGGTCACACTTGCCGACCACAAGGGCCGCCCAGTGCTGTTGCATATCTGGGCCAGCTGGTGCGCCGTTTGCGAGGCCGAAGAACCCTCCATGCACCGACTCTTTTCCGAATACGGCGACCGCGTGGACTTCATCAGCGTCAGCATCGACTCAAATCGATTCGAAGACGCCATGCGCAAGGAAGCAGCCGAAGCTCCCGGTACCCAATGGTGGGACCCCGACGACCACATTCGGCCACTCTTGCAAGTCGAATACCAACCCGTCACCCTCTTCATCGACGCCAACGGCACGATCGACACAGTCTGGCAAGGCCAACGCGCCGACCAAACCACCCTTCGCCAAAACGAGGAGCTTGCCCGCCTTGTCCTCGACCGTATTGCCCGCAGCGACACCGGCACGGCAAGCTGAAGACCCTGTCCGACTCGCGCCCAACCGTGGACCGAACCCGGCTTCTTGCCCCCGGCCTTTGGATGATGACGCTGGCCCCGCTCGTGGTCGCCGTCCGCGCCACCCTCGCACTCACAGACACCGCCGAACCAGGATTCTACTGGATCTTCTTTGCCCTCGGAGGCACCCTCTCCGGCCTCGGCATGATCCTGGCCGCCACCTCCCGCTATGGCTACCTCGCATTCCCATTCGTGGTCGCCGGCGCCGCCACCGCGCTCATCGGCCACAACGTCGTCCCCCGACTCCCCCTCGACGCAATCGCCCTCACCGGCCCCAGCCTCGTCCACCTCGGCACCGCACTCGTGCTCTGGCCCTGGGCCCGCCCCGCCCTTGCCGCTGGCATCCTCGCAGCACTTGGCGCCTACCTGCGCTGGGACCACCCCGCCACCGGCAACGTGCTCCTGCTTCTGGGCGCACTCGGCCTGTTTGCAGCCCTCCTCTGCACCGCCTACCGCTCCCCCCCAGCCACAGACACCTGAACACCACTGCACACATCCGCACAGTCAAACTCGAACATGTTCGAGTCCACTGCAACCCCTTCCAGTTTGCTTGAAATAGACCCCGCTGTGTCGGCGCCCGCCCGACAGCCTGGGGCAGGTCGCGGACCCCCGCGAACACCCTCGGCCGACCGCCTCGCGGAGGACACTCCTCATGCCCATCACGACCGCGTACGCGCCACCCCCGATTCAACACCTATCGATCCTCGCAGCCGACGGCACCGTCGACGCGAAACTCGACCCCAAGGTGCCCAAAGAAGACCTGCTACAGCTCTACGAACTGATGAGCTTCAGCCGCCAATGGGACCACCGCCGCCTCAAGCTCCAACGCCAAGGCCGCATTGGCACCTTCGCCCCCGCCCACGGCCAAGAAGCCGCCCAAGCAGGCAGCATCTACTGCACCACCAACGACGACTGGCTCTGCCCCAGCTTCCGTGAATCCGTCTGCTACCTCCACCGCGGCGCCGACCCCGTCGACGACCTGCTGTACGCCGCCGGATTCGAAGAGGGCATGAACATCGCCCCCGACGCCAAGGTACTCCCCATCTGCATCCCCATCGGCACCCAGTATACCCACGCACTGGGCACCGCCTGGGCCGAAGTCAAAAACGGCACCAAGAACATCGCCATCACCTACGGCGGCGACGGCAGCACCAGCGAAGGCGACTTCCACGAAGCCATCAACATGGCCGCCGTCCTGAAGGCCCCCGTCGTCTTCGTCATCCAAAACAACCAATGGGCCATCAGCGTCCCGCGCAAGTGGCAAACCGTCAGCGAAACCATCGCGCAAAAGGCAGTCGCCTACGGCATCCCCAGCATCCAAGTGGACGGCAACGACCTCCTGGCCATGATCAAAGCCACAAGCGACGCCGTGGCCCGCGCCCGCGCCGGCGAAGGACCCACCCTCATCGAAGCCGTGACCTTCCGCATGAACGTCCACACCACTGCGGACGACCCCTCCAAGTACCGACCCAAGGCACTGGAAGAAGAATGGGCCCAGAAAGACCCCATCGACCGCGTCCAAAAGTACCTCACCAAGAAACGCTGGTGGAACGCCAAGAAGCAAGAAGAAATGGACGCCCGCATCAACGCCAAGATCGACCAGGCCATCGAAGACTTCGAGACCAAGGCCAAAACCCTCCGCACTCCCGATTACATGTTCGAGAACGCCTACATCGACGAGCCGCCCTACTTGACATGGCAAAAAGAGCAACTTCTGGCTCATTTCGAAAAGCACGGACTACCTGAGGGGGCTCACTAATGGCTTTGGTTCACGCAGAAGAGGACCCATTCTACACCAAGCCCACCTGGCAGGTCCAATACGAAAAGAAGCAGAAGGAATGCGACGAAGCCGGCGCCGTCGAACTGAACCTCATCGAAGCCATGAACATGGCCTTCGACGAAGAAATGGCCCGTGACCCCAAAGTGATGATCCTCGGCGAAGACGTCGGACGCGACGGCGGCATCTTCCGCCTCACCGACGGCCTCTTTGACAAATACGGCCGCGACCGCGTCTTCGACACCCCGATTAGCGAAATGGCCATCGCGGGTGCTGCCACCGGCCTCGCCATCGCCGGCTACCGCCCCATCGGCGAGATGCAATTCAGTGGCTTCGCCTACAACGCGATGCACCACTACGAATCGCACATGGCCCGCTACCTCAAGCGCACCAACGGCCGCCACAAACTCCCCATGGTCATCCACATGCCCTACGGAGCCGGTGTCCGCGCCCTAGAACACCACAGCGAGTCGCGCGAAGCGTACTACGCCCACACGCCCGGCCTCACCGTGGTCATGCCAAGCACCCCGCGCAACGCACGCGCCCTCCTGAAGGCCGCCATCCGCAGCGACGAGCCCGTGATCTTCATGGAGCCCAAGTTCCTGTACCGCAAGTACCGTGAAGCCGTCCCCCTCGACGAAGAAGTAGCCGAACTCAGGAAGACCGAAGTGGTCCAGGAAGGCACCGACCTCACGCTCGTGACCTGGGGCGCCATGCGCTGGTTCTGCGACAAGGCCGTCGCCCAACTGGAAGCCGATGGCGTCAGCGTCGACTACCTCGACTTGCAAACCATCAGCCCGATGGACAGCGAAACCATCATCGCCTCCGTCAAGAAAACCGGCAAGGTCGTCATCGTCCAGGAAGCCCCCCGCTCCGGTGGCTGGGGCAGCGAAATCACCCGCCGCATCAACGAATCCGACGCCTTCTACGCCCTCGAAGCCCCCGTCGGCTTCGTCGCCGCACCCGATGTCCACACGCCCTTGCTGGCGCGTGAGCACTGGTATATGCCGGATGAGTCCAAGATTTTGGCCGAATGCCGCAGGATTCTCGCAGCGTAGCGAAGAGATTCCAAGGCTAGGCCAAAATCGGACTCGTCCGGTGGGAGCTTGCCCGAGCGAAGGGCTGGCGACTGCCCGACGAAAGCAAAATCCTCGCCGAGTGCCGACGAATCCTCGAAGCATAGCAAAGAAATCCGAAGGGGTCACGCACGACCTGTGCCCCGTTTCGCAGCGACCCAGCCAAGTCGGGAAAAAAGGAAAACAGCGCCTACTCGCGTTAGCTTTGGAGGCCAACCCACGCCATGACATGGCAGCCGTTGTAGCCGCCGACTACGAGGCCGGGCTGGTGGATGCCCCAGTGCGCCTGGGTGCAGTCGAAGCCCCTGATTCCGCAGTTGTACCCAACCGTGATGGCTCCGCAGTAGACCCCCGTATCTCGGCCGCCGATTTCCTTGGTGCAGCCGTGGGCTTCAGGAGTCAGCGTGCAGTCAACAGGCCGGGCGGCTCCAAGTTGTAGGAATCCGACCCATACTTTGGCATGGCAGCCGTTGTTGCCGCCGACGACGAAGTCGGGGTTGTGTATGCCCCAGAGAACCGAGGCACAATCGAAGCCAAGGAGGCCACATTGGTAGCCAACGGATAGAACGCCGCAGCGGACTCCCGTGTCGCGGCCGGTGACGTCAACGGTGCAGCCGTGGGCTGTGGGGTTGGCGGTGCACGAAACCGGGGAAGCATCCGATTGAGTGGCAGGATCCGCAACAATCTCAGCGAGGGCCGATTTCACATCGTCCAAGCCCGTGTGCCCAGCGTACACGACGCAGTCGTCAAAGCCCGCGTACACGGAGCGGCCCACTTCGCCTTGCCCAATGTAGGGGCAGCCGAAGACGCCACAAGCAATTGAGTCACGGTCATGCAACAGAAGGGCACCGGTGTAGTGCGTGCAACCAACCCACAGCGAGCCGACTTGGCAGCCGAATCCGCCGCTGGGCCACATAGGCGACAGCTCACAGTCGGGACGAATTGCGGCGTCGGGTTCCGCTTCTGCTTGCGCGGCAGGCGCCAGGAGAATGGCGAGCAGCAGACAGATTGTGGTCAGGGTCTTGATGGATGTGAGCATAGAATACCCACCGCCGACTACATCCGCCCAGTGATGGAGGTTTTGCGAAGGGAAAATAGTATCCAATTTTGCAATTTTTTGACCCACGGCCGCCGTCGATATCGCGGTGCAAACCTGGGCCGCCCTCGGCCCCGACCTCGGATTTTGTCGCGCCCATCTCGCCACCCAAGGCACTTTCCCACAGCACCAGCATGCAAATCACCGCCATGGACCCCCTCCTTGCCACCGCCGCAGGCCTCACCTTCCTATTGGGCACCGCGCACAGCGTCCTTGGCGAGCGCTACATCATCCGCAGAGTGCTTCGACGAGACCAGCCGCATCTGTTTGGCTCCGATGCCTTCACCAAACGGACACTCCGCTTCGCTTGGCACATTATGACCCTCCTTGCATGGGCACTGGCCGCGCTGATGCTCGCCGACCCAACGGACCCAATGTTGTGGATCATGGCAACAACCTTCGCCGCCGCCGCGCTGCTTACCCTCGTGGTGTCGCGGGCCCAGCACCTCTCCTGGGTCGTCGAAGTGGCCATCGTCGCATTGCTCCTTTTTGCCCTGTAACACTGGAGAAGCCAAACACTAAGTTTGCAGCGTCAAATCCGCAGCCATGCGTTTCCTTCGCTACGCCCCCATGCTCGTACTGGTCCTCCTCGCCGCCGCCGGCAACGCCAACGCCGTCGGAGACCTACCCATCGCCTGTGTGCACGACTTCGGTCCATTCTGCTAAAGCCCACAGGCATACAACAGAGAAACACCCTCCACGATCCGCCATTTCTCCCTTATTTTGTCTTGAACATCCCAGGGTGAACCGTTTGCCCCCACACCCCCTTCCGAGACGCCCTTGGTAAGGCGTCCGAACGTTTCGTCGCCGGTGCCACAAGGGTTAAGCCATCTGCCGAGTCGTCCGAGAATGGTCACCATGTTCCTGTCCCGTACCCTGACAGTCCTTTGCGTAGGGCTCTTCTTGCTCGGCGCAACCGGCGCCGCAGCACAAGACGCCCGGGCCCCGGGCATCTACAATCCCAACGCCTCCACGCCCATCCAGATGTACTTCCACATCAATGGGCTCCAGGATGTCCCCATCAACACCCAGAAGCCCGACGACCGCTACGCCTCGGACGTCCCCGTCGGCCTCGCCACGCACTCCCAAGGCTGCGTCAACGACCCGACCGTGCCCGCCCTCGTGCGCGGCGCCCGGCACACCTACTACGGCTTCAGCAGCCCCGGATACGTCCAATACGACGTAGACCAAGGCGGCGAACCGCGCTACCACCCCGAACGCGGCATCAGTTTCGACGTCAAGATGGACGCCTCCAAGCCCGTCGACTTCGTCTGGTACATGCAAGGACAAGCCACCGGCGGCGACACTGCCGGCGTCCCCGTCCACTCCCTGAGCCCGCCGTTGCCCAACGTCGTCATGCGCGCCACCATCCGCGAAGGCGACCAAATCAGCCCCGGCCACACCGCCTTCAACACCGGCGAAATCATCGCCCAAGGCCAAACGGAACCTGCACTCCTGCAAGGAGCCGGCACCTCGAGCCCGAACGTCAACTACGTCGGTCCCGCCAGCAACGGCGCTCCGATCTACGAGTTCCGCGTCCCCCTCGAATACCAACGCACCACCATCGACGCCATGGAGTCCTACAACGCCCGCATCGACTTCTACATGGAGACGCTGCCCGGCACCTGCGACAAACCGCAAGAGGACAACTACCTGATGCCTGACTTCCTGCGCGTGCACACCAGCCCGGAGAACCGCCCCGGCTTCACCTGGCACATCTTCAACCCGCTGCGCATCGAGTACCTGCACCCGCAGTTCATCGGCGACGACCTCGTCCTGCACACGTCCACCAACAGCCCCTGGGGCAACTACGACGTGCGTGGCGACCAAACCTCCGAGGACCAAGGCGGCCTCACCGTGACCGTTACCGGCCCCAGTGTCCCCGTGAGCATCAACCGCGTCGCCCTGACGGCCCGCACCCACGAACACGACCACCACACAGAAGCGGTGGACGCAACCTGGGTCTGGGAATACAAGAAAGACGGCGCCCGCGATGGCCTCTACACCGTGACGTTCTCTGCCAAGAACGACCAAGAAACCACCGAAGCAATCGCGGTGGCCCAATTCGAAATCGGCAGCGGCAAGATCGTCGGCTGCGGCAACCAAGCCACCGGCGAGAAGGTTGACTGCGACGAGACGGTCCAGAAGGACGGCGCCAAGGCGAACCAAGAAAGCCCCGGCATTGGCTTCGTCTCTGTGCTCGCCGTGCTCGGAGCCGCACTCGTGGCCCTGCGCCGCCGCAAGTAGGCCCCTGCGCCCACAACCCTCCTCCTTCCACTCCATCCCTCTTCCAATCCTTTCCAACCCCTTCCATTGCCCTCCATTGCCTTTCGTCCCGTCCTTGGTTTCCATCGCGCCCTTGTGCCGATTTTTTGAACTTCCAGATTCGTTTGCCAACGTGTCCATCGCATCTATAAGCCTCAGACGTCGCTGATACCATCATGCGAACGTGGGTCTTCGTACTCGTACTCCTGTTTCTGGCTCCAACCGGTCTCGCCTCCCCCGCAACCACCGAAGGATGGCCCGGCATCCAAAATCCGGCCAACGCCGCCCCGACGACCATGTTCGTCCACCTCGGACTGCCCCAAGACTACCCCATCAACACCCAACAACCAGACGACCGCTACGGAGTCAGCCAAGGACAAGGATTCACAACCACGACCAACACCTGTGTCCCCGACGAAGTGCCCGGCCTCGTGCGCGGCGACCGCCATTCTTGGTATGGCTACAGCAGCCCCGGCTACGTCCATTACGACGTGGACATGGGCGGCAGCCCCCGCATCCACCCCGAACGCGGCCTCAGCTACAACATCGACTTCGACACCGACAAACCCATCCGACTCGTCTGGTACGTCGAAAGCCAATACCTCAGCAACGACATCAACGTCAACTCAGCGCCCTCCATCACCCCCAACGTCGCCCTGCGCGCCACGTTCCGTGAAGGAGACGCCATCAGCGTCGGACACGAGGCACTCAACATTGGCCGCATCATCGCCCAAGCCACCACCACGCCAGCGCTTCTTGTCGGCCCCGCCACCCCCGACCACCCGCAAGTCACCTACATGCCCATCACCCAAGATGGCGAAACAAAACACGTCTACGAATTCGCCCTCGACGTACCCTTCGACGAACTCGGTCGCTCCCCGCAGATCAAAGCCGTCGAATCCTACAACCTGCGCATCGACCTGTACATGGAAAACCCCCAGTGCGCCGACCCCGGCTCCGAGGAGAAACTGATGCCCAACACCGTGCGCCTGCACAGCAGCGTTGGCCACCGCCCCCGCTTCACCTGGGACGTGGAACAAGCCGTCCGCATCGAATCCCTGCACCCGCAATTCATCGGCGACGAACTGATCATCCACACCTCCGCCAACAGCCCCTGGGGCAACTACGACGTGCGCGGCGACCAACCCTCCGAAAACGGCAGCTACAACATCGAAGTGACCGGCCCAAGCGTCCCCGTCAACCTGCACCTGGGCTTCTTCGACGCCGCCACCCTCGACCACGACCACCACACCGACGCCGTCGCCGCCAGCTGGATCTGGCCCTACAAAGCCGAATCCGCCCGCCCCGGCATCTACACCGTCACCCTTCGCGTAAGCAACGACCAGGAAACCGCCCAAAGCGTCGCCATCGCCAAATTCGAAATCGGCGAACACAACCGCCCCATTTGCTCCACCGGCGCCGACGGTACCGAAACCTGCGACGATCCTATCGGCCCGACCAACCCCACCCCCGCTGCTCCCATCGGATTGCTGATGCTCGCCCTTGGCACCCTCGCCGTGAGCCTGCGGCGTCGAACCTAGCCCCAAGTTCCTGGGCACCCTCAACCCCCTTCCTCCACTCCTTCCTTCGCCTCTTCGTCTCTCCCTTCCCCCACCCATTCGTCTGCCCATCCCCCATCCCCCGCCCACATCTCCGACCCCTCTCTTGCTAGCACCGTGAACAAGTCCACAAGAACCATGAAGCCCCACGCACACTCCCGAAAGGTGCGGTCGCGCTCCCTGGTAGCAACCCTGCTCTTGCTGGCCCTCCTAGCACCCGCCACCAACGCCCAAGAAACCCACCCCGCGCCCCCCACCGACACCACCCTCTGGCTCCACGTGGACGGAATCCAAGACTTCGCCATGAGCCCACAAACCGTACCCGACAGCCACCGCGCAACGTACGGACTCAACGCCCTCACCCACAGCAACCGCTGTCTAGTCGGCCCCCCAGCGCCGCCCCTACTCTACGGCAACCACCACACATGGTACGGCGTGCCCGGCCCCGTCGCATACCGCCCCGGCCCCGACCTCATCGACCGCGGCCTCGCCTTCAACCTCGAACTAGACCTTGAAAAACAACCCACCCTCGTCTGGCACCTAGCCGGCCGCACCTCCACCACCATCGACGGAGTCCCACCCCCCTCCGACGCCATGGTGCTCCCCAACGTTGTACTGCGCGCCACCCTCCGCGAAGACAGCGCCGTCAGCGTCGGCCACCACAGCCTTGACACCGGCACCCTCCTGGCCCAAGCACAAACCCGCCCCGCCACCCTCAGCCCCCTCTTGGCAGGCCACCCCAACGTCTCCTACCACGAAACCGACGACGCCCCCGTCTACACCTTCCGGCTCCCCCTGGAATGGCGCACCAACCAACCCACCATCCAAGCAAGCACCGCCTTCAACCTGCGCGTCGACGTCTACATCGACTTTCCCACCTGCGACCGACCCGACGAAGCAACCCTCATGCCCGATCTCCTCGGACTCTACACCGCACCCGCATTCCGCCCCAGCCTCACCCTCGGCGTCCAAAACCCCCTCTGGATCCAAGAACTACGCCCTACGCCAACCGCCAATGGCACCGTCCAAATCCACGCCATCGCCGCCAGCCCCTGGGGCGCCCACGACCTCGCCGCACCCACCCTCACCACCGACGACGAGCCCGCCGGAACCCCCACCACCCACCGCGCACTGCGCCCCCTGCCACCACCCACCTGGACCTGGAACCTCACCCCCGACAAAGCGCCCCACACCGTCCACTTGGAAGCCAAAAACCTCCACGGCGACACCGCCACCGGCACCGCCCACTTCGAACTCGGAACCGGCCGCGTCGTATCCTGCCAAGGCCCCGGACCCGACGCCTGCACCGAGCGCATCCACGCCACAGGACCCAAAAAAGACAGCCCCGCCGCACCCACCGGCACCATCCTCCTAGGCCTCCTCGCCGCCGGCCTCGTCCTTGCCCGACGCCGCCCATAAAAACCCCCAAGCAAGAGCCAAAACGGGACCGGCGCAGGGTCCTAGAAACACCCCAACCAAGAACGGCCCATGCACACGGGCCCCCCACGCGTCGCGTCCATCACCACCACCGCCCTAACCCTAATCCTCGTCGCACTGGCCGGCTGCGCAAGCGACCCCGCACCCCCCACCGAAGAGGACGGCTTCGGCGCCGAAGTGCAAGCCACCGACACCACCGGCGTCATCCGAGGCATCGTCATCGACCCCAGCATCGTCCCCGTACCCAACGCCACCGTGCAAATCCCAGGAGGCGCCAGCACCACCACCGACGCCGACGGCCAATTCTGGTTCGAAGACCTCACCCCCGGCACCTACTTCGTCGAAGTCAGCAAACTCGGATACGCCTCCGCACAAACCAGCACCAACGTCGCCGCAGGAGTGGACCGCCCACCCATCCTCAAAATGATGATCGAACACGACCTCGAAACCCGCCCCTTCATTCAACAATACCAATTCGAAGGCTTCCTGCAATGCAGCGCCCGCGCCGGAGCCCCCGGCATCGGTAGTGTCGGCGGCAACGTATGCAGCATCCTCGACATCACCGGACAACCCATCGACGAACCCCTCATTGAATACGAACTAGAACGCCAACCCCAGTGGATCCAAACCGAAATGGTCTGGGACAGCACCCAACCACTAGGAGACGACCTCGAACTGCTCCACTCCTGGGAATGCACCACCAACGACGGCTTCCTCTGCGACAACGGCGTCAGCGGCACAAGCCCCCTCGCCGTCGTCAGCAACACCACACAAATCGAGGCCGCCGGCTACGACGAAACACAACCACTCATCGTGCGCGTCTTCTCCGCCGCAGCAGCCGGAAGCGGCGACACCGCCGGAGCCACCTTCGACCAACGTTTCACGCACTTCACCACCATCTTCTACGGCTTTACACCCGAACCCGGATGGACCTTCGTCGAACAAGGATCACCCGCGCTACCGCAGTAACACGCAGAAACAAACAGCCCAAACCAGCCCCAAGCCCAGCATCCGCTACCCTACGAACCGAACAACCCCAAACCCTCCAAGCAAACGAGGAGAACGGAACTTATTGGCCGCTCAGGAACTTGGAGATGAAGATCATCGCCACGACGACGAGGGCGCCACCGATGAACATGATGACCAAGTTGCGGCGATCACGAGCGCGCTGTGCGTCATCATCCGTGGCCGCCTTCACCTCTTCCACCTTGCGCTGACTTTCAGCCATTGTGGCGCGGAGCGGGGCCCATATCTTAAGGGCTCGGGGCGGAGCCTGTCAAACAAATCAAACCACAATCCCACCCAACCGTCAATCCACGGCGCGCCCACTCGCCAGCCCAAGAAATGCGCCCGCCGGGAATCGAACCCGGGCAGGTAGCTTGGGAAGCTACCGTCATACCATTAGACCACAGGCGCGTCTGCAAAGCGAGAGGGAAAGAGATTAGGAAGAATCTTGCTGCATCGACTGCAACTTCTGCGTCAACGCCTGCATCGACCGAGCCAATCGCTCCGCCTGTGCCGACGAAGACTCCATGGCCGCACTGGTCTCCGCCATTTGCGCATCCAGCATCGCCTTGGCATCGTCCACGGATTTGTCCGCAGCATAGCCAGCGCCAACCGGCGTCACCACAGGCGCCGCGCCCGCAATGCGAGCACGCACATGCAAGCCCGCACCAATGGGCACCAAAGCCTCCTGATCGCCCTCAAGCGACTCCAAGGTACTCTTGGAGCGCCGAAGCTCCAAAAGAACCTCCTCCAGCCGGCTCAAACGACCGTCCAATTGCTGAAGCTGCGCTTGGGTCGCCTCGTATTGGGCGATGACCTGCTGCGGGTCCTCCTCGGCGCTCACAAGCGCTTTTGGGTGATGGGGTCAGCTTGGTCCTTCGGGATCTGCGCCACGCCCGTGATGGTTACATCACGGCGCTTGGCACTGTGGCGGCTGCCGAGGTCCGTGTAAGCGGCCTCGCGGGCTGCATCCTCGTCGGCTCCGACGACCTCGATGGCGAAGTGCTGGCGGATGCGACCCATCTGGAAGTCGCCGTCGACCTTGTACGCGTTTTTGCTCATGGTGATTACTCCAGGAATCCGAGGGCGTCTTCAATACGCCCCAGTTCGATGCCGGTCGTACGAGTACCGCTCACCACACCCACGTCGTTGGCGCTGAGTCCAGCACCAACAAGGCCGTGGCCATGGTTGACGGTCCCGATCCGGGCGGGCACATGAAGCGCCCCCTTGATGAAACTAAGTTCCTCGTCCGTAGTCAGAGGATGGCACAAGACACCGCGATTGGTTGCAACCGCAGCCGTGCCCATCGTAGAAATGCCGGCAATCTCGCCGCGCACCACCTCGACACCGAGCGCGTCCTGCATCGCATTGAACGCACCCTTCGTCAGGTCCGGGTGGCAAATTGCACCCTTGTCGTTGCACAGGACGTTGTTGCCCGCCGCATTGAACCGCGCGCTCTTGAGCCGAAGCACCTCAAGACCCGTCGAACGAAGGATCTCCAGTTCCGACTCGCGCACGAAATCCGCAGCGACGATGCCATTTTTGTTGCCCACCAGCAAGCTGCCCACGAGGGTGCTGCCGCCAATGGTCACGCGGACCGCGTCCAGTCCGAGCGCCTCCTTGAAGTCCGACACATTCTGGTCAGTCAAGCCGGGAGGCAGGAAAAGGTGGGTAGAGGTGGCCCGTGCGTAGACGCCTACGTTGGGGTTCCCAAAGGGATCAAGGCGTTTGAACACGGGACCGGGCTCCGATTTACTCCTCTTCGGAGTCGTCGGCAGGGGCAGCCTCGACCGCGGCCAGCTCTTGAGCTGCCGTGATCCAGGGCATCACTGCGTCGACATCCTTGCCCAGCGCCTCGGCGACCGCCGCAGGACTGGCCGCTGCCAGGTCGCCCACCGTCTCGATCTCGATCTTTTCGAGCTTCTCGGCAGTAGCGGGACCAATGCCAGTCACAGTGGTGACGGGCTGGCGGGCGGCCTCGGAGACTTCCTCGCCCTCGTCTTCCATACCCATGGGGGCAAGGACCGGGGACTCGGCCTTCTTCTCCTGGCGTTCGGCGATTTGTTCGCGCACGGATCCAACGGATTCCATCTCGGGCAGCGTGACTTCCACGACACCGTCGGCAAAGCGCGTCGCACGGACGCGAATCTTGGACGGGATGGTGTACTTGCCACGAGCCCAGAGGGTCTCGTTGACATCGCCAGAGATCCAGATGTTGCTGGATTTCATGTGGCGCGTCAGGAAAGTGCGGACGTTGCGGACGGCACGGTCCGCGCGCTTGCTGCGTTTGCCGTGGTGGGCGTCGCGCAGGGGGATGGTGTAAACGCGTTCGAGTTCAGAGACATTGTCAGCCATGGGAATACCTCATTGCTTCAGGCGGTTCCGGCGCCAGTTGCGGCGCTTCGGGTGCGCGACGAACCGTCGGCTGGTGCGGATCATAATCCACGCCGGCACTCGGCGGTTGCTCTTCTCCGCGCGCATAAGGCGGAGTTTCTTCGCGATCGGTTTCTTGCTAGCCATGTCTCTTCCTCCCCTCTCGGGGCGTCATTTGCGGGTGATGTTGATGTCTCGTTGCTTGGGGGTGAGCTGTGCCAGAATCTGGCGCAGGTCCTCGTCATTGATGCGACGAGCGACCCGTCCCGATTGCGCGAGGGACACGAGTTGTCTCGTGACGGACTCGGCAAAATCGGGTCGGCTCATGCGGATGCGAGTGAGACGCTCGCGCGCCTCGGGTTCCAGGATTTGCTGGAGGACCCGTTCGACGGCAGCCTCTTGCTCGGCTCTGGCGGCCTCGGCTTGCGCCTTGGCGTCAGGAGTGCCGGCGAGTTCGGCTTGCCGCCGTTGGAGTTCCTGGAGTCGCCGTTGTCGGGCTGCCTCCAAGTCGTCCATGTTTCTCCTTAGTAGTTCTTGAGCGTGGGGATTTCCTTCTGGAGCACTTGCCGCACGGAGTGTGCGGTGTTGTCCAGGAGGCTGCGTCCCTGCGGCGAGACGACGCGTCCTTGGCTCTGTACGTTCTGAACAAGTCCTGCGGCTTCCAGTTGTTGCAGCGCCTTGCGGGCGATGCTACCGGAGCCACTTGCGGCCTTGTTTGGCTTGGCGCCACGGTCGCGGGTGCCACCGAAGTGCTGGCGTAGGCGCTCGGTCCCGATGGGACCTTCGACGTATACCTTGCGCAGCACGGCGGCGACGCGCGTGTGCCACCAGTTGTCATCGACCGGGGGTTTTTCCTTGTGGATGCCCGTCTTTACGAAGGACGCCCACTCGGGGGCTTCGATGCTCTTGTTCTTACGGAGCTCCGAAGCGACCTCGGTGATGAGCTGGTTTGCGGGGACATCATAGACTGTGGTCATTAGCCTCTCTCCCGGGGAAGCAAAAGTCGGCGACAAGGGTACGGTATATACCAGTTGCGGCGGCTGTTGGCTTCTTGGCCCTGTTGTACGAGTACAGGGCGGGGGGCGCCCCCGATGGCGCCCGGTGGTCGGTCTGAGCTGGCGGGGCATATGGTGTCTTCGGTGGTTTGGGGGAGTTTGGGAGGCGTACGGAGGGGCTAGGCGGGGAGCGGAGGGGATGCGAGGCGCGCAGAAGCAGGCATGGAGGAGCGACACGGGGAGACAGAGAGGAGGCGAGGGAAGCGGGGAGAAACGGATAGACGCGGAGGGAAGCGGAGGTGACTTGTGCAGTAGGCTTCGGTTTGTTCCCCGTCGCTCGTTAAGAGCATCGGCCCAATTCCGGCATCATGCGTGCATTTGCTGTCGCTGTCGCCTTGTTACTGACCGTCGTCGTCCTACCCCTGGAGGCGCCAAGTGCGGAGGCAGCGGCCCGCCACCCCGTGCCTTCCTTTGTGTACATTTACAGCACCGGGACCGTGACGCCGCCCGGCATCCTCATTTCATCGGCTACTCCGGATGGCGAGGCTTGGAACTGCAACATCGCCACTTCGCCCCCAGGTGTCGTTGTCGACGTGACCGTAAGCTGCACCAGCCAAACTCTGTCGAACTTCGAGGGCCGCTGCCGCGGCATTCGCGTCGGCGCCCAGAGCGGCTCCGACCCCCAGGCTTCCGCACTCGTGCTTGATTTGATCGCGCCCGTCATGGCGCCGCCGGCCCCCGTCGTGAACGCACTGGCAGGCGAGACCTGGATGGAAATCGATGGCACCTGCGGACCCACGGCGCACGCCAACGCCGGATTCTACACGCCCGGCGCCAACGCCGCCAGCGATGTGGGCACCGGCACGACATTCCAGTGCACGCTGCACATCGATGATGGAGCCAAGGCATACCCCTGGAACGCCTTCTGCCTCGGCGCCGCCTAGGTTTCGCGGCGCTTGCTTGGTTTCAACCCTGCCAGGCCTTGATGGGCCCGATCTTCTCTCCCCTCTTCCCTTCTGAGCTTCTGGATTGTACGATTGCACTCAGCCCCTGCATGTCCAGACCCAGCTCCTTTCTCAGTCCCTTGGGAGTCGCTTTGTTCCCCGTCGCCGGTCAAGTACCCCTCTAGCGGTTTCAGGCCGATGCGTCTCGCAGCTTTCGCCGTCGCCACACTTCTGACCGTCGTCGCCATTCCCACGGCCCCCGTGGTCGAAGCGGCATCCACAGCCGTCCATCCAGTCATCGTCGCGTACCAGAACGTCGGGGATGTTTCCGTGACCGTCATGGCCTTTGCAGCCCCGTACTGGAGCTGCACCACCACCGACACATCGGTCGCTCCCGCCGTGGACATCACCGTGGACTGCGTAGGAACCGTTCTGCCTGCGGGAGCCGGCGCCTGCACCGGTGTTCGCGTCGGAGCCCAAAGCGGTGCGGGATTCCCCATGGACCCGACGGTTTCTGACCTGATCAGCCCCATCATTGCGCCCCCCGAGGGCATCAACCCCGTCGGCACGTCCACGCTCATGCAAGTGAGCGGCTTTTGCGGCACCGGCTGGTCCAGCGTCTCCTACATCACGCCCGGCTCCCGCGCCGACACCGGCCCCGCCAACTGGTCCGACGAGTTCACCTGCGTCATCCACATCGACATGGCCGTTGGCGCCCAGCCGTGGAACGCATTCTGTTACGGCAACGAGTAGGCTTCCGTTGATGCAAATCGTGCAGCACTAGGCACCTAGCGTTCTACCTCCCCCTCTTTTGCCCATTGTTTTTCTTTTATCAGCACTAAAGATGCTTAATCTGATGATTTTTCGTTGTTTTGTTCCCCGTTGCAAGTCAAGTACTCTTGTGGTTGTTACTTGTCGATGCGCCTCGCAGCCGTCGCCGTCGCCAGCCTCCTGATTGTTGTCGCTATTCCATCGGCCCCCGTGGTCGAAGCAGCCTCCACGCAATTTCCCGGTACCATTTTCGCCTTCCAAAACGTGGGCGATCCGAGTCCCACCATCCTGACACCCGCGTCTCCATACTGAATCTGCACCGATTCCGACAACGCCGTTGCACCCGCCGTGAACATCACCGTTGATTGCCATGGAGTCGTCCGGCCCAATGGCGCTGGCTATTGCTGGGGCGCCATCATCAGTGGCCAAGCAGGACCCGGCACTACCACCGCCTCGACCATCATGGAAGTCACCGGAATTTGCGGCACCAGTTCGATCGACATCGGATTCACCACCCCTGGTGGCAATGCCAATCTCGTTCCGCTCGACGGCATATCGTATGATTTCAGCTGTGTGATCCACATCGAGGATGCCTTGGCAGCCCAACCGTGGAATGCGTTATGCCACACCCGGTAAGCAACAGCGCGGTGCGGCCCCACGTTTCACGGGTCCGCACCAGCTTCATCGCGCTGGCAGGCGACGCCCTCTCGCATGTGACGGCGCCCGTGACACCCTGAGTTCAGGAAGCAATCTTGCCGGGCGCGCCGCTTTCTAGCGTCGCCAAAAGACGGCCGTGTGGCCGCGTCGGTCCACGATCACCGAATTAGTGGCCTCGGCAAGCTTCGCGGCCTGCTCTGCTTCCAATGTGTTTTCGCCGCCTTCGGTCGCGCTGCGCAAGAGGCGGACTTTCACCATCTTATCCTTCTTGAGGTGCCGCTCCAACTCCGTGAGGGTGGCGTCGGTGATGCCGTTCTTGCCGACGGTGACGGCCACGGCGAGTTTCTGGGCCTCGGCGCGTTTTTCGTAGATCTGCTTGGTGGTGAGCGGTTTCATGAGGATGCCTCGGGCGTGGGGGCAGGAATGGATGGGTTGGAAGCTGACTGTGGCTTGTTCGAACCAACAGAAGCCGGTGCAGAAGCCAGGGCCGGGGCCGGGGCCGAGCCTGTTGCACGGGCATGGTGCAAGGGGCGTCGGTGGACGTGTCCGCAAGCCAAGCACGTGGTGGTGATGCGGCCGGCACGCAAACGAACGCGGCAGGCGTCGTGGGTGCGGTAGGCGCCGCATTTTCGACACACCTGCGCCTTCTGGTCGGCGTGGAGGGGAACTTGGTAGCGGCGGGCAACGCGCAGGGCGAGCCCTCCGTGGGCGTGGGCAAGGTCCTTGTCGGGTCCGAGCGCTTCGGCTCGGGCAGTCCGCAACAGGATGGCAATGCGCTTGCGGGCGGTCTGCTTCTCCTCGCCCTTGTTGCGCCGTTTGGCCACGATTTTTCGACGCGGATGCCGCTTATCAGGGTGCCGGGGGTCGGCAGCGCGTGCAGCGTGCGCCGAATGCATGGGATCGGTTCTATCGGTTCCAGCAGGCGCCGTGGCGCGGCGAGCGGCCGGTGCTGGACTTGATGCCTTTGCTTGGTTCGGGCCCGGTCTTGGAGTTGGGTGTGGGCAACGGCAAGCTCCTGGGTCCGCTCGTGAAGGCGGGCGTGGATGTGGTGGGTCTGGATGTTTCGTTCAATGTCCTGGAGCGGCTGGATGCACCGGCACGGGTGTTGGCGGACGCGGCCGTTCTGCCGTTTGCCGATGGGTCGTTTTCGGCGGTGCTGGACATTCATTGCACAGGGCACCTTCTGGCAGCGGGGCGGGCGCAGGCAGCCAAGGAGGCGTTCCGGGTCCTGCGGCCGGGGGGCGTGTGCGTCGTGGAGCGGCTTGCACCGGATGACCTGCGGGCCGGCAAGGGCGAGCCAGTGGAGGCGGGAACGTGGCGCTTGGAGGATGGACGCACGACGCATTGCAGCGACGAAACGGACCTGCGAATGGAGCGAGAGGTGGCGGGGTTCGTCGCCGAAGCTCTGGAAGTGTCACGCCGCACGCCTAGGCTTCGAGGCGAACTCGTGACGCGGTCCAGTGTTCGTGGTGTTTTCAGACGACCATGAGGGTGCCTGCAACCTGAAAGTCCGTCTGGGCGCCGATTTGGGTGCCGATCAGACAGACCACGGGAATGCAATGGTACGGGTGCCAAGCAACGAGGGTGTACGTCATCACAGGGTCAAGGTTTCCCAAGTCCAAGGTCACCGGAGAACTCGATTGGGCGTATTGGACGAACTCGCACGAGCCATCGCAAGCGGAGGCGAGGCCAAAGCCCAATTCCGGGGCCGTGGTGTCGTCCCAAGAGAGCGTGAATTTGGCTGCGGTGAGGTCGGTGAGCTTGGTAGCGCCATCCCAATTTCCTGATCCCTGAGCGACGCAGGTGATGACAACGCAGGCAGCGGCCAAATTGCTGAGAGTGCCTTCCCACTCGAAGGACTGCTCGGTGGGGGTCACGTTGGTGGTTCCTGCTGACCCAGAGTTGGGCGCCGAGCCCTTTGCGTTGTCCGTGGAGGTTGTGAGTTCGGAGGAATCGTCCCCTGTGTCCCCCGTGCAGCCAGAGAGCGTCAAAGCGAGGGTAAGAACGAGGACTTGGAATAGGTGCGTGGCACGAATCATGCGTTTCGATTCCGCTTTTGCTATTTTTATTTTCTAGGCAAAGGTTCGGATTCGGCCAATCTCGTCTGGGCCGTTCATCCATCCCTCAAAGGAGGCCCCATGGCATTGGTGGCGCTGCCGTTGGCGTTCGCTTTGGCGCGTCTATGATTTGGCTGGTTCGTCGGAGTCCACTACGGCTGCGAGCACCAATTCGGCGGCGCGCTTGGGAGCCTGGGCGCTGTGGGCGCTCACACCGACGTTGTGGCGGTCCCCGGCGCGAGCATTGGCGGGCGCCTGGATGATCAAGTGCAGTTCCTCCGATTGGTGTCCGTCCAGGTCCAGTTCCGGCACAGGCAAGTGCGCGGACCAGCCGTCGGGCATGGGAGCAACGTGGAACACAATCGTGTCTTCCACGCGAGTGACGTTTTCGACGCGCATCGGCACGGCCACGCGGCCGCCGGGGAGTACGGCAGCCTCTGTGACTTTGCAGTGCAATTTGACGGCGGTGCGACGGGTGTCGTAGACGAGCTTCGCGGCGATGATGGCGAGCACCAAGGCGGCTGCAAGTACGAGCCAGAGCCACGGGCCGACGGCCTCCAAGGCCTCACGAGTCAACGGGTCCTCGCGCAGGACATCCACGGAGGCGCTGGCGGTTTCTTCCGGCTCTATCTGGCCCCCCACACTTGGAACATCCGCAACCCCCCGAGGCATGAGCCGGGCGTTGATCACAACTTGCATGTCGTCGGCGGCGGCGCCAGGTGTTACGGCGACGGTAACCGTGACCGACATGGTGGCGTGGTTTGCCAAGGAAAAGTGGGCCGGTTCGACGTTGGCGGTCCAGCCGTCGGGAACGCCCTCAAGGTCAACGAGAATCGTCCGATCCTGCACGTCGTCCAGGGGGTTCGAGCTATCATACGTGATGTCTGCCGTGAAGGAGCCGGGGCTGTCGACGCCGACTGCGACGCTCGTGGCGTTTGGTTCCACCGAGATCTGCACCAAATCATCTGCACTTTGGCCAAGCACCATGGGTGAGGCGAATGTCGATGCGAGAAGCAATACGAGCAGCAGGTGGCCGCGCACGCACTTGCATGGGTTGGCAAGATTGAAAGCCGTGACGGGGCAAAATCTCATCATTGGCCCCTTGCCATCGTCGTGCATGACCAAACTGCTCTACATGGACAGCATCGAGGCGTGCTACGAGCAACGCTTTGAGGCGACGGTCCAAGAAACGCGCTCCGACTGGCTCCTCTTGGACCGGACGCTGTTCTATCCTCTAGGCGGCGGCCAGAATTGGGACACGGGAATCCTGGAAACGGAAGACGGCGCCCAAGTGGCCGTGACCGAAGTTACCAAGCGCGGACCCATCAAGCACGTCGTGGGCGAAGGGCACGGCATCGAAGCGGGCAGCAAACTCACGGGCACCATCGACTGGGAGCGGCGCTTTGCCCACATGCGCATGCACACGGCCCAGCACCTTGTCAGCGGCATCGCCTACGAGTTGTTTGACGGCGCTCGCACCGTCGGCAATCAAATCCACGCCGAGCGCAGCCGCATCGACTTCAATCCCGTCAACTTCACGCCCGAAATGCTGTCGGACCTGGCTTCGGCCACCAACGACATCATCCAAGCCAAGCGCCCCATTGAAGCGGTCACCATGACCCGCGACGAAATCAACGCGCTCATGCCCGAAGCGCGCACCAACATGGACCTCTTGCCGCGCTCCGTGCAAGAGCTCCGCGTCGTCCGCATCGGCGACGACATCGATCTTTGCCCCTGCGCCGGCACCCACGTTCGCAACACAGGAGAAATTGGCGAAGTGGAAATTCTTCGCACGAAGTCGAAGGGCAAGGGGACGCAGCGGTTGGAGTACACGCTGGCCGGGCTTGGCGTCTAACCCGTTCTCCGCTCGCTCCACCCCAAACTTGCCCGGAGGACTTACTCCTTCTTGGCTAGGTATTCCGTCACGGGCGCATACATGCCCGATTCGTCGCTGTATCGAGCGTAGTCCCGGGCCGTCGAGAGCCATTCTCCTGTGCTGGGTACCATGCTGGCCGCCTCCAGGAGCATCTTGGTGGTGATCGGTTGGGTGCGCCCCGTTTTCATCGCCTGGTGCAGGGCCGCTTCCGTAGCTCGCTCCACGACCGCCTTCAGGTCCGCGCCGGAAAACCGAGGCGTTTTGCGCGCCACTTTGGCAAGGTCCGTGCCTTCGGTGGGTCGCTTGCGCAAATGGAGCCGCAGGATCTCCTCTCTAGCCTTCAGATCCGGTGGCGGGACGAACAAAATGCGATCAAACCGGCCCGGCCGCTTGAGGGCCGTATCCAGGCTCCAAGGCGTATTCGTGGCTCCCACAACCAGCACGGGCTCATCGTTTTGACTGATTCGATCCAATTCCACCAACAACTGGTTGACCGTGCCACGCAGCGCCGACGACTGGTGCCCGCCGCGCTTGGAGCCCAAGGCATCGATTTCGTCCAAAAACAGCACCGAGGGCGCCTGGCGGCGCACTTCTGCGAACAAGGCGTTCAGATTTTTCTCGCTCTGGCCCACGTACATGTCGAGAATTTCGTGCAAGCCCACCATGAAGAAACTGGCGCCGCATTCTCCGGCCGTCGCCTTCGCTAGGTAGGACTTCCCGACGCCGGGCGGGCCGTACATCAACAGCCCACCTCCGAGTTTTTTTCCGTAGCTGCGAAACAGGTCCGGTTTCTCGATGGGCAGGATGATGTTCATTCGCAGCGCTTCCTTGACTTCCTCCATGCCGCCCACGTCGCCAAAGTCAATGGATGCGCGTTCGGGTTCAAACGTCAAGGCTCCCCTTGGGTCCGTGGTGGCCACTCGGAGACGTTGCTCAGCACCGGCCGGCGTCGGCTTGGCGTCTGCGCCTGCATCCAAGGAAGGTCCAAGAATTTCTGCAAGAAAATGTGCGTCCTCAAGATTGGGCTGGAGCCCCACTGCCTGATGGTATGCGTTCTCTGCTGCCGCCCGGTCTCCCTCGTCCAACAGCAGCTTGGCCATCAAAAGCGACGATTGAGCCTCCGGTCCACCAAGCGCTTGCGCTCGATTGAGCCGCGTCAGGGCTTCCCGGCGCCGACCGGCACCGGCCAGGAGGTTGGCCGATGCCCGCAGCGCCTCCAAGTGATCCGCATCCAAAGCGAGCACCTCTTCCAGCCAGACCAGGGCCTCCGCCGCTTCGCCGTCCAAGTGCAACATGCGCGCCAAGTGCACCCGCGTCTCCGAGTCTGCGGGCCGATCTCGGGCAAGCCTGCGCAGCAAATCCATCGTATCAGCGGACATCCAACGAGCCTCGCTGAATGAGCTTGTTCAGAATCGTTCCCGAGGTCCAGAGGTACAGCACGAACGCCATGTACAGCACGGCCGCCGCAGCCAGCCAGAGAAGGTTTCCATCCATGACGCGAACCACGCTGCGAGCACCTCGAAATGCAAACAGAGGCGCGAACGTCACAATCAACCGAAACCGGGGCGGCAGTCGTTGCGCCATCAACGTGAACCAACAGTAGAGCCCAAAGATCGGACTGCGACGCCGCGTGACCATCACCAAACCGGTCTTGGCAGGCAAATAGGTGGGATCCAATCGAAGCGCGCCGCGAAACGCATGTCCCGCCTGGTCCACTCGACCAGCAGATAGGTGGTTTTGGCCAAGCAGCGTTCGGGTCTCCGCGTCTTCTGGTGACTCCTTGAGCGCATGGGCTAGGTGCCGATCGGAGCCCTCCTTGTCTCCCAGTCGTTCCAGAATGATGCTCATGTTGTGGTGTGCTTGACCGTTTTGAGGCTGCCAAGAAATCGCGGTTTCCATGTGGCTGCGCGCTTCTTTCCATTGCCCCATTTCCATGAAGCATGCACCGAGGTTGACGCGGTAATCCGGGTCCGTGGGCTCAAGTTCCACGGCTCGCTGAAACGACGCGAGGCCGGCACGAGCCCGCCCGGTGCGAAGGTGCGCCATGCCCAGAACATCGTGCCAGCGTGCGTTTTCTGGGTCCTTGCCGACGGCAGTTTTCGCCAACGACACGGCATCCTTTCGACGAAGGGACGCAGCAGCCAGCGCCATGATGCCGTAGGGCCGAGGATCGTCTGGCAGACCTTGACTGGATTTTTGCGCCAACTGCAAGGCGTCCGCAGCTCGGCCCTGCGTCAACAACATGTTCGCCTGTCGAACCTGCTGCTCGGCCACCGCCTGAGAATCCTCCACTGTGCGCGATGAGCAAGGCGGCCTAAAACTCTGGTACTATGACATTGGATGCAAAAAATGCAAGACCCACAACCGCGTCGACGATGCAGAATCAGGCGACGAAACCGGCCAGGCCCAACCTTTATGCCCCAAAAGCCGGACCCGCCCCCTGTGCTCGGGTTCACGCGGCGCCAACTCGCCCTCGTGTTGACGGCGGCGGCGCTGGTGTTCAGCCGCGTGTTCGGCATGAGCCTCGTGTTGCCCGATTTTGTCTCCTACGGGCGCACCTTGACGGACTCGGATGTCCTGGTCGGAACGGCGTTCGTCGCGTACGGCTTGACGCTTGCCTTGATGCAATTGCCCATGGGATGGCTCAGCGACCACATGGGCCGGCGCCCCGTGCTCGTGGCCGGCACCGCATTGTTCGTCGCGGGCTCCGCGTGGGCCGCGTTGGCGCCTTCCATTGAGCAGCTCTTGGCAGCGAGGCTTCTGCAAGGAATGGGTGCCATCAGCAGCACGGCCATGGCGCTCGTGGGCGAGTCTGTGCCTGCGGAGCGCCGCACCGTGGCCATGGCCATCGTAGGGGTTCCGGCCGGCATGGGTTTCTTCTTCGGCATGATGGCAGGACCGCTTCTTTCCCCGGTCATCGGTGTCGCAGGACTGTTCTGGGTCACGGCCGTGGTAGGCGCCGCGGCACTATTGCCGATGCTTTGGCTCCGGATTCCTGAACCCTTGTTGGCTCCGGTGGCTGCCACGCGCCGCAGCCTGACTGCGCCGGTGGTGGGGCTAGCGCTTGCGGGGTTCACGATGAACTACGCCCTCGTCACGGTCCTGTTTTTCCTGGGCGCCGCCGACCGTACCGGCTGGGCCCTCCTGTTGCCCATGCTCATCATCGCGCTCATGGTGATGGGTGGTGCAAGCCGTGCCGTGGACAAACGGGGCCTCACGTGGCAACCGATTGCCGCCCTTCTGCCCTTGCTGGCACTCGGAGCCGCCGGGGCGGTACTGACGGACAAGCCGCTGCTGTGGCTTGCAGGAACCCTGTTCTTTGCCGCCCACGCGACGCTCTCTGCGGTCTTGCCCAGCCAGGTGAGTCGCCTTGCGGGTCGTTCGGGCGGGACAGGACACGGAATCCAGAACATCGTCAGCTACGGCGGAACGTTCGTGGCCGGCGTCGTGGCGGGCGCACTCGCAGCTACGCCGTGGATTGCGATGATGGTGTTGGCGGGGTTGGCGGTGGCAGTTGCGACAGCCGTCGGATGGAATTTGCGAGGCAGCAAAACAAATGCCGCGCAACCCACCCAAATCCCCCAAAGTTAGATTGCAAGCATTGGAATGTATGGGCAGGTTGTGAAAGTGTTTCTTGGCCAGCATCAGTTCATCAAACACTCTATCCAATTTCTACTATAGGCGTAGGCCTGTGGATTGTACATGCGCTTGTTCGCCTTGGCCTTGTCCATCATGATGCTCTTAGCCGGCTGCCTCGATTCGGATGCCAACTCCTCCCCGCTGGAAGGCTCGGACCAGGACGGCATGAACGATTCGTCCAAAAGTTCCCGAGGGGGCTTCAACATCCACCCCGTGCTCCACGTCTCGTGGGAAGACGTGGAATCTCATGAAATTGCAATCACGCCAGGCACCACCGAGACCTGGTTCGAAATCAATCTCGAAGGCTCCGAAATGCCCGTCTTGCTCGAGATTCGAAATTTTACCGAGTGCCCGAGCACTTCGGTCCTGCCCGTGGCCGATGGACCCCTCGTCACCGTCAAAGGCGACGGCGCGCACCATGAGCTACCTTGGGGCAACTACGAGATTACGCGATGCATAGGCGAGGAACGGTCCTTCGACAAGAGTTTCCGAATTCTAACGACTCACGATTGCTTTGCCACCACATGGACCACATCGGTATCTGGATTGGAGATTGGAGCTGGCGCCGAGATCCATGTTCAGCGCCCAGTGGACCAGGAAGCCGCCGCAGCACTCATCGCCGCAACCAACGCCGAATACGGCGACCCCTGCAACAAGTAACCCCCAACCTTCAAATCACGCCACGGGTCAGCGCTGCCAGGGTCATGGACACGCAAACGCGCATCCAGTGGGTCCGCCGCCTAGGCGTCGTGGTCGTTGTGCTCACGTTCTCCATCATGGTGGCCGGTTCGTGGGTCAAAGCGACGGGAAGTGGACTCTCCTGTCCAGATTGGCCGCAATGCTACGGCGAATGGCTGCCGCCGTTCCCGTCCGCGGAGACCGGCGGCATCGACCCGGACGCCGTGGACCACGCGGACGCCTACAGCCAAGCGCAGGTGTTGTACGAGTGGGGCCACCGGTTCCTCGTGACACTTCTGGCACCCGTTATGTTGACATTTGCAGCCTTGGCGTTCTTCAACCGCGAACTGCACCTCGCCGTGCGCGTGCTTCCAGCCGCCGCGGGCTTCGTGTTGCTGACCCAAATTGGCATTGGTGCCGCCACCGTCTTGCAGGGCAATCCCGCCCTCACCACAACCTTGCACCTGGCCACCGCGACTCTGTTTTTCATGCTCGTGACCATGGCGACCATGTTTGCCTGGCTCCAGCCTCTACCTGTTGGCCCGACGGTCGCAGCGCTGGCCGATTCCCATGCGGTGTTTCCTGGCGAAGACGCCCAGCAACCGCCGCCCACGTTGCCGCACCGGAGTCCAAATCCATGACGGCCAGCACCGCCCCGCCCGCCGCTGCCGCGGCCGCTCGTCCGTTCGGCGCCATCGCCAAGGACTTCATGGAAATCAGCAAGCCGCGCATTATGCTGCTGCTGTTGGTGGTTGCATGGTCGGCGATGTTTGTGGCCGACCGAGGCCTGCCGCCGCTGGTACCGTTTTTGGCCGTAACCGCCGCTGGCATCCTGAGCACCGCCGCCGCCGGGGCATTCAACCACGTCATCGAAAAGGAACGCGACAGCCGCATGGGACGCACCGCCAGCCGCCCCGTCGCATCCGGCCGCATCAGTGTCCGCGCTGCCCTCGTGTACGCCTCGGCCTCCACGGTTCTGTCGGTCGCAGCGCTTGCCGTGATTGACAAGTGGCTCGCCGCCGCCTTGACCCTCGGTGCCATCGTCTACTACATCGTGGTCTACACTGTCTGGCTCAAGCCCACGACGCCGCAAAACATCGTCATCGGTGGATTCGCCGGCAGCTTCCCGGCGCTCATCGGCTGGTCCGCCATGACCGGCACCGTCGGCTGGCCCGCCTGGGTCATCGCCGGACTCGTCTTCCTCTGGACGCCGCCGCACTTCTGGAGCCTGGCTCTGCTGTACAAGCACGACTACGCCGCCGCCGACTACCCCATGTACCCCAACGTCAAGGGCGAGGAAGCAACGCGCAAGCAGATCTTGTTCTACAGCATTCTAACCGTGCTCGGGTCGTTGTTGTTGGTATATCCGCTCGGTGTTGCCGGCTGGGTCTATGTGGCCGGTGCCTTCGCGCTCGGCATCCCCCTCGTTCGCGGCGCAGACGGATTGATGCGGACGCCGAATCCGAAGGCGTACAGGAAATTCTTCCTGTTTACCATCCAGTACCTCGGGCTCTTGCTCGTGGTGTTGATGGTGGATCAGGTGGCGTTCCGGGCCGTTGTATAGTTGGGGCAGCCCTGAATCGGTGGCCCGCGCACGCCTGGTCTATGGGTAGCTCGGCAACTCTGCCCCAACATCCTCGGCAAACCGCAGTTCATACCCCGTAGCGATGCTCGCAATTTCGCCAAGCACCTGATACACGTGCGCCGAAACTTCGTCGAGCACGGTTTCGTCATCGCCAGGTGTGCCCCCGTGTGTCGTAAACGCCAACGGTTCGAAGGTGCTTCCGGGCGCGTTGAGGCTCTCCGTGTCGGCTTTACCAAGGTGCACGCGGTTGAAGCCGCCAACAACGCGGCCGCAGACCATGTACATCACGGGTTCGGCGACTCCAGTGCCGGCGCGTAGGCTGGTGTGCACACCTTCTTGGACGATGACGCTTGTGGTCTTGACGCCCTCTTTGCCTTTGGCCATTTTCTCTCGTCCCTTGCTGTTGAGGCGCAGGAATTCTTCGCCACTGGCGACACTCATGACGCCCATGCCGTAGGTGCCGGCGTCGGCTTTCACGAAGACGTGCGGTTCCCGTTGGACGCCGTAGTGTTGGTACTTGGCGCGCACGACTTCGAGCACTTCGTCCACGGCGCTGGCGACGGCTTCGAGGCCTTCGCGGCCCTTGAAGTCCACGCCGTCCACTTTGCGAAATTCGGCGCTGACAAGCCAGGGGTCGAAGCCGACGTATTCGCCAAGCTGCCGGGACAATTCGTTGACGATGCGGAAGTGTTCGGATTTGCGGCGGCGGTGCCAGCCCATGGCGGGCGGCGGGGTGACTGGTTGGTCGAGGCCGTCGAGGATGCCGGGGGTGCCGGTGCTCAGGTCGTTGTTGAGAATGATGACGTCGTGGACCATGCCGTCGGCAATCAGCGCGTCGCCTTCGCGCAGAACTCCATGGAGGGTGATGGTGTCTCCGAGGGCGGTTTCGACGGTGGCTTCAGGAAACAGCTCTTCATTCAGGGTGCCCAGCGTGACGGTGTATCCGGCGCTTGCAAAGAGGTCTTGGAGGGTCTTGATGTTCTGGAAGTACCACTTGTTGCGCGTGTGGTTTTCGGCCAGAATCAGGAGTTCTTTGGCGTCGGGGTAGACCTTGGCCATGTAGCCCCGGATGGCGTCGGCGGCAGCCTCGTGGCTGCGGTGGGCGAGGTTGTTGAAGCCGGCGGGGAAGGCGTTGGCGTCGACGACGGCGGCTTTGTGGCTGTTGCGGCGGATGTCTACGCTGGTGTAGACGGGGCAGAGGACTTGGTTGCGGTGGTAGGCAAGGAGGTCTTCGATTTTGGCGGCTCCGTCGACCATGATGCGGTCCAGTTCGCGCAAGGGGCCGGTTTCGTCGGCTTCGCGGATGTGCGTGGTTTCGGGGGTTTCGGGGGTCAAACGAGGTCCTCCATGGATAGGCCGCGGTGTCCGTCTTGTTCGATGAAAACCTCGTGCCAGAGGTCAAACAGTAGTTGCTCGGCGGGTCGCTGGAAGGAGCCGGCGAGCGGATGCCGCTTCATGGCGGCGGGGGTGACGAGTTTGGCGGCGTATTCTTCGAATTGGTCCATGACGCGGGGGCCGGTGGCGCGGCCGGCGGGGACTTTCTTGCGCCAGACGAGGTCGTGTGGCATGCCGACGTCTTCGAGGGCTTTGCGCAGCACCCATTTTTCGACGCCGTCGCGTAGTTTGTCGCCCCAGGCAGTGGCGCGGCTGGCGTTGTGCAGGGGGCGGCTCAGGAACGGAACGCGCACTTCGAGGGAGGCGGCCATGCTGTTGCGGTCGACGAGCCGGAGCTGGAAGTTGTTGAGTTGGCCGCCGTTTTGGTCCCATTCGGCGAGGCTGCTGCCGCTCATGTGGGTCAGGGCCACTTGCGTGGAGAGGGTTTCTTCGTGGGCGGGGGCGGCGGCGCGCAGGCGGGCGATGCGGTCGCGGGCGAGCGGCAGGGGGTCCTTGTAGCGGTCGTAGCCGCCCCAGAGTTCGTCGCTGCCTTGGCCGCAGAGGCCGACCGTGACGCTTTTTCGCATGAATTCAAAGAGGGGTAGGAAGAAGAATTCGGTGTAGTTGATGTTCTCGTTGTGCCAGGTGTAGCGTGGCAGGTCGCGGATGACGTCGTCCACGTCGAAGAAGGTCTCGTGGTGGTCGGTGCCGAGGTGTGCGGCGAGGCGTCGGGCTTCCTTGAAGTCCTGCACTTCTTCCGATTCTGCGATGGTGAAGGTGTGGATGGGGGTGTCCGAGAGCAGGCTTTGGTGTACGGCTGCGACGGCGGCGGAGTCGAGGCCGCCGCTGAGGATGACGCCGAGGGGCACGTCGGCCATGAGTTGTTCGTCGACGCTCTCAATAAAGCGGTCGCGCACGGCTTGCACGGTTGCTTCGAGGCTTCCGAAGCGTTCGACGGGGACGTGGTAATAGGGTTGCCAGTTGATGTGGCATTCGGCTTTGCGATTGGCTCGGAGTGTTGCGTGGGTGCCGGGTGGGAGTTGGTGGACGCCGGCAAACAGGGTTGCTTGGCCGGTCAAAAATTCCAGGGCGGCGCGTTCCTTGATGCGGTCGAGATCTGGAACGCGCGCGAGCGCGGGGTGCGCAAAGAGTGCTTTTTGCTCGGAGGCGAAGATCCAGTCGCCGTCGGCGCAGGCGTAGAAGAGGGGCTTGATTCCGAATGGGTCGCGGGCCAAAAACAGGGTTCGTTCTTGGGTGTCCCAGAGGGCGAATGCGAACATGCCTTCGAGGTGTGTCACCACGTCTGCGCCCCAGCGTCGGTAGCCTTCGAGGATAACTTCGGTGTCGGAGTGGTCGCTTTGGAACGTGGCGCCTGCAGTTTCGAGGGCCGCTCGTAGGGCTTTGTGGTTGTAGATTTCGCCGTTGTAGACGATGCAGTAGCGTCCGTCGTGGGACTCCATGGGTTGGGCGCCGCCGTCGATGTCGATGATGCTGAGTCGTCGGTGGCCGAGCGTTACGCCTTGGTCGGCCCAGGTGCCGTGTCCGTCTGGTCCGCGGTGGGCGATGCGGTCGCACATGGCGCCGACGAGGCTCTTGTCTTCTCGGCCTAGGAGGCCTGCGATGCCGCACATGGGCGTCGTTGCCAGTTGGAGGCGCGACTTAAGCGAGGCTGATGGGGCAGGCCAGTGCTACGGCGATTCCTTGCAGTCATGTTATCGCTGCTCGGCATTCGCCTACGGATTGGATGAAGCTGAGTGCGCGTAGGTTCTGTTGGGATCTCTCGCAGTCGGGCAGCGTCATTCCAAATGCTGCGAATCCGGGCGGGGAGGAGAGAAGCCAGTCCACGCGATTTGCGCCTTCGAGGGCTCTGGAGAACCATTGCTGTTCGTCATCGCTTGGGTCGTGCGAAAAGCTCCCGTTGAGGTTGTAGGTTGCTGGCTCGGCGCAGCCTGGCGGGAGTGCCAGAAACAGGAAGCATGCGAGCCATGCTCGGTGCACTTTCATGGATTTCATGGCATATTATATATAATCTTCTGTTATTTTCCCAACATAACTAGCTACTTTCGCCACGCTGCAAAATCCTAATATAAAATATTTTATTCACATATTTTATGACACGTCTCGTCGTCATAGGAATACTTGCTCTTTTTCTGATCATCACCATGCCACTCCCAACCGTGGCCCAGGATGGACAGGAAACAGAAGAAACGCCACCCGAAGGCATGCACCTCTCGCACCGCCTCCCCTCGGACCACCCGCTTGCAACCATCCCCATCACCTACGATGTCGCCACCGGAACCGAATGGGGCGTCCTCAATGGGTCGAAAATCAGCCCAGCCCTGATTGAAATCATGGCTGAACCATTCAAGCAAGACTTCTACGACTTGGATGTGGAGTACCTCGTTTCGGGCGAGGGCGGAGTCATTGGGTCGGACAATCGATACAGAATTACAAACACCGGCTCGACGCCCTACGACAGCATCGTCAAAATCTACTTCAAAAAGGACAGTTCGACGTACGCTATGTGCTCCGGGGCGCTGGTTGGAGACTACCATGTCCTCACCGCCGGCCACTGTGTGCGTGAGGGCGGCAGCTCTTCCTACTACACCGACGTCTGGGTCCTTCCTGGCATGAACGACGGTTTCTACACCTACGGATTCGACCAGAAGCCCCTCCTCATGAACGAGTATGGCGCAGCCAAAGCCGTCACGTTCCACACCTACAGCGGCTGGAACAACGATGGCAACTACGACCACGATTTTGCGCTCATTCGCATTGATCGGCAATTGGGCGACAATGTTGGCAGCTTCACCGCGAAATCGCTGAGCACCAGTAGTTCGTACTTCACGGGATCCAGCCGCACCGCAGGATACCCCAGTATGTTGGACAACGGCCGCAACATGTACTACGTATACGCAGACTCGTGCAGTTCGAGCACCTACACGCACAAGCACAGCATGGACATGACCGGTGGCCAAAGCGGCAGCCCGACGTGGTACACAAGCGGGAGCACGAACTACGTCTACAGTGTGGTGAGCCGCACCGTTGCTCACTACAACTCGAATGGAGACCACCAGGACTCCTTCCGCCAGGCTTGTTCGAACATGAACACCCGGATTACGAGCGGCAAGTACGACAACATCGTCAGCTGGATGTCCTCGGACACAACCACGCCAGATTTGGCGGACCTTGTGGAGAAGGTGGGCAAAACGGGCACACTGTCGAGCCCAGATCAATCCGGATACTCTGCGTTGGGACAGACGCTGATTCGCCCCGGCCAGACCCTTACCGGCGGCACAACGGTTCGCAACGTGGGCAGCCAAGCCTCCGGATACTTTGATGTGGATTACTATCTGACAACCGATAGCATTCTCGGCGACTCGGATGACGAATATGTTGCCACGGTGTGGAACGGCTACGCGAATGCGCTGGGCTCGGACCAAATGCACTTCAGTGTCTCCTTGCCAAGCAGTGTTTCGGACGGCGTGTACTACATCGGTTGGATCATTGATCCGCACAGCGACGTGAATGAGCTTGACGAGTCCTCCACCAGCAATCGTGGCTACTTGCGAGGAAGTCAAGTCCGCGTGGATGGAACCCTGCCTTCCGTGTACCAGAGCGTGTCCAAGAGCACGGGAACAACGGGAGTTCAATTCAGCATCTACCACTCGGCAAGTGACTATGGAAGCCAACTTACCTCCGTTCAAACCACCTATTCGTTCACGAACTTGTTGGGCACGACGAGCACGGGCACGGTTTGCACGCACTACACGTCCTCGTCGAGCCACAGCGATACCTGCACGTACTCCGGGCTTCAGCCTGGCACGTACTGTTTTGTCACGAAGGCGAACGACAGCGCAGGCAACACGCGCACGACTTCGCAGTCTTGCAAGAGCAGCCCCTAATTCTTGAATGACTCCTCTTTGCCCTCTCTTTCCATTCCTTGCGTCGTTCTTACGCCCTATTGTGGCCGTGGTGCTTTGGCTTATGTTTCGCCTGAATGGGGGGATTCCCCTCGTGTCTGCGACCCCCCCCCCGACGGATGCTGATTCAGGGATTTTCTTCGCACCGTGCTGTTCTGGTTCAACGCGGCAGCCATGAACGAGGCGGCAGCTAGTCGTGCTTTGCTTCGGGTCCGAGCGTGTACCGAACGGAGGGAGGCTGCGATGCTTGCACCAACCCAACGCTTTGGAGGTCCAAGAGTCGAATGCGTATGGTGCGACGTGCGGCCCCGGTGGCGCGAGCAAGGCTTGAGACGCTGGAGAGGGGTCGGTGGCGCAGGAGTTCGAGGATTTCTCGGCTGTGGCGTTGTTGCACGGCGACGGCTCTTCGTGCGTTTTGGCCGGGTCTGGGGCCGGCAAATAGGTGCACGCGGGCGCCTTCGGATACGGCGTGGATTGTTTTGGCTTCTAGGAGGCGGTCGGCGTGGAAGCAGATGGTGCCCCAACCGAGGCCCAGTCGTCGTTGGATTCTTGATTTGTGGATGCCGGGGTGGGCTTGGATGAGGTGCAGGATGCTTGCTTGCGTTTGGCCGGCGTTTTTGTCCTGGGTCATGGAATCTCCTGGGCGAGTCGGCAGGCGAGTGGGCTTGCGCGGTAGCGTTTGCGGCCGTCGCCGTAGCATTCGACGAGGCCTGCTTTCTGCAATTCGCGCAGCCGGTTGGTGACGAGTCTTCGGCTGAGGTGGCTGCGGTCCATGATGTCCTTGACGCAGGATTGGCGGTCGGCGCCGAGGGCGAGGACGACGTCGCGGGCGTGGGGTTGCAGGAGGGCAGATCGACGTTGGGCCGAGACGTAGTCGATGCTTGCGCCGAAGAGGTGGACTTGTCGGCCGAGGGCGACGCGGCGGATGCGTCGGGTCCGCTCCAGTACCTCAACGTGGTAGGTACAGGTGCCCCAGGCGATGTCGAATCGAATGCACATCTGGGATTTGTTGACGCCGGGTTTGTCCAGGATGTGGCGCAGCATGCATTGTCGGACCGTGTGGTCTTCCCCCGAGGGTCGTGTGGGAAAGAGGAGGGGACCTTGCATCGGTGCCTGAAAAGGGGGGAGAGGTATGGGATGTTTCGTCCCGGAATGGGAATGCCGTTGGCATCCGGCGCAAGCGGTCCCCAAAAACGATGCAGCGGTCTTAGGGGTTGCGTTCGTCAGACGATGCAGCCGGTGCTGACTCGGTGTCCGCCGTTTTCTGTGCGGATGGTCACGGCGACCACGAGCCCGGGGCCCAGCTCCGGATCGATGTCGAATGGGCCTGATTCTGTATTTCCATAACATTCCTCGTGCGTGCGGGCGAACGTTTCGGCTTGTGCAGCGGAAACGAGGTTCAGTAGTATGCCTAAAACAACGAAGGCAATGATTTTGCGCTCCATAGAGGAGGCAATGATGTTTTACAAATCGTTGTTGTCGATGAATGGGCCCAATTGTTCGATAGAAGGTGTCAAATCAGTTCGAGCCGGAGAGACCCATGATCTACGGCTGCAAAGGTGACTGATGCAGCACCGGGCATCAGCTCTGCTGCAGCTCCGCCTTCCGCCTGGACGAGGGTCGCGGCTCGGGACGATTGCGCTAAGGGGTCGAATCTGTGAGACACCCGCAGCTCTTCAAAAATCAACAATACGTTCCGTTGGCTTGCGTCCGAGAAGTCTTCGAGAACGCCGGAGGTTAGGCGGAGCAGTTGCGCGACCGATCGAAGCTCGATGCGTGCGCCGATGGTGGATTGGGTGCTGAGTATGGTGGCTTCGTGGACCGGTAGCCCGTGCGCGGTGAGGTCGGCAAGAAGTGGTGGCGCGTCGGTGAACCATTCCAGGAGGTAGCAATCGGTGTGGCCGACGGTGGTGGTGGTGGTGGTGGTGGTGGAGAGTTCAATGCAGGTGAACGCTAGGAAGCGCTCCAGCTCGAGGGTGGCGGTGCCCCGAGTCATCGACCCACATTGGTCCACGACAAGGAGGAGGGTTGCTAGGGTGGGGCCGTGCGGCTCGTAGCCTGGTGGAAGTTTTGCTGCTGCGGCCTCCTTCGAGATCGAAACGGGGACTGTCCATGATGCGCACGCGCCATGCCAGATTCGTTCTTCTTGGATTTCTGGGTTCGATAGGTTGAGGTCCGCTTGTTCGCCGGCGCCCGGCCCGATGTCCAGGCACCCGGCCATCAGTGCAATGGTGGCGAGGTAGAGTGCGATTTGTCTATGCATGGGCTGACCTTGCCCCTGGAGGCAGGGGCAGGACGCTTGCAACGGCATAGCGGTTCCCGGGTAGTTGGTCCACGAGTCCTAGTCCGACGAGTTTGCGCAGGGATCGAAAAACGATGCGGGGCCCGGCGCCAAGGGTTTCTGCAAGTTCTTGGGGAGCGCAGGGGCCATCGCGCGCTAGGGTCTCCACGAGGGTGGTGAGGCCGTGGTGTTCTAGGTATCGCAGGTATTGTTCGCGCCTTGCTTGCGCGGGGTCGATGTTGGCTTGGTAGATCTTGCGTCGGTCTTTGGTTTGTGAGTGGATGGCGCGGATTTTTTCGAGGTGGATCAAGTGGCGACTTGCGGTGCTGGCGGGAATGGGACTGTGCCGATGTGCCATGTGGCGTTGCAATGTAGGGAGGTCTAGGGGGCCGTGTTCTTGGATGGCGGCGAAGAAGTCGCGGCGCAGTGGGTGGCCGTTGACGACGGCGAGCACTTCACCTGGGCGGAGTCCTGCTTCGGGTTCAGAGTCGGTGTGTTCCTCGCAGAGGGCGCGGCTTTGGAACATGAGGCTGCCGCTGTTGAGCATGTAGGCGGAGCCTCGTTGGTCGCCGCTCCAGGCGGTTTGGAGGATGTCGTGGGCCAAGAGGACGCGGAGGTGGTAGGCGACGGTGGTTTTGGCGAGGCCGGAGCGGGCGACGAGGTCTTTTTGGCGAAGGGGTTGGTGCTCGTGGATGATTTGCATCAGTTTTCGGCGGTTCGAGTTGCCCAGTGGTTGTGCCTTGACGAGGCGGGGGGTGACGCGGCCTATGAGGGTGGCTAGGAGGTTGCGGCCGGGTTCGGTGAGTGCGAGTAGGAGTAGGGCAAGCAGGCCGGCGGTGGTGGCTCCGATGATGGTCGCGTCTAGGATGGGGATGGTGTCGACAAGGATGGTTGCGGCTGTTCCTTCTACGTCCCAGACGGTGCGGCTGCCTTGCAGGGTGGCGTTGAATCCGATCGTGCCTTGCATGGTCAGGATGTGTTGGTCGCGGGGAAGTTCTTGGCCGCCGGCTTCGATGGCGGTGGCCACGTCGCGCCATGTGGCTTCGCCGTCCACCGATCCGGACATGGTTGTGCTTGCCAAGCTCCACCCAGGACCTTGGCTGACGTGGATTTGTGCGGTTTGAAATTCGATGGCGAGGACGAGGTTGTCGTAGACGTACAGGCCGTTTCCAGTGACTGGGTCGATGATGCTTTTTTGGTGGTTGAGGAAGGTGCCTGTGCGGACGGTTTTGCCGTCGAGTTCCAGTTGGTCTGCGAGTACGAAGGTTACGAATTGGCCATTGAGTTCCTGCGTGGGCCAGTGGGGTGTGGTGATGGCGGCGTGGGTGCCGATGGGTCGGACTCGGATTCCGCCGATTCGGTCTGCGAATCCTAGGGCCGAATCTTCGACCATGGTGGGTGTTGGGGCGGGTGCGGACAGTTCTACGAGTGTGGTGGCAAGTTCAAAGGTGCCTGCGGAGGGGTGTAATGGGAATGTTCGGAAGGCGCCGCCGTTGCTGGTTGCGGTCAGGGTCGTGGTGGTTTGGTTCCAGACTTCGTATTGTTCGGGTGCGGTGGTGTAGGTATTGGCAATCGAATCTTCGGGGGATAGTGGTTGGGTGATGCGGTGGGTTGGGGTGTTGTAGAGGCGGGCGACGGCGTTGTCGAGGTCCATCTGGACGGCCCAGGGTTCGAGTGCCGTGGGTTCGCGCCAGAACACGGATGCTTGTGTGTGCATCTGCACGTTGCCTTGGAGGGTTGTGGCTCCGTGGTGTTCGATGTGTCCGTGGACGGATTCGGCGGCGCCGACGCTGGGAAGTACGCACAGTACCACCAACAGAAGCCGTATCCAGCGCCCTGTGTCCACCGCAGCAAGGGAGCGCAGTGGCTGAAATAAATGTTGGGGCTTTGTAATAATATAATTCTTATGATATTAATTTATTAATCAAAATTACAAGTAAATCATCTAGGAATTGTGAATTATTGGCGGGTGATTCCGAGAATTGGATTCATAGTTATTATTATGAACAATATATTTATGGAAATAGGGGGAGAAATAATCACTGTGGGTGAACGTTATATTTAACTGGAACCCTTAGTTTTAGATGAAATTCGTTTGTCCATGAAGGAGCGCCTTTTTGACATTTCCAATGTGTTTTGTGATGTCAATTCCCTGGGGGCAGGCCTCAACGCAGTTAAAAATAGTCCTGCAACGCCATACGCCGGTGTACTCGTTGAGTCGCTTGAGGCGCTCATCGTTGCCCTCGTCGCGGGTGTCGAACAAAAACCGGCTGGCTTGCACGATGGCGGCGGGACCGACGAATTTGTCGTTGGCCCAGAAACTGGGGCAGCTCGTCGTACAGATCGCACAAAGGATGCATTTGGCCTGGTCGTCGATTTTCTGCTGGTCTTCGTGACTCTGGATGCGTTCACGGCCACTTGGTTCGTGCGAGACGACTTGGAACGGCATGACACTCTCGTAGCTGGCAAAGAACGGGTCCATGTCCACCACGAGGTCGCGCTTTACGGGCAAGCCCTTGAGCGGTTCCACGGTGATGGTGGTGGGCAAATCCTTGGCAAGAATCTTGCAAGCTAGGCGGTTTTTGCCGTTGATGACCATGGCGTCGCTTCCGCAGATTCCATGGGCGCAGCTGCGGCGGTACACGAGGCTGCCATCTTGCTCCCACTTGACGCGGTTGAGAAGATCGAGGACGCGGTCCGTGGGCAAGACGTCATCGAGACTGTGCGTTTCGAAGTGCGCCTTGGTGTCGCCCTTCTGGGGGTCGAAGCGGGCGATGCGCAGGGTGACTGTGGACATTAGTAGACACGCTCCATGGGTTGGTACCGGGTGATGACCACGGGCTTGTAGTCGAGGGCAACGCCGTCGCCGTCGAGGCTTGCGAGGGTGTGTTGCAGGAACTTTTCGTCGTCGCGCTTGGGGAAGTCGTCGCGGGCGTGGCCGCCACGGCTTTCTTCGCGGGCGAGGGCAGATTCGACCACGGCGGCGCTGATGTCCAGGAGGTAGCCGAGTTCCATTGCTTCGAGCAGTTCGGTGTTGAACAGGGTGCCGCCGTCGCTGACGGCCACGTCCTTGTAGCGGCGGCGCAGGTTTGCGATGACGCTCTTGCACTGGGTCAGACTTTCCTTGGTGCGGTAGACGCCGCAGAGGTCCATCATTTCCTTCTGCATTTCGTCGCGAAGGTCCGAGACGCGTTCCTTGCCGCTGCCAGCCTTGAGGGCCTCGATGCTGGCGGCGACTTGCGCTTCCAGTTCCGAGGGTTCGCCGTGCAGGGGCATGAAGTCGGTTTTCTTGCAGAACTCTGCCATTTTCTTGCCGCCGCGGCGGCCGAAGACGACGATGTCCAGCAAGCTGTTGGTGCCAAGGCGGTTGGCGCCGTGGACGGAGACGCAGGCGGATTCGCCGGCGGCAAAGAAGCCGTGTACGGGCGTGTTTTTGGCGTCGTAGACGACGTTGCCGTCGATGTTGGTCGGAATGCCGCCCATGGCATAGTGCGCCGTGGGAGCCACCGGAATCGGCTCGGTTTTGGGCTCGACGCCGAGGTAGGTGCGGGCAAAGCCGGTGACCTCGGGGAGCTTTTCGTCGATGATTTTGGGGTCCAGGTGGGTGATGTCCAGGTGGACGTATTGGTCGCCCTTGGGCCCGATGCCTTTGCCGGCGCGGATCTCGGTGTAGATGGCGCGGCTGACGACGTCGCGGCTGGCGAGGTCCTTGACGGTTGGTGCGTAGCGAGCCATGAAGGCCTCGCCGTCGGAGTTGCGCAGGATGCCGCCTTCGCCGCGTACGGCCTCGGAGACGAGGACGCCGATGCGCCAGAGGCCGGTGGGGTGGAATTGGTAGAATTCCGGGTCCTCGATCGGAATGCCGTGGCGCATGGCGATGCCGACGCCGTCTCCGGTGAGCGCGTGGGCGTTCGAGGTGACCTTCCAGGCGCGTCCGTAGCCGCCGGTGGCGAACATCACGGCCTTGGCGTGGAAGGTGTGCATGGTGCCGTCGTCGATTTTGTAGGCGATGCAGCCGGCGACAGCTTTGCTGCCGTCTTCCATGTCGCCATCGATGAGGTCCATGACCTGGTATTCGTTGAAGAACCGAACACCGTGCTGGATGCACTGTTGGTAGAGCGTGTGCAGCATGGCGTGGCCAGTGCGGTCGGCCGAGTTGCAGGCGCGTTCGACGCTTGGGCGGTTCTTGTAGGGATCAACGGGGCCGCGTCCGGTGTGGCCGCCGAATTTCCGTTGGCTGATCTTGCCTTCGGGGGTGCGGTCGAAGGGGAGACCCAGGTGTTCGAGGTGGATCACCGTGTCGACGGCGTCCTTGCACATGATTTCGATGGCGTCTTGGTCGCCTAGGTAGTCGCTGCCCTTGACGGTGTCAAAGGCGTGGTTTTCCCAGTCGTCCGGGTTGACGTTGCCCAGGCTCGCGGAGATGCCGCCCTGTGCGGCACCGGTGTGGCTGCGGACGGGGTAGAGTTTGCTCAGCACCGCCACGTCGAGGTCCTTGTGCTTGGCGAGTTCTAGGGCTGCCATGAGGCCGGCGCCGCCGGCGCCGACGATGACGGCGTCAAACTTGTGGTAGGTCATTCAGTTGGCCCCCAGGGGTAGGGTCCAAAGGACGGCGGTTCCGGCGACCAAGAAGACGCTGAACACGACATACAGCAAGGTCAGCCAGAAGAGGCGCTCGCTGGGTTTGTGTGCGTGGTCGTCGATGAGGTTCTTGATGCCGAGCACACCGTGGCTGAGACCCAAAAAGAGCAGCAGGAAGTCGGCGATGCGCAGGAGTGGGAACTCCGTGAGGCGGCTGATGACGAGGCTGTATTCCAGTTCGCCAACATCCGTGCGAATGTGGTTGAGGTACAGGTGGAAGAACGCCAGGAAGACCAGCGCGAGGCCGCTGATGCGGGCGTAGTACCAGTAGAAGACCTCTTGGCGCGAACCGCCGATGGGTTTGGCGCTGGAGGAGACGAAATCTTTGCTCATGCGTGGCAGGCCTCCACAGCGGCGGTGTCCATCCAGAACCAGCAGGGGTAGTCCAGGAGCATGATCTTGGCGATCCAGAGCATGATGGCAGCGGTGATGATCATCACGGCGTACCACATTTGCTTCTGGTATTTCGTGGAGCCTTGCCAGAAGTCCACCGCGACGATGCGGGTGCCATTCAGGGCGTGGTAGACCACGGCGGCGATCAGTGCAACTTCACCGATGCGGAAGTACCAGGTGTGGTAGATTCCGATGGCTTGGTTGTATGCCTCCTCCCCCATCAATAGGAAGAAGTTCTCTACGATATGAACGAACAGGAACAGAATCACCGCGACACCGCTGACACGGTGCAAGATGTAGGCGATCTGGCCTTCTCGAAGTTGGTACATCAAGGCCCCTCGACGGGAGTGCGGAGGCTGACTGATGGATAAAAAGCACGGTCGCATCCAGCAGCACACCTCGCTGTCCCCGCCACCCCTGGACGCAAGGGCTTTCCATTCGAGTTGTTGTATCAATTTCCATGCGCCTGGTGCAGGTTTTGGTCGTATCGCTGATGGTTTCGCTGGCCGGTTGCTCCGATGGTGGCGGCAACGGTGATGGGGACCCGAATGGCAATGGAACGGGCGGTGGGAATGGGGCCGGTAATGGTGGCGGGAATGGCGGTGGCAATGGCACCGTGACGCCGCCTCCAGAGGAGGTGACGTTTTCGGTGTCTTTGGAAGGCGCATATCCTGTCAACATCGCGTACCAGCCTTCGTCGTTGTCGGTTGCGGCAGGCACCATTGTGACTCTGACGTTCACCAACGACGACATCAATCCGGTCGTGAACCATGATTGGGCCTTGGAGGGCTTTGAGGAGACGGCGCAGACGGCGAGTGTTGGCAATGGTCAATCGTCCAGTGTGACGTTTACGGCGCCGTCGGTGCCGGGCGAGTACACGTTCTATTGCTCGATTCCGGGCCACCGGGACAATGGCATGGTGGGCACCTTCACGGTCACGTAGATCAGGAATCTGAGTCTGTGTACGCTTGCACGAACGAGCGGTAGGCGGCGTCGTCGTGGACTGCTAGGGGATTGGTGCTGAGCCCGCAGTCACCGCAGGTCCATTCGGCAAAGTGGCCGGTTTCGGGAATGGCGTCTTCGCCGAGTGCTGGGATGCGTAGGTCGTGGCTGCCGCAGCGGGGGCAGGTTTGGAGTTCGATCAAGGCTTTGCACTCGCCCGTTCGCGGATTTTTTCGTCCCGGAATTCTTGGAACGCTTCGAGGTCTTCGAACCAGAGGGGGACTGCACGCAGTTCGCAGTCCTCGCAGGCGTACTCGGAGAGGTTTTGCCAGTAGTACACGGTGCCGTCGCGGATTCCCGGCATGCGTAGGTTGATGCTGGCGCAGCGGGGGCAGGCGGGAAATTCCTTCACGAATGCCCATGGACCCCGTTCGCTTTGGTCGTATCGGTCAGTAGGCGATGGTTCTGGGCCGAATTAGGCGGAGATGCGCCCCAGCCGCTCCGCCAGGATGCCCATCGCGGTCGCGGTTTCGAGGCTGATGCCGCGTCCGGTCAGTTCGTAGTGGTGGCCGGAGGTGTTGAGGAGGAATTTGGGCAGGCCTTGGCGTCCGAGTCCGACGAGCAGGCAGATGGGGGCGGGGACGGCGGCGAGGTCGGTGACGATGCGGTCGGCGACGGGGTGCGGCGTGGTGGCCACGGGGGTTCCGAGGCGGTCCCAGTCCATGTCTTTGATGCCGGCTAGGCTCAGGCGTCCCTCGGCCAGTAGTTCGGCGGCGTACCGGGCTCCTTCTCCGATGTTGGTTTCGGCGGTGGTGGCGGCAACGAGCGCTTGGGCGTCGTCGCTTGGGAATCCCATGAGTACGAGGTCGAGGTCGAAGGCAACGCAGAGAGGGGCGGCGCGGGCGATGGCGCGCAGGTGGGGGGCGCGCAGGCCGCCGCTGTAGCCGTCTACGAGGGCGAGTGTGTGGCGGCCGGTGCCTTTGCTGCCACCGCGCACGACGACTTGTGTGGGTGCGGCGCGGGGGCCTTCGTCGGCTTCCTCGGGCGTGGATTCTGCGAGGGCGAGGGCTTCGGTGGGGTCGAGGTCGGCGCGTTCGAGGGCTTGGGCGAGCTTTCCGGCGACTTTTGCGCGTTGTTTGGGGTCGTCTACGGTCTTGGCGGCGGTAAGTGCCTGGGCTAGGAGTTCTCGGGTGCGGGGCGCGTCGCGTAGTTTGTCGGCGCGGGCTCCGAGTTGGGATAGGAATCGGGCGGAGTCGGCGGGGGCGCGTCCTTCCGTGCTGGCGGCAAGTGCGTCGAGTTCGGTCGCGGGCGCTTGGTAGGCGAGGACGCGCAGGGCTTCGGCGCGGGCTGGTGCGTCTTCGATGGCCCAGGCGGCGGCTGCGGCGTCGCTGTGAGCGGCCAAAAAACCGAGGAGGCGGGCGCGCAGGGCTGCGTCTTGGATGCCTTCGATGGTGGCGCGCAGGTGGGGCACTTCGGCGCGGCTGGCGGCGCGCAGGACGGAGCGTGCGCATTCGATTTCGAAGCCGGGGGTGCGTAGGGCGCGGGCAAGGAGGGTGCGGCGGCCGGTGCCGTCGGCGTGGGTGGCGAGGACGGCAATGCAGGCGGCAGTCCATTCGCCGTCGGGTTGTGCTTCAAGGAGGCGGATGCCTTCGGCGACGATGGGGGCGCGGACGCGGTCGTCGGCGAGCTTCAAAAGATCGGCGAGCACTTCGGCAAGGCGGCTTGGGCGGTTGATTTGTTTGAGGAGGGCGCGGATTTCTTCCCAGATCTGGGCGGCGTCGCGGGGGTGGGCGCGTGTGGCGAGCTTGGCAAGCGTTGTGGCTTTCCAGCCGGGTAGCTCGATGGTGCGCGCTTCTTCGACGAGTTCCTGAAGGTCCCAGCTGTCGACGCGTGCCATGATGCGGCGGCTTTGGCTGGGTGCGTGATCCTTGCCCACGGTGCCTTCGAGGCGGGGGCCCTACATCAAGGGAGCAGCCGGGCGAGCGCCTCGTCGAGCTCCACAGCCCGCGCGATGCGCACCCCACTACTGGCCGCAAGCCGAAGCAACCGGTCGCCGGGGTGGTCGTGGACGTACAGCTCAACGCCGGCTCGCAGGCGTCGTTCGGCGCTGGCGGGGTCTGTGGTGGCTTGTACGTCGAGGCCTTTGCCGTCCATGCGGCGCACGAGGGCGGTGGCGGTGGCTTGGTCGGCGGCGAATACGAGGACGCGGGGCTTGCGTGTGGTCTTGTCAATGGTGCCCAGAAGGCCTGCTTGGTAGTCGCGGATCGCTTGGTGGATCTCGGCTTCGGTGTTCATGACGAAGGGGCCCCATTGGACGACGGGTTCGCGGATGGGGCGACCCGCGATGAGGAGGACGTTCCAGCCGTCGGGGCCGGCGACGAGGTCGGCGGTGTCTCCGGGTCCGAGGAGGCCGATTTGACCTTCCGTCATGGTGCGTCCGCCGGCAACGCCCCCGCCTTGGACGGTGTACAGGAAGCCGTCGTGGTCTTGTGGCACTTCTTGGCTCATGCGGCCGCCGGGGGCGAGGGTTGCGTGGACGAACAGGATGGGGGTGCGGGTTTCGATGACGGCTTCTTGGCCTTGCGAGCGGCCGGCGATGATCTTCACGGTCCCGGCGCCGTCGGGCAGTTCCACGAGTGGCATGGCTGCTGCGGGGGTGTCTTGGTAGCGCGGTGGGATCATTTTGTCGGCGGCGGGGAGGTTGACCCAGAGTTGGAAGCCTTGCAGGGTGCCGCCTTGGGCGTTGAATTCGGCTTCGGGCATTTCGCTGTGTACGACGCCTCGGCCTGCGGTCATCCATTGTACGTCGCCCGCGCGCAGGACTCCGTGGTTGCCGACGCTGTCGCGGTGCTCGAAGGTGCCCTCGAGGATGTAGGTCACGGTTTCGAAGCCCCGGTGGGGGTGGTCGGGGGCGCCGACGCCTTCGCCGGGGCCGAAGGTGTTGGGGCCCATGTGGTCAAGGAGGATGAATGGGTCGACCATGCGGGCCAGGGCGCTGGGGAAGGGGCGGCGGACTTCAAAGCCGGCGCCTTCGAGTTGGCGTTGGGCGGTGTGGACGTGAGTGATGGTTCGGGTGGTCATGGGAGGCCCCACAGGATGAGGTTGCTTGCTTGGATGGTTTTGAGGTTGATGTTTCCGGACACGATGGCGGCGTCGCCTGCGTGGAGGTCTTCGCCGTCGATCTGGATGTGGCCGCGGGCGACGTGGAGGTAGCCGGTGGGGCGGGGCATGTCCAGTTGCAGTTCGTCGCCGGGGTCTGGAGTGGCGGCCCAAAGGTGGGCGTTCGCGTTCAGTCCCACGGCGGAAGCGGGTGCTTCCTTGGCGGGTGCGGCAACTAGGGTCCAGCCGTTTTGCAGCTCGAAGCTCTTTTGGTCGTAGCTTGGCGGGAGCCCCGTTTGGTCGGGGATGATCCACATTTGCAGAAATTCAGTCGTTCCGGGGTGGGCGTTTTGTTCTGCGTGGACGATGCCGGTGCCGGCGGTCATGCGTTGGACGTCGCCGGGGCGGATGGTGTGTTGGTTGCCCATGTTGTCTTGGTGCCCGAGGGCGCCTTCGAGGACGTAGCTGACGATTTCCATGTCCTTGTGGGGGTGGGCGCCGAATCCTGTGCCTTGTTGGATGCGGTCTTGGTTGAGGACGCGGAGGTTGCTGTGGCTGAGGCGGGTGGGGTCGTACCAGTCGGCAAAGCTGAAGCTGTGGTGGGTGTCGAGCCAGCCGTGGTTTTTGTGGGCGCGTTGGTTGCTTCGGGTGATGCGGGTGACGGTCATTGGACCTCGGTGTAGACCTCGTGGAGGGGCTTTCGGGTGCTTGGTTGTTCTCGTTCTCGAAGGTTTTCGGGGAGTGCTGCGGGGTCACCGGCAAAGCCGATGGCGAGGGCGGCGACCACTTCGGTGTCCTCGTCGAGCTTGAGAAGCGCGTGGGCGCGTGCGGCGTCGATTCCACCCATGGCGTGGGCAACGAGGCCGTGTTCTTGGGCTTGCATGACGAGTTGCAGTGTGGCAGCACCGGCGTCGAACCATGCGTGGGCGTTGGGTTTGCCGTTGGCGGCTAGGGTTCGTCGTGCGGTGATGAAGATGATGGCTGGCGCGGCGTCACTCCAGGCGCGGTTGAAGGGGAAGATTGCCTCGTTGAGTTCGTCCCGGGCGGCTCCGCGAGTCGTGATGTGGAAGTGCCAGGGTTGTTCGTTGAAGGAACTGGGAGCCCAGCGGGCGGCTTCGAAGAGGCTTTCGAGGACCGTATCTGGGATGGCGCGTTCGTGGAAGGCGCGGGGGCTCCAGCGTGTCATGAAGCGGGGGTCGATGGGGGCGCTGGCGGTGCGGTGTTCGAGTGCGGCGTTCATGTGGTACTTCCCTTTGCGGTGGTCGTGATGGCCCATTCGGGGCGGGTGTGCCAGGCGAGCGTGCCGGCAAGGGCAGCCAGTACGAGCGGCGCGATGCTGGGGCCCCAGTCGGCGTTCAGGAAGTGTGTTCCGATGGCGCCGAGCATGATGGCGGTGAGGCCGGTGCTGGCCCAGAAGCGGGCACGGGGAATGAGGAGGGCGATGGCGCCGGCAATTTCCAGTGAGCCGATGAGGGGAATGGCCCAGGATGGAACGTTCAGCGCGAGGAGGGTTTCGTCCATGCTTCCGGAAAGTTTTCCTGCGCCGGAGGCGAGGAATGCGAGTCCCAGGATTCCTGTGAGAATCCAGAGGGCGATGGTGGTGCGGCGGGCCTTAGCTTCTGCCATGGGACTTACTACACAAGTAGGAGTATTAAGGGGTCCAGTCCCCTCGGAAGGAGCCGCTTCCCGTTCGAGGACTGGGGCATTAATATAGAAAATATACCAGCTGCCCTGGGAGGGCTTGTTGCTGTGCCATCTGGCACCCCACCATACCCTTGGGCAACACATCCCCAATCCTGTCGCGCAGGGGCTCGCGCAGCCCTCCAACCACCACCACCACCACCACCACCACCACCACCCCGCATCCCATAGCGAAGCGATATCCGGCCGATGTCGCCAAACATGTCCATTCAATCGGCCCAAAACGCAAGAAAATGGGCTGGAAAAAATTGGATTGTAGCGAAACACGGCACAACACTCAAGGAATGTGGCTGGTTTGTCCCTCTGATGCGCCCAGCATGGCTCGTGCCGTTCCTCGTGGTACTTGCAGGCTGCACGACGCCACTGGACAATACCGAGCCAGCCGAACGAAACGGCAGTTCGTCCGGCCCAGAGCCAGCCGGCGCCAAAGGTCCCGATGTGCCCTCCACCATGCGCACGACCGTGGTGGACTGGACAGGCTCCACGAGCGATGGAGTGCGTATCTGCGGCCTAGCATCGGCCAATGGAAGCTGTATTGAGAATCCTCTTTTGCACCAGGGCGAAGACACCACCATCCTGCACTACTCGGGCTCGGTGGTCGAACTCACGCTCCAACTTGATTGGGAACCAACGGCCGACCTCGAAGGCCTAATCTTGACCATGGAACAAGACGGTCACGCCACCACCATTGAATCGGACGGGCCAACCACGATTGTCCTGGGTAGAGAAGCCGGGCTCGCACCCGACGGCCAGCTCAACCTGCACGTCCATCCAGTCTTGCGGATCAACGACAATCCCGTGGCTCGACCGCCAGTGGATGCGCCGACACTTTCCGCAAACATCGAACCAAGGATGTTCACCGTGCACGCAATCTTCGTCACCGTGCCCAATTCGGTAGCCCCGACCCCGTAACCGGCACCCGCCAATCCCAGGCCGACGCAGCACAGGCCCGATGCCGATTGGGGCCCTCGTCCTCTCCAAGCGTCGCGTCCAGTTCGCTCCATCACCCAACGGCCCACATGGCCCCCAAGGCCCTCATCGCCCTCATGGCCCAACTAAACATCCAACTCCACACTCGGATGACACGCAGCCGTCAAGACATCCTCGATAAACAGCATCGCCCCGTACACCTGCCGCAGCGTCCGCATCACGAGATCCTTGGTGATGGGCGCATCATCGTACAGCACATCATCCACCAGCAACGACTCCACGCCACCTTCTCCAAGAAAGGAGATGCCCAAGCCCTGCAAGAACAAATTTCGACGAATGTGCTTGCGCGCCGAAGACGCCGCCAAGCTCGACCCGTTCAGCAACTCATGATGCTCGTCCACAAGACTCGCTTGAAGGGACACCACCAACCGGCGACGAGCCGTGTCACGACCCACACGAATCTCCGGTCGCCACTGCCCTACATCCTCCGGATTGGGAGAAAACGGCACCACCAGCATACCACGGCCTGTGCCCACCTCGGCCCGAACATCATAGCCGTCCTCCTCCAACCACGCCTGCACACGGGCCAACACCTCCATACCCTACCCGTTCGACGCCACCGCCGATAAAACCACGGCCCCCGACCCCTTTGCCGTCAGGCTTCCAAAACCATGCGGTAGCGCGCCTTACCCTGCCGCGTGCGATCCAGCGCCGCATTCGCCTCCGCCATCGGCATTCGCTCCACTACAGCACCCACGTCATGACGTTCCGCGAACTCCAGCATGTCCTTGATCATGGCCGCTCCGCCAATGGCACTCGCCGTCACCGACTTTTGGCCACCCAACAAACTCCCCACATGCACCGACAAGGGACTGGGAGGCACCCCCACGAAGCACAACGTGCCATTGGGTCGAAGCGCCTGCAGATAGGCGCCCCAATTCAAGTCCACATCCACGGTTTGCACAATCAAATCGCAGCGCGCCGCAGCCACCGCCGCCGCATCGTTGCTGTCCACAAACGTGTCCGCCCCCAGCCGCTCCGCTTCGTCGGCCTTCGCAGGCGAATGACTGAACACCGTCACATCGTGCCCCATAGCCGCCGCCCACTGCACCCCAAGATGGCCCAACCCACCGAGCCCAACAATCCCGACACGCGAACCAGGACGCGCTAAGCGCCGAATGGGCGAATAGGTCGTGACTCCACCACAAAGCAAGGGGGCCGTCCGCGCCGCGTCAAGCCCATCCGGAACGGGAACCACAAGCGGAGCCTCAGCAAGCACCAAGTCCGCAAAACCACCAAAACTGCGCGCCGTCGCCCGATTCTTGCTGCACAAATTCTGATCACCACGCAAGCAATATTCGCAGGCATGACAAGCACCACACTGCCACCCCAGACCCACGCGATCGCCCACCTCGTGAACTTCGACGCCCGCCCCCGTCTCCTCCACCGTGCCGATTACCTCATGGCCCGGAACCAACGGAAAACCCTGCGTGCCCCAGCCGCCATCCACCAAATGCACATCCGAGCGGCAAATGCCACAATGCGAAACACGAATCAGCACCTCGCCGGCACCAGGGGACGCGTCATACTCGAAGGGACGCAGTGATTCTCCGGGCGTGTGGGCGGCGTGGGCGTGGACCTTCATGCAGCCGACATGGGCAACCGCGCTTGATGCTTCTCCCCCCTGATGCCCGGCCGACACTCAAAACGGCGTGCCGTCCTTCTCCCGCTTCGACTTGAGTGCATCCGTGTGCCAGTCCAATTCATCCAAGAAACGCTGCACCCGACGATCCCACGAACCGTCCTCCGTAGTATCCTCGCCCTCGTCCGTGAAAGCCGCCCCCACACGACTGACACCAAACATGATGCTCGGAGTCGTCATGCCCAACTCCCCGAGAATCGCCCGCAAATGCACAGAAACCCGCGCACCCGCAAACGGCCCCGCCGAGTACGTGCAAATGCCCCCCGGCTTGAAGAAATACTCTCGCTGGAAATGGTCCAGGAGATTCTTGAGCGCCGGGGGCACCGAGTGATTGTACTCCCCACTTACCACCACGAAACCGTCCGCCGCCTCCAATACATCATGCGCCCGCTGCATCGGCTCCGGCGCCTCCCCCTCGTCAAACTGCTTGTACATCTTGTCCAGCATGGGCAAATCCAATTCGCAAGCATCCAACAAAGTCGCCTCATGCCCACGAGCCTTCAAGTGCCGGACGATGAAATGGGCAGCCTTGATGCCCTGACGGTCGCTGCGAGTCGATCCATAAAGGACGGCGTACTGCATACGCAGCCACTGAACCCATCGTGCTTGAAGGGGGCGGTTCGAGCAAGCGGACCAAGCCTCCAACACCCGAGCATCCAAGCGCCAACCCCAATGGGGCATTCCACCCTGAACCAACCCTGAAAAGCCGCCGCGACCAACCAAACACATGCGCATCCTCGTCACGGGCGCAACCGGGTACGTCGGCGGCAACTTGATTCCCCTCCTGCTCGAAGCCCGCCACGAAGTCCACGCCCTTGTTCGCGACCCTAAACGCGCCGCCGACCAAAGCTGGAGCAGCCACGTCACCATGCACCAAGGCGATCTTCTCAACGCCGACAGCCTTGCCACACTGCCCCACTTTGACGCCGCCTACTACCTCGTCCACAGCATGGCCGACTCCGGCGCATTCCAAGACGCCGAAGCAACCTCCGCCCACAACTTCGCCAACAACGTCCACACAGACCATTGCATCTACCTCGGCGGCCTACAACCAAAACGCGACGCCCGTGCCCACCTCGCCAGCCGCGCCACCGTCGGCACCATCCTCGCCCAAGGCCTACCCACCACCGAATTTCGCGCCGGCCCCATCATCGGCAGCGGCAGCACCAGCTTCGAGATGGTACGATACCTCAGCGAACGCCTACCCGTCATGGTCACCCCACGCTGGACCCGCAACCTCGTCCAATGCATCGCCATCGACGACGTAACCGCCTACCTCGTCGCCGCCCTCCAACAAGGCCCCGCCGGCATCGTCGACATCGGCGGCCAAACGCTCTCCTTTGCCGACATGCTGCGCCGATACGCAGAGCTACGCGGCCTACGCCGCCGACTCCTGCTTCCCACACCGTTCCTGGCACCACGCCTAGCTGCCCGCTGGGTCGGCTTCGTAACCCCCATCCCCAACCGACTCGCAGTCCCCATCATCGACGGCGCACGCGCACCACTGCACGCAAACCTAGCCGCCGCAAATCGCATCTTTCCAGGCATCCACCCCCGTGGCTACGCCGAAGCCGTCCGACTCGCACTTACCCAACAAGACAGCCTAAGCAGCACCCCCCAGCAGGGAGCAGAGACCTCCAAATACCGACTGGCAGACGAACAAAACCACAAACGCGAGACCCGCAGCATCCAAGTGGACGCCCCCGCCGAACAACTCTTTGCCGTAGTGGCCGGACTCGGCGGCACGCAAGGATGGCTTGCTTGGAATTGGGCATGGCAAGCCCGCGGCGCCGTGGATCGCCTCCTTGGCGGCCCCGGCATGCGACGCACACCACGCAACACCAAACACGGCCTGATTGCCGAAGGCGAAACCCTAGATTTCTGGCGCGTGGAAGCCATCCAAGTGCCGCACCTCCTACGCCTGCGCGCCGAAATGCGCTTACCCGGCCGCGCCTGGCTAGAATTCCACATCACCCCCATCGACGCCAACCACAGCCGCCTCGTGCAAACCGCCCTCTTCGAGCCACAAGGAGTCCCCGGCCTCCTCTACTGGAACGCCCTCTACCCCATCCACCGCTGGCTGTTTCACGACCTCATCCGAGCCATCGCCAAGGAAGCAAAAACGGCACACAGCACGAAGCTAGAAAGCACCTCAAAGCCCGCCATGGTCTAACGTTGGGCTTGACGAAGGCAAAAAACGGTCGCCAACCCCAGAAACACGGGTTCGACGAGCGCGACACAACACCTATGGCCCCGCTGCCAAGTCCCCCATGAATGCGCTGGAACTTGACCCTCATCGTCGTCGCCGCCCTCCTGCTGGCAGGCTGCACCAGCAACACCCCCGCCGCCAACTCCGAAGACAGCGAAGCCAATCAAGACCCGCTCGAAACCATCGAAGCACAACCAGTGCTCGTGGATGTATTTGCCCGCACCCCCTTTTCCTGGGACGGCCGCACCAAGGAAGGCGCATTCCTCTGCACCGGCCCCCACGGCACCGGCAATTGCCCCGCCGGCCAGCAAATCCAACCCGACAACCAACACATCGCCCCCCTCGTGTTTGACCACAATCTCACCCGCGCCACCTTCAACCTCACTTGGACACCCGCCGACGCCACACAATTCGGCCTCGCGTTTGCCGCCTACGACGCCGCCGGCGCCCTGCTCGGCATCGTCGAAGGCCCCGGAGACCTGACACTGGAACTCGAAGGCCCCGGCATCCCCGGCGACGGCTCCGCCTACCTCATCGTCTGGCCAAGCCCCAAGGCCGGAACCGACCCATCCGTGTACGTGGATGTGACACGACAAGCCTACTCGGTCGAAGGGTTCATCGAGACCCAAAACCAGGAATGGCAAATGCCAGAACCCGAACCCACCACCTAGGCAAGCTTCGCCTTGACCGCCGCCACCGCAGCCGCGAGGCATGCGTCGAGTTGGCTTGGGTCCGAGCCAGCGCCCTGCGCAAAGTCCGGTCGCCCGCCGCCCTTCGCACCCATGAGCGGACCCACTTCGCGAAGAAGCGCGCCCATATCGAGCGACCGCCCTCGGTCGATCCGGCATCAAGTGAGGCACTCGCTCCGCTCGACCTCACGGATCAATTTGTCCATGCATGAGCTCCCGGTGCGGGCAGGATTTGCTACGCGAGTT
>JBFIHX010000002.1:0-350839 GCA_041601615.1 Thermoplasmatota archaeon | reverse complement strand
CGGCGACGGCATCCCGGACGAGTGTGACGCCGACCGCGACGGAGACCGCTACTCCGACGACCTCGAAGACCTCATGGGACCCGTGGCAGACGCAGATGACCCGAACAAGCCGTTTGTGGATTCCGACCGCGACAGTGCCCCGGACGACGTGGAGGAGGCTGCTGGGCGGGATCCGAATGATGAGAGAGATACGAGACCGTGGGAGACTTCTTGTAAAGATACTGATAAATCACAAGGGGCATATGTGTGTAAAAGGCCTGACGGTAGATATTGGGTCATTGCATTCGGAGGGATTACTATCTTGGATGAGGATACATTTGATATCCCATAATATTACTTCACCCTATGTGCTCGTGAAATTATGTTATTTAAGCTAATGCATGATATTAATTAACTATAATATGGCTTTTTATCACCATAAATTATATAATCTAAGGTTTCTATTAGCTTTTCATGCACTCAATCAAAGTGATTGTTGCCGCCTGGCTCACCCTATTCCTTCTTTCCCCATTGGCTCAAGCAAGTCACGTCGAGCCCGATTTTGATGAACAACTGCTCGCACCGTTGGAGGAATCAACGCCGCCTGCACTCACCATCGCCCTGGTCTGCGACCCCCTTGGCCTGATTCTCTGCGTCGGCCCGATCACTCAGAACATGCCAATCGTAGTCACAATCTCCTCGCCCGGCGTGAACGTGACCTTCTGGTCGCACGCAGATGATCCAAGTTCCATCGGGCCATTGCAAGAGAACCTGACCGTCCCCGTGCTTGGAACCGTTGTTCCGTTGCTTCTCTGTCCCAGCACCTGCCCCGTTCCGACTTCCCCCGAATTCAACACGACAGGCACCGAAGCCGTGAAGGTCTGCTGGACGTACTCAGCCAGTGGCAGCGAGGCATGCTCGGACGCACCACCCTTCGCAACAGAATACACGTGCACCGGCAACGAAAGCCCCAACGACCAAGACGGCGACGGCACCCCGGACGAATGCGACCCCGACCGCGACGGCGACCGCTACTCCAACGACCTCGAAGACCTCATGGGCCCCGTGGCGGACGCAGATGACCCGAGCAAGCCGTTTGTGGATTCTGACCGCGACAGTGTACCCGACGACGTGGAGGAGGCTGCTGGGCGGGATCCGAATGATGAGAGGGATACGAGGCCGTGGGAGACTTCGTGCGAGGACACGGATAGAAGCCAAAGAGTATATGTTTGTAAAAAACCAGATGGGAGATATCTGATTTATTTATATGGTGTGAATACTCATCTTAATGATGGAGCCTTTAATATTCCATGATCCCCTGGTATTCATTATATTGTAATCATTGCAGTTTTCTTCAGGGAAATTGAACTCTATGACGTATTGTAATTGCTCGCCCCCTTCTCCAATACGCCCTCCCGCTTTGAGCGATTTGCGCTTGGCTCGATTGTGTTCTCAATCAACCCAGCCACATCACCAACTTCGAGCCAATAGGGATGGACCAAAACAGCATTAACACGCCCTTGGTCTTGGACATCAATGAAATGGTGTTGTTGCGAATGGAATGCGATAGGTTTGGGCCAATTGGTGAGGCATTCATGAAAAGTAAATATGCTCCATTGGCGCTGCCCCTCATTTTTATTATATCATCGATTCCAATTGTAGCGGCCGATGGACATAGCGGAAGCTTTAATTTCTATATGGGTGCAGCAGCGGAAAATATTACTGATTTAACCATCATTGGCGAAACCATTATAGATTTGGAAGTAATTCCAGGTATTATACCAAATGGTTATTTTAAGTTTACACCAAATACAAATACAGACATGAAGGTTTCATGCACCGGTTGTGCCTCATTTAATGGGGGAGTCTATAGATCAGTTCAACTTGACTCAACATCAGAGACTATTCCCCTTACTTTTGAGCCCGCTGTAGGCGTTGAGGATTCCACTCCAGTCACCTGGACTGCCCAATTTCTCCTCATCGAACCCGACCCCCTCGATATCAGCGACGCACCCTTCGACACCGCCACCGACTTAATCAGCGGTTCCGCCACCATCAACCTCCGCGCCGATACCGTCGTTGCCCCTTCGACGCTCACCGTACCTGCTGATGACGACGATGATGGGTTTCTGACCTTTACTGAGCAAACGGATCACGCAGGACAAGGCAATGAGGATGAGCTGGAAATAGCATACACCATCAACGAAGGTGATCCCACCTACGCGAGGCTGGATTTGGCCGACAACCCCCTCTTCACGAGTTCCATTTCCCGCCCCCTCGACCACCTTACTGCCACTGGCACCGAGAAGTTTAGCATCGCAAACGTTGGCCAAGGCACCCACTACGCTAGAATCATCGTCGACGATAGCCTAGGCCACCCCACCGACGAAACGCGCATGGAGTTCACCATCGACACCATCGTGGACACCGCGACCTTGGAACTGCCGACCATGGGCTCGGACAGCATCGTGGGCCCCGATGAGTTCCTATCCGACAGTTCTGGGCTGTACGTCCCGGTGAGGATGTCGGCACAGGACTTGGCCATGGGCCTAGCCTCTGCACAGCTTACCATCACGGGCGGAGACCTTGACCCCTCGGAAGTTCACGATCTTGTTATCCCCGCGGACCCGACGGATTTGCTTGAGACCACCTACCATTTCGAGCGCACCACGGCGCAAGGTGGCACGTACACCTTTACATTCACAGCGACCGACCTCGGAGGCGCCACCAAGACCCAAGAATTCGGCGCCATTACCCTGGCACCGAGCGGCTCCGGTGCTTCCGGCGATGTGGACCTGCTGGCCTTCGCCGACGATTTGTTTGTGCAGACAGGCACCGACATCACGTTCTCGGCTGTCATTCGTGACCCCAACACTGGCGATGCATTGCCGGATGTGGAAGTAGAATTGAGCGAAGCCGGCACCAGCATCCAAACCGTGTCGACCGACGCGGACGGACTTGCAACGTTCGCTGTTTCCTCGGATGTCGTGGCCGAGACGACCTTCACGCTCACGGCAGTGGGCACCACGGGAGGAGATGTTTTTGTGAACGCTCCCACCCTCGACCTCGTGGCCCAGTGGGCCCGCATCATCGTCAACGACTTTGCAGACGCTCCCGATTCCCTGGTGGGCGTGGACACCACTTCGACCTTTTCCCTGATTTGGGAAGGCGGGGACGCTGTTGAGGACGCAGAGAACGACATTACGTTCTCACAAGTCGTAAGCACTGCCAACGGCGCCGATCCGCTGCTTGGTTCTAGCCCAGTGGTCCTGACCGTCGCGGCCGATTCCGGTACGCCGGGCACCTACAGCCTCCATGCTGCCACACCCTCCAAACCCACGACCGTCGAGGTCACCCTAGATACCGCGCTTGCGGCCTTCAGCAATGGAGCGAATGACCCGGCAAGCGTGTTCACCATTTCCGCTGGCAACACGGACACGGTCGCCACGTTCCGTTGGCTCGCGGCGGTTGCGACTGCAACTCCGGACGCCACATTCCTCAACGACGACGACGCCGTGACAGTCGACTTGGACCTGGATTGGACCTCCAACCACCCAAGCGGCGCCGACGACGGCACCGACTACGAACGCGTCCCGATTCAAGGCGCCTCGGCGGATGTGTACGTTCGAGAGGTCGTTGGAACCACCAGCACCTGGAACCTCCTGGAAACATTGGTTCCGGGAGACAGTGACGCCGACGGCCGCACGACGTTCGACATCGATCCGACGGACGCTGCGCTGGGCCTCACGGTGCCGGGCAGCCACGATTTCCTGATCCTTCCAAGTGGGCACTCACCTGCGGGCGGCGATGCGCACGTTTCGGACCCGTCGACGGATCAACCATACGGAGCCACTTTCTCGGTCCTTTGGACCTCTGTGGACATAGCGTACGTGGACGACTCTGTCGACGGCACAACGCTGCGCGACCTGTTTGACCCTGCTCCCCCCTCCGGCAATCCCGCCGACGGTGACGAATCGGCGGCAGATCGCTGGTGGATCCAGGCCAAAGACGGCAGCGACGAAGTAACACTCGAGCTGAGGGCCACCTACACGCACGATGGTTTGGGCCTCCCCGACGGCAGTGTCATTGGCATGTTCCTCGACGGCGACACCACCCCGGTCCGCACGGCACCGGTCACGTCCTCGCAATCCACCTTCACATGCCAGCTTTCCGGGTGCGTCCAGTTCGTCCTTGACCCGGAACTTTCGGGCTCGGATGCGCTTCTGCGTCACTCGGTCCACGACGTGACCTTCGGAGTTGTCAGCGGCCTAGAACCGGACGGCGATCAGATCATCACCAAGACCACCGAGACGTTCTCGAAGGAATTGCTGTGGACGTCGCTGGTCATGGATGTGGCCGCTGCCTCGGACCTGCACAACCTTGGCGACCCCGTGGACCTCGAATTCACAGCGCACTGGGGCCATGACCTTGGCGCTGTTGCAACCACGCCGAGAACATCCACGATGACGCTCACCAAGTCGACCGTGGCGCCGGATGCAACCACCACCACGAGCACATTCGCAGTGTCGCTTGGCGACCTCCAACACACGTTCTCGTTCACCGGCCCCAGCAATATCGACGAGGCCGGTTGGCACCACATGAGCCCGGCCATTATCGACCCGCCGCACGGCATCGTACCTGAGAATGGGACCTTGGACATGGACCACCTGTGGAGCGCGATTCAACTCGATTTGGAAGGCAACGAACTGATTGCGCTTCCCGGCGATTCCATCGAGTTCACCTCCCACGCGTACTGGGCGCACGCCAACGACGCCGCCGGCGAACCCATGTCGCTTGCCGATCGAAGCCTGGATGGCGTTCACTTCGACGTCAAGTTGGATGGCGTCAAGGCCAACCTCGTACCGTATTCGACCTCCGGCACGGTCTCTACATTCAGCAATCTCGAGGGCGTGAAGCAAATCATAGCCACCGGCCCGGACCATGAAGTGGTGGACGGCATGGGCAACGCCAAGAGCATCGATGTGCGCGACAGTGCCACGCGATCACGCGCTTGGGTTGCAATGGATGTGGTTGGCACCGAGGGCGGCGACCTGCTGGCCGATTCCTACTCCATCGTGGGCGAGGACGTGGAAATGCGTTTCCAAGCGACCGTGACGGGAGCCCCCTTGGCGACGGTAACGGACGACTTCGTCTACTCCTTTGCCACCACGGACACGTCTCGACTCAGCAACATCGATGCGCAGCCACGGTCCTACTCCGGCCGCCCGTTGCCCAATCCCCAGGACGCCTTCAGCCTCGTCGCGGTCTCGCTTGACGAGAATGATGCAGAGGTCATCACGCCGGTTGAGGCAGCCTTCACCTACTCGGACGTGGATGAAACCTGGAGCGCCACCGTCGCCTCCGCAGACCTGGAAACGGTGGGAACCTACAACCTTCGACTCAAGTCGGCCTTGCAAATCGACGACGCCGGGCTGATGGTGCTGCAAGACCAGGAAGCCCAGCAAGTGGTACGCACCAACGTCGTGCTTGCGTTCAAGGAAGCCACCAGCACCGGCGGCACCATGCCGAACCACTCGTCCCAGACACTCTGGAGCAACGACGACAGCGAAGTCAAGTACATCGTGGAAGCCACCTGGGGCCACGATGGCTCCGTCGCTTCCAATCTGGCAGTCGATCTTGTTGATCCTGAGGACGGAACCGTGCTGGAAACGGCCACAGAGGGATTGTTTGGCACGTACGAATTCACCATCAACCCCCAACAGGCGGATGCGTTCGATCGCTTTGTTGTCGTCACCCAAGCCACTACACCGCAGGCCACCACACTGGATTACAGCGACGAGACACTGGGCAATGCCTTGACCGTCTTCGAAGGCATGGACCACATGAACCAATCCTTCGTGTTCACACACCTTCAGTATGAGGTCATGGCCGGCGCCGAGGTTGCCAACGTGGGCCAAGGATTGCCCGTCACCGTCTCGGCGACCTGGGCGCACAACGGTTCGGCCGTACTCGAAGCGGCCCGATGGGTTGTCACCGTGGACGAGGAAGAATCGCCGCTCATCACCACATTCCACCCCGGGGCCGGCACCAGCAGTGGTACCACCAATGTGTTTGCCTACGATGTGTACTATGGAGATCTCGTCGTCGAGTACGATTCCTCGGTCCAACCGCCCATGGGCATCGATACGGACGCCGAGCTGATTGGTGGGCTCCCTGCTGCCTCCTGGACCCAACTGGAACCGACGCTACTTGTTCCAACTGGATACAAACGTGGCGTCGAGCCGCCGGAAGTGCAAGTTCGAAGTGCCGGAACCTACGAGGACCCCACGGAGACCGAAAACTTCGATGTCTGGCCGGCAATCACGACCAAAGTGCACCAGCCTGTGGATCTGACGTACCGCATCGGAGGCAACGGACCTACCCAAGCCAATGGCGCGACCATGAAGCTTGGCTCCAGCACCCTGACCTACCAGGAGAGTCAAACCGCCGTGAACTACCTCCGATTCACCGAAGGCTGGGTCAAAGTGACCGCCCGCGGCCTCTCCCATACGGTACAAGGCGTCACCATCACCGCTTCCGATGTGGACTCCGCCTACATTGGATTCGAGACAGGTGGCACGATCTGATGCGACCGGCACTGCTCGTTCTTGCCCTTCTGCTGGCCCCCGGCACCTTGGCCTACGAGCTTGCCTTCGAGCCCGCCAGAGGCTTGTCGCCCTTTGCGGTCACACCCGATGTTGAGGCGGTTCCTGCCACCCCCGGCAATCCCGTCCCGGCGCTTCTGACCCTGCACCACGAAGGTGATGCCGTAGCCGGCGCCCGCATCACACTGGATGGCATCACCCAGTTCACCGACCGCAACGGACAGGCCCGCTACTCGTTCTACAAGAACCAGGCAGCGCCCCACTTGCACACCACCACGGTGGACTCGGTCGCGGTGCTGGAAAATGGCAGCTACACCCCCGTGCAAGGATCCTGGCCCAGCCTCGCCGTGCTCTGGAGCGACGTGCTTCTGCGCATCAGCGCCCCGTCTGAAGTGGAAGCCGGAGCAATTCTGTACGTCCAAGTGGAGGCGTACTGGCAACGCACCGGGCACCCGATCTCGGGGCTGGCAGTCACCGTGGGAACCCCGGACTCCCAAGTGCGGCACATAACCGAGGACGCCAGCAGTGTGGCAACCATCCGCGCCCCCGCCTCCGGCCCACTCCACGTCTTCGCAGCGCTGGCTCCCGAGGACCGCCCCAACGGAATCGCTGCCGAAACGGTCGGGATCGAAGTCCAAGTTCGGCCGGCAAGCTCGTCCTCGGGTGCTGCTTCGAACCAGCAAGAAACGCAGGACGAATCTGCGCAGGACCAAAACTCGGCCGATGCCCAAAGCTCGTCCTCGCAGAACACGAGCACCTCGTCCGACGACTCCGCCAGCACCACTGCCGACGCAACCCAACCACCGGTCGCCGAGAGCGGCCCCCGTCCGGACCCCGTGCTCGACCCTGAGGCACTGTCCTCCCCCATCCAATCCGAATCCATCGCCGACACAACGGCGAACATCCCGCCCACCCAGGACTCTCCTGGATGGGCCCCCGCCGTGCTGATCACGGCACTCGTACTCATCGCACTCCAAAGGAGGAAACCATGAACTGGAAGGCCCCCGCCATTACCATTGCCCTGCTGTTGACCACTCTGCCCCTAGGGGCGCAGGCGGCGACCGACGAATGCACCTTTTTCGCCAACGCGCCCACGCCGGACGACCCCACGGAAAACGCGCCATTGGGCACTGATTCGTTTGACGAAGTGGTGCAACTAACAGTCACCTTAATCGCGAACGACAACAGCGAACTGGACGTGGGAACCTTCGATTCGGATGCCAACGGCGCCTTTTCGGGCACACTTCCTATCGAGCCAGCGACCGTCGCCGCGGCCGCAGCCGTGCGCGTTTCTGGAGAATTGCACGGACACGTTTGGAAGACCACGCTTGCCAATCCCTCCTGCACCGTCATCCTGAACCCGCTTGTGTTCCAGAACAGAGCGCCCACGGTTCAGGTCATGACAGTTCCCATTACAGCGCACTCCTCCGACGATATTTCGATTCTGACCTCCTTTGCCGACCCCGACGGCGATGCAATCTACGCCGATTTGACCGAGTACACTTGGGAACTCAAAGACGGCAACGACTGGCTGGACACCGATTCCTATGATCAAGTCCTGCCCGCCGACTACACCGAGGCTGGCCAACTGTGGCGCGTCTCGCTCACCATGTCCGATGGCTACGGCGGCTTCGCCGTACACTCCGAGGAAGTCCGCATCACCGACTCCGAAGCACTTCCCACTGCCAACATCACGACGCCGGATGTCTCGGTTCTGCTGGACAGCAACGACGATGCGCTCCCCTTCACCGCAACCGATTCCACGGCCTTCGCAAGCCACGCCCTGCGCTACCGCTGGGACCTCGACAACGATGGCTTCTGGGACGAGGACTGGACCGCATCCCCTGACGCCCTCGGCGGTCCGTTCGACAGTGACGCCATCGCCCATGTCGTGCTGGAAGTGGAAGACTCGGTCAACTTCTTCCGCAACCGCACCTCGCTGGACTTCACCGTCAACCACGCCCCCGTCGTGGATACCTTCGTCCTCTCGCCCTTGGTGCCAAGCAGCACCCAGGACATCACAGTCGTTGTCGAAGTCTCCGATCCCGACGCGGGACAGACACTCACCACCTCCATTTTCTGGCTACGCACGAGCGATGCCAACTCGATTGAAGCAGAGACTCTAGAGGCCATCGAAACCACGAAGGGCGAAGAATGGACCGCCACCGCCAGCACCATCGACGGCCACGGCGGATTGACCAACATTTCCTACGTCTTCACCATCGGCAACGCTGCCCCCGAAATGTCCGTGGACATCCAACCGGCCGCCCCCAAGACCGGCGATGACCTCGTGGGCACAGCCACCGTCACCGATCCCGACGGCGACACCATCGACTACTGCGACGTGCTGTGGTTTGTGGACGACGTGGCAACGCTTCCCCACACCAACCAGGACGACGCTCCCTGCGACGGCAGCACCTTCGACTCGACCTACTTCGTGAAAGGGCAGACGGTGACGATGAAGTCCAGTGCCAAGGACGCCGACGAAACCTCTACCCAGGTCGCCCATGAAGTCGTCATTGGCGACACGCTGCCTACCCTGAGCGTTGCACTGCCGGCCCAACCCACGGCGGCGGCCGACCTGGTTCCCGAACTAGAAATCGTAGACCCCGACGTGGACGACGGCGTGGACACCATCTCTTGCACGTTCTCTTGGATGCACGACGCTCCGCTGGAGCCGCTCCACCCACACAACGGCACCAGTTGTTCGCCGACCATCCCTGCATCCCAGTTGATTCGAGGCGATACTTGGTCGCTGACCATGAACGTAACCTCGGGCGGGGAGTGGGTAGAGAGCACGTCTGCCACCGTCACGGTGGCCAACGCCTTGCCCACGCTCACGAACATTGTTACCCCCACGAATCCGTCCACCAAGACCGATTTGACGGTGACCTTCGACACCTTTGATGCAGACGGCGACACGGTCAGCACGTTCTATTCCTGGATTCGCAACGACGCCCCGGGCGACGAACTTTCCAATACCGCAACGTTGGACAGCTCGCTCACATCCATCGGCGACTACACCCTCATCGTGACCCTCAATGACGAGTACGGCACCGCCGAAGTGGAGATTCCGGTCGAGGTCGTCAACGACGCACCCAACGCCACCTTCGAATTCCCCACCACCGTCAAGGCGGGCGATGCGCCAACGGTCTTCGTTTCCGTCACGGACGACGATGACACCGAGCTTGCGTCCTGCGTCTTCCATTGGGAACATGAACGCGATGAGACGGTAACCATCTTCGACGACGAGGATTGTTTCCTGGGCGAACAAGAATTCTTCTACCCCAACACGGATACCCTCAAGGGCGACGTGCTGCGCGCCGTGGTCCTTGCCGTGGATGGAGATACCGCAGTCGAGGTCGAGATCAACAAGACGAAGCCCATCGGCAACACCATTCCCACCGTCAACAACGTCCTAACCATTACAGGCGGAACCTCGGATGTGGGCTTTGCAGCCGTGGTCACCGGCGACGACGAAGACGGTGACGATTTGACCTGTGAATTCCAGTGGAGCCGCACGGAACCCTCGGCCAAGGACTACTACACCAACGGCGCTTGCGACGAAGGGCTTCTGCCCCCTTCCGAAATCGTTCGCGGCGAAGTCTGGACGCTCCGCGCACTCACCTACGACGGATACGACTACAGCGCCCCGAGCGACGCCTCGGACGAATTGACAGTCCTCAACGGTGTGCCCAAGATCAAGACCGCCGCTCTCAGCAGCGCGACGCCCTCCGTTGGAGACGCGGTCACGGTGGACGTGGACTGCGTTGACTCAGACCTTGACACCGTGACGGTACGAGTGGAATGGTCGAGAGGCGTGGACACAAGCCAAACGACCTGGCACGAAGTGTCCGGAGATGACAACTCGTGCATGGTTACGGACACGCTGGACGCCAGCTTGGTCAACCCGCATGACACATGGACCGTCGTAGTGAATGTGACGGACGGCGAAGGCGGTGAAATCGAGCAAGACCTCGGCTCCTTGACCTTCCAAAACCGCGCCCCTCCGGTCACCATCGACTTTTCCAACCTCTTGCCCAAAACCGGCGACTCCGTCACCGCCTCCGCCACCATCGGCGCGGACCCCGACGGCGACACGCTTGGCACGGCCACCTACGCATGGAAACTCGGCGCCACGCTCATCCAAGGATTTACTCTGCCTGCTGCCTCCACCGCCAAGGGCCAACAGTGGACCTTTACCGTCTCGATTCCAGACACATGGAACGGCGGTTCGGGCGTGCACGTCATCACGCGGGACGTGGTGATTCAAAACACCAAACCCACCGCTGCCGGCGTCACGCTCACGCCGATTACCCCCGGCGCTGGCCAGGATATCACGGCGAGCCTCACAAGCTACACCGACGTAGATTTGGACAGTGTCACCGCGACCTACCAATGGAAACTAGGCGCAGTCGTCCAGTCCACCTCCAAAACCCTTCCTGGATCGCTTACGACACCCGGGCAAGTGTGGACGGTCATTGCCACCCCGACCGACGGCACGGATGCAGGCAACCCAGTCACAGCGAGTGTGACCATTCTTGCCCCCGACTCCGACGGCGACGGCGTGCACGATGACAAGGATAACTGCATTGGCGTCGTCAATCCCAAGCAGGAGAACTACGACAATGACGCCCTGGGCGACGCTTGCGACGACGACGATGACAACGATGGCTACTCAGATCTCGTGGAACTTGCAGCCGGCAGCAACCCGCTCAACAAGGCTGCTATCCCTGGCGACAAGGACGGAGACACGGTCCCTGACGGCACCGACAACTGCCCCGATCTCCCCAACGCCAATCAGAAGGACATAGACAGCGACGGCATCGGTGACGTCTGCGACCCCGACCGCGACGGCGACGGCTTCGACAACGAAGTCGACGGCCTTCCCGACGATCCTCGCTACCATTTGGATGCGGACAAGGACGGCGTGGCCGACGAGTTGGACCAATGCCCCGGCTTCGATGACAAGGCCGACTTGGACCAGGACGGCATCGCCGACGGCTGCGACATCGACGACGACGGCGACGGTGTCCCGGACGGCCACGACAAGTTCCCCCGTGACAAGGCCGAGAGCAAAGACGACGACCGGGACGGCATTGGCAACAACGCCGACAACTGCCCCGTTCACTCCAATTTCGATCAATTGGACACGGACAAGGACGGAATCGGGGACGCTTGCGACCTCGACAACACCACGCCACCCAAGGAAGTGGTGGATCCCAAGTCGCCGCCCAAGTTGGAAAAACCCAGCAAATTCAGCGTGGCGCTCTCGAAGGGCAAGGCCCGACTGTACTTCACCGTCCCGCCAGCCCCGACAAGCAGCCACTACCTGATTTGGCGCTTCTCTACGCCCGAACTGATCGGAACCGTGCCCGTAGTGGCCGGCAAGACCGACTACTCCTTCGACGCGGGCGCCGTGCCTGACGGCGAGCACCACTACGGCGTCATCGGCATCGATTCCATCGAGAAAAAGGACGCCGCCATCGCGATGATCACGGGCAAGGAACTGCTGAAAATCAGCCCCGCCCTGACCAAGAACGGCTACGTTGGGTGTCCCCCGGGCGCCTTCGACCAAGACCGCGACGGCATCTGCGACGCAGTCGAAGTGGAAATGGGGCTTGATCCGCTCAATGCCGACACCGACGGCGACGGCCGCCTCGATGGCGAGGAAATGCTTGACCTAGATGGCGAAGGCTTCGACGACGTCGATTCCCAATCCAACAACCCGACCGTGAAGGCGGCAGCCAAGGGCGGACAACCCATGTGGTTGTGGCTTGTCCTTGGTGGCTTCTTGCTGGCGGCGGGCGGAGTGGTGGCGGGTGTCCTCCTTTGGCTCAAGCGCAAGAACGAGGGCACCAAGGCATCGGGATCGAAGGACTCGACACCTGCTTGGGCAACCTAGGTTCCGTCGGCGATTCGCTCCAAAACTCCGCGCCAACGCACGCGAAATTCTTCCACTTCTTTCCTTGACGCAAGGCTCGTGTGCGAAATCAGCACCGTGGTCCCGGCTGCCTTGGTCAAAAATTCGGCGGTCACTGTGCTGCGTCCCGTCGGTGCGTGCCACCAGAGGCGCAGGAGCTTGGGGGGCCGGACGGCGCGGACCGTCACGCTCGTGCCTTGCTCGATTTCGAAGCGTTCGCCTTCGCTCCAGTGCACGCCGGCGACCATCGGGGCGGCCTCCAGGGCGCTCCATGCGGCTTCTGCATCCAGGGGCAAGGATCGTTGCACGGATACCTGGAAACCGCTGGTGGTTTCGTGGCGGGCGCGCAGGCCGCGGGCGCGTTCGTATTCTACGGTGATCCCTTGGCACCACCAACCGGAGAGGTCGGGGTAGGCCGCTTGGAGTCGCTTGGCGCGCTCAGTGTGGTCGGCGCCGCCTAGTTCATCCATGATGCCAAACCAGGATTCCCAGGACTTGCCCGTCGCTTTTTGGACCGCGTCGTTGCTGATGTCGGGGCGGTCGGCCATGGGTGCCTTAGGCGAGGGGGCGGGCAAATGTTTTGCTGCCGTTGGCGGGCATCCGCTCGCTCGGTGCGCATCGGTTGGCGTTTAACCTTGGGCCGACGTTGTCGCTCCCGTTGTTTGCCACGCGGCGCTTTACGGCACTGAACGGCACTGCTGTCGTGATTGGCGTGCTGGCAGGCATCGCCGCTGTGGGTTTCCGCTCGTTGATTGACTTCGTGGAGAACCTTGCGTTTCGTGGAACCCTCTCTAGTTCCCCCAACGGAGACGGCGGATTTCTGACGACCACCTGGGGTTTCTGGGTGTTTTTGGTGCCCTTTTTTGGCGGCATTTTGATCGGCGTCATTCGCTTGATTTTCCCGGATCTGCGCCGCCAAGGCATTGCAGAAGTAATGGCGGCGGTGCAGGCGCGTTCGGGCATCATCAAGGGACGAACGGCCTGGGGACACGCGGTGCTGTCGGCGATCACCGTGGGCACGGGCGGTTCGACGGGCCGTGAAGGGCCGATTGGTTACATTGGCGCGGCACTAGGAAGCAGCTTTGGGCGGCGCCTCGGGTTCAAACCCCGCGACATCAAGGTGCTGCTTGGCTGCGGCACCGCGGCGGGCATTGCTGCCACATTCAACGCACCGCTCGGGGGCGTGCTGTTTGCCATGGAGCTTATTTTGCCGGAGTTCAGCACCCACGCCTTCATTCCGGTGGTGGCGGCGACCGTCGTTGGCGTCACGGTGGCCCACTCGTTCTTGGGGGACTCGCCAGCATTCTTCATTCCCACGGATGGATTCGTCCTGGTGACCCCCTGGGAACTCCTGTTTTACTTGGCGCTCGGTGTTCTTTGCGGCCTCGGCGGGGTGGTGTTCATCCGCATGATGGGGTGGGCCGCGAACGCCGGCGAACAATGGAACATCCCATTCTGGCAGAAGCCCGCCGTGGGCGGATTGCTCGTGGGCGTGCTTGGGCTTGCCGTGTTCCAGGCCACGAGCCACTTTGGCCTGCTTGGCGGCTTCGGCGCCTACCACATCTACGGCACGGGCTACGGAACAATCAATGGCATCCTCAGCAACAACCCCGCAGTCCTTGTGGCGCCTCTGTTGGGGCTGCTGATTGTCGCAAAGCCGTTGGCAAGCAGCATCACGATTGGCAGCGGCGGTGGTGGCGGTGTCTTCAGTGCCAGTCTCATGCAGGGCGCGTTCTACGGGGCACTTCTGGGCCTCGTTGTGGGACACTTCTTTCCGGGCTTGGTTGCCGGCCCCGCGGCCTACGCCCTTGTGGGCATGGGCGCCTTCTACGCGGCAACGGGTCGCGCCACACTCACCACCATCGTCTTGATGTCGGAACTGACCCAAGGCTACGCAATCGTCTTGCCTCTCATGTTTGCCGCCGTCACCGCAGACGCCGTAAGCGTTGGACTCAGCCGCGACAGCATCTACACTGTTCGACTGACGCAACGCGGCATCCTCTACGAACACGACCGCGTCCAGAGCCCGCTCGACTCCATGACCGTCGGTGAAGTGATGACGCCCTCGGTGGACTGTCTGGTTGGAGACCTGTCGGTGCGCGAGGCGTTCCAGGAGATGCTGGAAGTCGGACACACGGGATACCCCGTCGTAGACGCGGAGGGGCGATTGCTTGGAGTCGTGACGCGCCGAGATCTTTCCAAGGCAATCCACGAAGAGAAGGCGGACATGCGATTGGCGGACGTGGTCTCGGGGCTTCTCATTACGGTGTTTGCCCAGGAGCGGCTGCACAAGGCCCGCGACCTCATCTTCGAGGAGGACATTGGGCGGCTCTTGGTCGTCGACCCCTTGGATCGGCGGCGCCTGCTTGGCATCGTGACGCGCAGCGATTTGTTGCGTGCTGAGGCCCAGCGGGATATCGATAGCACGGGCGCTTGGCAAAACCCGTAGCGCTGGCCTGCCTGGACCCTTCCAAGCAGCATCCTCATGCTTCTTCAAACGGAGGTCGAGTCGAGGTTCCGCCGAGGTCCAGCCAAGGTCGACTGGCGCTTCGACACATGCCCTTCTGTGCCCAAGGGCTCGGAGGCGAACGGGACCACGCCCTGCACTGTGCCCAAAACGGGCCCGTCCGGCACTTGAAGTGCTACCAGCGCCGAATGGTACGGGGAACCATATGCGAACCATCGAAGTGCTCAACGCCTTGCACGAAGACCATCAGGAAGTGCGCGATCTAGCAGACCGCGTGGACATTCAATTGCGAAAAAGCAGCACACGGGGGCCAGTGGAGTTGCTGGCGGCTCAAGTGCTCGACTTCAACGCCAATGTCCTCGTACCGCACTTGGACATCGAAGATCAAGCGCTGCTGCATGTGGCACGCGAACACCTAGCAGACCAACACGCCGATCGACTGCAAGAAGCCGACGTCAACATCGACGCCATCAGCGGCGCCATCGAAGACCTGCGCCACCGTGTTCAGAGCGGCGACGATTTGCGGGCGGCCCTAACCGATGTGGCCTCCGCCATGCGCGGCTATGTAGAATACGAGGAAGCGTCCTTGATTCCGTGGCTGGAAAAGGAGCTAGGCGAAATCTTGCTCCGTGAAGTGGCGATTCGATTCGAGTTGATCCACAACGCGCCGGACGAAGAGCCCGTGGACGTCCAAATCGACCTGGAAGCCCTGAGCATCCCGATTCCCTACTAGCCCGAACCGGTGCTCTTGCCCGGCCGCCAAATCGCCCAATTGTCCGGCCGTCCGTCGGTCCGTCCGCCCGGCCCGCAACTCGACTTCAATCGTTTTGCGTCAGTTGCTCCACGGAAGCCGTCGACCGCATCCGAACCGACACGAGGTCGCGGATGATGGCCGGTTGCTTGAGCCCCACGAGTCGCAGCGTCGTGCCGCGCTCACCGTACGCGATGACATCCACGCGACCAACGCCAAACAGCCGATCCAACACTGTGTGCCGGTGGCGAAGCGCGGTCACTTTGCTCCAGTCCACCCGCCGCTCCGTCTTCGAAAAAAGCTGCACCCGCTCGCGGATGCCCTCGTCGTCCAAGACATACCTCGTGAACATGAGTTGCACCGCCGGGGCGATGGCCGCAAACAACGGCACGATGAGCGTCTGGGACAAACCCAACAGGCGCAGCCAGCGCGGTTCGGCGGGCTCTCCCTCCTCCACGTCCACGCCGAACACCAGACCGATGCCGAGGGGGACCAAGAACGCAAGAAATCCCGCAAGAACAACGAGGCTGCGCTCCAGTGCCGCCCACAGACTCGGACGCACGACGAGGCTACCGTCTCGAAGCGATCCCTCCGGACTTTGCAAGAATTCCTGCGCCACGCGCTCGGACCGAGACGGACTCGGAACGGGAGCCGGGTCGGAGTCAGGGACCGGAATCCACGCATCCCCCGGCGCACCACCAGTCCCTTGCGGATCAATGCTCAAGAACGAACCCCGCGACGCGCTTCATCAATGGTCGCCTTGACCCCTTCTGGATCACCAAGCCCATGAAACACCACCGGGGCCTGGTTGCTTCCTGCGGTGTTGATGGTGATGTTGCCAAAGCCAAACATCCGCCCCAAAATACCCTGGTACACGGTCACATCCGTCACCTTCTCATAGGTGGTCTCCACGCGGCGACGCGCCAACCAACCGGACGTGACCACGACACCCCAGTTTTCGACGCCGTACTTCGTGTACCGGAACCGCACCCAGTGCCCCCAGAGGGTCGCGAGGCCCGCTGCGAGCATGACGCCACCCACCACGAGCAGCACGCTTTCGCCAAACAGGGACAAGACAATCAGCCATGAACCCACGAAGGCCAACAAGCTTCCCTGGATGCCGTTGCCAAAAAACGATGCAATGCTCGGGCGGCCGTTCCACAAGGCGCGCCGCGCAGGAGACGCATCGTCCACCTCGGCACTTGTGCGACGCCGCGTGGTGTCTGGGACGTGCTGCGCCACGAGCGTTCGAAGGAATCCACTACGCGCCGCCTCGACGCGCTTCTTGTATCCAAGCGGATCACGCACGCCCTCGAGCGCGATGCCGGTGCCTGCGGTTTCCAGGCGCACCGTGCCAAAGCCCCAGATGCGCCCAAACAGACTTTGGCGAACATGCAAGTCCGTCACCTTGTCGTAGGTGGTTTGCAAGAGCTGAAACCGCAAACGCCCGAACGACTTGTAGGTCCGCTCGGCCGTGATGATGTAGCGACTCGTCTGGACGCGCCAAATGCGCGTTACCACAAACATCACGAACACCACTCCTGCTCCAATCAGGGCCGGAACCCCGAACAGAGACCATAGCGCCGGAGCAAACAGGCGCAGCCCAATCCAGAGCCCCATCGACAGGAAGCTGAGCACAACAAGCGCTCCAAGCACCTCGTCCAACGCAGACAGAGGATGCCGACCCGTTGCGTGCAGCGGCTCTTCGTCCGGTTGCAAATAATCCTGGGGCAGGGGGCGGGCCACGGCACTGGCACGGTGCGAGACTTTCAAACGTTGGCGCCCAGTGCGGCGCCCATGACCCAAACCCTGAGCCTCCCCCACGGCGATCTGCTACGGGAACTCGGAATCGACGCCAAGCAAATCGTCGCCGCCACCCACGACGGCACCATGTTCCTCGGCGGCGGACCCACGCGCGACGTGCACACCCCGATTGACGACGCCTTGCTGGCCACCATCAGCGAGTCCACGCCCGAACAACTCGACGCCTGCGTCACCGCCTCCAAGCTCGCTTTCGAGACCTGGCGCCGCGTTCCGGCCCCCAAGCGCGGCGAAGTCGTGCGCCTCTGGGGAGAACGCCTGCGCGAACTCAAAGAACCGCTGGGGCGCCTCGTCAGCCTCGAAATGGGCAAGAGCCTCCAAGAAGGCCTCGGAGAGGTCCAAGAAATCATCGACATCTGCGACCTTGCCGTCGGCCAGAGCCGCATGATGTTCGGCAACACCATGCACAGCGAACGCCCGCTGCACCGCATGTACGAACAATGGCACCCCCTCGGCGTCGTGGGCATCGTCACCGCCTTCAACTTCCCCATGGCCGTCTACGGCTGGAACGCGGCCCTCGCCCTCATCTGCGGCGACAGCGTCATCTGGAAACCCAGCGAAAAGACCCCGCTGACCGCCGTCGCCCTCCACAAAACCCTCGCCGACGTGCTCACCGACGCCGGACACCCTGGAGTCGCCACCCTCGTGCAAGGCACCGCCGACCCGATTGGCCAAACCCTCATCGAAGACGACCGCATCCCCCTCATCAGCGCCACAGGCTCCTGCCGCATGGGCCGCCACGTCGGCGCCACCGTCGCCGGCCGCATGGGCCGCACCATCCTAGAACTAGGCGGCAACAACGGCATCATCGTAAGCAAATCCGCCGACCTCGACATCGCCATCCGAGGCGTCCTGTTCGGGGCCGTGGGCACCGCCGGCCAGCGCTGCACGAGTACGCGCCGCGTCTTCATCCACAAGGACGTACGCGCCCGGTTCCAAGAAGCGCTCCTGAAGGCCTACAAGCAAGTGACCGTCGGCGATCCGCTGGACGCCCGCAACCTCATGGGCCCGCTCATCGACACCGACGCCGTGGCCATGTTCGAAGCAGCCGTAGCCGAAGCCAAAAAGCAAGGCGCCGAACTGCTTGCCGGTGGCACCGCGCTTCCCGAGCTTGGCGACTGCTACGTCGCCCCCACCGTCTTCTGGGTCCCCGGAGGCCCCGAGGCGTTCCCCCTTGCCAAAGACGAGACCTTTGCGCCCATCCTGTACCTGTTTGAATACGAACACTTCGACGACGTCATGAGCTGGCACAACGGGGTCCGCCAAGGCCTCAGCAGCGCCATCTTCACCAACGACGTGCGCGAATCCGAAGCGTTCCTCTCGGCTTGGGGCAGCGACTGCGGCATCGCCAACGTCAACATCGGCACCAGCGGCGCAGAAATCGGCGGCGCATTCGGCGGCGAAAAGGACACCGGCGGCGGCCGCGAATCCGGCAGCGACTCCTGGAAACAATATATGCGCCGCCAAACCAACACCATCAACTGGGGCTCGGACCTACCCCTTGCGCAAGGCATCGAGTTCGCACTCTGATGCGCATCCAATGGTACGGCCCCGGTTCCTCCATGGGGCTTGGGCAAGCACAAACCGCCCTTTCGCCCCTGCGCCGCGATGCCGCCTGGATGGCGACTGTCGGCGGACTCGCTGCATACCTTGTCTGGCAGTGCCTTGCCCTCGTGGCTGGCGCACTCATTCTGCTTGGACGCAACGGCGAACGCTGCATCGTTGGCCCCGAATGCAGTGTCCTCGCAGGCAGCAGCGACCTCGTTGCCGGGCTCGTGGCCGGCTCCGCCATGCTCGTGTCGCTCGCCATCATCCCCTGGCTCGGCAAACTCCTCGTGGCCCTCTGGCAAGGCCGCATCTGGACCACCGTCGTGCTTCGCGTGGTTGGCAATGCCACCGCCGTCGCGGGCCTGCTGGGCTTCTTAATCGGCGGCTGGATCTGGTTCATCCTCGGACTCTGGATCTCGTTTTTCGCCCGCCGCATGCGCAGCGAACCCCAAACGCCACGCCCAACCCGGCCCGCCGGGGGCCAACCCTACACCATGGATGCAGAGCGCGTCTAGGTCCCCGCTCTCGAGGCGGACTCCGGCTTTGCAGACGAATTCTGTGCGGCTCGCTCCACCCTAAGCACCTTTTCGGCGGCCAAGCCCAGCTCATGCCGCGCCGGCTGTTTCCAATGAAGTTCCCACCAGATTCAAGAGGCCCCAATCCACCAAGGCGCCGCCAGGGAATCATAACAGCATAAACAGGTCCGTGCCCCGGCGGTTTCTACGCGCCGACGCCCAAAACTTGCTGCACCGTTTTCTGCACCACGGCGTCGTTCCACACACGGGCAAAATCGGGCTCCTCACGAGCACTCAACAATACGTTGAGGTCCAAGCTCGCCACGATGCCGATCCAGTGCGCGGCCTCCGGAGCACGGCCTCCGCGCGCATGAGCACGAGCCGCATGCAACGCATTGATCGCACGCTCATCCACAGGCAACAGCGCATGCGCCGACGTGAAGTGCTTGGCCGCACGCCGATTTTGACCCATCATCATGTGCGACTCACCACGAGCCGCCCACGCATGACCGTCCCACGGATCACGACGGGACCACAAACGTGCCCAAACCGACGCACGAAGCGGCCGGTGCTCATCAAGAGCATGATACGACCGCCATTCGAGCATAGGCACACTGCGTGTAAGCAAAGCCGCCGCCACAAACGCCGCCACAAGCAGCGCCGCGCCACCCGCACCCCACATCCAAGCAGAGCCCGAGGGCGCAAAGACAGACGTGGACGAAGGCGCCGCGCCAGGCGCCGACCCAATGGCACCTTCACGAAGAGTGCCCTCAAGGTGGTCGCCCGAGGTATCCGCGGCCAACGTAGTGATCCCGGTGTAGGTCTTATCTTGACCCAGGGGCAAGCCGACGAGCGTCGCGGTGCCGTCGGTGGTGATGGTGGGGGAATGGACGAAACTGTTGCGCACACCACCCTCATACACATCAAGAGTCAAAGTGGCGTCCTTGACCATCAGCCACGCGCTGGAAGTTGTTTGGAGTTGGACTGGTTCGCCGCCAACAGTGGTCTCCGCCCCCGCCGTGAAAGAGTGGCCGTTATCGAAGCGGAGGTTCCAGCCATACAGACTGACGAGGAAATCTCCTTGGAGGATGATGCGGCCGTCCGCGTCGGAGCGCCATACAGAAGCCTCCTGAAGTCCCACCGAGGGACGTTCACCATCTCGAATCAAGGGGTTGCGGTCCGTGAGCGCCGTTTTGCCAGGTGCAACCGGCTCCAGGGATCCCCCGGGACCATCGTAGCTCCAGCGGACGTCGCCGTTCTTGAACACCATCAAGATTGCGTCCGACTGGGTATTGTACATCCGTACGGAACCGGCAGAAATCGAATCTCGCGAGGAGCCTGAGTTGCCTTCCACTTCGACGACAGTGGCGTCGACGCTGTTGTTGTTCCAGGCACGGTCGAGCACTCCTTCAGAAAACGATAGCGTCGCGGTGGCGCTGCTGATTTCGACAAACTCGACGCCGGCAAGCGCTCCCGTACCCTCAACCAGACCAGCATGGGTGCTCTGGCTGAAGGACAACACATGTTGCGCCATTGTGGGCGTTGCCAGCAAGAGGGCCGTAAGGACGATGAGTCCTATGGATCGTAGTGGATGCATTCGATGTTGGGATTGGCGTCCGCGGGGAGCCAGCCTTTGAGGTTGTAGGACACGATTACCGAGGGACAATCCGCGTGTGCGCTGGAAGCGTGTCCACTGTCCGGTTCGTTGAGAGCGTACGACACTGTGCAGCTGCCCTCTTCCAGCCCCGGATCGCAACTCACCGGCCCGACTTCCTCCGCCAGAGCGGCCGGAGCGATCAGCGTGCAAGCGGTTAGCAGGATGAAGAGTTGTTTCATGAGACCCACCTACCCGTCGATGACGGGTTGCAGGTTCATCCCGGCCAGCATCCATAAGTTGGTATGGGGATGAGTGGAAAGGGTTGATAAGCTGTGTTGAAACAAACCGGACGAATGGTGCCGCAAATGTCCTATTCTTCTTCTCCGGCATGGTTCACCTCGCCTACCTCCGCCTCGCGTTCTTCAACAAAAAGCTCCAATTGGCCGAATTCCTTGGTCTGTACGGTCATGTGAATCCGGTTGGCTCCTCTCAATAAGTGACCTTGGAAATAGAGTTCATAACCTGTTCCCTTGGAAAACACGAGGGGGTTGTCTTCGTTTATTTTGGACAGGTCTACGTCCGAGCGAATTTGCGCGGGATTGTGTCGGACGCCATTGATGACGAACCGTGGTGGCCGGATGACGGTGGCAGTGCCGAGCGGATTGTGGATGCGCAGCGTGAACATGCCTTGTTCGACCTGGCGCAGGCTACCCCGTTGGTACAGCTTGCGAAGCAGGAAGGCCGGCAGGTCCACGTACCCCCCGGAGCGGCAAGGTGCTTGAGCGTTGCCCTGTCGGCACTCGCTTTTGCTGCGAATTTCGTTGTTTCTGTGCGTTTGGCGGGGGTTCCTAGCTTTGAACGGGGTCCATCCAGCCCTTTTCGTCTCCTTCTGCCGCTTCCGTTCGTTGTTGTGCTCCCGTGTCGTTTGCTTGGCTTCGCACGCTGCTGCCGTCGCGTCGGAAATAGAACAGGGGAATAGTCAACAGGGTCAGGGTGGCCATGAGCACGATGGCGATGACGGCGGCTTCGAACATTTCGTAGCTGCCTCGGATGGCGCCTCGGGTGAAGATCCAGAAGCTGACGGCGGTGGTGAAGGCGGAGTAGGCGACCGCTTTTCCTACGGTTTTGAAAACGCGCGTTGCGTCGGCCTGTTTTTCCAGATTCCATGTCAAATGCACCGCGTAGTCGCTGCCTAGGCTCGTGATGAAGGCTATGGGAATCATGAAGATGAACGCCAAGTCGATGTTGATGGCCGGCAGGGGCAGGGCGCCGAGCCACCAGGTGAACGTGAGGATCATCGGAGTCAGCGTTGCGGCCACGGCGCGCCAGGACCGCGTAAAGAGCCCCACGAGCAAACCCACAATGGCAAGCGAGACGGCGGTGCTGAGGCTGAGCCAGTAGTTGGTGTAGTCGTTGTACTTCTTGATGCCCGAGAGGGTGCCAAAGTAGTTCGTGTCGGTGCTGGTGCTGCCCGCGACGGTGCTTGCGACCTCGGCCAGCGCTTCGTCTGCTTTGAAGGCCGCTTCCTGGTCAATCGGAATGTCCACGAACGTCAATGCCCAGGCGATGTTGTAGGATTCGTCCATAAACGTCCGCAGTAGAGGCGCCCACTCGGGGCGGCCAATCATGTCGTTGTACGCATCGAGCACGTCTGCATCGGTGTAGTCGGCGATCAGTTCGAAGTCGGGGTCGTAGGGGTCGCCCAGTGCGTCGCCGAAGCCCTCGAAGCAGTCCTGGGGCGGTAGGAGACCGCCTAGCTCGTCGGGAGGGTCGTCGCAGGGCACGAAGGCGCCGCCGCGCACGATGCTGTCCAGGATGCCCGGGGCGGCACTTTCGAGGCCATCACGCAGCAAAGCGTGCAAGTTGAGGATGAATGGCACGGAATTGACCGCTCCGCCGGAGGCCTGGACGAATTCGTTGGCAACCATCGCCTTGTGGACGGTGATCATGTCGTCCACTGCCGCCTTCGTGGCCAAGCCGCAGGGCGACGACGGTGCGGGGCCTGCACACTCCGACAGTGCTTGGGTGATGATGGTCTCCTGGCCAGTGGACTTGATCGTGGTCTGGAACCGCTCGTACATATCGAGCATGTGGGCACGGTCGTCTTTGTGCGTCCAGATTTCTTTCTGGGGCAGGTTGACTTCGACGGTGCCGATGACGTATTCCGTCTTGGGAACGGTCGCCCCAAAGACGGCAGTGCCAGCCAGCAGGCCGACGATGACGATCGCCTTGTGGGTGCCGACCCAACGAGCAAAGGCGCCCACGGCTTGGCTGGGCCGGAATACTTCACGCGACTCGTTGCGAACACTCAGTTGCAGGAGGGCAGGAAGGAAGGTTAGGCTGAGCACGAACACGCTCAGGATGCCGAGGATGGTCGCGGTGCCGATTTCCACGATCATGGGGCTGGTGCTCGTGATCATCACGACAAAGCCGGACACGGTCGTGAGGGTGCTGATGAACAACGCCACCGCGCCGCGACGGCCGATGAGGTCGAAGGCGGCGTCGGCGGAGTCTGTTTCCGCTCGTTCCGTGCCAAATTCGTTGATGATATGGATGACGTAGTCCACGCCGACACCAAGCAGAAGCGGGAACATGGCCATGGAGACGAAGCCGATGCTGACGCCGCCGAGGGTCATCCCGGCGAGGGTCCAAAGCAGAATGATGCCGACGGTGCTAACGCCGATGGCGGCGCGCTTGACATTGCGAAACAGAAAGAGCAGAGTCACGGCCAGGAATCCGAAGACGGCGGCGATGAAGATGGTCGACTCCTTCTCCACTTGCTGATCGATGCGGTAAATCCAGGACTGCACGCCCCAAGAATCGAAGTATTCGTCCTTCCACAGGTCGCTTGTCTTCTCGACGCCCGCGGCACCCGATGCGCCGACCGAAAGCTCCCGGTATTCGCCGATGATTTCGTTGATGAGTCCGCCCGTCTCCTTCTTGGAAAGCTCCGAAGTGTCCGGTTCGTAGATGATGAACATCACAGCGGCCCGGTAGTCGTCGCTGCGGTAGAGGGCGATGGCGCCGGTGCTGTCGGCGGCGTCTAGAAGTTGCTGCGAAATGTCGTGTTGGCCCTGGTCGGGCGCGAGGCAGAAGCAACCGCCCGGAAACTGTGCATAGATGAGCTTCTCGAAGTACGGCAGGCTCGTGTGGCTGACCACCTTGTCCAAGCCTGTGCGCTCCTTGAATTCCGCCTTGACGAAGGCAAACAGTTCCTCTTGTGCCCGCAGCGCCTCCATGCTTGTGACGTTCGTAACCGGCACTGTGTCACCACTGCCGTCCGCCGCTGGCCCCCTCGCGTCCTCCTTCAACTCGAAGTAGACGATTTCTGAGTTCACACCCGCAACGTCACGCCGCAGGTCCCGAAACGCATTGGCCTGATCGTCGTAGGTGGCAAAATACCCGGACTGAATGTCCGTCTCCACGTTCGGCTCCACTGTCAGAAGCACGCCTATGCTGCCGGCCGTGATGAGCGCAACAACGCCAATCACCAACCAAGCACGCTGGGCAGAACCACGCATCACGCGGGAGAGAGCACGCTGCACCGATGCACCAACATCCATGACCAAACAAGGCACGACCGAGGAAAGCCCGTTTAGGGTTGTCGTGGCCACAAGGAGCCCACGCCAGGGTGAAGGCTACGCTCGGCCCAACTCCCACAGCACACGGCGCTCACGCACCGCGGCAAACGCGAGTGGCGCTCCGCAACGCCCGACCCAACTCCCACAGCACACGGCGCTCACGCACCGCGGCAAACGCGAGTGGCGCCTCGCTACGCTCGGCCCAACTCGCGCAAATTCGCCACAACCTCACCCAAGAGCTGGTACGCCTGCTCCGAGTGCGCGATGGCATCCTTCAGGTCCGGCGCATCCTTGGCCCATTCGAGAATGGTCCTGATGTTGCGCAGATTCTCGTTGATCGAAAGGCGCAGTGCATCTTCATAGAGCTTCGTCACGGGCACACGCTCCGAGCCGCAGCCCGCCAATCATCAAGCACCGCCGCCGAGTACCCCGTGTAGGTAGCATTCGAATGCGGCATGGTGTGGACACGATCCCAGCCGACGTTCAAAACCGAATCCAGCGCCGGTTCATGGCCTGCCGGCCCCTCTTGCAATTCGGGACTCGTGCTGTTGAGCGGAATGCCCTGGTTGACGGCGCCAAGTGCATGGCCCACGACATGCAGCAGCAAGACCCTGGCCAAGAAGTCCTCGGAACGCTCCAATCGCTGGGCCCCCGCGACCACGGCGGCTTCCGAAACCGCCACCACGCCTGGCGCAACCATCATGGTCGTTGGCTCTTCCTCCTCGAAGGATTGGACCCACAGCACATGGATGGTCACGCGGGCGTCGTCAAGCACCGTAGCATCCTCGGCCCATGTTTGCAGACGCACAAGCGACCACGCCCCAGTGCCCCGCAACAACTCCGCTTCCGCCGCTTGGAACCGATCGTCGCCAAAGCCGGCGTCACCGAGCTCCTGGGCAACGCCCCAAAGCGCCTCCACGGGGACGCGCTGGACGCCACTTTGCCGATGCAGGGCAAACATGACGCCGCGCCCTGCGGCTGGATCCACCACGGCACAGGAGACCGTACGCACCGTCACTTGCTCGCTCGTCAACAACTCGCTCACACAGCCGGTCAAGGACACGCTGAGCACCAGCGACAACAGCAATGACCATACCCGCACCAAGCGCACGATGCGGCCACACAAGCCGGCGGCATGAACCTGACGGAAGCGTGTTTCTATGGAGACAAGCTCGAAGTGGCCGGTTCCATGGGTGGACGCATGGGCCGAACCTGGGACCTTGCAGGACAAAGTCTGATTGCCTCCGTTCTGATCATCGCGGCGTTGCCGTGGCTTGGTGGCACCCCCAGCGACATCATGGTGTGGTCGTTTGCCGTGGCGCCGCCCATCATCCTCCTCGGATTGTTGACCGTGCGTGACCGATTGCAACTCGCATCCACGCGTCGAGACTGAACTGGGCGCCTGCGCTCCACCCGCCCCACTGGAAGCACACCTCCCAGACGAGCGTTCCAAAACTCTAGCCGCCTTACAGAATGAGGGAATCGGGTTTCAAAAATAGGGGATATAAGGAGAAATCCCGCAAAGCCGGATTCGGGGAATGAGTTCCGAAATTGGGGGCGGGGTGAATCTAGCCCGTTAGCTTGTCTAACTCCGCCCGGATTGAGGGGGAGACTGGACTGATCCGGTTGCCCTGTTTGTCTCCGTAATGGGGCGGATATGGCGTAGTAGCGGGTGGTTTTCCATTTGGTCGTGCGCTATCAAGAATTTTGATGTAGGCAGGAGGCAGGGAATCCCGTAGCATGGCATCGAGAGCATCGGCGCTTAATTCGGCCGTGGCCCAGATTGCTTCTAACGCCAATTGCATCCGAGTCAGGCGCAAATGCTCGATGATCCCGATCCGGGCAAATTCTGACAAGCTTCGGTACCCAAGTTGCGGGTGGACTTTGATCAGGTAGACGATTTCTTTTGCAAGATCTGCCGGTATCCCGGCTTGTCGGAAATTACCGCCACCCGCACCCATTAGTCGCCACCTCGCGGCTTCATGGCAGGTTCGGGGAATCGGTCTAGTTCCATTTCGACGGTGATGTAGGTGTTGCACTTTGGGCATGTTGTCGCCCAAATTCCTATGGAGCCTTCTTCTGGATTTTCGACCAGTTGCCATTTGGACAGCTTGGTGTTGCAATGGGAATGGTTGATTCGCGGCCCATTCAAATGCTGGTCACAGGTGAACTCGAATCGTGGGTTCTCCGTGTTTTCGTCATGTTGGGTGGGGGACTGATTGGCGTCATCTTGGCCGTGTGGGTCGCCATCGCTTGCGGGAGGTTTGCATTGATGCATATTTGCCCATATGGGCAGACTGGCATATTCAACGTTTCGCCGGTGCCATTTATGCACTGTTGCCAATTCCCCCAAGGTGTGAAGCTGCCCTTTACAGAAATTCGGCGCATTGATTCGTCAGGAAGAATGGGGATACCACAAGAAGTAATGGTGGCCCTGAAAGTGGGAAAAGGGGATCATCTGGCGTGGGTTATAGATGAAGGTGGAGTCCATCTGAAACCAGTTAAAATTGATATTTAAAATATTTTACAAAGAATTCAACTGATGGCTTTCGGAGCAATTATGACGAAACCTAAAAATATACCTGTTTATTTAGGGCCCGTGTGGCCAGCCCCAAAGAGCGGCTTGCCAAAATTGCATGAAGGCCGGCGCCGACATCCGGGTAGCGTGCGTGAATTGGTTGTTTTTAGTGATGCAGAGATGCGACCTAAATCTACAAAATCGGGCAAACCCGGCCAGTGGGGGGCTTCGGGCATGGGCGCAATTGTAGTAAATGAAAATGGAGTTATTTTAGCAGAATCTGGAAAATACCGATACAGTATCAGCACTAATCAAGCTGAAATGGAGGCAATCTTGTTGGGCCTGCTTGAAGCCAGAAAAATATTACGGAATCCAGAAGCATGCCGAGTTAGGTGTTTTACGGATAGTCAAACGGCGTGGTATTACCTACACGCACTTACGGGGGATAAACAGCATCTTTGTAAAGTGAGAGATAGAATATTGGAAGTGCAGAATGAATTTGGGCAAGTTAATTATATAAAGACGCCTAGAGATTCTAAAGGTTTTCGCCGCTCCGAATCTATTGCGAGGAAAAAACTAAGGGAAAACGGCCATATGGTGAGCCATCGGGGCAGTAAAGGGGCGAAAAAAAGGCGAGGAAAATCAAATCTTCCGAATCCGTTTGAATCTGGGGCACAATAAGCCCCGTGAATGAAAAAACGGGGCGGGCGCGTCTCCCTAAAGGTGAGCTCAACTTCCCGCCCCGCCCCCGACTCCGCTCCCGAGGGAGCGTTTTCCCCGCGAGGGGGCGTCGAGCGATTCTGGCTAGTAGTTGTAAAAGAGATTCTGTATAATAACATATGCAAAACGGGAAAATGGCCCTCAAAAAACAACGCTTAAACCGGCCAGGGCGGTGTTATCTCCCCCTACTGCGGCGGTGGCAGAGTGGCCTATTGCACCCGACTTAAGATCGGGCGATTCTGGCGAATCCGAGGGTTCGAATCCTTCCCGTCGCGTCACTGTCCAACTTGCCCACCATATAATTTGTTTTATTAGTCGAGTCAATCAGGATTTATTATCGTTATGACTTTATTAAGAGTTATAATATTGGCGACAAGAACTTATATTCTATAATTAGTCCTATTTGCTGCAAAGTTTTAGTTATTTTGAAATATAGTCCAATCATTCAACCAATTAGTTAATAGATTGATTGACAGCTCAAGTCAGTTGGGCGAGCCGCCGCAGTCACGGCTTGCTTAGGTGACTCCGTGCCCCCGAACCCTCCTGACTGCAAACCGGAAACACGCAAACCCACCTTGAGCAACGACCGCCGCAAACCGCGACGGCTCGCCCCTTTGATTGCAACCCACTTTGATTGCACCCTCGACGCCACCCGGCAGTCAAACCGCGCCGAGCCTTCAGGCTCATGCCCCCAAACACCACCACCCCCGACCAAAAACGGCCAATCCGGCCACCACGCCACCAATGCCCCGTATGCGGACGCCGCTTCCGCAACCCCGGCGCACTCGGCGCCCATGTCCAAATGAGCAAGGACACCGACCACCACACCCACCGCCAACAACCCACACAACCCGAACCCGAACCCAAAATGGACCCACTCGCGGGCCTAGCCACCCTGCTCAACCAACCCACCCAAGACCCACCCAAATCGGGTCCAAAAACGGGTCTCCGACACCCACCCACCGGGTCCCGAGGACCCGACCCAAACACCCGACCCGAGACCCGACCCACACCCAACCCGGAACCAACCCACCCAGACCCACCACCAACAGAAGGGGAACCCACCCGATTAGACCCAATTGAACCCGAACCCAACCCACCAGACCCAACCCAACCCGAACCAAAACACACGCCCCAACAGGAGACCCAAACCCCACCCAACCCGAAACCCACCCACGGACCCGAAGCGAACCCGATTCCAGACCCCACCACTCCTGAAGAATCAGGGACCCTCATGGTCTCCTTTGCCCCACCCCCCGAAGTCGGCCCCCTCCTACCCGACCCAAACACCCCCAACGGCGACCCCACCCAATCCCGGCCAGCGCCCCGCGTCCAGGTGCCCCTTGAACCCATCATAGCCGGCGGCGTAACGGCCATGATCAACGGCTTGGCCCTTGGAAAACAGGAAGACGGCGCCTTGAACGTGGACGAAGTACGCGAAACGGGCTTTCCACGCGCCGTCCACGCCTGCCTTGACCTGTACTTTCCAGACTTGCCCATCGACCACCCCCTTACCGCCCTCATCGCCAGCGGCGCAAGCCTCGGAATGCTCGTAGCCAGTCGAAAAGGAATCTACGCCGACCGCGCCCCACCCGAAACCACACCCCAAAACGACGACGCCCAACCCGAACCCGAAGATCAACCCGAGCCCCAAACCGGCGGCACCGGCGACCCATACTGGGACGGAATACTTGCCCAAGCCGGAGGCGTTGCCGAATGAACTACGCGGGACTTCTTGCCGTTGTGGATCAACTCGCCGGGGACGCCTTCGGGTACGACTGGTTCGATCTACGCGGACGCCTCCGGGTATGGATGCGGGAAAACCCCGGCAAAGCCAGGGAACTCGTACACTACGCCCACGAACTCTTGGAGGTCTGGGACCATGACTGAAACCCTCCAAGAAATCGTGAACGACCTAGGCGCCGAACTCTTTGGCGCCACCTGGACCCACTTCAAGCCCATCGTCCAAGACTGGTTCCAGCACAACCCCCGCCGCGTCGAACACTTACGGCAACGACTCCACGACGCCACCAAAGACGGGGGGCCAACCGCGTGAACCTTCCAAGCCTCGAACCCGGCAAAAGTGCCCTCGTAACCGGCGACTACGGCACCGGCAAAACCACATTCATCGCCGCCTGGGCCCAAAGCATTGGACGCGGCGCCTTCTGGGCCGCACCACCCCGAAGCGGCGCCAAACCAGACTACGCCGACTTTGCCGTCGTCGTCCACACCGCCACCGAAATGGAAGCCGCCGCCCGAAAAGCCCCCTTCGTCGTATGGCCAAGCCCCCCAAGCAGCGCCGGACGCGAAGCCCTCCTTTCGGCATACAACGACTTTTGCCGAATCGCCATGCGGTTTCACAAGGCCGTCGTCGTCACCGACGAATTTCAACGAATCACCGCCGACTCCAAGCGCCTTAGCGACTTGCCCCCGGCGTGTCAAGACCTCGTAGAACTTGGACACAAGAAACCCAACCAACTAGCCAAGGTCTGGGCCGCGCATCGCCTCGCGCAAATTCCCTTGACCTTTGGCGCCGGAGCCTACCGAGTCAGCACCCGGCCCTTTCCCGGTGACGAACGCGCATTAGAACCCGCCTTTGGACGCGAGGCCGTCCAGCGCATGAAGTCGTTCGGAATCGGAGACTTTGCGTTTTGGAGCGCCGAACAAGGCGCGGTCCTACCCTGCCGCCTCGAACCCCGAAAAGCAATGGCGACCCCTCGGGGCCCCTCGGGGCCCTCCCTCGACCAACCCCCGTCCCCTCCTGTTGAAGGTGATGGAATTGGCCAGTAGGCGCGTTGGTTGGTTGTGCTGCAAATGCGAAGCCCGTGGATGGATGGCCCCCGTCTTTCCCTCCTGGGAAGGATTGCTAAACCACTCGATCCAGAAGCACCGAGAAAGGCCCCGAGGGGGGCGGGTAACGGTAGAAGTTGCCTGCCGTCGCGTTAGTCTTCCGCCAAGCGATTGGCAGGAGCCTTAGACCCCCAATGACCGCAACCCAAGCAATCGTCAGCACGGCCCTATCGGGCGCCATCGGCGCCTACGGAACCCGTCTCCCCCTTCCCTCCCATCCAGACCCCAAGATCGACGGCGCCCTGAAAGCCGCCGCCGGGCTCGCCCTCGTCGCCCTTGCGTACAAATCCAAGGGCTGGGGCCGAACCATCATGATCGGCGCCGGCGGCGGATTCGTCACGGCCGGAATCCGAATCGCCGGCGGAGTGTGAACCCTTGGCCGTGATCACGCGCCCGTTCAAGGTGGTGCCATACGAAGACGGCGGATCAGTCCGCGTCTCGATTCCACGGCAGCACTTTCTCAACCGCCTTCGCCTCAAAGTCAATCCCGGCGCCCTCGCGGGGGGATCTGGTGGCGCGTTCACGGCAGACGCCGCCAACCGCATGATCAAGCGAATAGAACTCACGATCGGCGGACAACTGACCACCACGAACCTGTCGTTCGAGAACCTACGCCGCTTGAACATCCTCGCCTACAAGGACCAAGCCCCCGGCCTCGGCTTTGCGTACCTGGACCTTGGGATGCTCCCAACGTTCCTGTTTACGAGTCTCGAATTGCACGTTACCTTTGCCGGAGTCAATGAGCTGCAAGCCGCCGGTGGGGATCACACCGCCATTGTCGGCGGCAACGTGGCGATTTACGCCCGCGAGATCATCAACGAAGGCCAGGACGTTGGCAAAGTCCCCTTGATCGTGCGCAAGACCGTGTACAAGGATCTTCAAAGCGTCGAAGGAGAAACCGGGATCGACATTCGAGACGGCCAAGTGATCCAAGCAATTCTCTTGGTCCCAAGCTCCCCGACCTTGCTTCGGTCGGTGTCCGTGATCCAAGACGGCGTGAAGTTTCACCGCACCCGCGAACCCTGGGATCAACTGCGCGAAGAAAACCGCGCAGACTTCGAGATGGACGAAACCCCCATGGATTGGGCCGTCGTCAACTTCGACGTATTCGGGGACGGATCGCAAGCCCTGCGAACCAAGGGAATGGACACCCTCGAATTAGTCGTCAACACCAACCCCGAAGCCAACGGAAGCCTAACCATGGTGGTCTTGGAGGTCCAAGCTTCGGCTTGAGATTCATGGATCGAACCGCCTTGATCGCACTCGGCCTCATCGGACTCGGGGGCCTCGCTTACGCCGCCACCCGAGTCGAAGCCAACCAAGGCCCGCAACCAACGGCCCCCGGTCTTGGCGGACAGGGCGCCGGCTTTGGCGGACTCTCCGACGGCGCCTATGCCTACGACCCAAGCACCGGCCAATACTACGACTATTCCAACCCCCCAAACCCCGAAGCGAGTTCCCAAGGCGGGGGTCTTGGGCCCGCGTTTAGTCCCGAATACGAATCCGCCGTCCTTGACGAATTGCGCCGCGCCAACGCCGCCAATGAAACTGAACAACGCCGCATCAACAACGAAATCGCATCCGACTCCGCGAGTGCATCCAGGTTTAGCCAAGTTGCCGATCTTGCAAACGTCGGCCTTGCTCTAGCGTTTGGTGCCCCGCTGATCAAGAGCGCCGGGGGCGCCATTGCCCGAGGCGGCGCAAGCCTCCTTCGCGGCGGCGCCGGAGCCGTGGCCAAGGGCGGCGCCCAATCCCGGCTCAATGCGTTTGGCGTCCAAAACGCCACGCGCACCGCACGACTTGGAAACCTTGCAACTCGCAGCACCGCGCTTCTTCGCGCCCCGCCCGTTGCTTACGGTGGGGCTGCCGCTGCCGGCGTGGCCCTTGGCCTCGGCGGAACTGCCGTGCTCGAAAAATCCGGCGCCCTTGACGCCCTAGATCGGGGCAACGCCGCCGAGAAAACCATTGCATTCCTAACTCCGAAAGCCGTGGAACATGAAGCCGAAGTCGCGGTCAAATCCGTAGCCTTGCCCCTTGCCGCTGTTGGCGCGGTGGCGACGGGCGTGGTTGGTCGTGGATCGGTGCGCGGCAACCTTCGCCAAGCCTACCGGGGCACCGTCCAAGAAAGCGTGGTCAACGCCACAAGGGACGCCGCCAAGGACACGAGTAGCGCCGTTTCCTCGGGCTACAAGTCCACTAAGAAATTCTTCCGGGGGCTCGTCTCATGAGTCCAGCCCCAGCGGTTCGGGCCTCGAATCTTGCTGGATTTGGTCGCGGATTCATGCGGTTTAGTAGCGGCGCGGGCCGCGTCCTAAAGCCCGCCGTGTTCCCCCTTGCGGCCCTTGGCGGTGGGTCGCTTCTCTTGAACCAAGTGGGCAACGTGGCTGACGACGTAAGCCGCGCCGTCAATCCCCCACTTGACAAGACCCCCGTGGATACCAACGGCGACGGAGTGCCCGAAACATGGGTGCTCTTTGATCGCAAAACTGGCCTCTTCAACGCCTTCGGCCAGCCCCCCGCAACGACGCAAGAGAATGACCGTCAAGAGCTAGGCAAGCTCACGGTTGTGGTCGTCGCTGCCGGTGCGGTGCTGGTCGTTGGCCTATTGACCCTTGGAGGTCGCTCGTAATGGCCAAGGAACGCCGCGAACCGCAACGCGACGGCTTCACCGCCACCGGCCACGGCCCCCGCTTTGACGACGAATACAAGCGGAGCCGTGCCCCGGCCTTCCAAGCCAAACACCGCGTCCCCCACTACCTTCGGGTTCCACGACACAAGAAACCCCGGCGGGGGTGGCACTCATAGCCATTCGAGAACCCCGGCCCCGCGCCGTGACTCGGGAAGAACTCGCGGGGACGGTCTGGGAAGGCATCGCAGACCTAGCCGGAGACGGAGCGCACCCGTTCCAGATCGACTCTCCCGGTGCCAACGACAACCCGCAACTCTTCGCCGGGGAGCGCCGCGTCTTGACCTACCGGGGATCGGGCGAGATTCTACTCTACAATATCCACCTGCCCCCCGGCGTTACCCTAAGCCTGTCCTTGGACGGCTCGGTCAAGCGGTATTCGCATGGTGACGAAGCCGGCGTCCTACGCTGGACTCGCAAGGAAAGCCCTCTTCGATTTTCGGACAGCCTGGAAGCCGTCGTAACCAACACGACGGAGACCGGGCAACGCTACAAACTCCACATCTCGGGAGCGTGACCCCTCATGACATTCTCAAGCGGAAACACAACAATGGACGAACTCACCGACAAGATCGCAGACGACCTCATCGCCACGGGCGCATGGAGCGACGCCGACCCCACGGGCCGGCCCGCCGCCGTAAGCCCCGCCCGCCGAGCCCTCGAACACATCGCGGACGGCTTCTTTGTCAGCGTCGAACGAATCGTCAGTAGTTCCGGGTACAACCGCTTCAACGAAATCCGCGTCACCGTATCCAGTGGTTACGACCTTGGAACCTCATCACCAAGCGGCACCGTCGAAATTACGGGCATCCCCACGGAATCTTGGCAAAGCTACGGCACTTCATGGACCCAGAACTACTACTGGGCCACTGGAGCCGGTAGCGGTGACAAAGCCGGCCAATACTGGATGTGGCTAGACGCCGAGGGCTTCACCGTCCTTTCCAGTTGGATGGCCAGTCCAGCGCACGACTACACCTCTTTCTTGTCCTTGGAGCGCAACACCGAGAAGGAATATCCCGACGGATACTCCAACTTCTTTGTTACCGCATGGACCAACAGCGACCCAAACATTGTGTACTCCACAGGGGGCAATTGGTACGACCGATACTATGCCCAATACTTCGACAACAGCACCGGCCAAGTTAGCGCCGTTGGCAACTATTCCGACCTGAACCGCAAGGAGTACATTCGACCATTCAACACCCAAACCGTCGCCTATGGTGCCGGTGTTGAACTGTTTCGCAGCGCCTACCGCTCGGACGGGAACTCGAAAATCTACTTCCATTTCCCACACTTTAGCAACAACCTAGACACCAACAAACGAATCCCCATTGCCCAAACCAAGCGGTGGTTCGTCGTCGCCTTGGCCCAAGGACTAGCAGACGGCGATCTAGTGGATTGGGTGGACGACGCGGTCACAAAGACGTACCTCGTCAAGACCCTGCAAAGCCCGGACTCGACCGCCTACATCACCGTAGCAATCAGGCAGGGGTGAACGCATTGGCCACCTACACGGGCATTGCCCAAGGAAACCAAAACGCCGCCACTAGTGGCGAACTCGGCCCCGAATCCGGCACCGTCCACAACGCCCCGAACCTCATCCCGGGCCAAGAAAGCGCCACGCCCCCATACCCCCACGGCGGAACCCACGCCTTTGCCCCTTCCTACGTAGAAGACGCAGGGTGGATGGATCACGAAACCGGCAACACCTGGACCTCCAAGACACCAGGGCAACCCGTGGCCAGCCTCGGCGCGTGGCTTGCCAACGCCTCGGGATCAAGGCACCCAAGCCGCGAAATCAGACCCACGGCGGTCTACCGCCAAGGCGACAGAACCACGCTTGTCGGGTACGCCGTGGACGTAGCGGGCCAACCGTTGCGGCAAGTCCGAATCCAGTTCATCGGAGAAACCACCCAAGGCTTGTTTTCGGGCGCCGGATCGGACTTGAACGGGCTCGTCGTGGCCTACTTGCCCACGGGCGACACCTACGCCGCTTACGCCTTTAGCCCCACATCGGGCCTAACATGGCGGCTCTTGAAAATCACCAATCACGGCCCAAGCGTAACGTTCCAGTTCCAGCGCATCACCCGGCAAGCCGGCTACGGCGAGGGCATCTTCATGGGAGGGGCCTGAATGGATTTGGACTGCAAAACCTGCGAGTGGTACACCCGCGCACGCCGAGCCGGCGCCTTGTTGCCCGTGCCCTATTGCTCCGCGTTGGGGTTCTACATTCCAAGCACGACCCTCGCCGCGTCGTGCCGGCAATACACGCCCCGCCCCGGAATCAACCGCATCGGAGGCCCCTGAATGGGCTACAGTATCCAGCAAATCCGCGACCCCGACACGGGCGAGTATGTGGATTGGGACGGGCGCCTCAAGGAGCGCCCGGACGGCACCCTTGGAAGCGTCCACATCAAGTCAGTGGTTGAACGCAAGGTCCGGCGCGGCAAGGGCTCCCTTGTCCCGTTGCCCGTGAACGATCAAGCGGTTGTGGCATCGTATTCGGTGCCGGTTGGCGCGGTCTTCAAGGTCTTCGGGTACGCGGTCAGCCCTGACAGCCTCGATGTTGATTGGTTCCGGGTCGAAGTGAATGGAGCGGCGGAGCCGGAGACGTACACCCGCACCTATGGCGGCGGGATGATCACCGACTTCATTCTCGTGGACAACTCCGGGGGCGCTTCGCCCGTGGTGGTTGATCTCGTGGCGCACAACGCCAGCCTCCTAACGCCCCACAGTGCCGGGGGGTACGTTTTGCTCGAAGACATCACGGACACTTGGAGCGGCTAACCGTGGAGGATATGCGGCTATTGGAGGCAATGCGCGACTTGCGCCGCAACCTAGAGCGCGAGGTCGGGGAATTGCGCCGCGAGGTCCGCGAGGACTTGCGCGAGGTCCGCGAGTCGGCGTTGAAGGCGCACTTGGGCTTGATTCGTCGGCTCTTGTGGACCGTGACGATCCTCGGCCTTGCCCTTGGCGGAAAAGAGCTGGTTATGCTTGCTTTGGGGGGTGCCCCGTAGTGGACGAAGAAACCCTGGAAGCCCTGGATTTCTGGAACCGATTAAACCCGAATTTGCGCCGCAACGCCTTGACGATCTGGGGCTTTGAGGATGCGGTTCAAAAAATGGACCCGGACCATTGGAACGTGCGCCGGCACCAAGGCGTTCACCGGGTCAAGGTGTACCGTCGCGGCGACTTGTTGCGGTGCGCCCAAGACGGCCACGACCACAACCAAGAGAAGCCGTGCGCCCACATTCTCGTTGTGATGCTCTACGAAGGAATGACAGAATTGCCCAACACGGCCGCGACCGTGTACCGCAAGGGCGACCGGCCCCGAGATCATGGCTTAGAGGCCCGAGCTTGGAAGGCTTGCCCGGAAATGGTGCCAAGGTTGTTGGCGCGGTTGCTGCGCTCGGCATTGCCAGTCCTTGAAGAACCACTCGCGCCGGGAGTAAAGGGGCGTCCACCGGCGCCGCTTCATGCGCTCGTGTATCAATCGGTGATGCGGGTTTGGAATCGGCAGAATTTGCGGCGCTTAGAGGGCGTAATGCAAGACGCCACGCACCGCAGACACAACCCGTATGGGCCTGTCAGTGCTGCGACCTTGAGCCGGTTCCTGAATGATCCAGAGTCAACCGAGGTCTTGGAGAAATTGCTCTCGTTGTCAACGTGGCCAGTTCGTCCCTATGAGTCCATCGCGCACCAGGACGGCACCGGCTTGACGACGCAGCACTTTGGGGCGTACTACCAGGAGAAACACGAGAAAAAAGAGGATCGCCGGGAACATGAATGGATGTACACCGTGATCTTGTGGACCTACGAATACACCATGATCGCCGGATTGCGCACCCAGAAAGGCGGATTCGGGGAAGCCCAATGGGCCGTGCCGCTCCTGATGCGGGCGCAATTGATGCTGAATTTCAAGGAGTACGGCGGCGACAAAGCGTACTCTGCCGGCTACCTCTTCGACTACCTGAAGCGCCAAGGCATCGACGGGCAAATGAAATTCAAGAAAAATGCCACCGGAAACGGCATCCGAGGACCGCGCAGAGCCTTCAAGGACGCCTTACAGCGGTCGAAAGTGGATCGGGACGGGTACAACGCCCGAGCCAACCGCAAGAACAACGTAGAGACCGGAAACGCCGCCCTGAAGCGCATACTCGGAGATCGGCTATACTCGCGGGGCGAAGTGGCACAGCGCAACGAATTGCTGTGCATGGCGCTGGTGTACAACCTGACGCGGCTGGTGTACGTCAGCCACGTCCGCGACGAGGAAATTCAGCTCGAAGGCGGCGTGGCTCGGCTTGAGGGGTGGGAAAGCCTCGACACGCTGCAAAATCGGTTTTGGGGAGAGTACCCCCATGCTCGAATCTAAGTTAGCCCATGGCAAAGGTGCGCGGATGATGGGGGCCCTCGATTTGTACGCCGTACTGTTGTAGAGTGGCCTCAATTTGGGGCATTGCGGGTATGTCGTTGGCGGGCCCATTCAGGATGTGCGCTACCGCCACCTTTAGTCGCGTTGTCGTCCAGTTCGTGGGGTCTTCGCCCTCGGGGTTGGGGGCAGGGAGGATAAAGGACGGGTGTTGAATCTGAATCAAGGTGAACACCTGAACAAGACTCAGGCCATAGTAGAGTCCGGCTGTGATTCGCTGCGCCTCATAGGGGAAGCCCTCGGGCAGCCAGTTCGCCCCGTATGCCATTCCGAAATCTTCGTCTTCCCGGTCTTCAACCAACCTGACGTTCAGGTCTTCCTTGAAGACGTGGATTCCACCTTCGTGGGTCAACCAGTTGTTCGGATTGGACGCCTCCACTCTTTGGAGCAGCGTGATTAAGTCCATGGTTACCCATTAAAAGCTTGATTTTGAGCCTTTGCACCCTGGAGCCGTAGGCAGGGGATGCTGTTTCAAAACCATGCCGTGGAGGCTCCCCCAATTTTGAAACGCTCGTACCTCCCAGAGAACATTTATCCATGTCCCCCGCCCTGTCACGATTGGATGGGAGCGCACGCTCTCAGGGGATGCACATGAAGGACATTATCCGCGAGGCGGTGGCCCGAGCCGAAGAGACCGGCCGCGGGGCACAGACCGTTCAGGTCATGCCGAATACACAGAAGCAAGCAACCAGTGACAACGCCGACTTGGAGCGAATTCTCCACAGTCTCGTAACGAAGATCAAGGTCTTCGGATGCGGCGGCGCCGGCACGAACACCATCACGCGCCTCACCGAGGAAGACGTGGGTGAAGTGGAACTGGTCGCCCTCAACACCGACGCGCAGCACCTGCTGTCGGCGAAGGTCCCCCACAAGATGCTCATCGGCCGCCACCTCACGCGCGGCCTCGGAGCAGGTGCCTTGCCACAAATCGGCGAAGAAGCCGCACAAGAAACCGAGGAAGACATTCGAGCCGCCGTTGCCGGCGCCGACATGTGCTTCATCACCTGCGGCCTTGGCGGCGGCACCGGAACCGGCAGCGCTCCCGTTGTGGCCAAGATGGCCCGCGAAGCCGGTGCCCTGACCATCGCCGTCTGCACCCTGCCGTTCAGCGTCGAAGGCGCCGTGCGCATGGAGAACGCCGAAGCGGGCCTTGCTCGCCTGCGCGACGTGTGCGACACCGTCATCGTCATCCCCAACGACAAGCTCCTGGAAGTCGCCCCGCGCCTACCATTGGCCGCCGCCTTCCGGGTCGCCGACGAATTGCTCGTTCGCAGCATCCGCGGCATCACCGAGATGATCACCAAGCCCGGCCTCGTCAACCTCGACTTTGCCGACCTGAAGACCATCATGAAGAAGGGTGGCGTCGCCATGATCGGCCTCGGCGAGTCCGACGGCGACGACCGCGCCGTTGCGGCAGTCACGGAAGCACTCCAGAGCCCGCTTCTGGAAATCGACATCAGCGACGCCAGCGGCGCCCTAGTGAACGTCGTCGGCGGCAGCGACATGACCCTGAAGGAGGCAGAAGCGGTTGTGCACGAAATCTACTCGCGCATCAACCCTGATGCCCGCATCATCTGGGGAACCAGCGTCAACCACGCCCTGGACCGCGCCGTGCGCGTCATGCTCGTCATCACCGGCGTTCGCTCCAAGCAAATCCTGGGTCCGTCCGCGCGCAAGCAGGCAAACCAGCGAAAAGACATCGGGCTCGACTTCGTACTCTAGTCCCCGCTGCCCACAGGTGCCCCTGGCCCCTTTCGCAATCCCTTCATCCCCCTCCCCCTCCCGTGCCGCATGACCTATTTGTTGCTGCACAACCCGCGCTGCTCCAAGTCCCGAGCCGCCCTCGCGATGCTGGAAGAACGTGGCGTCGACCACGAAGTGCGCGACTACCAGAAAGCGCCCATGAGCCTCGACGAACTGCGCATCCTCCACAAACGCCTCGGCTTGCCGGTGGCCCAATGGCTGCGATGGGGCGAAGACGACGCTGCAAGCCTTGCCAAAACCGCCTCCGATCGCGAACTTTTGACGGCCATCGCAGCAAGCCCCAAGCTCCTCGAACGGCCCATCCTCATCCACGGCGACCATGCCCGCGTCGGGCGCCCCGGCCCCGAGAATCTGCTGCCGCTGCTCGAAGGCTAGCCTAGGTCAAGCCTAGGCCTAGTCTAGCCTAGCCCGCAGGCCCCGCCGCTGCCTGCGCCGCCTGCACCCGAGGCAACATCTCGGCCGTCACTTGCCAATTGCGCACCAAGTTTGGCCACACCCGCACCCGCTTGGCCACATCCACAGGATCCGCCGCGCACAACTGCACCGTATCATGAATGCCCGCAGCATGCAAGCGAAGCACATGCGCCTCGTCAATGCCCGGAATCTCCGCTACGGGCCAACCCGGAGCCCCCGCTAACGGCCGCTCGGAACGACCCGTCGTCGCCGATTCTCCGCCTCCCGCCGCGGCACCAAGCACCTCATCCACGTGTTCGTCCAACCTCGTCGGCCGCATAGGCCTCGAAGGACGATCTTCACCCACACCCCGATGCGTGGCAAAGTGCTCTGCAAAGGCCCGTTCCAACTCCTCCAATTGCTCCCGAAGTGTACGCACCGCCGAAACCGCATCCCGGCGCACATCCTTCAGTGCCGCCTCCAACTCCTGCTCCGCGTGCTCCACGCGCAACTCAATGGTTTCGGCAAACTCCACGAATTCCGCTTCTTTTGCCCGCAGCACCTCCCGATGCTTCAGCGCCCGACCCACATCCAGCGCCGTCCACGCCGCCAATGCAGTCGCAGCACCCGCCAAAGCAGAGGAGACTACCATGCCCCCGCTCTGCGTAAACGTGGCCAACACCACCAACAAAAGCACAACGCCCGCCCACAACGCCCACGCCCAGCCAGGCGGCCGCCGCCGAGTCACCACTGCACCTGGGGCCATCGAATCAAGTTGGAGTTCGTGCTCCTTGAGACCGACGACCGGGCCAGAACGGGCCCGTGCTCGAAGCCGGACAGCGGGACCGAACGCGCAAGCCTCAAGTGCAACCGGGCACTACATCAACTGGAGCAAATCCCCCACAGCGGGGATGGCGGCCGGCACATTCGCCGGTGGCGGCGCTCATTTTGGCCACAGCGGAGCATCGCCCGCGCAACCGTTTATATCCACCTTGGCTTCGCCGCGACAGTCAGCGGTAGGCTTACCCCGTCCCTGACAGGTGATACGATGGAATACACGCGCTTCGAAAAGGCCCGCATCGTCGGCGCACGCGCTCTTCAGATCTCCATGGGCGCCCCGCCGCTCATTGACATAGCAGAAGAGGTACGCGACCCGGTCCAAGTGGCCATGAGGGAATTCGAGGCGAATGCCATCCCGCTCACGGTGAGCCGACCCCAACAGGTGAACGCATGACTGACGAGATGCTCCAAAGCCAGATCGCCCAAAGCGGCGAAGAAGTAGACCTGCTGGTCGCGGAGGACGAGTACCTCACCAGCGGTGTCCACATCGGAACCCAACACAAGACCGCCGACATGAAGCCGCACATCTTCCGTGTGCGCAACGACGGCCTCTTCGTCCTGAACGTGGCCAACACCGACGCCGGCATCCGCGCCGCCGCCAAGATGCTCGCGCCCTACGACGCCGCCCGCATCCTCTTCGTGTCCCAGCGCCAATACGGCCAGACGCCCGCCAAGGAAACCGCCAAGGCCGTCGGCGCCACCGCCATCGCTGGCCGCTTCATGCCCGGCACCCTCACCAACCCGGTGACGCCCAACTTCATGGAGCCCGAAGTGCTCGTCGTCACCGACCCGCTCGGTGACGCCCAAGCCATGCGCGAAGCCCGCAACATCGGCATTCCGATCCTCGGCTTCTGCGACTCCAACAACGAGACCAAAGGCCTAGACCTCGCCGTCCCCGCCAACAACAAGGGCCGCCGCAGCCTGGCACTCGTGTACTGGCTCCTTGCCCGCGAGATCCTCATGGAGAAGAACCAGCTTGCCAACCGCGACGCCTTCACCCTCTCGGTGGAAGACTTCGAGGCCAGCCTCTGAGGCCCATCCATGTCTGAACTACCCATCATCCTCGCGCCAGTGGCAGCACTCCTCGGCCTTGTTGCCGCCGGAATCCTCGCCCGCTCCGTCCTGAAAGCCGAGACCGGCAACAAGCGCATGGTCGAAATCAGCGACGCCATCAAGCAGGGCGCCATGGCCTACATGAACCGCCAATACCGCACCATCGCGGTCGTGGCCGCCGCCATCCTGGTCGTCTTCCTCGCCGTCACCTTCACCCAAGACGGCGCCGACCGCACGCTCTGGATCTGGACCACCGTCGGCTTCGTCGTCGGGGCCCTGTTCAGTGCCGCCTCCGGGTACCTCGGCATGAACATCGCCGTTCGCGCCAACGTGCGCACCGCCCAAGCCGCCCGCAAGGGCATGAAGGGTGCGCTGAACGTCGCCTTCCGCGGCGGTGCCGTGGCCGGCCTCGGTGTCGCAGGCCTCGCCCTTCTGGGTGTGGCTGGCTTCTACTACTACTTCGCCGAAATCGCCGGCATGGAGGACCCCGTCGGTCCCCTCGTCGGCTACGCCTTCGGTGCCAGCCTGATCAGCCTGTTTGCCCGTGTGGGCGGCGGCATCTACACCAAGGCCGCCGACGTCGGCGCTGACTTGGTCGGAAAGGTCGAAGCCGGCATCCCCGAAGACGACCCCCGCAACCCCGCCGTCATCGCCGACAACGTGGGCGACAACGTGGGCGACTGCGCCGGCATGGGAGCGGACCTGTTCGAAACCTACGCCGTCACCGTCGTGGCAGCCGTGTTCCTCGGCTTCCTGCTGCCCAACAGCGGCGGCATCAACCCCCTCGTGACGTTCCCGCTCTTCCTAGGCGCGTTCGCCATGATCGCCAGCATCGTCGGCGTGTTCTTCGTGCGCCTCGGCAAAGACAACGACATCATGAAGGCGCTCTACCGTGGCGTCTACGCCAGTGTCATCGTCAGTGCTGCCGGCTTTTACTGGCTCAGCCAGCAACTGCTTGGTGACTACGCCTTCACGCCCGAAGGCCTCCTGGGCCTCGGCGACCGCCAAGTGACCGCCAACGGCGTGTTCTTTGCCAGCATGCTTGGCCTGCTCGTGACCCTGCTCCTGATGTACATCACGGAGTACTACACCAGCACCAAGTACCGCCCCGTCAAGGCCACCGCCAAGGCAAGCGAGACCGGAGCCGCCACGAACATCATCAGCGGCCTCGCCGTCGGCATGGAGAGCACCGCGCTCCCCGTGATCGTCATCGCGATTGCCATGTTCGGCGCCTTCGCCTTTGCTGGCCTGTACGGCATCGCCATCGCGGCCGTCGCCATGCTCGGTATTACCGGCATGGTGGTCGCCATGGACACCTACGGACCCATCACCGACAACGCCGGTGGAATCGCCGAAATGGCCGAACTGGACGCCGACGTTCGCAAGAACACCGACGCCCTGGACGCCGTGGGCAACACCACCAAGGCAGTCACCAAGGGATACGCAGTCGGCAGCGCCGCCCTCGCGGCTCTGGCACTGTTTGCGGACTACGTGCACCGCCTCCCCACTGATGGCAAGGGCATCGAGCTCGACGCTGCCGGCGATGTGATCTTCCGCCTCAGCGACCCTCTGGTCCTGATCGGTCTCTTGATCGGTGCCATGCTGCCTTTCTTGTTCAGCGCCTTCCTGATGAACGCCGTCGGCAAGGCCGCCGGTGCAGTCATCGATGAAGTTCGCCGCCAGTTCAAGAACATCCCCGGCATCATGACCGGCGAAGGCAAGCCCGAGTACGGCACCTGCGTGGACATCGTCACCAAGGCCGCCCTCAAGCAAATGGTCATGCCCGGCATCCTCGCCGTGTCCGCCCCCCTCATCGTCGGCTTCCTCTTGGGCCCCATGGCCCTCGGTGGTCTCCTCATCGGTGTGCTCGCAGGCGGCTTGATGATGGCCCTAATGATGGCCAACGGTGGCGGCGCTTGGGACAACGCCAAGAAGTTCGTCGAAGACGGCAACCACGGTGGCAAGGGCAGCCCTGCCCACGAAGCCGCTGTCGTCGGTGACACCGTCGGTGACCCCTACAAGGACACCGCTGGCCCGTCCATCAACGCTCTGATCAAGGTGATCAACACCGTCTCGCTCATTTTTGCGGGACTGATTGCCTCGGTCGGTGGCCTGCTGCTCTAAGCAGCTTGGAACCAATCTCTTCCCCTTCCCCCTCCCTTCCTCATTCCTTTGTGCCCTTCGGGGTGGCCGAGCGCAGCGAGCGCCGCCCAAAATGGTCGAACTTTTTGAAGGTCGATTGCCTCGGTCGGTGGCCTGCTGCTCTAAGCAGCTTGGAACCAATCTCTTCCCCCTCCCCCTCCCGTTCCCTTCCTCATTCCTTTGTGCCCTTCGGGGTGGCCAGGTGGGTTTCGTCCACCCGCATTGTCCCGCCTTGAACGGATTTTGTGCCTACAAGGCAACGCGAACGGAGGGACCGGTTGCTCGCCAGCCTTCCCGTGCAACACTACTCCCACGCGGGCAGCGCCTCAAGCCGAAGCGGCCGTGGGCCCCGTTCGCCGGGTTTGTTGCCAGACCTGGGATTCAACAGCCTTGGTCTGTTCTTTGGTGAGCCCCCAGGTTGCCGCGAGGGCATCCAGTAAGCTTCGTTCCTTGTTGGTCATCTCGCCGTCCTCCAGCACCATGGCGCAGTGTTGGGTGTAAAGAGCGATGCGGTCGCCGGTCATGGCGCGGGCAGGAACTGCGTCCGGCATGGCGCGGGTGGCGACTTTGGAGGCCGCTGCCTGCACGGGTTTGATGGCGATGGTCAAGAGGGCGGCGGCTCCGAGCCCGAACCAAGGGCCGCTGGCATTCGAGACGAGTGATTCGACGCCTTCGCTGATGATGAAGTAGACAGCACCGAACATGGCGGCAACAGTGCCGCGGCGGATGGTGCGTTGGATGCGCACGTCAATGTCGAACAGCGCGTAGCGAAGCAGGGCGTAGCTGACGAGCACCGGCAATGCCAGGCGCCAGAGCGTCAAGAGGACAATCAGGACGGGGCCGTTGAAGAAGCCCTTCTCGGCGGGCAAGAAAAACGGCGCAAGCCCCGTCAGCACAGCAAGCGCACTGGCGATGAAGAACCGAGTCTCGATGCGGCGTTCTTGCACGGTGCCGATGCGGTGGACCGCGACAAGAACGAGTGCAGCGGTGGCTGGTATGAGCGCGAGGCTTGGAAGGAACGCAGCGCCCCAGCCCCACGGCGCCAATGGGTAGCTGTCTAGGTCGGCGAGGATGGAGGTGAAGCCTGCAATTTGCCTGGAGCCGTCAAAGAGTGCGTTGAGCGCGAAGCCGGCGCCGACGAGAAAGTGGCTGAAGCGTTGGGCGCCCTCGGCGGCGCGGGTGTAGTCGCGCAAAAACAGCAGGGCGAGGAAACCGAAGGCGGCAAAGGAGCCCCACAGCAGTAGCGACAGGGGACCCATGCTGGTGATGGCGTAGCCGGCTCCGGCGCCGAGAGCTGGGTGGGTTGGGGTGCCTGCTTGAACGATCCAAAACAGGGAGTGGCGGGCAAAGTAGGCGCCTTCGAGGACGATTACGAGGATGAGGGTGATCCAGCCGCCGCCGGGGCGCCCGAGGGGTCCGCGTTGTCGTGGAAATACGGAGGCGAAGTAGAGGGCGACGGGGATGATGGGGATGAAGACGTAGGGCAGGACGCGGAAGGTAAAGAGGGTCAAAGAGGCGCCAAACAGGATGGGCACTTGGACCAGCAGAATGGAGAGGCCTTTCAGGGCTAGGAGTGCTGCGAATGCTCGATTGGCGCGCTTGTTGATGTCCAGCCATAACAGCAGAATGGACAGGAGTGCGGTGGCTGCACCCGTGGCCAGCAGGATGAGCCGAGCAGGATCGAGCAAGGCCATCGGGACCTAGCTGGAGGCGCTGCCGAGTTTGTAGAGCACTGGGTCCAAGGGGCCTTCGAGTCCGTCGACGCAGTAGTGGCAGTTGACGGCCATGGGGGCCAAGGGGTCGCGCAGTTCACCCAGGCGCACGGCGAGCACAAAGGGACCGGAGACGATGGGCGTGAATTCGATGATGTTGTCGCCGATGCGGCGGGCGTCCTCTCCGTACACGGCACCGCCGTCGGTGGCGTCGCAGAATCCTTCGCTGAGAATCAGTTTGCCCGTCCAGGAGTCCGGCATGACGACGGTGGCGCTGTGCACGGTAACGTCGGGGTGTTCGGTGGTGGTGTAGTGGGCGGCGGTGGCGGGGGTCGATTTTTGCAGCGGCACGTCGGCTTGGCTGCCGTCGGTCCATGTGACGTGAATGGTGGCGGGGGCTTCGTTGTCTTTGCCGACTTGGTTGAGGTTGAGGAACCAGCGGTCGGAGCAGGTGTAGTTGCCGTCGACGTTCTTGGCGGTGGCGAGTTGTTCGCCGGCTCCGGGCACGGGGTCCTCGGGGGCAGGTTTGGGTTGGTTTTCTTCGGCAAGTACGCTGCCGGCGCAGCCTGGGGCGAAGGCATCAAACAGCAGTTCGGTGCCAACTTCGGCTACACCCACGTCAATGCGTAGGCGTTGGCCCACGTCTTCGGGGGCGACGGCGAGGAGGAAGTGGTCGGTTTCGTCGTCGCCGGGCACGAGCCATCCTTCGCTTCGTTGGCCGAGGGCGAGCAAATGTTCGCTCATGGCATCCTCGCAGGTGTCCGCGGCGTCGTGGAAGCTGTCGCCGTCGAATTGGTAGGTGACGAGTCCGCCCGTGGAGTTTTCGATGAGGCTGCCGGAGGCGGGGACCAGGAGCATGAGTGCTGCCACGACGAGGACCGTCCAGGTGGAGAAATTGCGGGGGGTGGTGCCGGTGATGCCGGCTTGGGATCGGGGGTGGTGGGCAGTTTGGTTCATGGTCACTCCGCTTGAATGAGGATGGTGCCGCCAACACTTTGGTCGTCGACGGCCTTGTGGGGGGCTGCGTCGCCCCAGTCGCGACGTTTGAGGGTCGCGTGGGCTTGGAATGTGAGTTGGTATTCGCCGGGCGCTGGGCACATGTGGTCTTGGCTCAGGTGGGCCCAGACGTCGTCTCGGACCATGAGCCGGTCCTTGTGACACATCTCGTTGATGGCCTCGTCTCCGTCACCGAGCGCCCCAGCGAGTCGGAAGACCCATTGATCTTCCTTGGTGGACTCTTCGTAGATGCGGTACGCAAATCGAATGGCAAAGGGAGTGCCGGCCCGTACGCGAATCGGATTGGTGTGGGTTGCTTGAATCACGACCTTGGTGCGAACCTCGGCCTTGGCGACCACAATGGCAACCTGTTCGGGCATAGCGGGACAACGGGATGCGGATATGAAGCATCCTCCCAGAACTGGGTCCAAACACAGCAAAATGTATAAGCAAATCTCCGAAAATACTGATACTAAATAATATTTATGGCGGCGTACGCCCCATCGTGACCCGGTCCGCATCCTTCTTGTGCTGAGACCGCCCCGTACCCTCTGTGGCCAAGATGATCGCACCCGGCGTCGAGGGGCCCACCCATGATCTTCGTGTTGCCGCCGCGATGGAAGAAGCCGAGGCGCACAAGAAGCGCCGAGACGATGCCAAGTGGTACGTGATGATGGGTGTGGCGATGTTGTTTGCCGGCAGCATCAGCTCGTACATTGCGGCGGGCGGTGCAGGAATGTGCATTTGGGGCCTGGGAACGTATGGGTACTGGAGCTACCGCATGAAGGGCGCCTATGACCCATGGAAGGACCAAGAATTGGACGCGTGGGAAGACGAGCAATACCGCGACGAAACTTAGGCAAGGGCGACGAGAGTGTAGTCGAAGCGACCGGCGCAGATTCCGAGCACTTGCAGTGTCAAATCGCCTTCCAGTCCTTCCACGTTGGCTTCACGCAGGCGCAAAATTTCGTTCGGGCCAGGATCGTGGGCCCGCATGACCCGTTCATCGTTGTGCAGGATGTACAAGTCTAGGTCTTGCACCCCCGTTCCCGTGGCACGGAGCTGAAACTCTCGCGCCGCGCCGACCTCGATGGTGTGTTCGATGAACTGCTTGGCGCCGTTGGTACAGTCGCCGCCGTGGGAGCCGGTCCATCGGTTGGCTTCCACTTGGGCCATGGGTGTGCCGGCAAAGGGAACCGCCACCAATTCCAGACGGCTGCCGTTTTCGCCTCCAACGACCAACTCCATGCGATCAAGCTCTGGGCCATCGGTGGTGTAGGTTGCCACTTGGGCCCGCATCTGCTCGCCCGGGCCTAGCCATAGCCCGTTGCGGGGAATTTCCAGCGCCATTTCGACGGTCACGGTGTCGCCGGGAAGGTACGCAACTGGACCAGGAACGGAGGTGTGCGCGACCGTGGAGTCCGAGCTGCCCCACCAAATGGTTAGATCGTCTCGGATCGCGGTGGTGGTCGCAGGGTCACGGGCGCGGTAGGTGAGGACCGCGTTGGCCTCAAGGACTCCAAGGCCCTCGGGCCCGAGTGGATAGCTCCAGGCGGGCGGCGGAGTCCCAAGAGCCCATTGCGCCAGCGACCACGACAACAGCACGCCACCGGGAGCGGCCGGATCGGGTAGAAGTTGACCGTCTGCGTCGAAGTAGAGCGTCCAGGATTGTGGCGCGGAGGCGACGGGCGCACCCGGTTCTTCCGCAACAGATGAAGTCGACTGCAAGCACCCCGAGAACGCCGCGCCCAGTGCGACAAGCAGTGGAAGCATGGTCCCGGCTCCTCCTCGCATGCCTCGCACAGGCCTCCATGGAGCATGGGGCGCATAGGTCCTTCTCCCCAAACCCCAAGGCCTCCAGGCCCCACGGCGCAGGGGTTCAAGGCCCGCTTCGACCGAGTCATAGGCATGGAATCCAAAGATGTGCTCCAAGGTTGCCTAGACGCGCACCGGGACCTTCTGAAACTCGAACAGTCCCTGCATGCCTGGCTCAACGACATGACCGGCTTCGAACGGCCCCCAGCGCAATTGGCGTCGTAGTCAAAACCTGTGGGCAATTCCCCACCCCCAACTTGGTGAAATTCCGTGCTACTGACGGGCCACCGCTTTGTGAGCTAGGGGCACGTCAATAGATTCGACGCCGCCTGTCACCCCATCGACCGTTGCATGATAGGGGATGAAACCCGCGTTTTCGCCTAGCGGGTCAAAGAAGTACCATGCAAGGACATAGCCCGAAGTTCGCCAGTGCCGTGGCGCCGTAGCTAACCATACAGACTCTCCCAGCACGGGAGTTTGATGAAACATGCCCACATCCTCGAAGACAACCGGGAGGTTGTGGAATTGGCGCACCATTTCTAATCCAACTGGGAAAGAAACCTGTTCTCGCCTGTGTTTAATTTCTTCAGGCAACATGCCTGCTTTTTCTTCTTTTATACCGTATGTTACTTGTTCGACGCTTACAACAGATTCGTTGGATCTTTTTATTGTAATTTCTAGCGTTTCTTGCCCAGACGCCGCCAAAATAACAACGCTTTGGCTCTCTGTTCGGCTTATATTATTTACTAAATAGGCAGATGAATCGTAAAAATGCTCATACTCAAGCACCATCGCTCCTGATTTATTAAATAAATCATGGTACTTTGCGCTATGTTTGAGGGCCGCCTGATGGGCTTCTTCCAGGCCAAATGTGGTGCCTGGATTCAACCCCGACACGTAGTAAGGCTCCTGGAGAGACGAAGAGTTTGGGCGCGGTGGAATGATTCCCGGAATTGTAGGGTGCGCGGGCAGAGAACCAGCCACCCCCACGAGTCGATATAGGATATGTTCACCCGAGGACCGGGGGGCAAAAACTGGGTCATGGCTTGTTTTGAACCTCTCAGGTACCCCTTGCCCGCAGTCAACAATTTTTTGGCCTATTGGCACCCATGGTACAGTGAGGGAGGGGGCGAAACCCCGAAGCGTTACGGTCCGGCAAGCACCTTCAGCCGTAATATCAAAAGTTGCCGCCGTTTCACCGCCGGGAATCCGGAATACCTTGCCATCGTCGATGATGTCTCTCTCATAACCCGCCCAGGCCGGGCCAAGTCCAAACAACCCGGGAGTCCCGAATGCACTTCCAATGAATGTAGCGCGATTGCAAGGTTGTTGGCTTTCACCGTGGCCAATTGTGCCACAAAAAGCAATTTGGCTTACAATGAGACCAGTGGCAGGGTCAATCGCATCCTCAAAATGATATATTCCTTGATTCGATGGCGCGTGGTATGTATACCCCACCAGGAGCACATACTGCTCCCGCGCCCAAGGATCCCAACGATAGCCAAAGCCCGTTACTTCGCCCGTGATTTGGCTACCATCCTCGCCTTCATAAACGAAGGAAAAAGGGGAAAAGCTCGTCATGGATTCATAATTGCCCAGACAACCCGTGAGGGTAAGCGGGATTAAAGTGATTATCACAACGAATCTAAACATCGTCGTCTCAACACTCGCTTCCTGTGAACGTAGATCCACCCGCGGCACCGCCGAGGCTGGAAATAGTCTGTACGGTAGAGAAACCCTTTCCCCCACACGGGATAATGACAAGCTTGCTTGTTTCGCAGGACCCACCAATTCCAAATGAGCAACTGTCCGCGCCTGATCCCGTGCCGCAGAATGCCTGAAGGTAGCCCTGGCCAGTTCCCAAATTCGCGAAGGTGCCATGAAAACCTCCGAAGTTAACGGCGCAGTTCCGCCCATGATCTGAGTGACAAACAGATGAGTATCCCGCCTTAGCATAAACCAGCCCACCAATCAGCGGCTTTGGATCAGGTAGCTCTGGAAATTCAGGTACTCCGGGAATAACTGATAAATCCACGGCGCCCCTAACGAGTCCACCAACAAACGGACTGAGCGGCGATGCCGCCATCCTCGGTGGTTCGACGATAGGGCCAGTTCCTACCCCATTGCACTTCGGAGCATTGCCGACAAGTTCCGAATATTCACCAACACACACATAGTTGTAGCTCCTAAAAATTCCTGTGCAAACATAACCATGTTCGCCAGTGTATGCCCTTCCAAAACAGTTAGGCCCAACAAAGGCGCCAAAGGCAATTTTCAACTCGCCCAATATGGGGGTTGAACTGATTTTAGCCTCTATGCAACCCCCATGCCCCAGGTCATTTTCTGTGTTTTGTTCTCCAGGTAAGCAGTAACTCCACTCAAACCCTTCATTAAATGTCATAGTGCAGGCAATCACATTAATTACTGCACCAGATGCTTCATTCGAACAATTATTTTCCCATGCTGACAATTCAAATTCTTCATTCGCACCAGCCAAATAATTGCTAGCTTCTGCGGGAGCCATGATTAAAATAGCCAATAAGGAGGCTACAGCCATGGTTTGGCATCTATTTTGCTCTAGTTTCGCATAATTCATTGTTCTTCACCTTCATGTTGGTTCGGCAACTGCAGTGGGGCAGCTCCGAATGCAAATGGCAACACTACCCCATAATTAAAGATTCCTAGTGGATGTATTCTGCGTACTAACCGACGATTGGCATAATTGGCCGGAACATATCGCAAGTTTTTACATACTAAAAATTTTTTTGACTCTCTAGCAATCCACGCGAATGTGCCATACTGTGTGACATTCTTCGTTCACCTCCAGAAACGCAGCCCCCCACACCACAGGGTTTCAAGGCCCGCTTCGACCGATTCATGGGCATGGAATCCAAAGACGTGCTCCAAGGTTGCCTAGACGCGCACCGGGACCTTCTGAAACTCGAACAGTCCCTGCATGCCTGGCTCAACGACATGACCGGCTTCGAACGGCCCCCAGCGCAACTGGCGTCGTAGTCATAACCAGCGCCGAACGCGCCCACAGTACTCCGCGTAATGGGGAAACAGCGCCGAAAGCCAAGCCTCCTCGCGTCGAATGACCAGCCGCGTCAAAGCCCAGCCTGTCAACGGCACGAACACCGCCGCCAACCACCAACCGCTCCAGAAACCGGTGCCCGCTTGGGCAATGAGAAAGCCGAGGTAGATCGGATTGCGACTGAATCGGTACGGCCCGCCGGTCACCAGCGCCGTCGTCGGAGCACGCACGTCGGGGTTCGTTCCAGCCTTGCCTTGCTCCAAGATGGCCCAGCCAAGCAACGCCACTCCAAGAACCACCAAGACCCCGCCCGCAGCCCAAGAGCCGGAAGGAAGCGAAGGCAAATCCATGGTCCAGTGAAGTGCACCGGCAAGAATGATGGCCGCCAAGGGCAGCAACGGAGGAGGCACACGAATGGCTTCGCCGGTTTCTGTCACGCGCCGACACCACCCCGCACGCTTGAAAGGCACGCCGTGCGTCGCGGCGTCGTGCGCCTGCTGGACTTTCGAAGCGACACCGTGACCCGCCCCACCGACGCCATGCGTGAAGCAATGGCCGCAGCCGAAGTCGGAGACGACGTCATGGGCGAAGACCCCACCGTCAACCGCCTCGAAGCCGAAGTCGCAAGCTTGCTTGGATTCGATGCCGCGCTGTTCGTGCCCAGTGGCACCATGGCCAACCAAATCGCGCTCTGGCTGCACACCGAACGCGCCGGGCAAGTAGTCGCCGAAAACAACAGCCACATCGCACTGTACGAAGGAGGTGCTGCCGCCATGCTGTCGGGAACCACCGTGCGCACCGTAGAGGGCACCGACGGCGTCTTCGGCCCCGAGCACGTGGCCCCGCACCTGTATCCCGACGATCCGCACTTTGCCCGCACCAAACTCGTGGCCATCGAAAACACCCACAACTGGAGCGGCGGACGCTGCTGGACCGAACAACAAACCCGCGCCATCGTCGACCACGCCCATGAACACGGCGCCGCCGTCCACGTCGATAGCGCCCGCATCTTCAACGCCGCCACCGCCCTCGGCACCTCCGCCAAGCAACTCCTTGCCGGCGCAGACTCCATGATGACCTGCCTAAGCAAAGGACTCGGCGCCCCCGTCGGCAGCATCCTCTGCGGCACGGACGCATTCATCCACGAAGGCCGCCGCGTGCGCAAAGCCCTCGGAGGCGGCATGCGGCAAGCCGGCATCCTCGCCGCCGCCGGCCTCTGGGCCCTCGAGCACGGCGTGCCCCGCCTCAGCGCCGACCATGATCTCGCGCGCCACCTCGCCGCCGGCATTGACAAACTCCCCGGCCTCGCCGTGGATGTCTCCAGCGTCGAGACCAACATGGTGATGGTGGACACCCGCGCCACCGGACTCAACGGCCCTGAGTTCTGCAAGGTCGCCGAAGAACTGGGCGTCGGCATTTTACCACGCGACAACGGCTACACCGCTCGCTTCGTCACCCACATGGACGTGACCCGCGCCGACGCCGACGAAGCCGTGACTCGGCTTGCGGGGCTGTTGGACGAGATGCCGATTGTCACCTAAGCTTCCAAGTGGGTCGCACAACGCGCAACCATCGCTTGGTTGGACGCCTGGAAACCCCGGATGAATTCTAAGAAAACGTGGTTGGGTTCCATGTCCGCTGCGGCCAGCAATTCCCGGCCGTCATCGGCGCGCACCGCATGGCGCAACGCCTTGCCCTCGACCATGGAACGAAGCAGTTCTTGGTGCTCTTGGAAGCCCAGCGCAAAATCCAAACCCGAACCCTCCGGCGCCGGCGAAATTTGCAGCACGTCCCGTAGCACCGCCTCGCGCCTCTCCACCGAAATTCTCGCAAGCCAATCCTGGAACTGACGCTCCGCCTCGTGTTTCTTGTCGGCCTGTTTCTTGCGGCCTCGCGGGGCAACCACGTCCGCCAGAAGGGCCAACAGCAAACCCATCCCCGCGGTGTTCCACCCAAGATTGGCTTCACGCTGCAAATCCTCGACCGGCGCTTCGAGTTCCGCGATTCGCGCCTCCAAGATCCGCTCCCGTTCAGTGGACCCCCCGCCGCATCGAACCCGGCTAGCATAAGCAAAGCGATGCCGCAAACCAAGCTTCCCTGGGAGCGCAAGCGGAAAGAAGCCCCGCCCACATCCGCCGCTCGTGCCCGAAATCACCTGTCGATTCGCCGACTGCCACGTCTTCCGGCGCACCGAAGGAGGCGCCGACGAATGGCTGGTGATGAAACGAGCACCACACACGATGCTCGGCGGCGCCTGGGGCCCGGTCCAGGGGCACATTGAGCCTGGAGAAACCGCCTACGAAACCGCGTTTCGAGAACTCGGCGAAGAAACCGGCCTGCGACCCATCGCATTCTGGCAAGCAAGCTACGTCAACCGATTCTACCTCGCCGCCACGGACCAAATCATCCTCAGCCCCGTCTTCTGCGCCGAGGTGTTCGCCGACTCCTCGGTGGTGCTTTCTGAAGAGCACACGGAATACCGCTGGGTGCCGGCGCCAGAGGCGATGAAGCACTACATTTGGCCAGGACAACGCAAGAGCCTCAAAATTTGCCGCGAGCAATTCGTATTGGAGGAACCTCGTGTTGAGAGTCGAATCGACGGGCTTGTGGGGCTTTCATCAGCACCCCAATGAAGCCAACCTGTTTGCTCCCCAAAGTTCCAGAATCCTGAAGTCACCCACAGCAATCGCAACACATGGCTGCCCGGACTGTAATACTTCTTGCACCGCTTCTTGTGCTGATGCTGGCAGGGTGTTCAGATTCCACGGGCGACGCAGAAGCACTCCATGGCGACTCCACCGAGGGCGCCGCGAGCATCCCGGCCCCCACCTGGGCCATCGGCGACTGGTGGATCTTCGACTTGCCCGGCCTTGGGCAGATTACTTGGGTTGTCAGTGAAGACAACGGCGACCATTGGACGCTCGACGTAAACGACCCGGAAATGGCGTTCTTCCACGCGGCATTTGGCGAAGTCAGTACCGTGGGCGCCATCAGCAAAAAGCACCTCGACGGCAGCCAAGAACACGGCGCAGTCCACTTTTTTGACTTCCCACTCACGGAAGGAAAAACCTGGAAATTCGCCTGGGACGACACGGAATGGAGCGCAACGGGCACTTTCCTGGCCAACGGAAAATACGCCGTACAAGCGACCGCCGCCGACGGCTCCGTGCGCAACTACGGCTACGATCCAACGACCCAATGGCTTAGCGGCATGGAAGCACTCGACGCCAACGGCACCGTCGAATTTGGTTCCACGTTTGTCAAAGCCGGCCACAACTACAGCGGCGAACTGGTTCGTTGGACCCTCTTTGATCGCATCGACATCAACCTCCCCACAGGCGACGTCCGGTTCAGCCAATTCACAGTGCCCGAGGAAGCCGCTGAGCTGTGGTATGCCCTCACCGGCACTTGCTCCGCCGAAGGACTGGAAGGCGACCAAGGCGCGTACGAATTGGACATTGGCTCCCAGGCAAGCAACTACCAAAACGGCATCCAGGTCCGCGAAACCTGCCCCGGCACCATCCAGGAAGGCGGCGTAATGGCACCCGACCCCGGAACGTGGGGTGTGATTGGCGTTAGTGCCGGCGGGAATGTTGACGTCTCGTTGATTCCGAGGACGCTGGAGCGGTTTCGGCTTGCTTGACGGCGCCACAAACTCCGGCTCTTTCAAGTAGGGTTTCGAACCATCCAAGACCTTGGCTCTCCCAGAGGTGCTTTGCTTGCAACGCATCCTTCCGGGACTCCGCAAACGGTATGGGGTGTCGCATATGCAGCTTTACGGCTCGGTCGCCAGGGGCCAAGCACGTCCAGACAGCGACCTTGACCTGCTTGTAGAATTCGATCGTACCCCATCGTTGTTTCAGATGGCCCGCCTGCAAGCGGAGCTGGAAGAGAAGACGGGCCGGCGCGTGGACCTGACGACGCCGGGAGGTATGCGTGACAGCGTCCTCCTGGAAGCCCGACTGGACGCAATCAAGGTGGGGTGAAATGGCCCGCATGCGAGATTTTCTGATTCATGCATACCACCGCATCGAACCCTCCATTCTTTGGAAGACAGTGGTCGATGATGCGTTGCCTCTCCTCGGTCCATTGCAGTCCATTTTGGAAAGCGAACCGACTTGAATCGCCCTGCTCGCCCCGCCCCCTTCAAGTCCCCCTCCTACTCTCGCCGCCTCGTGGACTGGACCGAGAAGCACCGCCCTCGCTCGCTTGCGGACGTGATCGGCAACGGTCCCAACGTAGCCCTCATGCGCAAGTGGGCGGATTCTTGGTCGAAGGGCATCCCGAAGCAACGGGCGCTGGTGCTTGCAGGCCCTCCTGGGACGGGGAAGACTTCGGCGGCACTTGCTTTGGGCTACGACATGGGTTGGGCCGTCATTGAGCTGAATGCTTCGGACGCTCGCAACGCCGATCGCATTCGTCGCGTGGCGACGGCTGGGGCGATGCATCAGACGTTCAATTCCGACGGATCCTTCCATCGTACGGGCGAGGAGGGCGAGGGCGGCGGTCGCAAGCTCATCGTGTTGGACGAGGCAGACAACTTGTACGAGCGGCTGGCGGGCGAAAACGCGGCCGGTGGCGGGTCCGACCTCTCCGATCGTGGCGGCAAGACGCAGATCATCCAGACCATCCGCGATTCCAAGCAGCCCATCATTCTCATTGTCAATGACTTGTATGCCTTGCAGAAGGGCAGCGGGGCAGCGATTCGTACGCTTGCTCAGACTCTGAAGTGGGGCCGCATCAACGTCCGTAGCATCCCGAATGCGCTCGAAAAGATCTGCCGCATCGAGGGCAAGCGCGTGGAGCGGGCGGTCCTTGAGGCAATCGCCGCGAAGGCCGAGGGGGACATGCGGGCGGCGGTGCGTGACCTCGAATCGATCTCGGCCGGGCGCGACGAAGTGACGGTGGCGGCGCTGGAATCGCTGGGTCAGCGGGACCGCAGCGGCACCATGTTCGATCTTGTCAAGCATGTCCTGAAGCAGGCTCCGATCAAGGAATTGCGCAAGGAATCCATGGAGGTGGACGCGACGCCCGAGGACTATGTCTTGTGGATCGACGAGAACCTGCCCAAGGAGTACGTGCATCCGGAGGATTTGGTCGCGGGCTACGAGATGCTCAGCCGTGCCGACGTGTTTTTGGGCCGGACTCGCCGCAAGCAAAACTACCGCCTCTGGGCGTATGCGGGCGACCTGGCGATTCTCGGGGTGAGTGCGGTGCGCCAGCACCCGGGGCCGCGTGGGTTCGTGCCTTTTGGCTTCCCGCAGTATCTTTCCAAGATGAGCCGCAGCAAGGGCAGCCGCGCCGTCAAAAACAAGCTCGCCGACAGTCTTGCCACGGCTACGCACCAGAGTCGCCGTAAGGCGCGTCTGGGCCAAGTGGAGCCGTTTACACGGATTTTCGGGATCGACCGCGAGTTTCAGGTGCACCAGAGCCTCGCGATGGAGCTCGAAGACGACGAGATTGCGCTTCTCATCGACGCGAAGGCGAAGGACAAGGCCGTCGCGGAGATCCGCGCACAAGTGACGGCGATGGAGGAAGAGCACAAGGCGGCCGGGCGGCCGTCGCCACGAGCGGCTCCTCCCGGCATGGGCCTTGGAGCGTTTGCCAGCAAGGCGGAGCCTTCGACCCCCGCTGCAAAACCGGCCAAGCCGGGGAAATCCGATGCGAAACCGGAGGCACCGGCCGCGCCGGAACCGGCCGTGGAGCCTACGTCTGAACCTGATTCTGAACCCGAGAAGCCAAAGAAGAAGCCGGCGCCGTCGGAAGGACAGACGAAGCTGTTCTAGCTCGCCAAGCGCCAGCCGAGCCAAGCCATGAGCGGGCCGCCGAGGCCGTTGAGGCCGACGTTTGCCACTGCGAGCCGGGCGTGTCCTTCCTGCACCAATTCGAGGGTCTCGACGCTGTAGGTGCTGAGTGTCGTGAATGCGCCCAGAAAGCCGACCGCGATGAGCAACCTCGGCGTGTGTCCCATGCCGTGGTCCAGGAAGAGGTAGCCAAGAAGGAAGGCGCCCACGAGATTGACCGCGAGGGTGTGCCAAGGGAAAACCAAGCGGGGTAGGGCGGTGGAGACGCCGAAGCGCGACATGGCGCCGAGGGCACCGCCGAGGGCGACGAGGAGGAAGGACCGGAACACGGGCGGCGATGCCGGGAGGCCCTGATGAAGCCGCAGGACCCCGTTTCTGGCCCCAATCGTTATATCCGGCTTCAGGTCCCGAGGGAATGCTCTCTGAGGCCATCCCATGGGTAACATCCGTCCTACCTACATCAAGCGCGTCGCGATCGATCTCGTCAAGCGGTACAACGACCGGTTCTCCGACGACTTCGAGCACAACAAGGCGATGGTCAACGAGTTGACCGATGTGAAGACCAGCGTCTTCCGCAACCGCGTTGCTGGCTACGTCACGACCTACCGCAAGGGATGGGAAGCCGCCACCGTCGAGGCCGAAGGCACCGACTCCGTCTCCCACGACGACGCCCCCGCGGCGCCCGTCGAAGAATCCGCTGCTGCCTAATCCGGCAGTTCAAGCGTTGCCCCTACGTGACACCCAAGCCTCAGAGACCCAAAATTGGGTAGTCACTCATCTTTGATAACCCCCCGTTGGGTGGGCCGTCCATGGACCCCGTGGACCAAGCCGTCGCCGCACTCGCGGCCGGACGCATCGTACTCGTCTACGACGCCGACGGACGCGAAGAGGAGACCGACATGGTCGTCGCCGGCCACGCCGTCACCCCCGACGTGGTACGCACCCTACGCACCGACGCCGGCGGCCTCCTTTGCACCGCCATCGGCCCCGAAGTCCACCGAGGCCTCAGCCTGCCCTGGGCCTGCGACGTACTTGCCGACGCCGCCCACGCACACCCCGGCCTCCACAAATTGCTGCCACGCGGCGACATCCGCTACGACGCAAGCAAACCCGCCTTCGGCCTCACCCTCAACCACCGCGACACCTTCACCGGCATCACCGACGAAGACCGCAGCACCACGATCCAGGCCCTAGCCAGCGTCGCCTCCGACCTCAAACCAGGCGCCGCCCCCTCCCCCGAGACCCAGCACGCATTCGCCACAGACTTTCGCAGCCCCGGACACGTCCAACTCCTCAACGGCGCCGACCGAGGCCTCGCCGCGCGCCAAGGCCACACCGAACTGAGCCTAGAACTGGCCCGCCTCGCAGGCCTACCCGCCATCACCACCGTCTGCGAAATGCTCGACCCAACCTCCGGCCGCGCCCTATCCCGCACCGACGCAGAAGCCTACGCCGCCGAGCACGGACTGGAATTTCTCACCGGCGCCGAAATCATCGCCGCCTGGCACCAACGCATCCACGTCCCCCGCGCCGTCGCCGAGCCCGTCGCCACGCCGGCATGAACCCTGCCGATCCCGCCGCCCCCGCCGCTCCAACGGCCCACACGGAATCCACGGCCTCCCCGGCGCGAACCAACACTCCCCCCGCCGACCCCAGCCACTTGCTTCTTGACCAAGCCGTCCCTCGGCCGCCTGTGCAGGGCACCCCCAAGGCATCCCTTCGACCCCATGTACGCGTCATGACCACAGGCGTCTTCGACCTCCTGCACCCCGGGCACCTACACATGCTCGAAGAAGCCAAAAAACTCGGCGACGAACTCGTCGTCGTCATGGCCCGCGACGAATCGGTCGTGCGCGAAAAACACCGACCCGTCACCCCCGAAGGCCACCGCCGCGACATGGTCCAAGCCCTCAAACCCGTCGACCTTGCCGTACTAGGCCACCGCGGCGACTACTACCGCATCGTCGAAGAACTCCGCCCAGACATCTTCGCCCTCGGCTTCGACCAAAGCTACAGCGAAGCAACCGTCGCCGCCGAATTCGAACGCCGAGGCATCCGCTGCCAAGTCGTACGCCTGCCCCAATTCGTCGGAGACCTCGACGGCACCCGCAAAATCATCGAACGCATCGCCGCCCGCGCCGCCGAAAAGAGCCTCTACAACAAAGAAAGCCCCCAGCAAGGCCCCGACGCAGACGAGGAAGAGGACCCATGAAGCCCCAGAACGCCATCGAAGAAGAAGTGGCCGCCATCCACGCCAACTGGATGCAACGCACCCGAGGCGAATCCATGGTCGTCCAACCCGCCGTCTATGGCATCGTCGACACCACCTTCGCCGTCGTACGCATGGGCCCCCGCGCCATCCACCAACTCCACCAACACGGCATCCACGACCACCGCATCCGCTACCTCACCGTCCCCGGCTTCAAAGACCTCGGACTCGGCGCCCGACGCCTCCTAGAAGCCGGCTGCGACATCGTGCTGTGCTGCGGCATGGCCGGCCCCGAAGACATCGACAAGCAATGCGCCCAAGACGCCAGCATCGGCATGCAAATGGCCCAACAAGCCACCGGCAAACACATCCTCGAAATCATCGTCCACATGGACGAAGCCGAAGGCGACGAACTCGTTGCCGTCGTGGACAACCGAGTACGCGAACACGCCACCAACGCCTACTGGCTCATGGAAGCCCCCCACGAACTGACCCTGCGCGCCGGCACCGGCAAACGACAGGGCTTCGAGGACGTAGGCAGCATCGAGCACTGAGCGCCGCCCCACAACAGGCGGCCCCCGCCACCCCCACCACACACACGCACCACCTCGAAGCCGGCTCCCCGAACGCCTGCGAGCGTCCCTACGTTGCGCGAATCGGCAACCGCACCCGAAACCGCGAACCCTTGCCAAGGCCGCCAGAAAACGCCTCCAAGACGCCGCCATGCGCCTCTGCAATGCCACGTGCCACAATCAACGACAATCCGTTGCCTTCCGTGCGCATCATCGCCATCTCATGCGGGCGACCAAACGGCCGAAACACCTGTTCCAACTGTTCCTCCGTCATGCCAATGCCCGTATCTTGGACCACAATCTCCACCGCCCGACGCCGAGGCACAACCGACAAAGCCACCTCTCCCTCCGTCGTAAACCGCACCGCATTTTCCACCAACATGAACAGCAAGTCCGAGATGCGCTCGGCATCCACGTCAGCCCGACACGGCACCGCATCCACCCGCAACGAAACACCGGCGCTGCTTGCCTGCTCGGCAAACGACTCCAGAACCGCCTTGGCAACATCAGCAAGATCCACTTCCTGACGATCCATCAAGAGCCCCTGCGCGCCCGCGCCCGACACCGCCGCCAGCATCAACTCATCCGACAAGTTTCGCAACCGGGTCACAGACCGCATCGCCGACGCGACAACATGCTGATTCTTGGCATCCAACTTGGACCCCTGCAAAATCTTGAGATTCAACACCAAAGACGTCAACGGAGTCCGAAGCGCGTGCGCCGCGTTGTTCAAAAACGCCTGCCGCGCCGCATCATCTTCCGCATGACGCTCCTTCTGCACCAATTCATGCGTCGAGCGCGACAACACCAGGACACTCACAGCCAACGTCGCCGTCCCCAAGGCACCAAAGCCATGCGCCACCCACCACGTTACATTCCACACGCCCGCCACCAAGAAGAACAAGCTCTGAACCACAATGAACCAGACTCCAAGCATCACCAACGAACGAACCCGACCAACCTCCACCCGGCGCGCCACCAACAACAAAGCAACCGCGCTCCCTGCGAGTGCCGTAAGCTCCAGAGAGATTCGCAACGAATTGACCCCACTCAGCCCCGCCCGCAGCGCCCAATCCCCGATGGCTCCCGCCACGCGCCACGAAGCCCAGCCCAAGAAACCCACCAACACTATGGAACCAAGCGCCCAAGCCGAACGACGAAGCGTCCCAATGCGATGGTTCGACGCTACAGCAAGCAGACACAGCGCGAAGAAAATCCGCGACAGCGGACCATACACCAACCACCGAATGGGCGGCACTGCTCCGGTAAACACCCCGTGCCAAATGTAGACGGCGCCAAAACCCGCTAGGCCCGTGCCAAGTCCTAGATCAGCCACCCGGCCACGCCGAAAAAACGCCTGCAACGTCAACAGTCCCAAACCCACGGTTAACAACGATGCGGCTACGATGACCACCTGATGGAACCCCATAACCGCAATTTCTGGTCCACCGCCCCAGCCCACCAACCCGCCCAACAACAGCAACGGCAGCACCGAGATGAGCACTAGGCGGAACGACAACGCCACGAGACCTCTTGTAGGCCCATTCTATTTTATGAAGTCGCATCCAACAGGACCCCTCCCACCTTTTTGGCCCGAGGGCCCGCATCCCTAGAACAGGGTCCAAAATCACCCCCCGCAACCCACTAGGCCCAATCAACACCTTGATGACCTTTGTTTCACCTGGAGGGCTTGCGAGGGGACCGCATGCTCGACGAATCGGCCATAGAAGCCATGATTGCGCGCCAGCGCGAAGCCATGGACAACCACGAGGTTGCGCCCAGCGTGCGCACCGTGCAGACCGACGAATTCGAGGTCTACGAGCGACAATCGAAACCCAAAACTCCTGAACCGGCGCCCCCGCCACCAACGCGCCCAGCAGCGGCCAAAGCGGAACATGAAGACGAGTTCGAAGTGTTCGAGCGCAAACCAGCGCCAACTGCCGCCCCGGCGGTCGAATCCGCTCCCATAACGCCGGTAGCTGAACCCGCCGCAGAGCCCCAACCCGAACCCACGCCAGCGCCTGCAACACCCACACCAACTCCTGCGCCAACTCCCGCGCCGAGCCCCGCGCCAACCCAACCGTTTGCGCCCCAGCCCACGCGCCGACCCGAAGTCTGGCCACCCCTCGGCGCACGCGCAGCCCCGGCCACTGCGCCCGCCGCCAGCACCAGCGCCGCCGCAGCCACTCCCGCCCCCGCAGCACCCACGCCCTCGGCGCCCGTGCACGAACCCCCCGTAACCCCGCGCAGCCACGCACCAGCCGCCCACGAACCGGCCGGTGCCCCCGCCCCCACGCACCACGCATTCCCCGACCTTTCCCACAGCGCCCCCGCCCCCGGCGGCAATGGCCCCCGCATCGCCATCGTCCAAGCACTCTTCAACGAAGAAATCACCAACGACATGGCAAACCTCGCCAGGCAGAAAGCCGACAAACTCGGCGCCCCCGTCGCCCTACACCTCAAAGTCCCCGGCGTCTACGACCTGCCCCTCGCCGTGCAAGCCCTCCTGCGCCGCGACGACATCGACTGCGTCGTCGCCCTCGGCTGCGTCGTCAGCGGTGAAACCAAACACGACGAAGTGATCACCCACGCCACCGCCAAAAGCCTCCAAGACGTATCGCTGGCCACAGGCAAACCCGTAGGCTTCGGCGTCATCGGCCCCGGCATGACCTGGAAACAAGCCGAAGCCCGCGTCGTCAACGGCAAACACGCCGTCGAAGCCGCCGTCGCCCAATGGCACATCCTGCGCAACCTTACAACCTAAGGCACGCACAACTAATCGTCGTAAAACCCCCAAGGAATCGGCGCACGTTTTCCAACAACGACTATCAACCAGACCCAGTCTGGAGCACTATGGTCGGCTCCCGCGCGATGCTCAGTGTCATCGCCCTCTTGCTTGCATCGCTCGTCGTGGCTCCCGCCTCGCACGCGCAAGAACCCGAATTCATCCTCCTCGGCACCGATCCCGCCGACGACTCCACTCTAGGTGGCCAAAACCACCCCGACACCGCCTCCGACGTCATCGCACTCTCCGTCATGACCGACGGCGACAACCTCGTGTTCCGCATGGACCTCACCAGCAGCAGCACCGAAATCGGCTCGTTCTGCTACCTGCCCGCCTTCGAGCACAAGGGCACCGAATACGCCATCATGTCCTGCTTTGAAATGACCCTCGCAGGCGACTCGCAAACCCTCTCCGAAGTCGAACACCCCTCGACATCCCGTGGCGCCAACGTCGACCACGTCGCAGAACTACGCGACAACGCCGTCTACTTCACCATCCCCCTGGCCAACCTCGACGCCGCCCACGGCGACAGCCTCGACGACATCTACGGCCTCGTCTACACCACCCGCGCCCGCGCCGTCACCGACTTCATCCCTGATGCGAAATCGGACGTAGCGGCCGCCGAAAGCCTCGGTTCCTACATCATCGGGACCGCCGCCGGCGCCGGGGACCTCGTGGAGACCGTGCAAGCCGTGTTCCAGAACCTCACCGAACCGAGTTTCCTGCACGACCTCGAAAACGCCACCAGCAACACCTACACCCTCAACTTCACCGTCCCCTGGCAAAACATCACACTCGACACCATCGCCGCCATCCACACCGGCAGCGCCAACGTCACCGTGCTGCGCGACGGCGAACTTCTGAGCACCTTCCTGCTCAACAACGAAACCTCCCCCGTCGCCTCCGACGACAACAGCACCAGGCACGGCAACGAAACAGCGCCCGATGCGGCCGCCGAAGCCCCCGCCCTCATGGATATGGCCGGCAACTGGACCATCGTCATTGTTTACGAGAACTTCACCGGCATCCTCGGCATGACGATCCTCGAATACGTCCCTGCCATGGCCGACGAGCCCCTGACCAACGTCACATCGGAACCTGTGCTGGCCGCAAACGAGGACGCCCCCGGCCCCGCCCTTCCGCTTCTGGTGTTCGGACTCCTCGCCGCCGTCTTCGTGGTCCGCCGCCGCCTCAACTAGACTCGGGGTAGCTGTACGAACCGGACCACACGCAGCCGTTCAAACGGAAACAACTGCAAGGCCGCCTCCTCCACTTCATACCCCAATGCTTGCATCCGGCCCTCCAAGGGCGCCGGGTCGCTGAGGCTGCTGTGGATCACCCACACCACCCGAGGACGGGCCGCAAGTGCCGCAATTTGCTCCACGAAGCGAAGCACCACGCGGTTGCCATCCGGACCGCCATCGAAGGCAAGATCCAACGGCCCCTCCACGTGCTCGTCATCGGCCGTCGGCAAATACGGCGGATTGAACGCCACGGCGTCGAACGGACCAGCCAATCCCTCCAGCAAATCCGTCTCGACTGCGTGCATGGTGAAACCGTTTTCTTTGGCGTTGTACCGAGCCGTCTCCACAGCCAACGGATTTGCATCCGTGCACGTCACCGTGGCACCAGCACGCGCCGCAGCCAAGCTCACAAGGCCCGTGCCGCAGCCCACTTCCAAGAATCGGTCGCCAGCCCGCACTTCATCACGAACTACCGAGGCCAACAGAAACGAATCATCGCTTGGCTCGTACACGTCGCGGTGCGTCGCGTAAAAGAGGCCATCCCACTCCATGCAACGCTCCTAGCCGCTCCGAACCGCGTGCAAGCGCGCCACCAGAGCCGCAAACGCCTCCGGGGCAAGTGCCTCGGGCCGGAGCGTCTCGAAACCAAGTGCCTCCAGCTCCGCTATGGCCGCAGCACCATCCACGCCAAAGCCCGCCACCAGCGGCGGCAGCGTATTGCGCAACTGCTTGCGGCGATTCTGGAACGTTCCATCCACCACGGTGCGCCACAGCTTTTCGTCCGCAACCACAAACGGTGGCGATGCATGGGGCACAAACGACACAATGCTGCTGCGAACCTTCGGCGGAGGCACGAACGCCCCCGGCGGCACCTCCTTGATGAGCTTGGCCTCGCAGCGACGCGCAAGATGCACCGACAAACGCCCGTACGCCTTGCTGCCGGGGCCCGCAAGCAAGCGGTCCGCGAATTCCTTCTGAAACATCAACACCGCCTTGCCCCAACCCTGAGCATCCAGCAAATCCAGGAAGGCCATGGTCACAGGGCCACTGATTTGATACGGAAGATTTGCCACGATGCGATCAAAAGGACCCAGCGAGGCTAGGTCCACGTCCATGGCGTCCGCCACATGAATATCCACGTTGGGCCACTTGCCCTTCAAGGCCTCCGCCAGTGCCTTGTCGTATTCCACCGCGACCAAGCGGCCCGTGGGCCCGACCAATTCCGCCAAAGGCTCCGTCAAAACACCAGGGCCAGGACCGATCTCCAGCACCCGCTGACCGGGTGTAATTTCGGCCGCCTCCATGATGCGACGAACCGTGCGCAAATCGCGCAGAAAATGCTGGCCCAACGGTGGGCGACGCGCCATTATCGTGCCTCCGTCGTCCCGCTCGGCGCCTGGCATCGCCCTGGCAGCACGTGAATCGCGCCGCTTCGCTTGACGTGCCTCCAGCATGCCGGCGCTCGCGTCGAAACCCACGGGCTAGCCATGGCGCGCCATCCATCCAAGCGGCTCTCCATCGGCACTCTTATCGCCAGCGGCCGTGCGGCTCGTCCTTCTGGGGAGGCCGCACGAAGATGTGGTACTTCTCCGACTCGTCCTGGATTTCCTTCATGATGCGCTGGATGACGACCTTTTCCGGGTGGGGAATGTGGGCGCGGGTTTCCAGGTCCTTCAGGTCCTTGAACGGGCCATTCTTGCGCTCTTGCACAATGTGCTCGACGCTCTTCTTTCCAACACCCGGTAGAAGTTCCAGGGCGTGGAAGCGGACACTGATGGGCGGTGCGTCGTTGAAGAACTTCACAAACCGCTCCTGGTCCTCCTTGATGACGTCCTCAATGACATACGGCAATTCGCCGTGCGCCGAGGGTGTCAACTCCTCGTACTTGACGCGGCCGCGAATCTTCTGGATGACGCCGCGCTGCTCTACGTCCTTGCCGATGTACGCCCGGTCGCCGATGGTAAAGCTGGCACCCTGCTTGGGCACAAGCTCGAACAGCGTGAACTGCGCCTCACCGACACCAAGAAGGGTCGGCTCCCGGCGGCTAGGAGGCGCATCGGGGCGCCCCTTGGGCAAGAAATCGAGGATACGGACGTAGTCTTCCATGGGTCAACCTCAGGCGACGTAGTGCTTGTCGATGATCTCGAGGACCTTCTCCAGGTCCTCAGGGGAAAGGTCCAAGCGGGCCTTCTGGAGGATGCTTTGGACGTCGTCGACGTGCTGGGGCAGAAGGTCTGCGATGCGCACGGCGAACTTCTCGTCCATGTTGGGGAACGCGGTTGCGAGGTCCGAAACAAGGGCGTTGGTGGTCGCCACGTCGATGCGGGCAAAGCGGCGCGCGTGCTCGAGGGCGATCTTCTGCTCGTAGGTGAGTTCCGGGCGGGACTCTTGGGCCTCCATCAGCATTTCCTTGACCTCGGCGAGGCCGACAAGGCGGCCGTCTTCGATCAAGTCGTCTAGGATGACGTCGTCGCTCATGGAACTCACTGGACGGGCTTCAGGTGCTCGGCGCGAACGACGAGGGTCTTGGGCTTGTTGCCGTGCACGATGTCAACAACGAAGGAATCACCCTGCTTGGAGCTGACCACACCGGTCTGGCCCTGGAAGCGCTTGTGGGTCATTCCCTTTTGCTGGGAACTGTCGTTGACGATGGCGACACGGGTGCCGGGTTCGAACTGACGCAGGATCTTGTTCGGGCTGGCTACACCGCGGTCGCGGGGGCGCTTGGTAAAGACGCCTCGGGTCTTGGAGCGAAGCCCCTTGGAACGGATCGGCATGGTGGATGCACCTCTTCGCGGCGGGCTGGCTGGACAGTCCGCCGTGGACGGTGAGCCTTCGAGGACCGGCACGGATACTTAAGCCTGAGCCTCACCAAGGGGCGACGCAAAAGCCCGGCACCTCCGCTTGAGCTTCGGCCGATGACCCGAGGCCTATGCTGTTGGCGCGTTTTCAGCAGCACCTCGGGAGACTCTGGGTTTTGTGCCGTCCGAGGGATGCTTTTGGTAGGTATTTGGTATGTGGAGGGCGTCGACTAGTCGGTTGTGGCCGGGGCTGGGGGCGCGCCAGGTTCATGGGCTGTGGCGGGTTCGTCGTCCACGATTTCGGTGACATCGAGCAAAGTTACACGGCACGCGACCCCGAGTTTCTCGGCAAGGCTTGGGGTGGTGCGGCCTTCGTCCGAGCTGATCATTTCCTTGATGTAGGCGCCCGAATCGGCGTGGACGGCGACGGCGAAGTGGCGTGGGTCGTCCATGCGTTCGAGGGTCATGTTTTGGATGGTGCGGTTGCGTATGAGGTCGGCCCGTCGGTGGCTGACGCGCTGGGGGGTGCGTTGGTCCAGTTCGGCGCCGGTCATCGCCTCGCACGCGGCGATGATTTGGGCTTCGGTCAGGTCCTCCTCGGTTTCGCAGTGGGCAAGGTAGTGCTTGTCGTAGGCGGCTTCCTTGATGGCGGCCACTTCGGCTTTTTCGGTGAGCCGCAGGGCTAGGACTCCGGTGCCGCGCTCAGAGGTCGTGGCGTTGATGGCGGCTTCGAGGGCGGGTGCGTCGAGCGTTCGTCGCTTCGGGTCGTGCAATTCGAGAACGAACGGGCGGCCGGTGCCGAGCATCAATGCGTCGATGTCTTCGCGTCCAGCGCCGTGGAAACTGTAGCCCTCTGCGTCGAAGGCGGTTTTGGCGGGTTGTCCAATGCAGTCTTCGACGGAGTCCGGGTACATGACGCCGGAGTCTTCGCATTGGTAGCAACCGGTTCCTTGGCAGGTTTTGCAGGGCCAATGGGTCTGGGGCAGGTCGCGGCGGTGTTTGGTGTAGCGACCGGCGACAAACAGGCTGTTACTGCGAGCCGAAGCGGTCCAGAAGCGGGTGTCGACGCTGACCACCACGTCCGGCCGGCCGTCCGTGACGGCTTCGGTGCCCAGTTTGGCCGCAAGCAAGGGCGCAATGATGCGGTTGGTCTCCGTGCGGATGCTGTCGCCGATTTCGGGATTGAGGTGCTTCCAGGATTTCTCATATTGTTCGCAGGGAATCGGAAACACAGTGCCGACCTGGAAATTGGTGTGCTCGTAGGACGCCAGCGCGTCGGCGGCCAGTTGCACCCAAGTGTCCACATCCCAGCGGCCCTCGCACACACGGCAATCGGCGGCGGTGACCTCAGCCAAGCCACCGTTTTCACTGCGATAATGGGCGCCTGCCTCGATTTGGATTTCGGCGCCGACGGCCCCGGTCAGGCGTCGTCCAAGGCAGCGGTCGCACAGGTGCACGAGGGCGCGACGGGGGCCGGGATGAAAGGGTTGGGGAGGAGGGCCTAGGCTGTGGCTTGCGGGGGACTTAGGTGCAGTAGTGTACGGTCATGGAGAAGAGGACCTGGGGGATCCGCTGGTCGGTGTGTTCGTCGCAGCCGTCCTGGTAGATGTGCCTGCAATCGTCGGTGACCGTGGCGGCGCCGTTGTTTTCGGGGACCGGTCGGCAGTGGGTGCTGTTGTAGAACGGATTGCCGATGGAGGGTGCGGAGAGGAGGCATTGTTCGTACTGTACGGTGATGTTCTCGTATGCCACGGGCGTTTTGTCATGGTGGGGTCCCGGGCACTGGGGGCCGACAACGGTTGCGTGCGGGTCGGGGTTGCAGTCGCTGCGGATGTGGGGAAAGAGGAGGGCCGGGCGCGTGATGCCGCCGGGGCATGCGTCGAATGGTCGCGGGGCAGGAGGAGTCTCTTCCAGCACCGAGAAGGGGTTGTTGAGGAGGCCTTGGTCTGGGTCGCCGCAGGTGTTGAAGTAGAGGTTGACGAGCCATACAGGGATGTGGTTCCAGTCGTCGTCGCCGTCGGGGCATTCTTTGCCTTCGTTGAGCACTAGGTCGAAGCCGCAGCCGGGGTAGTAGCTGTGGGTGGCGATGTCGCCGTCGGGGCCGGGTATGGTGAGGTTGGGGCCGGGGCATCCGATCGCCTCTGCGGTGGGTAGGATGGCGAGGGCGGAAAGGAGGAGGGATAAAACAGCGAGGATGGATACGTAGCGCATCAGAACATCATATCTGGGAAGGTACTTAGCCTCTATTGGAGCCGGGGGCCAGAAATGGTTACTGGACTGGCGGGGGCCCTAGCGGATCCAGCTCGGATCTTAGGTCGGCGCCCTAGAGTCCTTTGTACGCCGGCACCAATGGCCCCAATTCGCGCACGAGTTCCCATTCGCGGCGGCAGCGGCATTGCACCTTCTCTAGGCACTCTGCGAGCCACTTCTTGTCCTGGGTGTCCTTGTACTTCTTTAGGTACTTGACGACCCGTTCGTCGCATTCGCGGCAGTTGTGGGCGCCTCGGTCTTGACCGGCGGCGATGACGTCGGATTTGAGGATCTGGTCGAAGCCGGCTTCCTCGGCGACAGTGCGGCCGTCGAGCAGTGCTTGCACGAGTGTCCAGAGCCACGGGGCGCGGTAGCTGCCTCGTCGGTGCAGCGCGTCGACGACGGTGCGGCCCTGGATGTTGGTCGGATTCAGGGACACGACGTTGCTGTGGGGGGCGGCGTCGATGATGGTTTGGGTGCTGTCGGCCAGCGCGTCGGATTCCTTCAAAAACGGCGGCTTGCACATGAGGTAGGCTTTGACCGAGACGCCGTGTTCTTTGCAGATGGCGGCGGCGCGGGGGAACGTCTCGAAGCCATGGCCTTTGTTGATGCTGTCACGAAGCACCAGGAGGTTGCTGCTTTCGACGCCGATGCCCACTTCCATGCGCTGCACGCGGCCGGCAAGCGCCTCGAAGGTACCGGGCTGGATGAATCCGGGTAGGCTCTCGAACGCGACTTTCAAGGGCTTGTCGCCGATGATGTCAAGGATGCGTTGTTGGGCGGCGACGGGGACTTCCTTGGGGTCGATGAAGGAGCCTGAGGTGTAGATTTTGACGAGTTCTTCGCCACGGTATTTGCGCCAGCCCTTCTCGAATTGCGTCACGAGTTGGTCGTCGCTGACCTTGCTCCAGGCGGATTCGTTGGCGTAGCCGCACATGGTGCAGCCGCCGGCCAGTGCCCAGGTGCAGCCACGGGTCTTGAGGATCACAACGAGCGCTTTGCAGGGGCGGCCGTCGATGACGTCTTCTTCGCTCCAGCAGCGAATGTACTCTTCCAGATCACCCGGGTCTTTGCGCATGGGAATGTCGGCGCGGATGAGGCGGGCTTCGTCGTTGAGTTGTGGGTTGACGACGTTTTGGTCGACGACCTTGGCAATGCCCACGACCGTTGCGTCGGATTCGATGCTCATGCGGGGACCTCCTTGGATTCCTTCGGCGCCTTCGGTTCTTTGACTATGTGGCGTAGGTTGACTGCGACACCGCGCTTGCTGTGGATCATATCTTCGCCATTCATGAGTGCCTGGCCGCAGCCTCGGATTTCATCGCCGTACATGACGACCACGTCGTCGCCGGCACGCACGTCCGCGTCGGCGCCTTCCACGCCCACGGCAAACAGGCTGCCCGTTTTGCGGATCCAGAAGTTGCCGGTCTGCACGCGCTTTGTCTGGTGTTTGGCGACGATGGCGGCGCCTTCCAGGGTCAAGCTGAGCATTCCTCGGTCCATGATGGTTTGGCCCAGTTGTTTGCCGTCGGGGCCGGTGAGTTTGACGTACGGCACCCGTCCGCTGGCGCTGGCGCCTTCGCAGAGTTCGCGGGCGGCGTCGGCGCCGAATTGGTAGCTCAGGAGGGCTCGCAGGTCCTCCAGTTTGCGGGCGCGGGCGGCGGGGATGTCGCCGGGCGCGGGGTCCATGGTCTTGATGTTGCGAAGGACATCGCGCAGGCGGTCGCAGTCCTCCTTGCCGCTGGGGCGTCCGTGCGCGGTGTGCAGGGTGCCGTCGGGCAGGAGGTCACGGATGATGCTGTAGGTGGAGGCAGGAACGTGGGCGACGACGTGCTTGTAGTTCCCGGCTTCCAGCAGGCTTGCCAGTTGGGTGCGGATGAGTTCCTCTTCGTCTTGGTTCCAGTGGCCGGTGACGGGAAGGTCGTACAAGTTGGCTGGGTACACGTCTTCCATGTCGCGTGGCACGAGGCCCAGCGGGGAGGTGACCATCACTTCGTGGATGCGGGGGCGCAGGCCAGTCTCGTCGAGGGCCCGAGCAAAGTAGCGGTGGGTCTTGCTGAGTCGGTACGGTTTGCGCGCGGAGCAGGGCAGCAGCACGAGAACGTCGGCACTGGCGGGCGGCGTGTAGGCATCACGCATGCGGCGGCGGAAACGCTCCACGGCCGGCATCCATAGGCTGTCCCAGGTCATGCACGGGACGGCCACGTTGGTGTTGGCGGGGGTTGCGGCTTCGAGGTGGTGGTGTTCAGCGTCAAAGCGACGCAGGAGGGCGACGGAATCCGGGTGCGTGTAGGCGCGGCGCTCGGCAAGTTGCCTGAGGGTGCCATGCTGGATGGCGTGCTGCACGAGACGCAGTTCGGCGCGGGCGGTTTCGAGGTTGAACGCCATGAGCCGGTCCACGTCCCATGTTTCGCCGGGCTCGCCAAACAATGCCTCGGCTTGCAGCAAGCCAAGCGGGCCGTCGATCGTGAGCGCAGTGCCTTGGACCGCGGCGAGCATCAAGGGCGATGCGTCGAACAGGTCCACGCCGAGGTAGGCCCAGACAGCGTAGTCAGCGGGAGTGCCAAGCGCGGGGGCCCAGAGCAGGCGTCCCGGAGTCGCTTGGTGCTTGGCTTCGATGAATGCGGGAAGGAGGCGCTTGGGGTCGCTGGCCCAGCCACCGGCATCGTGGAACACCGCAAGTTCGTCACCGACGGAGAGAATCTGCACTTGCGTCGTGGGGCCGGGCATGGGTGCGGGGACCACGAGGCCGAGTCCGCCTGCGTCTGCGTTGGTGGCGTTCGGGTAGAACCAGGTGCCGCCGCTGGTGAGTTCCACGACGCCTTCGCGGCCCTTCGGCTCGGCGGTCACGACCATCTTGGCCCAAGCAGGCACGGGGCATTGGCTTGTCTCCGGGACGATCAGGCCCGGGCTCTCCACGCGGGTACCTTCGGTGGGCTCCCAGCTAGCGATGCGTCCGCGGCCGTCGCGGTGCAGGACTTCCAGCACAGGGCTGTCCCACCGGTACTTCCACTTGAACGTTGGCGAGTCGGCCTACTTCACGTCAGGCAATGTGTCCGGTGCCTTGTCCCAGCGCGGTTTGGTGTCCAGTCGGCTCTCCAGTTGCGCCTTGCTGGGGGCGCGGTAGCCCTTGTGGGCGCCGCAGTATTTGCTGTTCTTGCGGCTGCTGTTGCGGCACTGCATGCCGCTGGAGGTGTATGCGCCGCACTGGGCCTGTTTCCCGCCGGCTGTCTTCTCGCGTCCTTGGCCCGGGAGCGTGTCGGCGGCTCCGGCGTGCACGGGCGCCGTGTCGGCCAAATCACGCGCGGAGACGGGTTTGTATCCCTGGTGGCTGCCGCAGTGTCGGCTGCCATCCTTGGCGCTGTTGCGGCATTGCACGCCGCCTTTGGTGACGGCGGCACACTGGGGTTGGTATTCGGATTCCTCGACGGGCGCCACGACGGGAGCGACCTTCTTGGCGGGTTTGACAGCCTTCGCTTCCTTGGCGACTTTGGGGGACGTCTTTTTGGTTGCTTTTTCCACTTTTGGCTTCTTGGCCTTCTTGGGCTCCACGACGACTTCTTCGACGACGCGGCGCTTGCGGGAGACGTACTCGACGCTTTCCTCGCGCACGACCTCTTCCTCCACGGGTGCGTCGCGCTTGGCAAGGATTTCATCCACCATGCGGCCCGAAAAGCGGCGCTCTTCGATGCGGTCGCCGTCGCGCTTGGAGGTGTACAAGACACGGCGCTCGCCACGAGAGGTCATTTGCCGGGCTTCGTGCACGCCGCCGCGCTCTGTTTCGTAGAGCGTGCCGGTTTCGATGCGGGATTTGGGATCCACGGAGGCCTTGCGGCGTGGCTTGATGCGGTCCAAGTGGTCCACTTCAAACTCAATGTCGTCCATGTCTGCGCGGTGACGCGGCATCCACTCATCGGCAGCGCGACGCTGGGCACTGCGCACAGGGGTAGGGGCCGGGACGGGCTCATCGCCCTCGAAGACGATGCGGCGCACGCGACCTCCCTCGACGGGTTCCAGCACACGCGAACGGGCCGGCTGGCTCGAGGACGCGAGGGGTGCTTTGTCGCCCTTGCCTGCGCGAAGCTTGGTGGAGTGCTCGGTCAGCGGCTTGGCCATGACAGCATCTCCAACCCTGGTTTGGGTTATCACGGTTGCTCAAGGACCATTTGCGCCCCGCATGCCCCGCACGACGCCTGTTCTTGCCCAATCTTGGCCGTGACGAGCCTGCGGCAGCGGGGGCAGCGGGCCTCCATGATGACGTCGCGGCCTTCGGCGGCAGCCTGCAACCGCCCACAAGCTTCGCAGCGCACAATATTCCGCCCTGGGGGCAGTGCGACGGGCTCCGTGCAGTGGTCGCAGGGACGGTCCGGCACGTCCACGAATTGTAGTGGCGCGTTGCACTCGGGACACGATCCCTCCTCGGCTTCCACCGGCACAGGGACCGGGGCGTCGCAGTGCGGACAAGAGGTGACGGCCACGTTCGAGGCAGGGGCAGCGTCGATTATCAAGCTCTTTGGCCCGGGGGCTCAATCCGTCGGGGTCACTAGGGTTCCTTGGCGGGACGACAGGATGGGCAGAGTGTGCCTACCTTGGGGAGTGCCGGGAGTTGGTATTGGCGGCGACACTGGGGGCATTGGTAATCTGTCGTGGTCTGGCCCGTCGAAGGGTGGGGGGGGCAGGCCGCGGGAGCGGTGTTGGGTTGGCGAGGCGATGAAGAGTTCGCGTTGTTGCTTCGATTTTGGGCGAGTATGACGATGCCCATGGTGGCGATGATAAGTGCCAAACCGAGCCCTGCGGTTGCCATTCCTGCGGTGTTTTGCGGCTCCAAGGACGGAGGTGGCTGGAAGGTTGCGGTCACGACGACGAGTGCGATTGCGAAGATGAGCCACGCGGTCACGCGGGTACGAGCCACGGCGTCTCCCGCTTGCTGGACCCACGCGAGGTAGGCACGTCCCGCGGTTGCGGTGGTGGTAAGCGCCAGAAGTAGCACGATGCCAAGGATGGCGGACCCGATGAGTGCTCCCGCGCGGGCTTCTTCGCTGTCTAAAAGGAGTCCGATGAAGAAATACACCACGACGAGCATGCCTGCAATTTGCAGGATTGCCAATGCCGAGGCGACCAATCCAAGCCACGCAACGACGCGAAGCAAGACGGCGGGGCCTCGGGGAGCGTCGGGGGTTCCTCTGGGAAGAGGTGTCCGGGCGAACCTGTAAAAGTTGGAAGAGCGTTTCATGAACGCACCTTCAAACTTGCGATGGGTACAGAAAAGGTGGCTTTGCTGAGGGGTCTGGGGTAGAAAACGCAGAATCCACCGGCATCATTGCGGGCGCCACGGTTCTGGGCCGGGGCGTATTCAGCGGGCAGTCATGTTTGAGAAAAAGAGGGAAAAGATGCCGGACCAACGCACGGAGGGAGTGTGGTGTCGTTGCGTGCGGGCCCAGCGGTTCATCATGATGCGCGGGGCCTTACTCGACCACGATGGTTGCAGTCATGCCGTTCCATTGGCCGTCCTTTTCGTATGCATGCGGAATGCAGTAGTACGGGTAGGTTCCCGGCTCTGTGAAGGTCTTGGACCAGGCCCGCCCGGCTTGAATCTCGCCGCTGTCGAAGCTCCCATCCTCTGCCGTGACCGTATGATACGCGCCATCCTTGTTGCTCCATGTGACGACGGTGCCCGCAGCGATTCGTAGTTCGGGTGTTTGGAAGGCGTAATTGCGCATTTCCACTAGGACTCGTTCGGGCGCACTTGTTGCCGGCTCTGTCTCGTTTGCCGTTTCGTCTTTCGTGGGGGACGCTTGGTGAGAATTGTCCACGGATGCCGGAGCCGGGGCTGCGTCGTTGGATGCAGCTGCCAGCAAATTGGGAACGATGGAATCCAAGGCATTTGCGTATTCATCGCCCACGACGAGCACGGTCAGCATGCCGCGAGGATAGGCGCCAAATCCATGCCCGTCAGAAGCCGCTGTGACACGCGGCACGACGTGATCATGAAACAGCCAGACTCCTTCTCGGTCCGCATCAAAATCCATGACCACGGTCTGCCCAGGCGCCACTGTCCGAACATCCGTCCGGACGGCATTGGCGGGCCCGGCGACCCTCTCGTATGCATCGGGAGTGTACCCGTGCAGGTGCATGGAATGGAACTCAAACCCGGCATTGACAATGTGGAAACGCACCTTGTCGCCCGGATTCACAATCCACGGCTCCGTCAAGGGGAAACTCTTGCCGTTGATGGTGAAGAAATTGTAGGCCGGCACGTTGCCCAAAAACACGGGGTCTTCGCGAATTGCCCACTCATCAAGGACCGCCACGAAATCGTGGTCCGGCGCTTCTTCCTCCTCTGGGTCGTCCACGATGAAGGCGCCGTACATCCCCATGTCCATATGGGTTGGAGTCTGGAAATGACAGTGGTAAATGAATGATCCAGAAGGCTTGGCGGCCCACTCGATGACCGTCTCAGAGCCGGGTTCGCCCACCATGGAATCTCCAAGGAGGCTGGCGCCGTTCATGTCGGATGCAAACGGGTGCCAGCCATGGAAATGCACCGTATGCGCAATGGAATGGGTGTTCTTGAACGTCAGGCGAATCGTGTCGCCCTTAACCACGTGGATGGTCGGGCCAGGGACATTGCACGCGCCGCCGCCATTGACGGGCTCCACGCCATTGCCTTCTGCGCAGAATGCCCACACGGGCGTCGAGACGAGGGGGTGAACGTTCCAATCTATGGGCTCGACCCACATGGTGATCTCGCGGGTCACGGGATCATAGCCTTCTAGGAACCCGATGCCGGCACGGCCTGCAAGTGCAAACGCCGAGATCAAGCCAGCCGTCGTCAACAGAGGAAAGAACCTCATCAAACCACGCAATCGGCGATCCTGAATAGAAACCGACAACGATTCTCAAGCCTAATTCTTAGACCTGATATTCAGCACCGACACCCATCGATACCCAAATCCCAGCAAGCGCCCTTGACCTCGATCTTCTAGGCAGCCTGGCCCCATGCAATACGGATGGCCAGGCCCCATTGCTCGGATGCAGACACTCAGGGCAATCGATGCGACAGCACCGAATACAACAGTACTGCGAAGGCTGCCAAGGTGACGAACGCTTCGACCACATGCGCTTGATCAAGGCTCAACCCAAGGATCTGCAAGGAAGCTCCCTCGGCTACGGCGGCCGCCACCATCAATCCGATGGCGATGAACAAAATCAACAGGGCTCGGGTCCGGGCTTTGCGATATGCCTTCCATGTGAAGAACAGAAATACCAACCCGAATACAACCGTGATGGCCTTGATGATGCTGAGCGTGATGATGTAGTGTTGCATGGGTCAGTCTCCAAAATGACTCCACATGTGGATGAGTTTGTCTTCAAGCGCCACATTGGCATCCCATGACACATCCACCTTCTCAGGCCCAAGCTCGATGCTGGCCCGTCGAATCCGGGAGCGATACAGATCGAACGGCTTGCCGTCCGGCGTCATGGCGCTGCGTTCGACCACTAGGACGCGGGAGTCCACGAGGTGTCCGACGTGCCGGTACACAGAAGCCAGAGGAAGTCCGGTCCGTTCGCTGATTTCCTTGACGGCCCGAGGTTCGCGGATGCATTGCGAGAGGATGCGCCTGGTGGCGGCAAGCGCCAGCGCTTTTTCCACGGCGGCTTCATGCAAAGGTCCGACTTGGTGCATGAGGCTGGTTCTCAACCCTGATAATCTATGCCGAGAAATAGACCTTTGCTATAAGCGGAGAAGCACGCCATGGGGTCAGCATGCCAAGAAAAACATGGCTTTGGACCCTAGGGTTCGTTCTGACCGCCTCGATGCTTGCAGGGTGCATCCAGACAAGTCCCGAGTCTGGTGCGGATTCGGTCCTTGTGCAGATGAAGAACCTCGAATATGCTCCCGGGACCATCACCGTTGGCGTGGGAACGACGGTCACGTGGATCAACAAGGACCCCTTCGCACACACAATCACCCCTACGGACAAGGCCGCGTGGGGAACCTCGGGCAGCGGCGACGATCCGGCACAATGGCTCGGTGAAGGTATCAGTTGGTCCTTCACATTCACGAAGCCGGGCACCTATCAGTACTACTGCATCCCCCACGCCGCCCAGGACAAGGAGACCGGAGCTTGGACCGGCATGGTCGCGACCGTCATTGTCAAAGCGGGCGCATCGAACACCAATCCGTCCACCGACGCAGCCGGCCCCGGCCCCGCCAAAGCGTTGGAGGTCCAAGAAATTGGACGCAGTGCTTTCGATGTCCCGGCCCCGATCGGACAACGGGGGCCCCCCGAGGCCACGTTCAACTTGACAAGCCTCGAAGTAATTGGTGAAATGGCCGACGGCACCACGTACCGATACTGGACCTTCGACGGCACCGTCCCCGGCCCCATGCTGCGCGTACGCGAGGGCGATGTCGTCACCATCAACCACCACAACGATGCCTCCAGCATCATGACCCACAACATCGACTTTCATGCCGTCAACGGACCCGGAGGAGGGGCTGCCGGAACCATCGCTGCACCCGGAGAGACTGCGACCATTACGTTCCGTGCCCTCAACGCCGGCCTGTACGTCTATCACTGCGCCTACCAGGACCCGCCCCTGCACATCGCCCACGGCATGTACGGATTGATCCTCGTGGAACCAGAGGGTGGCCTGGCACCCGTAGACAAGGAATACTACGTCTTCCAAAGCGAATTCTACAGTCCGCACAAAGCCTCCGAGCCGGGCCACCATGAGTACGATGGCGACCGCGCCGCGTCCGAGGACCCGACCTTCGTGGTCTTCAACGGCCGCATGGACTCACTGACCGGTGAGCGGGCTTTGCAGGCGGAAGTCGGCGACACCGTGCGCTTGTTTGTTGGCAACGGTGGCCCGAACCTCGTTGGCAGCTTCCATGTGATTGGCGAAATCTTCGACCGAAGCTACGACCAAGCCAGTCTCGAAACCGAGCCGCAACGAAACGTCCAGACGACCCTCGTTCCCGCCGGCGGCGCCGCCATGGTGGAGTTCCTCGTCGAGTACCCAGGCGATTACTATCTCGTGGACCACAGCATCTTCCGCGTCCACAAAGGTGCCTTTGGGGTCCTGACCGTCACGGGCGAAGCCGATTCTGACGTGTACCGGGAGGGCGCATGAAACAACTGGCTTCCGTGGCTGCGGCACTCATGGGCGGCCTCTTGGCTTGGACCATGGCGGTCCTCGTGGGAGCACCCCTGGTAGTCCTCTTGTTTGGCGAAGCTCTCTTGGCAGTGCTGGTCGTGCTCGCAGGCATGTACCTTGCCCGCTACCAGAAGGCCGAGGAACACGCAGCGCATTATCTCAAGGATTCTTGAGCATGCAAGGACCACGAATTGCGCAAGTGCGCCTTGGCAACGCTGGTGTCCGTAACTCCTGCGTGCATGCAACGGGCCGCCCGCGCTTGCGCCTGGAGCGTTGGCCATGAACGGGCTTGCTCTGCTGTTGTATGGAACCGTTGCGGGGCTCGCTGTCGTCGCCACCACCGCCGTCGCGGCCAAGTCCGATCGGCCACTGGCAGGAATCCTCGCGGCTGCTCCCGTGACTCCCACTGCCGCAATCCTCGTGCTCGGAGCCATGGCACCAAGCCGAGTGCTCCTGCATGGCATGCCGATCGTTGCCGCGACCGCACTCGCCATCCTCGTTTCCACATGGCTGCACCGCCGAGGCACCCGAGGCGCTGTGTGGCTCTCGTTGTCGATCATCGCACCCCTCGCACTCCTATTCGACGCGGGCATTCCGGTCTCCATCCTCGTACCCATGACTTTTGCTGCGGCATTGATTGCCCAAGGAACACGCCGCAGGCAAATGGCCGCTACTCCATCGACCCGGCGCAGCCTACCCGTCCTAGCGCGCTTCCTTCTAGGGGCTGGATCCGTCGCACTGGTGGCCATCGTTCAGCGCTGGACGCCCGCGTTTACGCCCTTCGTGGCCGTGATGCCGCTCCTGTTCGTGGCCTCGGTCCTTGGAGCACAATGGCACGCCGGCCAAGAGCGCGCGCTTGCGGTTCTTCGTGGCGGAATCGCGGGGACCGTCGGAGTGACAGCGTTCATTCTGGCGTTCACGCTTGCTCGGGTGGTCGCCATTGGCAACCTCGGGGCGCTCCTCCTTGCATGGTGCGCATACGCCCTTGCAGCCTTCCTCTGGACCCTGTCCACGCGGGAAAAGAGCGCACCCGCCAGAAACCCACCGCGAGGAACGCCTCATTTTCACGCGTAAGAATCAAGCTTGAGAAACGAGCCCCGAGATTATCCTCTGGGTCACATATTCATGTTCATGGCACGACACGAAGCCGCTGCGCGTCCCAACCCATCTGCAACCCACCGAACCGGCGGGGGCGCGGCCCACGCTGGCGCCGCCTCTCGTATGATCACCAAACACGCGCGGCCACACGCCGAATCACACCAATCGTCCACCTGGACCAAAGTCGTCTGGGTCGGACTTCGACTGAGCCTCGCATGGGTTTTCTTGTGGGCCTTTTTTGACAAAACCTTCGGACTAGGATACGCCACCGCCAAGGAGAACGCATGGATTCGTGGTGGCAGCCCCACCTACGGCTTTCTGAACTTTGGCTCCAGCGGCCCCTTCGCCGGCGCATTCAATGCAATGGCCGACAGCGTGCTCATCGAGTGGGTCTTCATGGTGGGCCTCTTGTTCATCGGCCTCGCCCTTGCCCTCGGCGTCGGCGTCCGGTTGGCAGCCTACTCAGGTAGCCTGATGATGTTCTTGATGTGGCTCGCGGTCCTTCCAAAGGACAACAACCCCTTCATGGACGACCACATCGTCTACATCTTCGCGCTCCTGGCCCTCGCCATGGCCCGCGCCGGCCACATCTTCGGACTCGGAGCCGTCTGGAGTCGCACCAAGATCGTCCAACGCTTCTCCTGGATGGAGTGATCATGGCTTCCATCGCCCTCCTCTCGGCGTTCGCAGCCATCCTCGTGGCAGGCGCCGGGGCCATCGCCAACGAATCGACACATGGCCAAGTCGCAGAAGGCATGGGACTTGGCCACCAGCACATGCTGGACTACGGCGGCTACCACTGCACTTCCCATGAGGACCCCAACGAAGGCCCGCACCACATCGAGCACATGCACGAACAACACCAAGTCAACCACGCCAGTTGCCCCGGAGGCCAACACATGCACGAAGCACACAGAGGAACGGCATGAGCGACTCCACAGCGCCCATCATCGCGTGGATTACGGCCGCTTTCGCCTTCATGGTACTGCTGATGAGCCTGACCATGGGAGGCACATTCATGGGCGGAGTGCACACCGGGCCAGGGATCTTCTGGATGGTGCTCCTGATGGCCGGAGGTGTCGCAGGAACCTTGGTGTGCCTGCAATCAAGGCGTCAAAAGCCATCACCCTGATTGGAAAACCGCGCACGGCCAACAAAATCCTCGATTCGAAAACGGAGTGCAAGGAAGACCAAAACCGCACGGTGCATCGCGAACACTACAACACAACGACGGCCCTGGTGCATGCCCCGTCCCCCATGCCGCACGCGCCCTCCCGCCCTTCGTCACCCTCAACTGTATCATGAAGGAACTCCAAGCGGCTACCATGACGGACCTCAAAGGCCGGGGCGCATTGGTCACCGGAGCTGCCAGTGGAATCGGACTCGCCACCGCAAAACTGCTCTCGGAGCACGGGGCTTCGGTAGCTGTTGTGGACTTGAACCAAGAGGCAATTGATGCCGCAGTCGCGAGTTTGAAGGAGTCTGGCGCACAAGCAATCGGAATTCGAGCTGACGTTTCCAAGGAAGTAGACATGAAGCAAATGGTGGCAACGACCGTCAAGCAATTTGGGCGCCTGGACATCGCGGTCAACAATGCGGGAATCGGTGGCGCAGCGGCGCCCATTGGAGAGTACCCGACCGACGCATGGAACACAGTCATTGGCGTCAATTTGACGGGCGTATTTCTTGGAATGAAACACGAAATTGCCGCCATGGGCAAACGCGGCGGGGCCATCGTGAACGTAGCCAGCATACTTGGTTTCGGGGGATTTGCCCAATCCAGTGCCTATGTCGCCGCCAAGCACGGCGTGATCGGATTGACCCAAAACGCCGCCCTGGAGTACGCAGCGAAGGGCATTCGCGTCAACGCCGTCGCGCCCGGTTTCATCGAAACTCCGCTCTTAGAAAGCGCAGGCATCAAGGCGGGCGAACCTATCCACGACATGCTGGTCACGAAACACCCCATCGGCCGGCTCGGCCAGTCCAACGAAGTCGCGGAAGCGATCCTCTGGCTTGTCAGCGACGGCGCCGCATTCGTCAACGGTTCAACGCTGGTCGTAGACGGCGGCTACCTCGCCCAGTAGTCACCCATTTGGCCCAAAGGCTCAAACCTCACCGGGCCCCATTTGGTTCTATGGAGGACAGCAACGGCAAGGACATCCCGCACGACGTACGCGTGTGGCTGTTGAGCGCCAAGGCCGTCTTCTTGGCCGAGGGATTCAAGCGCGACTTGAAGCAGGCGCGCAAACCGGGCATGGTCTGGGGTGTTATCCGGCAAGAACCGGACGATATGCAGATTCACGTGCGTGCCTTCCGCGACGGCCGCCTAGAGTCGGAAGTGGAACTTTCCAACAAATTCGTGCAGCATTTGTGGAGCCACCGACGCGGCGCGCACGAAGAAATCGGCGACATTCTCGCCAAGCACGGCCTACCGACGCGCCACATCAACAACACCTTCGAGCCCATCACGGGCACCAAGCCGGGCAAGGTAATGCCGGGGGGACGCACCAAGAACCACCACGCGGCCACGGCGGTGTTGGTGGGCATCGGATTGATGATCGGGCGGCACTACATCAAGCGGGCTGTGTACCGGGCGTTGCCGGGTGGGAAGGTGTTGAAGGCGTTGAAGAAGTAGACAATCGTCTTATTGAAGCGTGAATTCCTTACTTTGCATGCCCCAAATTTGGCTGCGGGGGTCCCTGTACATTTGCCAAAAAACCTCTCACGGATTCCGCCAGCAATCAAATGGGGTGCTCGCTTCAGATTCTACTGGAAAGCGTGCTTGCTGCCAAGCGGGTTACCAAGCACTTTCACCCACCCCCACACATGACACTTTATGTCATATGACATCATATGTATTGAATGCCCCAAGTCAAGAAGTGGCGCACGCTCCTAGAAGGGCTTCACACATTCATTGACTGGGAGGTCCGCAAGAATGGCAGCGAAGTGGAGTTCTTTAGCATCAACTACTGCGCTGAAATCGACGGCATGCCCGTCGAAATCTGCCGGTATGACACCTGCCACGGATTTCTGCACGTTCATCGGTTCTGGAAACCGCTTCGCCAACAGACCCAGGACCTAGAAGACCCAACTGCCCCCTTCCCGTCCTACCGAGAAGCGTTTGCCCTCGCCGCATCCGACCTGAAAAAGAACTGGAAGACCTACCGCAACCGGATGAAGTGAATCCATGGATCCGAACAAAACCCACGAAGACCTCATCGACGCCGCCTTCAGCTTCTCCGAACACGTCGTCGAGGAGTTCGACCAGTTCCCGGACGACTTCATCGCAATCCCGATGACCTCGGATCTTGCGGGCCAGCTCTTTACGGAAGCCCGCCGCCAGCTCTTGGATGAGTTACGCGCCCACGGGGAATACGAAAGCATCGCGGCACTTGCAGCTTGCCTCAAGCGCGACCCGACCCGAGTCGGGCGGGACCTGAAGCCGCTGATTGATGTGGGCCTCGTGCAAGCTCGGCCCTTTGGGAAGACGAAACACTTGAGCGCGACCAATCGGCCCGTGATTCTCTCCTGAATCCTCTAAGGCGAAAGTTCCCACGGGCGACTCCGGCATCTGTGGAGAGCAAGATGGCGCTGCCACTGGCTGAGTTTGCCTACCGACGCAACGCACGACACCCCACACGGCACCGCGGCAAAAGCTGCGAAGACCTCGTTTTGCTCCGCCTTAGCGGCTCAACATCGCCCTTAGCCGGTCCCCAGCGTTTTCCGCCTTGTCTGCAATCTTCGAGATTTGCAGTGTGAGCTTGAGCAAGTGGTAGACGGCGACGGGGCCGAGGTCTTTCTCGGCCTTGGGTTTTAGCAAGTGCGCAGAGAGGCTGCGGGAGAGCACGTCGGTGTCGTGTTCGAGCTCGTGGATGCGGTGGATGAGTTCCTTTTCTTCTTCGCGTTCGCGCTTGATGAAGCCGGTTTCGACGAGGTCGTCGAGGTTGGTGACGGCGTCTTCGTAGGCGTGGACGGTCTCGATGACTTTGGCAAGCAATGCGCGCAGGCCTTCGGCGACTTCTTGGGGCACTTTGTGGGTGCGCATGCTCATCCATATGGCTGCGTCTTCGGCGCCATCGAGGATGCCATCTTGGTCACTGAGGGCTTGCAAAAACAGGACCTTGTCCACGGGCATGCGGACGTTGTTGGGCAAGTGGTTGCGGATGTTGCTCTTGATTTCGTCGGCGGCCAATTCGTGGGCGCTGACTTCTTTGGCAAGCTTTGCAACCGTTTCTTCATCGCCTTCCAGGAATGCTTCTGTGCAGGCTTCCAGGGCCGTCAGGCAGACTTTGACTTGGGCGGCGTGTTCGCTGAGGCCGAGAAAGGGACTCTTTTTTCGTAGGGTGTCGAAGATGGGGGCCCGGAAGTGCTTCGTCATGATCAGGCACCTCCGAGGAACGTCTTGAACCCTAGGTAGATGAATCCGGACAGCAAGGCGGCGGCGGGGAGGGTCAAAAGCCAGCTGAAGACGATGTCGCGCATGACGCGAAGGTCGATGGCGGCGACACCGCGCGCGAGGCCGACACCAAGCACACTACCGACGAGAATTTGGCTGGTGGAGACGGGGATTTCTCGGATGGTGGCGAGGATGATGGTGGCGGCGGCTGCGAGTTCGGCGGCGAATCCGCGGCTGGGGGTGATTTCGCTGATTTTCTGGCCGATGGTTTGCATGACCTTGTAGCCCCAGGTGGAGAGGCCGACGACGATGCCGATGCCGCCGAGGGGAAGGATCCACCATTCGAGGGTGGCTTTCTCGACGAAGGCGCCTTCGCGGGCAACACTGACGATGCCGGCGAGGGGGCCGATGGCGTTGGCGACGTCGTTGGCGCCGTGGGCGAAGGCGACACTGGCGGCGGTGACGATTTGGAGGGCGATGAAGCGGCGTTCGACTTCCTTGTAGGTGTGGCGGTCGCTGCCGACTTTGCCGGCGGTGGGGTGTGGGCGGCCTCGGTTGCGGTAGCGAATGATGATTTCGGCGATGGCCGTGATGACGCCGGCGATGAGGAAGCTGTAGATCCACTTCTGGTCTTCTGTGAATGCGAGGTCCTTGTACCAGTCGACGTTTTTGAGGCCCTTCAGCAGGGTCGCCATGGCGATGATGAGCACGTCGAGGAAGATGAAGAGCGGGCGCCAGCGCGTGACGGCGGCGAGGGGGTCTTTGCTGTTGAAGACGGTGGCTTTGATGAGCCAGAAGATGGCGAAGGCGATGGCGGCGCCAAGCAGGGGCGCAAAGAGCCAGGATTGTACGATTTCGATGACTTTGGCCCAGGCTACTCCGTCGCCGGCGTGGGAGATGCCGAAGGTGCTGGCGGAGGCAAAGAGGCCGGCGCCAATGACGCCACCGACGATGCTGTGGGTGGTGCTGACGGGCATGCCCCACCAGGTGGCTATGGTGAGCCAGATGGCGGTACCGAGGAGTGCCGCGAGCATGCCGTAGATGTAGAGTTCGGGGGCGAATTCGAATCCGCCGCTGCCGGCCAGCATCGAGGGGTCGGCGGTCATGTTGGCGGTGCCGTTGCCCATGATGCCGGGGTTTGCGGTGCTGTTGGTGATGGGGCGCACGAAGGTGGATTCGGCGTCGAGGATGCCTTTGCGGACGGTTTGGGTGACGCTGCCTCCTGCGAGGATTGCGCCGGCCAGTTCCATGATGCCTGCGACGATGATGGCATGTTTCAGGGACAAGGCGCCGCTGCCGACGCTGGTGCCCATGGCGTTGGCTACATCGTTGGCGCCGATGGTCCAGGCCATATAGAGGCCAAAGAGGGCGGCGAGCCCGATGATGACGGGTAAGCTGACGATGCCAAAGTCCAGCATGCAGTCCGCTTCGACTCGGGAGTGGTATTCGACTGCAACCTCTATAGTCTATAGAGAATATAGGGGTCCATGTTAGGGCAACAGCAGCCGCTCTCCTGTGGCCGCATAATGCAGCTTTTCGGCCATCTTGCAGACGTTGTCACCGCAGCGCTCCAGGTACCGAGCCACCATCATGTAGTGCGCTGATGCCTCAATGTTGCGCGAGTCTTGGGCCATGTAGGTCAAGCATTCGCGCCAAACTGAGTAGCGCAATGCGTCCACGTCGTCTTCAAGTGCCATGAGCTGCACGACTTCAGGCGCAGCGCCGGCTCGGTAGGCTGTCATCGCCAGGTCGAGCATTTTTTCGACTTTCTCGGCCATTTCGCGCAGGTTGACCGGGTGAACGACGTGCGCCATGTCTGCGGGCCACTTTTCGGCGGTGCGGGCGATGTCGTAGCCGTAGCGACCGACGCGGTTCAGGTAGGTGATGAGTTTGAGCGCGGCACCCATGCGTCGAAGATCGCGGGCCACGGGCGCTTGCAAGGCCAAGAACCGCAACACCTCGGTCTCGATGGTTTCGTCCAGTTGCGCAAGCTCCTGGGTGCGGGCAGCAACGAGTGCTGCTGCCTCACGGTCGAGCAGAACTAGGCTTTGCAGGCCGTCGCGAAGCATCGCACGAGCAAGGTCGGCCATGGCGGATACTTTGTCTTCGATGGACCGCACTTGTCCTTGGAATCCCTCGCGGGCCATCAGGCAAACCTCCCCCTACCGTGCTGGCCACGAGTGGCCCGCAGCAGACCGCGAGGTTCGGATGCCGCTCGCGTTGCTCGCGCCATCTAACCGAACCTCCCCGTGATATACTGCTCCGTCAATTTTTCACGGGGCGCTTCGAAGATCTGTCGCGTGGGGCCGTCTTCGATGAGTTTGCCCTTGTACAGAAAGGCGGTGCGGTCGCTGACGCGGGCGGCTTGGCTCATGGAGTGGGTGACGATGACAATGGTCACGTCCTTTTTGAGCGTCAACATCAGGTCCTCAATTTTCTGGGTCGCCACGGGGTCCAGCGCACTGCATGGTTCATCCATGAGCAAGACGCGGGGCTGCACGGCGAGTGCGCGGGCGATGCAGAGGCGTTGTTGTTGGCCGCCACTGAGACCGGTGGCGGGGGCGTCGAGGCGGTCTTTGACTTCGTCCCAGAGGTGTGCTTTTTCGAGGGCCCATTGGACGCGGGCGTCGAGGTCTGTTTTGCTGAGTTTTTTGTGCAGTCGCAGGCCGTAGGCGACGTTTTCTCGGATGCTTTTGGGGAATGGATTGGGTTTCTGGAACACCATGCCGACGTGGCGGCGCAGGGCGACGGGGTCCACGTCGGGGCCGTTGAGGTCGGTGCCTTCGAGGTGGATGCTGCCGGTTTGGCGGGTGCCTTCGATGAGTTCGTTCATGCGGTTCAGGCAGCGCAGGAGCGTGGATTTTCCGCAGCCGCTGGGGCCGATGAGGGCGGTGATTTGGTTGCGGGGGCAGTCGAGGGTGATGTCCCAGAGGGCTTGCGTGTCGTGGTCGTAGTAGAAGTCGAGGCTTTGGATGTGGATGGCGATGTCCTCGGGGCGCTGCGCGGCGGGTTTGGTGGATTGTATGGTGGCGGTGCGGGGGCGGCGGGTTGCCGGGACGGGAGCGGAGTCGGAGGGATGAGCCGAGGCTGCTGGACCGTCCGTGGCGCCGGGGGCGGCCGGGGGCGGGCTTGGTGCTGCGGGGCCAGGGGTGGCAGTGGCGGCGGCGGTGGCGGCGTTGAGGGTTGTGGCGGGGTAGGGCATGGTTCACCAGCGGATGCGTTGTTGGAGGCGGGCGCGAAGGAGGATGGCGATGAGGTTGAGGGTGAGGGTGGCAAGCAGCAGGACGACGATGGCGCTGGCGGCGAGGTCGATGGCGGGTTGCCGGGCGTCGCTTGCGAGGTAGTAGGCGCGTACTTGCAGGGGGGTTCCGGTGCCGATGGGGTTGTAGCTCTGGAATACTTGGTAGGTGGGCAGGCCGATGATGAGAAGTGGTGCGGTTTCGCCTGCGGCACGGCTTAGGGCGAGGATTTGGCCGGTGAGGATGCCGGGCAGTGCGTAGGGGAGGACGTGGGCTCGGATGGTTTGCCACTTGGTTGCTCCCAGTGCGAGGCTGGCGTGGCGTACGGTGGCGGGGACGGTTTTGAGGGCTTCTTCGGTGGCGACGATGAGGATGGGGAGGATGAGGACGGCGAGTGTGAGGGCTGCGGCGAGGTAGGTGCCTTGGCGTGGGAGGCCGAATACGTCGGAAAAGAGGCGCACGAAGATGGCGAGGCCTAGTAGTCCGTAGACGACGCTGGGGACGCCTGCGAGGTTGCTGACGGTGGCGCGGATCCATTCGGTGCGGCGGTTGCGGGCGGCGTATTCGTGTAGGTAGATGCCGGCGGCGGTGCCGATGGGGACGGCGATGAGCATGGTCATGGCGAGTACCAGGAGGCTGCTGATGAGTGCGTCGAGGATGCCGGCGGTGCGGTTGCGAATGCCGCTGGGGCTGTAGCTTTGGGTCCAGAAGTCGAGGTTCATGTGGGGCACGCCGTCGAGCAGCATGCGGAGGATGAGGAGGGCGAGGCTGCCGAGGCTGAGGAAGGCGGCGGTTAGGAGGGCTCGGCGCCAGCGGCGTTCGGTGCGTTTGCGTTTTTCGAGGTGCGGGTCGGAGGCGAACATGCTGGCTTCGTGGGTCATGCTTCGGCCTCCCGGTAGCGGCGCACGAACCGTCGGGCGAGGATGTTGAGGGCGAGGGTCATGGCAAACAGGGTGAGGCCGACGGCAAACAGGCTGGTGTAGACGGGGCCTTGTTGGGGTGTGTCGCCGCCGGTTCGTTGGACGATGAAGCCGGTCATGGTCTGGATGCTTTGAATGGGGTTGAAGGTCCAGTTGGCTTGGGTTCCGGCTGCCATGGCGACGGCCATGGATTCGCCGATGGCGCGGGCGATGCCCAGTACGAAGCTGGCGACGATGCCGCTGAGGGCGGCGGGGACGGTGATGTGGCGGGTGGTTTCCCAGCGCGTAGCTCCCAGGCCGATGCTGGCTTCGCGCAGGTGTTTGGGTACGGCGCGGAGGGCGTCTTCGCTGAGGCTGGTGATGATGGGGAGCACCATGATGCCGACGACGATGATGGCGTTGAGGGCGCTGAAGATGCCGGCGGATTGCTTTCCGAAGACGTAGTAGAGCACTCTGCCTTCTTGGGTGAGTTGTTGGACGATGGGGCTGATGACGTAGAGTGCGAAGAAGCCGAAGACGATGCTAGGGACGCCGGCTAGGAGTTCAAGGACGGGCTTGATGATGGCGCGCACGCGGGGATGGGCGTATTCGGCGAGGTAGATCGCGGTGGCTAGGCCTACGGGGACGCCGATGATGGCGGCGCCGACGGTGACGAGCATGGTGCCGGCGATGAGGGGCCAGACCCCGAAGTGGCCGGAGCTGCCGCCTTCGCTGATTTGGACGGTGCCGGCGGTTTCCCATTGGGTGCTTCCGAAGAATTCGAAGATGGAGATGTCGGAAAAGAAGGAGGCGCTGTTGCCGATGAGGACGTAGAGGATGAAGCCGAGGACCAAGAAGACGCTGAGGCCGGCGGCGAGGAAGAGGGCTCGTGCTGTGCGGTCGCTGATGCGGGCGCGCCGGCTGACCTGCCATTCGCCTTTGGTGCGGGCGGCGGCGGGGTGGTTGTCGGCGGTCAAAGTCACGTGGTCCTCCCACTTTGGCGGTGGTTTGGCACTTGGGTACGGAGACTATTGAGAAGATTGGGGGAAGTGGGCGGAGGGGTGGGAAGGAGGCGGGGGTGAGACGGCTGGAAGGAGGGTTGGAAGAGGCGGAAGAGGCAGGGTTGCGTGGGCTAGCCCAGCTGCGCTTTCATGGCTCCGAGTGTGCCTGCGTCGAGGGGCACGTAGCCGACGGAGGCGACGAGGTTTTGGCCTTCTGCGAAGACGTATTCGAGGTACCCGTACACGGGGGTGCCTACTTTGGGGACGCCATTGGTGTAGATGTAGATCGGGCGACCAAGCGGCGTGTAGGTGCCGTCTGCGATGGTTGTGGTGGTGGGCTTGATGCCGTCCACGGACAGGAGGTTGAGGCTGCCTTTGTTTTCGAGGTAGTAGGCGTAGCCGAAGTAGCCGATGGCGTTGGCGTCGGAGTCGAGGCACGTGACGAGGATGTTGTCGTCGGGGCTTTGCTGGACGCCGTTGCCGGTGCGCGGCGAGACGCCTTTGCCAAGGATTTCCTCGTTGAAGTATTCGTAGGTGCCTGAGTCGCTGTCGGGGTAGCAGAGGTGGATGGGCTTGTCGGGGAAGCTTGCGTCGACTTCGTTCCAGTTGCGTGCGTCGCCTTGGAAAATGGAGGCGAGTTGGTCCACGCTCAGCCCGGCTAGGAAGGTGTTCTTGTTGCTGGTAACAACGCTGATGCCGTCGAAGGCGATTTTCCATTGGACGGGCGTGATGCCGTTGGCCAGACAGGTCTCTTTTTCGGAGTCTTTCATGGCGCGGCTCATGTCGCCAAGGTCTAGTTCGCCAGCGCAGAGGCCGCTGGCTCCGGCGCCACTGCCGCCGCCGGCTACGTTGATTTGGACGCGGTTGGCGGTGCCCCATTCTTCGGCCCAAACTTCGGCCAGGGGGAGGACGGTGCTGCTGCCGGCTTGGGAGAGCGTTTCGGTGCCGGTGCAGCCGGAGAGGGCGACGCCAGCGAGAGCGGTCATGGCTAGGAGTAGGAGCTTGTTCATGGGGGCTCACTTGTACAGGCCCCGGGCGAGGGCATAGGGTTGGCCCTCGGTTTTGCTAGAGTCTATTGAGAGGGCCCGGACCAGAGCCAGCCGTAGGGTGTTGCGCGGATGAGTCCTTCCTCTTGGAGTGAGCGAAGATCTTGGGCCAGTCCCACGAGTGCGACAGGGTCGGATGCCAGGGGCACGAGTCGTTCGATGCGTACGGGGCGTCCAGTTTGGAGGTGCCGCAGGAGGCGTTGGCGGTCTAGATCCATGCCAGTAGCCTCGGGCGGTTGCGGGCGCTCAGGGCGCGGCGTGCGCGTCCGGCGCGTCGGCGGCGGCGATCGTTCCAGTCTTGGGCAAACGGGCTAAGTCCGTTCATGCGTGCTGCACGGCGTGGGAGCCTTGGGGGTCGCGCACGGTGTTCCATACTTCTCATGAGAAGCTCGTCAGTTTGGCCGGCACATGGAAGAAGCGCCAGGAGGGAACAGTGAAACGACGGGTCTGGGCCAATCGGGTTTCAGGCTTTGTTTGGCGCCCAGAGCACTTCGTCGTGCCCGAGCGCGTGCGCCGATTGTCTAGACCAAACGAAGAAGGCGTCCGAGAGCCTGTTGAGGTATTGGACGTCCAATTCGGTGCATCCGCCGGCGCGAAGCAGGGACACCGCGGCGCGTTCGGCGCGGCGGCAGACCGTGCGGGCCAGATGCAGTAGGGCATTGAGGCGGCTGCCGCCGGGAAGCACAAAGGAGGTCAGTGCCGGTAGCGATTCGTTGGCCTCGTCCATTTCTGTTTCCAGGCGGGCCACGTCTTCGGGGCGAATGGCGGGCGCGTCGGGGCGCCTGTCGTCTAGTTGGGTTGCGAGGGCGCCGCCGAGGTTGAAAAGTGCGTGCTGTACGCGCAGGAGCGATGCTTGGACTTCGGGCATGACGCCGGCCGTGTCCAATTCCACGCATACGAGTCCGACGATGGCGTTGAGTTCGTCCACGGTGCCGTACGCGTCGATGCGGCCGTCGTCTTTGGGCACGCGTTGGCCTCCGACGAGGCTGGTTTCGCCCTTGTCGCCGCCGCGTGTGTAGACCTTGTGGATGCCCACCTTGGGCTCGTGGAAGGGGTCGGACACGGTGCGGCGACGGCGGGGGACTTGATGGTCGTTTTCTGACACGGAGCCGGTATGTTCTGGCAACCCAACCTTCAAACTCAAGCATGAATGTTCCTTCATGTGGACGCTGCGGCCCTTTTGCGCCTCATCTCGGAGCCGACCAAACACGCGGTCTTGACGACGCTTCGGGACGGCGAACAGAGTGTAGGTGCCCTTGTGGCTGCCACGGGCCGAGAGCAAACGAATTTGAGCCACCATTTGCGGGTGCTACGCGACCAGGGCCTGGTTCGGGTGCGAAGTGTCGGTCGCCACCGCCATTACCGCTTGGCAGACCGAGAATTGCACCGGCTCTTGGAGCAAGTGGACCGCCTCGCGGGCCGCTTGGAGCAAGTGGCCTATTCGTCGGGACTAGGATTGAGTCTGGACACCAGCTTCCACGGTTATGGTTGAACCTGGCGCGCCCGTCGCCGCTCGTGGCGCTTGACTCCACCCCTTTCTCTATAGTCTATATTGAAACAACCCTTCCATGGGATTGCGTAGAGGCAACCATGGAATTGCGAAAAATCCAGATCACCGGAGGCAGCACCCACGTCATCAGCCTGCCCAAAAAATGGGTTGATCGCAACGGCCTCCAGCGCAGCGAGGCGCTCGCCATCCACGAAGAAGCCGACGGCAGCCTACTGATTGTCCCGCACAGCGAAGCTCGACCCCGCAAACGCCGCATCGTCATCGACCTCCCCGACGACGTGCAAGAAGGCGACCTGGTGCGAAGACTCGTAGGAGCATACCTGGCAGGCGCCGACGAAATCCACCTGCGCAGCCGCCATCGACTGGAACCCTTGGTTCGCAACACGGTCCGAACCACCATCCGCGACCTCGTCGGCGTAGAAGTGCTCGAAGAAACCGGCGACTCCCTGACCCTGCAAGACCTCGTAGGAGTCAGCGAAATGGACCTTCGCAAAACCGTCACCCGCATGCACCGCATCGCGATGATCATGTTCGACGACGCCATGCAATCCTTCGAACACGGCACCATCGACATCGCAACCGACGTCATCAGCCGCGACGACGAACTTGACCGCCTCGAATGGCACGTCAGCAAACAAATGCACGCACTGCTAGAGCAACCCCGCCTCGCCGCCCGGCTCGACATTCGGCCCGCCGAGGCCCTCAACTTGTTCCTAGCCGCCCGCGCCCTCGAACGGATGGGCGACCACGCAAGCAAAATCTGCAAGAACATCCTCCTGCTTGACTCCGTATCCGACGAAGTTGCCACCAGCATTCTCAGCCAAGCCCAAGTGGTGCGGGGCATCTGGGACGCCGCCTTCAACGCCCTCAAACGCGATGCCTTTGAACAGGGCAGCAAAGCGACCGACGACGGCAAAACCGCAGGCGCCTGGCGCGGCGAATTTAGCAGCCTCGTACAATCCATGGAACCCGAAGTCGTCGGCCCATTGACCCTGATTGCCGACTCCGTAGACCGAGTGCGCGGGTACGCCGTGGACATCGCGGAGATCGCCATGAACCAGCACTTCCAGAAAGCCGCCGTGAGCTCCTAACCACGCAAAGTCCCCGCGCCTCATCGAAGGAATGTGGCCGCCGACTAATCAACCACCCCCCTCGGGCCCACCGGAGCCCCCATCACATTCAGATAACGCCGCCCAAACACCAGGTTGCAGGTACGACCGCAGGAGATACAGCGCCTGGGCGGCGGGCCGTCAGTAGGTTCCCCCCACGGGCGACCACGCAACCATTTGGTTCTGCAACAAGTCAGTTTTGGTTACAAACAGCCATTTCAACCCGCACGCAGCTAGACACCGGCCACGCCCACGCACCACCATGGCACCAGAAGCGGCCCGACAGTACGCAAGGTTTCATCAACCCAGGCCGGCTTCTTGGAATCGGATGGGATGCAGCGAAGCGGAGGCTCTGCCATGGGTCTGACGCAACTGGTCCAACAGTGGAGCCTCGGCCGTTGGCTTGGCAAGGCGTTTGGGAAAAAGCACGCTCGTATTGGCATCTACGGGCCCCCCAACGCCGGCAAGACAACGCTCGCAAACCGCATCAGCCGTGACTTCACGGGCGAGACCGTCGGGAGCGCAAGCCCGATCGCCCACGAGACGCGCCGCGTGCGCAAAAAGCAGGACATTGACCTGCGCAGCGGCAACGCGAAGCTCCACATCGACATCATCGACACACCCGGTGTCGCCACCCAGATCGACTTCCACGAATTCGTAGAAAGCCACGGCATGGAAGAGGCAGAAGCCCGCCGCCGCGCCAAGGAAGCAACCGAGGGTGTCATCGAAGCCATTCGCTGGCTTGACGAAGTGGACGGCGTGTTGCTTGTGATGGACTCCGCAGAAGATCCGTTTACCCAAGTCAACGTCACAATCCTAGGCAACCTGGAAGCCCGCCGCCTGCCGGTGGTCATCGTCGCCAACAAAATCGACCTTCCTGAAGCCAGCCCCGCGACCCTCAAGTCGGCGTTCCCGCAGCACCCTGTGGTGCCGTTGAGTGCCGGCGAGGGCACGAACATGGACGCCCTCTACGAAGTGATGGCGAAGCACTTCCGGTGATCTCATGGGCAAAAACAAGAACCGGAGCTCGCAAGCCACCGCCACTGCCGCTACCGTCGCCGCTGCGACCGCAATGGCCACGGCAGTCCCTGACATTCACTTGATCAGCGCCGAGAAGATCGAATCCATGGAGACCATGGACAAGATTCGCTTCATCCTCGACGAGGTTGAACAAGGCAAGATCTTGATCCTGGAGCGGGGACTCACGCCGCAAGAGGAAGCGGAACTGATCACGCAGACGATGCGCGAGATCGACCAAGAATCGTTCATCGGCATCGAATTGCAATCCTATGGCATGGACCACGGCCGCAACGTTCTGCAACGCGTCGTCATGGGCGGCCCCCGCCCCCGCATGGCGGTCATCGGCCCTGCCAACCTTTTGCGGCTGGTGAGCAAGGACAACGAAAAGATCGTCACCAAGATCGTCGGCAAGGGAGCGGACGCGTGAGCACCGAGGCCTGATGCCACACCAACGGCGAGGCGGACGGAGTACGCCTCGGTGCCTGTGCGGCGGCAGGCCGAACGGATGTGAGGCCTGATGCCACACCAACGGCGAGGCGGACGGAGTACGCCTCGGTGCCTGTGCGGCGGCAGGCCGAACGGATGTGAGGCCTGATGCCGCATCAGTGCCTCTCTTGCGGCTTCAGCTTCGAGGAAGGCAGCAGCGCGCTCCTGAAGGGCTGCCCCGAATGCAAGGGCACACGCTTTTTCTACGCCAAAGAGGCCGTGGACGAGGCTGAGCGGCAAAATATTGCAGACAAAGCCCAGAAGGACATCCGCCAAGTCGTTGCGGATATGCTGCAAGAAGCGGCACCCGAAATCAAGGACCTGCCAAGCGACGGAGATGGCTGGGCGCAGATCAAGCCCCGCGACATTCGGCGACTCGTCAGCCAAGCCAAAGCCGAGGCAAAAAAACAGGAGCCCGCCCCCGGCACCCCCAGCGGCCGCGACATCCACTGGGAGGCTGAGCCAGAGCCGGACCCCGAGGCAGTAGCGCGTGCACAGGCCGCCCGCCAACGCGTAGAACAGGAACGGGATGCTGCACGAGGCGAGGCCCCGAAACCAGACACCGTCTCCATCGACAAGCCTGGCTCCTACAACATCGACGTCAAGGGCCTACTGGAGCGCAACCCCATTGTCGTGCACAAGGACGGCGCCTACGTCATCCATTTGCCCAGTCTCTTCCAGAAAAAGGACTGAAACCGCGCCCCCGCCGGCACCCAGCCAAAGTTTAGGTTTGCCTTAATGCCGGGGTTTGCTCCAATAAGACCATGTCTAGGGGCCCAATGCCACATATGGCACGCGCCCCCACCCCATACCGACCACCCCCTTGGAACCTCTGCGGCTTGTAGCCATTGGCCCAAAATTTGGCGGCGCGTGCTATTTTTCCACTCCAATCCACCAATTCCCGGCAAGGCGATATCTCGCAGGCATCGCCCCCGCAGCCGATTTACGGCGGGTTGTTTGCTAGATCGTCTAGGATTCGCTCCGTCTCTCCGACCGGGTCCTGCGCGAAGGTGGCCACGTCCACATCCAGAATCACTCCCTCTTCCGAACTGATGATGATGCGGCACCCCATGCCGACGAAAATCACAACTTCGCCTTCATCAACGCAAGCGCCCCAATCGGAAGGGCCAGTCGCGATGATGGTGTACTCGTTTGCAGAGACTTCAAGTTCCTGGCTTTGCGGGAGCGTGAGGCACAACGGAGCCTCCGTGGGCTCCGCCGCACCTACGGGAACGCCAAGAACGACGACGGCGAGCATGGACAGCGTAAGAAATCGCATGAGGCCCAAAGGACTCCAGAAACCAAGGACTTGTTGGATGCCGATGGTGCAGGCCGAAAGCCTAGCCTCGATTTCCCAACCCCTGCCATCAGCTATTGCAAACCCCAAACCGAGTCAAGGTCTGCACCATCCTTCTGGCTACTGTTGTGCTACAGCGTTCATTCCCCACACATCCTTAATCCCCGCCAGGAGTGCCCCTTGCCCATGGCACATTCAACATTCTTGCGTTGGCTCCCACTCATCGCCCTACTTGCCCTCGCCACCGCCACACAGGTTCAAGCCGAAACCGAATCCACGTTCCAATCCGCTTTGGGTTTCGACCAATACGAGGGTGTGGATTATTCCTTCAACGACGGCCGCTTCGGCGTGGACGTTGTCATCGAGGATGACGAGATGGTGGTCCTGAGCCAGGGGACGGCATCCATTTTCCGCTACCGACTGGAACCGACCGAGAAAGTCTGGCAGTCATCCGAGATTGTGTTTCTACACCACCCCGATGCCATCGATCTCGACGACGGCCGTCTCGTCACCGCCGGCGATGCACTCACCCTATTCGATGCAAAGGGCACAACATCCTACAATCTGGACCTCGCACCGGGAGAGACCGTGAAAACAGTGGACGCAGACGGCGACACCATTGTCCTCGCCATCAATTCCGACCTCAACCCCCGAGTGCTTCTTGCCAACCTCAAAGGCAATGGCCCCCACTTCTACACCGTTCCTGGAACCTACGCCGCCGCCGACGCAGGTGTAATCGCAGTCAATTCCGGCGACCGCATCGACATGATGCGAATCCACGGCATCAAATTCGTCACGACGCACAGCATTCCGGCGCCGGCCGCCTCTTCCGGATTCCACCCCCAAATGGCCATTTTTGAAGGCTCCCTTGTAGCAACTTGGACAGAGGCGGGCGACACCGTGGTTGGTTTCTTTGACCAAGCCGCAGGGTGGGCGGAATCCACTCGCCTTCTTTGGAGCGACTCTGCAGACGTTCACGTGGTCGATATGGACCTGGATGCAGACTCCTTTGCGCTCGTCGGAGAGGTCTTGCCAGACAACTACCATCGTCGAGTGGTCCACGCAACCGTACAGAATGGAGAATGGATCGACCTGCGCGAAGGGATGCTTCCCAGAGGACTGAGCGACCACGTCTCCCACATTGAACTGACCGTGGACGGATACGTCGTGACCAGTATAGGGAAAGGCGGCGCCGTGACCATCTACGCCCCAGACAGCGACGAGGACGGACTCGCAGACAGACTTGAGGCCCGAATCGGAACAGACCCCAGAGCTGCCGATACCGACGAGGACAACCTTTCTGACTACGAGGAATATGCACTGCACGGCACCAACCCACTCAAGGTCGATTCAGACAGCGACGGATTGTCCGACGGTGTGGAAGTGGCCCGTGGCTTCTACCCCTTGAACCCAGACATGGACAACGATGGCCTCTTGGACGGGCAGGAAGTTGCCTTGGGCACCAGCCCTTGGCATCCCGACACGGACAATGACTTGCTGAAGGACGGGCTCGAAACCCAAATCGGAACAAATCCGTTCCGGCCCGACACAGACGGCGACGGGCTCAGCGACGGCAAAGAGCACCTTCAACTGACTTCCTCGCCGCTGCTGTACGACACGGACGGCGACGGCCTCAACGACCGACAAGAGTTTGATCGAGGCACCGACCCCACCAACCCGGACACAGATGGGGACGGCCTCGGTGACTGGGAGGAAATTTATCTTCACTCCTCCAACCCTCGGAATCGGGACACGGATGGCGACACTCTTTCTGATTACGACGAAGTTGCCATCTATGGCACCGCACCATTCCTTGCTGATACCGACTCTGACCGCCTGTCTGACCCGGACGAAATCTTCACCCACGGCACGGACCCGACGAAGGCCGACACGGATGATGATGGCATAAACGATAGAAACGAGCTGTTTGCCTTCGGCACGGACCCCAACAACAGCGACACCGACGGCGATGGGCTGCGAGACGGCGACGAGATCTTCGGATATGGCTCAAATCCCACCCATCCCGACACAGACGGCGACGGGCTCACAGACGGCGACGAAGTCTTCGTCCACGGCACCGATCCAACCAAGGCCGACACCGATGGGGACGGATGCAGCGACAGCCGCGAAGTGGAAACCGGTAGCGACCCCAGTGCGTGGTATTCGCGAAGCCTCGTGTGCATCCAAGACGAATTCCCTCCCATCTAGGCCCAGCCCCCCCAGACCATCCTCCCCCACCTCCGCCCCCCACCTCTCCCACCTATCCCGCCTATGTCGCCCATTCTGCCCTTTTTTCCAACCGCATCGCCCTCAAGAATCAAGCATCTGGCATCGACCCACGCCTCGCAATCCTAAAATACACCTCCAGGGTCGGCGCCGTACCCGACTGGGAAGGAGGGGATTCTCCCCGCCGAAAGGGTCCGTGGTCTAGTCGGTTATGACGTCGCCTTCACACGGCGAAGATCGCCAGTTCGAATCTGGCCGGACCCATCGTGGACAGCGTTCCATGAGGGTCAAACTTCGGTTTGGCCCGACCCAGCAGACGGAGACACGGAAGCCGGCCCATCGCGGTCCGTCCCTTCCGCCGTCGCACTCGCACCGCCCGCCCCGATAGTGTAGTGGCCTATCATGATGCCCTGTCACGGCGTCGACTGGGGTTCAAATCCCCATCGGGGCGCTCTGGCCTGCCGTTGGCAAGCCAACCAAATCAGAAGGCCCGTTCGACTTTCTGACCTCGCTCGCCGGCAAAAACCTCTGGCTTTTGCCGCCGCCCATCGGGGCGCTCATTGAGTGCCCTTGCCACCAGCCCCGATAGTGTAGTGGCCTATCATGATGCCCTGTCACGGCGTCGACTGGGGTTCAAATCCCCATCGGGGCGTTTTCCTCCCTCGCCTACGGCGAGTTCGTCAAACACCCCGAAGGTCCGCTCGGCCCTTCGGGCCTCCCTGGCCGCAAGAATGCTGCGCGTTCTCCCGGCCCCCATCAGGGCGTCTCAATATTTTGTTAGCGCGCGGTCATGCAGTTGGCGCCACCACCACGATATACTCTTTGCCCGTGAGCTTTCTTGTGTCCTGGGAAACCCCCCAATTCCTGCGGTTTCGGTCCATGCGCCGCTACCTTGTTGCTTCAACTACGGCGTTGTTGCTCCTTGGATGGATTGGGGCATGGCCAGAGGGACTCCTTTTCGGCCTCCTTCGTGTCCCAGAATACGAAAATGTACGACTCCTTGCCGCGCTGGCTGCAGCCATTTTGGTGTACGGTTTTCTATACATTCTGGCGTTAAGGATTCTCAGGGTTCAAGCCCGCAGCTCCGACATTGCGGCTTCTCTGAAAAGTGCAGTTCAATCCGAGGAGTCCTTTCAGTCACTCCAAATGCACGTGGGCACGTTGCCAGACGACCTCAAGAAGGACGCGTTCGAATCTCTTCTTGGCCGGGTCGAGAAACAAAACCCCGAACTGTTCAAGTCATTCACGGAAGACGAAATTAAGAAGCTTCGTGATGAAACAAAATGGACGACGGGACTTTTGCGGCGCCTAGAACGTCTATATGAAGCCGCCGCAGACATGCTCCCGCTGATCTACGCCGTTGCTTCGCTAGCACTAGTCGGAATGGAAGCTATCGCAACCCCATAGCCTAACCTTAGCAGATGATTCCGCCTGGCAAACGGTTGCGCGCTAACAAGTCACTCAACCCGACTACTCGCTGTGCTCGCAGGCTTGCTCCGCGAGCGGCTGGTCAGTTCGAGTCGTTAGCCACTACCCCACATCTGATGCCCCGCCCACCGGGGCGCACCTGTGATTCAAAATTCGAAGCCTAGCGCGCGCTTATTTCTTCTTCCGAATCCAAGGGCCTCCGATAGACCTGCCCTTCGGCCGCGCCTTCGGTTTTTGGTCCTCATCGCCGACGGTGTAGTCAATGCGCTGAGCGGCCTTGGTGGCCTTGTTGTTGTGAGGCTGCCGCTTACGCACAGGGGAGGAAAGAGAATGGAGGATTTTGGAGTGCCGCCTTGCGGATCAGCGGGAGCCGGTAACGTACAAGGTGCCTTGCTCCCGCTTCCACGCCTCGGCGTCGGGGTCGGTGGCACGCAGTCGCTCGGCGCGAACGTCCACGAGCCCTGCCGCCTCGAACGCGGCGACCCATTCGGCCTCGGAGCGCAGCGCCATGGAAACACCTACATCTGTTGGCCAAGAGTGGCTATCGGGGTTCTCGCCGTAGAAATCGATGAGCATGTGGAACGCGCCGCCAGGAGCAAGCACGCGAGAAACTTCGCCAAGGACCGCGTCGGGATCCGGCGCGTAGTACACGGCTTCCATGCTCCAAACCGTGGCAAAAGAGCCCGCCCGCCACGGAAGTGCTGCAAAGTCCCCTTGCCGAAAGTCTCCCTCGGGCGCCGCACTTGCCGCACGCTCGACCATCTCGGCACTTGCATCGATGCCGCAGACCTCTGCACCTTGATCGCGGGCCCAGCGGGCCGCCCAGCCGTTGCCGCAGCCTAGATCCAAGAACCGCGAGCCGGCCGCAATGGGGAGCGCGTGCAACAGGGGGGCCGCGGTTTGTCCATGGCCCTTTTCCATGCCCTCGGCGCGACCCTTGCGGGCCCAGTCATCGAACAAGTCTCCCGCTTTCATAGGAACATCCGGAACGTCAGCATTCCCAGCATGGCAAAGCCGATGAGCGCCATGGACGCCCGGGTAAACTTGTGGTTGCGGGCCACGAGCGACCGGTACTCTCCTTCCGAGGGCGCTTCGAGGGAACCGTCCAAGAACTTACCTGCCAGTGGCTTGAGCTTCTTTTCCGTGGGAGCGTGGCCAAAGACACCAACCCCAAAGGCGCCTAGCGCCAGCGTCATGCTCATGCCCATCACCATCGCCCCAAAGCCAATTGCCTCGGTGCTGTAATCGCCAAGGCCCATCACAGCGCCGCCAAACAGGATGGTCGCAACGCTCGACACCGCCATGAAGACGCTGTGGCGCCCCGACGCATAGAACGCCGCCTCCAACTTGGCCCCGACGCCACCGGCACGCACCGCCGATTGGATCACAGAAGTAGAATACACCGCCCCGCCCGCCCAAGCTATCGCGGACAGGATGTGCAGCGCACGAAGCACCTGCAACAGTTCGACCATGGCCGCTGGCAGTCAACGCCCCCTTGAAATGGCTCCGAATGGACGCACGCACGCTCAGATTCGTCTCCGAGTCCACCCAGGCAAATATGATATACTGAGCCCATGTCGGCCGGCCTACTTCAGAGGAACTCCCATGGCACGCGTACCAGCAAGGATGTACCGCAAGATCACGCAGCGCCCCTACACGCGCCGAACCTACATGGGCGGTGTCCCCGGTCTGCGCATCCTTCATTTCCACTCCGGAAACAAGCAGAAGCACGACTTCCCGGTGTCCATCCACCTCGTTCCCGAAGAACGCGGCCAGATCCGCCACACTGCCCTTGAAGCGATGCGTATCACCGCCGTTCGCTACCTGGACAAGAACCTCGGCCGCGACAACTACCACTTGCACATCCGCTGCTACCCCCACCACGTCCTGCGCCAAAACAAGCAGGCCAGTGGTGCCGGTGCTGACCGTGTGTCCATGGGTATGCGCCTCGCATTCGGTAAGCCGATCGGCACCGCCGCCCGCATCGCCGCCGGCCAAGAAATCGTCACCATCCACACCTACGCACGCGGCATCGAGCATGCCAAGGAAGCGATGCGCAAGGTCAGCAACAAGATCGCCATGCCCTGCCACTACGACGTCGTGTCCCACGATGAGCGCAGTGTCGAGGAAATGATCCACGTGGCCGAGGAAGCCCACGGCCAGAAGATGAAGGGCGCCGGCACCTCCGACGAACCTGTCGAAGTCATCGAAACCGATGACGTCGAAGCCACCGACGCGGCGGAAACCGGGGCAGAAGCCACGGAATCCGACGAGAGTCAGGCTTAAGCCCCAAACCTTCTCTTCCATTTCGGGTGTGTGCGTGACTCGGGTACGGAATCCGTTCATCCTAGCGTTGTCTCTGGCGTTGCTTGCCAGTGCGGGCGCATTGGGCGTTCTCCTGCGCCATGACGGTGAGTTCGGCACAGTCGAGGATCTCCATTCCATCGATGCCGCCGGCGAGGAAGTGCGTTTGAAGGGCGACCTTCTTGCGTTCGAAGCCCCAACTCTTGCATCCTGGCAAGCAGTGCTCGCGACGCTGGACAACAGGACGTTCCTGCTGGATGTGGAAGAGCCCATGGTGCTCGTCACAGGCATTCAGGATTCCCAAGCGACTCCCGGTGACGACCGCGTCATCGACGGCCGCGTCGTGTACCTTGGTGTCCACCCGGACGACCCGGCACGGACCCTTGTGGTCGTGGCGGCGGAATCCGTCCACGAACCGTACTTCGCGTGGTAGCATGAGCCCCTGGTGGCTCCTCGTGCTCCTCTTGACCCTTGGCGGGTTGAGTCTGCTTGCTTGGTCGCTGCGCGCCCTCGACGCTCCGGGCGCCGCCATGGCATTTCTTGTGGGCCTCGTGGTTGCCTTGTCCGCAGGCCTCGGCTGGCTCGTGCTCATGTCATTGTTCAGTGCCCTCGGTGCCACGGTAACAGTCGTGGGCAAGCGCCGCAAGGCCGCGCGCGGCGCCGCAGAGGAGCGCGACGGGGAGCGCGGGGTGCCGAATGTGCTGGCCAACGGAACCGCCGCTCTTCTGGCAGCCCTCAGCATTCACTTTGTGGCTCCGGAAGTCGCCGCACTCGCTTTTGCCAGCGCCGTGGCCGCCGTGACCGCCGACACCATGGCAAGCGAACTAGGGGCGCTTGGACGAGGCGCTCGCCGCATTGTGCCGCCGTTCGACCTTCGGCCCCCTGGCGAAAACGGTTGCGTCAGTTGGGTGGGTCAATTTTCAGCCGTGCTTGGCGCCGGAGTGATTGCACTTGCTGCCGTACCGCTCTTGGGGCTCCCGTTGCGCTTGGCGTGGATTCCGGCACTCGCTGGATGGCTGGGGTGCCAATTGGACAGTGTGCTTGGCGCGACCCTGGAGCGCGACGCCATCCACCCCGACCGGCCGCTTGGCAAAGAGAGCGTCAATTTCCTTGCAAGCCTTGTGCCAGCAGTCGTCGTCACGGCCATTGCGGTGGGTTTCTTCTAAGAGGCCCCTGCCAGTGCGGCGCCCATGGACGCGGCAGCCAAGAAACACGCCCTCCGATTGGTCCCCTACGGCTTGTACCTTGCAGGCTTCAAGCGCACCGACGGCAGCACCGGCATCAACCTCGTCAGCTGGTTCACCCAAACCAGCTTTGATCCACCCCGCGTCGTGCTCGGCCTCCACCGTGAAGGCTCCGCGTATGCCGCCGCAAAGGAGACGGGCGTACTGGCGCTCAATCTCCTAGGCGCCGACGACAAGGATACCATGAAGGCGTTCTTCAAGCACGTCGACGTGGAAGACGGCAAAGCCGGCGGCCTCGATGTCCAAGTCGGCGACAATGGCTGCCCGCTTCTTCCCGCGCTCCCCGCCGCCCTTGAACTGAAATTCGTGGCCGAACTCGAAGGCGGTGACCACGCGCCGTGTTTGTTCGAAGTCACCGAGGCACACGTGTTTGATTCGGATGCCAAGGCGATGAGCCACGAAAGCGCCGGGCTTCACTACGCTGGCTAGGAGACCAAAACATGTCCAGCCTCCAAGGCCGAATCGCCCTCGTCACCGGCGCCAGCAAAGGCATCGGCCGCGCCATCAGCCTCGCACTCGCCACTCGCGGCGCCCGCTTGATTCTCGTAGCCCGAGGCGAAGAGGCTCTGGAAGCCACCGCAGAGACCTGTCGCGCCGCCGGCAGCCCGCACGTTCTCACCATCGCGGCGGACGTAGCTGACTACAAGGACCTCGACCGCATCGTCATGACAAGCGTTCGCGAATGCGATGGCTTCGACATCCTCGTCAACAACGCCGGCATCGGCTCCGTCAAACCAATCACCGAGGTGAGCGACGAAGAATTCGACCACACCATGGCCGTCAACGTCCGTGCTCCCTACATGCTGACCCAAGCCGCCGTAAAGATCATGCGCCGACGCAAGCGAGGCCAAATCGTCACCATTGGCAGCGGGCTCAGCTACTTCGGGCGCGCCGACTGGAGCCTCTACGCCGCCACCAAGTTCGCCGTGCGCGGCATGACCGAAAGTGTTCGGCACGAAGTGGCCCGCGAGAACATCAAAGTCGGACTCGTTTCGCCTGGCTACACCGAGACCCACTTCTTTGACCAAGAAGCCGGCGAGCGGAGCTTCAAGGGAGCCCTCCAGCCCGAAGACGTGGCACACGCGGTCCTTTCGATGATCGAGCAACCGCAAACCAGCGACATCAAGGAAATCACCGTTCGCGGGCCGATGAGTCCCTGAATTCCCTTCGACGCTGCGATCTGCCCACCCGTCGCACCGGCCTTGGCCCTCGCCCTCAAATACAGGGCCCGAGTGGCCGCCGCATGGCTGTCAGCGCCGTCGTTGGGACCCAGTGGGGAGACGAAGGCAAGGGCAAGATTGTCGACTACCTCGCAGAGCGCGCCAAGTTCGTGGTGCGTTTCCAGGGAGGCAACAACGCAGGGCACACCATCGTGGTCGGGGAGGAAGTGTTCAAGCTCCATCTTCTGCCCAGCGGGTGCGTCAGTGGCAAAACCGGCGTCATCGGCAACGGCTGCGTCGTGGACCCCATGGTCCTGGTCGAAGAAGTCGAGCGGCTGCGCGCCCGCGGCGTCGAATTCGAATTGCACCTCAGCGACTGCGCCCACCTCATCATGCCCTACCACAAGCTCCTGGACGGCGCCGAAGAAGCGTTCCGAGGCGGCAACGCAGTGGGCACAACCGGCCGCGGCATCGGCCCCGCGTACCAAGACAAGGCAAGCCGCGCCGGCATCCGCGCCGGGGACCTTCTGCACCCTGAGCGCCTAGCTGCCCGCGTCGAAGAAAACGTAGCCGTCAAGCAAGCAGTTCTGAAGGCCTACGGTCGCCGCGACAAACTCAACGCCGAAGACATCGTCAGTGATTTGATGAGTGCTGCCGAAGTGCTGCGCCCCTTCATCACCGACACCGTGGCGCTGCTGCAAGAAGCAGTCCACGACGGCGACGGCATCCTGCTGGAAGGCGCCCAGGGCGTCATGCTCGACATCGACCACGGCACCTTCCCCTATGTCACCAGCAGCAGCGTCAGCGGCGGCGGCATGTGCACCGGCAGCGGGCTCGCCCCCCGCGACATCGGCGACGTGATTGGCGTCGTCAAGGCGTACACCACTCGCGTCGGCGCCGGCCCGTTCCCTACCGAACTGCCCACCGACAAGGGCATCGGCGAACACCTAGCACAAGTCGGGCACGAAGTGGGCACCACCACCGGCCGCGCCCGTCGCTGCGGCTGGCTCGACCTCGTCGTCGTCAACCACGCCGTGCGCTTGTGCGGCATCACCCACGTCGCAGTCACGAAGATGGATGTCATGGCGGGCCTCGACGAAGTGCTCGTCTGCACCCAGTACGAGTTGCCCGATGGCACCAAGACCGACCGCATCCCCAGCGACCCGGACTTGTTTGCGGCGGCGCGCCCCATCTACGAGTCCTTCAAGGGCTGGAGCGCCATGGGCGACGGCACCTGGCAGGGCCTTCCGGCGGAAGCGCGAACGTACTTGCAATTCATCCGCGAGAAGACTGGCGCCAAGATCAAACTCGTCGGCATCGGCCCAGGCCGGGCACAGACCATTGTGCGACAGTAAGCGACGGTAGGCAAACTCGGAGCCTGCTCCGGTCGCAAGCGCCATCAACGCGCCCATTCCTGTCCGCTTCGTGCGCGTCCTCGTGGTCAACCGCAGCGACAGTGCCAGCGTCAACATCCGCGACCGGCTCTTGGAGACGGGCGATTGGGTGGACACAGCAAGCACGTTTCGAGGCCACCCGATGCACCAGCGCGGCTACGACATGCTGGTGGAGGTGGACGGGCCGACGATCCTTGACGAAGAATTATCCGGGGACCTGGAAGCACTCGCGTGGCCGATCTCGGCGGTGTGGTTTCTCAGCCGACACCGGGCGGCAAGCGGTCAACCGAGCCTGACGGTACACCCCATCGGCAACCACCAGGACGCCGAATTTGGAGGCCGGCCCCGGACGTTGTCTCCGGCGGCTCCCCGCGACATGGGGGCGCTTCTTCGGCGGCTCCGGGTGCATCGCGACCGGCGCGGGCTTCCGCACGGCGTCACCTACGAGGCGACCCACCACGGCCCCCACATGGCCCTCCCGAGCCTGTTCGTGGAGATCGGCAGCGACGAGACGTGGTACGAGGACGTTCCGTCGGGCGAGGCGCTTGCCGGGGCCGTGACGGACGTGCTTGATGGCGAAGGATTCATCGAAGGTCCGATTCGAGCGGGAGTCGGCGGGGGGCACTATGTTCCACGCATGACGGACCTGGCCTTGGCGGGCGAAGTGGACTTTGGACATTTGCTGCCAGCGTACGGCGTGGACGCGGACGAGGAATCCCCGGAAGTCCTGCGGCGGGCCATCGAAGCAACACCGGGAGCCGACGAGGAAGCGCCCGTGTACATCCACAAGAAGGGGCTGAAGGGACCGCAGCGCCAGCGCGTCAAGGCCTGGCTTGAGGCGCTGGGGGTCGGCGGGACGGATGGCTGATTCCGTCCGGCTCATCTAGCCACGACGGCTTGCCGGCACGTTGACCGATGCTCCGGCCCCGGCGCTCTCCCGCGTTGGCATGCTTCTGGCTTTTGCGGCCGTCTACCTAGTCTGGGGTTCTACGTACATTGCTATCTTGTGGGCCATCGAAGGCATCCCGCCTCTGCTGATGGCGTGCCTACGGTTTCTTGCGGCAGGCCTCTTGATGGTCGCGTGGGCGCGGTGGCGAGGCTCGCCGTGGCCAGCGCGCGCCGACATGGCAGAGGCATTCGTTGTGGGGGCTATGATGCTCGCCATTGGCAACGGCGCGGTATCGGTTGCTGAGTCGAAGATGCCCACAGGAATCACAGCGCTCCTAGTGGCCACCGTTCCCCTGTGGGTCGTGGTGATGGAGTCCTTCACCGCAAGGCGCCTGCCCTCGACGCGGGTCGCCACCGGCATGGTGCTCGGAGTGGTGGGTGTTGCATTGCTATCCACGGTCGATGCGGGCTGGGTGGGCGGTCGCTCGGACCCGTGGTTCGTGTTGATGATCATCGCCGGCAGTGCCGCGTGGGCGTACGGATCACTTCGATCACGAAGAAGCGCCATCGCAAGCCTCCGTATGCGCGCCGGGACCCAAATGCTGGGTGGAGCCCTAGCGCTTGGCGTCGGAGCGCTTGCACAAGGCGAGCCTTTGTCGTGGGCCTCTGTGTCCGCCCGCAACTGGTTGGCGCTCGGCTACCTCGTGTTGTTTGGGTCCGTTATCGCGTTCACATCCTACATCTGGCTTCTTCGCAACGTGTCCGCCCCCGCGGTCGCCACCTACGCCTTCGTGAACCCCGTGGTCGCCCTCGCGCTTGGCGTCTGGCTCGTCTCCGAACCGCTGACTACTCGCTCCATCACAGCGGCAGCGCTCATCGTGGCGGCCGTGGTGCTCATCACAGGTGCCAAAAAACAAGCAACAAGGCGCACCGAGACAACGGAGACACAAGCACCTGCAGAACTTGCATAACGTTCAGGTGTAGTTTCATCCCCCTCGGGCGAGGCATTCCATACCGCAAATGATTGTCCCGTGTATGCGCGCAATTGCAATGCTTGCAGGCCTAACTCTAGCCGCCCTCCTCGTGGCCCCCGCCGCCTCAGCAGAGACGGAGACGGAAACAGCGGCCTCAGGATTCCCCGTCTGTTGGAACGTCAACGTCCCCGGCGGCGTCGACATGGGCAGTCGATTCTGCCTCGACCCCACAGACCCCGACTGCATCCTCCACGAAACCCGCACCACCGTGTTCGGCACCCTCGAATTCTGCTGGATCCCCGCCTCATAGCGCAAGCCACGCGCCGAGGGATACCGGCGCCTTCATCCCCCACCATCCCTTCTCTTCCCTCGTGGCAGAGACCCTCGTCCCCGACACTTCTGTCCTGATCGACGGCCGCATCACCAGCCTCGTCCAGGATGAGTTTCCAGGCGCTCGCGTGGTCGTGCCCAATGCAGCCCTCGCGGAACTGGAAGCACAGGCAAACCGAGGCTTGGAGACGGGATTCGCAGGACTCACGGAACTGACCGAACTGCATCGGCTCGCGACACTTGAAGAAGTCACGGTGGAATTTGCTGGCACCCGCCCAACCTCGGACGAAATCGAGCATGCCTCCACGGGCGCCATCGACGCGCTGATGCGAGACACGGCCGTGGACGTGGGTGGCCTACTGGTCACAAGCGACCGAGTCCAAGCCCACGCAGCGGCAGCGCAGGGCCTTCGCCACCACTACATTCGACCCATCGTGGACGAAGACCCAGACCTAACGGGCCTCGGCATTTGGTCGTTCTTTGACGACGAGACCATGAGTGTCCACCTCAAGGCCGACTGCGTTCCCATGGTCAAGCGCGGCAAGCCCGGAAGTGTTGCCTACGAAGCGCTGGGAACGAGCGCCATGCCGCACACAGAAATTCGTGCCTTGACCCGCGAGTGCATCGAATTTGCCAAGCGCGACTACAACTCCTTCCTCGAACTCGAGCGCCACGGCTGCACTGTCGTGCAACTTGGCCCGATGCGCATCACCATCGCCCAGCCGCCGTTCTCGGATGCGTTGGAGGTGACGGCGGTGCGGCCGGTGTTCAAGGCGACCATCGACGACTACGAGCTGCCGCAGGAGATCTTGGAACGCCTTGAGGGCCGGTCTCGCGGTGTATTCGTGGCCGGCCCCCCCGGCAGCGGCAAGTCGACTTTTGCGGCGGCGGTGGCCGAGCACTTGCACGGCCTGTCCCGCGTAGTCAAAACCATGGAGCAGCCACGCGATTTGCAGGTGCCCAAGGAGATCACTCAGTACGGCGCCTTGGATCGCGACATGGCGTGGACGGGCGAAGTGATGCTGCTGGTTCGCCCGGATCATGTCATCTACGACGAGGTGCGCACGACGAACGATTTCAAGGTGTTTGCAGACATGCGATTGGCCGGCGTTGGCCTCATCGGAGTCACGCACGCCAACCGCGCCATCGATGCGGTGCAGCGATTGATCGGACGCGTGGACCTAGGTATGATTCCGCAGATTGTCGATTCTGTGGTGTTCATCGACGCGGGCCGCATCGAGACGATTCTAGAGCTTCGTTTCACCGTGAAGGTGCCGTCTGGCATGATGCAGGAAGACCTGGCGCGACCCGTGGTCGTGGTGTCCGATGTGTCCACGGGCGAGGATCTGTACGAACTCTACACCTACGGCGAGCAAATTGTCGTCATGCCCTTGGACCAAGTCTCCGGCGGCAGCGGCACGGCGGGCGGCCCGGCCAAGGGTGCTGCGGCTCTTGCCGAACGCGAAGTCAAGCGGGCCTTGGCACGGTACGCCAAGGGCAGCACGCTTGAGGTAGAGATGCGCGGCAATGGCGCAATCATTTTCGTGGAGGACTGGGCGGTCCCGCAGGTCATTGGCAAGGGCGGACGGACGGTGCAGGCCCTCCAAGATCGCTTGGGAATCCGCCTCGACATTCGCAGCAAATCAGAGCAGGCACCCGCGCACGTTCCGGGTCGTTCTGCACGCAAAGTGCCCCTTGGCGGCGGCAAGGCGCCGGCCGCACACAGGCACTCCGAAGGCGGCTCCAGTCCGGTGCACGCGGAGTACAAGAAGTCCGGCAACAACATCTTCCTGGCGGTTGGGTCAGGCTTTGGCGGTCGGGACTTCCGCGTCGAAATCGAGGATGCGACCGTGGGCCAACTGCGCTCATCGGCGGAGGGCAAATTGCGCTTCAAGACCACGAGTCCAGAGGGCAAGGCGCTCGCGGCCGCGCATCAGCAGGGCCTCGACATTACTTGCGTGCCACTCTAGGCTCGGGGCGATCCTTCGTTGCGTCGTCGCGCGGTGGCGAGTGCTGCAAGAAGACCGATGAGAAGCACGGGTCCGAGGCCGGGGCTCTTCTTTTTGCTCGGCGGCTCGGGCAATTCTCCTGGGCTTGGCTCGGGCTGGGAGGATTCTCGGAGGGTGGCCGTTGCGCGGTTTCCCACAAGGTCCGTCGCGGTTGCCGTGATGCTGTCAAGCAACACCTGGGCGGCGGTTTCATTTTCGGGGAGCTGCACTTGGAAGCGATGCAGAATGCCCTCCGATGATAGGCTCTGGAGGCGGGTGTCTCCGACGGTGACCTCGAGTGGCCCCATGGCAAGATTGTCGAACGCGACCACGGTGAAATGGAACGAGGCGCCGGGCCGGGCTTCTTCGCTGCCGCGCACGCGGACGGTCGGAGGGATGCGGTCCCCGTGGGCGTCGCTCGGGACCATGGGCACGTCCAGCCAGGCTTCTGCAGCTCCGCCGGAGTGCAAAGTCACGAGGCCGTGGGTACGGCTCCAAGCGAATGCAAGATCGGTGGTCGCAACTTGAAGGCCAATGCGGTGGCCAACGGCAAATTCGTGGCTGATCGATTCCAAATCCAAGTCGCGCCGGTGCGGGGTGCTGGTGGAGTCACGCATGGCGGTCACTTGGTACAAAACGGGCGTCACGCTGCCGTCGGGGGCGATGTCTTGAAGCTGGGCAAACAGCATCACGCCCTCGATTTGATCACCCTCCAGCGTCAGACTGAGGCGCGGCGTGCCCGTGACCTCGACGGCGGCCGCAAGCGGCTTTGTGCTCCATTGGGCAAGCGTTTGCGGGACGCCGAAGGGGCAGATTTCGTTGCTGTAGGACTGAAATTGGCTGAACTCCGTGCAGGATGCGGGAACGGCCGGAGCAACAAGCAAAGTCTGGGTGGAGGATTCAGGAAAGCCTGGCCGGAGCCCGCCTTCGCCGGCCGCGTGGAGGTAGTAACGCGCGAGAGTGGTGCCGGCGGGGGGCCACTGCATCTCGCCCACGAGGTCGTTTTGGCCGTAGCGATGGCGCAACACCGGATAGGGCGGAAGCGTGGGCGCTCGGTCTTTCAGCGTGGTGTTGAACCAGTCGTCGACGTATGCCTGGACGGCGGGATCGACGGTGCCGAAGCCGCCGTGGCCGATGTCGGCGATGGCCATGCGCACGGGCACGCCGTACTCTTGCAGCATGGCTTGGGTGCGCAGTGCTTGGCTTGCGGGAAACAAGGTATCGGGCCAGCCTTGGACGAGGAACGTGGGGGTCTCCAGTTCGCCCGCGTGCAGGCTACGAACGTTGCCCAAGGCTTCGCGCATATTGCTGCTGGGCGCATTCAAGGCCGTGACTTCTGCATACCATTCGTACAGCTGCCGCATGGGGCCTTCGGAGCCTGGCTCTGCCATGCCTGGGTTGCCGTCGAGGGGAATCCCGTTGCCCTCGGCGGCACCGCTTGCAAGCAAGAGGCTTGTCCAGATGCGCTTGAGAACATCATCAGGAACGAGGCTTTCCAGGAGATCACTCCAGGTGTTGTGCGGAGCAATGGCGTCGATGCGTGGCTCCTCTCGGGCCGTGAGCAATTGGATGCCGCCGCCGTAGGAGGATCCGATCATACCGACACGAGGATCCCCCGGAGCATCCAGGAGGACGTTTGGATCGGCGGCAATCAAGTCCACGAATTCGCGCGCGTCGCTGACTTCCTTGGGTCCGTTCAATTCGATTTCGCCGCTGCTTTTGCCCCAGCCACGACTGGTGTAGGCATACACAAGGTAGCCTTGTTCGGCGTAGTGTTCGCTCCACCAGCGTTCGTTGCCGGTGCTGTGCCGATTGGTCCAGCCGTTGGTAATGAGCATCGCGGCGAAAGGGCCGTCGCCATGCGGCGTAAACCGTGTGGCGGCCAACTCCGTGCCGTCGGCGGCGGTGTGCATGAAGCTCTCCTCGACGTACCCAACCGGGGCCGACGGTGGGCTTTCTTGGCTGGTGGCCCCAAGTGGTAGCATCAGCAGAGCAAGAAGGAGGGCCCGCCCACGCATCAAGGTTCGAGGTCCAAGTCGCGTGATAAACATTGATGCGCCCGAACGCAATCGGGTAGGCAACCCGTGAAAACGTCCGAGCGTCGATGTGGTCGTTGCCGCTCTACCGTCCAAATCCGCTGATTGCGAACCAAATTGGATGGATCATGCGGCGAGAGCATGCGGAACACGAGCTGCAACGGAGTCGCTACTATGGCTCTAAGGTCGTCTGCGCAAAATCAGCACCACGGCCACAGCGGTCAAGGCACCATGCGCAAGCATCGCCCAGCCGCCACCATGCACCGCCCCGGGAGCTGCAAACGTGGACCGATATGTGGTGGCATCTACGGGTTCAAATTGACGCGGCATCGGCGCAAGATCACCGCACGCTCGTTGTGATCCAGCTTCCACGAAACTGGTCTGGTACTTGGCCCTCCGCAGCGCATCCTCGTCGCCTCCGTCTGCCACGAGTTGCACGGTTTGTTGCGGAGGACAGCGCAGGTACGCCGCTACTTGATCCCACTCGGAGGCAAGAAAATGCAGAGTCCCAACCGGAGCGCCGTAGCTCATGGTGCTACTGTGGCGCGCTTCCCGGTCGCTGGGCGAGTACGCGCCAAAGCATTCCGATTCGTGCGCGTGGCACAGGCCCAAAGTGTGCCCGACCTCGTGGGCGATGGTGGAGGCCAATTCGGGCTCGTCCGTCCAAGCGCGATCTCGAAGGAACTCATAGGTGCCGAACTCGTCGAAGGTCAAAGTGGGCGGCTCAAAGAACCACTCCGGCCGCCATTCGACCTTCCCGGGCGCGCCTAGAACATCTCCGTCGGCGTCGCGCAGCCAGACGCGGTTGCCGTTTGCGCCGCTCGATTCGAATCCAAGCGCACGGATTTTGGCGGCGTTGCCGGTGGCCACATGACTCTCAAAGACCGGGCTGACGCGCAGCTCTCCAAGGTCGGGATTGGTAAAGATGAGATTCGTGTGCGCCCCGTAGTCGATGGTGGCAATCATGGAGCGCAAGAAAGCGGCGCCGAGTACGTCCCCGGCATGCTGCTGTTGTTGCTGGGGGTTCAAGACGACCGTGGTGACAAACGGGTTGTCCGTGTGCACGGCGCCGTCAAGAACAAGATCATAGTACGGCAGAGTCTCAGGCGTCAAAATGTCCGGGCGCTCGTCCATGTCCAGCCGCACAATGGTCTCGACCCAAGACATGGTGATGCCTGCCTCATCCGCAAACATCCGCGCCACGTTCCTGTACACCTCGTCGAAGTTCAATCCCGGGTATTTTTCGCTGCCCGGACCGACGACGCGCAGGTACTCCACCAAGAGATCTCGCCGCCCCGCTTCTGGCTGAAGACCGCCCCACGCAATGAGGCCATCCTCTGACTCCCATGGATCCGGGATGCCGTCCCTGTCCGCGTCCGCGCCAGGGTCTTGGCCGCCGCGCTGGAACGCATACGCCACCGCATCCGTAAGCCCAGTATCGAACGTGTCCGGGTCCAACGGATCGTAAGCAAGTTCCGCTTCCACGCCATCTGTCAATCCATCTCGGTCACAATCCGCGGACACAATGCACACCTCGTTGCCCTCGCGGCCATCCAGGACCCCATCGCCATCCACGTCGGCATTGCAGTCGCGCCCCGGTTCCGCCGCATCAGGTCGTCCGTCCGCGTCGTCATCGGAACTTGCCACCGCGAACAAGCCGTCCCCGTCGCAGTCCCGCGCCGCTTCCTCGCCATCCGGAATTCCATCGCCGTCCGAGTCCGAGGCCAACGGATTGCTGCGCGCCGCAACCTCAGCACCATCCAACAAACCGTCGCGGTCTGCGTCGGCGCGCCGGGCAGGCAGCCCCGCGTTCAGCTCGTATCCGTCCGGAAGGCCGTCGCCGTCCGTGTCGCCGCGCCAGGGACTCGTGCCCGCCCCCAGCTCCGTCCAAAGGCTCGCGCCATCTCGGTCATGGTCCAATGCAAGGCCGGCGCCAAGGCTCATCACAAGCACGGCCGCAACGGCTGCCGGAACGACCCACGCTTGCATGAGGGCGACTTTCATGGAGACTACTTCAGGAGCACGCCTTGGGTAGCCCCCACCGCCGCACCTAAAGCCCCCCGCTGCGACTCTCAGCCCGTTGACCGCCTACCCGGCCCACGTCCTGGAGCACTACCGCGCACCGCACAACCGCCGCGCCATGCCCGAGGCCACCCACCAGCACAAAGCCGACAACCCGCTGTGCGGCGACGAAGTGACCGTACACCTTCGCGTGGCGGACGGAGTCGTGGTCGACGCAAGCTGGGAGGGAGTCGGGTGCGCCGTCAGTGTTGCAGCGGCTAGCCTGCTCACCAAGCGCTGGAACGGAGCGCCCGTGGCAGAGGTTCAAGCAATGACTCGCGAGGAGGTGCTGGCGCTCGTGGATGCGCCCCTGAATCCGACCCGCAAGCGATGCGCGAGTCTGGCGTGGGAAGCGGCACAAGCCGCATTGCAATCAGACCCTTCAGCTTAGCGCAGTCGCTGGCAAAGTCGCTTGATGTAGTCGATGAGTGGTTCGATGATGTCCCAGATGTCGGGAGGCAGCAGCTCTTCTAGGTCCTGGGCGGCGCGTTCGATGAGCGAGCAGATTTTGTCGATGAGCGCACAAACGGCAGCGGGAAGGCCCGCTTCGTCGCAGATGATTTCGGCTGGTGCCCGTTCCGCTTGGGTCGGGGCATCCGAGGCGAGCGCCGCTGGCGACAAGAGCGCCAGGAGCAAGATCAGTGTGGTGGGGGTGGCAATACGCATGGGATCACACCGGGTTGCCCCGGCCATCAGGCAGGAATCTGAGGGGCTTGGCCGTTGTGGCGAGTTCGGGCCGTTTCGTCCCCGCCATATCGCGTAGGGCAAACTCATTCGATGCTTAGGTGCCTGACAGACCATGCGCGCCCTTGCTTCGGTTTTGGCTGTCCTGCTGATGCTGCTGACCGGTTGTTTTGGGGGCGACGACGGCGACCCCGACCCGGACCCCAATCCAGACCAAAACTCCACGGACCCACCGCCCGCACCAACCCCCACGCCGCCAGCACCCCGCCAGGAGCCTCTGACCTGGCACATCAGCATCGCAGGCAATGACTTCGTCGAGGGGTCGCTGACGATTCAAGTGGGCGATAAAGTCGTCTGGACGCACGAAGACGGCGCCATTCCGCACTCGGTCACCGCAGGCGGCGGGACGTTCGATTCTGGCGCATGCCCCGGCAACACCTGCATGAGCGAATTTGCCAACTCCGAGTTCTCGTTTACGTTCACCGAGGCGGGCGAATTTCCGTACCATTGCCGCGTGCACGGGTCCATGACGGACACGATTACGGTGCTGCAAGTCTAGGCCCAGCAACACCCAATGCAACGCGCTGCAACGACCGCCCAAGCGGCGGCTTTGACCCTTGACATGTTCGAGTCAGCCCAACCAGTCAGTGCACCAAACGACAATTGCCGAACCGCGGGCACCCGATTCCCTACCATTGCCGGAAAATTCTACGCGAAGCCTGATATATGATCCCCGGCCCCGCAAAGCCATGGCCAAGACCGTCCCCGCGAGCCCCCAGGCTACGAACGGCCACATCAAGCCCTCCCCCGTGGAAATCCTGCGCGAACGCCGCGCCAAGGCACACATGGGAGGCGGGGCAGCTCGCATCGAAGCGCAACACAAGAAGGGAAAATACACCGCCCGCGAACGCATCGAACTTCTGCTCGATCCAGGCTCCTTCGTAGAGATGGATCCCTACGTGCGCACCCAATCCACCGACTTTGGCATGGATCGTCACGCCTTCGACGGCGACGGCGTCGTCACCGGCCACGGCACCATCAACGGCCAAGTCATCTTCACTTACGCCCAAGACTTCACCGTCCTCGGCGGCAGCCTCGGCTACCAAACCGGGCAAAAAATTGCCAAAGTCCTCGACCAGGCGCTCGCCATCGGAGCCCCCGTCATCGGCTTCAATGACTCTGGCGGCGCACGCATCCAAGAAGGTGTGGCAAGCCTTGCCGGCTACGGTGACATTTTCTTCAGGAACGTCAAGGCCAGCGGCGTAGTGCCGCAGATTTCGGTCATCGTCGGCCCTTCTGCCGGCGGCGCCGTGTACTCCCCCGCCCTCACCGACTTCGTCATCATGACGGACGACACCAGCCACATGTTCGTCACCGGCCCCGACGTGGTCAAGACCGTCACCGGCGAAGAAGCCAGCCAAGAGGAACTCGGCGGCAGCAGCGTCCACACCGTAAAATCCGGTGTCGCAAGCTTCAGCGGCGTCGACGAAGACGACAGCATCTTCCTCATCCGCAAACTTCTCAGCTACATTCCCGCCAACAACCTCGCCGACCTCCCCATCAAGGAAAACCCCGGCGACGCACGCGGCCGCATGGACCCCGAATTGGACAACATCGTCCCCTCCAACGCCAACAAACCCTACGACGTGCGCGACGTCGTCAAGCGCGTAGTGGACACCGATTCGTTCCTAGAAATTCAACCCAAGTGGGCCCAAAACCTCGTCATTGGCTTCAGCCGCCTCGACGGCATCCCCGTCGGCATCGTCGCCAACCAACCCGCCGTCCTCGCCGGTGCCCTCGACATCGAAGCCAGCATCAAAGGCGCCAAATTCATCCGCTTCTGCGACGCCTTCAACATCCCGATCGTCAGCTTCGTGGACGTGCCCGGCTTCCTGCCCGGCCTTGGCCAGGAACACGGCGGCATCATCCGCAACGGAGCCAAACTCCTGTACGCCTACTGTGAAGCCACCGTGCCCAAGCTCTCCGTGGTTCTGCGCAAATCCTACGGCGGCGCCTACATCGTCATGTCCTCGAAGCACGTGGGAAGCGACTGCAACCTCGCCTGGCCCGGCACCGAAATCGCCGTCATGGGCGGCAGCGGCGCCGTGGAAATCTTGCACCGGCGCGAACTCATGGAACTTGCCAAAACCGACCCCGCCGCAGCCGAGGCACGCAAAGCCGAATTCACCGCTGAATACGAACGCAAATTCGCCAATCCGTATGTCGCGGCCGAACGCGGCTGGATCGACGACATCATCGAACCCCGCGAGACCCGGCCCCGCCTCATCGCAGCCCTGCTACCGCTCCTGCAAAAGCGCGAAACCCGGCCCGCCAAGAAGCACGGCCTCACCCCCCTCTAACCCCCCAGCCCCCCGTCGGCGCCCGCCGACCCGACCTCCATCAGTCCAGTCCTTTTTCCAACCCCCCGCCTCTCCCGTTCCCCTCCGACCCCGCCCACGGAGCCCCCAACCATGTCCGACACCGTCACCAAGGAGCCCATCGCCATCATCGGCCTGGGCTGCGTCCTGCCCGACGCCCCCGACATTCCAACCTTCTGGAACAACCTCGTCGAGGGCCGCAACAGCATCCGCGAAGTCCCGCCCACCCGCTGGGACACCGCGCTCTACTACGACTCGGCAAAAACACCAGACAAAACCTACGCCAAAATCGGCGCCTTCGTCAGCGACGACAACTTCCAGGGCCTCGAATACCGCATGCCGCCACAAGTGCAAAAACAGGTGGACCAAAGCCAACAGTGGGCGCTGTCGGCCGCCCGCCAAGCACTCCTCGACGCGGGACTCGCAACCGGCATCCGAGGCGACGCACCCGGACGCGACTTCGACCGCAACCGCACCGCCGTCATCATCGGCAACGCCATGGGCGGCGAATCCAACAAAATTGCCACCAAACGCCTCTTCTGGCCCGAAGCCCGCGCCGCCATCGAAGCCGATGAGACCTTCCAACACCTCAGCAGCAGCGATCGGGCGGCGATGCTCGACCGCGCCGAAGCGCGCTACAAAGCCAACACCGTCCCCGTCACCGAAGACACCATGCCGGGGCACCTGTCCAACGTGGTCGCCGGCCGCATCGCCAACGTGTTCGACCTCGGGGGCAAGAACTTCACCACCGACGCCGCCTGCGCGTCCTCCCTTGCGGCCCTCGACGCCGCCATCGACTCTCTTCGTGACGCCGAAAGCGACCTCGTCGTCTGGGGCGGCACCGACCGCAGCATGGACATCACGCCCTACATCCAATTCAGCGCCATCGGAGCCCTGTCGCCCGACGGCAGCCGGCCCTTCGACGCCGGCGCCAACGGATTCGTCATGGGCGAAGGCTGCGCCATGTTCATCCTCAAACGCCTCGGCGACGCCGAACGCGACGGCGACCGCATCCACGCCGTCATCCGAGGCGTTGGCGGCAGCAGCGACGGCAAAGGCAAGGGAATCACCGCCCCCAACCCGCGCGGCCAAGTCAAAGCCGTACGCCGCGCCTATGAAGAAGCCGAAATGGACCCCTACACCGTCGGCTACGTCGAAGCCCACGGCACCAGCACCCCCGTTGGCGACCCCGTCGAACTCAATTCGGTGCGCGAAGCGTTCCAACAGATCCGCGCCGCCGACGTACCCGTCGGCAGCATCCGCGTCGGATCCGTCAAAAGCAACATCGGCCACCTCAAGGCCGCCGCCGGCGCCGCCGGGATGCTCAAGGCCGTGCTCGCCGTGCGCGAAGGCATCATTCCACCCAGCATCAACGTCCAGACCCTCAACCCCGCAATCGAATGGGCCACCAGCCCCTTCCAAGTCGCAACGTCCCGAACGCCCTGGGAAACCCCTGCCGACCACCCGCGCCGCGCCGCCGTCAGCAGCTTCGGATTCGGCGGCACCAACTTCCACGTCGTCCTCGAACAATACGTTCCCGGCGCCCTCCAATTCGTGGACCCCGCCACCCGCAACTCCGCACCCATCCCCGCCCCGGCGCCCACCGCCGCCACAGCCCCCACCCCTCCGTCCGCCACGACGCAACCCGAGGCGACCATCCCCATGACCACCTTCGACGCCGCCGGCTTTGCTTCCCACATGGAGCAAGCCGCCGCACTAGAACAGACTCCGCTCGTCCTAGACGCCGACGCCCTCCCCGCAAGCCTCACCGCGCTTCCCTCGGCCGTGACCTTCGCCAAGACCGGCAACGGCCCCCGCTACCGCGCCGCCTTCTACGAACTCACCCAAGCCGGTGTACGCGCCGAGCGCCGCGTCGGCATCGCCCCCACGGACCTTGACGAAATCCCCAAGAAGCTGGAACTCGCCGCCAAAGCCGCCACCCAATCCGCCGTCGCCAAACTCGCCTTCAACCAAGGCGTATTTCTAGGCCAAGGCGAACCACGCGGCAAAGTCGCCTTCCTATTCCCCGGCCAAGGCACCCAGTACGTCAACATGGGCCGCGACCTTGCCCAAAAATACGCCGTCGTCAAACACACCTTCGAAGAAGCCGACGCAGTCCTCCACGACGAACTGGACGGCGTCAAACTCACCGACATCCTCTGGCCCACCCCAGACACCGCCGAAAACCGCGCCGCCTCCGAAGAAAAACTCAAACTCACCGAGTTCACCCAGCCCGCCGTTCTTGCCATGGACGTCGCCCTGCTTCGCATGATGAAGCAATGGGGCATCCAACCCGACGTGGTCGCCGGACACTCACTCGGCGAATACGGCGCCCTGGTCGCAGCCGGCGTCCTCACCTTCGCCGACGCGCTCCACGCCGTCGCCGCACGCGGCCGCGAAATGGCCAACGTGGATCTTCCCGACCTTGGCAAAATGGCCAGCATCCCCGCCGACTGGGAAACCGTGTCCGCCGCCATCGCCGACGTAGACGAATACGTCATCTGCGCCAACAAAAACTGCCCCAGCCAAACCGTCATCGCCGGCAGCAGCGCCGGAGTGGACGCCGCCATGGCCAAACTCACCGCACAAGGCCTCCAGTGCATCCCACTGCCCGTCAGCGCCGCCTTCCACAGCGACATCGTCGCCCCCGCAAGCAAACCCCTGCGCAACGTATTGGCCCGCCTCGACGTGCAAGCCCCCAAGGTCCGCATCCTCAGCAACGTCGGCGCCGAACCCTACGGCAACGACCCCGAAGCCATCCGCGACAACCTCGCCGTGCAAGTGGCAAGCCCCGTCGAATGGATCGACATCATGGAGCGCATGTACAGCGAAGGTGTGCGCACCTTCATCGAAGTGGGCCCCAAGAAGGCGCTCACCGGATTCGCCTACGACATCCTCGGCAGCAAAGGCGACGCCGTCGCCATCTGCGCCAACCACCCCAAAAAGGGCGGAATCCAACACATCAACGAACTGTTTGCCTTCCTCGGCGCCTGGGGCTACCTTCCCAAGCTCCCGGACCTCAACGACTCCGCCGTCTACACCGCAGAATTCCGCGAGCCCAAAACCGCCTTCACCCGCACCACGAGCGCCCTCGCCCAAGCCGCCCCCGCAGCCGCGCCCGCACCCGTGGCCGACGCCCGCATCGACATCATCGCCGGCGCCCTTCGCGACCTAGCCCGCACCCTCGACGGCATGAGCTCCTCGCCCGCCGCCCCCTCCACTCCGACTCCGACCACAAACTCCGCACCCGCCTCCGCCGTAGCCACCAGCGCCCCAGCCCCCGTCGCAGCCCTTAGTAGCAAAAACCTACCAAACAGTAGCGAATTGCTACTAAAGGCGAAGATGGACGCCTTCGGCATCAACCTCGACGACATCGGCATCAGCGGCATCAGTGTTGGACTCCCCGGCACCCACAAACCACTCTTTGCCACCGACGACTGGGACCGCATCCTGCGCGGCGACAACCTCATCGACGCCCTGCCCGAAACCGAGCAGCAAAAAATGGCCAGCAAAAACATCGTCCGCCTCGTCAAAGGCGGCGGCGGCCAAGGCACCTTCCAAGCCATCGACGACATCGCCCAAGTCATCCAACTCGCAGGCCGCCGCGGCGACTTCGACGTCACCGAATGGGGCGTCGACGCCGACTTCGCCTCCACCCTCGACCGCACCTTCCAATACGCCATCGCCGCCGGCCTCGAAGCACTACGCGACGCAGGCATCCCGCTCCAGCGCACCTACCTCCAAACCACCACCGGCAGCCACCTGCCCAAGGACTGGAAACTGCCCGAACCCATGCGCGACGACACAGGCATCGTGTTTGCCAGCGCCTTCCCCGGCATCGACAACCTCGTGCGCGACATCAGCAGATACCTTGCCGACAAATACGCCGGCCGCACCCTCGACGACCTGCGCAACCTCTACGACGAACTGCTTGGCCAAGTTACCGACGACGACCTACGCAACAACCTCACCACCGGCTTTGAAGCGGAATTTGCCCGCCTGCAAGACGTGCTGCCCGACCACGGCGCTGCCCGCTACGAATTCAACCGCAAATTCCTGTTCAACGTCCTAAGTATGGGACACGCGCAACTCGCGCAATTCATCGGTGCTCGCGGACCCAACACCCAACTCAACGCCGCCTGCGCCAGCACCACCCAAGCCATCACCGTCGCCGAAGACTGGATTCGCACCGGCCGCTGCAAACGCGTACTCGTAGTCGGCGCCGACGATGTAACCAGCGACGCCCTCTTCGAATGGATCGGCAGCGGATTCCTGGCCTCCGGCGCCGCGACGACCAAAAACCGCGTAGAAGACGCAGCCCTTCCCTTCGACGCTCGGCGCCATGGCATGATTGTCGGCATGGGCGCCGTCGGCCTCGTCATCGAAGCCACCCCCGAAACCGAAGCACGCGGCATGCGACCCATCGCCAAACTCCTGGCCACCACCGTCGCAAACAGCGCCTTCCACGGCAGCCGCCTCGACGTGGACCACATCAGCCAATGCATGCAGGGCCTCATGGCCAAAGCCGGCGCCCGGTACGGCATCCACGCCGACGCCATCGCGGCCCAGACCATGTTCATGAGCCACGAGACCTACACCCCCGCACGCGGCGGCTCGGCCTCGGCAGAAATCCACGCCCTGCGCGCGACCTTCGGCACCAACGCCAACAAGGTCGTCATCGCCAACACCAAGGGCTTCACGGGACACCCACAAGGTGCCGGCGTTGAAGATGCGATTGCCCTCAAGGCACTCCAACGCGGCACCGTGCCCCCCATCGCCAACTTCCGCGACCCCGACCCCGAACTGGGCGACCTCAACCTGTCCAAGGGCGGCGCCTACGACGTGCGCTACGCCTTACGCCTCGCCGCCGGATTCGGCAGCCAAGTCGCCATGACCCTCACCCAACTCGTGGCCCGCGAAGACGAGCGCGTGGCAAACCAGGCCCAGTACGACGCTTGGCTGTCCAGCGTCAGTGGCCTTCCCGCCGCCGCAACCGAGGTGCAAAACCGCACCCTGCGCATCGTGGACCAAGGAGCACCCGAGCGCACCGCACCCGCTGTCGTGGTAGCAGCCGAACCTGCCCCCGTCGCCGCAGTCGCCTCGCCTGTCGTGGTCGCAGACGAAGCCGACGTGCTGCAGAAAGTGACGGACCTCGTCGCCTCCAAGACCGGCTACCCGCCTGAGATGCTCGAAGCAGATCTGGACATGGAAGCGGACCTCGGCATTGACACCGTCAAGCAAGCCGAACTGTTTGGCGAGCTTCGCGAGACCTTCGGCGTGCCCCTGGACGAATCGCTGTCCTTGAAGGACTACAACACCCTGCGCAAGGTCGCGGGATATATGGCTGGAGGAACAAGCAACTCCGCGCCCATCGCCGCCGCAGAGGTCGCATCGCCCGCCCCCGTTCCCGCCGCCGCACAAACCGCACCCGAAACCGATGTGCTGGCCGACGTAACCGCCCTCGTGGCCGAAAAAACCGGCTACCCACCCGAGATGCTCGAAGCCGACCTCGACATGGAAGCGGACCTCGGCATCGACACCGTCAAACAAGCCGAACTGTTTGGCGAACTGCGCGACCGCTTCGGCGTGCCGCTCGACGAAAATCTCCAACTCAAGGACTACAACACCCTGCGCAAAGTGGCCGAGTACATGGGTGGCGGAACTTCGCAAAGCGAAGTTTCGGCGCGGCCGAGTCCGACGCAAGTCGGGCTTGGCGTGGGAGGCAGCACCGCCGCGCCCGTCGCCACCGCAGAAAGTGCACCCGCCGCCGCCTCGCCGGCTGCCGCCGCACCCGCGACACCGGTTTCCGCGACCACCGCCGAGACCGACGATGCAGTGCTTGCCAAGGTCACCGCCGTCATCGCGGACAAAACCGGCTACCCCGTCGAGATGCTCGAAGCGGATCTCGACATGGAAGCAGACCTCGGCATCGACACCGTCAAACAAGCCGAACTGTTTGGCGAACTGCGCGATCACTTCGGCGTCCCGCTCGACGAAAACCTGAGCCTCGCCGACTACAACACGCTGCGAAAAGTCGCGGCATATATGGGTGGAGGAGCAAGCGCCGCTGCGCCCGTCGCCACTGTGGTTTCGACGCCAGCGCCCGCTGCCGCATCCACGGCCGGCACCGACACCGCCGACGTACTGGCCCAAGTCATCGCCCTCGTGGCCGATAAAACCGGCTACCCCGTGGACATGCTCGAACCCGAACTGGACATGGAAGCAGACCTTGGCATTGACACCGTCAAGCAAGCCGAACTGTTTGGCGAACTGCGCGACCGCTTCAGCGTCCCGATGCGCGAGGACCTGCAACTCAAGGACTACAACACCCTCGCCAAGGTCGCCGCATATATGGCAAGCAACGCCGGCGCAACCGACGCGCCCGCCGCCGATGCCACGGCAGATGCGACCACGGCCTCTGAGCCCAGCCAAGCGATCGTTCGCCGCGTGCCCACGGTGCGCCCCGCCCCCAGCCCCCACCAAAGCAACGACCTTGCCAAAGGAACCCTCCTCGTGGTCGGCGACGCCGACACCGCATTCCTGGACGCCTGGAAAGAAGCCGGCTGGAAGCCAACCTTCCGCCTGCACGACGACGACACCCCCGTCGGTCTGCTGTGCCTCGCCACGCGACGCGGGGACTCCGCTCCCGCTCGCCTCGGACCCATGTTCGACGCCGCCAAAGCGCACCAAAACGCCCTCAAAAACGGCTTCGTCGCAGTCGTCACTCGCCAAGACGGAGCCCACGGATTGGCGGCTCCCCGCGACGCCACCATGGCCGCCGTGGCCGGTTTCGGCAAGGCACTCAAAAAGGAATTCGAAGGCGCCGTGGTCAAGGTCATCGATCTCCACCCCAAACTTTCGGACGCCCCCGCCATGGTGCTTGCCGAAGTCATCGAAGGCGGCCGCCGCACCGAGATTGCCTTTGACGCGGAGGGTACCCGGTTTGTCATCGACGTAGCTCCCGAAGCGCTCGAAGGCACCCCGAATGTCTCCGGCAAGACCCTCATCGTTCCCGGCGGTGCCCAAGGCATCACCGTCGAACTCCTGGCCGCCCTCGCACCGCAACACCCCAACTTCATGCTGCTTGGCCGCACCACCATGGCCGAAGAAGCCGAAACCTGGGCCAGCTGGACGGACGATGAGTGGAAGGCCGAAGAACAACGCCAAATGGCCGCGATGAAGGAAGCCGGCGCCAAGGTCACCCCGGTGTCGATTCAGAAAGCCATGTCGCCACTTCGCAAAGCCGCCGAAGTGCAACGCAACCTGCAACGCCTCTCGGATCTTGGCGCCGAAGTGACCTACGCAAGCGTCGACGTCACCGACCACGACGCCGTGCGCGAAGCCCTCGACCACGCACGCGAACGATTCGGCGCCATCCACGGCGTCATCCATGCAGCCGGCGTCGAAATCAGCAAAGACCTCGCCTCGAAGGACCGCGAGCAATTCGACTGGGTTTTTGGCATCAAACACGACGGCTGGAACGCCCTCATGGCCGCCACCGCCGAAGACGAGCTCGAATTTTTGGTGGCCTTCGGCAGTGTCGCCGGACGCTTTGGCAACATCGGCCAAACCGACTACAGCGCCGCCAACGAATACCTCTGCAAGGCCGTCCAAGTCGCCGCAGCCGAGCGCAACGTCCCCACCGCATTCACCATCGCATGGGGCCCCTGGGGCGAAGTGGGCATGGCGACCAAAGGCAGCATCCTGCAAATCATGGAAAGCACCGGTGTGACTCCGATCCCCACCGCCGACGGAGTCGCCCAATTCCTCGCCGAACTAGGCACCCCCGGCATCCGCGAATCGGTCGTCGCTGGGAACGTGGGCGCCATCGACGCCGACGGCCAAGTGGTCGACGCTGCATGGGACCCGCGCCTCGGCGAACACCAAGCCCGCATGGAATCCGCACCCGAACGGTTCGCGCTTCTGGCCGGCGTCGAGACCGCAACGGCCGACTCGGTGACCACGCGCATCGAAATGGACCAAGCGACCCAAGCCTACGCTCGCGATCACGCCATCGACGGCGTGCCCTACCTGCCCGGCGTGTTTGGCCTCGAAGCCTTCGCCGAGACAGCCTCCCTTCTTGCACCCGCCGACACCGTCTGTACTCGTGTGACCAACGCCTCCTTCGGCATCCCCCTAAAGCAACTCAAGGACCGCCCCGCCGTGGCCCGCATCACCGCAACCCGCGCCGCCGAAGGCGACGGAATCACCTGCACGCTCTGGAGCCGCATGGTCGGCCCTGACGGCAAAGAACGCGGCGAGCCACGGACCCACTTTGCCGCCACGATCCACTTCGGCGCCGCCGCAGCCCCCCGCCGCACCAGCGAAGTGCCCGCCTGCACCCGCGACCGCGACCACGCTTCGATCTACCCGCCATTCTTCCACGGCCCAAGCTTCCAAGTGCTACGCTACGCCGGCCCACTCGACGACGAAAGCGTCGGCATCGGCGTCACCCCCGAAGCGCCCGTGCTTGAAGGAACATCGCCAGAATGGCACGTCCACCCGCTGCTCGTGGAAGCCCTGTTCCAGGTCTGCGGTCTGCGCACCATGACCGTCGATGGCCGCATGAGCCTGCCCGCTGCCATCGAACGCCTGGACATCCTGCACTACGGGCCCCTGCCCAAGGAAACACGACTCTGGACTCGATTTGCCGGTCGCGACGACAACGGCCTCTACCGCTTCGACGCCGCCGCCTGCACCGAAGACGGCGCCGTCCTCGTCCGCATGGTCCAATACGGCATGGTCGAAACCGGAGACGTCCCCGGCAGCGACACCGACACCCCCGCGCCTCCAGCGGCATCCGAACCCACCAACGGCCACCAAAACGGGCACGCAGACAAGGACGCGACGCCCAAGCCAATCGTGGAACTGTCGGAACCCCAAGCCACGGACAACTCCGCCGCACCCGTGCAAAAAACCCTGTCCGAAAGCACGCCCGCCGCCGCCTCGGCAGAACCCGAAGCCGTCCCCATTCCCACCGTGGACCTCGGCCTTCCCGACGACACCGGCGCCCTGTTTGCCGCCGTCCCCGTCGCCGACGCAGACCCCGACCCCCAATGGTTCACGGAAGAAGAACTCGGCACCGCAGAAGCGTTCAAGGCCCCCAAGCGCGCCGAAGAATGGCGCGCCGGACGACTCGCCGCCAAAGCAGTCGCCATCGCAGCCGGAGCCAACGTCTCCGCGCTTGAGGTCACGGTGGTCAACTCCGATGGCGGCAAACCGGTCCTGCACTTACACGGAAAAGCAGCCAACTACGAACTCAGCCTGACCCACCGCGACGGCCTCGCCATCGCAGCCCTGGCCCCCACCGCCCTCGGCATCGACCTCGAAACCGTCAAACAGCGATCCGCCGCCTGGCGCGAAGAAGCCTTCAACGACACCGAAGCCCCCGTAGCCGCCGACGACAACGCCGCTGCCTGCATGTGGGCCGCCAAAGAAGCCGTCTTCAAACGCACCGGCACAGGCCTCCGCTCCGCGCTACGCGCCTGGACCGTCATGCCCGACGGCGCCGGAGGAGCAACCGTCACCGGCCCCGACGGCACCTTCGGCGTGCGCTTCTGGAGCATCGAAGGCCGCGTACTCGCCGTGAGCCTCGCCGACTTCGACCCCATGACCGAAGAACCGGAGACCGCCAGCCATGCCTAAACCCGGGGCTGAATGTGGCGCCCGCATGGGCCAGAACGAGCAAGTGCTGTCGCACCTCCTAGCAACGCCCACGGTCCCCGGCTGGCCCGTGCGCCTCGCCACCAGCCTCGGCTTTGCAGGATTCCTGGCCCTCATGGCACAAATCAGCTTCCCGCTGCCTTGGACTCCCGTGCCCTTCTCCATGATGCCCTTCGCGCTGCTGGTGGCCGGCGGCTACCAAAAGCCCGGCTTGGCCGCCCTTTCCGTGCTCATCTATCTTGCCGCCGGAGCCCTCGGCGCCCCAGTCTTTGCCCAAGGCGCTAGCGGATTACAACACTTCGTCGGCGCCACCGCCGGCTACCTGTTCGGCTTCGTACTCGTCGCAGCACTCGTTAGCAGATACATGCAACACCGCCGCCCACACCTACCCCACCGCCTGCTCGTCGCTCTGGTGGCACTGGTGGCCGTATCGCTGGTCGCCGCCGTCGCCGTCATCGCCTGGATGAACCGCACCGGCACCGGCCTCGAAGCCGACTTCGGCGTCGGCGCCAGCACCCTCTGGGCCCTCGCATTCATCACCCTCACAAGCCTCGGCCTCACCTACGTCCTGCTTGGCAACAAACGCGGCGAAGGCGCCGCAGCCGCCAACCTCTGGCTCGTGATGCTAGGCACGCTCCTGCTTCTGCACGCCTGCGGCGTCACCGTCCTCTGGGCCCTCACACCCTACACCCTCATCCAATCCATCGCACTCGGCAGCACCGTCTTCCTGCCCTTCGACATCGTCAAGGCCGGACTCGCCGTCGCCCTCACCCTGCCCTTCCTCCCATCCCCTCCCCCCACCGCTTCTCTCCCCTCCCCCTCATCCTCTGAACCGGAGACCCTCCATGCCTGAAATCACGAAGATCCTAGTCGCCAACCGCGGCGAGATTGCCCTGCGCGTCATGCGCACCGCGCGCGAACTCGGCATCAAGACCGTCGCCATCCACTCGCCCCAAGACGCCCAATCTGCACACGTCAAGTTTGCCGACGAAGCATACCTCCTCGGCGACGAATCCGCCGCCACCAACTACCTCGACATCGACGCCATCGTCGAAACCTGCCTCAAGAGCGGCGCCGACGCCGTCCACCCCGGCTACGGGTTCCTCTCCGAACGCGCCGACTTCGTAGACGCCCTGACAAAGGCCGGCATCACCTTCATCGGCCCACCCGCTAGCGCCATCCGCATCCTCGGCGACAAAGTGGCCAGCAAAGAAGCCGCCCGCGCCGCCGGCGTCCCGGTCGTTCCCGGCCTCGACCAATTCGTCGAGACCTTCGAAGAAGCCAAAGTCGCAGCAGATGTCGCCGGCTACCCCGTCATCATCAAAGCAGCCTTCGGAGGAGGCGGCATGGGCATGCGCGTCGTCAAATCCGAAGCGGACCTCGAAGAAGCCCTCGGCGCAACACAACGCCAAGCCAAAGCCGCCTTCGGCCGCCACGAATGCTTCATCGAGAAATTCATCGGCCGACCCCGCCACATCGAAATCCAATTGCTCGCCGACACCCACGGCAACGCCGTCCACTTTGGCGAGCGCGAATGCAGCATCCAGCGCCGCCACCAGAAACTCATCGAAGAAGCACCCAGCCCCATCGTCACCGACGAAGACCGCGCCCGCGTCGGAGCCGCCGTGTGTGCCCTCGCGAAGACCGTCGGATACACCAACGCCGGCACCGCCGAATTCCTCTACGAGAACGGCGAATTCTACTTCAACGAAGTCAACACCCGCCTGCAAGTCGAACACCCCGTCACCGAACAAGTGTACGGCATGGACCTCGTGCGCGAACAGATCCGTGTCGCCGCAGGCGAACCCCTGGGCTACGATCAGGCCACCGTGGACGCCCGCAAACGCGGCTGGAGCATCGAATGCCGCATCAACGCCGAAGACCCGGGCCAAAACTTCATGCCCACCCCCGGCACCATCAAACGCCACGCCCCCCCACAAGGAAACGGCGTGCGCGTCGACACCTTCCTCTACGCCGGCCTCAAAGTCCCCAGCAGCTACGACAGCATGGTCGCAAAGCTCATCGTCACCGGCAGCGACCGCCCCGACGCCATCCGCAAAATGCGCCGCGCACTTGCCGAATACGACCTCGGCGACCTCGTCACCAACCGCGGCCTGCACCAACTCCTGATGGAAGACGCGCCCTTCTGCGCCGGCGACATGACCACCAAGTACCTCGACGAACACAACGTCCTCGAGCGCTACAACGGAGTAGCCGAAGAAACCGACGCCGGCACCCGCAAACTGCTGGCCGCCCTCGCCGCAGCCATGAGCCAAGAACCCGGCGGCATCGACGCCTTCGTCAACCGCAATTACGGCTTCAAGAGTGCCAACGGCGACGCAGACGAACACGGCCGCCGCGTGCTCAACTCATGGGGCCAACGAGCCCGCCGCGAAAACTCAGGAGTGTGGAACTAATGCGCTACGGATTCAAACTCGACGGACGCACCCACTACGTCCAACTCGAAGAACACGCCGAAGGCCCGCGCTTCCTCGTCGAAGGCACCAGCTTCCAACCCGAAGTCGAACGCCTCGGCCCCAGCCACTACCGCGCAACCCTCGAAGGCGACAGCTTCGAATTCCGCATCGAAGACGGCAACTTCCTCCTCGACCGCACCGTCCTGGACCTCGAAATCCGCCGCGCCAAACCCGAGCTAGTACGAGCCGGAGGCGCCGGCCGCCGCAAAGACGGCAAAATCAAACCCCCCATGCCCGGCAAGATCGTCGAAGTGCGCGTCAAAGAAGGCGACCCCGTCGAAGAAGGCGCCATCATCCTCGTGCTGGAAGCCATGAAGATGCAAAACGACCTCAAATCCCCCATGACCGGCACCGTCAGCCGCGTCCACGTCACAACCGGCGCCAACGTGGAAGCAACGACCGTCATGGTGGAAATCGAACCCAACGTCGAAAACGCCGCCTAGGCCACGACCCGCCATCACGTGCCGCCCCCTCCTTCTTCCTCAATTTCCTTCGTTGCGCCCAGCAAAAATCCCGCCAAGCGACCCGCTACAGCGAATCAAAAAGTGTCCCTGGAAGACGGAGGGTAGGCGGGCTGCACCGGGTTCGAACCGGCGACCGTCGGATTAAGAGTCCGATGCTCTACCTGACTAAGCTAGCAGCCCATGTGGCCTTGCCTCGCAAGGTCTACCACTTCCGAAGAAGCAGGGGGGTCCGCCAGGGACAGGACGCGCCGAGAAGGGTCTGGTATATGGGGGTTTTGGGGCGAAACAGGATTTTGCCAAAACGTGCATTTCGGCCCTAACCATCGGATTTCCCTGTTGGGATGGAGCGTGGCCTTGGTCCGATGGTTCACATCGGAGTCCGATGACTCCGATTCCGTGCGGCGTGTTATGATGGCCCACGCGGTGTCCCAGCTATGCCGTTTTCTTTCGACGTAGATGCTTGTCGCGTGCTGTATGACGAGGGTTGGTTCGACTACGAGATTGGCGGGCTGCTGGGCGTCAGTGCATCGTTAATTCGGTACTGGCGGCGTCGGGCTGAGTTGCCGGCGAACGGGGGGTACGCGCCGCTACCACCCCCTGTGTCGGTGCTTCAGGGGGTCGATGCCACCGATAGTGATCGGGAGGTGGCGGAACTTCTTGGGGTTTCGAGGTCGGGCGTCCAGGGGTGGCGCAAGCGCAGGCATGTTCCTTCGAAGGCCAAGGCGAATCGGACGATTCGGCCTTGGAAGTCGGAGATGCAGTTGAAGCGGTGGGCCGCGTATTGCTTGTCCACCTCGTCGAAGCAGGCAGCGGAGCGTGCTGGAGTCAGCGAAAGTTCGATGGTGCGGTGGATTCGCAGCCAGAAGCTTCCGCCGTACGCCGCGAGCCGCCGCATGAGGGCGCATGTCTTGGCCGCCGCCAAGAAGGGCGACAAGGTGGCCAAGGATGCGGCAATCCATCGAGGTTGGTGGCGGCGTGAGTAGTCGCCTCAAGATAGGCTTCGATTTCGACGGCACCCTTGCTGTTTGGCCCGCCGGCGTTCAGGTACGCTACGATGACGCGGACTGGTCCTTGCCACGGGCGGCAGCGGTCTTGGCGACGGTGAAGTGGCTCAAGCAACTCATTGCGCAGGACCACGACGTTGTCGTTGTAACCGGCCGAGGAGAGAACCATGTGTCGCCACTGCGGTACTGGCTGCATGAATTCACAGGCCATTGGCTCCCGGTCGTGGCTCGCCCCGACCACGTTGGATTGTCTTGTCAAGCGCAAGCTGCGTGGAAGGCGTCGGTTCTTCAGGAACTGGCTGTGTGCGTGTACGTGGGGGATAACCCGCAAATCGACAAGGCCGCGGCGCGTCTGGCGCGCGTCAGGTTCCTCGACGCAGCACGGTTCTTGGCAGGGGAGTTGCCGCCGTTGCCGGCCCGAGCTCCCCTATAAGAGGTGATTGATGTGGGTTGAAATCAATATAAGCCTGGTTTAGTCGGCGATGGTCTTGATTTGCCGCATTACCCAACTACGAAGGACGTGCGGCGAGTGCTAAGGCGTTTGCGACCATAAGGGGAGGAACTGCATTGCCTATCATGGCGTATGCATTGCGATTGGCGACGGGAAATTGGTATGCATCGGGGATACTTTGCAAGCGGGCATATTCTCGGACGCTTAGGGCTCGAAGTTGTTCGTAGTGATATGCGCAATCAATCTTCGTGAATAACGTCGTAGAGGGTAGATCCGGGTGTAGGCGCCGGTACGCGGAGAAGAATTTGCGCTTCAGGTCGCCGCGATCCTTGGCAGGGATGTCGTGAAGGCATTGGCCTGGTGGGATGCGGGCGAGGCGTTGCTTAGTCTTCAATAGCATCCGAGGGGTTGCTACGAGAGTGGGTGCAGTTTCCACACCGCGCATCAAGGCTTGATACGGATTGGGCTTGAAATTATAGGCAGGTTCGACGGGGCTTGTTCCAGATTCAAGTTTTGGAAGATCCCCGATGGCTTGTTTGGCGGTTACCATGCGTGCGTCGTCTTTGTCATCGAGAATTTTCTTGATGTTGGGCCATTCGTCGCTGGAGGCCTGGTTTCGGCGAGCAGTGGAGAATTGGTATTGGTAATCTGGGAGTTCTTGAAGTCGAAGTTCTTCGTAGTCTCTCCGTGAACCTAGGATTAGCAACCGGCGACGCTGTTGTGGCACACCGAGGCTGCTAGCATTGTAGACTTGATGGGTGACGTTATAACCTTCAGGTGCAAGGGCGCGTAGGTTCTGGAACAGGTGCTTGGCGAAGTTTCCATCGTGGTGGTTCAGTAGGAGTGGTACGTTTTCAATGACGAAGTAGGGTGGTTGGATTTCCTTGAGGGCTCTTTTGACTCCGTGCGTGACCGCGATATTAGCATCGTTGGAGGTTCGCTGCCCATTACGGACTTGTGTGAATCCTTGACATGGGGGCCCGGCGAATACAATGTCTACATCTTCCTTGCGGGAGGTGCGGACGAGTTCTCGTCGATCTGGGGATTTGCAAATGTTATTGGTGTAACTGGTTGCATCGGGGAAGTTGTGGGCGTAAGTTTGGGCCCCGAGGCTCCAATTGTCGATGCTTACAACCGGGTTCATTCCAAGCATTTTGGCGGCTATGGAGAAGCCCCCGAGGCCACTGCACAGGTCTGCGCTCTTCCAATTCTGGAAGACCTTCCTTGCCTGGCTGAGGTCCACGGATGGGAGGGTTGCTTGGCTCATCATACGTGGTTCATGTTTTCGTACATGAGGCCGGGGCGACGCAGTAGATTGAATGTGTTGACGAAATCGAATTCTCCGTCAATGGACTCAATTGCTTCGGCGAGAATGCCGCCAGGGTTCTCCGTGTCCCAGAGTGGGTGTGTGACTATCCATGTTTCATCTCCGTTGACAAGTGCGGGCAACTTTCCGGCCCTGGTGTATTGAATTTGGAAGGTTGATGCGAAGTCCTCGGCGAGGCGCGGGGCTTGCTTCGGCCAGTTCCTTAGCTCGGGGTAGCCGTTGAAGTCTGCGTCGAGGCCGGCATTGTAGCTTCGGTCGGTGAATGCGCGCAATACGGAGACCCCGAGCCGCCAGTCCAGGACGCCGTGATAGGCTTGGTTGTTGTACTCGCGAAGACAGCTCGCGCAGAAGGATTGGCATTCTTGTTGGTGTTCTTCGCCAAAGAGTGTGCCAACGAAGGTGGTAGGGTCGTGGGGGTCGTCGTGGATTTTAGCTAGTATGGTTGCCCAGTTTTCGTATATCCATTTGACGAATCCGGAACCGTTAGGGGCGGAATCAGCGAGGATGATTTCAGGGACGATGACGCCGTTTGTGTTGGTGGCGTGTCGGATGCGACCAATGTCAATTTCGACGGGGTCGAAATCTTGATCGAGTGCGACAATGGTGCGCAGGAGGTGGGCGGCAGAGACGATGGCGCCGCGCACGGCGTCACCGTTGTGTTCTGGGTGGAGCGTTAATCCGTCGGGGTAGCGGCGAGGTTGGATGCGAATGGCATCGGTAACTTTGGGGGCCGCGAGCCAGATTGTATTCCTTGCGCCGCCGTTGGTGAGGCGAACGTGGCCGCCCTTGTTCTTGAATTCGTCGCAGACCCATTGGTTTCGCATCTCGGGTCCCCCATAATCGATAGTGCCGCAGCGACCAGGTTGGCCAATGAAACCGGTCTCGAAGTTGTCATTGATCTTGTAAACTTGTTTCTGGAAGAGTTCGGTGATTTCCCAATTTTGCCCAGGCTTGGTTGGGGGCGCTGAGTTTGTGAACGGTGTTTCCAAGACGGCGCGACTAAAGTCGCGCTTGACGTGATCCGCGCGGTTGCGGCCTCGAGTCCAATCGGTTCGGAACGCGGTTGGGACCGCGATACGTCCCCGGAGGATCTTGTTTTCGTCGGCGCCGCAATTGTTCGGGCATTGCGGTGCGGGTTCGGGGCCGGCGGGATGGATTTGGGAGTGTCGGCAGCGTTTGCACCGGACCATCCATTGCTCGTGTGCGAGGGGCGATGCGTCTCGGTGAATGCGGTACCCCAGCCTCCCCACGTGCGTAATGGGATTTGTGAAGCCGATGGCTTGGTGTATGGCCTTGTCCTTGGTTTTCTCGTTTCCTGGGGCAAATTCCGTGATGGCCAGGTCTAGGTCGCGGTCGATGGTCTTGGCAGGGCCACCGAGGGGTAGTTCGTGGTATAGTGAACGCATACGGGAGGGCATGCCAAACATTGGCAAAACCCCGGATTCTGCGAGTCGTTGCCCAAGGGTGCGGGCGACGGCTTCGGGGTTGCTTGCTGCATCTTGGATGGCGTCGAAGAGCCGTTGGCGTGCAAATTGAATGATGTCTTGTTGATGGCCGGGCGATTGTGGGTAGATGATTTTAGCGATTTCGTCAATGTGCGGACTTTCTGCCAGGAACTCTTGGACTTGGCCCCGGATGACCCCAGATTTATTCCAATTAGTGACGGTGCCGAATTCTCCGTGGATGTCCTTGCGGGCATCTTTGAGGGCCGTGTATGTGAGGCGGTCTTGGAAAGCGCGTCGGAGTGCCTCTTTGGCCATGATGCGGCGGCCCACTTCCTTTTGATCCGTGGATAGGAAAGGTGCGGGGATGGCTCCGTTGGTGACTTCGTCGGGTCGGTGGAAGTAGTAGTCGTCGTGACTTCGCCCCCTGCAAAGGGTGAGCGCGATAGCATAGGGTCGTTGGCGTCGACCGGCCCGGCCGACTCGTTGTTGGTAGTTGAATCGCATCGGCGGCATGTTGGCTAGGAACACAGCGTCTAGGTTACCAATGTCGACGCCGACTTCCATGGTGGTGGTGACGCTGAGTACGTCGATGGGGTCGACTTTGCCTTGTGACTCGGGGCTTCGATCTGGCGTTGCAACGGCAATGCCTCGGAAGTTTCGTTGGCGATCGAGGGGGTTGTCTGTTTGTGCGCTGAGCTCCTCGCAATGGAGGCGGGGGAGTTCGCGTTTGCTGGTCGCGTGCTTGGCGTACGCGTTTTGGTCGTGAAGACCGCCGGCGGTCGTATTTGGCGCCTGGTTGAGCAGTGACTGGCAGTTCGTGCACGTACCCCCGGCAAAGTGGAGGTGGTTTCGGAAGCAAGAGGGGCAGGTCCAGGCAGGGTCTTCGGGATTCGAGAGGTGCATCCACATGCTCGTCATGGAGAGCATGAGATGGGTGTGCTTGCATTGCTTGGCCACGAGGTCCCAAATGGCGTTTCGCAGGTCTAAGTACGGAACTTTGTGTACTTTGGCGGCCGATTCGAGGAACTGCTTGAGTTTCCCTCGGACGGCGGTTTGGTCTTCCCAGTCGTCTTTCTCGTAGGTCCTGTTTGACACGGGGTAGCGCCAATCATCACCAAGAACGCGGAGGCTGGCGTTGGTGATTTGTTCTAGGTGGATGGCGGAGAGGCCGAGCTTGTCGGCGTGTTCTTTGATGTTGGTGCCTGGGAGCGAGTGTACCGGGTATCCAAGTCCTGCTTCCTCGAACCCGAAATAGAGGCTTCCAAAGATCAAGTCGGCAACTTCGCTTCGCACTTTGCGTAGGGCTTTCTCAGATTCGGCGATGCCTTCGTTATCCAGATCTTCGGCCCAGCTCGGTACGGCACCCCAATTGTAGAGGTTGGTCCAGTGTCGTTTCTGGTTGTCCTGTTCGAAATATTGGTAATCGATGTCGACGCCGGCGGGATTGATGCCCTTGACTAGAAAGTTCGTGAGCATCAGGCCAGGAATTCTCTTACCTTGACTGCGTGCGTGGATAAAGAGGCGTTCGATGGGGCCGGAACGGTTGCGTCCATAACGTTCGAATTCCGCGAGAAGTCGTTTGTTTTCCTCGTAGACGTCTTGGTAGATCCGAGGTGCGTCGGCCGCCGGGGGTTGCGCGGTTGCGGCAACGGCATCCTGAATAAGTTCCCACGTGGCTGGGTGACGATCGGCGAATGCCTTTGCCTCATTTGCGTCCGCGTGCCCCCCTTTGGCTTGCTCCAAGGCACGCGGGGCATCGATCAGGAGTGCATGAAGTTCGCGATAGAAGGTGGCGCGCAGAACATCGCGGTAATGGTGGCGCTCCATTTCATTGGAGATTGTAGCCGCGTCCTCTCGGCTGTCGGAAAAAATTACGAGTTTCTGGTTGGAGGCGTCGAGTTGTTGAAAAAGTTCCGAGCCAAGCAATTGACTCATTTTGCCGAAGCCAGTTCTGAATGCGCGGATGCTGCTGTCCTTGCGCTTTCTTGTGTAATCGGCGCCGCAACAAGGGCAATGGCTGGGTAATGCTGATTGCTTGTCGATGTCTTCGTCGTTGCCTTTGATCCGATAGAAGTAACCTGGCACGTGCCCTTCGAGGTGTCTTTTCACGTCGCGGATTTCCGCATTTTTTGGATTCAAGTTGACCTTGTCCCACCTGGCTTCAATGCGTGCTCCCTGCTTCGAAGGGCTTTCGGGCGTGAATTTCCATTTTGCGGCATCGGGATGGACCTGGCGGTTCCTGGTTGGCCAGAAGACCCCGAAGTCACGGTACTTTTTCTCAAAGACGAGATGAGTTTGGACCTTGTCCGGGATGCCCTCGATATCGGGCTCCGTGATTATGAGCTCTTCGGAGGCGTGGCGCTTGACGCGGTTTCCGCCCAGAAGTGTCGTGCCACATCGCTCACAGTAGAGGACTTCGAGAGCGCGATGGCGGCTGGACCCTTGGCAGAGAATGGTGGGTTCGGTTTGCAGCTGGCCGATGTGGCGTTCTTCGTCCGGTTCATGGTTGCCACAGCTTGGATCACAGCAGGCCCAGAGGCCGTCGATGTTTCGGAACATCCAATGCATTCGCAGCGTGGATGCTTGGTCTTGGAATTGACTTCGCCAAGCAAGGAGCCCTCGTAGTGCTGCGATGTTTGATTCGCCAAAGATGGCTTGGGCCAGTACAGTGGCGCTGCGGGCCAGAGGTCGACCCTCTTGCATGCAAACGGATTGAATGAATGCGTCAACGCCTTCGATTGGCGTATTTTCTTCTGGGAGCCACGCTCGGATGGCCGCGTCTTGATCGGGGGTTCGTAGCAGTGATGCAGCAGACGTCGCTTGGAATGGCACCGGATTGAGATGCTGGTAGGGTGCCCGTAGTTGGGGTTGTTTGGTAGTGCCAGTGATGAGTGCATCAGCAGTCCACGGCGTGGCGAAGAATTCGGTGAGGAACTTGGTCGCTTGTTCTGGATCCTCCATCGATGCGCTGCTGGCAATGATTCGTAGTTGCTTGTGCCCTGGGTGCAGGTCGAGTCGCTTCAAGACGAGCCTGAGCATGTGGCTAATTTCAGTTCCTCTGGTGCCGCGCTCTAGGTGCAATTCGTCGAGAACCAAGGTGAACGTGTGGCTTGGATTAGATCTAAGCCATAGTCGCGTGGCTTCGAAAATGGGTTGCTCGGCTTGGCGCATCAGCATGATCGAGAGCATGCTGTGGTTTGTGATTAGGAGGTCCGGGGGCGATTCAATCATGTCCCAGCGGTTGCTCATTTCCGACCCATCTGGTCGTTGGAACATGCCCTCAACGTTCGCATCTGCTGCCTGGGCTGCGATCCAGGCTTGCGTCATGGATTGTAGGTTGGCAATCAATTGGTGAATCTTGGGGGAATTGGGTGTTCGTTTTGTCGGCCCCTTGTACTCTGGACCTGCAACGGGTGTCGCTCCGGTGTACCGAGCGAAGTGAATTCGATTGCCATTGAACTGTTCATCCATAACTTGGTAAACTGGTTCTGAGTCCAGTGCCTTTCGCAAGCGTGTGAGCTGATCTTCAACCAGCGCATTCATCGGGTATATGATGAGGGTCCGAACGGCAGCTGGGCGGTGCGACGAGCGTGGGTGCCTGCGAGGCGAATCGACGTATTCATCGTCGGTGTCGGGCACGCGGTGTGTTGCGAGCCAAGCCTCGTCATCCCACCAAGGCCTGGAATCTTCGTTCCTCGGAGCGGCCGGCCACGATGTTGCTTCCTTGGCCAGAGATGCAAGAATGGGCAAAAGAAAGGCTTCAGTTTTTCCGGACCCGGTCCCTGAAGTGATGAGGATGTTATCGCCGCGCGCAGCGCGCTGTAATGCCACAAGCTGGTGTTCGTAGAGCGCGAGGTCGCCCACGAGGCCTCGCCGGGCAAGTTCCTGGAATGCTCGGAGCTCTTTCATGGAGAATCCGGGAAGGTCGTCAGGGGTCAGATCTTCCACGCGTTTGCCAGAGGACCGGTACTGTGGAACCGGTTCAATCCAACTGTCTTGGCAGAGGGTTTCGTTGGATTCGAGGAGCTCTTTTCGCTCGGCTTCGATGCTTGCGCTACTGGTTCGGAACGCAGTTTGGACATAATCAATAACGTGGTCTTTGAGTGCTTGAAATGCACCGAGAGGGTCGTTCATCGTTGGCTCCAGTCTTGGCCTAATTCATCGAAAATCGTGCTAGCCATCTGTGGATGGATTGCAGGGTACGCGAGAGCGTTTTGTTTGGTGTCTTCGAGTACTTCGTGGCGAGGGTTGATGCCGCTTGCCAGAAACACGGCGCGGGCCAGAAAATCGGGTAATGGCGCCCTGAGTGGCACAAGCAGAACATGTTGTTCCTCGTTGTATCGTAAGACAGTTTTCTCTGCAAGGTGCAGTAATGCGTAAATGCCGTCGCTGCGAGGTAAGCGTAGTCGTCGGTCGTTGCAGATGAGAGCGTAATGGATGCTGCGCGTGATGGGATTTTCGTATTGGGTGAGCCGAGGCTGGTCTGTGGAGGCGTTTGAGAATCGAAGAATCCGGGCATCGAAATTGCGGCGGAGGTGATTGAGTTCGTGGTGTGGTTCCCAAGCACCTTGGTCTAGGTGTTGTTTGGTGGCCGTGTGATTGCACACCATGTAGTGGGGGCCAGTTTGCGAGGCGATTGGGATTCCGTTGGCGTTGGCCCATTGAGCGGCATCATCTGGTGATGCGGAAATCAAGTGGAGGTTTCTTGGTGCAGCCTCTTGAGGTTCCGTGGCCCACCTCGTGACTGCCGCACGGTGGTTGTTTTTGTTCCATTCCTGGACTTGTTCCAGGGTAAACGCGCCAGTTAGGAGGTATCGTGGTAGTCCTTGTTGTGGGAGCCGGAACATTTGTGGGGGCCGAGCCGAGGCAGACCGTGCGCCCTCGTCGATGTCTATGACGCAGTGATTGCTTAGTGTGCGAAGCGTAACCCAAGGTGCCATGGGACGCCGCTTGGGGGGTAGTGCTTGAATGGCCTGGAGGGCGCTTCCAATGGATCGTGTACCCCAATGCGCGAAAGCGCTTCGAAGATGATTGAGACTAAGTTGCATCTAGGGCTCGCTTGCAGAGGTCTTCCCAGTGGGGACGGGAAAATTCGGCATCTTGTATTGTGGCTTTTCGATGTAGGCCTTGGATTTGTTTTCGCCATGCACGCACTTGGTGGGGCGTCGTCTTCCAAGGTTTTACTGTGAGGTGGTTGATTGCGTCGAGTTGGATTGCTGTCGGTGGGCGGCCGCGGACGATGAGCCAGGCGGGTTGCCAAGTAACGGGGTGAGTATCATGGCGTAAATCTGCAATTTGGCCCGGTAGCGCTCCAAGCAGGATGTGGGATCCGGTGGGCCAGTGCGCCTCCCAAGTTGGCTGAAGGGTAGGTTGGATTCTCGGTTCGCTAAGCGTAGCGACAGGGATTGTTGTGCGTGGTTTGACAAGGTGGATGGTGCGCTTGGCTAGTGCACCTTCGTCGGTTTCTGCTTGAATGACGTAGCGGCCGTGAGTTTGATCTCGCAGCACGTGCGGATTCCAGTTTGGCTTAAGAATTTCATTGACGCGCATGCTGCAGTCATCTTCGCCGAGTAGGGTGAGTATTGGCGGGGCGAAATCGAAGAACGTGTTGCCTGCGGTGGCACGGATGCCGCCATTGAGGCGGATTTGAGTGCGGACTTGGCTCCCGACTTTACCCGGATTTACACTGGGGACTTCCATGGCCAGCCAATTTTCAGGCAGGCCAAACTTGATGCTAAGGGGCAGGACTACGGGAATTTCTTGGCGGGCGACTTCCTGGTTTAAGGAGTCGGATTCTCCTATGAGGAGGAAGCGGCCACGGGTTGGAGGTGACGCTACTTCATGAAATCGCGTGGGCTCATCTTGGCTGGCTAGTGCGAAGCATCGGACTTTGGCCGGAGGCAGATGAATGGATTCCGGCCCAGGCAGGATGTACCATCCCCGCGGGGCTTCAAGTTCCTCGGGCCGTAGTAGGATGGGGGCACCCCGTGCATCAAGTAGCGGCCCCGTCAGTGTGGCATCATCGAGCTCGAAAAAGGCTTGGTTGCCGTCGTCGTCGGTGACGTCCAAGCCATCTTCAGGGATTTCCCGTTGCGTTTGGATGTGTAGATGCGCGTTGATTCGTTGGCTACCTGGAAAGTAGTCAATACGCAATAATGGGTGGAACGGACGTGCAGCAGTTGCCTTGTTTTCTGTTGTCCATTCGCTGAGTTCATGGCGAATGGCGGCGATGAGTTTGTCCTGCTCATCGCTCTGGGGTCCAGCCACAGCTTTGAATTGTCGATCGGACAAGGCCCTCTTGCCATCGGTGGTTGCAATGCGGAGTAGCTGGTTCCGAGGATAGGATTGGTAGGGGGAGAGGTGGTTCCTGGCGAAGGCGCGGTGGAGTTCTGCGCGTTGTGCCCCCGAGAAGATTGCCTGTGCCTCAGGGTAGCCCACGTGGACCCAGTTCTTGTTCGTGGTAGGTTGGAATACGCCGAGGCTACCTTCGTGGTGGTCGTTGGCCCAGGCGGCCACGTCGAGCCAAAGGGGGGCCATACGCTCGAAGGAGGGGAACCCAGATCTTGAATTCTGGAGTTCCAAGAACTGGTACAGTCGTCCGTAGTAGTTGATTTTCCCGAGGTTAGTTGCTTCTAGGGTCCAGGCAGCGACGAAGCAAACCAGGTATGCCAGAAAGGGTGGCGGGGATTCGTGATCCCATTCTTTCCAGAGTCGATATGCTCGGTTGCAGGGGCCGCCTTTGCCGCCGAGGTGGTTTGGGCCTGCACGGATTGCTTGGATGAAATCGTCGAGGCCCGCGTGGGGCACGAGAGCCTCGATTTCGGCGGGGGTGATGTAGAGGCGGACGACAGTCTGGTCGCGTTCTTGGTGGAAGAAGTGGTCAACGAGGCGCTTGTTCCATTCCTCGTAATCCAAGTTAGATGCACCATTCCTTGTATTTTTCCACGAATTCGTCCGTATTGGCGGCCTTTCGGTGCGCATCATCTGGTGCGGCGGGTGCTATTCTTCGTTGTTTGTCGCCGTATTTTGGCCAGCCGAGGCACCATAAGTTGCCGGCTGGTCCGTCCTTGAGCGGCGCCCTGTAAGGAATCAGTAGCTGATGGTCACGAAGTTCCTTCCAGCAGCGTTGCTCTCCTGGATTGTCACTATGGTCTAACTTGTCAACTAAAACGCGGTCCATGACGGCGCCCATCCACTCTTGGCTTTGTTCGAGGTAATAGGCAGTGACCATTGCTTTGCCCAGGAAAATTTGTCTTTCGTGGTAAAATTCGCCTCGAGTGATGGCGCCGCGGAGCATGAGGTCGTTGCGGTTGCACTCGGCGACGAGTTTACAGCAATGCTCGACGAGTTCGTAGAGATCTTGTGGGTTAGTGCCAATTGTGTAGAGGAGGACCGTGTCGCTGAACACGATGCTTTGGACGCCTTTAGTGCCGGCGATGTATTCAAGGTGTTGAAGGCTAGAAATCATGTCCTGGATGGACGAGGTTTTGATCTTAGATGCGAATCCAAGCACGTCAAAGAGTGCAAGGTAGCTTTCTTGTTCTGAGTCGCTCACGTGGTGAATCCCCTAATGCCTGCGTTGATACCCCAAGGACCGAGGGGGTTTTCCCATTGAAGGCAGTCGCTCTGTTTGGGAAGATTGCGGCACCCATAATTGTTAGGGTTCGGTCCTCCAGGTAGCACGAAGTAATCGGACTCGGTTTCCACTAACCTCAAAGGCCACGTGATCCCCGCGTTCAACGCCGAGTGCGTCAAGGACCTCACGTGGGAGGGCGACGCGGTTTTGGCCGTCGATGAGGCGGGGTTTGGTTGTCATGGCATCTGCCATCTGATGGGGGATTTGCAGGTTGCCAATGATACTGTGTGTGGATTCCCCAATATGGGGGGCTAATGGCGCCCTACACTTAGGGAGGGGAGAGGGGGGCCTCTGCAGAAGCTGCGGAAACCTGCTGTCCGTGCCAGGGTTTTGCTCGGCAGCAATTGCGGTTTGCTCGACGGTGGTCATTAATACCAGTTTCGCGAGAAACCGAAATTCGGAGCAATTTCGGGGTGTGGTAGCAGCATTCTAGTAGTGATGCTGACCGTCAAGGTTCTGCACATCGCCGAGTCTTCGATCTCGCTCCCGGGGGGTGGGGTCGACTCAGTTTGCCGCTGAGCCGACCAAGTCGATGTGCATGGAACGAAAACATGAACACAGACTCCGCAACCCCGGAGGGCCGCGCCACCTATGACGCGGCCCGCACGGGTGCACTGATTCAGGCAAGCCCACTAGAACCAGCCGATCCGCCTAACCAAGACGTTGATGGGGATTCCCCAGATGACGTTGTAATGGTGGTGATCATTCACTTGCTTGCAGGGACTTGGATTGCCCAAACCCTGTTTGTCTCGTGGGCGACGGGAGCCGTCGTCCCCCCCGCTATTACGCCGCCCCGTCTCATTGGAACGGATTCACGGTATTTGGTGACATCAGAGTTGGTTTCTTGCCTTGCTGTCGCCGTCATCGTCGTTCATGCTGGCCCTGAGGTATGCACATGAGCGAGGAATCCCGTCTCAGGCGACTCGCCGGTATCGCCGACTTAGAGCCCCACCACGACCATGCAGAGGGCGGTAAGGTGTTCACGTTCGCCGTCGCCGCCGGCGACGAAATCAAGGCCGTTGAACTCGAGAGCACTAGCGTCCTCCAGGCGTACAATCCTGATCAATGCACGAAGAAGGGCTTCCTGAAGGGCGTGCGCGTCGCTGCCAAGTTCCTCGTGAACGGAGTCATTGTGACGAACAACATGGGGTGTTTCCATGCCATCGTCGAATGGCACCACCAAACCGAGAGCCTGGTGCGCGTCCACCCGAAGAACTGCCGGTTCACAACAGATGATCGTGCGTGCACGGGCAACGATCACCACCTCAACCGTCCCCTCCTTGCGGCTCGCCTCTGGGCCCACATGAATCACCCCCAACTCAAGGATTGTATCCGCGTCATTGGCGGCCCGGTAACGCAACTACAGCCGACCAAGCAACCAATTTTCATCCCTGCCCCTCGCGAGGCGACTCCGGAAGAAATCGCCGTGGTGGGGTCCAAGGCCGCCAGCACAGGCCCGACCCGCATCAGCGTCGCACCTCAGGCAAATGAGGCCATAGCGGACATCGATTTGGCCGAGGCCATGATGTCCTTGCCCGCCCCGCCGACACTCTGCAACGTCGAATCCATGACGCTCAACCCGACGACCGGGGCCGTTACTGGATCCCCCACCGCCCTACTATGGTATACGACGTGCAAGGACCTCCTGAAGTCCGAAAAGGCCCCACGCGCAGCCAAGGAAATTCTCCCCAACAGCAAGCGCGAGGGTGTGTTGAAGTTCATGCGGGACGACGCCCGCACCTATACAGACATCTTCGAATTCTGGAAGGACGAGAACACCGCAGCACACGATGCGTCCCCGGCCGTGATGGGCCACTTGAGGCAATTCAAGTGCGGCCGGAGGAGGAACGGCGCGACGATTGACGGCAAGAAATACAAGCTCGTGGAGACTGACGTCGAGGTTCCCCGAATCAACCTCACAACGGGCAATGCCAGTGATGTCACAAAGGCGGGTTTCCAACTCGTGGAGGATCTGTGAACATCGACGGCGCAGCCGTGTATCTCCATAAGGGCAAGCCCTTGGAGGCCGTCTTGACGGTGTTGTTGCCGTGGTTCAAAGAATCGCGCGACTACTCGGCACAGGAAAATGCCGCCACGTGGATCATGACCTGGATCACGGCCAATGGCAACCCGTACGGAAGCAACCAGGCCCTCGACCGAGAGCTCAGGCAAATGGTGCAACAATTGAACGCTAACTGGCCCCAGGCGCGCCGAATCACTCCGTCGTTGTCCAGTGTCCTTCGAAGCGAAATCCTGCCCGAGGCGCCCGAAGGAATTGCTCCGCAGGAGCGCTATGAAGCGGAGATTGAGCTCACAACCCAGGTAGCCCGGCAACTGCACGCCCCCATGCTCGCAATCGCCAACCATGCCATCAAGCACCGGAAGTGGCAATCCAAGGATCTCTTTGCGACGATTGATGGCCGCAAGCGCCCCTTCTATGGAGTCGGCAGCAACCAATCCAACATCGAAGAGGATTACGTTCATCGCTTGAGCCTGGGCGGGCGTATGACATGCCCAGGCGTGAAGTCTAAGAAGACGGAAATCGGCGACAAGATTGCCAACAAATCCATCCAGGAGTGGAAGGGCACGTGGCGGGCGCACGAATGGTTGCACCTCACCATCCACCATGCAGTGACTGGCGAATGCTTCCCTTTGGCCGTTATTCACCGCAACACGACCCAGGAGAAGCAGATGATGCTCCTCGTCGAAGCACTGGACGGCCTCTACCGAGATCCCTCGGTCATCCTACTGGACAAGGAATTCACTGGCGCCTACGATCGCTTGGCACTTTTGCGTGATTACGCAGATCCGCGCGGCGTCTACATCATCGGGCCCCAGAAGCGCTACGCGAAAGTCGTACTCGCCATGCGCGAAGCTTGGGCCAATGGCGACGCCAAGGTCTTGCCGGAAGCCCATGAATTGCTGTACTTCTCCGAACAAGCCTACACGAGTGAGAACGACCCGAAGAAGCAGCACATGCTGGGCTTCGTTTACAGCCGCAACGAATTTCGCTCGGACATTGCCAGTGAGATGTCCGTGGCAGTCGTCACGCCTGGCGACGCTGAGATTCCGATTCGGGGGATTGCATTCTACAGCAATCTTCCTGTCACTCGCGCCAATGCCCACTGGTTTTGCTACATTTATGCTCGGAGGTGGGCATGTGAATCGTTGTTCATGCGCCATGGCGCATTCATGGGGCGCTCTCAAGCTCCAGGCATGGTCAAGCGACACTTTGGCTACGCCGGCGCATTCCTCGTGCTCTCGGTGTATGCGTACTGGCGAAGCATCGAACGCTCGCGCCTACGACTCCGCAAGCAGTGGCCCAAAGAAATCAGCCACTGCGCGTTTTTTGCCGAACTCAGCGGCGCCCTGAAAGGAAAACTCTTGCGGGACGCCCTCGCCCAAGTGCCACCTGCGTGAAATTCACGCCATTTTCACGTTAGGTGGATTTCGGCGCCCCTCCTGAGAGCTCCGATGGCTGGCGGATTTCGGCGTGAATTCACATGGTCAAATCCTGGCGAAAAATCCCGGCCCCTGCACCCCCCGATCGACGCACCCACGCCCCAAGGATGGACTGATATCGCCCACAGCACCCACCGAAGCCGCCGCCAGGGACCCATGCTCTCCGAGAACACTCCCCCGCACCGGTTATATCACACCCCTTCTTGGCGCGCCTGTGAACCGTCTGTCGGGGGCCAGGGTCCTTCAAAAGGCCACTCCTGTGGCGCTTGTCGTCCTGGCACTGCTCTTTGCGTACGCACCCAGTGTCTTTGGCAGCAGCAACGGCATGAACTCCGAAAACCCCGCGTGGCCCACGGACTTCAACGAATCCGGCTGCACCTCTTGCCACGGCGAACACAGCTTCGCGGCCACCGAAAACAAGGTCTCGTGGACCCTGACGGACGCCGAGGGCAACGACCTGACCGGCAGCGTCTACGAACACGACGCCGTCTACACATTCACCATCACCCTGATGGACGAAATCAACCCCGAAGCGGCCAACCACGCCGGCTTCTACATGTCCGCCTCCGAGGGCAAGTTCGAGGCCGCTGAAGGCTCCGGCGTGCAAGTGACAGGCGGCGACAAGGAAGTCAGCCACACGGACGCAACCCAGACCTCCTGGACCTTCACCTGGACCGCCCCTGCCGAGGGCGCCATCGCCTTCCAACTCCTCGTCAACGACGTGGACGGCAGCTTCTCGCCCGACGAAGGCGACAACGTCTACCGCTCCTTCTTCGCGCTCACCGATGACCACGGCGCCCAACTTGGCGCCGCCCCCGAGGAGCACGAACAACACTACGGACTGGCTCTGCCCCAATACTGGCTCGGCTTGGTGGCCCTCGCGAGCATGATTCTCGTCATCATGTTCTCCTTCGTCTACCTCAAGTTCGTCAACCCCCACAACACGGACCAAAAGGACCGGTGACCATGGGCCTTGAGATTCAGACCAACAAGACGCCCGGAGATACCATCCGGACCACTCCTGCCGAACGGCCGGCGTTCATCGGCTTGTGCATCGTAGCACTGACACTCATCGAGTTCGTGCTGATGTTCCTGGTCTTCGACGCCATCTTCAAAGGCGCAAACCTAGCCAGTGAAATGGACCCCGCCATCAAGGCGTCCTTCATGGGCTCCGTCCTGAAGTCCGAGCAACAAGTCATCAGTCTGTGGCTTGCGGGCATTTTCTTCAATCTCTCCTTCATCGTCTTCCTGTACCAGCGCTTCTTCATGGACCACGTCACCATAGCCAAGCGCCGCTTCAGGAAGTGGGAAGACGAGGGGGTGCAACTCTAATGAACCGCGCAAACCGAGCCTACGACGCATACGCAGGCCGCGAAGACCAACGCCCCGAGAAGGAAGAAGCCGCGCCCAGCCTCCTGTCGCGCCGCGAATTCATCCGCAACACCGTGCGCCTCGCCGTCGTCGGCGCCATCCTCCCCGGAACCATGGCCCAACTTCTGCCGGCCATTGCCCCCGATGCCTTGGGTGGCGTCGGTCCTGGCCCCGTGGTGCGCCGCGATCCGCAAACAAACGCGAAGATCCCCATCACGCTCGGCGACCTCGCCGGTGACCCCCCCGTGGTCATCACAGCGGAATGGAACTTCCTGCCCGCCGTTGTGTACAAAGTCAAGCGCGCAACCCTGGAAGCATCCACCAAGAAGCGCGGCTACAACACCGCGCAATTCGCCATTCAGCACCCCACGGAACCCGAGCACGCCATCGTAGTCTACGACGGCAAGTGCAAGCACCTTGGCTGCACCATTGGATGGAACGGCGACCTCGGCGGATCGCTGGATGTCCCCGACTACGACGAAGACGGCTTCAATGATGGTCGAGTCCTCTGCCCCTGCCACCAGGGCCAGTACGACATCTACAACCTCGCGCTGAACGTCCCAGGCACACCGCCGCCCGCCCCCCTCAACGTCATCGAATTTGACGTCAAGGGCTGGAACGACGAAACCACCGGCACCGCATTCACCGAAGTGGTGCACGGCGAAGTCAAGCACATTCAAAACGGGCCCCTGGAAGCAAACGGCGCCAGCGCCACTGCTCCCTCGGGCACCTCCTTCCAAATCCGCAATCCTGGATGGTCCGCATGAGCGAAGAACGAGCCCACAAGCAAGGCAAACGCGCCTACGAGGAGCTTGCCAAGCAGAAGAAGCTCGGGTTCCTCGCCCGCTTCTACCTGATGATGCTGGCGTACCTGGACGACTCCATTCGGATTCGCAACCACATCGAAGCCGCCAAGCGCGCAAGCCTCAGCATCAACCGTGAGCTGCCCCGCAGCCACACCGAGCGCTACAAGCTTCGCACCATCTGGTACTGGTATCCCCTGTACTGTCTGGGCGGTTTGGCCTTCGTTTCGTTCCTGATTCTGACCATCAGCGGCGTCATCTTGGCGCTGTACTACATTCCCCACTACGAGCCACAGGAAGTGTTCACGGCGCGTGACTCCGTGGATTTCATCATGAACGATGTCACCCTCGGGTACGTGCTGCGTGGCGTGCACCACTGGGGCGCCCACTTGATGGTCGCCTGCGTGTTCCTGCACATGATGCGCGTCTACTTCGTGGGCGCCTACAAGAAGCCCCGCGAACTCAACTGGGTGCTCGGTGTTGCCCTGCTCGGCATCACGTTCTTCTTTGCCTACTCCGGCTACCTCCTGCCCGCCGACCAATTGGCCATCGCAGCTGCGACCATTGGCCAGAATATGTTCGGCAGCATCCCGCTGCTCGGAGAGACACTATCCAAGCTGATGTTCAGTGGCACAGACATCAACGCGGGCCTGATTCCGCGCATGTACGTCCTGCACGTCTGGGTCCTGCCGTTCATTCTGTTCGGACTCATGGTGCTGCATATGTTCATCGTGTGGCTGCAAGGGATGGCGGAACCCCACTGATCGAGGTGTGATGATGAAAATCGGCGAACTCACCAACCTCTACATCGAAGCCAAGGAGAAGCTGGAAGCCCAGCGCGGACCTCCCAAGAAACAGAAGGCCATCGAAGGCATCCCGCTCATGGACGAACTCGTTCGTGACGGCGCCATCATCGCGTTCATGATGGGCGTCATCTTCCTGATGATTGCCGTCGCGGGCCCGCCCCTGCACGCGGCCTACGACATGACCAAGCCGCCCACGTTCGTCAAACCGGACTGGTACCTGCTGTGGTCGCTCGGTCCGATCTTCTTGGCAAAGTGGCCCATCGGCAACCCCCTGCCCTGGGGCCCCGACCCCTTGGTCGACACCAAGTTCCTCGGAACCATCCTCGTCAACGTCGCCTTCGTGGTGCTCATGGTGATCCCGTTCTTCGCTGGACGCGGCAAAACCAAGCGTCCCGTCGAGGACGCCACTCCCGCGGCATGGGGTGTCTTCGGACTGGCGTTCATCTGGTGGATGAGCATGGTCGGAATCGCCGACGTGATCTACGCCTACGAAGTGCAGCCCCTGAAGGGTGTCTTCCACTGGCTCAGCGAAAGTGGTGTAACTCCGAGCCCCTCGGAATTGATCAACTGGCTCGGCATCATCACGCTCTGGCAGAGTCTTGCCGTTACCTGGCTGGCCTACTGGTTCCTGACCCGCCACAAGCCTCGCTACGAGTCGAAGCTCAACGCGACGTACTACAAGGTTCGCTGAGAGAATTTCCATTGAATCGGTGGAATTCTTTCGGGCTCCAAAAGGAACAAATCGAGTGATAATCTTCGAATTGCAAATGTTAATTCGGGCCTAGTTGGCGGCCTCGCGCCGTTTGAAGATTCGGTGCCTCGCAAGTTCGCCCTGGGTATTTTCGACGCAATCGTAGCCGGGGATCAAGGCGCTTTCACCGGGCCAGAGCGGCTCACCGCGGCCAAGCTCAACCTGTGCGACAGCGATGTGCATTTCGTCAATCAAGGATGCCTCCAAGAATTGGCGAATGGTGTTCGGGCCGCCGCCAATGCGGACATCTTTGGCTCCCGCAGCCTCCGTGGCCAATCGTAGCGCATCGTTGATTCCGCCCGTGACAAAGTAGAACGTGGTACCGCCCTCCATCTCAATCGGGTCGCGTTCATGGTGGGTTAGGGTGAAGGTAGGCGCGCGGTAGGGTGGATTGTCGCCCCACCAGCCCTTCCAGTCGTCGTCGGGCCAGGGGCCTCGGCTGGGGGTAAACATGTTGCGACCCAGAATCCACGCACCGATGTTGTCGAACCCCCGCTGGGCGAAGCGATCGTCAATGCCTTCGGTTCCACCTTGCGCCCCCAACACGCGTTCGTGGAATGTTTTGGTTTGCATCGCCCACGCATGGAGTTGCTCGCCTCCGGTTCCCAAGGGTTGATCGATGCTTTGGTTGGGGCCGGCTCCGAACCCATCCTGGGAAACGCTGAATGATTCGACGCGGACTCGGGTCACGGAGTCCGATGGCCGGCGAGTATCTTTGATTTGCCGACCTCGGCGGGCAAAGTTAAGCAAACCATTAACTAATGGTGCAGCCAATGCATAAGCTAGTGCTTAACCAAAAGCCAGCTCTTGACCTCGATGCCATCTTCGCAGCTTTGGCCCACCCCATCCGCCGCGCAATCATCGAGCAACTGGCCCACGGCGAATGCACGGTATCGGACCTGGCCGCCCCCCACGACGTCAGCCTTCCCGCCATCAGCCAGCACCTCCGGGTCCTGGAGGACGCGGGCCTCCTGGCGCAGACGAAGGACGGCCGGCTCCGCATCTGCAACCTGGAAGCGGCACCCCTCTCGGCCGCGTTCTCGTGGATCCTGCGTTACCGCGTCATGTGGGAAGACGTCCTGGACCACATCCAGCAAAAAGTGGAGGCGGCCGAAATCCATCCTCCGGAAGTGAACCCATGACCCAGATCAAGAAACCCCGACGCGTCGTCGCGACCTTCTTCTCGACCCTTGACGGCGTCGTGGAGAACCCCGCGTGGACCGCACCCTATTGGAACGACGAGATTGCTGCGTTCAAGGGCGAAGAGACCCGCCACGGCCAAGAATTGCTCTTGGGCCGCGTAACATACGAACAATTCGCCCAGGCTTGGCCTCAGCAGACGACGGAGGAGTCGGGCGGGACCTACTTCAATCCGGTGCGAAAGCACGTGGTCAGCGCGACCCGGACCAAAGACATCTGGGAGAACGCCACGTTCCTGGCTGGTGACTTGCGCAAGGAAGTCGAGGAGCTCAAAGCACAGAAGGGCGGGGACCTGGTCGTCCACGGCAGCATCACATTGGCCCGCGACCTGCTGGCCGAAGGACTGGTCGACGAACTTCGCCTCCTCGTCTACCCGGTCGTCTTGGGCGAAGGCCGGCGGCTCTTTGGCGACGGCCTCAAGGCAGCCCTGGAGTTGACATCGAGCCAGGCCATGAGCAACGGCGTCGTCGCCCTCACCTACCAACCCAAGGAGGCATCCCCGTGACACCCCCGAAGAAAACCGCCCCGTCCGGCAACACCCTGCAACTGCACCGCCACTTCCGCGCCCCTGCCGAGCGCGTCTACAAGGCGTTCCTGGACCCTGCCGCCATGGTGAAATGGGCCCCGCCGCACGGCTTCACCGGCACCGTCCACTCTATGGACGCCAAGGAAGGTGGCCTATGCAAGATGAGTTTCACCAACTTCGGTACCGGGGCCAGCCACAGCTTCACCTCGAAGTATGTCAAGCTCGTGCCGTACACCCTCATCCAGTACGTGGACGAGTTCGACGACCCCGCTATGGCCGGCGAGATGGGCGTCACCATCGAACTGGAAGAGGGGATAGCGGGAACGTTCGTCACAATCACGCAACGCAACATTCCGCCGCAGGTGCCCGTCGAGTTCGCCACCATGGGCTGGCAGGAATCCCTCACGATGCTCGAACAGCTCGTCGTCCCTGAAATCCCGGACGGCAGCCCGGAGGCGTGAGCATGCAGGAGCTGACCTCCGAGCGCGGCATCACCATCACCCGCGTGGTGCGCGCCCCCCGCCAACGCGTGTACGACGCTTTCCTCGACGCGACCCACGTCGGCAGCTGGTTCGGGCCCGACGGCTTCCGCACCGAGACCGCTGGCATGGAGCCACGCGTGGGTGGATTCTGGCGTTTCACCATGACCGGGCCCGACGGCACCGTGTACCCCAACTGGGTCCGTTACGCCGAATTGGACCCGCCCTCCTCCATCGTGTGGGACCACGGCGCCGAGGACGGAGAACCGGCGTGGTTTCGCTTGACCGTCCGGTTTGATGAAGTGCCCGAAGGCACCCACGTGACGTTGCAGCACCAATTCCCCACCGCCGCCGACCGCGACCGCGCCGTGCAAGAAACGGGCGCCATCGAAGGTGGCTACCAAACCCTCGGCCGCCTCGCCGCGTACGTGGAATCGCTCTGAAGGAATCGACATGACACAACTGAACCCTTACCTGAACTTTGACGGCAACTGCGAGGAGGCCATGCGGTTCTACGCTGCGGCCTTCGGCGCCGAATTGCAACGCCTGACGCGCTTCCGGGACCTGTCTCCCGACGCCAAAGTGCCCGACGACGATTTGGACCGCATCATGCACGTCAACTTCCCCGTCGGCAACGGCGCGCTCATGGGCAGCGACATCATGCCGTCCATGGGGCACGTGCTCACCGTCGGAAACCACAACCACGTCAGCGTCCACCCAGACAGCCGCGAGGAAGCCGACCACCTGTTCGCCGCGCTCTCGGCCGGCGGCAAAGTGGAGATGCCTCTGATGGATGCGCCGTGGGGCGACTACTTTGGCTCCTTCGTGGACAAGTACGGCATGTCCTGGATGATCAACCACCACGGGGAATAACATGACAGAGATCGTTCCCCTCGTGCCGTGTCTGTGGTTCGACGACCAAGCCGAAGCGTTCGCGGAATTCGCCACTGGTTTGTTCCCGGCAAGCCGCATCACGCACATCAGCCGCTACCCCGATGGCATGGAGAACCCCAGCAACAAACCGCCGGGCAGTGTCCTCACCGTGGAGTTCGAACTGTCCGGGCGTCCCTTCACGGCGCTCAATGGCGGGCCGCACCTGCACCTGACGGATGCGTTCAGCATCCAAGTGATGTGCAAGGACCAGGCCGAAATTGACCACTATTGGGAGGCGCTCGTCGCCGAGGGCGGGGTGCACAGCCAGTGCGGATGGCTGCGGGACCGTTTCGGCGTCAGCTGGCAGGTGGTGCCACGCGACTGGGTGGACATGGTCAAAGGCGACGACTCGGTGGCGTATGCCCGTGCCTTTGCGGCGTTGCTGGAGATGCAGAAACTGGACGTCGCGGCCATCCGTGCCGCCTACGAAGGTACGGAGTGACCATGCATACGGACATCACGAGCTAATTCGCGACCAGGCCGAAGGGACGCCTGCTGTGATGGGGCCGCTGCCAATCAATGTCCTTGGGTGCCGCCCGCCATCAACAGTTAACCGGCTTTCCGCGATTGTTGCGTTATGTCAAAGCAACCGCTCGTCAGGGCGCCCGGGGAGGGGCGCCACTACGACATGGGCCCCATGACGGCACGGTTCCTTGCGGACGGCAGCGAGACAGAGAGTGGCTACGCCATTTCCGAATGGTGGTTGGAGCCCCATTCCAAAGGGCCCGGCATCCACAAACACGACGACGATGACGTGTTCTTCGTCTTCGAAGGCGTGATGAGCATCTTCGTGGACGGGACATGGCACGACGTTCCAAAGGGTGGGTTTGCCTTGGCCCCGGGCGGTGTGGAGCACGATTTCGAGAACAGGTCCGATGCCAAGGCGGGCTTGCTGAATCTTTCGTTCCCAGGCGGGTTTGAAGAGAACATGCCAAGCATCGTCGAATGGTTCGAGCAGAATCCTCTTGGTAAGGCATAGGCAATTTGCGTACGATGGTCTTCTCCCGCTAACTTCAAATCATCATGCAACCATATGGTTGCTTGTTGGCCGACGAACCCAGTGATCCATTCCGCGCCCTGTCGGACATGACGCGCCGGACCATTCTGGAAGAACTGGCACAACGCAAGGAGCAAACTCTGTACGAACTTGGCACTCGACTCATCATGAACCATGGGATCGACATGACGCGCCAAGCAATCCGCAAGCACCTAGCAGTCTTGGAAGATGCGGGCTTTGTGACCACGCGACAAGAAGGCAAGTACAAGCAACTCGCCTTCACTGGTAGCACCCAACTGGCCGACGTGCAGAAGTGGCTCGACAAGATTAGGAGGACCATGAAATGAAAATCGTCGTCACCAGCATCCCCGTGGATGACCAAGCAACCGCCCTCGAGTTCTACACCAAAAAGCTAGGCTTCCAAGTCAAGCACGACATTCCAATGGGAGACCATCGATGGCTTACCGTTGTCGATCCGGAAAGCCCGGACGGCGTCGAACTGCTGCTGGAGCCCATCGGCACCCCAGAAATCGCCGCCGAGCTGAAGGCGTACCGCACAGCGCTGGTCGCAAACGGGATTCCTTGGACCTCCATGGGATCGACGGAAATTGAATCCGAAGTGGCCGCATTGACAGAGCGCGGCGTCACTTTTGTGCAGCCGCTAATGGACGCCGGCCCCGTCAAATTGGCGGTCTTCGACGACACATGTGGCAACCTAATCCAAGTCGCCCAATCGAGGGATGAACGATGAGTGCGAAGAAAGGGCCCGGTGGAACCGGCGAGACCACAGGAATCCAAGACGGCATGGACACCACGCATTACCCCAATGGCCAAGTCAAAGAGACGGGGCCGAGGAAAGCGGGCAAGAAGCACGGCGCGTGGGTGACTTACCACAAAGATGGCAAGGTGTGGTCCACAGGGGAGTACCGGGAAGGCCTGGAACATGGACACTTCACGTGGAATGCAGCCAATGGAACCCTGCGCCAAGAAGGTCACTTCAAGGAGGGTGTGCAACACGGCATGTGGCGCCGCTTCCACGGTGGGACGGGCATCCTGTACGACGAAGGTCTGTTCAAGGACGGCAAGAAGGTCGGCGTTTGGAAGAAGTTTGACAAGCAGGGCAAATTGCTAGAAGAGAAAGACTTCGACCGCTCAAATTGATGGCAGGATCTGCACGGACAGCATGGTCGGCGGCTTGTTCAACAGATCAGTGGAACAGCCACCGTCTGCAGCGCTGACATCCGGTTGCCCCGCGTGTGCCGCTCGTTGTCGATCAGCATTTCGCTGCAATGAAGTGTTGGCGAGAATTGCAATCGTCGATGACAACCGTACGGCGCAGCGCGGACTGCGGCAACTCCCCCAAGAACCAATTCGCCGAAGACACCGCCATCTCCATTGAAACGGGGGAGGCAGGTTTACTCAAACCTGCCCTTTCCAAGGACTTCACGTGGACAAATGGGGTCGGCGACCTCCTCGACGCGACGCGATTCCTAGCGAGTCTGGCAGAGCCTCCGCAGCCCGCAACCTTGACTATTCACTGCGTGGTCACGCACGGCAAGGCTGGGGCTGTCTCAGGAACATCCATCTCAACCACTGGCAGAGAGAGGAGCTTCTGCCACGTGATTCAGTTTGCCAATTCCAAGGGTACTGTGATTCGCGCGATCAATACGTTTGGCAAGTAGCCTGCTGCTGAGCTTCGAAATCGTCGAGCGGCATCGGTTGGTAAGGCCAAGCGAATGTGTGACGTAGTTCGAAGAAGCTACTTACTGGTCGGCCGCCAAGAACACGCGAGCCCCCCGGCGCTGGCGGGGCGGACATTCGCCTCAGTGACCATGGCGGCGTCGGTGACCTGCGTATTGAAGGTCAAGGACTCACTGCTGCAGCAGCTTCGTTGGTTGGGCAATTCGTCGACAAACGCGCACCAGGTACAGGAATGGAGATAATTCTACGCGCATGATTGGTGGCAATAGTACCAATTCATACACAGTGCGTGCCGCCCACCACGTCGCTTCTGTCGATGGCTGCGGTCGTGCTGCTTGGTCCGCCGTTCGGGGGCAAGGCTCAGGCGCCGCCAATCCAAAACATGCAAATGTAGAAATATGTCTGGTTAGGTATGTATGGGTGTGGTCGACGCGTTCCAGCTTCTCGCCGATCCAACCCGCCGACGCCTCGTCGAGCTCACGGCGAAGCAAGAGCGCAACGTTGGAGAACTGGCAGATGCCTTGGGCTTGAGTCAGCCGGCGGTGTCCAAGCAGTTGGCGATCCTTCGTAAGGGCGGCCTCGTCGCGGTCCGCAAAGACGGCCGGAGGCGGCTGTATTCGACGCGGGCCGAGGAACTCCAGGCCATGCGCGCCTGGCTGGAGCGACACATGCCGGTGTGGCAGGAACAGTTCGACGCGCTGGAATACCACTTGGACAAGATGTGAGACCATGTACGGATCCATTCGAAAGACGAGCAAGGGCTACGAAGCCACCTATGAGCGCATGCTCAAGCACCCTCCCGAAAAGGTCTGGAAGGCCATCACCGACCCGGCCCACATTGGGGAGTGGTTCGTGCGTACGGAGCTCGAGCCGCGCGTGGGGGGGCGCATCGTCGAACATCATGACCATGTTGGACTTTCGATGTCCGGCCGGGTGACCCGGTTTGACCCGCCGCGCGCCTTCGCCCACACATGGGAGGCCGAGGATAGCGCAAATGAGCCAGAGGCAAGCATCCTCTGGGAGATTCACCCCGACGGCAACGGTTCGCGACTCGTCATGACGTATTGGCTTCGCTCCCTGGATGGCGCCGAGGGCGAGCTTGCAGGGTGGCACATCTGTCTCGACGTCCTGAGCGCCGTGCTGGATGGTGCCCATCGTAGTGAACATGGCCCGCCCCGAGGGACGTTCACGGGTGGCCAGCTGCACGTCGAGGCCCCCGGCACGGGGCTTTGGGCGGGTCGTGAAGAGCTTGACAGGCACTATGGCAATCTCGTGAAGCAGCTGACAAACGAAAGCCGGTGATTTGCACGGCAAAGCTGACCTACGCCATGTTTGTCTCTCTTGATGGGTACGCAGAGGATTCCGCTGGTCGATTTGGTTGGGGCTTCCCCGAAGACGAGGACTTGCTCGCGTACATCAACGACTTGTACGCATCCAACCAAACGTACCTGCACGGCTGACGCATGTACGACGTCATGGTGTTCTGGGAGACGGCCGAGCACGACCCGGACTTGCCCCCGGTGGGCCAGGTGTTTGCGCGTCTGTGGAAGGCGGCTCACAAGGTCGTCTACTCAAGGTCGCTCAAGCAGCCCCGAAGCGAAAACACGCGCATCGAGCGAGGATTTGACCCGGATGCAATTCGGCGACTCAAGGCGGGGGCCGCGCACGGCATCTCGGTGGATGGTCCCGAGCTTGCTGGTCAAGCACTTCACGCAGGCCTCGTGGACGAGATCCATCTCATCCAGTGCCCGATTATCGTGGGTGGTGGGAAACGGTTTTTCCCAGAGGGCCTCCGCCTGAACCTCGAATTGATTGATCAGAAGCAATTCCCGTCGGGCGTGGTCTTCTTGCGGTACGCCGTGCGGTGAGTTCGTGCCGCGCTTTCATCAATGCGGAGGGGCAGAACGTGGCCGCCGGGACAGAAGATCGGGCGTAAGGCTCCGCCGAACAACACGCTCGTGCGGGACGGGGCGGCCGCTGAGATCGACCCGCATCTAGCTTTGGTGCCATTGCCCGTCGCATAGGCACGAATCGCGTGTCAAACCCAAGTGCCATGAAGCCGGCATGGAATATGCCGGCACCAAACATGGCGGGACGGACCTCGCAGCAGACCCTAAGCCAAGATGATCGCCGGCTTGCGGCGGCCTGGGCTGCAGATTGCGCTGAGAGGGTGCTCTCGTTGTTCGAAGCCTCCAACCCAGGTGACCGTCGCCCTCACGAAGACATTGCTCGCGCCCGCACATTCGCGAGTGATGAAATCAGCGCCTCCACAGGTATTGGCTCCCGCTTCGAGGGGGGTGGGGCTATTCGCGCGGCCACCACGCCGGCCGCCAAGGCCGCAGCCCATGCAGCAGGTCAAGCGGGAGCCGTTTGTCACATGGGAGCACACGCATTGGGAGCTGCGGCGTACGCAGTGCGAGCCGCAGCGCTGGCCGCGCCGGATAATCCAACGACGATAGCCGACGAGATCCGTTGGCAAATCAAACATGCCTCAGTTGACCTACTCCACGCCCTGAACACGCTGCCGCCCATCGGCCAGGATCGTTCAGGCCCGCTCGGACCTGGCCGGCTTGCCACGGGAGAGATGGGCAAAATCATCAAGAAACTCCAAGCGGGAATCCAAACGCGCTGCGGCAGCGATTCGAGAGAACAAGTTACGCGACGCGGCCACATGCCTCCGTTGCATGGCGCCTCGTGGCGGGTCCGGCCTCCGGCCGCGTCTGTTGAGACCGCTCGGTTCTAACGCCCCCAAGGTGTCCCGCCCCCGTGGGATTTCCGTTGGATTTTGCCCTCGCCTTTGGCGTCGTTTTCCTCGCGGAATTCGCGGACAAGACCCAACTGGCGTTGTTGGCCATGTCCTCCGGTCGCGGCAGCAGCGTGCGCGTCTGGATCGGAGCTGCCGCTGCATTTCTTCTGCTCACGTTCGGGGCGGCTGTCGCGGGGGAATTCATCCAGGGACTCGTTCCTCGAAGGGTCGTCGTTTTGCTGGCTGCGGGGCTCTTCATCTTGTTCGGCATCAAATCACTGCGCAATCGAGAAGAGGGGGGCTCCATGGGCGTTGCGGCGGCCGGAGTCCTGCCCGCGTTTTCCCTGATTTTCGTCGCAGAACTCGGGGACAAGACACAGTTGGCCGTGGCCGCACTTGCCGCCGAATCCGGCGCATTCTGGGCGACCGCCCTCGGCGGGACAATAGCATTGTGGGCGTCCGCAGCTCTTGCAATTCTCATCGGGTCCTGGATTGGGCGAAACGTCCGTCCGGAAATTGTGCAACTTGTAGGTGCTGCAGTCTTCCTGCTCATCGGATCGGCCATGCTCCTCTTCGAAGTCCTATCCTGACGCAGCGGGCGTACGGCATTTCACCTAAGACTCGCAACCCCCACCCAACCAAGCCCACTGCCCCCGTGTTTGAGTCATGTTTGAGCCAGCGGCTGCCCGACGGGCGCCAAGGTACGCTGAAAATTTCTACGGCATTGGCGGAAATCTTCTGGGTCGCCAACAGGGGAAAACCGCATGATAAACGCGGCTTTGCAAATCGCCGTGCGGGCCTAGGTCGGAACCACGGGTTCGGGCGTCAGCGTGTGCTTCCCAGCCCAGTGCCCGAGGATGTCGAACACCGTGGCCAGTTCGCGGGCTTTGGCTGTGGCGCGGTATTCGACGCGGGGCGGAATTTCCTGGTAGGCGTGGCGCGTGACCAGGCCGGCCGCCTGGAGTTTCTTGAGGCGGTCACTGAGGGTGTTGGGACTCATGCTGAGATCCTCTTGAATCGCGTTGAATCGCACGGACTCCTCTTGGAGGACGCGGTGAATGACATCGGGGACGTGCCGCTCGCCCAGGAGTCGAAAGAGGTCGCTGAGGGTGCAGGTTTCCCCATCTGCCATGAACTATACTTGCAATCCGGGAGCCTTAATGCTATTGCTCCCGGAGTTAGGAGCAACTCCTAAGCTTCGAACTTGATAGTATAATACTCCTCGATGCGTAGTATAGTCTGCGGGCAATGCCCGTGGAGACAACACACATGGAACCAACCACCATCGCATTCGTGATCGGCCGCGCCCTCCTCGGCGCCTACCTGCTCTACTCCGGCATCGGACACTTCGCCGGCCGCAAAATGATGGCTGGGTACGCCCAAAGCAAAGGCGTTCCTGCCGCTATGTTCGCCGTGCTCGCAAGCGGCGCCCTGCTACTGGCCGCCGGCGCAAGCATTCTGCTCGGTGTCTTCCCACAAGTCGGACTCGCCCTAGCCGCCCTCTTCTTCGTGGGCGTTACCCCGAAGATGCATGACTTCTGGAAGGTCGAAGACCCCATGCAACGCATGGGTGAGCAAGTGAACTTCACCAAGAACCTCGGTCTCTTGGGCGCCGTTCTCGCACTGTACGGCGTCGCGACGCCCTGGGCCTGGAGCCTCATCTAACCCCCTTCACCTCAAACCCAAGGAGAATTCAACATGACCATTGCAATCATTGGAACAGGAAACGTCGGAACGGCCCTCGCGAAGGGCCTGAAAGAAAGTGGCCAAGAGGTCGTCAGCGTCGGAAAGGATCCCGCTGAAGTCCGCCGAGCCAGCCAAGAAGCGGACACCATCATCCTGGCGGTGCCGTTTGGCGCCGTGCAGGACGTCGTCAAGACGGCCGGCTCGACTTGGGTCGGCAAGACCGTCATCGACGTCACCAATGCCCTGGCGGAGGACATGCAGCTGGCGCTCGGCTACACGACTAGTGGGGCCGAAGAGCTACAGAAGGCTGTCCCGGATGCTCGCGTCGTCAAGGCGTTCAACGGCATCTTCGCCCAACACATGAACACCGGCCGGCTCAAGGGCGAACAACTCACCACGTTCGTCGCCGGAGACGATGCCGAAGCCAAGCAACGCGTGATTGACCTGGCCAAGGCCATCGGCTTCGACGCCGTGGACGCAGGACCCCTCCAGAACGCCCGGCTCCTCGAACCCCTTGGATACTTGAACATCCAACTCGGTTACGTCATTGGAATGGGCCCAGACATCGGGTTCCACCTGAGGCACTGATGACGATGCCAGCACTGTTCGTGGGCCACGGCAACCCCATGAATGCGATCCAAGACAATCAATGGAGCAAGGCGTTCCAAGGATTGAGCGATGGCATCCCCACGCCGTGGGCCGTGCTGGCAATCTCTGCCCACTACTACACCCAAGGAACCCACATCACGGGCAACGACGACCCAGAGACCATCCACGACTTCGGGGGATTTCCACCCGAATTGTACGACGTGCAATACCCCGTCAAAGGCGACCCGAATCTCGCCATAGAGACCGCAGACTTGCTCCAAGACGTCGGAGCCGACGTGCGCCACGACTGGGGCATCGACCACGGCACATGGAGCGTCCTACGCCACATGTACCCGAAAGCCGACGTGCCGATTGTCCAAGTCAGCATCGACGCCACGGCGGCCATGGAGACCCATTGGGCCATCGGGCAAGCCCTTCGCCCGGTGCGGGATGAGGGTGTGCTCATCGTGGGCTCCGGCAACATCACGCACAACTTTGGTCGCGCCTTCCACAAGATGCGGGTCCGGGACACCAGCACCGAACCTCAAACCGCCGAGTTCGATGAACGCGCGGCAAAAGCCGTAGAGCAAGGCGACAAACAATGGCTGCTATCGGCTCTTCAGACCGACGTTGGTCGAGACGCACACCCCACGCCCGACCATTACCTGCCCTTGCTGTACGCCGCGGGGGTTGCGGAAGGGGACGAGGTCTCTTTCCCCATCGAGGGATTCGACATGGGCGACTTGTCCATGCGCGCTGTACGGTTCGAATAGCCGTGCGGGCATTCCCCTAAGTCCCACTCGCGTTTGCACCCCTTGCCGAGCGAGAACCCGTGTTCTATGTGTGTTCTACGTACTGACCATTGGACCGATTACAAAGTGCGTTGAAGATGCTGAGCGCAGCGAAGTTTCTTCAACGCAGCGAGGCCGCAGGCCGAGCGGACCCCGAGCGCCGACAGGCGCTTGGGGGGCGGTAGAGAAGCCGAGCAACGCGATGTTTCTCTGCCAGCTCCGGCACCTACTACCCAGCATCCCTTTTCCACCCCTCATTCTTGCCCAACGTATGCGGGTAGTGCTCGTTCTGCTTCTGTTTATGTCCTTGGGCGGTTGTCTTGGCGGTTCTGAACCGGGCCAAGATGATCTTTTGTCCAACAACGTTCCTCGATTGGCAACGTCGCCTCAGGACGCTTTGGCAAGTGCGGCGGCCACCACCGGCACGGAGCCTTTGCGCTGGCTTGGCCAATGCACCTCGGCGTGCCCCGTGTACCAATTCCAGGTGTCCGTTCCCGAGGGCAGCGATTTGAATTTGGAGGCGAGCGTCACTTGGGACTACCGTCCGTATGGTTCCATCCGGCATGCGTACACTTCGTCCTTGCACCGAGCCGGAGAGGCCATCCAAGTTGCTTCTGCGACGGACTTGTACTACTCCAGCGTCTCCCTCATGAAGACGGCGCAGTCGGGTTCCTACGAATTGCGCATCCAAGCCGCACCAGAGCTATCGGAGGATGTTCCATTTGAGGTGGTTGTGCAACTGGAGACTGCCCCGGTTCCGGATGCTTCCGACGATTTGTTGCCCAATCTGGGGGCCTTAGTGCCGGCGCACTTGGAAATCTTTGACGACCTGTTCGTCCCGCTGGGGCCCGTGCTGGGCAGCGGTTGCCTTGCCGAGGAGTTCGTGGAGCAAGGCTCGCGCCGTTGCTTGCGCTTTTCGAGTGGCTTTACGAACACGGGTGCAGGCGACCTCGTGGCGCATTTGAACGACGAGACCAACGCACAACGGCAATGGATCCAGGTCATCCAAACGGCAAATGGAGAACGAGAGGTTCCCGCGGCTCCTGCCCGGTTCCACCCGTTTCACAGCCATTTCCATTACGAAGGCGCCCTCGGAGCCACCGTGTACGGCTACGACTTGGATACCTTGTCCCGCGGCGAGGCCGTGAACTCCGGCCGCAAGACGGGGTTCTGCTTCGAGGATTGGGGCCTAGCCCAACCGGGCAGCCTTGGCACTTCGGCAGGGGGCTACAAGTGCCTAGATGGCGAGCTGCCGCTCCCGGTGGAAATCGTCCTGGCGACCATTGAGCCGCGCATGGGAGTCAGTGCTGGGTGGTACGACTTGTATGGATACTACCTAGCAGACCAATATGTGGACATGGCGGGCGTTCCCGACGGCGTCTATGAATTGGTCAATGTTGCCGACCCCGATGGCACACTCGTGGAATCGGACACCAGCGACAATGAAGCAAGCATCGTGTTCCGGCTGACAGGCAACGACGTGGAGATTCTGGGCACGCCTGCGGAATTGCGAGCGAGCTGATTCCTTCTGCCCCTACCGCTCCTTGTGGTACATGCGCATCGCCACGGGGGCCGCCACGAGCACGAATGCGGCGGAGGTTCCGAGCACCCAGAGCACTTCGATGCCGGCCGGTTCTCCATGCATGAGGGCCCGGGATGCGCTGGCAAGATGGGTGACGGGGTTGTTGCCGACGACCGTGCGCAACCAGCCGGGCATGGTTTCGAGGCCGACGAAGATGTTGCTGGCGAAGGTCAGCGGCATGAGGAAAATGAAGCTCGTGGTCATGACCGATTCGGGCGTTTTGACCTTCATGCCGAAGATGATCCAAATCCACGAGAGCGCCAGCGCGAACACCAATACGAGGCCGAAGGCGGCGAGCACGCCGAGGAAGCCGCCGTCGGGTCGGAAGCCGAGGATGAAACCGACGGCGAGGATGACGGCGGACGCGACGGTGTAGCGAAATAGGTCGCCTGCGAGGGCGCCGAGGATGGGGGCCGGTTGCCACATGGGGAGGGTGCGGAAGCGATCAAAGAGGCCTTTTTGGATGTCCGTGTTGAGGCCGACGCCGGTGTAGACCGTGATGAACAGGATGGTCTGCACGAGGATGCCGGGCAAGAGGTACTGGAGGTATTCTCGTGGTGATCCGGCCAGTGCTCCGCCGAACATGAACGTAAACAGCAGCGTGAACATGATTGGCATGACGGTCACGTCGAAGAGCTGGAACGGCACGTGCTTGATTTTGAGCATGGCGCGCCAGGCGAGGGTGGTGGTTGCGGCCAGTGCGCTGGCGGGTTGCGGGCGGGCTTGATTGGAAAGCACCCGGCGAAGTCCTTCGCCGTCGGCGAGGTTGTCGGCGCTCATGCAGTGACCTCCAAGGTTCCCGCGTCGGCTTTGGGTTCTGCGGGTTTGCCGGTGAGTGCGAAAAACACGTCGTCTAGGCTGGGGCTTCCGAGGGAAAATTCGGTGATTCCGATCTTTGCTTTGTGGAGGTTTGCCAGGACTTTGGAGGCGTCTGCGACGCTGGAAAGTTGTACGGTGAGGATGCTGGCCTCGGTGGCGGGCAGGACGCCGTCGCCTAGGAGTTTGGTGACGACTCCGTGTGCTGTTTCGCGTTGTTGGGGGTCCGTGAGGTGGATGTGCATGGCGTTGGCGCCGACGGAGGCTTTGAGTTCGCGGCTGGTGCCTTCGGCGATGACGCGGCCGTGGTCGATGACGGCCATGCGGTCGGCGAGGCGGTCGGCTTCTTCGAGGTATTGCGTGGTCAGGAGTACAGTGGTTCCTTGGCCTGCGATGTGTCGGATGATGTCCCAGACTTGGTTGCGGCTGCGCGGGTCGAGGCCGGTGGTGGGCTCGTCCAAGAATAGGATCTCAGGTGTGCTGACGAGGCTGGCGGCGATGTCGATGCGGCGTCGCATGCCGCCGGAGTAGGTGCGCACTTGGCGTTTGGCGGCGTCCGCGAGTCCGAATGCGTCAAGAAGTTCAGTGGCGCGGCGGCGGGCGGCTTTCCATGGGAGTCCGAGCAATCGTCCGACGAGTACGAGGTTTTCGTGGCCGTTGAGTTCCTCGTCTACGGAGGCGTATTGTCCGGTGAGGCTGACTTTTTGGCGTACGGCGGCGGCGTCGCGCACTACGTCGAGGCCGAGGACGGTGGCACTGCCGGAGGTTGGTTTGGCAAGCGTGGCAAGCACGCGGATGGTGGTGGTTTTTCCGGCTCCGTTGGGGCCGAGCAAGCCGTAGACGGTGCCTTTGGGGATACGAAGGTCGATGCCGTCGAGGGCGGCGGTTTCGCCGTATCGTTTGGTCAATTGGTTGGTTTCAATGGCGTAGGTCATGGAGCACCGGCTGTAGGACCATGGGCCCTGTGCGGGCAGAGGGTCGAGAGCATTTGAGCCATAGGCCGCAAGCAAAGCAATGGACGGAGGCGGCAGGCGAGGAACAGAGCGAAGGAGTAGGCACGAGGGATAGGAAAGAGGGGAGAGGGCAAAGCTTGGCTATGCGATGCTAGGCGACCGTGTCGGCTGCAACGGCGGCCACGGGCAGGGTGGGGCCGCTGGATTGGCTCCAGACGTGCAGCGGGGTGGCGCGGTCGAGGGGGCCGTAGCCGCCGTGGAAGGTCACGATGTGGGCGCGACCGTCGGGGCCGAGGGCGGCGCCTTGGACGTGTGCCGAGGGCGCGGGGCCTTCATCGACGACGAGGCTGACGTTGGACACTTGCGGTTCGCCGTTGGGGCCAAGCGCGAGGTGGGCCACGTACCAGTCGGTTCGGGTTTCGCCTTCTTGGGCCCAGGTGAGCAGGGCTCCGGGGCCGTTCATGTTGCCGTCGAGGTAGATGCTGGTGGTGGGGGTGCCGATGACCAGGGTGCGGGTGACGAAGCTTTCACCGTCGTCGGTGCTGACGGCGAGTTGGAGTTGGCCGGTGCGTTCGCCTAGGCTGTTTTCTTTGGTGTTGTTGCGGATGCCGAGGAACATGGTGCCGTCGGCGTCGAAGACCACTTGGCCGTAGTTGCTGGTGCCGCCGCCGGTGTTGGTGTTGTTGAGGACGTGGACTTGTTGCACGTTCATGACGTCGCCGTCGTGTCCCTTGACGATGACCAGTTGATCTCGTTGTACTTGCGGCACGGCAAAGAAGTGGTCGTCGCGCATGTCGGGGATGCCGGGGATGGCTCCGCCGCCGGCGCCGGCGCAGAGGTTCCAGGTGGCTCCCGTAGGGCCGACGGTGGGGCCGCCGACGAGGTTGGCGGGGGGTACGTCCATGATACCTACTTGCACGGGTCCGCCGCCGGGGTTGTTGACCATCAGCAGTTTGCCGTTGCCGTACGCGGCCCAGGGCCGGTCGTTGAGATTCAGAAGGCTGCACGAGCTGGATTCACCGGCTACGGCGTCGGCGCGGCTGGTCATGGCTTGGGCTGGGTCGTAGGCGTTGGGGTTGTGGTAGCAGTGGTCGCCGCCGTTGTTGCACCAGCCGTTGACGGGGAAGGTCAGAAGGGTGATGTCGACGCCCCAGAGTTGGCCATTGTCGCCGGCTACGAGGAAGATTTCGTCGCTGGGCGGGGGGGTGGCGCCGTGCATGTCGGCGGGCATCGTGGCGGTGAGTAGGAAGGGCAGTTGGGCCCAGGTGGCGCCGTCGTCCTTGCTGAAGAACACGGGGGCGCCGGTGGTGTCTGCGCCGATGGTGTGGCCGGTGACGTAGATGACGCCGCTGTCGGACACTTCCATGGTTGGCTCATACAAGTCGCTGGCGTAGCCAATGGCTGCGGTGACGATGGATTCGTTGAGGCCAATGGAGTTGAGCACTTCGACGGGTATTGTGTGGGCGAGCTTTGTTGTGTTGCCCACGTTGAGCTTGTCGGGGTTTTCTTCAACATCTTGGAGGCAACCGGAGAACACGACGGCGAGCGTCATGAGCGCGGCAACCCAGGTGGAAACGTCCAGGCGCATGGATTCGCGGTCGGCTCTCTGCATCAAAAGGATTGCCGCGTTCGCCGGTGCAATTTGGCTGCCGGCGTTGCCTAGGCAAGGGTGGCAATGGCGGCGTCCACTACGAGCAATGCTTCCCTTTGCACGGCGGCGAGGGGCACGGGACCGGTTTTGAGCAAGGGCTCGGCCGGCACGTCCGTTCGTTGCCACGTCGTAAATTCGGCTGCGTGCCCGGGATTTTTGGGTTCGTCTAGTTGCTCAAAGAGACTCATGGCGAACCCGGGCGGTTTGCTCACGCCGTGCGGCTGGTGCGCGGGCAAGGTGTGGGTCTGGCCTGCCACCGTGGGCGCCTGAAGATGGCCCCGCAGCGTTGCTCGACCCTCGGGGACGCCGAGCGCGGCTCGTTGCCAGATTCCGTCCGCGTCGGGCTCGAAGTCGTACAAGTGGTGGTGCAGGGTGCCGACAAGGACGTGGCTCGCGGCGGTGCCGGTGTGCGTGTGGACGCCGTAGGGGCTCGCTTCACCAACGGGGGTCGCCAAGGGATGCCAAATGTGGAGGCGGCGGGACCAGATTCGCCCTCCATCGGTTTCGTCCTCCCGTCGCTTGGCCAGGGGAATCGTGTACAGGCCGAACGGATGCCAGTGCAAGCGACTGACTTCAATGGGCAATTCCAGCACGCGGCGGGCCGCAAGCAAGTGCTCGTGGTGGGCCGGGTTCGGGGCGTGCTGGAGGGGGTCCATGGGGGCTCCGTGGGCCGCACGAGCCGTGGGGGTCCTTGAGGATTGTTGGAGTCCTGGCCTCGACCGCCACGCTCATGCACGCGGCATCCGTCGCGCCCCTCGTGCCTGGAAGCGGAAAGGAATGGCCCGAAGAGTCCGTCCCCGCGCCGCTTCGCCGCTCCCGCGCCGTGGCCATCGCCGCGTTCCTTCTGCTTTTGACTGCCCTTTGGCTTCCGTGGTGGCACGCTAGCTACGAGGAATCGACCGGGTTTGGCTACGATTTCTACGCTCGGCCCTTTGGCCTTGGCAACGCCGACGATGGCACCCACGCCGCTGCAATCTGGGTGACGTCCGTGGTTGCATCCGGCGCCGCGATGTGGCTGTTCGTGCGCATCGCCGGCCGCAGCCACGCCTACGAGCCTCGACTTTGGCGCCGTGACCTTTGCATCCAATCCGGAATGGTGGCCCTCGCCGTCGCGTCCGCGTGGTTTTGGCCTACGGACTTGCCCTTCTGGGGCGGGCGCAGCTACTCGGGGCTTGCCGAGGGCGCCACAGCAACGGCGACCTTCTATCCGGCTGCCGGTTGGTGGTTCGCGCTCGCCGCGTCCGCGCTCCTGGGGGTTGCGTGGTGGGTATCGAGGGACCGTTCCAGAAATCCACCATAACGTAGGTGGTTTGCTGGCGCCAAAGCACGTTGTATGCGACCCCCCGGCCCCCGCATCGCGCCGTTCGTCTTGCCGTTCGTATTTGGCGGCCCGCCCCAGACCCCGCACGACTACGAGGTCCCGCCTTCGCAGGCCACCGATGTGCAGGCCATGGTCGGGAGCTAGGTGGACTTGGACGCCGGGCCTGCACCAACGACCAAATAGGACGGCCCCGTCGAACGATTCATGCCCCTGGTGCTCTCCGAGACGGACTACAAGCGCCTGACCTTGTTTGCCAAGATTGGCGGCATCTTCACGTTCGCAGCGGGCTCCATCAACCTCTTTGATTTCGGACGGGTCTGGCTTGGCCTCGCATTGATCGTGCTCGGCATCATCGTGACGCTGGCTCCGGTCCCCATGAGTGTGCTGCAGCCCGACACTTTGGCCGCAGAAGAGGCGGCTGAGCGGGACGGCATGATTGCCATCGACGACGCCTAAGCTGCCTCTCGACGCGCTTGCCCCTACAGCGGCAATTCGCCGTGCACCGGATCAAACCGGTCGCTTTCCGGGTCCGCTCCCTCGGGCTCCACTTGAATGGTACAGTGGTCTAGCTCGAATCGCTCCAGCAACAATTCCTCAATGTCATGGATGACGTGGTGGAAGCGAGGCACCGCTGCGGCTGCGATGCTGACATGCATGGTGAGGCTGTACTGGCCCGGCGTCAGGGTCCAACAGTGCAAATCGTGCACGTTCACCACGTCGCCAAGCCCCTCGACGGCGCGTTTTACGTCCGCCATGTCCAGGTGGGGCGGTGCGGTTTCGAGCAAAATGGAGGCGCTGGCCCGCAGCAACCCCAAGGCGCCGTACGCAATGATGGCCGCAACGAGGAAGGTAACGTAGGTGTCCCAGGAGGAGTTCCCGGTCCAGCGAACAAGCAGCGCCGAGAACACCACGCCGACACTTGCCACGGCGTCGCCAAGGACGTTCCAGTAGGCACCACGCGTGTTGATGTTCTCTTGGGCGTCACGGTGCAGCATCAGGGCTGCAATGATATTCGCGGCCAAGCCAATGAGCGCCACGATCAACACGAGGCTGGTGTCGAGCTCCGGCAGCGGATCGCGCAGTCGCTCGAAGGCACGGTACACCAAAAACAACACAATGCCCACGAGGAGCACCCCGTTGATTCCGGCTGCCAGAACCTCGGCGCGGTAGAATCCATACGTTGCTTGCGGAGTTGCGGGGCGGCTGGCCCAGCGCAGGGCAAAGTACGCAAGCACCAGGCCCGATAAGTCAATGAGCAGGTGCCCAGCGTCGGACAGGAGCGCCAGGCTGCCGGTTCGGATGCTTGCCCAGACCTCCACGATCAACACGCTGCCGCTGGCCAATAGAGCCACGAGCAGGTTGCGCCCGTAGTGCTGGTGGCGCTGTTGCGGGCGAGCGTGCTCGGTGTGGATGTTCACGGGCAGAAGCAAGGAGGCGGGCGGGGTTGTTGAATCGAACCGATTCGAGGTGTCGAAACTCTGTGCCCAACCAGCGGGTCTAGCCGGCCGCCACGCGGAGCTCCCGTGCCGCGAGCCACAGATCCAAGAGCACCACGGCAGCCGGAACCAGAACGACGGTGCCCGCCAGGAGCATGAAAGGCGCGATGGAGTCCGAAGTCCAAGTGGCATACCAGGAGGTCGCGACCACGCCCACCAGAGCAATCGCCGCGAGCACAACACCCACCAGGAGCGAACGCACCCCGAGCCGAGACCGCACCCAAGGCGACGCAAAAACGGCCACCGCCGCCACCGCGAGAATCAGCCACCAGACTCCCGGCGTGCTCGTATCCTTGAACAAAGCGTGATCCGTCCACACAACGGAGGCGACCGTAAGCGTGGAAAGCCCAACCAACGGCGCTGCCGACCCGTCCGTGGGCCACCAGCGTCCAAGCGCAAGTGTCGCCAAGAACAACGCCATGACCCCATAGGCCGCGGGAGCCGCGTCGAAATTACCCTCGCCGTCTCCTGACACGAGCGCCGGGCCGAAGTTGCTCAATCCCAGCACGAGCATTCCGGCAAACACCCCGGCTAGGACCGGCAGGCCATGTCGCCACTTCGGCACCGGATGCCCCCACGCAAGTCCCACCGAGGCTCCCAACATCAAAGGCGCCAACACGAGCGCCAACGTCCCCTGTATCAATTCCTGTCCTAGGCTGGTCTGGGAAAAAAACGCACCGCGTTCTGCCGCCATCAGAATCGCGGCGAGGGACGCGGGGATTCCAGCGGCAACTCCGGCCACGATTCCAAGCTGCCTGGACATAGAGCACCCATCCGCTTCACGGGTTTCAAGTTGGCGACGGGGGCCTGCTAAAACCAAGCAAACGGCGCATCCACCACGGCCCGCAACCCCCAATATCCAAGCGCCACGCCAGCGGCATCAAACACGATTTCGCTCGACCTTCAAAAAGTTCGACCATTTTGGGCGGCACTCGGCTACGCCTCGGCCACCCGAACCCTCGGCGCCGTCAAAACCAAGCAAACGGCGCATCCACCACGGCCCGCAACCCCCAATATCCAAGCGCCACGCCAGCGGCATCAAACACAATGTCACTTGTGCTGTTGCGGAGGGTCTCGAAGCCGAATTTGATGCCTGCTAGGCGCTCGATGACGGGCGACAGGACGAGGATTTCGAGGGGCTCCCACAAGACGAGCAGCAGGAGTGCAACGAAGGGGTCCATGACCCAACCCGCCGCGACGCCTGTGAGCAAGTGGACGAAGCTCCAGGCATCCACGAGCGTGTCGTTGCGTTGCTTGTCGTTCATCCAGGCGACGAACCGTTTCCACCGTGTCGGTCCGGCCATGTCGCTTGCGGAAGGTCTGCTGCGATTCAGGCTTCCGGTACAGGACCCCAAGCGTACCGGCTGGCGGCTAGAGGGCTTGCTTCGCTGCGGACGTACTGCAATTGTTCCTCGTTGCCGTCGGGGCCTTGGCCGGGGCGGTTCTTGCTGTAGGCGATGTGCATGGCTCCGTCGGGGCCGAGTTCTACTTGCAGGAAGTCGAGAAGGTCGCGGCCAAGTGCACCCTGGAAGACCGGTTCGGGGTCGGCGATGACGGTATCCCAGCGAGCGGCGGGCACGGTTTGGTCGGCGTTGCGGCTGGCTGCAGCATGTAGGAACCAGTCGCCGTTGCCGTCGGTGGCGTTGGTGCCGTACCAAGCAAGTGCCACAGCGCCAGGGGCGCCGGCTGCGATCCACGGCATGCGTTGTTGGCCTTCGTCGGGGCCAATTTGTTGCACTTCGCCCCAGGATCCGTTGGCGTCGCGGTGTGTGTAGGTGATGCGTCCGCCTGCGGCCTCGGCAAGGTGCAAGGTGCCGGCTTCGTCGTAGGCGCCCACGGGGTAGGCCTCGTCGCCCACGGGGAGCGAGCTGGTTTCGGTGGTCCAGGTTGCCCCGCCGTCTTGGCTGCAATCGAGGCGTCGGAAGCCGTCGAGGTTGCCGCCAAACAAGCAAAGTTCGCGTCCGGGGTCAATTGCGACGTTGCCAAGGCCGTAGGGGACGACGTGGATGGCGTCGGGGCTCCAGGTCATGCCGGCGTCTGTGCTCTTGTAGACGCGGGTGCCAAAGAATCCGGTGTTGTAGATGTAGTAGACCGTGCCGTCGCCTTCGGCGCGCACCCAGTCGCGGTCGACGAGCGGGGGGGCAGGCCACTTGGTGTGTCGCAGGTACTCGCCATCCTTGTCCCAGACGGTGACCTGGAACGTGCCGGCCATTTCGATGTCCGAGAAGTACACGCGCCCCTCTGCGTCCACGGCAAAGTCACCCTCGATTCCGAATGCCTCGCGAACACCCGGCGTGGACAGAGGCGAGAACGTTGCGCCGCCGTCGCGGCTTACGACGACCGGGGGCGCCACGGTGAGGCAGCAGACGCCGCTGACGTATACCGTGCCTCGGCCGTCCACTTCCAGGGTCGGTTCACCGAGACCGCAGTCGCCGTCATCCACGCTGTCCTGGCAGGAGGTCCCGACGGCGCCAACGCCGGTGTCCATGATGCCGGCTTTGCTTCCAAGGTCCACGACTGCCCGAAACGCAAGGGCGGGTTTGCGAGCAAAAAGGTCGGGTTCGTCCATGATCGGATCGCTAGAGTCAGCATCCAGGCACCCAGCAAGTGGGAGAATCAGAAACAGGGCCACGACGAGAAGGCGCACAGGCGCGCCAGTCGGGCCGCCGCGAAAGAGCCTCCTATACCCAAAAACAAGGCCGAGTCGCGGCGCAGGGAGCCAGAGAGCCGCTCGCCTCGGCATTTATGGCCTCTTGGCGCCCAGCAATACCCTATATGCGCCGTGCGAGCCCCCGCATCGGACCGGGATTTCTGTTGGCAGCTTTGTTGATCTTGGTTGTCCTCGTACCTAGCATGGCAGCCCAGCCAGCGCCCCGTGTCCAATTATCGCCCCTCCCATCCCCGGCCACCTCTTTGCCAGATACGGTTGGGAGCCTGGCAATCGAGGTGCGCAATGTCGGCACGGTCACGGTCTACAGCCTAGAGGTGGAGGTGGAGGCCCTAGACGTTGGGCTCGTGGTCGAACCGGAGCGCCTGTTTCTTGGCACATTGGGCCCGGAGGGTACGGCCACGCCACAGATCCCGTTTGGAGTCCCGGCGGATCTGGCCCCGGGGTACTACCGGATCCGAGTGACGTTGCAGGGCTCGTCCACCTCTGACCACATCCGGGAAACGCAGGATGTGACGATCACGGTCCGCTCCCCTGCCGCGCTCGTGGTCCGATCTCTGTCTCCCGACCATTTGGCCCCGGGGCTCGGTACGGACATCAACATCACTGTAGCGAATGTCGGCCCCGCGGTCCTGTCGAATGTGGTGGTGCGGTGGAGCAGCGCCGGAAACGTGGTGTTTCCGCTGGGAGGCAGTAACGAGTTCCAGATTCCGGCCGTGGCGCCGCGCTCTGAGGTGCAGGTCCCCGTGCGCATGACGAGCAGTTCAAGCGCGGTGCCGGGGCCTTATGCACTGACCTTCCAAGCGACCTACAACGACCCCACAGGATTCGGATTCGACACGACCTCCACGGTGGGAGTCCTGGTGGCGGGCAGCCTCGGATTGTCGGTGGGGGTGCAGGACATCGACGAGGAGACCGTGACCCTCGCGGTGGCAAACATCGGCCTGCAACCGGTCACCGGCGTCCAGGTCCGCATGATTTCTGAAAAGGGGATCACGGTGACGAACGCCGATACGATTGCGCTTGGAAACCTGCCTGCGGGTGCGTTTTCCACCGCCGCGTTCGATGTGCGTTCCCAAGGCGACGGGGGCCCCGTCGCACTCATCGAGTTGGCCTATACCGACAGCTTTGGCACACGCCATGAGCAATCCACGGTGATTCCACTTCAGAACCTCGCCGCAGGACCTCGGCTTGGAACAGGAGGCATTGTCGCCTTGAGCGTAGGAGGTGTGCTGTTGCTAGAGCTGCTGATTGTTGGCCCCATTCTCATTGGTCGCCGCAGGGCACGGGCCCGGAAGATCGGGGCGAAAGAGGAGGCCACGATGAGCGAGCTTGATGCCTTGGACGCAGAGGATCTTCATCTTCTTGCCCAGGGGCCGGCGCCGAGTCCCTCAACGGCCCAAGGTGCGAGGACGCGCCCCGAAAGACCCCGGACAAAACAGCCGAGCAGCCCAGCACCCAGGCCCGGGTCGAAGCCCCCCGAGCAACCGAGGACGGCGGAGGCCCGACGTGACCGGCGCAAATGATTTGCCGAGGAGGCCTCGCCATGCGATCATCATGGACCGGATTACCAAACGGTACGGCGCCTTGGCGGCACTCGACGATCTATCCATGCGCGTGCGAGCCGGCGAAATCTACGGACTCATCGGCCCCAACGGCTCAGGAAAGACGACGGCGATCCGGGTCCTGACGGGCCTGACCCGTGCCACAGCGGGCCGCGCGTGGGTGCTTGGCGAAGCGACCCCGCCCGATGCAGCGCGCCGCCTCATCGGCTACATGCCCCAGGAGCCCGCATTGTACAACGACTTGACGATCTGGGAGAATCTGGACACCTTTCGCCGCATCCACAGCATGCCCCGTGCAACATTCTGCCAACAGGCCGAGCGGCTGTTGCGCCTCGTTGCGCTCCAAGACCGCAGTGATTCGGTCATTTCGGAATTGTCTGGCGGCATGAAGCGCCGTGTCAGCCTCATCACGGCGATGCTCCACCACCCGCGCCTGTTGGTCCTTGACGAACCTACCGTCGGCGTCGATCCGGAATTGCGTGCCAACTTCTGGTCCTTCTTTCGACGCCTGCAAGCCAACGGAGTGACGATCCTGATGACGACGCACTACATGGATGAGGCCCGGCACTGCGGCCGCGTCGGATTGATGGACAAAGGCCGACTCATCGCGGAGGGCGGCCCCGCAAGCCTAGTTGAATCGACTGGCCAAGAGGATCTTGAATCTGCGTTCCTGCACCTGGCCGCCCGGAGCGCGCCGTGAATGCAGGCCGCACTTGGGCAATCGCTCTCAAGGTCTTGCGAAGTCTGCGCCGCGACAAACGCAGCCTCGCTTTGATTCTCGTCGGCCCCATGCTGTCGATCCTTGCGTTCGGGTTTGTCTTTGGCACAGACCTTGCCAACCTCCGCGTGGTCGTCGTGGACCTCGACCACGGAGACGCGGCGGCCCAGTTCCTTGACGAGCTTGATTCCGATCTACTGGATGTCGAATACGAGCCAAGCGAGCGCCGCGCCATCGACCGCGTGGAAGCCGGCGACGCGTGGGCCGCGATCATTGTGCCTCCGGGGTTCAGTGAAGCCATGCAAGAGGCCAGCCACACTCCACCCTCGGCCTTACCCCTGCCCTTGCCTCCGCTCCCGAATCCGAGCCTTGGACCCTCTACGAATGTGGCATCGGGGAGCACCGGAAGCCCTGAGACCGGATCCTCCGACCCGCAGGCCCGGTTGATCCTCGACGGTTCCAATGCCCAGGTCGTGGAAGCAGTCCAGCAAGAGGTCCGACGCGCACTTTCCGGCGTCGACGATCGCGCCGATGCTGGGCCTGCGGCCACATCCACCATCATCTATGCAGAAGGCGCCAAGTTCATCGACTTCTTCGTCCCGGGAATCATGAGTTTCAGCGTCTTCATTTTCACGACGCTTCTCACCGTGCTCGCATTTGTCCAGGAGCGCACCGGAGGCACCCTTGCCCGGTTGCAAGCAGGCCCGACCCGCGACAGCGAGATCGTCCTCGGCAACGCCATTGCGTTCGGCGGCATCGCCACGGTCCAAGTCTCAATCCTGTTCGTTCTCGCAGTCCTCGTTTTCGATGTCCAAGTAGAAGGCTCATTCTTGCTGGGCATCGCCATTGTCGTCTTGCTGGGAATCACCAGCCAAGCCCTTGGAATCCTTCTTAGTGCTGCGGCCCGCAGAGAAGCCCAAGCGGTGCAGTTCATGCCGCTCCTGGTCGTTCCCACCCTACTGCTTGGAGGCATTTTTCTTCCCATCGAGAGCCTGCCCGGCTGGCTCCGCCCTCTCTCGTTTCTTGTGCCCCCGACCTGGTCCACCGAAGGTTTGCGCTCCGTCCTACTTCGGGGATGGGGGCTGGATCGAATCTGGCCTGACCTTGTAGCCCTCGCGGGCTTTGCAGTCGGATTTCTGACCCTCGCGGTGGCTCTGCTCGGGCGCCAAAGACGGTGAACAAAGAAAGAGGATCAAAGGATGAGAAGAAGAGAAAAAGGCTCGGTGCGTCGGGCGACGACTAGGCCACTGTGGCCGTGAGGCGCGCGAGGCGGCTCTCGTTGAGGCCCTTCCAGAACACATTGACGGCTTCGAGGATGGCGGCGGCGCCTTCCAGGTACTTCTCCTGGTCGAACCAGTCTTCTTCGAAGTCTTCCTTCAGTTCGTCCTGGGTGTGCTCGGCGTGTTGGTCTTCGACCATGTCGTGCCACTTCCAGAAGCCGAGGTTGAGTTTCTTGTCGCTCTGGTCGTTGAAGGCGGTGAGGCCGGCGATGAGTTCCTTCCAGAAGCCGTGGGCGGCCCAGTTTTCGACGGCGTAGCTGGCACCGGCGCCGACGCAGGGGTCGGGGTTGCCGTACCATTCATTGAGGGCGTTGCAGAAGTGGTGCGTGGCGTCGCTGCCTTGGTTCCATTTGCCGATTTCGTTGAAGCCGAGGCCGAGGGGTTCGGCGAACTTCAGGAGCCACTCGAAGTGGGCGGCGGTGTGGCGGTACTTGCCGCCTTGGACAGTGCCTTCGGTGGGAACGGCGTTGGGGTCGTCGGTGTCTGTGGCGCCGGGCTTGGTGAAGGAGACGCCGAGTTCGTTCATCAGAATCTCTTTGCCGCTGCGGTATTGCTCCAGGGTTTTCGCGCTGAAGCACTTGAGAAGTTGGGCTTGGATGAAGTAGTGACTGAAGACCGAAAATTGCACGGTCAAATCGCGCACATCTTCTTCGGTCATTTCGCCCATGGCGACCCACTTGGTGTATTCGTTGCTGGTAACGACGGGGTGGTTGAACACGATGCCGTTCACCTTGGCCTCGAAATCCTGGAAGCTAGTCATTGCGCGGCCAGTCGGACGGATGTATATCAGCGTGTCCGCGACGGCCCGAACCGGTCAATACTGCGGGTGCGGATCTGCGTGTGCATCGGTCGTAATCGGCCTCGGCACTTCGTCATGCGCCGTAGCCCCAATCGGCGTCGAGGTGGGGCCCTACGTCGGCTTGGGTGTGTTGCGACAGCATCTCGATGGTGTTTCCGGTGAGGCGGAACACGGTGCTTGCTTCGTTGTTGGCTTGGTTTCCTTCTCGTAGGAGTCCATCGGGGTTGATCACGGACACGAGTTCGTAGGTGCCGTCGGTGATTCCACGGACCTCCACGTATTGGTCGGCGCGCCACCAGGGGTAGATGTCGTACCAGCCGGCACTCATGCCCATGACGAAGTGTGGGTTGGTTGCCATGTCGAGTTGGCAAAGGCCGGCCAGATAGCAGCAGCCGTTGCCGTGGTACTTGGGCGGGACGGCTGGTGCAAGGGGGTCGATGAGGCCGCCGTCGATGATGCAGAAGCCTGTTTTTCGTCCGGTGCCCAGTTCGTCGCCGCGGGTGCCGGTTTCCTCGTCGTATGCGTAGAGGTGGGTGTCTACGAAATCGAGGATGTGGTAGTGGCCGTGCACGGCATGGTACTGTGCGGGCCCAATCGTGATGGTCTCTTCACCTTCGGGCAAAAAGATGCGTTGTTCCCAGTTGCCGGAGCCCAGTGTAGATCGAACCGCTTCGTCGTATTGCAGCCGGGTTTCTAGGTCGCCGGGCCCTTGGTTGCCTAGAATTCCGGCAAAGCGCAGGCAGCGCAGCTCTTGATCTTCTACAAATTCGTCGGGGCCACAGCCGGGGGAAATTGCCGAGAGTGCCAAGGATGCTTGGGCAAGCAGCGGTTGCTCGAAGGTCAAATGGTCCGGCGGCAGCATCACCAGGTCTGGCAACCCAAGAGCATGCTTTTGCACATCAGAGCCGGGGTTCGGGTCCTGGATACGCACGACGCCGAGGTAGCTTCCCGTGCCCCAGCGGGCGACCACTTCGGCGGCGTACGCGCCGGGTTCCGGGTCGTGCAGGATTGCAACGCCGGCATAGTGGAACGACTCCACGCCGTCTGTGATCTGCACGCCGTCTCGCAGAATCACCAAGTCAAGGGCTAGGTTCGCAGATCCGAGGTACCCGGCGGGCCCGTTGCCAAGGTCATAGGATTCGTCCTGGCCTTCCCATTCGATGCTGATGGCGACGTCTCGGCCGCCGGTGTCCCCGATGGTGAAGTTCTGCACATGGCAATTGGCGCCGTCGCACGCGGGGCGGGGTGGGCGGGGCATGATGGGCGGGGGGTTGTTGTCGTTGCTCTGTTCGGGTCCAACCAAGTTTGGACTTTGCCACATGAGAATCAGGTCCTCATCCACTCTTTCCAGTGGCTGGAAGCCGGCGGAATCATTCTCGAGGCATCCCCCAAATACCGTCAAGGCAAGCAAGAGCAGGCAGGGGAGTTGTGCGCCCATTCTACAGCATCGTGGTCTACGATTTCAGGCTTTTCTCGATTGCAACCGTTCCAATCCTCCTTCGTTGGCACCCAAGGCCACGCGGGCACCGCCCTAGTATTCTATTGGGCCGATTGGATACAAACGGTGCGCTGGCAAAGAATCATGCAGGCGGTGCCTATGCGACACGGACTCCAACAGGAGTCGGTGAATTCTATGACCAAAGCCCTACCCGTCGCGATGACCGCGATGCTGACCCTGATGCTCCTGCCGTCTGCCTCCGCGTTTGCCATGCAGCCGCCCCAATTGGAGGAACTGGAGATGTCGGAAGCCCCGCCCATTCCGTGTAGCCAACCCGGCGACTCCCCCGTGGAACAAACGGTGGACTTCGTGCTCGACACGCAATGCTTTGCCATCACCACGGCAGAAGGCATCGTGAACCCCCTCATCGTCGAAGTCAACCTCCGAATCGAAACCGCGGTTGGCATCGGCAATGATTACATCACGACCGCCGAGACGGTGGCGGAGAGCAACTGCCGTGCCTTTGCCGGTTCCTTCTGCAACGTAGTCTTCCCGTAAGCAGAACGCACGTTGTAGAGCTACGTTGCGTGGCCGAGCCTGAGCTCATGGCTCCGCGACGCCTTTTCCTGCCTTTTTCCTTGCAGCCTATTGGCTTACGCCATGTTGTCAACGATGGCCTGGCCAAACTCGCTGCACTTCAGGAGCTTGGCGCCATCCATCATGCGCTCGAAGTCGTAGGTGACCGTCTTGTCGAGGATGGTCTGGGCGAGGGCCGCCTGGATCATGTCGGCGGCCTCGTGCCAGCCAAGGTGCTGGAGCATCATGACGCCGCTCAGAATCACGCTGCCGGGGTTGACCTTGTCGAGGTCCGCGTACTTGGGCGCGGTGCCGTGGGTGGCCTCGAAGATGGCGTGGCCGGTGACGTAGTTGATGTTGGCGCCGGGGGCGATGCCGATGCCGCCGACACATGCCGCGAGGGCGTCGCTGAGGTAGTCGCCGTTGAGGTTGAGGGTCGCAACCACATCGTATTCGGCCGGGCGTGTGAGGATTTGCTGGAGCATGGCGTCGGCGATGACGTCCTTGATGATGATGCCGGCGCCGGGCTTGCCCTCGGGGATGACGTGCCAAGGGCCGCCGTCCAGCGGGACCGCGCCAAAGAAGTCGGCAGCCACCTTGTAGCCCCAGTCCATGAAGCTTCCCTCAGTGTACTTCATGATGTTGCCCTTGTGCACGAGGGTGACGCTCTTGCGGCCTTCCTTGATGGCGTAGCTGATGGCGGAGTGGACCAGGCGCTCGGTGCCGAGGTACGACACGGGCTTGATTCCGAGGCCGACTTGGACATCCACGTCACGGTGGGGCATGCCGATGCCTTCCAGTTCCTTTTGCCAGGCTTCGGCCTTGGTTTGGGTGCCAAAGCGAATCTTGTCCGCCTTGGCGGGGAATTCGGAGCCGAGGAAGCCGAGGAGCTTGGCCGCGTCTTCGGAGCCACTGACGAATTCGATGCCGGCGTAGATGTCTTCGGTGTTTTCACGGAAGATGACCCAGTCGTGGCGCTCGGGGCCGTGGACGGGGGAGGGGACACCCGCGTAGTACTTGACCGGCCGCAGGCACACGTAGAGATCGAGGATTTGGCGAAGCGCCACGTTGAGGCTACGGATGCCGCCGCCGACGGGGGTCGTCAAGGGGCCCTTGATGGCGACCTTGTACTCGCGGATGCCGTCGAGGGTCGCTTCGGGGAGCCATTCGCCGGTTTGGTTGAACGCCTTCTCGCCGGCCAGGACTTCCATCCAGGCGATGCTGCGCTTGCCTCCGTAGGCCTTCTCCACTGCCGCGTCGAGGACGAGTTTGCTTGCGTGCCAGATGTCCGGGCCCGTTCCGTCGCCCTCGATGAAGGGGATGATCGGGTGGTCGGGGACGACAAGCTTTCCGTCGGCTTGCACAGTGATGCGCTCGCCAGATTCGGGTGCGGTAGGGGTCCAGGCCATGGCCGTGCCGACCCGACCGAATTGATAAGGGTTGGCGAGAGGGGTCCCCGAAGGCAGGCCCAAATGCAGCACCGTGCCCCTCCGTTCCAGGCAGTGTGGACCAGATGTGGGGAGGATGTTGGCGACAACGCTCAATTTGCAAGCCCAAGATTCGGCCCCATGCGCCGCCAAACCCTGGTCGCCACAGCTCTGCTCCTGCTCATGCCTCTTGCCGCATTGCTGGTCGCCGAGCCTGCCGCTGCTCAAGACGAAGTGTGTGTCTTGGACCACATGGAGATTCCGCGCTACTATTGCGTCGGCACCTACCCCTGTTCGCAGTCCACGTGCACGCAGTACTGCGCCGGGTGGTACGATGATTACGGGCGCACTTGGGACGGCGCTTGTGTCATCAACATGTTCGAAACGAGCAACTGAGCAAGCCGACACATCGCGCTGTCTGACCCGGGCTCCGGTTGCTGCCGCCCAAAGCTGCAAGGCCCGTTCTTGAGGGCGCGCCGGGTGGCGTGGCTGAATGTCGTCTCCTCCAAGCAACCGACCCGTTCGCGTCGCGGCCGTTTTGAAACGGGCGTTCCAAAACATTCGAGCACCTTTCTGGCTTCTCGTCGGTCTCGCATTCCTAACCCTCTTGCTGGAAGCTCCGGGTAGCATCGCGGGGCTCGTTCTTGGCGATGCTAGCGCGGCGGCCGCCTTTGGACTTCAGACGATTTTTCTGCTGTATGCGTTTCTTGTGCTTGCTCCGTTTTCTACGGGCCTCGCGTGGGCCCATCTTCGAGTAAGCCGCAGCAAGACACCCAAGTTTGGCGACTGGTTGGAGGGTTGGCGCATCTGGCCCCAGGCGGTTGGGACGGCCGTTCTTGCCTGGCTCGCCGTCATGGCCGGGCTACTACTGCTGATTCTGCCGGGAATCTACGTGGCGGTTCGCTTGACCTTCACGACCTATGCGCTGTTGGACGAGCGGCAGGGCCCGGTTGCTGCGCTGCGTCGAAGCTGGGAGCTGACACGCGGTCGATTCTGGTCGCTGTTTGGGCTCGGAATCCTGTCGTTTCTCATCGTGCTCGCAGGCCTTTTGGTGCTGGTGCTCGGGGTGCTCGTATCCATCACTTGGATTGGCCAGGCGGTGGCCGTGTACTACCAAGCCCTAGTCGGCGAACACGACGGCCCCGGCACCCCCGCCGAGAGCGCGCCAACGGCTGTGTCCCCCGTTGCATGAACGATATCTGCACCCGTGTCGGACTCAGGGGAGGCTTTTTTCCATCCGCCACGCCCCGCGCCCAGGCGCGTAGAAGTCCTCGCGCAACCGCACGCGGCGGTATCCAAGGCGTTCGTACCAACCCACCAGCCGTGCGCGCCCTTCGTCGGCCTCCAGGGTCACGTGCCGGGCGCCGGCCTGCATGGCTTCCTGCTCGGCGTGCTGCATGAGTACTTCCCCCAACCCCTGTCCCTGACACGCAGGGTCAACCGCCACGCCGTAGATGCGGGTCGTGAGGGGGTGGTGCCACAAGACGAGGCTGCCAACGATGGCGGCACCATCCGCTAAGACCCAGACCGCTTGGCGTGGGCTCAGTAGGCTGCGGCGCAGGCTGCTTCGGCTTGCTCGTCGCTCCGGCTCGAAGCACGCAGTTTCCAGCGCAACGATTCCGTCCAGATCCGCGACCTCCGCCCGACGCAGCGCGGGCTTAGGCACGGGGCCCTTCCCGGGCGACGAGGTCTAGGATGCGCCCGAAGACGGGGCTGCCGGCAGGAAGTTCGCTGTCCCAGTCGATGTTGGGGTTGTCGTTGACCTCGATAACCACGACGCTGCCGTCGGCCAGTTCCTTCAAGTCGACGCCGTACAGGCTACGACCAATGGTGTCCGCGGCTCGTTGCGCCGCGTCCATGATGGCCGGGGGAACGTCGGCGAGTTCCACGCGCTCCACTTTGGCCCATTCCTTGCGGGTCTGGCCTTCGGGTTTGTCATGGATGCGCCAGGCACCCTTGGGGATGTGGTAGCGAGCAGCATAGAGCGGAATGCCGCAGAGGATGCCGACGCGCCAGTCGAATGTGCTCGGAGAATAGCGCTGCAGGAGGACCACGTCGCTGCGCCCGGCAAACCGCTTGACGGTCGCACGGAGGCCCGCCGCGTCGTGGGCCTTTTCGACGGCGCTGCTGAATGCCCCCGAAGGCGCTTTGCATACGATGGGAGATCCGAGTTCCTCGAACATCGCTTCCGCATCCAGGTGATCGTATCCGGCACGCGTCAAGAGAATCGTGTCCGGCGTTGGAACGCTCGCACGCTCCAAGAGCCCCTGGACGTGGGCTTTGTTCATGCAGGTGAGAATGCTGCGAGGATCATCCACAACGCGAAGACCCAGTTCCCAGGCGTGGCGGCTCGCAGCCCAGCTCAGGCCCAGGACGTTCGTGTCCAGGCGCAGCAGGGCGGCGTCGAATTCGGCCAGCTTGTGGAATTCGGATACGTCGATGATGGCCGCGGTGTGCCCGTGTTCCGGTGCTTGGTCGATGTAGGCGCGCATGGCGCGGTGCTCGGCGGACCGGGCCCGGCTTGCGGCCTCCGTAACTATTGCGACATGGGACGTGCGCTCACCCCCTCGTACATGCGCAGCTCGCGCTCCGTAAGCTCGTGCAAGGGCAAGGGGTCCAGGCTGACAAACTGCGGCCCTTCGGGGGCGTCCAGGTACCAGACCGTGCATAGGGGAATTCCGAAGACTGCCCAGACGCGCCAGGCGAGGTCGAACTCGGCGTTGGTGGTGACGCCTGTGATGGATTTGAGGCTCTTGAGTGGGCCGGCCTTCTGAATCGCAAGGGCTGCACGGGTGCCGTTCTGGGTAGCACTTCGCCATTGGCTTGCGGCCGATCGTGGGCTTTGGACGTGGTAGTAGGTGTCCGTGTGGCCAGCGTTGGGCACAAGGATGCACGGCGGCACTACGTCTTCGGCGCGTTTGGCGACGGTCCAGGCGGCACAAGGTATGCCGTTGCGGGCGGCAACAAGCAGGCTTGCGGCGGCGTTTTGGGCGGTGACCGCTTGCATCGGAGTTGGGCGGCTTTCGACGCCGTTGAGTTCTGAGTCCACGAGGGCCCAGTAGCCACCGCGCAGGAAGCGATAATCACCACACAGGTTTACGAAAACGGGGGCCAGCGGAGCGGCACCTCGTCGAGACGGAAGTCGTCGAGGCGGCGTCGAGGCGGCAGGAGGGGGGTCAGGCAATGGATTCCCGTTGGGGGTCTTGCGTGGGCAGGGTTTAGGAATGCCCTATGAACCCAAATTTGGGTAATTATGGTGTGGGGGCAATTTGCGCGTCAACTTCATCTACCACCTCCACTGGAACACCCCCTACACGGCCCTGCCAGCCTGCGAGCCCGGCGGCCCACCTGGAGGTGAACCCCATGGTACCCCGCATCGACCCCGAATACGACTGGCAGAAGACCGACTTCTTTCAAACACCCGTGACGCAAGTGCAGCCCACCGCGGGCCTTGTAGAGCTCATCGACCAAATGCGCAACACCAGCGCCCAAGGCCGACAGCTCGGCATGGTCTGCGACATTCTGCGCCGCGCCATCGAAGACCCCGAGCGCCCCACCATCATCCTCGCCACCGCAGGCACACTGATTTCTACGGGCATGCGCGACTTGTTCGTCAAGCTCATGGAAGCAGGCTTCATCGACGCCTGGGTCAGCACCGGCGGCTGCATCGACGACGATCTGTACCTCTCGCTCGGCGGCCCCGTCGGCCAAGGACGCCCCTCGATCGACAATTTGCTCCTGCGCGAGCACATGATCGACCGCCTCTACGACTCCTACATCGACGAGGACTTCCTGCGTGCCTGCGACGGTTACATCAGCTACCTCGCCGACGCCGCTGAGCTGCGGGGCCCCAAGACCAGCCGGCAGTTCACCGACTTCGTAGGCCAGACGATCCGCGAGCGCCGCGAGTTCAATGACCTCAAGGCCGCCAACGAGGGCGTGCTTGCCGCCGTCAACCGCCTCGACGTGCCCCTGTGGATCCCCGCCCTCACCGACTGCAGCATGGGCATCGGCCTCTGCATCAACCACTGGCGCCACACCCGCGCCGGCACCCAGAAGACGTTCATCCACGACCCCGTGGCAGACAACTGGGAGATCACCCAACTCAAGGGCAACTCGAAGAAGAGCTGCGTCATCTACCTCGGCGGCGGTGTGCCCAAGAACTTCGTCAACGACTGCGAGGTTGTCTGCGAGACCACCGAGTACACGGACCGCGAAGGCCACGAGTATGCGGTGAATATTACCATGGACCGCCCCGAATGGAACGGCCTCTCCGGCTCGACCCTGGAGGAAGCGCAGGCATGGGGCAAGGTCCACGCCAAGGCCACCAAGGCCACCTGCTACGCCGACGTCATCATGGCCTGGCCGATCGTGGCCAACTACCTGTTGGCGACGTGCAAGCCCCGCGAATTGCTGCGGCCGAAGTGGAACGGGAATGAATTGGTGGAGATGGGCGGCAAGAAGATCGAACGCCGGGAAGGCGAGTTCGTGGAAGCGCCTCCGGTGCCCGACGTCATCCAGCACGTCACCGCATAACGGCTACCCACCTACCAGCAGACGGGCCCGCCGGGGCCGACGCAGGGGATGCCCTCGTAGATGTCGTCCGCGATGGCGCCCCACTTGTCGAGTTGCCGGTTGACCGCGTCCTGGACTAGGCTCAGGTCCTGTTGGGTCGTGTCCTCCACGGTGTCGATGGCGTAATCGGTGCGGACTTGCCAGTAATCGATGTGGCAGTCGATGCCCGACAAGTACTGGGCGTTGCAGGGCACGCCGCAGCCTGCGCGGTCACAGGAATGACCGGTGCCGACCTACCAGCACTGGTCGATGTAGGGGCGCACGGGAGGCAGGCGCCAGCAGGCGTACGGGTCTTCAGGAAACAGGATACCCTGCACATCGTCGACGGCGTCGTTTGCGGTTTCCTGCGCCGTGTCGACGACACTGTTGACCCGGGGTTCGACGTATTCGATCCAGCATTCCGTCTCAATGGCAAGCTGTCCATTGCAAGGCGCAGCGGAGACCGACGGTACGAATGCGAGGCTTAGGCCCAGAAGGGCGAGCACGAGGAGGGGGCGCATGCGAGGACATATCGCTCAGGTCCTAGACGCTTGTGCGGCGGCTCTTCATTATCGAGTGGGCGGCCGACGCCGGAGCAAAACGCAGCCTAGCAACGTCCAATGACAGGCCAAATGGGTTCCTGATTCCAGCACACAACAGGCGGCGGATCCGTGGCCATGCCCAGCAGCCATACAAGCAGGTCCTGCGCGGTGTCGATGCCGTCGTTGATGGCCTGCTGAACATTGTCGATCTCGCGGTTGGCTTGTTCTTGACCGTATTCGGACCAGCAAGGCACGTTGGCGCCGACACACGGGGACGCAGAGGCAGACGGGACGACGGCGAGACTGACAGCCATGCTTACCAAGAGCAGAATTCGCATGCGCAATCAATAGGTCGAGGTTTCAAAGCGCTTGGCGAGTGAACCGTACGTATCCAATGCTCCACGGCGTGGCGCGGCGCGTTGCACGGCCCCGGCCGTCCAGGGCCATCGTTCAGTAGGGAAGCGGTCTGTGAATTCTGTTCCCGCTCTGGCCCGGCCCCGTTCCTTCCGTTGAGGCAGGTCTATGCCGCGGCGGCTCCCACGACCTGAACCTCGTCGACAACATGGGTTACGGTCTTTGCATCCATCTGGGCCCTCATCCGATTGCGTCTACTTGAGCCCGCCGAAGCGAGCCGAGGCACCCCGAGGGAGGGATCAATCGAAGCGGGGGGGTTTTTCACGCCGCCCCCAGTCGTCCGGGTGTGTCGGGCCGTCCAATTGCGCTCACGGACCTCCCCATGATCAAGGAGGGGCGAGCGCAGCGTCTGCAATCGGCCGGCATCGACACGGTCGAAAAGCTCTGGAAAGCCGACATCGAGGACCTGCGCGCCAGTCCCGCATTTGCCGGCGACGAGGGCTTCCTGGGCCAGCTTTCGCTCCTGCAAGGGTTCGCGCAAGCGCACGTGGAACAGAAGGCCGTCATCTACGCCGCCGACCCCCGCATCTACGATCTACCCGAGCCCATCATCCACATGGACCTGGAGTTCGATGGCCCTGTGAGCGAGATTTTCCTGTACGGGATGCTTGACCACAAGACCGAGAAGGTCCAGAGCTGGTTCGAAACCACGCGCAAGGGCCAGGAACAGCTGCTTCGCGACTTCAAGGCCCTCTGCGAACAAGGCGGCACTATGGTGACGTGGGGTGGTGCCAGCAGCGACACGGTGCAGCTTCGCCGCGCGAGCGAGAAATACGGCATCAACCCCAGTTGGGTCAACAAGGTCAACTGGTTTGATCTGCAGACCGAGGTGGTCTACACCGCCAACCCCGAGACCCAGCGCATCTATCTGCCCGTTTCGAAGTTCAAGTCGGAGAAGGTGGCGCAGTACTTTGGCTACGAGAAGCCGCGCCTCAAGGTCAAGGACGGCTACCATGCGCTGCGTATGTACCGTGGCTACCGCCGCCGCGCCGACCCTCAAGTCAAGAAGGATTTGATCGACTACAACGCCGAGGACATTCGGCACACCCGCATCATCCTGGAGGGGTTGCGGGAGTTGATGAAGGGGCAGTAGGCCAGAGGTCCTGGAACCCTTCAGTTCCCGCCTACTCCCACGATTGGTGCCCCCGGCGTCGCTCCGTTCCATAGCACCCTCTGCGGGAACGGAATCTGCACGCCGCCTTCCCGGAGCGCCCGCTCCAGCGCCGTATTGACGCGATCGAGTGTCCGCCTGGTGTCGGCGTAGCTTGGAATCCAGTAGCGGACGCGGAAATTGAGGCTGCTTTCTCCGAACTCCAAGAACAGGGCCTCTACGGGCTTGTCTGTGTCTACGCCTTCGGCCGCTTGCACGGCGTTGATCATAATGCTGCGCGCGTGTTCGATGTCGCTGCCGTAGGCGATGCCCACGAAGGCGTTGAGGCGGTAGCTGGCGTCGGGGTAGCTGTGGTTGATGACGGGGTTGTTGCCGATGATGCTGTTGGGGATTGCCACGAGTCGGTTGTCGCGGGTGCGCACGCGTGTGGTGCGCAAGCCGATTTCGACCACGTCACCCCAGGTGTTTTCGTCCTTGATTTCGATGCGGTCGCCTTCGCGAAAGGGCCGGTCGATGAGGATCTGCACGCCGGCAAAGAAGTTGGCTAGAGTGTCTTGGGCGGCAAACGCGATGACGAGGCCGCCGATGGCGCTGCCGGCGGCAAACAACGTCATGTCGATGCCGAAGCTGCCGATGGTGAGCCAGATGCCCACGAGAATGATGATCACGCCGCCGGTTTTGTCGATGAGTGGAAACAGTTGGTCGTCCAGTTCCGTCTCGGTGCGTGCGCTGACTTGTTTTCCGACGCCGCGCAGGATTTCGTGCCAGAGCCGGAACGCCACGTAGGTGAGCACCACGATGAGCAGGGCGTTCCAGGTGTTGTCGAGGTTCCTTGCCAGTCGCCAAGAAAGGTCGAATTGGTGCAGGCTGTCGACGATTCCAAAGGCAAACACGAGCACGAAGGAGGGGGTGCTAACGATGCCCACGATGTGGCTGTCTAGGTCGCCGGGGATGCGTTTGGTTGCCCATTTCAGAAGGGGTGCAACGACGAGGACCACCAGTAGGCCCACGAGGACCCATGCAACGATGTCGCCCAGAAAACGTTCGAGGGCTGTGTCCACGTAGGGCGCAAGCCAGGAGTCCCATGGGCGCTCGGGGCGTGCAGCGGCAGCCGGTGCAAACGGCGCAGGCACCGGAACGGGGTCGGTTTGTGCTTGGGCCAAGGGGGCGCCAAGCAGGGTGGACAGGAGGGCGAGCCCGGCAAAGACGCGTCGCTGCACATGGACCCAGAAGGCGGCGTGCTGAAGGCGGTTGCTTTTCGGTTCCGGCTCAATGCGCCCGAGTCATGCTCGACGCTGCGGTGTGCACTGTGGGCCAGATTTTGGCCTCGTTCAGTTGCGTGGTCCGTCGACGCTGAGGATGGCTTCCTTCTTGCTGTCGGAGTCGTCGCTCCAGGTCCCTGGTCCGGTGGTGTCCAACGGGAAATAGCAGCTTTGGGTGCCGTCGGGGATGCACTTGACCATGCCAGCGGCTTCCATTTTGCGCAAGTGCCAGCGCACGGTGCCCGGGTTCATCTCCAGGGCTTCTGCGAGGCTGCGTTGGTTCGTGCCGGGGCGCGTCTGGAGGTAGTCGAGGATGCGGCGGGCGTTGGGGTTTTGCACTGCAGCATTCTGGACGGCGACTTGCTTGGCTTGGGCGCCGCCTGCGGTGGGGTAGTAGAGGCGTCGGCCCTGGACTTTTTGCGTCTTGACGAGCCCGGCCATCTCTAGTTTGCGCAGATGCCATTGGGTGTTGGTGACTGCGGTGCCGTGGCGTGTTGCGAGTTCGCGCAAGTGAACGCCGGGTTCGGATTCCACCACTTCGAGCAGGCTCTTGCGCATCGGGTGTTCGAGGACGTTGTGTTTGTCCACGTGCCGCAATCCCCCGATGCCGAGGTAGTAGGCAATGCCGGCGAGTGCTGCGAGTCCGACGCCGCCGATGCCAACGCCCCAGACGATGCCACGTCCCCAATCGATGCCTCCGTCGTTTCCTTGGACCGGGTCGGTGACGCCGCCGGCGGGGTCGTCGCCCGATTGCCCGGGTGCCAGGTCAGGGGCCTGCTCTGCGGGTTCGGGGTCCTCGCCGAGGCCCAGTGGATCGTTGGGGTCCACGGGCGCCTGCGCAAGCGCAACGGGAATGAGGGCGAGCAGCAGGAGGATGGTGGCGGTTCTGTACATGTGGATCACTCGGAAGCGGGAAGGGGAACGGGGGCGCGCCGGGGGAGGACCCTGGCGGGTTCGACGGGGCGGCCCATCATGGCCTCGATGGCGCGGTCGCCCAGCGGCGTGTTGTAGAAGCGGGAGCCGTCGTCGCGTACCAGTTCCTCTAGGAGGCCGTGGTCGCGCAGTTTTTTCAGGTGCCAGCGGGCGGTGCCGCCGTGCAAGCTGAGGCGTTCGGCAATGGCGCGCGTGGTGCAGCCGGTGTCCCGTTGGATGGTTTCGAAGATTGCTTTGGCGTTGTCGTTTTGCAGGGCGGTGATGGCGCGACTGACGCGCTTGGCTTCGATGCCGCCGTCGACGGGGTAGAAGACTCGGTAGCCGTTGACGCGGTCGCTGTGCACCAGTTCTGCCGCTTCGAGCTTGCGGATGTGCCATAGGATGCTGCTGGTTTTCATGACGAATTCGTCCGAGAGTTGCTTCAGGTGCGCGCCGGGGGTGGCGCGGATGAAGCCGTACAGCATGGCTCGCTGCGGATTTTTGAGGGCCTCTTTGGGGCTGACGTAGCGCGTCACGAGGCCGAATCCAGCCGCACCCAGCGCGGCCGCAACCACGCCTGCGAGGCCTGCGGTGAGCAGTTTGTCTTGCATGGCAGCGCGTACACGGTCGGCGAATCCGGGCTCGGACGGCGCGGCGGTGTCCTCTTCGGGTGGTGCGGCGCCGCCTTCTTCACCACGTACGAGGTCCAGGACGGGGCCTAGTTCCTTGAATTCGGAGAGGGCTTCTGGGTCGATCAGTGGGTCCTCGGGGACGAGGCCGTCGGGCGCGACCGGGGGTCCGTCTGGGGCGATGGGCTGGGCTGAGGCTTGGACCAAGCAGGCTGCAAGCAACAACAGAATCGGTACGCCGAGTCGGGACAACGTGCGCATAGCAAGATACGTGGGAGCCTCGTACCTTATGGTTTTTTTGGCATCAGGGCCCCCGGCCGGGTCCCTCTGGGGGCTCAGGAGGGTTGTTCCCCGCTGCGCGGAATTTTGTTGGCGGAGGTGAATCCAGGCAAGGATTCGGCCTCGTTGCGCTCGGTTTCGGTCATGAGTTCGGTCGCCGGGCCCTCGGGGGCGTCCGATTCATCGGTTGCGTCGTCGTGGGCGCGGAGGGGTGCCGAGGGCGCGTCTGCCGCCTGGCCCGAAGCTATGGGGTTCGTGGCTGTTTCGGACGGCGGTGTGTCTGCGGGAATTGGAATTGGGTCTGATTGAGCAGGGTGGCGTTGCATTCCCGGTTCGATTGCGGCATCGAGGCTTGGTTCTTCCTCGGTGGCCGATTCGAGTTCGTTCTTCGATTCGATTCCGATGGTCGAGTGTCGCACCGGATCGGCCATGGAGGCCGCGCTCATTTCCGACCCTGATTCGTCCCCTGCTTCGGCCTGGGCTTGTCGCAAGCGCTCGAAGCGAGCACGCGCCTCTTCTGGGCTCAGCCTCTGCGGTGTTCCGGCGGCATTCGTCGCCGAGGGCCGTGCCACATTGGATGTTCCCAAAGCGGGTTTGTCCGCGCCCACGCCCCTGCCCGCGCCTGCGCCTACGGAACCAGAGGTTCGTGCCTGGGCTAGGTCTTCAAGTCCGTTGGGCCCAATGACAAACCGGACCTGTCTGCCCTCCTCAATGCTGCGATGTTTGAGGACGGTGGCGCGGCGGGTGCCATCGGGTCGTTTCTCGAAGCGAACGAGCGCTTTGACGAGGTGTTCCATGGTGCGGCGGGCAAACGGTTGCGTCGCGTCTTCGCCTCCGTACACTTGGCCTGTGATGAGCACGGGGATGTGGTGGCGCCGAGCGTGCATGGTCAAGTGATGCAGTTGGGCAAGCAGGCTTTGGCCGGCTTCCTTTTCGCCTCCGGGTGCATCGATGTGGAGCCGGTAGTGCATGTTGACGGAGTCCACAACAATCAGACCGACGTCCTTCAAGAGGGCGGTTTTCTTGACCATCTTCTCCTGTTCGTCGATGGAAAAGGGCTTGTAGAACAGCAACCGTTCGATGGCGCCTTCGCGTCCCTCGTCGGGCAGGGCGTTGAACACTTGTGCAAGCCGTTTTTCGCTCACGCCTTCCGTGTCCACGTAGGCGACGCGCTGGCCGCCGGCGATGGCTACGCGAGCGCATTGCAGTGCGAGGTTGGTTTTGCCGCTGCCACCCTCTCCGAACACCAGGGTGATGGCGTCGGATTCGAGACCGCCGTCCAAGAGTGCATCTAGGGCTTGACAATCGGTGCTGACGGTGTGCATGCGGCGTTCCCTCTTGCTCAGGTCCGTCCAAGGCGGGGGGACCTAGGAACTTGGAGCCGGGGGGCGCATCTGGTTCTTGCGTTGGGCGAAAGGGCGGGCAAGCTCCTGCGAAGGCGGTGTAATTCCAGGGGCTCAGTAGGGCGCTCCAGGCACGCAGCCGCGGCCAAATTGTCCTGATTCAGCCCATCCCGTGCGTGCGATATCCGTGGTGCTTGTCTCCGAAGTTGCCTTGGCATTCCTCGAAGCTTCAGCTTGCTGCGATCGACTCGCTGTGCCCTGGTCTGATTCGGGCCCACCAAGGTGCGATTCCATTCGTTCCTTCGTGGCTTTTGCTCGGTCCTCGCGCCTGAGTGCGCTTGGTTCACAAACGTGCCTTTGCCAAGTCCGTGGGAGTCAGCCATTGGACCTTGGTGGCCAGAAGGCGTCGCTCCGCTTCGGGATCGGCGTGCTCTGCAACAACGACCACTTGGTCCACGTCCAGTGTTCGTGCCAACTCTAGTCCCTTGTTGGCGGCCGCCACGGTGAGTTTGTCCTCGAGGCGAAGCACAATCCGTTGTGGATTGCCCTCGGGTCGTTCTGCAGCGAGGTCGATGCGGGCTCCCGGGGTCTCGGGGCGAACCAATACGTCAAAGCCACAGTCCATGAGGTGCTCTGCGATGCGGCCGAGGCGCCCGCCGGGTCGGTCGTTGAGTTCGACGGCGCGCTTGCCAAGGCCGTCGACGCGGTTTTTGATGCGCTCCATGCGGTGGTTGTGTTCCACCACGGCCGTTTCTGCGGCGGGGCCGGACGAGGAAGCTGCCTGAGAGGATGCCGGTGTGGCAGCCGGAGTGGCGCGAGAAGGGTGCGCGGTGCTCCTTGAAGCACTGCTTGGGCCCCTGCTCGGGCCACGAGTCTGGATCACGTCGTCCGTGGATGCCAAGGCAGCTCGAGGGTAGCTAGGTTCTGGGGCCGACCGAGGGGTTCCGGCGACTTGCGAGCGTGGACCGGAACTGGGTGTCCGTGCTAGAGGCGGCGCAGGTTCTTTCGTCCCTAGTGCAGGTTCTTGCGCTCGTGGCGACGGCGGGGTCGCGCCGAAGTGACCCGGGGTGGCGGAATCCTGTCCTGTCGGAGCACCTCGCCCCAACACGGCATCTAGATATTGGTAGTTGGTGCCAAAGCGGTGTTCGCGGGCTCCCGTGTGCCCTGAGTCGTGGTCCTGGGTGGCGCCAGGAGGTTCATTGGACGTCGAGGGTTGCTTTTGCTCCGCGAGAGTACGAGCGCTGAGTCGGGTACCTGGGGTGAGATCCAAGTGGCGGCCGTGTCCGAGCAACGAGTCAACGCGATTCGAAGGGGTCTGGTGGCGCCGCAGGGGGGCGCGGGCGACGCGTTCGCTTCGGCCGAGGGTACGGTCCAAGTCAGCCATCAGGCGGCGGCGTTCGATTTCCTTGCGCTCCCGTTCTGCTTGCTTTTCGAGTTCGCGGGCGGCTTGGGCGCGCATGCGGCGATCCTCGTCGCGCCATTTTCGCAAGAGTTCCTGGATGAACACATCTGGCGCGAGGCGCACGTGGTCGCGGGCGGAGATGAGGTAGACTGCGGCGAGGCTCTTGACGCGGGGCGTGTCCACTTGCGGCCCCAATTCGTCGGCAAGGGGTTCCAGCAAACTGTCTTCGACTTCGGCCATGGAGCCGACGGGCAATCGGACGACCAGGCGTGAGCGGCGGCGTGGGTCAGCGGGGTCTTTGAAAAATTCGTGCGAAAGCGTCCCGGGGAGGCGTTGGCGCCATTCGTCCGCGATGCGTTGGTCTGTGCGAACGCGCTCTTGGACGAGTTGTTTCAGGGGTTCGGCGTACACTTGGGCCATGCGCTGGGTGCCGATGAGGAGCACTTGGGTTGCCGCACCTACGTCGGTGGGGTCGAGGTACTCTACGGCGGCCTCCACGTCGTTGACAGGGTCTGGCTCGGCGCGTGGAACGTGGATGCACAGGATGCGCCGGTCATCGTCTGCCTCGTAGAGCTCGCTGCCGTACTGCTCGGCGAGGCGGGTGCGGATGGCCACCAAATCAGTGGCAGGAAGGAGTGCGGTGGCACTGCGTGTGATCGCCATGGCCAAGCGTACCATTGCCTTCCGGGAGAAAGCCGTTCTCTTTCGAGAGCGAGTTGGTTACCCCTGAGTCGCGGCGCACCCAAGCGCGCCGTTGATGACCCTAGAACGCCTGGCGGCTACCCGAATGGAGCCTGTTTGCTTGAACAGATGGAATTTGCAAAACCCTGAAGAATGCGGAGCGGAGCTTGTGATTGCGAAGGCATGGTGTGGCCTGGGGCGCCATGCTCGTCAGGGCAGAGAAAATCACGAGTCGGTTTAGTCAGGAATGATTCAGCCCTGGCATCCATAACCTAGCTCAGGCATCGGGGATTCAGTTCAGTCATCCACGAGCTCGTCCAGCTTGCCTTAATTTTCACAAAATTTCTTGTGCTGTTGCGGGCATATTTGGAAGTGCTACGAAACCCCCAGGCCTGTCAAAGAACTTCATGCCGGGAAGTGGAGCTTCGGTCGCCGTTCTTTCCTGCAGTCCATTCGGAGGCCTACGAGAGTGAACCCTGGCGGGAGAGGGGGGACCCCTTGATTGCTCCTGGAACGGATTTTCTCTAAGGGACCGGCAAAAACGGGCTTCTTTTGGCGAAAATTTTTCCCGAGGGTTTATGATATGGTCGTGCTTGACGCACCAGGGTCTATTTCATCCAGTATTCATCTCGTTCTTGGTCATCCTTACCCTTTTTGCAGTTCCATAAGCAATGCTAGGGTCCCCCCTTTCATCCACCCCCACTCCTGTTGGCCCAGTTCCACGCGAAATCAACCCCTAGGCAGTCATGCTGATGGATATCTGCAAACAACGGGTTCAGGGGCACGACATTGTTTTCATCACCACGTAAAGGCCCAAACTCATGAAATGGGCGCTTGAAAACAAGTGGTCCCGCCTAGGACTGTCTCCTGGACCACCCACTTTTTGGGCGCCTCGTGCAAGTCCTTTCGGTCCAAAACGATCCAATCTGCAAGTCGCCCTGGCTGTAAGGTGCCTACTTCGTCCTCGCGGTGCAAACTCCAGGCGGCTTCTGAGGTGTAGTGCCAAATCGCTTCCTCAATGGTCATGCGTTCAGCAGGGTCTGGATGGTGGATTGCTGCGTCGAGTCCGACTAGGGGGCCAAAGGGCATCCCGTCGCTGCCAAAGCTGAGTCGGATCCCGGCGGCCTTGAAGGTCTGGAATCGATTGTTGGCGCCGTAGCGGTGGCCTAGGCGTTCTTCGTACAGCCCACCTTTGCTGCTCCAAACGCCGACAAAGTTGGGTTGGCTACATGGCACAAGTCCCAGCACCGCAGTGCGTTGCACCTGGTCGTCGTGTACGATTTCGTAGTGCTCGAATCGGTGGCGCATCGATTTGATTGCTGCAACCCCGACGCGGGCGGAAAGGCGCTCGTAGGCCTGAAGCCCTTGTTCTACGGCGCCATCCCCGATGACGTGAACCATGAGCTGGATGCCTGCTTCGTGACCGCGCCAGAAGAGGTCGTCTAGTTGCGCATCGGTCCAGATCTTGGTGCCCCGGGTGTCAGGTTTGTCCGTGTAGGGTTCCAGCAGGAGCGCGGTGTGTCCGCCGATGCTGCCGTCCAGAAACACCTTCATGCCACCGTCGCGAAGGAGGATGCCGGGAAGGGAGCTTGGGTCTTCTTGGGCTTGGCTCTGGGCTGTGGTGGATCCAGCGGCGCGTTCCGGCTTCACAATGGAACTGTCAGCAGGTTCGAGCGCGCCAGCAGTACCGGGCACGCGACCTGTCCGGAACCCCTCGGCAAGGGCTGCGTCCAGTTGCTGCGGGTAGATGCTGCAGTTGACGCGCACAGAAAGAGCACCGCTTTCGACGCCTCGAATAAGTGCTGCACGCAACGGAGCCTGCTCGAAATCCCCAATGGTGGTGACTCCGAGCCGATGCGCTTCGGCGCAGGCAACGCGCAGCGCCTTGTCAAGCAACTCGGGATCTTCCGGGAGCACTTCGTTGAGAAACAGGCTCGGTTCCTCCAACAGGACCCCGTCGGGGTGCACCTTTTCGGGGTCACTCCAGCGTGCCTGCACTACGGACAAGGCGTGGGTATTGGCGACTGCTTTGTGTCCGCAGATGCGCCGGAGCACGAGGGGGCGGTCGGGTGCTAGTTCGTCGAGTTCGGCAAGGGTCGGCGGTGTGTCACCGTGCCATTCGGCTTCGTCCCAGCCTTCCGCAGTCACGGGGCCGCTGCCGGGGTTTGCTGCCAACCAGGACCGCACTCGCTCCAGCGCCTCGGTTTTGCTGGAGGCGCCGGAGAGGTCAGGCCGGGTTTGTTTGACGCCGACGTGCAGAAAGTGCATGTGTGCGTCTACGAAGCCAGGCAGCACTACGCAGCCCTCCAGGTCTTCCACGGGGGCTCCGATGCGCTTGGCGGCGGCGCGGACTTCCTCGTCGCTACCTACGAGCACGATGCGGCCATGCTCTTCGAGCAGAGCAGTTTCCGTGCGCTCCGGGGAGTCCATGGGGTAGATGCGGGCGTTGACGACGGCGCGGGCCACGGCTGCAGGATGGGGTGACCCCTTGATGGCTGTCGCCCCTTGGGTTGTGGCGTCGGAGGGGCTTCCTGACGCCCTTGGGTCCTCGGGCCATAGCCGCTGTGGCTTGGTTCCCTGCTTTGTGGTGGTGGTGGTGGTGGTGGTGGTGGTGGTGGTGGTGGTGGTGGTGGTGGTGGTGGTGGTGGTGGTGGTGGTGGTGGTGGCGCGACGCACAATTCGCGGGCCTCGCAGCCTGAGGCGGGGCTGCCCGCCACGCCAGGCGACGCCTTTGGCCGGCATTCGGCATGGGTGCTAAGGCCCACCCCTGCGTGACCCCATGACTTCCGGTGGAACCCTACAGAGAAACTGGTAACAGAGCTTCCACTGGTCCCATCTGAAAGCCTCGCATTAGTTACCAATGAATCTGTATACCCCACGCGCTTGTTGGAATTTGGACCCCCTCGGGGGACATTCGGTTGGCCTCTCGATCGGATGGGATGCATTCGGGCTGCGGGCAAGGGATGAACTGCCTCAAACAGGGACTTCCCGCAGTTCCTCGCTTTCTTTTTGTTTTGTAAACAACGAATAAAACCTGGGAACGTGCCGACGGCATTGGGTTCCACAGGAAATGAAGGGGTTGAAAGCTCAGGTGCCCCGCACGCGAAATTCGTCATTCTCTCGAAGGGAATGCTGCAATCGCGGCGCCTCGCCCAGCCTTGCTTAGTCTGAATTTCACGACCGGCAATGTACGAACATGGGCGCGCGCTAGACAAAGCAGCCAAGCACACGCGCCGACTGCAATCCAAGATCCTCGGCCGCGGCGGTCGCCATATCGGGGCAGGGCTTGGCGCGCTTGGGGGCCTCCGGCACGGGCAAGTCGGCGATGAAATGGTCCAGTGCACGGAATGTGTCGCCGTCCATGTCTGACTTGGCCACCATGGTGTGGTAGCGGGTATCCTTGCGGCCTGCTTCCACTTCGTCAAACAGCACGGCCAGATCTGGGTACTCCTTGAGGGCCCGCACAGCGGTCTTGGCGCCGAACCCCTTGACGCCGGGGTGCCAATCGGTGCCACACAGAACAGCGACTTGGCGAAGCTGCGCCTGGGTCATCTTGTTGCGCTCCAAGTCCGACAGTTTCAGAAGCCAAGGCTCCGCGCCGCCCGCCTTGCGAAGCACTTCAGGAGCACCCGCAACGAGGGCATCAAAGTCCTCCGTGGCAACAGCGTCCGCGTGCCCAGCCAAGCACATAGCGGCGGCAAATCGCTCCCCGTCGTGGTCCGCCGTCACCACCGCAACACCCACGGATTCCATGAGTTGCGTACAGTCGCTGATCATTTGCGGGGTGATGTACACGGTCCCGCGCATGAGTCGAGCGTACTCCCGCATGTCGCCGGCAGCCTGTGCCGCCTCTGCACGAGCGAGCGTTTCGTCGCGCTTGGCACGGCGGGCGTCTACGGTGGCGCGCTTGCGTGGGTGCACTGGGCCGTCCCAGACAAGCACCGGTTCGGCGCCACGCGAGCGCAAGTTGCGAACCAAATTCATGAACCCAATCATGTGGCCCGTGACGCGCCCGTCGTCGTTTTTGAGCATGTCTCCGTCGCGGCCCCGCATGGTCGTCAGGTACCGGAAGCTGACATTGTGCGCGTCGATGGCGATCGTCTTCCCGTCGTACCAGCTCTCAGCTACGTCGTACGGAGGAAACAGATCACGAAGGTTGACACCCACGAATGCGTCCACTCTCCGCTCCCACATAGGGCCTCGGGTATGTCCCTGTGCCCGCCGCCCCCTGGGCCCCGCTGTGACACTAAGTGATGAGCTTCGCCGAGCCCGGACCAAACGACCATCAGCCCCACCACAACTCCACGCCTCGTGCGACACCCCGTCCAAGGCCGCCGAGTCCTCGTCACCGGAGCCACCGCAGGCATCGGAGCAGCAACCGCCGAAGCGTTCTGTGCGGCCGGCGCCAGCCACGTCTTCTTGGTCGGCCGACGCGAAGATCGGCTCCAAGAACTCGCCGCGAAATGGGCAGACGAGCACGCCGCGCACGTCACCCCCGTCGTCCTGGATGTAAGCGATCGCACCGCCGTGGATCGCATAGCTGCCAAGCACCCGGAAGTGTTCGACGTGGACATTCTTGTCAACAATGCAGGCCTCGCACGCGGCACCGACCCCATCCAAGCAGCGAGTGTCGACGACTGGGAGCAAATGATCGACGTCAACGTCAAGGGGCTTCTCTACATCACGAGAAAGGCGCTGCCCAACCTCATCAAGCGCAAAGGACACCTCGTGAACCTGGGCAGTGTCGCCGGCCGCTGGACCTACCCCGGCGGCGCCGTGTACTGTGCCAGCAAATTCGCAGTGCGGGCTCTGAGTGAAGGCATCCGACTCGACGCGCAAGGCACTGGACTTCGCGTCACCAACATCGAACCCGGCCTCGTAGAAACCGAATTCTCCGAGGTGCGCTTCCACGGCGACAAGGAACGAGCGGCGGCAGTGTACTCGGACACGCGAGCGCTCACGGCGGCGGACGTGGCGGAGACCATCCTATGGTGCGTTGGCCGCCCTGGACACGTCAACGTGCAAGAGTTGGTGTTGTATCCGACGGATCAGGCAAGTGTGCGGGATGTGGTGCGCGCATAAACGGCGTCTTACAAGCATTCGAAGGGTATCACCGTCACCCGGTAATCTAGCACCTGGACCCACGCAGAGGGCGGAGGGTATGGACTGTACCTGGCATTGATGCCCGAGCCCAAACGCTCCACTGTTGTACACATAGAGGTCTCCGCAGTAGCAGCTGGCGCAACCATCCGCAGGACGAATCGGGCAAAGATGGCGAGAGTCCATCCACGCATTGGGACCAATCGGACTCAAAGCGTTCAGAGTTGTCTCCAATTCACTCCCCCGCACAGGCACCGCCACAATCCCTAAGCTCCTCGAACCCACCCGCTCCCGCATGCGCGCCATCACGGTCCTCCTCGTTCTCGCCGTCGGCACCCTCGCAGGTTGCCTCGACAACGACGCCACGGGCCCCGTCGACACCGGTCCAGACCCCATCTACACCGGCATTGCAGGCGAACTCCTTCCGCCTGTTTCGTTCAGCCAATTCGGCGAGACGGTGTCGAAGGAAATGCCCGGCGGCGGCCAAGGCATTTGGCTGCACCAGGGGGTCTTGTTCTGGACCAACGGCGGCGAACTCTGGACCGCTGACGCACGCGACGCGCAAAACGTCGTGATTCTTGGCAACCTTACGAGCATCAATGGCGCCCGCGACGTGGACGTGCTCGAATGGCAAGGTCGCACCTATGCGCTCCTGGCGGGCGGCGGCAACGGCGTGCACATCGTGGACGCCACGGACCCCCGTGACCTCGTGCTCGTGTCCACCACGACGCTCCCCTCCGGAGGCGTGCACAACCTCGCGGCCGTACCCGGCACGCCCTACGCCTACAGCAGCGGCTCCAGCGGCGACCTGTACCGCGTCGACGTGCTCGACATCACGGACCCCGCTGCCCCCGTGTCGCACAGCTTCCCGATTCCGCGCCTCATCGGCACGACCGTGGTCGAAAGCAACGGCTGCCACGACATCAGCGTACGAGTGGACTTGAACCGCGCCTACTGTGCCGGTGGCGGAGGCAAATACTACGGCCTTGGTGGCGAGACCTTCATCTGGGACATCACAGACCCGCTCGCCCCCGTCTGGCTCTCTGCCATCGACGACCCGCGCATCAAGTACCACCACCAAGCGTTCGCAAACGACGCCGGCACCGTGCTCATCATCAACGACGAATACGTGGGGCCCTTCCTGCCCAACGTGCCCGCCGGCGCAAACAACTGCATGGACGCAGACATCCCCGGAGTTGGCAGCGAAGACCAAGTTCCCCTCGCTGCTGCATGGATCTACGACATCAGCGACGAAACCAGCCCCGTCCAGAAGGCATACGTCCAAAACCCAAGCGGCTGGAGCGGAGACGGAGCCCCGCCAAGCCCCCTCGAAGGCAACTGCGGTGCCCACTTTGGAGACATCATCCCCGGGCACGAAGCGTTCGTCATGGGCTGGTACGAAGGCGGCACCGTGCTTGTGGATTTCACGGACCTAGCCGCCCCCACGGTGCTCGATGTGCAGCCGCCACAAGGAAGCACTTGGGACTCCATGTACTACGATGGATGGGTGTACCACGCCAGTGATGATTTGCTGGCGACGCGGTTGGTCTGAGGCGTCAAGGGTGCCGGATGAGTCCGGCTCGGCGCAAGCCATCAGCAAAATGGAGAGAGGGGAAGAGTGCCAGAGTCGGCAGGATTAGAGGCACTTGCCCCAGTTTGCCGGGCCCTCGTCGAACAGAATGCACACAAGGATGGGCAGGTAGTTGTCGATGGCGGCTTGCGCGGTATCGCACGTTGCGCGAACCACATTCGGGGACTGGCTACAGTCGATGGCGCTGGCGCTCGGGGTCACTGCGATGGCGCCGATCAGGAGCAGGCTTGCTACGAGGAGGGCTGAGGTCTTCATGGAATTCACCGGCCGTGTTTGGCCGGCGCTGCATGAGCATCGCCTACAAAAAGCAAGACTGGGGATGAATGCGGCATGACTGACACGGCGCAGCCGCCCACCAGCCTCTTACCCGTAGCCTCATTGGCCCGACAATGACGTTCCTATCAGACCTCCAGACGGGCTTCCAGGCCCTCCCCGGCTGGAGCCAGCGCGCCACATTGGTCGCCCTGACCCTGATTGCGGGGTATTTTTTCCTGAAGATCGTCGTCAAGACTGTCGACAGCGCATTGCAACGGGAGAAGCGCATCGACGCAACGCTGCGAAGCTTCCTGGACACCATCGTGGATGTGGTCGGTTGGGCGCTCGTGGTTGTCTTCACACTCGGCGTCGCTGGGGTCAACGTGGGGGCGATGCTTGGCGGGCTTGCCATCGGCGGCTTCGTCATAGGCTTCGCGCTCAAGGATACGCTTGGCAACCTCGCGGCGGGCGTGATGCTCTTGTTCTACCGGCCGTTCAACGTAGGCGACACCATCACCGTGGCGGGCCAAGATGGCGACGTGGTGGATTTGGGCCTCGCGCTCACGACGCTGAAGGCGGCGGACGGTCGCATCATTACGCTCCCGAATGGCAATGTGCTTGGGGGCACCATCATCAACCACACGCGCAACGACAAGCGACGGGCGGACGTGATGGTGGGCATCGGCTACGACGACGATATTGGTGCTGCCACGCGCGCCATTCTCGCGGCTGTCGCGTCCGACTCCAGGGTGCTCTCGGATCCGGCTCCGAGTGTGCGCATCACAGGGCTCGGCGCCAGCAGCGTCGATTTGCAAGTGCGGCCGTGGGTGCAGACGGGGGATTTCTGGCAGACCAAGGCGGACCTGCATGAGACCGTGAAGAAGGCTATCGCCGACGCTGGTTGTTCGATTCCGTATCCCCAGACCGACGTGCACGTTCGGCAGGTGCCTGGTTGAGCGACGCGGGCGCGCCCGGCGAACCTGGAGGTGCGGGCCAGAAGCGGGTGCACATCTGGGTTTCTGGGCGCGTCCAAGGCGTCTACTTTCGCGAGTCCACCAAAAAGGCGGCGGAGGCGCTCGGTGTCGTGGGCTGGGTGCGCAATTTACCGGATCGGCGCGTGGAGGCGGTGGCGGAGGGACCGGCTGCTGCCGTGGATCAATGGCTTGCTTGGTGCCGCCATGGGCCAGAACGGGCCGTGGTGACGGCGGTGCACGCGGAGGACGAAACTGCCCAGGGTTCGTTCGTGGACTTTCGAGTTCAGCGTTGACCTGGTTGGCCCGGCGGACCTTGTTTCGCTGCTAGCCCACGACAATACTCATCAACTGGGCCCGTCGTCGAGCGCCCATGCGCTCCTGGATGCTTGTTGCAGTCCTCGGATTAACCACCCTGGCGGGGTGCCTTGACGACGAAGGCGACTCCGACAATCAAGATGACCTTGGCAAGCGCCCTCCGGCAATTGTGCTGGAAGACGTGCTTGCGGCTTGGTCCGGGGGCAACGTCTCGGCCAATATGCACCACCTAGGCATTTGGGGCGAAGGCGGCGGCGAGGAAGTGGACGCCTGGGGCGACTACGTGTTCGTGGACCGTGGCAGCACCATCTACATCCTAGAGCGCACTTGGAACGCCGACGGGTCCTTGGGCCTGGAGACGGTTTCCAGCATTGACGTTCCCGGAGCCAAGGACGTGAAAGTGAGCGACGACGGCATGTGGGCATTCGTGGGCAACGACGAACAACTGAGCATGGCCCCCCTTGGCGGAACACCTCTGCGCGCCGGCGGCTTCTATGTCCTGGATTTTGCCGACAAGACCGCGCCCAAGATCGTCTCCTACCTCCCCGTCGGCCCTCTGCGCGGCCCGCATATGGTGTTCTACCACCAGCAACCCGATGGCACGGAGTGGGTGTTCGGCGCCAACGCGGACATCAGCATCAACCACTTTGATCGCGAAACGGGAACCCTGCACGAGGTCAGCCGATACGCAGCCAACCCGGTGACCGACGTCAACCGCGACCCTGAGGTTCTGGACGCATACTACCAGCTTTACGCGCACGACATGTTTGTCATGAACGAGCCCGACGGCCGCACCTTGATGTATGTCAGTTACTGGGACGCGGGATTGCGCATCGTCGACGTCACCGACCCCGCGGCACCCGTGGAACTGGGAGGATGGAATGCCTTCCCTGAAGGACACGAGGGCAACCTGCACACCACCGTGACCGACTGGATCGGCGACCGACGCATCACCGTCGGCAGCGTCGAAGTAGGATTCGCGGTCGTGGGCGGCACGCACTACGTTCTTGGCACCGACCGCAGCATCGTCTACGTCTGGGACACCACCAATCCCGCCGACATCAAACTCCTAGGTACTTGGGAAAACCCCGATCAAGCCCCCGCCGGCCGCGACATGGTCCCCGGCGAGGAAATCACCAGCACCCACAACATTCAGGTCGAAGACGGCAAGGTGTACCTCGCCCACTATGGCCTTGGCATCTTTGTGCTCGACATCAGCACGCCCAAGCTACAATTCGCTCCCGCCGTGCTGGGCTTCGACCGAGAACCCGGCACCAATGTCTGGGACATCATTGTCCACGAAGGTGTCGTGTACGAGTCGGGCGCCCTCGGCGTGCGCGGGCACCACTTCGTCCAAGACGTGCTCGGACCGCTTGGTGTGTTTGGGCGGGCGTAGTTCATTCGCGTTGTGTCGGGCCGGAGTTTAAACTCGATTTGAGTTTAAACTCGGCGTGCTGGAATGTGGAATGAAGCGGGGCAGGCTCAGCTCGTCGAACTTGGTGTTCAAAGGGTCGGCACCCGATGCTTCTCTCGCAAATGGCGGCGCTCAGAGCACCCTCCGAGCGAAGACTGTCGGACTTCATGGATTGACCCGGCGCCCGCCAAGCGCCTTGACCGCCCGTCGTGGGGAATCGCCTCAACCCGGCACGCTCCCGTCCTGCGCGCATGGACCGGTCCGTGCTTCGGGCGTCTGTTGTGGCAATCCTACTGTTCGCGTTATCGACCGCTTCAGCCCAGGACTTCACCCTCACCGGCATGGTCCTCGACCAAGAGGAAGTGCCTGTCTCTGGCGCGTTGGTCTGGCTCTACCAATACGGCGCCGTGGAATGTCGGGTCCAATCGGACGGACAAGAGAGCTGCGATGTCATTGACGGGACCTTCCGGGAAGCAAACGCCACGAGCGACGACGCCGGACAGTTCATGCTCCCGGTGCGCGTGGGGCAAGCCAGTCTCCAAGTTTGGCGCGAAGGCTACACTTCCGAGTGGCGCGAACTTGTTGTGGCCGGCGACCAAAACATAGTGATCGACGTTCTGAAGTATCCCGCGAAAACCGCGCGCATCGAGGGCCAAGTGATGGGTGCCGGTTCGCCGTTGCGTTCCGTGTCGGTCAGTGTGCAGAATCCCGAGTATGGAATCTACGAGTGCAGTTTCGTCGAGGGCGAACAGCCGCCCGTTCCACGGCCGATTGAGGAGCCTGGCGCACCGAGTATTGTGGGGTCTGCTTCGGCGGAACTCATTGCGTCCCCGGTACCTGATTTTTTTGCCGGCTGCGCCATTGAGGTGCAAAGCGACGGACGGTTTGCCGGCGATATCACGCCCGGGTACAGCATTGTTCGGTTCTATCATGAATCCTGGCGCGATGAGGGTCCTGAGTATTACTCGCATGTGCGCGTGGTGGATTTGCCTGCGGGCCAGACGACGCGCATGGACGTGGATCTCCCGGCACGACCCGGGCCGGATGCGACCATTGAGGGATATGTGCTTGATGCGGCCACGGGTGCTCCGATGCCGGGTGTCGAGATTGGATTTGGCAACCAAGATTCCTATGGATGGGCGGTGGCCAAGACGGACGCAGATGGCTCGTTTCGAGCGGCGGTGCGCAGCGGTTTGACGCAACTCTACCTCTACGCGGAGGGCTATTTTCCCTGGGAGGGCGAAGTGCGAGCCGCGCCGGGCGGGGTCGAATTCATGGAGGTGCGGGTAGCACAGGGCACGGCTCGCTACGGCGGTTGCTGCATCCTGTACGCGGAGCAGGCCGGCGTTGCCGAAGGGCCCTCCAGTTCGGAGCAGGCGATTCCTTCGGTCACAGGAGGGGCTGCGAGTGGCTTCAAGGATCTAGGCGGCGGGCTTGGTCCCTACTCGGCGTATACGCAAGGTGGCAAAGAGGAGCCCGCAGAGGAAAGTCCGGCGGCATTTGTGTTGCTCATGGTGGCGGTGCTCGTGGCGGGGGTTGCTTGGTCCAGGCGCGAAGATTGAGCGGGTTCCTGGCAACCGTGCAGCGCTTCGCGTAGGAGGTCTTCCGGATTGGCGCCGTCCATGACGATGCCGAACTCCGCCTTTTTGCGCTCCAGTACCGCGAGCCGGGCTTCGTCGAGGGTACCACGCACCACGAGCCAGACCACTTCGACGGGGTGGTCGGTGTTGATCCGAAGGGCGCGTCGGATGGCTTGTTCGTTGGCTTGGGGAGACCAGTCGGCTTCAGCAATCAGTACGGTATCGGCGGCGTCGAGCGTTAGGGCTTCGCCGCAAGCGCGGGTTTGGCCCAGAAATACTCGGACGGAATCGTCGGTCTGGAATTGGTCTTCGATGGCCCGTCGGGTATCGGCGGGTACGGAGCCGTCGATGCGCAAGGCGGCTTTGTGGATGCGCGGCCGTTGGTCCACGGCGTCCAGGAGGGCGAGGCGGGTGCTGAAGACGAGCGTTTTGCGGCCGTCGAGGGCGAGGCGGTCTTCTACGAGGTCGGCAAGGACGCGGGATTTGGCTTCGATGCAGACGCTGAGGGCGTCGTTGGCGGCCCGCAACCGTTCGGCTCCGGGGCCGGCGCGCACGGCGGGGCCGATGCGTGTGCGGTATGCGGTTCGTAGGTCGTCCGGGAGGTCGATTTCGAGGAAGGTGTGGCGTAGTTCTGGTAGTTGGTCGCGCACTTGGGCGAGTGTGCGGCGGATGGTGAAGGCGTCCATGCGGTGGTGCAATTCGGGCAGGCGTTGGCTGCCTTCGCGCACGGTTTGGCTCTTGAGGCGGCCTCGGACTTTTTTCTTGATGCTGCGCGTATGCATGTAGCGGTCGCAGAAGGCGCCAAAGTCGGGGTAGACTTCGGGTCGGACAATGCGCAGCGGGGGGAACAGGTCTTCGGGGCTGTTCATCAGCAGTGTCCCGGAGAGCAAGAGCTTGCGTGGGATCTGGTCGGCGAGTCGAATGAGGGCCTTGGTGCGCCTGGCGCGGATGTTTTTGGCGCGGTGGGCTTCGTCGGCAATGAGTGTTGTAAAGCCGTGTGCGGCGAGTGCTTCTTCGTGGTGTTCAAGCACGTCGTAGTTGATGATGAGGAACTTGGCGTCGGGGAGGGTTTGGGGTTTGGTGCCTTGCAGAATCGCGGCGGTTTCATTGCTGCTTGCGGCGACTTCGCGGGCCCAGACGTGCTTGGCGGTGGCGGGGCAGACCACGAGACAGGGGCCTGGGCGAAGGAGGGCGAAGGAGATTCCTTGCAGGGTCTTACCGAGGCCGGGTTCGTCGGCCAGAATGCCGCTGCCGGCGCGGTCCAAGAAGGCCACGGCTTGCTCCTGGTATGGGTAGAGGGGCTTGCGGAGCTCCGGCATGGTGCCTGGCGGTTCGAGTCCCCGTTTGAGGGCAAGGCAGGCTTGGACGTGGTCCATGTCGCTGCCGTACAGGAGTCTGTATTCTAGGTCGTCGAAGGCGGGGCTGCGTTCAATCGCGGTGTGGTGCAGCATGTCGATGACATCGAGGCCGCGATGGGAGGGGGTGGTCCAGAGGCGGTCGCGGCGCTGGGCGCGGATCCGTTTCATAACGACCGGCAGGCGCGGGCTTGGGGGCGCGTCGATGAGGATGGCGCCTCCGTGTACGTCGAGCCGGGCCATGTAAGGAGGAGTCCTGGCGGGGTTCTAGGCTGTCCGGAGGGGCAAGTGAAAGTATGCCCGCTTCGTTACCCGTCTGTCTTTAGTCGAGGCTTCGATGGCGATGTATGCGCACACTGTTGCTGGTTTTTCTGCTCCTGTTGGTGCCCGTAGCGAGCGCCGAGCTTGGGCTTGGGAGTCCGGCATTCGAGGTCTACGCGGCGCCCCCTGGTTTGCCCTTGTCGGATTCGGCCGGCGAGCCGACGATTGGCATTCCGTGGACCACGGACCATGTGTTCTACCAGAGCTACACCGCCACTTTCCGCGTCACATTCGACGAGATGGATGTACCGGATTGGCAGGACGTGACGCCCATTACGAGTCGGATGAATGTAGATCCGATGGTCCACGCGGACCCGGACACCGGGCGCGTTTGGGCGGGCGGGCTTCTTGGTCCGTGCAGCCAAATGGCGTTTACGGACGACGACGGTTCCACTTGGACGCCCACGGGCAACATGTGCAGCGGCGTGCAGTTTGACCACCAGAGCATCGGCAGCGGCCCCTTCGCGGTGACGCCTGAGGCTTTGCAGGTGTTTCCGCACGCTACCTACTACTGCGCTCAGCTCGTGCGCACCGCCTGCGCTTTCAGCTTGGATGGCGGCGTCGTGTGGGGCCCCTTTGTGCAGGTGCTCGGGGATTGTGGAGGCATCCATGGCCATATCCGGGTGTCTCGCGCCACCGGGCTTGCGGCTCTGCCGGATGCTTCCTGCGGGGAAGTTGCCGGATTTGCGTACACGGAGGATGATGGCTTGACTTGGGACAGCCGAGCGGTGCCTGTGGCGCCAACGGAGCGGGCGTTTGATCCAAGCATCCAATTCAGTCGACCCAGTGGTTGGATCTACTTTGGACAAGCCGGCGATTCAGGGGCCCATGTGGCACTTTCCAAGGACGAGGGCTTGACCTGGGAGCCGCTTGGGGCAGACGGGGACGCCTGGCTCGACATCGGCGCTCTGCATGACCCGCCCGTGGTGCATGCGATGTTTGCGGATGTGCAGGCGGGAGACGACGATCGAGTTGCCATGAGTTTTCTAGGCCTCGAAGCGCGAGAGGGAGGATACGGAGGCGGCGACGCGATCCACCAGTGCTCCCAGAATCAGGAAAACATGGTCTGGCACGCCTACGTTGCCATCAGCTACGACGCGGGCAACACCTGGGACGTGCAACGCGTTACGGACGACCCCATCCAAGTTGGAGGCATTTTTGATGGTGGTTTTGACCCAGCCAGCGACGGGTCGTGCCGAAATCTGCTGGACTTCAAGGACATGGATCTGGACAGCGAAGGTCGCATCCACATTGCGCTTGCGGACGGCTGCACCCGGCAATGCGCCGAGACGCTCCAACCTGGATCGGAGGGGTACCGCGATGCCCATGCAACGCTGGCTCGCCAAGTCAATGGCCGGGGGCTGTTTGCGGCATTCGACAAGGAGCCGACGGACATCAAGGACCTCGAAGACCCCCCGGAGGACGGTGACTCCGAGGGCATCGCAGCACCGGGCGCCTTGCTCGTGCTCGCGGCCGTGTTTGGCGCCCTACTCGTGGCACGAAAGCGTCCGTAGGGATTGGGCACAACGTTCATCCCCGGCGGGGGCCACTGGCTGGCATGAAGAATGCCGCGACCAGCCTAGTTTTGCTCATCGCATTCGGCTTGGTGCCGGGTGTGGATGCTGCCGGATTTGGCAACGGCGAGCCAGGATTTACCGAGTACGCGGTGCCCGGCGCCGAAAACGCTCCCGAACCGACGCTCGGCATCCCGTGGAACACCGACTATGTGTACTTCCACGCTGGCAGCAGCACGATTCGTGGCGCGTTTGACGCAACCGGCGGCGGCGTGCAGTGGGTGGACGTGACCGCTGAATACCAAGTGCCCACCAACCTTGACCCAATGCTGCACGCAGATCCGGATCTTGGTCGCGTTTGGGCCGGTGGACTCGCGGGACCTTGTTCTGTGATGTTTTGGACCGATGACGACGGCAGCACCTGGGTGCCCACGGGAAACATGTGCAGTGGTGTACGTTTTGACCACCAAAGCATCGGGAGCGGCCCCGGCACGGAAGGCAGCCCGAACCTCCTGTTTGCCCACAACGTCTACTACTGCGGCCAATTCGGCGCCATCGCCTGCACCGTCAGCTTTGATGGCGGCCAGACTTTCCTGCCCTTCCAGGATGTGGGTGGCACCTGCGGCGGCTTCCACGGCCACATCCGCGTGTCTCGCGCCACGGGACTCATGGCGGTCCCGGTTGCGGGCTGCGGGGAACTTGGCTACATCAGCACCGCCGACAACGGATTGACCTACCAAAGCAACACCATCGCGGGCACCGAGGAATGGACGAATGGCTTCGACCCCAGCCTCCAATTCAGTCGGCCCGGCGGTTGGATGTACTACGGCATGGCAAGCGAACACGGCATCCATGTGGCCATGACCAAGGACGAAGGAGCATCCTGGGAAACACTCGGTACTGGCGGCGGGGATGGCGCCGGAGCGAAATGGCTGGACATTGGCCAATTTCACGACCCTCCCATCGTAGCTGGCACCTTTGCCGACGTGCAAGTGGGGGACGACGACCGCGCAGCCATCACCTTCATCGGCCTCGAAGGCGGGCCCGGTGCCGATCTCGAATTCCTGCAAAGCAACCAAATCTACCAATGCGACGAGCGCCAAGCCGAACTGGTCTGGAACTACTACGCCGCATTCACCTACGACGCGGGCGCAACATGGAGTGTTCACAAGCTTACCAACGACCCCATCCAAGTGGGCGGGGTGTACGATGTGGTCGTATCCGGAAGCAGCAACTGCCGCAACCTCCTGGACTTCAACGACATGGACATCGACAGCATGGGCCGCGTTCACATCGGCTGGGCCGACGGTTGCGTCGGCGAGTGTGCCGATACTGCGGAACCCGGCAGCAACGGCTACCGACAGCGCGTGGGCAAGGTGCTGCGCCAAACCGAGGGACAAGGACTGTTTGCCGCATTCGACACCGCCGGCAACGGCATCGAACCCGATGTGGTGGCTCCGCCCACCGACGACCCAGAAGTACCCGGCCCCGGAGTCGTGGCGCTTCTCGTCCTGCTAGCCGCCGTTGCAGTCGCTCGCCGAAGATAGCGCGCCGCCCCACGCCCAAGAACTCCTTCCTCTCCGCCCGTCTTCGCCGACAGGTCCATGGACATTGGGCTTGCACTTGGCGCCGTGACTGCCAGGGGTTGGCTGCACAACGTACCCCTCACAGGACGCGTACTCGCGGTGGTGGTCGTGGCGCTCCTGCCACTGCTTGCCGCCCTCGTAGTGGACACCTACAACGACGAACAGGACGCTCGCGCCGGCATCGCCACGCGGACCCGAGACCTAGAGGCACGCGTCGCCGTGCGCGAGGAGAGCATGCTGGCAGAAATGCACGGATTTCTCCGGCCTTTGACGGCGCTGCCCCAAGTGCGAGAGGGCAGCTTGGGCGAGTGCGCCCCAATCCTGCAAGGCGTTCGCGGCGAAGAACCACGCCTCGCAGCACTCGCCGTTTACCAGGGCGATCAATTGCTATGTCGAGGCGACGGCCTGCTCGACGCGGCCCCGTTTCTAGACGACGCAGTCCTTGCCGCATCGAGCATGGGGGGATTTGCCATCACCGCCGCAGCTTGGGACGAACGCATCCAAGACTGGGTCGTACCCTTTGCAGTGCCTGTAGGCCCAGACGCCCCCGATCGCATCGTGGCCGGCGCCATGCACCTTGAGATCTTGCGCAACCAACTCTCGGGACTAGCCGACGCCGAGGGGATCCACATTCTGATGTTCAGCCCCACGGGAGATCTCCTCGTAGACACCGCAGCCATTCGCCCCGAAGCCGCCCGAGCCTTGTTTGAAGAAGCTACTCAATCTCTTGGCTCCTGGCGCGCCTCCCCTGATGGCGAACCATTCGTGTACACCGTTCGCACCACTCTGGGAGCGGATGGCGAGGTCCGGGCATTGATTGTAGCCGGATTGCCCCTTGGCCCCGCCGAGGCCGCCACCTCGCGCCTCCTGGTAGCCCGCGCCGCCCTGGGAGGATCCGCGCTGGTGCTTGGAGGCGTTCTGGCTGCATGGATTATGGCAGTCACCGTTCGAGATCCCCTGCGTGCCGTAGAGGACGCCTCACGGCGCGTAACCGCTGGCGACCTGTCTGCCCGAATGGAAGTCCCCAGAGCCCCCCGTGAATTTCGCGCCCTTGAAACATCCTTCAACACCATGGCCGAGGCGCTCGACGGACTCGAAAACACCCGCGCAGAGCTGTTCAACCATGTCTCCCACCAAGTGCGAACGCCTCTCACTCGACTAATCCTTTCCCAAGAAGTGCTGCGCATTGCACTGGAATCCGGAAACCTAGACGCGGCGCGACGAAACGCCGCCACCGGCCTGCGAGCGACTGAAGAACTGCGCGTAAAAACTGAGAAACTCGACGCGCTGGCACAAGTGCTTCTGGCCCAACGGCGCACCACCTTCCACACGCTTAGCTTGGAAGAAATCGCAAACGAAGTGCGCCAAGCCGCAACACAGCAGACCCCGGAACATTCCTTGATCGTGCGTGTAGAGGGAAACCCGGAAGCGGCCGCCCGCGTGCACCCCCCCTCCCTGCGCCGCGCCGTCCAGGAACTCATTGAAAACGCCCAACGCTATGGCGGCCCTGGAGCGGGCCACGTTTTGGTGCAAGCGACACCAACGGACCTCCGCATCGAAGTCCACGACCAAGGACCTGGATTGCCCGCGCACGCCGTTGCCGCACTCCACACGCCCTTGATGGAAGGACACAGCGCCGATGTAGCCGACACGGGCTTCGGCGTCGGACTACGACTGGCACGCCTAGTAGTGCAGTTGTTTGGCGGCCGATTGGAAGTCTCAAACGGGCCCGGCGCCACCGTGACCATGATCCTCCCACGCATCGACTAAAGCCGCGGCCTCCGCTCCCCTCCCCGCCCCTTCGGCGCCTCCTGTCCCACCTTGCGACATCGCGCACAACGCTTTTGCCCCTGCCGGGGTCGCCGCGCCCATGGCAATCGAACAGACCTTCGTCATGATCAAGCCCGACGCCGTCAGCCGCGGCCTCGTCGGAAACATCGTTAGCCGCTTTGAAGCAAAGGGCATGAAAATCAAGGCCATGCGCCTTGAGATGGCCGACCCTGCCATCGTCGCCAAGCACTACGAAGTCCACAAGGAGCGCCCCTTCTACCCCGGCCTCGTGGAGTTCATCCAAAGCGCCCCCGTCGTCCCGATGCTCATCGAAGGCGAAGGCGCCATCGCTGTGAGCCGAGCCCTCATGGGAGCCACCAACCCCGTCGAAGGCAAGCCCGGAGAGATCCGCTTCGACCTTGGCCAGCACATCGGCCGCAACATCATCCACGGCAGCGACAGCGCCGAGACCGCCGCCTTCGAAATCGGCCTCTGGTTCCCCAACGGCGGCGCCGCGTACACCCGCGCCGGCGAAGAGTGGATGTTCGAGTAGTTGGAACTCGGCGCGCCTCCGCCTGCAGCATCCCGAATGGCGCCCGGTGAAGCGGGTTGCCCGTGCCCAAAAATCTCGTTTCAAACCGCTATTTTATCGAAATAGTTTCGGTTTGCACCGATGACTTATATACAAAAATGGCCTGCGTCGAGCATGGGCGAAACCGAACTCTACCAGGCACTCCTGCACTGGAACCCCCACTGGGCAGGGGGCGAGATTTCGCGGATGGTGCTAAAAAATGCGCAAAAACGGCGCGTCTTCCATGTCCTTCAAGGCTTGTTGCGCGACCCTGCGCAGCGCCAGATTCGTATCCTGGCGGGACCCCGGCAAATCGGAAAAACCACGACAGTCGGCCATCTCATGAAAGCGCTGCTGGACGACGGCGTAGATTCCCGACGCATCATCTACTGCCCGACCGACCTGCCGCGAATTCAGGCGGAGACGCAAGGGCACTTGACTCCGCTCGTCGATATGGTCGAGCGCCTCTTGCTACGAGGGCCACTCCAGGAATCCAAGGAAGATGTGTACCTCTTTTTGGACGAAATCCACAGCTTGGATAATTGGGCAAACGAACTGAAAGCGCTTCATGACACCCATTCCACGATTTTGCGGGTGGTTGCAACCGGAAGCAGCAGCGCAGCCCTACTGAACCCTGAAGCAGACCTTCCAGGGCGCGCCGTTCGACATGACCTGTATCCGTTGAAGTTCAACGAAGCCATGGAGGCATTGGACCCCGCCATTTTTGGCCCGGGTTCGCCAATTTTTAGAGAAGCCATGCGCGCACGGGCCGCATTGGCCCACGCCGAGTTCCAGGACCTAGAAAGCCTGGCAGCGGCCCTTGAACTGCTGTGGTTCGATGTTCAAGATGCGTGGCCGGTCCTTTGTGCGGCATTCGATCGGTACCTCGTCCAAGGAGGATACCCGGCGTCCTGGGGGGAACCCGAAACGCAGCACCGAACCGCCTTCATGGAATCCACGTTGGCGACCGCGTTATCAAAGGACCTCAAGCATTTCCCAAGCATCCGCAAACCAGGGGCGTTTTCTGAGTTCTTAGGGGCGTTGGCAAGGGACCACGGAGGCAAGTTCAGCAGCAATGCGCGGGCAAAGGACCTTGGAGTGGACAAGGAGACGCCCGCCCATTGGAAAGGCGCCGCAGAGGAACTTTTTCTGGCCCGCTCGCTCCAAGCAATGGGGCCAGATCTAAGGCCTCAACCTCGCAAAATGGAGAAGGTCTACATCCAAGACCCTGGGGTACGCGCCTATTTGTCTGCCGAGCTTGATTTGGCCGACTTGGAGCGCACGGGGCGCGTGGGGGAAGTCGTCGAGGGCGTAGTTCTGGACCATCTTTCCCGGATTCTTTTTACCGCGTTCAAGAGCCGACGCTTCGATTTGGGGTATCTTCCAAGCCCCGAGATTGATTTTGTCGGGAGGCTTCCATGCGTGGAGTTGATGGTGGAATGCAAGTACAGTCCGAACCCGCAAGCGGGAATCCAGGCGCTGCAAAGAATTCTGCCAGCCCGTGAGGCCCTTCGGGTCGTCGTGACCCGTGACACGTTTGATGTGGGGGGCCCCGTATGGTGCCTTCCGGCAGCGTTGCTCTGCTATCTTGTCTAGTTCCCAGCGCCAAGGACATTAATCGTACAATGCAGATGCCTCGTGTCATGCACCTGTATGGCCACGGCTCCTCCGGCAACGTGTACAAGATCCAACTCCTGTGCAGCTTGCTTGGAAAACAATACGAGCACACGCCGACCAACTTCTTCGAGGACCCCCGCACCAGCGAATTTCGCGCCCTAAACCCGAATGGCAAGGTGCCCGTCCTCGACGATGAAGGCTTCGTGGTCTGGGAGTCGGGCGCCATCCTCGCATACCTTGCCGACGGGACCGAGTGGCTCCCCGCCGACCGCCGCACCCGCGCCCAAGTGCTGCAATGGATGTTCTTTGAGCAATACAGCCACGAACCGTACATCGCCACAAGCCGCGCCGTGCTGCACTTTGATGCGCCCGGCCCCGCAAGGGACGCCACCATGGCCAGCAAGCGGGCGGGCGGCGAACACGCACTCGCCGTCATGGAACAGCACCTGGCCCGCCGCGATTGGTTCGTGGGCAACACCCCAACCCTAGCCGACATCGCCCTGTATGCGTACACCCACGTTGCGCCCGAAGGCAACTTTGACTTGGCGCCGTATCCAGCCATTCAGTCCTGGATTGCACGCATAGAAGCTTTGCCCGGATGGTTGGCCATCGACGAATTCGAGGCGATGCCAGCGCAATAGTTTCGCTATCCTCTTGGCAGAGCCTCCAAGCCCGGCAGCGGTTCCTCTGATTCGATGAGACAAGTGCTCTCCCCCCGCGCCCGACTCGGCATGGAACCCGTCTTCCAGACCCGCACCCAACGGATTCCGCGCCTCCCAAACCGCGCTCCCGGGCCAGTCCCGCCCCCCGGCACGCGCCAACGCCCCACAAGCCCCATGTAGCCGCCCTCAGTGGGCCGCTTCGATGATGGACGACCGCACCGACGAGGAAATTCTCGCCGACGAACTAGCCGCCGAGCTGGAGGCAGAGTTCGGAGACCTTGTTGAGGAGCCCGAGGAAGCGGTCGAGCCAGAGCCGGAAGAACTCACTCTCGAAGAAAAGAAGCGCCGCAGCGAAGCCCGCGCCGACCAGACGATCCAGGTCAGCAAGGAGACCCTGGAGAAGGTTAAAGCCGAGGCGATGAAAGCGACCGAAGGCGACGCACACAAGACGCTCTCTTCGCTGCAAGCCAAAAGCGACACCCACTACCAGCGGCATCCCATCGTCAGTGTCCTTGGCCATGTGGACCACGGCAAAACCAGCATTCTGGATCGCATCCGTGGCTCGAAGGTGTTCTCTCGCGAAGCCGGAGCCATCACCCAGCACATCGGCGCCAGTGAAGTGCCGATGGCAACCATCATGGAGCGCGCGGGTGTCTTGCTTGCCAACAAGAACTTCGGCGTTCCTGGCCTTCTCTGCATCGACACCCCTGGTCACCATGCCTTCAGCAGCCTGCGGGGCCGCGGTGGGCAATTGGCCGACATCGCGGTGCTGGTGGTTGACCTCAACGAGGGCTTCAAGCCGCAAACCATCGAGAGCATCAACATTCTCAAGCGCGCCAAGACGCCCTTCATCGTCGCCGCCAACAAGGTGGACCGCATTCAGGGATGGAAAACGGCCGACAAGCCCTTCATTCACAATGTCAAGAACCAGAGCGCGGAGGTCCTTGGTCGCTTCGACGAGAAGTTCTACCAACTCATCGGTGCGCTGTACGACCAGGGCCTCCCTTCGGAGCGCTACGACCGCGTTGGAAATTTCACCAAGCAAATTGCCATCGTGCCCACCTGTGCCACAAGCGGCGAGGGCATCCAGGACTTGCTGGCGATGCTGGTGGGCCTTGCGCAAAAGTTCCTCGAAGAACGCTTGGTCAGTGACTCAGACATGCCCGGCGAAGGCACGATCCTGGAGGTCAAGGAAGACAAGGGCCTCGGCCAAACCTTGGACCTTGTGCTGTACGCTGGCAGCATCCGCAAGGACGATCGCATCCTCCTCGGAACCCAAGGCGAACCAATCGAGCGCTCCATTCGAGCCCTTCTCAAGCCTTCGCCCAACGACGATATGCGCGACGCACGCAAGGCGTTTGATGACGTGGACGAAGTGGTTGCGGCGGCCGGCATCAAGCTTGTGTGCACCGACGTAGAAGACGTGGTGTCAGGGGCACCGATGCGGGTGCTTCGTGACGGCAACGACGACGAAGCCTGGGAGGCCGTGGAGAAAGCAAGCCAGATCAACATCCCGCTCAAGGACCACGGTGTCTACGTCAAGGCGGACACCATCGGAAGCCTCGAAGCGCTCGCGGGAGAGCTAGGAGCCCTCGGGATTCCCATTCGCAACGCACGCGTCGGAGATATCAGCCGCCGCGATGTGATGGAAGCGTCTGCCATGACGGATCCCCTGTACCGAGTCCTACTTGGCTTCAGTGTCAAAATGCTGCCCGGCGTGGAGGCGGAGGCGGCAGACAAGGAGCTGCCCGTGTTTGCGGACAAGGTCATCTACTCGCTCGTGGAAGACTACCAGGATTGGCTGGCCAAGAAAAAGGCGGAAATCGAGGCCAAGCAGCGCCAGACCCGTGTCCACCCGTGCAAGGTCTTGTTCCTGGATGGCTGTTCGTTCCGCCAGCGCGACCCCGCCGTGTTTGGCGTGCGCGTGCTTGCAGGCGAACTGCACAACGGCCGCGTTTTGATTCGCCAAGACGGCCAGGACGTGGGGCGCATCCGCAGCATCCAGAAGGACAACCACACGGCACACATTGCCAAAATGGGCGATGAAGTGGCCATCAGTGTTCCTGGCCCCACCATCGGTCGCCAGATCAAGGAGGGCGATGTGCTGTACATGGACATCCCCGCCGGCGACGCGAAGTGGCTCTGGCACGAGGGGCAGATCAAGCCGGAAGAGCGCGATGTGCTCGAAGAGATGATGATGGTCAAGCGCAAGGTGGATCGCTTTTGGGGCATGTGAGTCCCGCCAACGGGCTCCAGATTGCGCCTTGATTCTACGCCACGCGCCGCGAGCACCCGCCCGTCTGCATTGATTCCCAGAGCAAGAAATCACAGAGCCGTCATCGTGGCGGTCTTGCTTCACATGGGCTCGACGCTCCCTCATGGTGATACCTAGGCGACGCCGCCTTCAACCTGGAACTGACGCGACTTGGCACGAACGTGATGCAGAACGAACCGCTCACCCAGGCAGCCAGGGGGTTCTGGCGCACTGCGCTACGCCGGCAGCACGTCTTCCAAACCCAGCAACAACCACATGGATAGGAGACCCACCAATAGTCCCGTGACAATCACGGCCACGTCGCGGCCCTTGTTGTGGTGGTGCAGTTCCGGCACGAGATCAGCTGCCGCGATGTAGACGAATGCACCCGCGATGAGAGGCAGCGCCAGGGTCGTGAGCGTGTCTGGGTCAAGGCCTGCTGCAAGCACCGCCACGGCACCTGCCACCGCCCAAAGCGCACTTGCTAGGTTCAGGGCTAGGGCCTTCTTGTGGCTCATGCCGCTTCGCACCAAGACCGCGAAGTCGCCAAGTTCCTGAGGCACTTCGTGGGCAAGCACCGCAATGGTTGTGGCGATGCCGGCGGAGGTGTCGATCAAGAACGCCGCCGCGATGATGACGCCGTCCAGGAGGTTGTGCAGCGCGTCGCCTACGAGATTGATCCACCCGAACGGCTGGACGTGGTCGCTGTCGGCGCCGTGCCCGTGGCCATCGTCATGGTGGTGCTCAGCAGGTTCGATTGCCTCGGCGTGGCTGTGGCCGCGTCGCAACACGACCTCGATACCAAACATCACCAGGAAGCCGCCGAGCACGAAGCCGCCAATGCGGGGAGTAAATCCGCCAACTTCGGCCGCTTCGGGAAGAAGATGCAGCATCGCGTCGCCAAGGAGTGTCCCGGCCGCCATGGCGATCAGGAACATCATCACGCCGTGACGCTTGAGCGCTCCAAAGGTCAAGCTCAATGCACCGATGAGGCTGACTAGGCTGACGACGAGGACGCTCAGGAAGGTCCAAACGACGGGACTTGCCACAATTGGGTCGACCTCAAACGGCTCATAACTCTATGCCGCCGCATCCCCTCCAATCCTGGCCCGTGTCTCCCCCCGCGCCACTCGATTCCCACCCGGCGTTGATTCCCGGGAGTTACAAGTGTTCAAAGGCCAAGGGCTGATGCAAGTGGCGCCGCGCCATCACCGGAACTTCGTAGGCGCCTTCGCGCACCCGCCGCAGCTCCGAGGTGTACACCGCCGCGGATTCAGGCGCCGCCCCGTGGCCCTCGCGGCAACGGTAGCCATGGAAGCGCCCTTTGCTCTTCATGTGCCGCCCGCACCGGGGACATGTGGGATTGGCCACCTTAAGCTCCGGATGCGACAAGCGCTGAATGACCAATTTTTCGAGCCGCACATGGTCCTCCGACAACGCGCCCGTCACCTCCACGGCATCCCCCGACCGCAACGCCCGAACGACATTCCGGAACCGCTTGGTGGGTTCGAAGGCAACCGCCGCAAACGGATGCCCGGTTCGGTCCACGAGGTCGACTTCCACGCGACCGCCACGCCGATCCACAGGGTCCGACGCTACGGTCGCCGCAACGCACACCGTGCCCCACTCGGGAGCCTCCGCGATGCGCTCGACTGGAGTGACATGGTCCCCACTGGCTTGATTGGAGGCCCACAAGAGCCAACCTTCCACCGGCTCACTCGCTGCCGCGAACACCGCCCGCCTGGCCGCGTTCGACAATCGATCTGGGTCAAGGCCGCGAAGCCCAATCAGCACCGGGCAGGGGGTATTCGGAATGCACGCCAGGCGCCCCTCCGTGCCGTCGAGCGTATGGAACGTGGAACCCATGCCGTCCAGCAACAAGAACGGCTCCGGCGCCAGGGCCCGAGGAGTTCCGCGCCGGTTTGGCACCCGGTACGCAATGAATTCGTAACTGGATGGAGGCCCAAACCACGCCGCCGCCCCGAGCGCCCCCACAATGCCGCGCCCCGATCCACGCACCTCGGCGTCAGGAACGCTCGCCGCCGCCCGAAATGCATCCCGTACTTCCACACGACCCCGCACCGTCGCCCAGTACAGCTGCGTCGGCGCCGCCTCGGGCAACACCACAACACAAGCATCGCTACCGGGCCGAGCCTCCGCCTGGACCGCTTGCCAAACCGCATCGGCCACCTCCGCCGCACGCGCAACCGGCACCGGGGCTCCATCAGGAAACGCCCGCAACTCATGTCCCATCAACTCACCCACCGTCGCTTGTGGGCCCTCAGGCACGCACAAATCAAAGCACACGGCACCGTTGCCTCGCGTCTTGTGGGGCACATTCGGATTCAATCGCACGAGGCGCGGCAGGCCCCGCAACGCCAACCCCGGCACCGCCAAGAGGGCACGAAACACCACATGCGTCGTGCAACCACCCTCCGGGTCGTCCGTGTCATCGAAAGCGACCCGCATCGGCGCTGCGAGCCCGCTGCCCTGCTTGAGCGTGCCGCGATGCAGTAGCCCGGCCCAAGCAACCAAAAGAGGGCCCGTGGATGCGTCCGGCGTGGCGAACGTCCTCGAAGTCCATGGCCTGCGCAAACGATACGGGAATATCGAAGCCCTCAAGGGCGTGGACATCACCGTAGAGGCGGGAGAAGTGTTCGGATTTTTGGGCCCCAATGGCGCGGGGAAAACCACCTTCACCAAATGCGTCACGGGCTTCGTGCGCCCCGACGCCGGCACCGTCCGCCTCCTTGGCCAGGATGCACTTGCAGATCCTCCCGGGACTGCCCGCCACATCGGGCTCGTGCCTGACCAATACGACTTCTACAGCAACCTCAGCGGCCGCCAACACCTCGACTTCTACGGCCGATTGGCCGGCATGGAGCGAGAAGACCGCAGCGCCCGCATCGAAGAAGTGCTCGGACTCGTCGGTATGAGCGACCGCGCCGACAGCCGTGTGAAGGGCTACAGCCACGGCATGAAGCAACGCATCTGCATCGGCCAAGCTATCCTGCACAGGCCCAAACTGATTTTCTTTGACGAGCCCACCAACGGCCTCGACCCCAAGGGTGCCTACGAATTGCGCGAAATGATCAAAGGACTCGCTCGCGACGGCACCGCGGTCTTCCTCAACAGCCACCAACTACACGAAGTCGAAACCACCTGCAAGCGCGTGGCAATCCTCGACAAAGGCGAACTGAAAATCGTCGCCCCCGTGGACCAACTGCGAAAGCGCGCAGGGGCCGGGGCTCAAGTCCGAGTACACATCGACAACCCAACCCAAAAGCACCACGCTGCACTCCAAAGCTCCGGCGCCACCGCGATCAAATTGGACGCCAACATCGCAAGCTTCAGCCTCGACGACGAACGGGTGCCGGACGCTGTAGCGGCGCTCGTGGGGGCCGGCGCCCGGGTCCGCTCGGTGGAATCGGCAGGGGCCAGTTTGGAATCGGTGTTCCTGGAATTGACCGGAGGCGCAACACCCCGCCCCCGGGAGGTGGCCGCATGAGCTTTGCCAGCGCCACGTACGAGGTCGCCCGCAAAGAAGTGCTCCAACTGCTGCGCACCAAGCGCTTGATGGGCGTCGGCATTGCGCTCATTCTGAGCTTATTGCTGCTGACGATCTTCGTTCCAAGCTGGTTCCTAACGGCCGAAGAACTGCAAGATCTCACCGGCACCACAGGGCTGCCGCCGGCCAACTTCATTCTCCTGTTTTTCTTGTCAGGGCTGTTTTTGCTCTCCGGCTTCTTCTTCATCCAACTCTTGCCGATTCTGCTCACGGCGGATGCCGTGTGTAGCGAATGGCAAAACCGGACAATCTTCTTGCTCCTGTCCAAACCGGTGCCCCGGCAAGCGTTCGTGCTTGGAAAATTCCTCGGAATCGCCGGGTCCATCGCGGTCTTTGTCAGCGTCCTCTTGGCCCTAGATTACGTCGTGATGCTCGGGTTGTTTGGCAGCGGATCCGCCGCCGGTTTCGGCAGGTTCCTGGGAGCGCTCGGTATCATCGTGCTGGGCGTGATGGCCTTCAGCGCAGTGGCTTTGTTCTACTCCACCCTCACTCGAAGCAGTGTTGTCAGCATGCTCCTGGCGGTGGTTTCTTGGATCATCCTCTTCCCGCTCATGGCCCGGCTTGATTTCTTCGTGGCCCTGTTCCGATTCGGCAGCAGGTCCTTCGCCATGAGCAACGAGGAAGCTGGCATCGGCTGGAGCCAATACCTGAGCCCCGGTGAATTGATGAAAAGTTCCAGCAGTGTGCTGGTGCCGGGCGGCGGCGGGGACCTATTCGGGTTCCTGGGCGGCGGCCAGGATGTCAACGGTGTGGCCATTTCGCTTGCCCTCGTGGCGCACATCGTCGTATTCGTGGGGCTCGCCTTACTCGTGGTCCAGCGTCGCGACTTCGAGTAGCAGCCGTTCCAGCACGCCAATCAAATCCGGCACGGAGCCTGCTTCGTGTAGTGCTTGTCGGACTGCCTTGGCGCCGGGCGCTCCGCTGATGAATCGGGTCGCTTGGCGCTTCAGGACGGCAGGATGCACTTCTCCCCGCTCGGCGGTTCGTTGCAGGTAGGTCCGGAGGGCATCCAGGCGCACCGAGAGCGGCGGCGCTGGCGCCACGGGTTTGCTGTCGAGGGCCTGCCGCATTCGCTCGAACACAGTTGGGTCGTGCATGGCGGCGCGGGCGATGAAGAACCCGGAGCAGCCGGTTTCGTCGCGCATGCGCAGTACGTCGTCGGGGTCGCGAAGGTCGCCGTTGCCCACCACGGGAATCGATAGTGCATCTACGAGGCGTCGGATGGTGTTCCAGTCCGCGGTGCCGCTGTAGCCTTGGTCCACGGTGCGTCCGTGCAGGGTGCACCACGCGGCGCCTGCTGCTTCCGCTTCTCGGCCCACTTCGAGGTATGTTGGGCGGTCCCAGTCGGGTCCCACGCGCATCTTCACCGACACAGGTGTCCCTGTTTCGTCGCCCGCGTCTACGGCGGCTTGAATGACTCGGCCTGCACGTTGGGGGTCACGAAGTAGGAAGCCGCCGGCGCAGGAGCGTAGGATGTTCGGACTCGGACACCCCAAGTTGAGATCCACAAAATCGGGCTGGACGCGGTTGCAAACGAGCCGCACCGCCTCTGCCATGTGCTCCGGGTCGCCGCCCATGATTTGCACGCCGTAGGGGGATTCACCGGGCCAGCGCTGCACGAGGCTCCAGGTTTTGTCGTTGCCGTGCAGCAGGCCGGCGGAACTGACCATTTCGCTGCATGTGATGTCGGCGCCCCATTCGGCCGCAACACTACGAAACGCTGCGTCGGTGACGTCCACCATGGGCGAAAGCACGAGGGGCAAAGGCAGGCCGAGCGGCCCGCGGGGCGGCGTCGTCATACTTCGAAGAAGTTGGCTTGCACGGTTTTGTTCGGGCCGACGGAATCCACGTTTTCCTCGGGCACTACGTCTTCTTCTGGAAACTCAAAGTCGATGCCAGCGGGCTCCAAGGCTGGCTCCGGGACGGGTCCGGTAGCCGCAGAGGGGTTGGGGGAAGTGGAGGGCTTGGTGGCCTTGACGGGGGACGCCTCGGCGGGGTCTGCGGGGCCGGGAGTTTGGTTGGGTGCTTGCGCGGGCACGGTTGCTTCGACCACCCAGCATTGCTCGAATGCGCCGCGTCGCTTGCGCTTGGCGTCCTTGACGCGCCGTAGGTCCTCGCGGTCGAAGCCACGGGCCACTAGGAACGCTTCCAGTGCTTCTAGGACGTCGGCGACTTCCTCTTTTTCGCGGCCCAGGTCGGCTTTCTCTAATTCCTGCGCCTCTGCTGCGATTTTCTGCTTCAAGAAGCGCGGTTTGTCGTCCGCACTGAGTTGGCGGAATGTCAAGTCGTAGCCGGCTTCCTTGACGAGCTTCGGGACCTGGTCGCGAACGAGTCTGCCTGCAAAGGGGCGCACTTTGTCGCAGAATCCGGGAAGCGCTTCGCTCCATGTCTCTTCATCCGCGCCTCGGTGTAGGCTTGCGGCGTCGGCTAGGAATTTGGGAATGGTGGCGTCCGGTAGGGCGAGGCCCAGGACCGGTTTGCCCTTTGCGTGCGCATAGGCGACCACGGCTGCGGTTTCGGCTCCGGCGGTGTCTAGGACGGCCACGATGCCGTCGCATTCGGCAACGGAGCGAGCGGGGCCTTCGTCGGTCTGGCCGTATAGGGCGGCGTCCTGGCCTAGGCTGCGCAGGCGCCGCACAAGGCGCTCCAGGAGGGTGCGTCCGGCTACTCCGGCGCGTTCGCCGACCACCAGGATGCGTGCCACGGCGCTTGCAGGGAGCGTCCGGGTTATGGGCGTGTTGCTACGCCGCTTGGGACGCTGTTTGTGGCTTCGACGGGTTGCCAGCGCTTAGCCCAGGTGCACGCCTGTTGCAGCAGGGGCAGCAAATCTTGGCCCTTTGGGGTCAAGGCGTATTCGACGCGGGGGGGTGTTTCGCGGAATTCGGAGCGCTCGACCACGCCGGCGCGTTCCAATTCTCCAAGCCGTTGGGTCAACGTAACAGGGTTGATGGAGAGGCTCAGTCGAAATGCGGTGAACCGTCGCGGGCTCTCTTCGGATAGGAACCACAGAATGGAGAGGGCGTGCCTCTTCGAGAGCAGGTCGAAGGCGTTCTCGAAAGGACAGCAGCCTGGGCTCACAGGGGTCCTATGGGGGCACCTTTGGTTTAAGCATTGCAGTAATATAGGTTAAGGATGTATACCATTTACTATGGAAGGCCCCACGCCCTGTGACGCCGCCCGCCTCGTTCCCGGAGCCCCGGACAGCGTCATGAAGGTCCTCTGCACCCTCGAAGACCACGAACCGATGACCAACAAGCAACTCCAGGAAGAGACCGGCCTACCGCGCCGCACCCTCTACAGCGCCCTGCGCCGCCTGGAAGACGAAGGCTTGCTGGGCCACAAAATCAGCCTGCGCGACACGCGCCAGACCTACTGGTACCTGGACCAAGACGCAGGCGCCATCGCAGCATAACCTAGCTTGCCTACCGAATGACGCCGTGGCTGTGGTCGCTGCGTCGGTTGCCGCTTGGAAGATGAATGTCGTACTGGTGGTACGCGATGCCCATGCTGTAGGTGAACCCAACGCCGCCGTTTAGATCTTCCACGGTCCATGTGCCGTCGGGGGAATTGCTCTCGTAGAACTGAATGGAAAGGCCCGTTCCGGTCATTTCCGTCAAGAACTCATTTCCCTCGGGGTCCACGTCGCGGATGCGGAACGTCCCCGGGATGTTGTCGGCGCTACCGACGAAGTGCATCATGGTGAGGCGGTTGAAACCGCCCTCCACTTCGAAGGTCCTTGCCACAGGACTGTGGGATTCGGACACGGGCCCAAAGGTTCCGTAGTCAATGACGGTGTCTTCGCCGCGTGGCACCGTCACCCATCCCTCGTAGCCGTAGCCGTGCTCCACAACTCTCCAAGTGCCGATGTCGCTGGACATGCGGACAATCTCGTGCTGTTCGGCGTCGTACACCAATTCCATGGTGCCGCCGCTTGCAAATCCAAGAAGCGCGAATACGGGGTCGGTGGGCGCCGATTCGATGATCGGTGCAAAGTGGATGGTTGCGGTCTTGTCGTTTGCCGCCGTTACCTCTGCTCGCATGGGTTGGGTGGCAAAGCTTGTTTCCCACGTGTCTCCCACTGCCATGGGGAAACGCACGGGCTCAAAGCGTTCGTTGTGGGTGTTGTAGGACAAATCGAGGCTTACGTCGCCGAATGCTGGCGAGTGGAAGCTGATGGCCTCCTTGAGCCAGCCCGAGTGGGGCATGCCGACGATGTAGCCGTCTTCGTCCGCGTGGGCTACGACTCGGACCACTTCCACCACTTCGGAGGAGAGGTAGGAGTCGAATTGCACGCGCCACCATTCTCCGGGCACGAGCCGAGGGGCTGCGGCGGTGGTGGCGTTGAGGTCGGGGCCGACGGCGGGACCGGTTTCGACGTTTCCAAACGTTTCCTCGGGCCGATCGCCGATGGTGAGGGAGGGGTCGGAGTCGAGCGGGGCGGCATCCTCGGTTTGGGCACATCCGGCAAAGGACATCGCCACGAGGGCTAGCAGGATGATCGAGCGCATGGCCTCGCGGATGCTCATTTGCTATATCAACGAAGGTGGGGGACTGGAGTGAATGTATCGGGCTTGGTGGCCCTCATGGCACAAATCAGCTTCCCGCTGCCTTGGACTCCCGGGGCATTTCGGTCTTTTTTGCTTGAATTACAATGTGTGGGGCTGTTTGACGATTCGAGCATCGGAATCTTTTGGAACCATTGTGGCCTTGCGTGGGACTATGGATTGTGTCCCTCGTTGGTTTTGGTTTGTCTTTTCTGGCCTGATGATGGCGTTTTCGGCAGTAGCCTCGGTTTTTGCAGGGACGTCGGCAGAGTCAATCTCGAAGTACGATGCGGGCATGTTCGGGGCCGATTTGCTGAGGTCCATTGCAGTGGGGGTGGTGGCTATTGCATTCTTGCCGGGCGCTCGTGTGCCATGGCGGTCGTTGCCTTCTCGACTCGTGGTGTTGGTGGTCGTTCATGCCCTGTTTACGGCGCTGATTTTTGTGGCCGTGCTCGCGGCATTGGTGCCTGTCGCGGTTCTTGGAGTTGTGGGGGCCGTGGCGGTGCTTGCAATGATGGCGTGGGTGGTGCTACGGCTTCTGACGCTTGGGCCCATGGCATTGTTGGGGGACGATGGTCCCTTCACGGTCATCCGTTCAACGTGGCGTCGTTCCCGTGGCACCGTGCCCGCGCTGTTTTTTCCGGCCATTGGTGTAGGCATTTTGGTTGGGTTGGGCGTTTGGGGGTTGACGTTCACAGACCTCCCCAATTGGTTGGCTGTGGCACTGAGCGAGGTGCTGGCGATTTTGCTGATTGGCGGGTTGACGGCTCGGGCGTATCACTTGCTGTTTCGTTCGGCGCAAACGGAAGGTTCCTCGGAGTTGGACGAACGACCCTTGTTGGGCGTGCCGGGCGTGTTGCCTGAGCCGTCGCGTGTGGAGTGGCTCGATGATGAGCCGGGTCTGAGGCCTTCCGAGCCTCGCTAGCCTTCCACAACGAGCGTTGCCCCCATTCTTTGGCGCTCGTGGCCGCCGAGTTCGCAGACGATGCGGAAGGTGCCGGCGTTCAAGGACGTGAACGACTTGGTCTGGGTCGCTTTGTGCAGTTCCACTTCGATGCCGCTTGGGGGAATGATGTGGGGGGCACCTTTGAGTTTGAAATCGTGGGCGCGTCTGCTGCCGTCGAGGCTGTGCACCGTGATGGTGACGCGGTCGCGTTTGTGGACGATAATGCGTGCACGGCTTTCATGCGCGGAATCAATGGCGTTGGCTACGTACTGATAAGAGGAGGATGAGGAAGGCGAGCAAGGTCACGCTGGCTTCAAGGACTTCTGCCATCGCAAGGCTGGCGCCGACAAACAGGTATGCGACGATTTCGATGGCGGCGCCGAGGACCATCAGGGCGATGGCGGTGCCTAGAATCAGCATCGCGGGGCTGCGGTGTTTTCGGTACGCCGTGAGGGCGTAGGTGATGAAGACGCCGCCGGCAAGGACGGTTAGGGCGCGTAGTAGCAGTAGTGTTGGGGTCAGGGTCATTGTCGGTCCTCCAGTTGGGACCAGAGTCGATAGAGGCGGTCGCCCATGCCGGAGCGTAGTTTCCACTCGGGTTGGATGCCTTGTTCGGTGACGGCGAGGCGGGCCCACGTGAGGGTGCTGCGGTAGAGGTCGTAGGGGTGGCCATCGGGCGTGATGGCGCTGCGGTCGATGACGAGGAGGCCGGTGTCGGTGAGGTGCTTGAGGTGGCGGTAGCAAGTGACGCTGGGTAGGCCGGTGCGGGTTGCGATGTCTTTGGCGGAGGAAGCGGGGCCCATGCAGGCTTGGAGCACGGCGCAACGGCCGGGGTGTTGCAGTGCATCTTGCACCAAGACCGCGTTGGGCCCTGCCATGGGGTGGGGGTAGGTTTCATGGATGGAAAAGTCGGAGGGGGCGGTTTCCATGGTTGGAAACGGGGTGTGCGGTTCATCTGGCGGTGCGGCTCAATGGGGTTTGTGCGTTCGTCTGATCTCGCGTTTGATGCCAGTTGGTCAGGGCCTCTTTCAGAGGCTGTGGGTTTGCCGGTGGAGGCAATTCAGGGGCTTGTGTTGACTGCGGCGCACATGGCCGCGTTTGTGCCGTGGGAGTCTGTGCGCAAGGCGCTCCGTGTTCGCTTTGGGACGCCGCCTCGTGAGCGTCGAGTGTGGCGAGGCGTGGAAATGGAATGGCCGCACGGGCGGTTGCCGATGACCGTGCGGGTGCGGCGTAATGTCCTTACTGTACGCACGGATCAAGCGGTGACGCCAAGGCAGTTGGAGCGTTTGGTGTCTTCGCTTGCATCGGTGCCCAATTTGGTGGATTTGCGGGTGCGGGGGGTTGTGGCGCGGTCGCGTCGCGTGGCTGCGGGGGCTCGGCCGGCTTGGATGGACACTGCGCGGAGGTTTGAGTGATATGATTCGAGTGGAAGCTGCCGAGGCCCATTTGATTGATCTTCCTGCGGGCACGTTTCGCCGTGTGCGGATTGATGCGCGGCATGATGCGGGTGCGGACGCGGAGGCTGCCATTGCGAAGGCGTTGGCGCCGCTTGCGGGGCAGGGTCGCGTTGTGCATTTTGCGCTTGTTCGCCGCGGCATGGCGTGGGAGAAGACCCGTTGGCGTTTGTTGGTGGTCGCGGGAAGGTCGGTGCTGTCGGTGCGTTCGCCGCAGTTGCGAAGCAGCCAAGTCAAGCAGGTTTTGGAGCATCTTGCTGAGGTGCCGGGGCTGCGTGATGTGCGCGTTCGGGCCACTTCGTAGGTTGGCCGTTTTCGCCATTTCGGGCCACGGGGTTCTTGCGTGGGCGCGCGGTGGCAGAGGCATGGTAGGAACTGCCCTGGTGACTGGGGCAAGCAGCGGTATTGGCCGTGAGTTGGCTCGGGAACATGCGCGTCGAGGCGGGGATGTGGTTCTGGTTGCGCGGCGTTTGTTGGAGTTGGAGTCTCTGGCGGGGGAGTTGGAGACGGAGCACGACGTTCGGGTGCATGTTTTGGCGATGGATCTTGGCAAGCCGGGGGCGGCCGAGGAGGTTTTTTCGTGGATACAAGAGCGTGGGATTTCGGTGGAGGTGTTGGTCAACAACGCCGGTTTTGGTGGGCATGGGAATTTGATAGATCGTCCGTTGGAAATGGAGTTGGATATGGTGCGTTTGAATGTGGAGGCGCTCGTTGCGTTGACGCGGTTGTTTCTTCCGGGCATGGTGGCGCGGGGCCGTGGTCGGGTGCTGCAAGTGGGTAGCACGGCGGGGTTCCTGCCGGGGCCGGGGATGGCGGTGTATTATGCCACGAAGGCGTTTGTCAACAGTTTCAGTCAGGCGGTGAATGAGGAATTGCGCCACACGGATGTGACGTGCACGGTGTTGTGTCCGGGGCCGGTTTCCACGGGCTTTGGGGCGCGGGCGGCGGTGGATGGTTCGCGGGCATTCAAGCGGGCGATTACGGCGGCAGAGACGGCCAAGGTTGGGTATGCGGGGATGATGCGAAGGCGTCCCGTTGTGGTGGTGCCTCGGAGTTTGGCGGCATTGCGGTTTGCGGGTTTGGTGCCTCGTCGGATGTTGCTAACGGCGAGTCGAAAAGCAATGGAGACTCCCTAGCATTCCTCTTCGTCCCTTTCGTCAAGTTGCAGGGCTTGGGTGAGCCAGTCGCGGGCGGCGGCCTCGGGAAAGGACTGGTGCAACGTGAGGATCGTTTTGCGCAGGGGGCTCTTGCCGGTGCCGCGAAGTAGGCCGGTGGTGTCGTTGATTTCAACGCCGCGCGCGATGCCGAGGGTGACGTGGGTCTTGGCGGCGCTGGCGTAGCAAAGGGGGCCGCGCCGGAACCAGAAAGGGATGCCCCAGGCGATGCATTCGACCACGTCGGGGTCCATCGATTGCACTAGCTCGCGCATGGTGGTAACGTGGGCACGCTGTGCGGGCTCCAGGTCGTCGATGTAGGCAAGGACTGCGGGGTGATTGCGCAGTTTTGGTTGGTCGTGCCAAGCCACGCGAGGCGAGGGCTGGGGGCGGTTGTGGAGGTTTGGGTGGCGGCGTGGCGCGGTTCAGAGGAATGGGCATAGGCTGCCGGCGTCGGCGTGACCGTTGGCGCGGGCCGATTGGGGGCGCAGGTGTAGGAGGGCGGCGCCGGCGGTGTGGAGTGCCCAGATGGCGGTGAGGCTTGCCCAAAAGATGGTGGAATGGAGGCCGGCGTGGAGGCCTTGGCTTGCGAGGCCTGCGAGCGAGAATAGGGCGATGAGGCCGGCGATGCGAACGAGGAATCCTCGGGTGTTGGGGGCGAGGGTTCGTCTGCGCACGCCGTAGAGGAAGATGCCGAGGCCGGCAACGTGGACGGTGACGAGGAAGGCAACGTAGGTGGTGGCGGCCAGTTCGTGTTTCCAGGCAAGAATCGGGATGAGGGCGAGGGTGGTGGCAAGCAGGAGGCCGGCTTTCCAGAGAAACAGGGTGCGGTCGCGCCGAGCGGGTGCGGGCGCCATTTTGGGTCGGGCTTCTTGGGGCCACAGCTCAAGCACGTCGTGCACAATCAGGTTTAGGGGCGCCTCAAAATAAGGCTTTTCGGCTTCACTAAATCTCCCGAAGCCTCTTCCAACTGCCCCGTGTCCCCGCGTCGTGGCCAGCCTCGCCATCCGCAACACCACCATCGTCACCCAAGACGACACGCGCCGCGTCATCGAGGGCGACTTGTACGTGGAAGACGACCGCATTGTCAGCGTCGGAGGCAAAGCCCCAGAAGCAGACCGCGAACTCGACGGCACAGGCCAGGTCGTCCTGCCGGGGCTCATCAACCTGCACACGCACGTCCCCATGGGTCTGTTTCGTGGCTACGGCGACGACATGCGGCTTGAACCGTGGCTCCAAGAACGCATCTGGCCAGCGGAGGCGAAGCTCACCGAGGCGACCATGCGCGCCGGGGCGGACCTTGGCCACTTGGAGATGATCGCGGGCGGAGTCACGAGCTACCTGGACATGTACTTCATGGAAGCTGGCCCGATTGCCGCCAGTTGTCGCGACGCCGGCCTTCGCGGCTGGTGTGGCGAGGGCATGGTCGACGTGTTTCAGACACCCGATGGGGAGGCAAACCGCAAAATCGCCGAAATCGAGGCGAGCATCAAGGCGACCCGCAGCGACCCGCTCATCACACACTGTCCGAGCCCACACGGCACCTACACCTGCAACCGCGAGACCTACGAAGAATCGGCGCGACTTGCCACAACCTACAACGTTCCACTCCACACGCATTGCTCGGAGACGCGCACGGAGATCTACGACGTCATCGAGAAGCACGGGGCTCGCCCGATCCAGGTGCTCAAGGAAACCGGCGCCCTCGACGCCAACGCCATTCTAGCCCACTGCGGCTGGATTACCAAACAGGAGGTCTCCGACATCGCCCACGCCGGTGCCAGTGTCGCGCATTGTCCGGTCTCGAATCTGAAGCTTGCCACGGGGGGAGTGTGCCCCGTACCGGAGCTGCACGATGCGGGGGTCCATGTTGGTCTAGGCACCGACGGAGCGGCCAGCAACAACGGCACGGACTTGTTTGAGTCCATGAAATTTGCAGCGCTTGTGCAAAAACAACACCGCTGGGATCCGACGGTGTTGCCGGCGCAGCGCGTTTTGGACATGGCGACTCGCGATGGCGCCGACGCCTTGATGCGCCCCGATCTTGGTCGCATCGAAGTGGGTGCTACGGCGGATTTGTGCATGGTGGATTTCCGCCGACCGCACCTCGTCCCACGCCACGATGCGGTCAGCCACCTCGTCTATGCTGCGGGCGGGCGCGACGTCTCTGCAACGGTGGTGCACGGTCGGGTCTTGATGGCAGAAGGAAAGGTAGAGAGCGTGGACGCGCCGGCCATCATGTCGGCGGCCGAACACGCGGCACGCGAACTTACTGCTTGACGCGGCGACGAACGGCAGCAAGGGCGACGAGCGCGATGCCAAGGAGCATGGCCGGCACGCCCGGAGTGGCTTTGGCATCGGGGCCATCGCCGTGGTGGTCATCGTGCTCGTCATCGTGCTTGTCGTCGTGCATGCCGTCGTCGTGATCCATCGACGCGTCGTCGTAACCGCCCATGATTCGAAGCAGGTCGCTTGCGTCGTTGGTCCAGGTGACGGTGTCGCCCACGTTGATGGTCAGCGTTTTGGGTGCAAAACCGGCGTCCGTGCGCGCAACTTCGTGGGTTTCCTTTGGCGTGGCGCCGGCGCTGCTGACGACTTGGATCGTGCCCATTTGACCAGGAGTGTGGTGGTTGTGGTAGGCAAACGTTCCAGCCTTGGTGAATGTGTGGCTCCATGATGTGCCGCTTGGGATGTCGGGGCTGTCCACCATGCTGGTTGCGGGATTGCCTGAGGCCTTGGCGTTGATGGAAAGAGACGCCACGGAAAAGCCACCGAGGCCGGAAGTGGCCACGAGGACAACGGGTGCGCTCGCGTCGGGGGCCGTAACGACCACTTCGACGGTCTTGGTGAAGTTCGCGGCGAGGCTGACATTTTGCACTGCTATGCCGTCCAGTTCGATGCGGGACTCGGGCGAACCTAGGGCTTGGAGGTCTACAATTTGTTCGATGCTGAGCATGTTGCGAATGTCGACGGGGAAGCGGACCTCGTCGCCGGCGCTCGCCGTTGCCTCTGCAATTTGGGCAAGCGCGGATACGTAGATGTCGGGCGATCCTACGGTGTAGTCGCCAAGGTCGAATGCGCCCTCGAGCGGGTCAGGCACGCCGGCAACGACCCCTTCGGGCATGTTGTCGGCAGAACTGTCTCCCGAGTAGCCCTCTACGAACCAGTCCGAAAGCACGGTTCCAGGGCCGATTCCTAGGGGGGCTGTGGGCACCCAGGCTTCGATGGCGAATCGAGCGCCGTCGTTGATTCCCATGGGGCCCACAAACTGGACGGCATCGCCGGACCAGGTGGCGCCGCCGTCTGTGGTCTTGAATGCGATGGAGTGTTCCGTGCCGTCGGCGGTGAAGCGCACGACTTCGGAGAGTTCTGGGCAATCCGAGGGCAGGTTGCCATTGCAGCCGCCGTTGAGAAGCAGGCGCAGGACAAGAACTGGAGTGCCGATGGCGGTTCGGGCTTCGCGGACATCAAGGGCGATGGTGTCGAAGCCATGCTTGCCCAGGAGTACAACTGCGGAATCGTCGTTGTGGTCGTGCAGAATACGGGTCTCGAAATCCCGGGCAGGTGCGGCGGCATGGGCAGCGGCCAGGGGGGCCAGCAACAGGAGGGCGGACAGGGCGAGGGGGGCAATCAGTCGCATCGTGTTCAAAGATTGACAAACTTGGTGCTATTTGGGTGTTCTTGTCATATCTTGAACTGGACGGTTCGCAACGGCTTCAAGCACCAGCGCGGGTCGCACATCGTGGCCCATCCAAGTGAAACCGCCGCCGTGGTCGTCATTCTCGTGGTGTCGGCAATCAGCATCGGGCTCGGAATCCTCGCCTCGCGTGCCGTGCACCGAACGGGCAACCGCAAACTCTGGTTCCTGGCCGCCGCCTTCGGGGTGATGGCGCTCAAAGGGCTTCTGGTCGCCTACGCATTGATTGCCCACGCCGTTGCCCATCAGCACCTCGAACTGATCTCCAGCCTGTTCGATCTTGGCATCGTGACGCTCTTGGTCCTCCCGCTTCTGAAGTGACATGGCCACCGATGCCATGCGCGACCGCATCCTCGCCTTGGTCCGGCGCTACCCGGGCCTGCACCTGCGGGAAGTGGCCCGGCAGCTGAGGACTTCCATCGCCCTCGTGGAATACCATGTCCCCAGCCTCCTCGAAGACGGCCTGATTGAACGCGTCGAAGCCGAGGGAGCACACCGCCTGTTTCCTGCACATGAAGGCTTTCCACGGCCTGCCCTTGCCGCCGTGCGCGACCCCAAACGCCTCCATATTGTGTTGGCACTCTTGGAACACGGCGCCCTACGGCACGCAGCACTTGCCGAACTGACGGGCCTTGGCAAATCCACGCTTACGTTCCACCTCAAACGACTCGTGGCTGCAGATGTGGTGCGAAAAGACGGCTTCGAGTTCTGTCTTGAAGATGAAGCCGTGGTGCGTCGCCTCCTGGAACGCCACCAACCCACGCCCGACCTCGTGGATCGATTCAGCCGCGTCTGGGGCGACTTGTATGGTTGAACAAGACGTCGACAAGTCTTATCAACCCGGCCGGCGCGTGTTCGGAACATGACAAAACGCCTCGTGGTGCTGACCGTTCTGCTGCTCGCGCCGCTGGCACAAGGGCACGCCTCGCCCGACCCGCTGGACAACGAAGTGCACCTCTTGGCGGACGACACAGACGACAGCTACGCCTACTACGATGGCTTTGACTTGCAAGATCTCTACGTTCGTGAGGCCTACGATCGGCAGGCCGGCGAGGATGGCCTGATGTTTCGCATGATCATCTATGGAGGATTCGGCCCCGCCAAAATTGCAAACAACTTGCACCTCGACCTGAGCTTCAGTGCCGGCGGCAGCGCGCACGACTACCGCATCAGCAGCACGGATGGTGTCGACTGGGAAGGCAATATCAAAGTCGCCGAATCGAGCCTCATGACCGAACCGACCGGGACCGTAGAGGGCAGCCTTCAAGTCTGGGTCGCCAACAGCGAACTTGGCATTGGAGTCGGCGACACGGTCAGCGATTTCGTCTGGAGCAGCTATGCCGACGAGGATATTCGAGACGTAGCCCCTGGTGGTCGGTTCATTCCCGGCACAGGTGGCGCTGGAGCCATCGACGGCGCCAGCACCGTCGTAACGGGGGACATCACCATTGCTCTGCCCCACGGCTACACCCGCAGCACCGTCTCGGCCGCCGCCAACGGCACCGTCACGGTCACCGTCGAGAACCTCATCTCCGTCATTGGCCAACACATCATCCTCACCGTCCCGGAACAAACCGGCTGGGTCACCCGACTCATCAACGTGGAGCCGCGTGCCGTGGAGCCGGGAACGAACCCGAAGTTCACATTCCACGTCCAAGAAGCCCCCAAGGATGGCGACTTGATTCTAGAACTCACCACCGACCTTGGCGGCCATGAGGCAATTACGGTGCCGACGAGCAAATTTGCCCGCCAAGACGACGGCAAGGTCAACGTCGAGGCCGATACGCCCGAAGACGTGCCTGCGCCCGGCAAAGACAGCCCGCTCGGGGCTCCGGTTATGATTGCCGCACTCGCTTTGGCGCTCGTCGCAGCAGCACGCCGACGCAACAAGTGACGTTCAAACCCGATGCCGACAAACGCTTTCTTTCGCGCCGAGGTGAACCAAGTGTGGACGATGCCATCGTGCAGGCGCGCAGGGTCTCCAAGGTGTACGAGACAGGTCGCTTGCGACTTGAAGCCCTCAAAGGCGTCGACCTGGACATTCGTCGTGGAGAAATGGTCGCAATCATGGGGCCCAGTGGTTGTGGCAAAACCACGCTCCTGAACTGCCTCAGCGGCCTCGATGACGTAAGCACCGGCTCCGTGCAACTGGAGGGACAGGAAATGGCCGCCCTATCCGATTTGGAACGGACACGGCTGCGCGCCCGCCGCATGGGCTTCGTGTTTCAGAGCTTCAACCTCCTACCCGTGCTCACCGCCGTGGAGAATGTGGAACTGCCCCTTCTCGTGGCCGGCGCAGATCCCAAAACCGCCGCCCGGCGCGCTACGCAAGCGCTCGTTCGAGTTGGGCTCGGCGATCACTTGCACCACAGGCCCAAGGAGTTGTCCGGAGGCCAGCAACAGCGAGTCACCATCGCCCGCAGTCTGGTCAATGAGCCTGCCATCGTATGGGCCGATGAACCCACGGGCAACCTCGACACGGAGACAGGACAGGAAATCCTTGACTTGCTGCATGAATTGAATGGAAAGCAAGGGCAAACCTACGTCATTGTCACGCACGACGAAGCCATAGCGCGCTCATGTCACCGCATCGTCCACATGGAAAGCGGCCGAATTCGCAAGATCGAAACGGGAGCGGGCCGGCCAGTTGCACTGGCGGCGGCTCGAAGCTAACTCCAGGCACAATCCGTACGGAAGGTGGACGATGATTATGGAGCATGACACTCCACAATCCACGATCGACCACAAGCAGGACATTGGGTGTGCCAGATCCCAACAGGGCCCTCTTGGGAATCCTCCACGCAGTTCCATTGTTGCAACTTGAAGCCACAATCGGGAGGGCATTGAAGAAGAAAATCAACTCGCACGAGAGACAGAAAGCACCTGGAACCTTTTGTGGTCGAGAAGGGGGTAGGCGAACGTACCCCTCTGGCAATTCAAGGGGAGGGCCACTAGCACAGTTGTTGGTTTGACGCCGCCTCGCCCGTGCTCCGACGACCTCAAATCACCGTCCGCGCCTTCTCGGACCATGGCTCGGATGCGTGCAGTCGGCGTCGCGCTCCTGCTTGCGCTGGCTGCCGTAGAGGCTTGGCTCGCAGCCCAAACCAATGGCGCAGGTCGCTTCTTTGCCATTGGGACCGCTCTGTTGTTGCTAGGAGCCGCAGCATTCTTGGGCCGACAACGAGGCGCCCCGGGCCTGCGCGCGCCGTAACCTCGGGGCCGCCGGCCTTTTATCAAGGGCCCACTTGGCCGCGCCCGTGCCCAAGGATGCCCCCGGACAACCAGAGGTGAACATCGGACTTATCGGTCATGTGGACCACGGTAAGACCACCCTCACCAAGGCCCTTTCTGGAAAATGGACGGACGAGCATTCAGAAGAAATTCGCCGCGGCATCAGCATCAAGCTGGGCTACGCCGATTCCACGTTCTTCAAGGGCCTCGACGCCGAAGGGCACGAACTCTACACCACGAAGGCAGACGACCCGCGCCTAGTGGGCAAGGCCGAAGAACTGCGCCGCGTCAGCTTCGTGGACGCCCCCGGCCACGAGACGCTCATGGCCACCATGCTCTCTGGCGCCGCCCTCATGGATGGTGCCCTCTTGATGGTCGCCGCCAACGAGAAGTGCCCGCAGCCGCAGACGCGCGAGCACCTCATGGCCCTCGACACCATGGGCGCCAAGAACATCGTCATCGTCCAGAACAAAATCGACCTCGTATCCGAAGAGCGAGCGGTTGAAAACTACAAGGAAATCAAGGCGTTCGTCAAAGGCACCGTCGCCGAGGACGCCCCCATCATCCCGATTTCTGCCCACCACGACGTGAACCTCGGGCAACTCATCAAGGCCATCGAGGCCCACATTCCGAGCCGACCCCACGACCCCGCGGCCTCGCCGCAGATGCTCGTGGCCCGCAGCTTCGACATCAACCGCCCCGGCACCGCCCCCAAGAAAATTCGCGGCGGCGTCATCGGCGGCACCCTGAGCCGAGGCACGCTCAAAGTCGGCGACAAAATCGAGGTCCAGCCCGGCCTTCGCGTCGAAAAGGACGGCAAAGCGAAGTATGTGCCAGTGACCACCAAGGTCACATCGCTGTACTGCGGCACCCAGAGCCTCAAGGAAGCGACCCCCGGCGGCCTCATTGCCATCGGCACCGAACTTGACCCCAGCGTCACCAAGGCCGACAACCTCGTGGGTCGCGTGCTCGGCCACCCGGGAGAACTTCCCGAAGTCCGCGACCGCCTCCAAATGGAAGTCCACTTGCTGGACCGCGTCGTGGGCGCAAGCGAAGACACCACCGTCGAGCCCATCAAAGTCAAGGAACCACTGATGCTCAACGTCGGCACCGCAACCACCGTCGGACTCGTTCTGAAGTCGGCCGGCGGCAACATCGAAGCCGTGCTGAAGCTCCCTGTCGCAGGCGAAGCAGGAAGTCGTGTGGCCATCAGCCGCCGCGTCGGTGGCCGCTGGCGCCTCATCGGCTACGGCGTCCTGCAATAGGAGGCCCCCATTCGTGTCCGGCGTCCCCGTGGTCCTGGACACCAATGCACTGCTGCTTCCGTTCACCGACGGCACAGACATTCTCCTGGAGGCCGAAGGCATCCTTGGGGCCGTGCGGTTCGTGGTCCCCGACGCTGTCGTGACAGAGCTTCAAACCCTTGCCGACGGCCAGGATGCCACTGCTCGGGCGGCCACGGGCGCCCTCCGGCTCCTCGTCCGCTTTGAACGCGCAGCGACGGACCTTCCCGGCGACGACGCGGTGCTCAATGTGGCATCCAAGCTCCGGGCCGCAGTTCTGAGCAACGACCGGCTTCTCCAGGCGGAAGCAAGGCGTCGCGGCCTCATCGTCCTGGCAAGCCGGGGCAAGGGGCGATTGTATCGGCTCGACCAAGCCGTCTCCTAACCCATCAACGGCTTAGCGCCCGCCCGGCAGAGTCGCCGGTTGCGGACCGATGCCCTGCAACCGCGAGGCCGCTTTGCGACGAAGGGCCGCGTCCACGAGAAGCGGGATGACGGTCAAGAGACAAAACAACGCGACGGCGCGAAACACCGGCCCTTGCACATGGTACCAAATCCCGAAGCCCAAGGCGACAAGAATCTCCAAAATGGCGATGCGTGCCTCCGTGCGCGCGGATTCAAAGAGGATCTCCGCTTGGATGGCTGGATCCAGCTCTGATTCCTCGTATCCGAGCATGGCGGTGACGCCGGGCACGACCGAGGACCGGCGCATGTGCCAAAAAGCCAATGCACCCGGCCCGGTGGCAGCGCCGTGGCCACGCGCATCTGGTTTGCTCGACATGGGGAGGTGGAGGCGCCTTTCGTGGGCACCTTCGTCGGACGCACCGATGTTCGTCTGAGTGAGCTTGGCCGACACCAAGCAGAAGCAATCGGCTCCTTCCTGGACGGCCAAGGCATCGATGCCGTGCTCACGAGTCCCCGGTTGCGCGCCCAAAATACCGCCCGGCCGCTTGCCGAGGCCATCCAGATCAAGCCCGAGATTCGCTTGGAGCTCGCCGAAATGGACTTTGGGCAGTGGGAGACGCGCACTTGGGAAGAAATCGCCGCCCGCGACCCTGAATTTGCGGCAAAATGGGCCGACGATCCAACCTCGATTGCCTGTCCTGGTGGCGAGAGTGCCGGCGCGTTTGCTGCCCGCGTTCAGGCCGAGTTGGCGCGTATCGTTGAGGAGTTCGAGGGTCGCACCGTTGCGGTGTTCAGCCACGCCGGTACGAACCGCGCCTTCTTGGCCAGCGCCCTGGACATCCCCTACATGGGCGCCTTTCGCCTCTGCCAGGATTACGGCTGCATCAATGCCGGTTCCTGGAATGGCGACGGGGCGCAATTGGCACTGGTGAATTTGGTGCCGGGGCCGATGAGTGAGGCGCAGGGAGACGGGCAACGCATCGTGTGAACACGCGATGTTCACAAAAGGAATGGAAGCGCGGAGAGAGGGATTTGAACCCCCGAGGACAAGTCCACCCGTTTTCAAGACGGGCGCCGTGGGCCGAGCTTGGCTATCTCCGCGTGCGGTTTGGCGTATGATTCCACGCGGGCATTGACCCGGGTGGCCGAGCAGCAGCGAGTGCCGCCCAGAACGATCGATCCCTTCTGGGGTCGCTTGGGCTGCCTCCGCGTGCGGTTTGGCGTATGATTCCACGCGGGCATTGACCCGGGTGGCCGAGCAGCAGCGTGTGCCGCCCAGAACGATCGATCCCTTCTGGGGTCGCTTGGGCTGCCTCCGCGTGCGGTTTGGCGTATGATTCCACGCGGGCATTGACCCGGGTGGCCGAGCAGCAGCGAGTGCCGCCCAGAACGATCGATTCCTTCTGGGGTCGCTTGGGCTGCCTCCGCGTGCGGTTTGGCGATGCAGGAGCGAAGTCCGCAATCCCGCCACTCTTCGCCCGGTAAAAACCCCCGTCAATGGTACGAGACGGCGCCTTGCACCTCAAGTTTGTGCTGGCCGTTGGGCGTGAGGCTCTGGTAGCGGTATTCGAGGCGCCATTCGCCGGGTTCGGGGTCGGTAATTTCGTAGTGGTGTAGGGCGCTTGCGAAGCCGTGGGTTTCGATGATGCGGCCGGAGGGGTCGCGAAGGCGCGTGGCGTCGTGGAGCATGTAGGTGGCGTGCTCGGTGCGGTAGCTGTGCAGTTCGAGGCGGCTTGCGTGCTCTTCTACGAGTATGGGGAGCGTGTGTGTTTGGGTTCTCGTGGCGGGAACAACGGGGTCGGTGGCGGATAGGACCGCGTCGATGAGGACGGGGGGCCGCAGGACGAGGGGCAGGACGCGGCGTTCGTTGATGTGGCCGTTTTCGGCGTCGATGACGAGGGTGTAGAGTGGCGGGCTTGCCACTTCGGGGTCTAGGAAGGTGTCCAGGTCGGTGTAGGAGATGGCCCAGAAGTTGTCGGGTACGTCCAGTTCGACCGGGCAGCCTTCTTCGACCGCGAGGCTGGGGAAGTAGTAGTAGCTCAGTTCGCCGCCGGGCAAATTGGATTGATGTTGTTGAAATTCGGGATCGGCCATGGCGATGGCGGCGGCGTCTTCGCTGCTGATGTTCCATTGGTCCGTGTGGGTGCGCAGGGCGCAGAGGACGGGGTCGCTGTCTGTGTCCGATTCGGGTTCGTTGGCGGCGGTGCGTCCGTTCGTGTGGACTGTGTCGGCGACGGCTGCTAGTGTGGGCAGGATGGGGGCAAGTTGTGCCATGAGGGCGGTGCCCGTGGGGGTTTGCCTGCCGTGGATCATGTCGGGTAAGTCGGTGGTGCCGGCGTAGGGGCCGGTGAAGGGTGCGAAGACGTGGTGGCGGGTTCCGTCGGCGAGTGTTTGGGTGTAGTAGCCGCCGATGAGTCGGTTTTCCTCGTCGTAGGCAAAGTGGGTGGTGAGCCAGGATCCGAGTTTGCCGTCGCCCAGCGCGCCGTTGGGGACGTCTTGGTCGAAGCCTTCTGCAAGCTTGGAGCCGGGGCCGCCGGTGCTTGCGAGTGCTGCTTCGTAGCGTGCCCAGTCGAGGGGGCCTTCGGTGCCCGTGATGCCAAGAAACAGCGTGTAGGAGAAGCGTTCGCGTGCGGCGGCATCGGAGCCTTCGAATGCGGTTGCAGCGGAGGTGGTGTCGGGGGCGTCGTGGCCGAGGCACCCGGCCAGCAGGGGCAACAGAAGCAGCGGAAGCATCGCTGGGGCCGACCGGACCATCGTATCGAGCCCATCCGGCGCCGGCCTGAAAAGCCGACTGGTCGGTTCCTTGAACGTTCCTGCGCAATGGGGTTCGGTGCTTTGCTGCCAAAAGTACCTAAGGCCTGAGGCGTAGAGTATGCTTGGGCCAGTGGGTGCAGGGAGGCATTCATGATCAGCAGATCTGTCAAGACACCGAAGCAAACAGAGGATGCGTTGGGCCCTGCAGAAAGGAATCTGGCGTTTCTTGCGCATGAGCTGCAGACTCCGCTTGGCGGCATTCGTGGCCTGATGGGGTTGATGGCGGATGGGTCCTTGGGGCCGTTGAATCCTCGCCAGCGGGCTGTGGTGGATTTGGTGCGTCGCAATGTGTCGCATCTTGAGTGTCTGACTGCGGAGTTTCTGGATTTTGCTGCGATTGAGACGGGGACGCTACGGCTTCGGCCTCGCCCGTTTCGGCCGGAAGATGCGATGGAGGAGGTGGTGGCGCTGCTGCGACCGGACGCGGACGCCCGGGGCATTTACTTGGATGCTCGCGTGCGGCCGAAGGGGGTTGTGGTGGTGTTGGATTCGACGCGGTTTCGGGAGGTGTTGTTCAATTTGCTTGGCAATGCGTTGCGCCACAGCCCGGATGGGGGTCGTGTCGAAGTGCGGGTGAATGTGGACGATTCGGGGCTATGTTTGGCGGTGGGGGACGAGGGCGCGGGTATTGATGCTGCGATTCGAGAGAATCTGTTTCAGCCGTTTGAGGGCCAGGGCGAGGGCGGGCACGGCTTGGGTTTGTCTCTTGTGCAGGGCATTGTGCATGCGCAGGGCGGGCGCATCGCTGTGCATGAGGGGTCGCCTGGGACGGTGTTTCGGGTGCAGCTCCCGATTTCTCTGGCGGAGTCCTTTTCGTCCAGTTCGGCCGGCACCCAAGCCACTTAACCGGGGGGGCTGTCCGTCGCCTGCGCCATGCCGTACATCCGTATCATCTCCGAGGACGAAGCTGAGGGGGATTTGTTCAAGGTCTACGACGAGATCCAACGCACGCGAGGCCGCGTGGCCAATGTGCTGCGCATTCAGAGTTTGCGCCCGAAGGGATTGCGGACGCATCTGGACTTGTACATGGACACGGTGTTTGGCAAGGGGCCGTTGAGCCGGCGGCAGCGCGAGTTGTTGGCGGTCGTGGTGAGTGCGGTCAATGACTGTGCGTATTGCGTGGTGCACCACGGTGAGGCGCTCAACAAGTACGTCAAGGATGCCGCGTGGGTCCAGGCGCTTGCAGCGGAGCCGGAGACGTTCTCTTTGGATGTGCAGGAGCGGGCGCTTGCCGATTACGCCATTGGCCTAACCCGGGATCCGACCAAGGGGCGCAAGGAGGCGGTCGATGCGCTGCGCGCTGCTGGTTTCGAGGACGATTCGATTCTGCATGCGACGGAAGTTGTGTCGTACTTCAACTACGTCAATCGCATGGTGCAGGGCCTTGGGGTGGAGCTGGAAGAGGCCGACGATCGCGACTACGATTACTAGGAGGTCGCAAGGCAGATGGCGACTTTGGCGATGCCCAGCGCGGCGTCGACGGGGTTCTCGTACGGTTGGGTGAGGATCAAAAAGCAGTGGCTGCGATCCTCCCAGGCGTCCATGACGGTGCCGACTACGTCGGGTGGGCCGGCGGCGGCGACGGGGGCAATGAGCAGGGCACATAGCGCGAGGGCGAGGGCGGTTCGCATCATCGGCCGAATATCGTTGGCGACTCTTGAAGTCTACGAAACCAGGAGGTTGGGTGTTTGGCAAGCTTGATTGTCGCGGTTTTGCTGGGGTTGGGACTGGGTTTGAGCCTCGCGGCGCCGCCGGGCCCGATGAATGCGTTGATTGCTCGGGAAAGCAGTCGGCATGGGGCGTGGGCGGGAATCCGAGTGGGCATGGGGGCGCCCGTGGCGGACGTGATCTACCTCGCGGTGCTGTTGTTTGGCTTGGGTGATTTGCTGGATCGCCCGGTCGTGATTCGGTCGGCTGCGGCATTGGGCGCACTGTTGATGGCGTACTTTGCGATCCAGACGTGGAATGGCCGCGCGGGCGCCAAGGCATCGGATCAGCCGGCGACGTTTGTTGCTGGATTGGCAGCGGCACTCACCAATCCGTACCAGGTGGCGTGGTGGCTTTCGGGCGGCTTTGTGTTCTTGCAGGTGCAGGGCCTCCCCGGTGTCGGCGGGCTCGTGGCAGGCATTTTTGGCTGGGTCGTCGTGTTTTCGTTTTTGATGGCCCATGGCGCGTCGCGCTGGAAGTGGTTTGCTCCGGTGGTGGCGATGGTGTCGGCGGCGTTGCTGGCGGTTTTCTCGGGGTTGTTGGCCCTCGTGGCCTTGGGCCTCATCCAGGTATAGCGGCGGACGCCTTTTCAGTTGCAAAGCGCAAGGTGGTCAAAACCCCCCGGCCTATGTTGGTTCGTGGAAGAAATCCGTTTGCCCATCTCCGGCATGACCTGTGCCAATTGCGTCGGGCATGTGCAGCACGCGCTTGAACAAGTTCCGGGCGTCACGAAAGTGGCTGTCAGTTTGGCTACGGAACGAGCCTTGGTACAGAGCGAAGGCGTGGTGGCGGAGGCGGATCTGCGCCGGGCCGTGGAGGCAGCGGGGTACGCTGTTGCAACGGACGATGTGGAGGACGAGGCGCACTCCTGGCAGCGGCGAACGCTCATGGCCGGAATCCTGACGCTGCCCATCTTGGTGTACACGATGCTCTACTTGCCGCTTGGCGGCGCGATGCTTCCGTTTGATGGTTGGATTGTTTGGGCGCTTGCAACACCGGTCCAATTCGGGGCGGGCCTCGTGTTCTACAAGGGTGCGTGGCGGGCCCTTCGCAACCGTGCGGCGACCATGGACACGCTCGTAGCGCTTGGATCGAGCGCTGCCTATGGTCTGAGTGCAGTGCTTGTGGTCCAGGGCGCCATGGCGCACGCCACCTACTTTGAGACCGCCGCGGTCATCATCACGCTCATCAGTCTTGGAAAGACGCTGGAGGCGCGTGCCAAGCGCAGTGCTCGGTCCGCGATCCACGCACTCATGGATCTTGCGCCTCCGACGGCTCGCCGGATTCGATCCGATGGCGAAGAGGAGGAAGTGGCCATCGAAATGGTCGAAGTTGGCGACCAGTTGCTCGTGAAACCGGGCGAGAAGGTGCCCGTGGACGGGCGCGTGGTGTATGGGTCGGCGCATGTGGATGAGTCCATGGTGACGGGCGAACCGATTCCCGCTGCCAAGGGCGCCGGCGACGACGTGGTGGGTGCCACGCTCGTGCACGGTGGGGCGTTGGCCATCGAGGCAACACGCATTGGTGACGACACGCTCTTGGCACAGATCGTGAAGTTGGTGCAGGAAGCCAACGAACGCAAGGCGCCGTTGCAACGCATCGCGGATCGCGTCAGTTCCGTGTTTGTGCCGACCGTGCTCATCCTGGCGGTGGCCGCAGGCATCTTCTGGGCGGCCCTTGGCGCAGACCTGTACGGGTTGCCCTCAAGCCAGACCGTGACGGTGTTTGCTGCCCTCATCACGGTGAGCGTTCTGGTCATTGCGTGTCCGTGCGCGATGGGGCTTGCGACTCCCACGGCGATCATGATGGGCACGGGGCTGGGTGCTGCTCGCGGCATTCTCATCAAGGGCGGCGAGGCACTGGAGCGGGTCCGAGACGTGGATGTGGTGGTGCTGGACAAAACGGGCACCGTAACCGAAGGGCGCCCGAAACTGGTGGCCGTGGAGGCTGCCGAGGGCACCCACGAGGATTGGATGCTGGCGCTTGTGGCTGCTGTCGAATCCCAGAGCGAGCACCCGGTGGCCGACGCCATTGTCAAGGGCGCGAAGGCTCGCGGCATCCAAATGCCCAAGGTCCAAGGATTCGAGTCGATTGCAGGCCAGGGTGTTGCGGGGACTTCAGATGGCGTGGATGTCCTTGTGGGGAACCGGGCACTCATGGCTGCGCGAGGCGTGGCGCTTGGCGACTGGGAATCGAAACTCGAATCGCAGGAGCGTCAGGCACGCACGACAGTGTTCGTTGCCTTCGATGGCGTGGTCGTTGGCCTCGTGGCCGTGGCTGATCCTGTGAAACCTTCTAGTGCTGCTGCGGTGGAGCGCTTGCATAAAATGGGTGCCCGCGTGGTGCTCTTGACTGGCGACAACGAGGCGACGGCACGCACGGTGGCCGCTCAGGTCGGCATCACGGAAGTGGTGGCGAATGTGCGCCCGGAACAGAAATCCGAGCACGTCAAGGCGTTGCAGGCGGCGGGTTCAGTGGTTGCCATGGTGGGCGATGGCATCAACGACGCGCCGGCCCTCGCACAGGCGGATGTGGGCATCGCGGTGGGCACGGGAACGGATGTGGCCAAAGAAACGGGCGACATTGTGCTTGTGCGCGGCGACTTGAACGGTGCCGTGACTGCGATGCAGTTGTCTTCGTACACGGTGCGCAAAATTCGTCAAAACCTTGTGTGGGCGTTCGGCTACAACGTGTTGCTGATTCCTCTTGCAATGGGGGCCTTGTACCCCTTGACGGGCTGGTTGCTGAATCCGATGATTGCGGCGGGCGCCATGGCGTTTAGCAGTGTCAGCGTCGTGGGCAACAGTCTCTTGATGCGAGGTTGGAGTCCCAAATAGAGCGTGCAAATAGGAGGATGAAGCGGGAGGAGGATCGCGTTCGTCGTGCGTGCGACCAAGTGGCTTAGGTGCACATGGGCGCTTGGTAGCTGATGCCGACGCAGTAGTAACCGCCGCCGCCGTAGTTCCATACGCCCGCACAGACGAGTTTGTCGCAGTCGCCGACAAAGACGCCGCTGTCGGTGACGGTGACACATGCACCGTAGGCATCGCAGGGATCAACCGCGCTGGCGGCCGGGACCATGGCGAGGCTTGCTGCCAGCAAGAGGCCGGCGGATAGGAGGATCGTTGTCTTGTTCATAGTTTCACCAGAGAGTTTGCGCTGCCCCGGATGGGGCGCACCATGATGCAACTGGACTCCCTGCACTTGGACATTTTCATAGGCACCCAAGGCGCACTATCAAAATCATCAGAGTTGACATTTGAAATTCAAGCGAGGCGGATAGGGAAGAGTGGAAAAGAATACGCACTTCTGCGTTTACGAGATGGGCGGCGTGCACTGCGGCACTTGGTAGCTGACGCCGTAGCAGATTTGCCCGCTGCTCCAGTATACACCAACGCAACCGATGGTTTGGCAGTCGCCCACGGTGACGCCGCTTTCCGAAACGTCCACACAAGCACCGTAAGCCTTGCAGGGGTCAACGGCGGAGGCGGTCGGGGCGACGGCCACTGCGGCCAGAAGGAGCATTGCGCTGATGAGGATGGTCTTGTTCATGGATTTCTTTCCTTGCGTGGGTGCAAACCCCCACACAGCGTGCGCATCGACGCGGTCCCCTCAAGACGGCGCCGCCACGGTTCCACGTTAGCTATTGTGTCCAATTCGGACCGCATTGGACCCTTCGCCATTGCCGCTTAGAGCTTGGGCTTTCCCTTGCTGCGCGCATGCTCCAAGGCGGCCTCCACGGCCGCATCCAGCGCTTCGGCGGTGCCCGCCATCGGCTCCACGCGGGTCCATCCGAACATTTTGAACACTGCGCCAAAGGGCTCAAGCGCCTCATATCCCGCCGCTTCGAGGGCGGCCTTCGCGTCCGGCGGTAGCATCAATTCGACGGCCCCGGGTGCTTCGCCGCCTCGGTGCAGACGCAAGAACTGCTGGCACCCGGCAATATATGCAACAACGGGTCCAAACTCGTATTGCAGGTCTACGTTTGCAGCCTCGGCAGCCGCTTGCGCGTGGGATGAGAGTTCCTGAAGCCGCTGGAGGTGCGCCTCCTCCACGGGAGTGCGAGCCAGGAGCTTGGCGGGGCGTTCGTCGGGAGCCACAAGAGCGGGTCAGCGACTCGGGGCGTTGGAGGTTTCGGAGCGGGCGCGGCGCGCCCCAAAGTCTAGTTGATTCGTTTGATGGAACTATACTGCTTAAGTAGGCAAGAACGCCGCTTTGGTATCGATGAACACCACACTTTCTGTTCTTCTGTCCCTATCGACGGTACTTGCCGGAGGCGCTGCGGCGCTCGTCGGTGATTTTTTCGAACCCACCACCGCGCCCGCCAGCGATTGCCTCGGCGGCGAAGGCGTCCAAGTGTGCTCCGGTCGTGGGCACGGCAACGAAACCGCCGGCAACGAGACCCGGGAACCCGACCACAACGAGACAGCCGAGCCCGACGAACCGGACCCTGAACCAGCCGACGATGGCAACGAAACCGGGCACTACCATCACCACCACTACCACAACGGTACTGCCGACCAGAACGAGACCGCCGAGCCCGAATCGAGCGAGGAAAAACCCGACGACGTGCACTTCTGCACCAACGGCCTTCAACTCTTGGACGACGGCTACACCTTCTCCTGGGATGTGTACGAGGGCTTCGAAGTGTTCGAGCTGGACTGGCACTACCAAGGAATGACCTTCGGGCTCCTCTCGGGTAGCCTGCATGTAGAGCTACGAGATGGCGCCGGCAACGTGGTATTGTCTCTGGACGACGCCGAAGCACAGTACTTCCACCTCATGACCGAAGACTTGCAAGGCTACGCGCCCGGCGAATGGACCTTCGCGCTCGAAGCCAGTGAAATCGTTGCCGAGCAAGGCCTCGTTGGCACCGTAGAATACTGACAGAAATCGACCCCACCCGCCCCCCCTGCGGTCGCCACACGAACGAAACGCACCAAACCACCCCTTGCTCTTCCCGCTTCTTCTTTGCAGAACTTTTGAGGCCCTAGCAGACAACATCAAACCATGCGCGGCGGGGCCGGTTCCGTGCTTGGTTTCCTCCTCGGCGTCCTCCTAGTTGGCTGCCTAGATCCCGACGGGGCCCCACCCTACGGCGGAACCAACCCAAGTGCCCCCGTGCCCGAGGCGTTCATGCGAGTCACTTCCACAGCCTACCCCAATGGTGCATCGATTCCCGCACGGTATTCCTGCGACGGCGAAGATCAAACGCCGCCATGGACGGTCCACGACGTTCCCTCGGGCGCTGCCTCGCTGGCGGCCATTTTTGACGACCCGGATGCGCCCGACGAACCCTGGGTACACTGGCTCGTGTGGGACATTCCGCCCGACGTCATGGAGTGGCCCGAGGGCACGAACGGAACGGGACTCGGAACCGTAGGCATCAACACCTGGGGCCGAGCCGACTACGGTGGCCCCTGTCCGCCCCGAGGGACGCATCGCTACGTGTTGACTGTGTACGCGCTCGATACGACGCTACAACTTGCTGCCGGCAGCGACAGGCGGGCCTTCGAGGCGGCACGCGAAGGACACGTGCTTGCCGAGGCCCAATGGATGGGAACGTATGCCCGCTAGTGCAGGAGGATGCGCCGAGGTCGCTCGCTCCAGGCTTCGACAATCTGCGTATCGTCGCCATCGAGCGCGAACGAGTCAATTCCGACTTGCTGGTGCAGCAACTCTTGGAGGGGGTTCTTGGAGTTCATGCGCCAATCAAGCCATGCTCAGAGGGCCCGGCAGATAAGCCTTCATGGCCCAGGTACGGCAATCTGCGAAGAGCCAGCACAAACGCATCGACAGACGTTGACAATTTCAATACGACTCGAACATATCAATATATGGCGCCGGGCCAGACCACGCGATCCACCGGCCGATCGTGGCCCTCCCGGGGCACTTCGTCTACGATTTGACAGGAGAAACCAACACCCCAGGAGACACCGCCAAGCATTGGCAACAGCATGTCGTAGAACCCTGCGCCCTGGCCCAACCGGTGACCGTCGGGGGTAAACGCCACTCCCGGAACCAGGGCCACATCCACCATGGCCGGAGCAACCACAGGCGCGGTTTCCGACGGCTCCGGGATGCCATAAGCACCCGGCGACAACTCGGACCAATCTTGGACCTCGTGCAAACTCAAGCTGCGCCCGGGGCCGACGCGGGGAAAACAGACTCGCTTGCCCGCACGAAACGCATTGTTCGTCACCGATACCACGGACAATTCGCTGCCCACCGCCTTGTACACCAACACCGTTTGCGCGCCGTGCCAATCCTCGTCGCTGACGATTGCCGCATTCACAAGATCCTCCTCCTGCGCTCGCACCAAGGTCTTCAAGCCGGAGCGCAGGGCCCGGATGTGGGCGCGGAGGGCGGTTTTGTCCACGGGCACGGGACTAAGGACTGGGAAAGGAAGGTTCCGGCCCGTCCATTGACGGCCCCACCCTCATCAACCCACCCGCCGTGCCCCCCGCATGGAGTACCGCGTCGTCGACGTGTTCGCGCAAGGCCACCTCACCGGCAACCCGCTCACGGTCGTTCTAGGCGCGGACAAACTCTCCTCCGAGATGATGCAACGCATCGCCAACGAGACGAACCACTCCGAGACCACGTTCGTCACCGGCCCGGCCCGCGACGGCGCTTGGCCCGTGCGCATCTTCACCCCGCAGACGGAACTGCCGTTTGCCGGGCACCCGACGCTGGGCACCGCACACGTTCTTGGGGGCGATGTGGACCTCGACTTGACCGTCGGCCGCATCCTCGTGCGCCGCAAGGGCGACCTACTGTGGATGGCGCAAACTGCTGCCACCTTCGGCGAGGACATCCCGCTTGACACACTCGAAGCCAGCCTCGGCGTGCGCCCGCTCGCGGCCCAAGTCGTCTCCACCGGCACCCCGGTGGGCATCGTGCGCGTGGCCGACTCCGACGCCGTGCGCGTGGCCAATCTGGACGCCCGCGCCTACTCCGGCCCCAAAGTCGCGGGCCTCTACGTCTTTGCCACCGATTCCGACCACGACATCCACGCTCGCTTCTTTGCCGATTTCGTCGGCATCCACGAAGATGCAGCAACCGGTGGGGCGGCGGGTCCGCTGGCTGCTTGGTTGCACCGAGCCGGAGAACTGGCCAAGGAGCGCGTGATCCACCAAGGCGTCGAAATGGGGCGAAATTCGCGATTGCACATCCGCGCCGGAGTCGAAGGACGGCCGGAAGTGGGCGGGCGCGTCGTGGATGTGGCGCGGGGGCGGTTCGAATTTGACCCCGCGGTACAGCTGGCACACGAAATTCCCCCCGCACCCATCAAATAGCGCTTGCGACTCGCCGCGCCATGGGCGTCGAAGACTGGCTTGCTGGTTACGACACGAGTGATCTGTGCATCGCCACTGCGGCATCGCACAGCAGCCTGCAGATTTTCCACGGAGCCAAGAAATTGGGCTTCCGGACGATGGCAATCATCGCAGGCGATCGCGACCTTCGGTACTACGATGCGTTTCCGGAGGCCAAACCGGACTCCATCCTGCGCCTCGGTTCCTACCATGAACTGATTGCGATGGCGCCGGAGCTGCGCAAGCAGAACGTGATCATCATCCCGCACGGCAGCCTCATTGAGTACATGGGTGCCAAGGACTTCACGAGCATCGAAGTGCCCGTGTACGGCAACCGCATGGTGCTGGACTTCGAGTCGGACCGCGACAAGGAACGCGAATGGCTCGAAACCGCCGGCATTACGATGCCCAAGGAAGTCGAGGACCCCCGTGACATCACCGAGCCGGTCATTGTCAAGTACCACGGCGCGAAGGGCGGCAAGGGGTTCTTCATCGCGAAGAACTACCACGAATACAAGCGCCAAATCCAGGAAGGCGAGCCCCACACGATCCAAGAGTTCGTCATGGGCACGCGCTACTACTTGCACTACTTCCACAGCCGCATCGACAACGACGGCTTCCAAGTCGTGGGCCCCGACGGCGCCCACGGCAACTTGCAGATGCTCAGCATCGACCGCCGCGACGAGTCCAATATTGACGAACTGAACCGCATCGGCTCCATCAAGGAACTACAAGAGGCCGGCATCGACCCGCAATTCGTGGTCACGGGCAACATCCCGATGGTGATTCGTGAATCCTTGCTGCCCAAGGTGTTCCAAATGGGCGAAGGCGTCGTCATTGAGTCCTACAAGCGCTTCGGCGGCCTCTGGGGCCCTTTCTGCCTCGAAACCATCGTCACACCCGACTTGGAGTTCAAGGTGTTCGAAATCTCGGCGCGGATCGTTGCCGGAACGAATCCGTTCGTGCAAGGCAGTGCGTACTCGGAAATGATTGGGCCTGGCCTTAGCACCGGCAAGCGCATCGCGGACGATATCCAGAAGGCTGCGAAGACCGGAAAGCTTGGCGTTGTCTGTAGCTAGACTCCCGCCCTGAATCGGCAGGTGGGCCAAGGATTGCGTGGCAAAGGCCGGCTCTTGCGACTACAAATCTAGCCTAGAGGCCCGTCACAGCGCGCGCGATGATGAGGCGCTGAATCTGGTTCGTGCCTTCGTATATTCCGAGCACTTTCGCGTCGCGCCAGTACCGTTCGACGGGGAATTCATCCGTGTAGCCGTTGGCGCCGTGGATTTGGATGGCGTCCTCGCATACCTTGAGGCTCATCTCGGCGGCAAACAACTTGGCGCGGCTCACGGCGAGCATCCATTCCTTGTAGCTGCATTCGCCTGCGTCGTAGGCTTCTCGGCGGCGGGCGGCCTCCCAGACCAGCAGGCGGGATGCTTGGATCTGCACATCCATGTCTGCAATCATGGCTTGGACGAGTTGGAACGAACCGATGGGCTTGCCGAAGGCGTGGCGATCGTGGACATACTTGAGACTCGCCTCATAGGCGGCTTGGGCGATGCCGACACCGCCAGCGGCCACGGACAGGCGGCCGTGGTTGAGCACGAACATGGCGTTCTTCCAGCCGCTTCCTTCTTCGCCGATGCGGTTGGCGGCCGGAATGCGGCACTCCTCGAAGGCCAGCGTGGCGGTGGGGCTGCTGCGAAGACCGAGTTTGTTGTTGGTCTCCAACGCAATGACCTCGAAGCCGGGCGTGCCCTTGTCGACGAGGAAGCAACTGATGCCCTTGTGGCCGCCATCGGGGTCGGTTTTGGCGTAGACGATGACGTGGTCGGCAATACCACCGTTGCTGATCCAAGCCTTCTGGCCATTCAGGACGTACGCATCGCCATCCTTGCGGGCGGTGGTGCTCATGCCGGCGGCGTCCGAACCGCTGCCGGGCTCCGTGAGCGCCCAAGCACCAAGTTTCGTGCCCGTCGCCATGTCTGGCAGCCAGCGCTTCTTTTGTGCGTCGTCGGCGAAGTACTTCAGGGTCGTACCGGCAAGGCTGCCGTGGACACTGATGCTGGTGCGCAAACTGCTGCACCCCTTGGCCAATTCTTCGGTCAACAGGGCGTAGGCGATGGCGTCGAGGCCCGCGCCGCCGTATTCTTGCGGAAAACTGCTGCCGAGCAAGCCCTGTGCGGCCATCTTGGTGTAGATGTCGTCCGGGTGGTGGCCGGCGCGCTCCCACTCGCGCACGTTCGCGGGCGTAATGTGCTCCTGTACGAAGCTTCGCGTCATGTCGCGAATCATGCGCTGTTCATCCGTGAGCAGGAAATCGACCACGGCGGTGCGACCAAGGGGGGGATGAAAAAGGTGGGGAGGGGCGCCGCCACGCGAACGCAGCGGAGACGGGCACGATTCTGGAGCGCGCTTAGGGTTCGGGCCGGATGACGGCGTCCACGCGGCCGTGGGGTTCCGGGGTGCCGGCGCGAACACGTTCGGCGATGTCGTTGATGACAATGGCGGCCATGGCGCTGATGGCAATGGGGACAACCACATGCTTCACAGTGAACTTGGTCGTCTTCCAGGCGAGCTTGGTGGCAAATCGTGCGAGGCCCATACCCTTTGCTCGGCCCCGAGGCTATTTAATCCCTGTCGTGCAGGAACGGAACGTTCAGGGCCTTGGCCACAAGCCAATGTGTTGAAATGGTGCCGCCGATGGGCGGTTGCGCAGATATGCGCAATGAGGGCTTCCATGGACAACGAAAACATCGCCACAGGTCACGGATGCCCCGTTCACGGAACGGACGGGCCGAGCCTTCCTGGCTCCGGCGACACCGACTACGAACGATACATGCGCGTGGACGAACTCCTGAGCCTTCAGAAGCTGCCGGAAGAGCGAGCGCATCCTGATGAATTGCTGTTTCAGACCATCCACCAGAGCTTCGAGCTGTGGCTCAAGCTTGTTCGCGAGGAACTAGGGCGCCTGAAGGGCTACCTGGACGCGGACGAGCTGTTTACGTCCGTACGCCTGCTGCGACGATGCCGCAAGGCCATAGCCGCCAACACCATGGCCTTGGCGGTCTTTGACACCATGGCTCCGAACGACTTCCACGAAGTACGCAGGCAACTTGGCAACGGCAGCGGCGCCGAAAGCCCCGGCTTCCGCATCCTCCAAAAAGAAGCGCCGACCGTCTGGCCCCACGTAGAAGCCCTCCTCGAACGAGAATCCGAGAGCATCGACGATGTGTACTTGCGCGCCGGACACCGCAGCGACCTGTTTGTCTTGCTTGAAGCGATGACCGACTTCGACCAGGAAGTCTACTTGTGGCGCCAAGCGCACCTTGCAGTGGTCAAGCGCATCATCGGTCGCGACGTCAAGAGCCTCAAAGGGTACGCCGTGCGCCAACTCGAAGAGGACATCCACCAGACACTCTGGCCCGCCCTCTGGACCGTGCGCGAGCGCGTCACCGAAATCGAGGGAACATCACCGGAATAAGCCGCACACAGCGTCGCAGCGCCCTCCAATCCGCTACAACGTGGGTGTGTTGTTTATAAGAAGACACGAGTTGACATGTGGATACTATTCCTCGTGCTACATGGCAACGCCTATCCGGGTTTCCTGCTCCTTCTTGCAATACATGGTCCTTGGTGTGGTGCCCGAGCCCAAGCACATGGATGACCTAGAGCCCTTCTACCGGCAACACCGCTTGCTTGGTTCCGGCATCCTGATTGGCGGCCTGCTCGGCTTGGCCCTCTTTCTTGGCGCATTGGTTGCCCTTGAATTGGACGCAAAGGCCGCGGCGATTCTAAGTGCCGCCTGGATGGGCCCGATTGCTTTCGGGCTCTTGTGGCGCTCCTGGGGGGCTGCCATGATGCAGCGGCATTCCGCCGACCAAATGAACGAATAGGCTACGCACGGCCCTCGGCGCGCGGCAGTCTTGGCTGCTTATCGGAGTCCACTCCACGGTTGTTCCCGAGGCGCGTTAGAGTTGAACCAGGACGCGTCCCTCTTCCACTCGGCACGGGTACAGGGACAAATTCCCTGCCCATTCGTCCCCGGCGCGCGGTGTGCCATCCATATGGAATGCGGCATCGTGCATCGGGCAATGCAGGCACCCGTCCTCTAAGTGTCCCTCGGCCAAATCTGCAAACTTGTGCGGACAAACAGCCTCGAACGCATGCACCGCCTCCGCCTGCCGCACGAACAAGACGCGAGTCGTGCCCACGCGAACCGCATGGGGTGATCCGTCCGGAAGTTCGTCCAGACCCAATGCTTCCGTCCACTCCGACACGTTTTGCCCACTCCGGCGATTGTACAAGATTGTACCGTAGGGAAGGCGAGCGCAAAGCGGGGAAGGAAGCGACGGCCACAGCCAAATCTCGACGCCCCCGTAACGGGCCGATGCGCTCCATTGCTGTCGCTCTACTCATCTTCACGGCCCTGCTTTCTGCCCCCCTTTCCGTCGGCCACGACGCAGACGCCGTGTACTCCTCCGAACTCATCGTCTTGATGGGCGACGGCACCGGCAACGTGGACCTCATCATGACCATGCCCGGCTGGACCTGCGGCAACATCAGCAGTACGAGCGCGGGACCGACGTTCACCCACGAAGTCACCTGCGCGCCGCCGCCCGTGTCCGTGCCCGGATTCTTCCCGGGTTGCAACCAAATCTACGCAGGCGCCATTGCCTGGTTCCCCACTCCTGGCGTACCCATGGACCACTTCCCCACACCTAGCCTCATCCCGGTTGGACTCCTCAAAGCAACCACCTCCTGCATGAGCAATGGCTTGGTGCAAGACGACATCAGCGTCACGACTCCCGCCCCCGGCATCCAGTACACCGGCAAACTCACCACCAACCACATCGACGCCGTGCGCTGTGTCGCCGAAGAAACCTGGGTGCTCGGCACCACGTCCTGGGTCGCCCAGTGCGCCGTCAACGCCTTCTTCGTCGGCACCGGACCGTAACCAAGGCCTTGCCTCGGCCACCCCGGAGCGCAGCTTCAGCGCCGCGTCACAATAGTGAGCAAATCGCCGTCTTTCAAGACGTGGTCAATTCCAACGGTTTGGCCGGGGAACTTCGCGCTCTTGCCCCAGACATTCGCGAATCGGAACTTCTTGCGGAATTCGCGGTGCAGCATGTCGCAAACCATGCCCACGTCGCTGTCTTCCATGACAATCAGGGGCTCGTCTAGGTCTGCCTCGCCGCCTTGGGGCTTCAGGAACACCTGCATCATGCCAAGCGCTTCGTAGATGAAGTCCTTGGCCGGCTCCACGCCCATTTTCTTATTGGCGACCATGGGAATCGCCGGGAACCCCTGGGTTTTGAGCCAGCGTTTGATTTCCTGGAATCCTTCCTCGCCCACGAGATCCACTTTGTTGACGATGGCGACCGCCTTGATGTAGACGCGATTGCCGCTCAAGTGGTCCACAAGGTCCTCGACGGTGATGTCCTCGCGCACCACTACATCGGCGTTGTTGACTCGGAACTGGCGCACAATGTCCTCAATCTGCTCCAGCGTCATGTGCGACTGCTTGCAGGTGCTCTGGATGTTGATGCCGCCTCGATCCGTATAATAGACCTTGATGTCCTTGGCGCGGCGGTTGATGCGAATGGCCGACTGCTCCAATTCTCGGATGATCACCGGCATGTGCTTCTTGGCCTGCTTGGCGTCCAGCGTCAGCAGAATCAGGTCGGAGTTGCGTGCGGCCGCAATCACTTCCTTGCCGCGACCCTTGTTCAAGTGCGCGCCTGCAATGATGCCCGGCATGTCGAGGATCTGAATGTCCGCGTGGCGATGCTTCAGCATGCCCGGAATGACGGTGAGGGTGGTGAAGGCGTACGCGGCCACCTCGGATTCTTTTCCGGTGAGGGCGCCCAGAATGGTCGATTTTCCGACGCTAGGAAGTCCAATCAGGCCCACAGTGGCGTTGCCGCTCTTTTTTACGGAGTAGCTCAGGCCCGCTCCACCACTGGCTGCCGCCTGCTTTTCCATGTCACGCTTCAAGGCGGCAATTTTTGCCTTGAGTTTCCCAATGTGGAACTCCGTCGCCTTGTTCTTTTGCGTCTTGAGGATCTCCGCCTCGAGCTCCTTGATCTGCTCCGCGATCGTTGCCAAAGGGGTCCTCCTGTTGGCGGGGGAGTCCGCAGATGATAAAGACTTGGGGCTGAGCGGGGGGCGGCCGAAGCGCGATTGTTCGACCCTTGTCCGAATGAGGTTATACCCTACGGCGCCCCCATGAGGGTTGTAGTCATGCGAATCTTGCCGTTCCTGCTGACCCTCATGCTCCTGTCGCTCCCCCTTGCAGCGGCGCAATCCAACGGGTATGACGGCGACGAATGCAGGGACGACTCTTGCCCCGATTCGAAAGAAGACCGGGACGGCGCCGGCAAAGATGCGCCTCCGAGCAACCAAGGCGAACAGCGGCCTGACTCGGACCAGAACAAAACCGCCCGGGATCGCGCCGAAGCGTACTGCAAGGAGCATCCCGAGGAGCGACGCTGTCAATCAAGCGAAGAACGGTTCGAGCAGGACACGGAGGACGCCCGCCGCGACGCGCGCCACGTTTCCTTCGAGTTGGACCGAGAGAACCGCACTCTGACTGCCTATGAGGTCGACGGCCGGCTCGCCTTCGACGCCATCGTCTTCACAGACCAAGGCGAAGTAGCACTCGACGTGCACCAAGGCGTCGTGCGCATCCGCACCAACGAATCGGTGCTGCAACTGCAAGACTCCGCTCGAGGCAACCTCGAATACAAGAGCAAGACCGCACCCCTCCTGTTGGATTTGCCTGCGGGGACCCTGCTTGGTCGCCACGGCATGACGGAGCGTGGCCATTTCCTCCTGCTTGAGTATGGAGAAATGACTGGCAAGCTCGCCTCGGACCGCATCGTCATTGATGGCGACAAACTTTCTGTGTATGGATTCGCGGCATTCCACTTGGAACCCAAGGAGAGCAAGCCCGCTTCCACGCCCGAAAAACAAGAAGTGGACGAAGCCCTAGAACGAGCCGAAGCCGACCGCCACCTGGGGGCCAAAGTCTCCATTCGCAAGCTTCCTGCCTCCTTCGTTGCTGCCCGCGACGCAGGATTCACCGGAGAAATGGCAGGCGGCCAAAGCCCCTCGGCCCCCGTCAGCCCCTCTGGCGGCGCCGAACGCACAGTCTCCGACGTGGAAGTTACCGAATACGACGACATGGAGGTCCAAGTCGCGGCTCCGGACGAACTCGTGGGCGACAGCATCCTCGAAATCCAAGTCAGCGCCGAACTGGACGCCGGCCGCACCGTCGTACTGGATCTCGACCCGGCACTCCTAGACGGGCTTTCGGTATCTGCCACCTCCGCGCTCAAGCTGCGCTACTTTGACCTCAACGATGACGGCACCCGCACCGAAGTGGTGTTTGGAATGGCCGACGGCGGCCTCAAGGATGTGCTTGACCCCACCGACGACGCCGGCCAACCCGAATACTGGATTGTGCAAGACGCCGACGGCATCCAGGTCCTGGTGAGTTTCCCGCACTGGAGCACCCACATCGTGACGCTCCAAAACGTGGCCGAGTACCTGACCCAGCCGAGTGTGCTCATCGGCATCGCCGCGGGCCTCGGCGGTGTCATGGTGGCCGCGGCAACCATGCTCCTGCCGCGCCGGCGCCACGAAGACCTTTACTGACGCCGCAAGGGAGGAGGCTCCTCGGTTTGCACTTGGGGCTCAGCGTGGTGCACCTCGAATTCGGGCTCCGTCGCAGCGGAAGCGCCTAGCTGCGCCGAGTCGTGGTTGTTGGCGCCGTTCGTGGGTGCGTCCTTCGCGTCCTCGGTCTCCTCGGCTTCGATGGCACGCTCCACCACGCTGCGCTCGGCGCTCTCGGTCGCTTTCGCCTTGCGACGCGGTGCCGCCATGTCGAGCCACGTCGCGGCAAACGCGTCCACGGTTTCGTCCAAAAACGACTTGCGGTAGGTGACCAGGACGTTCGCCACGCGCTCTTCGTCCACCAGCGACAGGAGCTTCGTGCGGCCCGCCGGCTCCTCGTGCAACAACGCGGCAGCCAAGAGTTTTTTGAGGTGGAAACTGAGCGTCGGCCCAGACAAACCTGTGGCCCCCTTCAGGTCCTTCGGCGTTGCTCCCGGATGCAGGAGCAAGTGCGCACAGATTCGGCGCGGCCCCTCCTGGCGCACCAAGTACAGGATGTCCTTGTCGCGGCGATCCATGCCCTCCGCCGGATAGAACGCCTTGAACCCCGCCGTTTCCCGCGTGACTAAGTGATCCGTCTTGACGAGCTGATAACAATGGTATTCCAGCGTCGACACCGGCATCTCCAGCCGTTCGGCAAGGGCACGCAGGTGCAAGCCCGGATTTTCCAGGATGCACGCCACGATGCGCTGCCGGGCCTGCAGGTCCAGCACCGTTTTCTTCGTCGGCGGGGGCGGCGGCATGGGAGTTCAGCGTTTCAGGACGGCAAGATAGAGGGCAACCACGATGGCAAGGTTCACGGCGGCAAGCGCCGGCATCGCATCCAAGGACAGAGCGAGTTCACCCCGTCGGGCGTAGGCATCCTGCACGAAGTACAGGCCTTGGCCGGCAAAGCCCAAAAACGCCGCACTGACCCAAAGGAGCTTGGTGTTGCGCACGCGCAGATACGAGGTGAGCCCAACCACGAGCAGCAGCAGAGACAGGCCCGTCAGCAGCACGCCGACGGCGACGGCCGCATTGGCCTGGAGAGCGCCCATGCAGGGGCCATCGCCATCCCTGGATTAAGTCGTCCGCGATACATCTGGGCCGAGGCGCCCTACGCGGGCCTCTCGTTCCGCCACCAATCGGTCTCCGATTCGACGAACGGCGTCCCCGACGGCCCTCGGCAACCGGAACCCCTCGGTGTGCGGGCAATAGTCCGTATCCAAGCTCGCCTCGCGGGCCTCTTCGTCCCAAAACGCCGGGTACAACCGGCATCCTTCAGGTCGATCTGCCCAAACCGAGCAGCGACCGGATTCGTCCAAGAACCAGCACGGCCGGGGCTCGGCGCCTGGGGCTGCGTGGCTGCCGGCTGCGGGCGGGCCGTCGCGGGTGTGCAGTTGCAGGTACCCGTCGTCCGCCTCAAACCAGAACGGCTCCCCGGGCCGCGCCGCCTGAAGCCGAGCAAGATCCGCTTCGGTGAGGATCATTTCAATGTCGTGGCAGCAAGCGGAGCACGCGTTGGCCGTGCATGGATCCACCGCGCCGGCAAACGGAATGGAGGGCAGCACGGGGATGGACGGCAGCGGCGAACCGGAACGCGACACAGCGGTCACTTGCTCATCGTGATGCCCGTCTGGCCCTGGTAGTTGCCAGATTTTTCGGCGTAGGCAGCCTGCGGAGGCGACTTGAGGTCCTCCAAGACAATCTGGCAGAACCGATCGCCCACCGGAATCTCGATCGCCTCGTGGCTCGCGTTGAAGCAGCCAACCGTGAGGTTGCCATGGAAACCGGCGTCCACTTTGCCAAACGACGCCAGCACCCCGCGACGCGCATAGCTGCTGCGAATCCACAGACTCCCCACTGCGGCCACCGGCATCTCCAGGAATTCCTCCGTGCCCAATACGAACCGGGCGCCGGGAGGAATCGTCACCGTGCCCGAGGTGACCGGCTTGTCCATCTGACCAACAATTTGCACATGTCCAATGCGAAGATCTAGGCCGTTCGGGGTCAAGTCGTCAGGGCGCCACGGAGTCGCCTTGAACTCGCCCGCGCCCACGGCAGCGATGAAATCGGTATCGGACCAGATGGCCATGCGGCGGCCAGCCAAGGGGGGCACATAACGGCTCGGCTGGAGCACAAACCCGGCCCAAGGGCATGCGCCAGCTTCAAGAGGGGGGCATGAGTCGCCAGGCCTCTCCCCGGCTCCATGGGGTAGTTTGGTATCCTTGTGGCTTTGGGAGTCACGGACTCCAGTTCAAATCTGGGTGGGGCCATTTTTTCTTGCACCAGCACCAATTTCCTCCGAGTGCATTGGCCTTGGCTACGCGGTCAAGTGATTGGGACCGTGCCATCCGGGCGGTTGGACGCGGTCATTCTCCGCCGCGAAATGCCTCAATTTTGAGCAACTCGCCAAATCCGCGTAGTTTGTGGTCTACGCCGGCGGGTGGTTCGGCTCCGGGTCTTCCGTAGCCGGCCCATGCGACTGGCAGTCCGAGGTTTTTGGCGGCTTGGACTTCGGGTACGTTCCAGGCGCCTACGGCGAGGGTTGCTTTGGGGTCGGTGCCGAATCGTTGGAGGGCGTGGCGGAATCGCTCTTGCCCGATGGGTTCGTCCTCGTTTGTGAGTACGAAGTCGAAGAAGTCGGTGAGGCCGGCAAGGTCCAGGCGTTGGTAGGCTTTGAAGCGGGGGGCGTCGGTGACGATGCCCATGCGTAGGCCGCGTCGGGCCAGTTCTAGGAGGGTGCGCTGCACGGCTGGGTAGGGTTGGGTGTGCAGTCTTTTGGCTTCTAGGTAGGCGTTGACGGCGGCGGCGATGATGCGGTCCTTTGCGTGTTGGTTCAGGTTGGACCGATTTTGGTGGTGGGTTTGTAGGAACGTCTCGAAGATGCGGTCGCCGTCGAGGTTTGCCTTGTAGTCACCAAACAGGATGTCGCCGGCTTCGTCTGCGGTGAATGAGAATTCTGCTCCGGCGCGCACCATGGCGCGGGCGGCGGCGTCGCTGGCCATGCGCTTCATGCGCTCGAAATCGATGAGGGTGTGGTCCAAGTCGAGGATGGCGGCACGCAGGCGCACACGAAAGCAGAATCGGGGCGGCGACTTGGGACTATCGGCGGCGCATTGCGGCAAGGAAGGTCATTGCCAGCGCTACGAGGGCCCATGGGGCTGTGGCTGCGGGTATGTTTTGGGACGGTGCGGGTTGGGTGGTGCCGCCGGAGGTTACGGTGTTGCGGCTGCCCGTGCCGTTTGCATCGTTTGCGTGTGTCGGGTTGTCCGTTGCGTCATTCCATGGTGTGGCGGGGATGGGTGCTCGGGTGCCGCCGTTGAAGGAAGCCAAGGTGACGCCAGCCTTCGTGTGGTTGCGCCAATCGCCGGGTAGGGTTTCGGGTGCGATGGCTCCGGCTCGGATCTCCACGGTTCGCAGGCCCTGGGCGACTTGCACGGTGGTGTTGTCGGCGGCCACCGCCGTGAGCGTGTATGTGCCGGTGGCTGTGGGGGGCACGATGAGTTTGCAGCGAATGCCGACGGCGTCGAGGTCGTGTTCTGTGTGGCAGTTTTGGACGCCCAACCGATCGCCTGCATCGTTTGTCAGCCAGAAGGACAAATCGGTGGCGGTTCCGGTTAGGCGCAGTGCAAATGAGAGCACGCTGCCGGGGGGCGCTTCGAGGTTGTAGGCGTCTAGGGCGTCGACGGGGATGCCGGGGAGGGAGATGTTGCGGGGGCCTATGTAGAATCGGTCGTGCATGAGCGGTCCGGGTTCGTAATCGACGCTGTTGCCGACCCAGGTGGACCAGGTTTGGCTGTTGCCGGTGGGGTCGCTGGCTGCTACGAACAAGATTTTTACAGGACCTAGGGGGTAGTTTTCGGGGATGGTGCCGGCGCAATGCGCTTGGACTTCTTGCGCCGATTTCAGAGGGCAAATATGGCTTGCGAGGTAGGCGTTGCCTTGGAGTGTTTGCAAGTCGATTTGCAGTTGTTGGACGGCTTGGTTGTCGTGAGCGTGCACGGTGACGAGCCAGGTGCCGCCACGGGGGACGACGGGCGTTGCGAGGATGGAATCGATGATGGGGGGTTCGAGGTCGTTGCTGCCGTTTTCGACGGTGAGATTGAGGATGTAGTCGGCGCCATCGGTGAAGTCCTGCTCTGTGCGGTAGATTCGTTCGACGTTGTTGAGGTCGCGCAGCGCGACGTCTTGGACGCGGTATGCGCCGGAGGGCGTTTCTGCCCACGTCGGGAGGGAGCAAGTGAATTCTTGCGGCGATGCATCCGCGTCCATCACGTCGCAGTCGCCCCAGACGCCGGGTGCGCGGCCGTCGGAGGTCAATTGGATGCTCGCATGCCGGATTCCGGTTTCGTCGCTTGCTTGGATGTGCACCTCGGCGAATTCGCCGGCTTGAATGACGGGTGTTTGGACTTGGATGCCGTGCAGTTTGGGCGCTTCGAGGTCGCTGTGGGTGCCGCGTACCACGAAGGATAAGTCGAATCCGGCGCGACCACTGAGGTCGGAGTGGTATTCTTGTCGGGTGTGTCCGACGGTGTCTCGAAGACTCCACCGCTCCAATCGGTAGGTGCCGGCCGGCGCTTGGGCAGTCAGCGTGATGGTGCAGGTGAATGGCCCTGCTTGGTCCACAGAGCAGTTTTCTTCGTGGACCCAAACGGGAAACGCCTCGTCCGGGCCCCAGATGTGTCCGAGTACGCCGTCCAGTCCCGATTTGTCACGAGCATGGCCATGGATGGTGACTTGGTCGCCCGGGTCGTATTCGTCTTGTTCGAATGCCCATGCTTCGAGGATGGGTGCTTCGGTATCGTCGGCTGCCAGCGCACTGGGGCTAAAAAATAAGAGGGCCAGAACCGGCAGAAGGGGCAGCGACCTGGACATAGAAATGGAAAAACCGTGGATTCTTTGACGTTTGCCCTAGGGTAGGTTGCCCTTCGTCGGTGGTGTTGCTTGGCTGCAAACGACTTGTGATTACGCCTCGAATTCAGGAGAAAAACAGCATGATGCCAGAATCGTAGTGGTGCGGAGCCGGGCGCTTTTTTCCGTGCGAAGGGGCGCTTGTCCCGTCGTCCTCCACCGCCACCCTTTTCATGACATACCTGTCCGCAATACCGTCCCCCCTTCCCATGTCCGAGAAAGGAGCAAACAAGGGATCCTTGTTCAAACGTGCCCGCCGAGACCCATTGCGCGGTCATCCAATCGAAGATCCGTTGCGTGTGGCGGATGGAATCATCAAGGGCAACTATGCCCCGACGGATATCCATTTGCTGAACCTGGACGCCCACCGCCTGAAGGCGATGCGGCATGAAGGGATCACGACGCTGAGTCATCTTCGCCGCAAAATCAAGATTTTGCCCCACCAGGTGAAGGCCGCAATTCGCGTCTTGAACCAAATGCAGGGCCGAGCGATCTTGGCAGACGAAGTGGGTCTCGGTAAGACTATCGAGGCCGGCATCGTGATGAAGGAATTGATTAGCCGAGGGAAGGCGAAGTCGGTGCTGATTCTGACGCCCGCGGCGCTTGCGTCGCAGTGGCAGCAGGAACTGTGGGACAAATTCGGAGAACGGTTCATTCGGCACGACGAGCCGGAGTTCCGGGGCTTTTCGCACCACGACAAGCTCGTAACCAGCATTGACACGGCAAAGTCCGCGTCGCATTACCCCGACATCATTGGCCGCGAGTGGGACCTCGTGGTGGTGGATGAGGCACACTACCTCAAGAACAAGAAGACGCAGCGGTACGCGCTGGCAGACGACATCAGCGCCCGCCACGCCCTGATGCTGACGGCGACACCGATTCAAAACAACTTGATCGAGTTGTACAATCTGATCAATCTCATCAAACCGGGCTTGCTCGGCACGCTCCAGAACTTCGAGGAGGAGTATGTGGGCGACGCGCAGGGCCGTGTTTTGCTGCACGCCAAGCGACTTCAGCGTCTGCTTGAGCAAGTGATGATTCGAAACCGGCGAAGCGAAACGGGCCTCAAATTCCCGGAGCGTAAGGTGGAGACGCACCGCCTCCAGGCAAGCAAGGGCGAGTACGAACTGCACAAGGCGGTCAGCGATTTCATTCGCAACTACAAGAGCTACTTCGACAGCCACCTGGCCTTGATGATCTTGGAGCGCGAGGTGGCAAGTTCTGCCCCTGCGCTTAGCAAGACGCTTGGCAACATGATGGCGAAGATCACGGACCCGGATGTCCTTTTGGCCATGGAGGAGCTGCAGCACAAGGCAGACTCCGTCAAGCGCAACACGAAGGCGAATCTCATTATCGATGTGGCCAAGAGCACGAATGAGAAGATGATCATCTTCACGCAGTTCCGAGAAACCCAGGAGCTGCTGTCGCGCCGCCTCAAACAAGAGGGCATTTCCAACATCAAGTACCACGGTCAATTGACGGCCGGCCGCAGGCAAGCGGCTCTGAACGAGTTCCGAGGCGACGGCTGCCGGGTGCTGGTGTGCACGGACAGTGGTTCGGAGGGTCTGAACCTGCAATTTTGCAACATCCTCGTCAACTACGACTTGCCGTGGAACCCCATGCGGGTCGAGCAGCGCATCGGTCGTATCCACCGCATTGGCCAAGAGCGCGACAACGTTGTGATTCTGAATCTGGCGGTCGCCGACACCATTGAAGACTACGTCTTGCAGGTGTTGTATGAGAAGATTCGTTTGTTCGAGGTCGCCATTGGTGAAATGGATCTGATTCTCTCGGACATCAACGAGACCGGCGGCATCGAGAAGCGCATCATGGACGCCATCCTCATGAGCAAGGAGGATGAGGACATCAAGGACGCCATGGCCAAGGTCGAGGCCGAGGTGCGCCGCAGCAAGAAGGACGCTGAGGTCATCAAGGAACTCGACGCCAGTGTGTTCCAGCAATTTGACTTGTCCACGGCCGACGACGACGTGACGATCGAGGACTCCACGAACCTGGAGGCCCGCGTGGAGCAGTTCGTGCGCGACTTTGCCCTCGTGGTGGGCGCAGAGCTGGCAGAGGCTGCCGGAATTACGACCATCAAGATGCCACGGACGTACTGGAAGCGCGTCGGGGGCAACTACCACTACACCACCAAGCCGGACGTGTTTGACGACCAAGATGGCGCCGTGGAATTGCTGAGCCTTGGAACTCCGTTCGTGCACAGTGCCATGGAGGTCCTGGAGCAAGACGGCGCGGTGGGCCAAGTGCGCACTGCGGAAGTGGACGAACGCGCCACGGTGCTCTACTACCGCTACTTCATCGAGACCATTCGCAGCGAAACGGAGGACTTTGTCAGCGTCGTCACGGACGACAATGGCGAGGTTCTGTTCGTGGAGGAAGGCATGTGGAAAGTGCCCGATGGCGAGGCAGTCCGTGTGCCCCGGCCCCTTACGAAGGAGCAACGCGAAGCTGTGCTCGAAAAGGGCCGCTACGAAGTGGGCGCCATCGTCGCCCCGGTCTTGCAAAAGAAGCGCGAGGAGGCGGCCGAAGAACTGCGCCGCACCGAGAAGCGCCTGGAGGACTACTTCGAGCGCCAAAAGGAAGAGATCCGCCTGGACGAGTCGAAGATCCGCCGCAAGATGGGCGAAATTCGCAGCCGGTTGTACTTCACCGAAGATGGAGTGCGCGAACGCAAGTTGGAGGGCCAGTACGGCAAGCTGGAGGAGCAACTCCACGAAATGACGTTCAAGAACAACCGCCGCGAGGAGGAACTGGACGGCGAGTTCAAGGCGCGCTTGGAGCGAGAGCGCGAAAAGCAGGAGCCGCGCTTGGAGCTACAGCTCATCGGAGCAACTCGGTTGATTCCCGCTGAAGAGCCGGTGTCCGTTGCCGCAAGTGTAGCAAAACCTGAGGCCGTCGCAGCCTGATTGGCTACGGTTCGGGCAAGTAGTCCATTCCGCGACCTTAAGGCGAGCGCCGGACTCGGCGTCCGCGTGGCAGCCAAGAAGGCGGTCGTTCTCCTGTCCGGCGGCCTTGACAGCACGACCAGTGCGGCCATCGCCAAGAGCGAAGGCTACGAGTTGTATGCCCTCAGCTTTGACTATGGCCAGCGGCACCGCCGAGAATTGGAATGCGCTCGTGCCGTCGCCTCTGCCCTAGGTGTCAAGCGCCACGAAATATTGTCCCTGCCGCTGGGACGGCTTGGCGGGTCGGCGCTCACGGACGCAGATCTTGCGGTGCCCGATGCGCCCACGGACCCAGAAGCGATTGGCGGCAGCATCCCGGTCACCTACGTTCCTGCCCGCAATACGGTCTTTCTGAGTTTCGCGCTCGCCTACGCCGAAGTGGTCGAAGCCGAAGCGATTTTCCTTGGCATCAACGCGATGGACTACAGTGGCTACCCCGACTGCCGGCCCGAATACCTCGCGGCCATGCAGCATGTCGCAGATCTTGCCACCAAGCAAGGAATCGAAGGCGCAGGCCCCCGGCTCTTGGCGCCTCTCGTGGAAATGACCAAGGCCGACATCGTTCGCGCCGGCACCGAACACGATGCCCCGTTGCACTTGACTTGGAGTTGCTACCGAGGCGGCGACCGAGCGTGCGGCACCTGCGAATCCTGCACGCTTCGACTACGCGGGTTTGAAGAGGCCGGCGCCGTAGACCCGATTCAGTACGAGGTGCGCTGATGGTGTCCATGGAGGTTTTTGGGGAATACGCACTCGTGGTCGGAACGCTGCTGGTCCTGGAGGCCGTGCTCTCGTTCGACAACGCCGCCATCCTCGCGGCGCTGGTTCGCAGGTTGCCCAAGAAGGACCGCAAAAAGGCGCTCCTGTACGGTCTCGTCGGCGCCTACGTCCTGCGCATCACCGCCATCTTGCTTGCCGCGTTCCTGCTCAAAAACGAATGGCTGAAGCTCATCGGTGGCGCCTACCTGTTGTATCTGGGAATTCGTCATCTCATGCACGTGCTCCAGCACAAACCGGAGCATGCCCACGCGGCACCCGAAAGTGCGCCCACTTGGCTCATGCGGCTAGGCGTGCCGGCGTTCGTTGCCACCATCATCCAAATTGAACTGGTGGACCTCGCCTTTGCGCTCGATCAGGTCGTGGCGGCCGTCGGCTTCGTGGAGGACTACCCGCACCCTGACAGACTCTATCTCATCATCATCGCCAGCGTCATCGGCATCCTGGCCCTGCGCTTTGCCGCCTCCTTCGTGGTGCGCGTCATGGACTGGCTCCCGCTGCTGGAACACATGGCCTACATCGCGGTCTCGTTCGTGGGTATCAAACTCATCCTCGGCTGGTCCCGGTTCAACGACGGCCACGGCTACGAAATCCACGACGGGTTCAGCATCGCCTTCACCCTCGGCCTGTTCCTGATTCCGGTCCTCATCAAGCTGGCATTCAACGTGCCCAAAAGCACGCCCGGCGCCCACGACGATATGGAAGAGCTGGAAGAGTCAACCTAGGCAAACCCTGAAATCAGGTGCCGGCTCGAACGGGTTGTGCGCATCACTGAGATGTTTTACAGCATCCAAGGCGAGGGCCGCCGCGCCGGCATCCCGACGACGTTCGTGCGCACCACCGGGTGCCACTTGCGTTGCTCCTGGTGCGACGCCGCCTACACCTTCACGGGCGGCGAAGAGCGCAAACTGGACGAGGTCATCGAGTTCGTGCGCGCACAACCCACCAAGGAAGTCTGTTTCACCGGCGGCGAGCCGTTGCTGCAAAAGGAGGCCTGGGACTTCATGGACCGGCTCCTGGCGGACGGTTACGGAGTGCTCGTAGAAACTGCCGGCAACCTAGACTTCGGCCGCGCCAACGCCTACCCGCCCGAAGCCCGCGCTCGGTTGTGCATCAGCATGGACGTCAAGTGCCCAAGCAGTGGAGAATCGGCCAAGAACAAGCCGGAGCACATGCTCTTGCTGCGTGCCTCGGACCAACTCAAATTCGTCATCGCCGACCGCACGGACTACGACTACGCCGTTGCGATGCTGCGCGAACGTGGCCTGCCGCCCTGCCCCGTCTACTTCAATCCCGTCGGAGGCGTAGAGCTTGGACACATTACGGAGTGGCTTCTTGCCGAGACCGAGGCGCTGCCGGTTCATGTGGGCGTACAATTGCACAAGCTTGTTTGGGGCAACGTGCCGGGGCGTTAGCGTTCGGGGATTGGACTAGAGACTGAACTCCGCCCCCGCGCCCCGCGTGTCTGCCGCTCGCGTCGAGTCCTGTCGGATGCGGCGCTCGCCCACGAGGTATGCGCCGTCCTTGGAGGGCATGATGAGGAAGGGAATCACGTCGAGCGGTCGTTTTGCCGGCATGCCAGGGAGGTTGTTGGCAAGGTCATACACGTCGAATTGTGATTGGTGGCATGGGCACAGGAGCCGTCCGTCCTCTTTGCCGTCCTCGTCGTAGTCGGGAAAATCGAGGCTTGCGCCGAGCCGTTGGTCCCATCCCACGATACAGCCTAGGTGCGTACATTGCCCATCATACACGAGGAGTGCTGCGTCGGGCTCATCGGGGTGGCGCACTGCGTACTGTCCCGTGTCGTAGCCTCTGGCGTCGGCGGCGGCGCGCAGCGTTGCGAGGGGTACTTTGAGCACGATTGCCGATTTTCCTGCAAATTCAGCAGCGACCAAGGAGGGCATGGGGCCTTGGAGGTCCGCGATGCGCACGGGCGTGGTGGTGCCGGGGTGCGTGATGGGTGCCGGCGCGGTTGGGGTTTCAGCATCGGTTGCGGCTTGGAACGCGAGGACACCGAATCCTCCGACGGCAGCACCTCCTGCTACAAGTGCCGTATTGCGAAGGAAGACGCGGCGGTCCATCGTTTCGCTCATCATGGTGGGATGACTTGATGGGTCTTGAACGTCTTGGTGGCTTCCTAGGTTTTAGCAGATATGGATTTGGTGAAATCGGGCAAGCAAATGGTTGATTTGGCAGGAATTGGGGGTGGCGGGCGTGGGGCTTGCAGGATGGGTTGATTCTGTGCCGCAGTGTTGGCTCGGCGGATGCTGGAGGTTGGGTCGAAGTTGCTTCTCCGGGCGCGTTTTTGCCCGCGGCATGGGGCGATTGGGGCTCGTGAACGTGGTCCGATGGGTTCAAGAGCCTTCAAGACAAGTTTGGCAGGACCATGGCCCGTATTCTCATTGCCGACGACGACGCCGACGTATTGGAGTCCATGGTCATGCAATTGGAACTGCTCGGGCACGAACCGATCGCCGTGCAGGATCCTGATCTGTTGTTTGAAGCGGCCGAAAAGGCGCCACTGGACCTCATTTTGCAGGATTTGAAAATGGCCGGCATCAGTCTCTCTGGGCTCGTTGCCAACATCAAGTCCCATCCGGCCACCGCCGACGTGCCGCTTGTGTTTTTCTCGGCCAATCCGCAACTGGAGCAATTGGCGCGCAAGCACGGCGCTTGGGGTTCACTGCCCAAGCCGTTTACGCAGCAGCAACTGGCGGACGTATTGGAGCGGTTTCTAGGCGATGCGCCGCCTGGCCCCGTGGATCGTGCCACCGCGATTGGTCGCAAGGAAATCGTGGACTTGTTCCACGACCACGCCAATACGCTTGCGGCGGCACAAAACTACGTCAATGTTCTGTGCAACCAAGATTTGGAGCCGAAGGCAGAGAAGGCGGCCAGTAAGCTCCAGGACTTGTTGATGAAGATGGAGGCGCAGGTGGAGCGCATGCGCAGTAGCTGGAGCGACTGAACGAGCAGCGGGCCCGGCGCCGGGCTTTTGACGCGGGTGGGGTGGGTCCTAGGAGATTTTCGTCGCCGAGTCCTGCGTTTTGTGGTCGATGATGCCGTAAAGGTCGTGGCGCCGGTCGCGCAGCTGCATCACGGTGCCGGAGCGCCGGTTGCGTCGCAGCACTTCGAGGTCCACGTCGCCCACCACGACGGTCTCCACGTTGGCGGTCGCTTCGGCGGCAAGTCCGTCGCGAGGGAATGCGAAGTCGCTGGGCGTGAAGATGGCGGATTGGGCGTACTGGATGTCCATGTTTTGGGTGTCGGGGAGGTTGCCAACGGTGCCGGCGGTGACCACGTACACTTGGTTTTCCACGGCGCGTGCTTGGGCGCAGTAGCGCACTCGTAGGTGGCCTTGGCGGTCTTCTGTGCAGTAGGGTACGAACAGGATGCGGGCTCCTCGATCCACGGCGAGGCGGGCCATTTCTGGGAATTCCACGTCGTAGCAGATGCAGATGGCGACGGGGCCCACGTCGGTTTCCAGGACGCGGATTTCGTTGCCGGCGTCGATGCCCCACCAGCGTCGTTCGTTGGGCGTGATGTGGACCTTTTCTTGGCGGTCGATGGTGCCGTCGCGTCGAAACAGGAATGCCACGTTGTGCAAGCGGCCTTCTTCCTCGACGATGTGGCTGCCGCCGATGATGTTGATGTTGTAGCGCACCGCGAGGTCGGTGAAGTGGCGCATGTACTCATCCGTGTGCTTGGTCAATTCGCGCACACTTCGCGCAGGCGCTTTTTCTTGAATGGAAGAGAGTAGCTGGGTGGTGAGGAGTTCGGGGAATACGGCGAAGTCGCTGCGGTAGTTGGCGGCCACGTCTACGAAGTATTCGGTTTGCCTGGCGAAGTCTTCGAAGGAGGTGATTTTGCGCAGTTTGTATTGGATGATGCAGATGCGCACGGGTTGAGCGGCTTTGAAGCGGCGTGTGTTGGCTCGGTGTTCGATGTTGTTCCATTCCATCAGCACGGCGAATCCCTTGCTTTCTTCGTCGTTGGGCAGGTAGCCTTGGAGGATGCGCTTGGGGACGAAGCTGTTGCGTACCTGGAATCCGAGGACGGGGTCGTAGAGGTCGTTGCGCATGACGGCTTGGACGTATTCGCGGGGCGTCATGCTGTCGGCGTGTTTGGCGTAGCCGGGCATTCGGCCAGCGATGACGATGCGGCGCAGGTCTAGTTGCATGCAGAGTTCTTGGCGTGCTTCGTAGAGCCGCTGGCCGATGCGCATGCCGCGGTATTCGGGGTCGACCATCACTTCGATGCCGTACAGGTCGGGCCCGTCGGGGTCGTGGGTGCCTAGGCTGCCGCCGGCGGTGACTTCGTCGAAGGTGTGGTGTTCGCCGTGTTCGTCCAAGTCCACCACGAGGCTGCTGGCGCTGCCCACGATGGTGCCTTCCACTTCGACCACGAACTGTCCTTCTGGGAACATGGCGTGGTGTGCTTCCAATTGTTGGACTTTCCAAGTCTTCATGCCGGGAAAGCAGCGCAGTTGGAGTGCAATGATGGCCTCGAAATCGTCAGGGGTGGCCTTGCGAAGGATGATGGGGGTCTCGAATCGGGACAGATCAAGGTCGTCGGTCATGCTGCGGTGGCGGGCCAGTGGGAGTCATTGGAAAAGAGGAGGTGTTGGTCTCGGCGCTTTGGGGCCCGCTGGAGGGCAGGCGAGTGGGGTTTTGCGAGACGGTTTTGTGCTCGTCCGGCCGGTTGGATGTGCAAAAGGGTGCGGGGGGAATGGTGGAGGGATCTGGGCCGGTCTAGAAGCAGCCTGCGAGGGTGTTGCCTGCATGGTTTCCATGGCGCAGGTAGACGGGGCAGAACAAGCGAATGCAGAAGGTGTTGGTGCATTCCCAGTGGAAACAGGCAAAGTCGATGTCGCCGGAGCAGTTGCCGCCGGGGGGCGCCGGTTCTGTCTCGAGGAGGGAGGTTGGGGACGCGAGGGCGGTGGGGGCGACTAGGATGGCGAGGCAGGCTGCGATGGCTAGGTGTTTGGGTTGCATGGTGGTTACCCGAACAGCCATTCTTTACACATGTACATCAATTTTGTTGACGTATTGCCCAACTAATGGTCAATTAAGGGGCCTATTCGGCCGTTATTGGTTCATTATATCTGTGGGTTGAATGTGGTTTGCTAGTATGTTGTAGCACGAATGGTTTATCCTTGCAGAATTGGCCCGCACCTGTGCGCCGCGATGCCTGATTCGGCAAGATCCACCCCTCCCCACACCCCCGCGATTTCACCTTCAACACATGCCCCGGCGCTGTCCTCAAGGGCCTGCAGGTGGCCAGAGTTTGCCTTGGCCCAGCCCGCAAGCTCAACTCCAAGGCCATCCGCCCGCCGGGTGCGGCACCGTCATATCGGGAGCACCTGTCGCCATCGAGCATGAAGCTGGGAACGATGAAAGTCCAGGAACCGAAGGACTTCTGGCAAGAGCGCGACGGGCGCCTCGTCGTAGTCAACGATGAAGCTGGAACCGCCGCACTCGTGCCCGAAGACGTGGCCCCCACGCTCTTCTGGGCCATGCAAGACTGGGACAACCTCGAACCCAAACTTCGCGCCATCGATGCCCAACTCAAGGCCGGCGACTGGCCCGACGCCATGGCGCTGGACAGCATCGAATGGATGGCCCCCCTGCCCCGGACCACTTGCTGGGTCGATGGCAGCGCCTACATCCAGCACATCATCCTCGTTCGCAAAGCACGCGGCGCCGAGCCCCCCGAAGACCTGCGCACGGTCCCACTCATGTACCAAGGCGTGAGCGACCCGCTCTACGGCCCCAACGACCCGGTCCTCGTGCCCTCTGAAGACTACGGCATCGACTTTGAAGCCGAAGTGGGCGTTGTTCTGGATGCCGTTCCCATGGGCACCAAAGCCGCCGACGCAATCAAGCACGTCAAGCTCCTTTGCGCCATGAACGACGTAAGCCTGCGCAACCTAATTCCCCGCGAACTCAAGGCCGGCTTCGGCTTCTTCCACGGCAAACCCCCGACGCACTTTGCGCCCTTCGCCGTGACCCCCGACGAAATCGGCGACGCCTGGAAAGACGGTCGCATCCACCTCAAAATGGAATCCTGGCGCAGCGGAGAAAAGCACGGCGACCCCGACGCCGGTCCCGAGATGTTCTTCGGCTTTGGCGAGTTGATCGAACACGCCGCCAAGACCCGCCCGCTGCCCCACGGCACCATCATTGGCTCCGGCACCGTCAGCAACGAAGACGAATCCCGAGGCGCCTCCTGCATCGCGGAAGTGCGCATGCTGGAAACCATCCACCACGGCGCGCCCAAAACCCCCTTCATGAGCTTTGGAGAGACTGTGCGCATCGACGTGCAGCAAAACGGCCGCAGCGTCTTTGGAGTCATCGACCACGAAATGAAGAAGGCCGAGGTCTAACCATGGACGCCCGCGCTGCCCTCCTTGAAGGCGTATTCGACCACGCTGGCATGTTCCCGCCCGCCAGCAAGAGCTTCGAAGAGGCACTCAAGGACGCGGCGGATTTCGAAGAGGACCTTGCCGAGCCGGGGCTCTTGGGCGCCGACATGGTCCTGAACAAAGCCGACCTCGACTTGTTGACGGACGAAGCCCTAGAAGCTGCCGGCTGGAGCCCCGAACGGGAATGCCAAGTCTGCCTCGTCGGCATTCCCATTGCCCACGCCGAAGACGCCGCTCGCCTCGTGACGGCCTGGAACGAAGAGGGTTCGCAAGCAGACTATCCTCGGTTCATCACGGCGCTCGAAATGACCTTCGACGACACGCTCAAAGACGGCCCCGGCGCCATCGCGGCCACCCTCGCCGTGGCTCGCCACTTGATGCGCGACTCCGAAGTCTACCTGTACATCGAGCCGCGCTGGACCGAAGCACAGTGGGCCGACAGTGGCTTGGAACGAATGATGACGCTGCTGGACGCCATCAACGAAGACACGGAACTGCCTCCGGTGGGCCTCAAAGTACGTTGTGCTGGCCCCACCGCCCTTGGGCCCGAGACGCTCGCAGCGATTCTGCCGGCTATGTCCAACTACGGCATCCCATTCAAGGCGACGCAGGGCCTGCATCACGCAGTGGTCGACCCGGCACACGGCAACACCGCTGGATTTTTGGGCCTCGCAGTCGGCTTGCGCTTGGCCCAGAGCAAGGGCCTGGCGGGCGCAGAATTGGCGGCCTGCATTGGCGAGACCGACGCCAGCGCCTTCGGATTCAGCGGCGGCGTCTCCTGGCGCAACCACAAGATGGGCTTGGGCGACTTGGGTCTAGCCAGCGTCGAAGTGCCGTTCAGCATCGGCAGCTGCAGCATCACCGAACCTGACGAAGAACTGGGCCTCCTCGACTGAACCGCGCTTCCTAGCCCTGTCGACGCCTTGCTGGGTCCGCATTCTATATCCTAGCCCCAAATGGTCCCAGCAAGCCGGAGCCGTCACGGATCTCCGGCGTTTCCAGAAGGACCTTCGATGCAACCGCAAGCCCCCTCGTCCGCCCCGATTCTGATCGAAAACGTCCGCATCTTTGACGGCACGCACGAGGAGCTAAGGGAAGGCTCCGTTCGCATCGAGGGCGACCGCATCAAGGCCATCCAAGCGGGACCGTTTGCGGCCGCCGAGCGCGAGGGTGCCAAGGTCATTGACGGCGGCGGTCGCGTATTGATGCCCGGCCTCATCGACTGCCACTGGCACGCCTACATTGCCAACATCACCCCGCAAGACCTGTTTACCAACAGCGTCGACTACCACGTCGCGGTGGCCGTTGCGGAAGCGGAGGCGACCCTGATGCGTGGCTTCACCACCGTCCGAGACATGGCCGGCGCGGTGTTTGGCATCAAGAAAGCCATCGACCACCGATTCATTCCCGGCCCCCGCATCTACCCGTCCGGCGCGATGATCTCCCAGACCTCTGGGCACGGCGACTACGTGTTTCCCTGCATGTGCGCCCGGCACTTTGGCGGCGACCCCAGTGTCATTGAGCGCGTCGGTTTTGCCCGCGTCGTGGACGGAGTCGCAGGGGTATTGGCGGCGACCCGAGAAAACCTTCGCAAGGGCGCTTCGCAGATCAAACTCGCCACCAGCGGAAGTGCTTCCGGCGTCTACGACCCCTTGGATGTGAGCCAATTCACCACCGCGGAAATCGAAGCGGCGGTGGCGGCGGCGCGGGATTGGAACACCTACGTTGCCGTCCACTGCTACCACGACGAAGCCGCCCAGCGCAGCATCAGGGCTGGCGTGAAGGTGATCGAGCACGGGCACCACTTGACGGAGTCCACCATGAAAATCATGGCCGCCGAGGGCATCTGGCTAAGCACCCAACCGTTTGAGTTTCCCGGCACCAAAAACCCGAAGCGCAAGGCAGTGGCCAAGGCGACCCAGGCCATGTACAAGGAGGCCAAACGACTCGGAGTCAAGATTGCCTTCGGCACCGACTTGCACCTAGGAGATGGCTCCTTCCCGGCACACCAAAACGCGATGCTGGCAAGTCTTGGCACCTGGTTTACGCCCCTTGAAGCGCTGCGGCAAGCCACCGGAAACGCCTCCGAATTGATTCAATTGTCCGGCCCGCGCAATCCGTACCCCGGCAAGGTCGGCGTCATCGAGACGGGTGCCATGGCGGATTTGTTGCTCGTGGAGGGCAACCCCCTGGAGGATCTGAAGGTCGTCGCGGACCCGGTCAAAAACTTCCTCTTGATCATCAAGGACGGCCAGATCCACAAGGACCTGCTCTCCTCTTGAATGCGCGACGAGAGACCGGCGACAGGGGCGGAGCGCACGGAAACGGGGGCAACACGGTGCCATCGGCCGGGGCAATCCATGGGAACTAGCGTCGGCGCAAAAGGAACGCCGAAACAAGCAGCGCTCCCAGGGCCACTGTGAGTGGCAGCGGTTGGTCCTTGCCTACGGCGTCTTCGTTTCCTGCGGCCGTGGTGGCGGCATCCGCTTCTTCGTCCACGACGTCCGTTTCAAAGACCTGGACCAGTACGAAATCACCAGTGGGTTCGTCGTCGAGGCTGAATACGCCGGCTTGGGTGAGCTGGAAGGGCGCGGATGTGGCTTCCTCCAGGGGCGCGACGGTGACTTGCACGCCGTGGCCTTCGAGGGTGATGGTGTGCGCAACGTCGTCAAGGTTGAAGATGTTCAGGGTGTACCAGTCGTCGATGGTGGCATTCAGGCTCTCATCGGAAACATCGAAGCCTGCCTCGTAGACGTCTAGGGCCCAGGGGCATGGATCGCTTTGGCTGCATGCGTCGTCTTGGGCGGAAGCGACGGGCACGGCGAGCATGGCCAAGGCCAGGAATGGTAGCGTTATGCGGGCGGGATTCAGAGACTTCATGGTAGGGACAACCGAGAGTGGGTGAAAAAGGGGTCCGGGTCGAACCGGCTAAGCGGCCCGGCCCGGGAGGGCGCGGGGGCGGTCAAGTTCTAGGGAGCGGGGTCGGCAGTGCTGTTGCCGCTGGAAGCCGAGGCCTCATCCTCTTCTTCGTCCTCGCTCTCGGCCTCGTGCTCCTCGTCATCATGGTGGTCGCCGTGGGCCTTTTCGCGCTTTTCTTTCTGGGCGTCGGCGTGCTCGCGGGCACCGTCCCAGCGTTCCTTGATCGCTTCTAGGCGCGCTTCGAGGTGCTCGATGCGCTCTAGGGCCTTGTCTTGCGCTTCTTGGATGCGGTCGATGCGGTCCTGAGCCTTGGTGGCGTTTTCGACGGTGAGGTTGCCCTCATCGAGTTGCTCTTGGATCTTCATTTCCTTCATTTCGAGGCGGGCGACACGGTGTTCGAGTGCGTCGATTGCTTTGATGATGGCGTGGGCGGCGCGGCGGGCTTTGTGTTCGCCGTCGTGGACCTCTAGGAGGCGGTCACAGGAGGAGGGGAGTTTGCTGGAGTTGTCGTCGGTGCTGTTGTCGGCGGCGGCAGCGCGGCAGCGGGCCAGTGCGCCCATGGATTTGGCGATGCGTTTGCAAGCGGCGGGAATTTCATCGGTTGAGTTTGCGGCGTCTTTGCAGCGTTCGGCGATGTGGCGCTCGGGGCGGTCCGACTTGGCTTCTTGTCGGTCGCTCTTGCGTTCGGCTTGATCCGGTCGTGCGTCGCGTCCGGGTCGGTCGCTGCCGTCCTCGTCGTCGTGTTCGCGAGCAAGTGCCGGAGAGGCGATGGCGCCCATCACCAAAGCGGTGAGGGCAAGGAGAGTCAGAATTTTGGTCGTCTTGGTCATGTGCGCGTCCTCCTGGACAACCCCTTAGTCCGACCCCTTCGCATATAACCGGTCTCGGACAAGGTTAGAACGGTCCGCCAAGCAAACGGAGGATGGTTTGCCTGGCCTCGGGTTGGTTGGACAATCTTCTATCGAGCGCGGGGGGTGCAGCGTGATGCTGGAGATTGCGTGGGGCTCTCTAATGGCGGTCATGGGGCTGTTGTTCTTTCTTGGCTCCACGACCAAGACGAAATTCGTGCCGTATCGGCTCTTGGAGGCTCGTGCGCGCATGATATGGAAGGGTGCTGCGCCTCGGTTCTTGCAAGTTGTGGGCGTCGTTCTCGTGGCGTTCGGGGTGCATTGGGCTACTGGCGTAATCTGGTCGTAGGTTCGCGCCGTAGCTGCAGGGGGCGCTTGGGCTCCCGACCTACTCCAACCGCACTACTTGCACGGCACAAGGAGCGTCCCGCAAAATCGCCTGCGTGACACTTCCCACGTGGAATCGGCCCGTGAGTCGGCGTGTTCCAATGACGAGCAAGTCCATGGCGTCCAATTCAGCGAGGATTTCCTGGGCTGCGTCGGTGCCGGCCAATTGTTGCGTGTCTAGTTCGACACCCCAGCGGTCGCAGGCTTTCTGAAAATAGCTCCAGAGGTCTTCGTTGGCTTCGTCGGGGGCGGCGCTTACGTGGACGGCGTGGGCGGATACGCCGAGGGCAGAGGCCCATTCTGCTGCGAGTTCCTGGGTCAAGAATTCGCTGTCGGTTCCTTCGATGGGGACCACGACGCGGCGCACGGGGCGAGCGTCGGGGCGGGCTTCCGTTTTCGAGGCCTTGGGGGCACTGGCTCGAGGCTTGGCGTGGGTTGTCGCCGGGGATTTGGTGCTCATTCGAGCCACCTGTATCGCTGGACGACGTGATGCTTGCTCCACCAATCACCAAAGCCCCAGGTTCGTCCGGAGTGCATGAACACCAGGAGCAGCATTGCCACGGCGTAGATCAGGTGGTCGTCCATGAAGGGGTTGTTTGTGAGTGGCAGGACGGCGAGCCACATGAGTGTCAACATCACGGCGCCGCTCCAGCCGGCAATGTGCATGCCGATGCCGAACAGGAATGCTAGTCCGATGCCCAGCAGCCCCAGCATGAAGATGGCGTCGATGGCGACGTTGCCGGCCATGGGAGAAAACAGCCACTCGAAGGGCCCCTCGACGTTGCCCAGGAATCCTTGGGTGGGGCTGCCGCCGTTGACCCATGCGCGGGCGCGGGGGGTGGCATAGCCGAGCCCGAGGAATTTGTCCAGGAATGCCCAGAAGAAGACCCAGCCGAGGCTGATGCGCAGGACGGCGGCAAAATGGTCGCGAATGACGGAAGTGTACATGGCAGACCCTGTTGATTGGTCTGCATCGGTACTTGTATTCTGCTACGAGATATGGCGGCGCCGCATGCCGTCCCCGGTTTTGCGGGTCGCCTATCGGGTCAGCTTGTGGCTTCCAGGGACTCGTAGCGCTTGTGGCGTGTGCGGCATACACCGCTTTCGATGGCGGCCTTCTTGACGGCGCGAGCGACGACCTTGCCAACGCGTGGGTGGAAGACGCTGGGGATGATGTATTCGGGGCCCAATTCCTCGGGGGCGACCAGGCTGGCGATGGCGTGGGCCGCGGCCAGTTTCATGGGTTCGTTGATGTCCGTGGCGCTGGCGTCTAGGGCGCCTCGGAAGATGCCGGGGAAGCACAGGACGTTGTTGATTTGGTTGGGGTAGTCGCTGCGGCCGGTGGCCATGACGGCTACCTTGTCGCCTGCTTCTTCGGGAGTGATTTCGGGGTCGGGGTTGGCCATGGCAAAAACGATGGGCTTGTCGGCCATCGCTTCTACGTCGGCGCGCTTCAGGAGGTTTGGTCCCGAGAGGCCCACGAATATGTCGGCTCCGGCGAGGGCTTCTTGGACCGTGCCCGAGAATCCGTCGGGGTTGGTGATTTCGGCGTATTCGCGCTTGCTTGGGTTCAAGTCCGTGCGGCCGAGGTGGACGGCGCCGCGGCTGTCGCAGCCGATGATGTTCTTGGCTCCGGCGGCAAGCAGAATCTTGGTGCAGGCGGTGCCGCTGGCTCCGACGCCACTGAAGACGATCTTACAGTCGACGAGGGCCTTCTTGACGACTTTGAGGGCGTTGATGATGCCGGCGAGCATCACGACGGCGGTGCCGTGTTGGTCGTCGTGGAAGACGGGGATGTCCAGGTCTTCTTTGAGGCGGCGTTCCACTTCAAAGCAGGTGGGTGCGGCGATGTCTTCGAGGTTGATGCCGCCAAAGGTGGGGGCGATGGCCTTGACGAAGTCGACGATTTCGTCGGCCGAGTGCAGGTCGATGCAGAGCGGGAAGGCGTTTACGCCGCCGAATTCCTTGAAGAGCTGTGCCTTGCCTTCCATTACGGGCATGGCGGCCATGGGGCCGAGGTTTCCAAGGCCAAGAATGGCGCTGCCGTCGGACACCACGGCGACGGTGTTGCGGCGGATGGTAAGGTTGTGGCTGGCGGACGGGTCTTTTGCGATGGCGCGGCAGACGCGGGCGACACCCGGCGTGTAAGCCATGGAAAGCTCAGCTCGGGTTTTCAGAGGCAGCTTGCTGTGGACTTCGATTTTGCCGCCAAGGTGCGCAAGGAATGTCAAATCTGATACGGCAAGAACATTCACGCCTTGCATGCCTTGGAGGCCGTCGCGGATGCGGCGTTCGTGCGTTTCGTCCTCGGCTTCGATTTGCAGGTCGCGAATCATGGTGCGGCCGTTGTCGGTAGTGCGCACCATGTCGATGGCGCCCAAGCTTCCGCCCAGTTCTCCAACTCGCGTCGCGATGCGACCAAGCATGCCGGGGCGGTTGTCAATCTCCAGCCGTGCAGTCACGGAGTATGCGGCGCTCAAGTGGGGCATAGGCCATGCCGAAGCGGGCCTTGTTCATCATCGTTGGCCCTCCGAGGGGCGCGTGGGCTTGGCTGGCGAATCCTGATTACATGATGCAGGCGGGTCCACCAACGACATGGCAGCCAGCTTGGTGACCAGTGTACACGGTCCAGGGCAGGCCCAAGGTGATGAATTGCGTGGCGGCACTGAGCCAATATGATTCCTGGCACATGGCATAGTCCCACAGGGGCAACGAAATCTGGCAGTAGTGGTGCCCGAGCAAAGTGGGGTCTGGTGGCGGGTTGTCGTGGGCGGAAGTGGTCGGCACGAGGGTCAGTAGAATGGCTGCGCAGATGGTGAGGGCGCGCATGAAATGGAATCAACCACAGCATCATCAAACTTGCTGGTGATTTTCGTAACACATTCCTTGCATGTATGGAGAATTGCGAAGTAGATACACCGGGCCCTCCTGCAAACCCTGATGCCCTATGCGACAATCACACTTCATGCGCGTATTTCCCGCATTCCTAGGCTTGCTCGCGACTGCCCTCCTCCTTGCACCAGGCTCTCTAGCCGGCATCGGAGGCCTCCCCAGCCCCGGCCCCTTCGTCGGCACCGTGGACACAAACGACGTGGACACCCACCGTTTCAGCACCCATGGTGACATGGATTGCCTTGCCATTTGGATTCCGAAGCTCTACACGGTCACGTTGAGCTACGCGACGCCCCTTGACCGCGTGGACCTCGACGTTCGAGGTCAGCACGCCGATGGTGCCAATGGCGTCGCCACGATCTCCTTCATTGCCAACTACTGCACTGCCTTCGACATCACCGTCACTGGCGTGCGTGTCGCGGTGGAGTCTCCCTATGTGGTCACGGTCCAGTCGGCCAACACGTTCGGAGTGGACCCGGGTGCCTTGATTTCGACCTCCGACAGCCCGTGCACGGTCTTCCCGGATCCGCTGGATTGCTACAACTACGTCGATGGTCGCGGCGAAGCCATCACGGGAGGGCACATTTGCGAGAAGGAGGACCTGACTCCTGGCATCCGACAGTGCTGAATCAGTCCCTGGCCTCTAGGCCTTGGGTAGCTGCATCGAAAGACAGTGGATTCCGCCAAAGCCCCAGATGAGGGATCGGTGGTCCACCAAAACCGCCGGCCGGCCCACGAGCCGCTCTAGCATCTCGGCGGCGACGGCATCCGAAGGACCGCCAAAGCCTGGCACGAGCACGCAGCCGTTGGTGATCAGGAAATTGGCATGGCCTGCGGGCAATGGCTCGCCGTCGTCCGTGCTCTGTGCGGGCGGCATGGGCAATTCCACGACCTCCAAGGGTTGTCCCGATGCGTCCACTGCCGCAGCGAGTCGCCTTCGATTTTCAGCCAGCGCATCGTAATCCGGGTGTCCTTCGGGCGCAACGGTGGTCACGACGGTGCCGGGCCGAACGAACCGGGTGAGGGTGTCGATGTGGCCGTCTGTGTCGTCGCCCTCAATGCCCTCTCCGAGCCATATGACGTGCTTTGCACCAAGGTGCGCACGCAGGGCCGCTTCGTGCTCGGCTAGGGTCTGTCCGCGCCCTTCGCACACGGATTCGGTGGCAAGGAACGTGCCTTGGCCATCGGTTTCGACGGCGCCGCCTTCAAGCACGAACGGCACGAATTCGGGCTTGGAGAGACATCCGGCGTCCACGAGACGTCCTACTACGGCGTCGTCAGCAAGAAGGCTCTCGTATTTTCCGCCCCAGGCGTCGAATTCGAACTTCAGCAAGCGTCGGCCGTCTTGGTCGTCCACGAGGGTGAGGGGTCCGTAGTCGCGCACCCAACTGTCCTGGTGCACTGTGGGCCAGAATCGGACGCGCTCGACGCCCGCGAGTGCCGCCTTGGCATCGGCCAGCAAGTCGGGATGGACGACGAGGTCCACGTCTTGGTGGGCTGCGACGGCCCGAATGGCGCTTGCGTAGGCGGCGCGGGCCTCGGGCAGGCGGTCGGGCCAAGTCAAGGGGTCGCGGGGCCAGACGAAGAGGACGGTAGACTGTGGTTCCCATTCTGCGGGCAGGCGCCAGGGCACGGGTTCGTCGAATGGGTTTGGAACTTCAGGCTGCCGGGGCTTTGAGCCGGTGCGCCCATTTCTGTCGCAACTTGGCGAGCTTCGGGGCAATCACGGCGGCGCAGTACCCTTGGTTGGGGTTGCGGGCGTAGTAGTTTTGGTGGTGCGCTTCGCCGGGCCAGAACTTCTCAAGTCGAACGATTTCAGTGACGATGGGCGCGTCGTAGTAGGCTTGGACTTCCGCTGCGACGCGGCCGGCGGCCTCCATTTGCTCGTCGTCGTGGGCAAGGATGATGCTGCGGTATTGGCTCCCGACGTCGGCGCCTTGGCGGTCTTTGGTCGTGGGGTCGTGGATGGTGAAAAACACCTCCAGCAACTCGGCGAATGTGATGATGGCGGGGTCGAAGGTGACCTGAGTCACTTCTGCGTGCCCGCTGCGGCCGGAGCATACTTGTTCGTAGGTCGGGGAAGGGGAGGGGCCGCCTGCGTAGCCACTTACGACGCTTGCTACACCTTTGAGTTGCAGAAGAGCTGCTTCGACGCACCAGAAGCAGCCTCCGCCGAGGGTCGCTTGTTCCATGGTTGCCAGTCGCTGGTCGAGGCTGAAAGGATTGTCCCAGGTCCGCCGGTCCGGTCCGGCAGGAACAAGTGCGACCAATGGACTCATGGGGTATGGCCTACGACGAGGTCCTTGCATCGCGCCTTCGTGATTTGGCCCCCGGCGGTGCCCGCGAGAAGAACGTATTTGGCGCTCGTTGTTGGCTCTCTGAAGGCAACATGGCGTTCGGCGTTTCCAAGGATGCTTTGCTGGTTCGCCTCGGGCCCGATGCGGACGCGGTCACGGAAGGAGTGGTGCCGTTTGATCCGATGGGCAAGGGCAAGCCAATGGCGGGTTGGTTCCTGGTGGATCAAGAGGACGTGGCGGAAGACCGCGCGCTCGAAGCGTGGATGGATCGTGCACTTGCGTACGCACGGACCCTCCCGCCCAAATAATCAGGGCGCCCATCCGTTTGCATGGCCTTTGATTCGGGGCTCGCCGATCGGATGCGCGACGCAATGCCCGCGCACGTGACCGAGAAGAAAATGTTCGGCGGCCTCTGTTTTTTGGACCGGGGCAATATGGCTTGCGGCATCGTCGGTGACAAGATGATGCTGCGTCTGTCGAAGGAGTTGGTGGCCGAATACCGCAAAGAGCCGGAGACGGCGAATATGGACTTCACGGGACGGCCCATGCCGAGCATGATGTATGTTCTGCCTGAAGGCATCGCGGACGACGACCAATTGCGCGAGTGGACACAACGGGCATTGGCGTTCACGGCGGGATTGCCGTCCAAATAGCGCCTTAGAAGTTGAGGACCCGAGCCGGTGGGGTGGTCCTCGAAATGCCTCGGTGTGGTGGTGTGGCTTCCAGGGCCGGCCCGGGTCGTGTTGATTACCTGCCGAGTTGGTTTATGAACCTGTGCGGCGCGACGAAGAAATGTTCTTGGGCAAGCGGCGAAGCTAGCCGTGGGGGGGCCGTTTAGTGTCGGCGCCACGATGCGGCCATGACAAGGACGCCGAGCAGGAGGAGGGTGGTTCCGGTGCTGCCGGCGGGCGTGGTTTGGGTGGGTGAAATTGCGCCGTGGGCAGCAAACAGGGTTCGGGTTCCGGTGTGCGCGTGGCTTCCCACTTCTGCGGTGGCGCTCCAGGCGTCGCCCGGGTCGGGCCCGGCCCATGTCACCCAGAATTGGTAGGAGTCGTTCTCGCAATGGCAAATGGCCTCCCCGTCGATCTGGCTGAGTGTGTAGTTGGCTTGGGCGCTTTGCCACTTGACTTGCAGGTCTCCGATGCGAAGGTCGTCGGGGCCCCAGGCGCTGCCGACCCAAGCGGCAAATGTCTCGCCGTCGTAGACGGGGGATCTTGCTTGCAATGGGGAGCCGGCTTCGAGGTCCCACTGGGGTCGGTGGTCAGGGCTGCTGTGGTGCCTCGCCAGGCAGGCCGGGGATTCGATGCGTACGTTGACAAGTGTGGAACGTTCGAGTTGGGTGTAGTCACCCTCGCCCTGCAAGTGGATGTCGATGCGATGGATGTCGAATGCTCCATTGGTTGCCTCGTAGGTTGGGGCGTCGGGAGCCAAGGTTGCTTCGTGCTGGCCCTGAAGCAAGATCTCGCCTTGCACCAGCTCCACGCTGGCAGTTACGATCACGGAGGGCACAGGTAGGAGCGTGGGTACTTGCACCACCCAGGACAGGGTGCTTGCGGCTGCAATTTGGATTCGCCCATCCATGCCAAGGGTGCCCTCGACGATAAGTTCGCCATTCTCCAGCACGGGCCGGCCACTGGAGATGGAAAATTGGACCTCATCTTCGTCGAGGCACACCGAGTCGTCTGTCCAAACCCACGGGTCCGGTGTGGGGTCGCGGGTGATTCGGCCGAGGATGCTGGTGTATTGAGGATACATTGTCAGTGGCTGAAATTCGGGCTCTTCGGTCGGCGTTGCGGCGGCTCCTGGCAAGAGAAGAGTCAACGTCAAGAGCAGCAAAGCCAGGCGCACGCTGGGGCACTTGCGGCAAAAGCCCATGAAGGTTGTGGTCGCCCAGAGAAATGTTCGCCTTAGTCGACGAAACGTCGCCCGAGGTCCTCGTAGGCGTCCACGCGGCGGTCTCTGAAGAACGGCCAGCCGCGGCGCACGGTCTCGATGCGGTCTAGATCCACTTCGACCACGCGCACTTCTTCGGCCTCTCCGAGTTCCGTGACGGTTTCGCCAGCCGGTCCAAAAACGAAGCTGTGGCCCCAGAAATTCAGCTCCTCCTCGGTGCCTACGCGGTTGACGGCGACGGTGTAGACGTTGTTGGCGACGGCGTGGCCGCGTTGGACTGCTTGCCAGGCACGCAGTTGCTCCTCCTTGACCTCCATTTCGCCTTGCCAGGTGCCGATGGCGGTGGGGTAGAACAGAATGTCTGCGCCTTGCAGGGCGGTGATGCGGGCGGCTTCGGGGTACCATTGGTCCCAGCACACGAGGGTGCCGATGCGGCCGTAGCGCGTGTCCCAGGCCTTGAATCCGAGGTCGCCGGGGGCGAAGTAGAATTTCTCGTAGAACCGAGGGTCGTCCGGGATGTGCATTTTGCGGTACTTGCCCAAGTAAGTGCCGTCGGCGTCGAGCACCGCCAGCGTGTTGTGGTAGAGGCCCTTGGCGCGCTTCTCAAACAGACTCACAAGGATGACGATCTCGTGCTCTGCTGCTTTCTTGGCAAGTAAGTCTGTGGTGGGACCCGGTACCGCTTCGGCGCGGTCGAATTCGGCGTGGTCTTCTTCCTGACAAAAGTACGGGCCTAGAAACAGCTCTTGCAGGCACACGATGTTGGCGCCGGCGGCGGCGGCCTCGTCGATGAGCCGGAGCGTTCGCTCCAAGTTTGCCTCCCGGGTGTCGTCGGCGTGGGTTTGGACGATGCCGATTTTGACCTTGGCCACGAAGGGGGCTTGCGGGTAGGAGGATTTGAGGGTGTCGCGCTTGCAATCGGTGCAAGAACATGGAATCAATGCCGCCCAACTTTGGTTGTTTTATTCCCAGGGGAACGACGAAACGCATACTGTCAAACTCCCCACGCAGCCTGCGAAAATTGGTTCCTATGACCAACAAGACTCCTGGAAAAATCTCCATCACGATGTTTGCAGCGTTCCTGCTCCTTGTGCCTGCCGTCTCTGCTTTGCACTGGGGCGTAGGTGGATCCGTTGTGGTGTACCCTGACGACGACCACTTGGAAATCCTCGTCTCTGCATTCACTGCATGCGGCGAATTTGGGGCCCGCTCTGCCGGGTACGCCGCCGACCACCCTGCCGGATACTCTGCCAGTGCTTACACCTACGGCCAAATGGGCGCCGGACAGAACAACTACTACCACAAGGGCCAGCACACCGTCACCGCGTCGAGCTCCTACGACGGCGAAGGCCCCAAGCAGGCAAGCGCCAGCGCCCAATCGGGTTCCTCGTTCTACTGGGCCAACTGCACCTACCCTGGCTCCCACACCCACGGCGGCGGCATTGTGTTCCCGGTCGACGGCGTTGGCGTCGTCTGTGAAGCCAAGAACGATTCCGGCATCAGCAACTTCAAGGGCGCCATTGCCACCGACAAACTCGGCAACACGGTCCTCATAGGCCAGCGCGACGGCCAGGACGTTGTCCTTCCCACGAGCATCGATTACGGCACGGCCGTTCTGAAGACGGTCGCCAACTTGAGCGAGTTCGAAGTAAGCAACGTCCAGGTGGAAGCCAACTTTGCACCGGGCGTCTGCGACATCCAAATTGAGGTCTGAGCCCTCCAACTTTGCAGCGAACTAGCCTTCTCCCCTCTTTTTCACTTGCCAATTTGAGGCATGGTTCCAGGCAATGAACGTTGCATCAAACCAACCCTATGTTTCTTGAACTGGATGGGGGCTTGTAGGTCATGAGCGTGCGCTGGGTTTGGGGGCCTTTGCGCCGATTACGCCTTCCTCCAGAAATTGCGCCTCTGGAGTGGCGGCCGGCGGCTCGATCCATGCGCAGCATCGCGTGGGTCTTGGCGTCTGTCCTGGCAGTTTTGCTTGGAATTTGGTGCGCCGGGATCATCATCCTCCTCACTGCATGGGGAAGCTCCAACGATATTCTGGAAGCAATTTGGTTTGCAATCCTGGGCGCCATCGTGGCCGGCGCGTTGTTTTTGGCGCTGGCGTGGGTCCCGGCTCGGCTGTATCGTGCACTCCTGATGGGAGAAGCCTGGGTGCGTCAACCCGCCAAGGCCCTAGGCCTGATTTTGTTCCCGCTTGGCATTGCAGGCCTTCCGGTGGCTGCGTGGTCGGCCGTGCAGGGTTTCGATGGAGTTCTGTTCATTCCCTTGTTTGCAGTGGCGGCCACCGTGGGCCTCGCGGGGCCCTGGCTTGTCGTGGCGGGGCTGCGATTGACGCGGTTGGGGCCGTTGTAATCCATGCGATGGTGGACCATTCTCGATTTCATCGGTTGGACTTGAGGCCGGCTGAGAAATGCAGCTTGGGCTGGCGTGCACACTCCTTGGAATTCTCCCGCATGCCCACGGCTCTTCGGTTGGGCCCAAGCTCTAGGAGTTCTTGCGCAATCTTGGCGGCGTACTGCGTGATGCGCCCCAGCACCTGAACCAAAAAAGGAATAATTTATATCAATAATTAGATGCTTTATGTCGGGGAACATAGCAACGCATACGGTAATAGAAGCTCAATTACATGGCTTGCATGGCTCATCGAGCCAGGATAAGAATATGAAACCCCTCACTTCACTAATAATAGTACTGCTCATGCTTCCCCTGGTAATGCCCACGGCCCAAGCATCCCAAGGCGTTGGAACCTCCGCTGAGGTGATCTGTGGCGCAACCGAATCTACGGCCGAGGCAAGAGCAAACGCCGTCTTCGTTTTCCCAGTCATTTACATCCCTTACGTAGCCGTCGATGCGGACGGGCAGGGGTTCGGAGGATCCACAACCCATCAGGATTTCTCAATCTTGATTACCCAACGGCACGAAGTGGCCCATTACCGGGGCTTGTACGTCCAGGCCACCTGGGCTGCGGCGAAGGCAATCAACCGGCTCGGCTCGGTGGCCGCTGCATGCGAATTCGACCCCTACGACTTGGTCGATCTTCCTCCGATTGACCTTGATTCCGCTGCTGTTGGGTGCCTCGCCACTCCCTTCGATGCCCAACGAACCATTTCTGGACCCGTTGGCGTCGATGCAGAGGGCACACTCTGGGCAATCTCAGAAGGCCTAGGGTTGCCGCTCAGTGGCGCCCTTGCTGCCACAACTGCCCTCCAGGTGCCCCCGACTTTGACGATGTCTCATGCAAACTACGAAGCAAGCTGGGGGCCCGATGGCTGCACAGCTCGACTCGCTTGATGCGCTCGCCCCGGCAGATGCACAATATCTTCGCCCCGGTGCCTAAGGGCTAGTCAAAGTCAATCTCCCCCGGCTGCAACGGCCCTTCGGGCGCCGCCTTTTCCCTCTTCACGGGCTTTTCCCCTGTGACTTGCGCGACTTTCTTTGCCACGGCTGCGTTTGCTGGTGCAACGGCTGCTCGCGTCGGCGTTTTGTCGTCGAAACTTTGGCGAACGGGCACGGCCTTGACGCGTACCTTGGTGGGTCGCACGCGGAACAATGCCGCTGCGACGCCGAGGCTCGCGAGCAGGACTCCAATCATGGCGACTTTGCCGCCGATGCCGCTGATGTCGATGCCGAGGGCGGAAAACAGGCTCGCGGCGCCGAGGGTTTCGCGGCCGGCCAGCAGCACGAGCGTGATGATGGCGACGATGCTGATGCGGACGGTGTTCCAGGTGTAGCCGATGCGGGCGTAGCGGCGCCTTGCGAGGCGTTCGCGTTCGAGTTGGGCGCCGAAGACCACGAGGGTCATGCCGATGGCGACGTAGAACGCTTGGTCCATGCCCGCATCGCGCCATACGCTCGGGTCGCCTTGCCAGATGAGTACGAAGAGGCCCCAGCTGAGCATGGCGCTGGGGGAGCCGGGGGCGTCGTGCAGCCACAGCAGGGCGACGGCGGTGCCGGCAACGAGTCCGTGCATGGGTTGGAAGGGAACGAGGAATCCTGCGGTCCAGACGATGCCGAGCAGAATCCAGAAGCCGTTGGGTTTGGGTCTTGTGCGCTCGCCCCAGAGAACGTACATCAGGAGGGCGAGGGCGGCGCCGAGCCAGGCGGCAGCGGGGATGTAGACAAGGTCGTTGGCGTCTCCGAGGCCGGCAAATCCGAGGCCGGCGGCCCACATCAGGAAGCTTGGGATGCGTCCACTCATGTGGCTTGGCCAAATGGACACGCTACGGGCCTCCGGAGCGCATGCGGCCAATGAGGCCGAGTTTGGCGAGGGTCATCACGATGCTTTGGCCGGGGGGCCATTGCGCAGCACCATCCACGTAGTTTCTCAAGTCGGCCATGACGGCGGCTTGGTCGGCGTTTAGAAGGGCGCCGGCGGCGCGTTCGGCTGATTCGTGGTCTGCTTCGGGTTCAGGGAATGCGGGGACGAGCAGCAGAACGTTGCCGTGGTGGGCGCGAAGGAACATAAGGGTCGCTTGCAGGGTCGGTTCGTACAGATTCGGCGTGACGAGGATGGCGCTTGTTCGTCGCGGCAGGTGCGGGGCTCCGCCTTCGACGAGTTGCAGCAGGGGGGCTTCTTCGCCGGGAATTGCCGAGAGAATCATGCGCCGTGTCTTTTGCATGTGGACGGCTCCTGCGGCGGGGACTTTGAATTGGGCGCGTTGGGAAAGGAGTACGAGTCCGACGTGGGCGTGGGCGCTGTACAGCCCCTCCATCAAGACGGCTCCAAGTTCCAGGGTGCGCTCGAAGACGTCCACTTTTCCGACCTCGGCGCCGAAGCTGCGGGTGTCGATGTACAGGAGGTAGCGCGCCGGTTCGTCGGGTAGGTACTCGTTGGTGATCGGCTTGCCCATGCGTGCGGTGGCCTTCCAATTCACGTCGCTCATGTTGTCGCCGGGTTGGTATTCGCGCAGGGCGTAGAACGTGTCTCCGGGGCCGCGCCGGCCGCTGCGGCTGGGAATGCCTTCGGGCGTCAAGGGCTTGGGTGCGAGCTTCATGTTGCGCTGTTTGGCCGTCACTGGCATGACCGTGGTTTGGGTGCTGGTGGGCAGGTCCACGGCGCGTTCAAACAGGCCGAGCATCGAGGTGCGCACGACGCGGCAGGGGCCGAGGTCCCAGTCGCCGCGGCGGCGGGCATGAAGGAAGTACTTGCCTTCGATGGTGTGGTTTTTGCGGCCCTTGACGCGGTGCTGCATGATCCGAATTGGCTCTTGGCTGTGGTCTTTGAGTTCGATGCCTTCGGGGAACCGTTCGCGGATGGTGAGGTTGTAGGGCATGACGCAGAAGCCCATGCGTACCGTCACTTCCAGTTCGTCTTCGCGCAACATGACGCCGGTTCCGACTTCGCGGCGGGCCCATTTGGGCAGGGGTAGGAGGACTTCGAACAGCGCTACGACGAGAGCACCCATCAAGGGCAGGATTACGGTCGCCGGCACCCAGCTTTCGCTCAGCACTGCAAATCCGCCGGCGGTGCCGGTCAGTAGCAGAAAGTGCAAGACGCGCCGGGTGGCGACGAGGCCGCTCATGGATGCTCCGGGACTCCTGCCTACTCCACGACCTGCGGGATGTGCGGGGTCGGGACGGTGGCGAGTGCCGTGGCGATGACTTCTTCGGCGGTAGCTCCACGGGCGGCCGCTTCGGGGCGCAAAACGATGCGGTGGGCGAGGGCGGGCACGGCGATTTCTTTGACGTCGTCGTCGGTGGCAAAGGCGCGTCCGTCGCTGATGGCGGCGGCTTTGGCAAGCGCCATGAGTGCGATGCTGCCGCGTGGGCTGCTGCCGACTTGGACGCGGTCGTCACGGCGGGTGGCGTGCACGAGTTGGACGATGTAGCGCTTCAAGTCGGGGTGGATGAACACGCTGCGGGTCGCCTTTTGGACTTCGACGAGTTTGGCGGGCGTGGTGACGGGTTTGACTTTGGGATCGGCGCCGTCCCACGACTCGATGCGTTCCAAGACTTCGATTTCTTCGTCTTCGTTCGGGTAGCCCATGCTGATGCGAAGCAGGAACCGATCCAGTTCCGCCTCGGGCAGGGCGTAGACGCCTTCGGACTCGATGGGGTTCTGGGTGGCGTACACGAAGAACGGTTTGGGTAGTTGGTGCGTGGTGCCTTCGAGGGTGACTTGCTTTTCCTGCATTGCTTCTAGAAGGGCGCTCTGGGTTTTGGGCGGGGCGCGGTTCAGTTCGTCGGCGAGGACGATTTGGCTAAACACCGGGCCTTTGCGCAATTCGAAGGTCTGCTGCTTCATGTTGTAGATGTACGAGCCGCTGATGTCGGCGGGCAACAAGTCGGGCGTGAATTGGATGCGATGGAAGTCGAGGCCCGTGACGCGGGCGAGGGTCTTGACAAGCATGGTTTTGGCAAGGCCGGGTACGTCTTCGAAGAGGCAGTGGCCGTTGGCGAGCATGCCGTAGACGGCGTGGCGGATGCTGCGTTCCTTTCCGACGATGACCTTGCTGGTCTCCTCGATGATGTTCTGGGCGACAAGGCCTGCGTTCTTTCGTTGGGCGGTGGTTACACTCATGTTCGCATCTCCCGCACGGCGTGCGTGACGGTATCAAGGTAGAGGCGCCTGCGGCCGTAGCGCACGGACGCGATAAGACCAAGCCATGGCCAAAAGAGCCAGCCGGGGCCTGTGTATCGGGTAAGAGCATAGAGGACGGTGGCGCGTCGCATGCGGCCGTCCAAGAAGGCGCGGGCGACGGGGCCGGGGGCGCGCTCGAGTAGGTGTTCGTGGGCGGCTTCGGCGGCCAGTTGTTGTTCGACCATTTCTTGGCGGATCATCGCAGCCAGAGCACGGCCGGCGGGAGATTCGGGGTCGGGTTTTCCCTTGCGTTTTTTCTTGGTGGGCGGCCGAGGCGCACGCAGGGGGGCGTTTTCGGCGAGCCAGTAGGCGACTTTGCCTTGGACTCCGGTCTGGATGGGCTTGTAGCGCACTTCGCCCACTTCGTCCACGGCGACTTTTTTCCAGACGATGGAAATGAGCACGACGGTGGCGCCCAGAAACAGCAATGCCGCGACCCAGCCCACTAAGATTCCTCCTTCGCGGGGCTCTTTTTGGCTTTGGCGTCGGCGGGAACTGCAAAGGGGCGGCCGGGGCGAATGGCGCCGTCGCGAATACCCTCGGCAAAGGCCACGGCGGCTTGGCGCAGTTGTTCGTCCAATTCTTCGTGTCCAAGGCGGACGTGGGTGTAGGCTTCGAGCAGGGGCTCGGTTTGCTGCCAAGGCAAATCGAGTTCGTAAGTGACTCGTTGGCCGTGTTCGCGTGGCGTCTCGTGCGGGTATTTTCCGACACCGCGCACGGTGGCCCAGCCGAGGTAGCTGCGGTAGGATGCGACCACTTGGTCGTCGGATTGGAGGTCGGTGCGCTTGAGGAGCGCTAGGAGGGTTCCTCGGTCTTCGATGGCAATTTCCTCGTGTCCGCCACCGAGATTCATGGCGGGGTTGTGACGCGTGCGCACCGCGAGTACGATGATGACGAGCACGGCGGCCATGCCGAGCAGAACGAGCAGCATCACAGGGCTGATTTGCGGGGCTGTGAGTGTGGGAAGTCCGCCTCCGCCCCCTCCTCCGCCTCGGCTGCCTCCGCCGCCGCCCGTGGGGTTGTTGCCGCCGCCGTTGTTGCCCCCGGGATTGCTTCCGCCAGGTTCGCCGGTGTTGCCGCCTTCGCCGCCGTTGCCGGAATCGCCGCCGGGATCGTCGCCGCCGGGGTCGTCAGGATTGGGGATGTCGTCGGGGTCCGGTGGCTCGAAGCGCCGGTCGCAAAAGTCGTCCGCGACCAGCCAGCCAACCATGGAGAGAATCGCTAGGTACAGGAAGACGAAACCGGCGCCGGACCAGATGCCCATGAAGCGGCCGCCTTGTCGTTTCTTGGCGATGGCGAAGCCAATGAGTCCGAGGCCGGGGATGCCAAAGCCCAAGAAGGCGCCTAGGAGGCTGCGGGCGATTTCGCGGCAGGCCTTGAGGTCGAAGATGTCAAGGTTGCAGATTTTGACCACGAGCCACCAGGAAAACAGCAGCGTTGCGGCCACGAGCGTGAAGACGAGCGCTGTGATGGCCCAGCCGTTCATGACGCGGGTTTGGCGGCTCTGGCGCCACCAGACGGAGAGCACCCAGAGCGCCAGGGAAAGGACGGTGAAGGTAACGGCGGAGCCACCGACCCACGATTTTGCCGTGGTGCAGGGATTTGCCTTGCTACCGGGTTGGCCCCCGTCCCCTTCTCCTGAATCACCGCCTTCGTTGGGCTGTCCCGTGGTGCCCGGATCGTCGATGGTGCCGCCGGGTTGTCCTCCCGTGTTGCCGGCGCCGTCGCCGACGACGGGTTCGACCACGAGGAGGTTCAGAAGCGCCAGGCTGGAAACCACTGCGACAAGGATGGCAATGGTGCCCACGAGGATGCGCAAACGACTCGGTCCGTCGAGCGGGGGGCGGGTGGCAATCCATCCTCCCCCGCCGGTTCTCGACGGTCCGCCCTCGACCATAACAGCGACAACAGGCCGGGGTGCCTTTGAAACGCTTGTTGGTGGATTGCTTGAATGTCCGGGGGATGCGGAAAGAAGCGCCGGCCACAACCCGAGCGTTCAAACCAGTGGGGTACTGACAGGGGGACCATGGAACTCGAACTGGTTTCGTTCAAGCTCTGCCCGTACGTGCAGCGCAGCGTGATTACGCTCAAGCACAAGGGCCGTGATTTTTCGATCAAGTACATCGATTTGGCTGACCCGCCCCAGTGGTTCACGGAAATCTCGCCGTTTGGCAAGGTGCCGGTGCTGCAAGTGCGCGACGGCGACCGAGAGGAAGTGCTGTTCGAGTCGGCGGTCATCAATGAGTTCGTGGACGAAGTGACGGGCGGCGACATGATGCCGAAGGACCCTATCACGAAGGCCCTGAATCGCGCATGGATCGAGTTTGCCAGCGCCTGCTTCGTGGACGTCTACATGATGAGCCACGCTGCCAACCCGAAGGACCTAGAGCAGCACCGCGAGGCGTTGGCGGGCAAGCTGGACAAGATGGAGGCGCAGTGGGCCAACCGCGACGGTCCGTTTTGGAATGGCTCGGAATTGAACCTCATCGATACGGCAGTCGCTCCGCTCTTCATGCGCTTGCAAGCCATGGAGGAGTTCGGCGTCACAATGCTCGACGCGACCCGCCTTCCCAAGCTGAATACCTACGCAAACCGGCTCCTTGCTCTGCCGGAAGTGCAGCAAAGCGTTGTGCCTGAGTTCCATGATCTGAACCGGGCCTACGTCAAGAATCTGGGCGGCGCGCTCGTAGCTGCGGCTCCTGCTTCCGCGTAATTGCAAGCCTTGATAGCAATTTCCTACTGAATTGGTAGGGATTTGCTACTGGCTTGTTGCGTGCAAATTCAGGTGCGCAAACAGCGGTGCTGCCAATGCAGCCGTGGCGCGACCGTGCTTGCTGAGAGCGTACTCGATGCGCACGGGGGTTTCATCCAGGACGTGGCGATCGAGGAACCCAGCCTGGGTGAGTCCCTTGAGTTTGTTGCTGAGCGTTCGACTGCTGATGCCGAGCAAGCGTTCGAGTTCCGAAAATCGAGCCTTGCCAAGCACGCCCGTGAGGTACAGCAATTCCATGCTCCAGGGCTGAAACAGTTCCCTGCTGACACTCATGCTGGTGCGAATCCAGGCCGCTTGTTCGTCCTGGCTGCGGCCATGCAGGAACGTTCGCATGCGCAGGGATAGCGATGCGGCGACCTGACGCGACTCTTGAAATTCGGCCATGCAGGCGTCGTCCATGAGGGGGCAATCGGTGCTGGCCGGTGCCGAAGTGGCGGCGGGGGCGGCGGGGGCGGGCAGCGCATGTGTGGCGCTGTGTGTCGCGACAGTGGCTGTGTCCATATTCCGGGATCACTTATGGTGCGCATTCGATATGTACTTTCACAATGACAGTAGAATTCCTGGTTCTCGTCGCCGCCGGCTCCGTCGCCGCACTCGTCGTCCTGCTGATCTGGGGAGCGAAGGCCTGCCGCGTGACACTTCCCGACCCACTGGTGCGCGCCGGAGACCTGGGCTGAGTCCTTGGCTTGCTCGACTCCCATGAGGCGGCCATGGCCATCGTCACAAACGCCGACACAGGAGCAAGCATTCGCGGGCAAGGCGGCGCCAGCGGGCTTGCGCGCATAGTCCATCGCAACTTGAACCGAGACCAGCCAATGCCCGAGGATGGCTTGACGAGTTCGGCGAACCACGCGGCTGGAACCGCCGCATCTGAGCAAAATCACTCTGCCCGTCCTCCCGTGGCCTGCTTCAGCGCCCACCCGGCGCAGGAACATCCCATGACCACCATCGTCACCGCCGAACTTCGCGTGCGCAAGTACTCAGACTGGAAATCCACCTTCGAGCGCAACCGCACCATGCGCGCCTCCTTCCACGCAAGCAACGAACGGATCTACTGCTCCCCCGACGACGACAACCGCCTCTGCATCGTCATGGACTTCCCTTCCCAGCAGGAAGCAGACCGATTCATCCACAGCGACGAACTTCGCAAGGCGCAGCAGGAAGCCGGCGTGGAAGGCAAACCCCTGATCAGCGTCTCCACAGTTGCCCCGATGAAAGCGGTCTAGGTAGTTCGCCGCTGGCCCCGCAACGTCCCTTTCCCTTCCTTTTCCCTGCCCTTCATCATCCCGCCCTTCTCGGGTAGCGACACGGTCAGGAACCCCAAGCGTCCGACGCGTTCTGGCCGTTCGTGCGTGCCATTGCGCTGCTTCCCATCCTGTTGGCCCTGAGTGCTGGCTGTCTCAATCCAGCCCCCGGCAATCCCACGGGCTTGGAAAGTTTGGACCCAACAGACTGGGCTCCCGTCCTGCTCTCCGCGCCCGTCCTTCTTACCGCCGACACCCACGGTGGCTTCGAGCCCAGCATCGAAGTAGGGCCCGACGGCACCATCTACGTCACCGCCGCCACCTCCCGCCGCCCCGGAGAACTAGCAACCAGTTCGGCCCGACTCGCCTCATGGCTCTGGTACAGCCGCGACAACGGCACCACCTGGAACGACCTGCCGAGTCCCGCCCAAGCACACCAATGGATGCTCGGGCTCGAAGGCGACATCACCGTCGACGCCGCCGGCCGCCTCTATTTCGTCGACACCTACCTTGCCGACAACACCATCAGCCGCTGGAGTCAATCCCCCACCGGCCCCGCCTGGGACTTTAGCCGACCCATCCAAGGCACCGCAAGCCCCTTGGACGACCGACCCTGGCTGACCGCCCAAGGCGACGGCATCGTCTACCTACTCGGAAACAACGGCGCCGCTCTTCCCGCACCCGAAAGCATCATGACCGGCGACTCCGAGCCCGGCTCCAAGTGGCTGCACCGCAGCGAAGACGGCGGTCTCACCTGGAGCCTCGGCCGCGCCTTCGACGACTGGTGTGTCCCCGCCGCCGACCCCAGCAACGACATGGACCTAATCGTGGTCTGCATCGACGGCCCCAACCTGCGCGTCCACGAAAGCCTGGACCGAGGCCGCATCTGGACAAACCCTTTCACGGCGGCGTACGAACACGGACCGTCCCTGCTCATTCCCGGCGCCGCCATCGACCGCGATGGCACCCGCCACGCCGCATGGATCGACGACGACGCCACCTTCGAGGGCGTCCAGGATTTCGTTTGGCATGGCACCACCCCCGGCCAAATTCGAGTCGCGCACGCAGCCCACGACGGGGCATGGAGCGAACCGCAAGACATCACGCCGTTTGCGGGCCGATTCGGGCTTCTGCACAGTGCCGCCGGTAGCGGGGGCGTCCACGCCGTCGCCTTCTACGCCAGCACAGACCTAGAAGTGAAAGAAACCACCGAATGGACGCCACACTTGCTGCTGAGCCTCGACGCCGACAGCCCCGCGCCCACCTACCGCCACGTCCCCCTCCTCGAAGCACCCGCTGGAAAGGGCACCACGCCACCACGGGACTTTTTCCAAATCGCAGTGGGCCCAGACGACACCGTGCACGCCATCCTGCAAAAAGACCGAACGAATGCAAACCCGCAACCCGGCGACGGCATTCGAGCGGACCTGCTGTACCGGCGCACCGTAGCTTCACTCTAGCCCCCCCCGTCGCGCTGAAAACCCCCCGGCCCTTGCCGCCTCGTGTACTTCTCGAACGACACCCTTGGGTTTCTGGAGGCCCTCGCGCACAACAACGACCGCGCCTGGTTTCAAGAGCACAAGGAAGCCTACGAAACCTTCGTGCGCGACCCCGCGCTGCAGTTCATCACCGACGTGGGCGACTGGTTTGACGCCGAAAACCTCCCCTACAAGGCGGTGGCCAAGAACGTCGGAGGAAGCCTCGGCAAAATCCACCGCGATGTTCGATTCAGCGCCGACAAAACTCCGTACAACGACCACGTCCTCGTGCATTTTCAACACCGCGACGCAACCCCCGACCACCCCATGCCCGGGCTCGGCATTCGATTTGATCCAGAAGGAGCGGGCATTGGCGGCGGCATTTGGTCCGCCCCGACGCCCGTCTTGAACCGCATCCGAGACGCCATCGTCGCCGATCCCGACGGCTGGAGCCGCGCCTCCTCGGGCGTCCGGCTCGACGGCGAACGGCTCAAGTCTGCGCCGCGAGGCTACGGCAAAAACCACCCGCTGGTGGAGGCGCTGCGGCTCAAAAACTACCTCGGGCACGTGGAGTTGGCAGCCGAGGCTGTGACCGGCAACCTACTCAAGGCGTTCCAGGCGGCGGTGCGGCCGGTGCTGGACTACAATCGGTTCTTGGAATCTGCACTTTCCTAAGGCCCGCTACAACATGCCCTAAACGTCCATGAAGCCGATTCGATGGACGGACGGCGCCAAGCGCCAAGGTGGAATGATGACCAAAATCAGCAGCGAAACCAACCGAGCCAACCAGAAGAATCCCGCCCACTCCGCCCACCACCAAGGCAAGGGCGCCAGCAAGAGCACGGCGGTCAACAACGCCAAGCAGGCAGGAAAGGCAAGCGGCAAGAAGTAGCCCGCACCCATAGCAAAAAGCGCCCGCACCGCCATCCACTTGCATGGCCGACCCCGCTCGTCGTCGGACAGAGAACACCCAGGGCCCATGGTTCGTAGACGACACCTGTATCGACTGCGGAACGTGCATGTGGATGGCGCCGAGCGTATTCCGACAGGCCGGAGGCCAGAGCGCGGTGTTTGCCCAGCCAGCAGCGCGTGATCCGGACGCGTCGGCGGCATTGGTGGCTTGTCCGACCGGCAGCATCGGCGGGCCAGCGGCTCACGTGGAGTTTCCGCGCCCCGTGGCCCCGGAGGTCTGGCATTGCGGCTACCACGATCGGCACAGTTTCGGAGCCGCTTCCTACTTGGTCCGCACCGACGAGGGAAACGTATTGGTGGATGTGCCGCGTTTTGCCGCCCCGCTCGTGCAGGCAATCGAAGCACTGGGCGGATTGCAACACATCCTTTTGACGCACCGTGACGACGTGGCGGCCCATCAGAAATGGCACGACCATTTTGGAGCACCCCGCAGCATACACACGGACGACGCAGTCATCGAAGCAGAGCACTTGCTCGTCGGCGAGGGCGGGCGCGTGGCGGGACTGGACTGGCTGCATGTCCCCGGCCATTCCCGAGGCAGCGTCGTGTACCGATTTGGATCGACGTTGTTCACAGGGGACCACCTTGCCGGCCGGGGAGCGGCCCTCACGGCATTTCGAAACGCGTGCTGGTTTGACTGGCCCACACAGACGCGCAGCATGGAACGCTTGGCGGGCCTGCCGGTCCAGTACGTTTTTCCCGGGCATGGCGCGCCTTGGCACGGAGCGCCGGAGGATTTCCAGGAATCTCTCCAGGCGCTTCTTATGTGGATGCGGGCGACCTGAATCCAGTGGATTCGCTCCCCCCTGGCTCTTGCACAAGAACCTGTCTGCACCTGGCGGCATGTACACCCATGACCTACCACGTCTACGTCGATCTGCTTGGCGCCGAAGGACCCGCCATCCACCGCTCCGATTGCCACAGTGTTCTGAACCGAAAACCCCGCACCCAAACCACGCGCTGGTACGGTCCATTCACCGCCCGACAAGCCAAGCTCGTAGCCAAGCGAGAAGCAGGCAGAAAACTCGCAGTCCGCGACGCGCCCAGGTGCTGCGGCGGCTTGGCTGGAAAGAAGCCCGCCGACCCAGACCCCTGGATGGTGCCCGCCCCAACCTACACACCGCCCCCCATGATCACGGCCATCGCCTGAACCGGCCACCGACAGCAAGCCTTTCAGGCGACGCGACTCGCCAGCGGCATGGACCCAGAGACCATCCACCGCCGCCGCTGGAGCATCCTCGGCGTGCTCTGCCTGAGCCTCATCATGGTGGTGCTTGGAAACTCGGTTCTGAACGTGGCCATCCCGACGCTCGGTCCAGCCCTTGGCGCCAGCACCAGCGACCTGCAATGGATCGTCGACGCCTACGCACTCGTGTTTGGAGGCCTCTTGTTGACCATGGGCGCACTTGGAGACCGCTTCGGTCGTCGCGGCGCCCTCCAACTTGGCCTCGCCATCGTCGGAATCAGCAGTGTCGCGGCCACCTTCGCAGACAGTGTGCTGACGCTGATCATCGCCCGCGCGGTCATGGGGCTGGGCGCAGCACTTGTCATGCCTGCAACACTTTCCATTCTCACGCACGTCTTTGCTCCCGATGAGCGCGGCAAAGCGTTGGGCATTTGGGCCGCGTTTGCCGGCATCGGCGGCGCCATCGGCCCGGTCGTCGGAGGAGCGTTGCTTGAATCGTTCAATTGGCCCAGCATTTTCTGGCTCAACGTCCCCGTGGTGGTCATCGCCATGGTCGCGGGATTGTTTTTGATCCCCACGAGCCGCGACCCGCACCAGACGCGGCTGGATCCCGTCGGCAGTCTGCTTTCCATTGTTGCGCTGGCCAGCCTGCTCTTTGCCATCATCGAAGGCCCCAGCAAGGGCTGGAGCAGCATCGAAGTAATCACGGGCTTTGCCGTCGCCGCGGTGACCTGGCCCGCCTTCGTGTTCTGGGAGCTGCGCACACCGCACCCCATGCTGCCGATGCGGTTCTTTTCCAGCCGCGGATTTTCCATGGGTAACCTCGCACTGGGGCTGTCCTTCTTCGTCATGTTCGCGTTCTTCTTCGTCATGACGCAGTACCTCCAATTCCTGCGTGGCTTCAGCCCCCTTGAAGCAGGAATCCGGACGCTGCCGCTGGCCGCCGGCTTGATTTTGGCCGCCCCGCGAAGCGACAAACTTGTGCGCCTCATCGGCACCCCTCGCACCGTCACCGTGGGCATCGCATTGGTGGCCGCCGCGTTCTTCGGACTCTCGTTTGTCGGCATGGCAACGCCGTACTGGGCCCTGGCGCTCGGATTCCTTGGCCTTGGTCTTGGAATGGGTCTCGCCATGGCACCCAGCACGACACTCATCATGGACAGCATCCCGTCGCACAAAGCCGGGGTGGGCAGCGCCATGAACGACACCAGCCGCGAAGTGGGCGGAGCCTTCGGCATCGCGATTCTTGGCAGCATCTTCAACGCCGTCTACAAGGCCAAACTCAGCATCCCCGAGAGCCTCAGCTTCGATGCCGGCCGCCACCCGGAAGACTCCATCATCAACGCCATGATGATCGGGCGCAACGCCGGAGCCGACGGGGCCGTACTCGTCTCCTCTGCGCAAGCGGCCTTCCTAGACGCCGTACAGGTCGCCTACCTTGTGGGCGCCGCCGTGGCGCTGGCCACTGCTATCTTGGTGTTCCTGTTGATGCCCCGACGCGCCGATCAAGCCCAATCCACGGGCCGGATGGATTCGGAATCAGGCGCCGCGCAAGCGAGTCGAAATGCTCCTTCCCGGTCTCCCGTCGCCGTGTCCGCGCCCGCACCTGCTGCTGCTTCCCGCCCACCGCAGCCACTCGATGCTCGGACCTTGGCGGAGCTGCACGCCCGCATTGACGCGCTCTAGACAAAGCACGCAGCTGGGCCCGACGTTTGGAGTGCTGCCCAGCATTCTTGTCCCATACGGTCAATGCCATGCGCCTCCTTCTGGTCCTGTGCGCCAGACGATTCCGCTCGGCGGCCATCGATTCTACGACCATGTGGTGGCTCGGCGGTTGCAGCGGTTTTACGCCAGGATCGCAGAGCGCCAGCCGGATGCACACGCAATTCTGGACGTAGGTTGCGGCCCGGGACACCTAGCTGCCGCCCTCGCGAAGACACATCCGAACGCGAAAGTGCTCGGCGTAGACCTTGATCCTCGTCAAGTGCGCATGGCCACCGCCAAACACCAAGCGCCCAACCTGCAGTACCAAATCGGAGCCAGCCACGACCTGGACCTCCCGGCAGCAAGCCGCGATTGGGTTCTTGCTTCAGAGACCTTCCACCACTGGATCGACCCGGACGGAGGCCTGGACGAAATCCATCGCGTATTGCAACCCGGCGGTGCACTCTGGATCATCGAAGGCGCCGGCGACATGACCCGAGACGAGTTGCAAGCCTGGACCGGTCGCCGCCCCTTCTGGGGCCTCACTTGGTGGGTCCGGCAGGTGTTTCGAGTGCACGGTTACACTACGAGTGCCTTGGAGCGGGACGTGGTGCGACGAGCGAAAGCGTCCCCCTTTGGTGGCTGCGAAGTCGCTCGGGAAGATGGTTGGTGGATTGTCCAAATGCGCAAGAAACCGTAGGGCACAACGCTTGATTTTTGGGAAAGGTGGTTCCCAGAGTCGCCATGGCACCATCCCCCGGAGGGATACCACATGACCAGCGTACTCATCGAACACGACGTCAACGACTTTGCAACCTGGAAGAAGGCCTACGAACGCGACGCCGCCACCCGCCAAAAACACGGCATCAAGAACGAGCATGTCTTCCAAGATGCAGCCCAGCCCAACCATGTCTGCGTCACCTGCGACTTCACCAACCTTCAGAGCCTGGAGAAGTTCATGGCCGACCCGCACCTCAAGCAGGCACTGAAGGAGGGCGGCGTCAAAGGCGAGCCCCAAATCCGCGTGCTCGAAAAGCCGCAGATCCACATTGTCTAGCCCCACGCAAGCGGCACTCTTCCACTTCTTTCACTTGCTTGCCTCCTTGATTACCATGGCCATGAATGTCTGCGTCCGACTCCCGCCAGCATGCCCAAGGCAATGGATTAAGCCCTGTTCAGCCACCAAACTGCTGCATTGAGCCCCGTGGCAAACAGCACCCACGCTAGGTAGGGCACGAACAAGATTCCCGCGACACGGTCCTGGCGCCAGAAACGCCACAGAGTCACCGCGACGAGGACATCCAGCGCTATAATCCAGGCCAATGCAAAGCCGCGCAATTGGAAAGCAAAAAACAACGGCGACCAAACTGCATTGAACAGCAGTTGTGCCCCGAACCACGCCATCTCAGGAGCCCGCAAGGAACCAACGATTCCATGGACGCGCCAGGCGGCTACGGCGATGGCTGCGTAGAGAAGCGTCCACACGGGCCCAAACAACCAACCCGGGGGCGCCCAGGATGGTTGATCCAAGAGCGCGTATTGGTCCGCGGCATCAATCGTCGCAAGGGAACCGAAGATGGCGGCAGCCCCCACAACGAAGAGGAATCCAAGAAGGGCTACGACGCGGTTCATGGCTAGGCAATGAAATGTTGGCCACAAAATTGCTTGGGGGTCTTCAAGCGAGGCGCTTTTGCATCGAAAGCAAAGGAGTGCCAAACAAGTCCGGTGGCCCCTTGGCGCCATGCACGAAGCCAAACCGTTCGTAGAGCGCGATGGAACCAAGCAGGAACGGAGTCGTGCTCAACCACAAACACGCGGCTCCACAGTCCCGGCCAAACGCTTCCGCCGCCTCCAGAAGGTGCCGACCGATGCCGCCACGTCGGGCGTCTGGATGCACCGCCATACCGCGCAAGTACACGCCGCGTGCGTCCTCCACCACTGCCAAAGTGCCTACGAATGCGCCGTCTTCCGTCTCGGCAACCCAAACTGGGCCCTCCGCCATGCGTTTTCGGATGCGCGTGGCGTCCAGCACCGTGGCGTCGAAACAACCCGGCGTGTACAAGGGCCGAAACGAATCAAACGCTGCCAACATCAAATCATGGAGCGCTGGTGCATCAGACGGAGCCGCGAGCCGGACCTGGACCACGATGCAGCAAGTCGGCGCAGGCGTATGGCTTGCACGGTGTTGGCAGGCGCCGCGCATTCATACCGACTGCTCTAATCCTTGGGGCTCGGATGCGGCGTCATGGCCAACAACAAGTACCTCGCTGCCATCGGCCGATGGGGCGTTCTGTTGCTTGCGGCGCTCATTGCAGGAATCGGTGGGCTGGACAAATTCATCCACCCCGATTTTTGGCGCGACGAATTCCTGAGATGGGGCTACCCCGCCTGGATGAGCCCCGTCACAGGTGTACTCGAACTGGGCGGAGCCATCGCCATGATTCTACCCTGGACACGGTTCTATGGCGCAGTACTCGTAACCGGCGTCATGGCGGCCGCATTCGTCACGCGCCTAGCAAATGGAGAATTCGGTTTGTCAGTCCCGCCCTTGGTCGTGGTGGGACTTGCCGCACTCACAGCTTGGTGGTCAAGGCCAAATTGGCTTCAAGCCTGGATTGAACGTCGATAGACACTCCGGATTGCTCGAACTGTTGTTCAAACCGCCGCAAAAGCATTTCAAGACAGTTGCAAACTGTGGTTCCATGCGAATCACGCCATTGATCATTCTGCTAGTGGCCATAACGACCTTGGCCGGATGTACCGACGACGGCGGACCGGGAGTGTTTGCCCCGGAAGATGACACAACTGACCTGAAATCACAGGACTCCGGCGGCAGCACCAGCCCCAATACCGGCACAAACAGCAGCCCCCGAACCAGCACAAGCCCCAACGCAACCGACGGCGACACGACGGAAGCCGGGCCCACCTTCGCAGAAGTGGACATTCGTCTTGAGGGAAACCTCGGGACTCGGGCCATTGTCTGCGAAGATGGCACCCTCAACTCCTGTTCAGGCGTCAATGCAATCGCAGGAAATCGAGATTTGTTGCTGGAGCAACCCGGCGCGACCCTCGTAGGTGCCGAAATCACCTTGGAATGGACAGCCTCGTCCCCCGTAACGCAGCAACTCGGCATCGGGCTGATGCGCATGGGCACCAATTCGACCTTCGTCGAGAACCAAGAAGGCACAAGCCCCCTAACGATCAGTCTCCAAGACCTAGACCTCGTCATGGACGAGGACAACCTTGTGCACATCTACGTCTACAACCCTACACTTCTGCTTCACCAGGATCCGCTGATTGGCTACATCAGCGTGGACGAGCAGTTTACGGTTTCTGGGACCCTGACGTTCCTCTCTTGAACAAGCAAGTGCGGGCGGGCTAGGCGCGAGCAAGGCGCTGCTTCCGAGCTGCCTTCTCGACCTCGTTAGGCGAGGCTTGCTTCCAGGTCGGTGAGCATTTGGTTGGCGACGCGGCTGTACTCCTTGCGCACCATCACCTTGTCCAGCAGGGCCCCGACGGGACCGAATTTGAGTTGGTAGTCCACCGAGAAGGTCACCGGCACGCCTTGCTTCTCCTTCTTGCCTAGCGAAAAGGTCGCTTGCCCACTCTTGAGCGGCATGTTGTGGTCGAAGAAGTCGATGACCATCTCGGACTGGTTGGTGCACTTGATGACTCGTTCCTTGAGGAACTTGCCCTTGCCCAAGTCGCAGTGGCGTTCCATGCCGACGCCGTGGCGGGTGTCGCTCTCCCAGTTGCTGGAAACAACCCCACTGGACCAGTCGCCGATGTTGCCAAAGTCTGCAAGCTTGGCCCAGATGTCCTTCTTGTTTGCATTGATGGTCCGTGTTGCAGAAGCGTTGCTCATAGGGCTGCGACCCTAGTGGCGTTCTTGGCGCTTGGCATGGCAACAGCGGGTCGTGCCGAGTCGCGGCGGCTATCAAGGGACCTGGCGGTGCTTGGTCGTGACGGGCTGGTGGACGCGACCGCAACTGCGCCGCGACGAAGACGAGGGCGAAGAACGTAAGGTCGGATTTCTGGATCTGTTCTACGACTTGATCTTCGTGGTGGCTGTGGCACAAATCGCCCACGAATTGGCCCTCCACCCCGACCTTGTACACCTAGGCCAGTTTGCACTCCTGTTTGCGGCAGTCTGGTGGTTGTGGATCGGCAACACGTTCTACACAGATCGCTTTGAAACCGAGGACGTAAGCCAGCGCGTCTTCACGTTCCTGCAAATGATTCCCGTGGTGGGGATGGCGGTGTTTGCGCACGGCGCCTTTGGTGACACAGCGTTGCAATTCGCGCTTAGCTACGCGGTGGGTCGCCTCCTGATCATCATGCTGTGGTGGCGCGGCGGCCGACACGACGCGGCGGCACGCCCGGTTACGGACGGCTATGTCACGGGATTCACGCTGGGCCTACTTCCCTGGATTGTCTCCTTCGCATTCGAAGAGTCCTTGCGGCCGTGGCTCTGGGCCCTCGGTTTGCTCATCGACTGGGCAACACCGGTCTTGATTCGACGACGACAAGCGCTGCTGCCCCGCTTCAGCCACAGCCACCTCATCGAGAGGTTTGGTCTGTTTACCATCATCGTGCTCGGAGAAACGGTTGCGGGCACCGTCAATGGACTGGCAGGCCTGCACCATGTCTCGGCGCTTGGACAACTGGCCGGATTCTTGGCGATGGTTTTGGCGTTCCAGCTCTGGTGGCTGTACTTTGACATGGTTCCCCGCGAACACCTCAAGCCCTCGATTTGGGCCGCCATGGGTCGAAGTTTCCTGCACTATCCCTTGCTCGGCGCCATCGCGGCCTCCGGCGCAGGAGTGCTCAGCGTCGTCGGCCATGAAGGAGAAGTCCTGGGACTGGAACAACGAATGCTCTTGGCAGGAAGCGTCGGCGTTGCCCTGCTTTGCATGATTGGCCTCAGCCGCGTGCACGAATACTCACCCATGTTCCAAGGCGCCCGGTTCCGCACCGAATCGAGCCTCGGCGCCGGTGTGCTTGCGTGCGCCGCCGTGGGCTGGTTCGGGGAGGGCCTGGGAGGCGTGCAAGTCATGGTCATTCTGGTAGCCATCACGCTGATCCCGATTTTCTGGGGAGCATGGTACTGGGCAAAAGTCGCGTCGGACATGAAATCAAGCGCCTAATCCGGGAAGCGTTGACAAACCTCTCACTGCATGGCCCATTGTGCGCATCGCCCGCATCTACGACGAGCCGTCCGGCGGCACCCGCATCCTTGTTGATCGGCTGTGGCCTCGTGGCGTCAGCAAGGCGGCGGCAAACTTGGACGGCTGGGCCAAGGACCTAGCCCCGAGCAACGAATTGCGCAAGGCATACCATGCCGGCATGAGCTGGGATGCTTTCGAGGCACGGTACCGCATGGAATTGGAAGATGCGGACCCATCGGCGCTGGCCGCTCTATTGGGCGCCAACGTTGTGCTGCTCACCGCCGCCCGACACAGTCCAAACTACGCCGATATCCTGATGTCAGTGGTTCTGGACCGGCAAGCACAGACGTGACGAGCGCAGGCAAAATCGCGAGGCAACCCCGCCTCTCCATGGGTACAATATACCGGGTCGGATACACGCGTGATGCGATTGTGGAGTGTGGCGTTGTTGCTCGGTCTGACTTTCTCGGGGTGTCTTGCGGCTGAACCCGAAATGCCGCCCGCCAGCGACCTCCCGCCGACACAACCCGTGGTACCGTTCGATGGCTCTGGCCCATTGCGGTTTTTGATCATCGGTGACCAGGGAACTGGAGACGCATCGCAGCAAGCCGTGGCAGATGCGATGGAACGTGTCTGTGCCCGCATGGGCTGCGATTTTGTCATGGCCAACGGCGACAATATCTACGAAGTGGGCGCCGTGACCGCCTACGACCCTGCCTTCGAGGACCGATTCGAAATCCCCTACCAAGCACTGGACATTCCCTTCTACTTGACGCTCGGCAACCACGACAACGGCCTCACTGGCGACTTGACGGTGCTTGGTGATTCCCAAGTCCAGTACCATTACCGCGACGACCGCACCAGCGACAAGTGGCACATGCCGGCCCGGTTCTACGCCCAGCGATTTGGCGACGTGCTGGAAATTTTCAGCCTCGACACAGACACCATTGATTCCTCCCTAGACTTTGTCAACACGGAGCTTACGGCCGGCGACGTGCAGCAGCGCTGGATCCGCGAGGCCATCGAAGCAAGCAACGCCACTTGGAAGATCAGCTTCGGGCACTACAACTACATCAGCAACGGCAACTACGGAGACGGCGAACCGGCGTTCAAGGCCGCCGTGGAAAACAGCATCTGCGACCGCGTCCAGTTCCATGTTCAAGGTCACGACCATGACTTGCAATGGCTCCAACCCGTGGACTCCTGCGGCCGCACAGAAATCCTGGTCAGTGGCGCCGCAGGCCAATTCCGACCCGACAACGACCGTGGCTTTGCTGAGCATTTTAGCACGGGTGGCACGCTGGGCTTTGCCTGGGTGGAAATCAAAGGCGAAACCTTCCGATTGCAGTTTTTGAACGCCGACGATAAGGTCCTGTTCGAGCGCACCACGACACTGGCCGATCTTGGGTGGGCAGTTGCCACGTAGCTTGGCCGTCGGGAAACCTACTTGCGCCTTGGCGATGCATACCCCTCGATGCGAGAAGCCGCTGGGCAGCTGAAACCAAGCACACCGAACGCTCCGTTTCCAACACCCGGCATGGCGATCTCCCACATCCTCGTGGTCTCGGACCTAGCCGCCGCCGTGCAGTTCTACCGCGACATGCTCGGAGCCAAATTGTACCGGGAATACGACGGTTCCACGGCGGTGTTCGACTTCCAAGGAGCGTGGCTGGTACTCGTGACCGGCGGCGGGCCGACCGAGGACAAACCCGGAGTGACGTTTGCCGCGCCTGAGCAAATCGGCTTGGTCGCGCACTCCATGACCATTCGCGTTCCCGACTGCCGCGGCGCGTACGAGACCCTGCGTGCGCGTGGCGCCGTTTTTCTCACCCCGCCCGTGGAATCCGAGTTCGAGGTACGCGCATTCTTTCGCGACCCCGACGGGCACCTGTTCGAAATCAGTGAAGCCAAAAGCTGAGCGCCACCGCAACCGGGGCACCAGGCACCGACCCAAATTCAGTCCTTCAAAAATTCCTTGAGCCGATCCAACCGGTCCCCATCGCTGCGCTCAAACTTGCGCACCGCCGCCTCGTCGCCGTCCACGCGCAGCTGCACGTTGGTGGACCCGGTCCCGCCCTTCTTGGCCACCAAACGAATCGTCACGCCGTTCCATTCGGCTGCAAAGGAACACCCGCGCCGATCGTACTCCGTCACGGTCCATTCGCGCTTGCGCAAGAACCTTGATTCTCGCCATTGGAAGCCCGTTCCGAACTCATCACCAAGCAACGTCACGCGCCACTTGGTGAACTCCTCCAGCAGTGTCACATCGTACAGAAATTGGAACACCGTCTTGGGGGGTGCTCGGAGGAGAACCTGACGCTTGAACGACACAAGGCTCGTGTGGGTTCGTTGCATGATAAGGGTGGGCATAGGTGGCGATGGCAGCACGCGACAGTCTCTAGCCCTGCGGCCTCAAAGCCACGACAGCGCCACCAGCACCGAAACGGCAGCCACCAGCACATCGAACACGATGCAGAATCCAACGGTGCTGGGGTGGATGTGGGTTTTCACGGTGTTTGTTTCGTGCAAGACATCCCACAGCGGATGCAACAGCCACGCCAACGCTAGGGCCCACGGATTCCAAAAAGCCAGCATGGCGAGCCCGAGGACCGGCAGGCCTGCAAGAAATTCCGTCCGAGCGTGCCCTTTGCTGTGCATCAAGCCCATGCCCACATACAGCCCGACGGTGATCCACAACAAGCCCGCCAGCAACGCCACTTGGTACAAATCAGGCAGCAACCAAGTGATGGCGGCGACAACCAACGCAGCACCGAATCCTTGCACGAGCGACTTTTTCTCCACGGCGTCAACACCCGCCGCCTTGCTAAAACCAGACCGAACCGACCGCCGCTTCGCCAGATTTCGCCTGCGCCGGCTACAAGGAGCATGGCGACAGGGAGTCCGTTGGCGCTCTCGACACTCACCATAGGCATTCTCGCAGATCTTGGCACCACCCTGTTTTGCCTCTATGTAGCATTCCGGGTCCACCAAGCAATTCGACTCGGAGTTCCCCTGCAAAAAACGCTCTACTTCTGGTACGGCCTCAGCGCGTTTCTGGTGCTTGACGGCGGCTACGCATGGGCAGTCCTCGCCTTCGAACCCAAGCCACCAGCTCCCCTCCTCGTACTCATGGCCCGGCGCTTCTTGTTTCTGGTCGGCACCGCCGCCCTCGTTTCCGCCCTCTTCGACCTTGCCAAGAAACCCCAAGCAACGCCGTTCTTGCTTGGCTACTACGCAGCGCTCATCACCTTCATTGAAGCCTTGACCCTGTACGAAAACCCACGAACCCACGAGCGGCTGCTTTGGTCGATCCAATTCGTCTACGAACGCCAAAGCCCCGACTTGCTCAATTTTTTCATCGGTGTTGCCATCTTCACGCCGCTCGTCCTTGCTGCATGGCTGGCAATGGCACGCTATCCAAAGCAACGCAGCGAAAGCCACCGCTACCGGCTCGCCGTGTTCTGCCTAGGTGTTCTTACCTTCTGCGTCGGCATCATCATCGGGTTCTGGGACAACGACTGGTACTACTACGGGCTCTTCGAGAATCGCCTCGTGTTCACCGTGGCCGCCGGCATGTTGTTTGCCCTTCGGCCGCCCTGGATCATCCGACGGTTCTGGCGAATCCGAAGACTCACCAATGCAGCAGATTGGGTGGAGTAGCTCCGTGCGCAAACGAAGGCACCGGCACCGCAAGGAGGGTCAAAGAGGCGCAAAATGAAGTGTCCCCGCTCAATTGCATCACTGTCCGGGCCCCAGCGGTCCGGCGCTTCGCAACCGCATGCGTGCGCCGACTGGACCGACTGAACCGCGAGATAGGCCAACAAGTGTACAGTACACACCTTGGTGTGTGCCGCACCCAACTTGGTGTGGACGCCGCTCCTCTAGTGCTCGGGGTCCATGTTGGGTCATGCGCCCATCGCTCCAACCCCTCGAACACCCCAATCGCGACCTACTCTTCCGGCTCGTGGAAGCCCGCCCCGGAGTGCACTTTCGGACCCTAGCAACAGAGTCCTCGCTCGGCGTCGGCAACACACGCCACCACCTCGACGTGCTCGTAGCGGCCGGACTCATTGCTCTGCGCCGAAATGGCGGCCGATTGCACTGCTTTGCCGCAGCCCGATTCCAAGAAACAACCTGGCGAGCACAAGCGGAACTCGCAGATCCCCGCAGCGACCGACTCGCCCGCCTCGTCGGATTGCTCGGAGCACCCAGGCAAGCGGATGTGGTAGAGGGCGCCAAGGAACGCTGGGCCTGGAGCCGAACCGGGACCCAAGAACGCCTGCGCCGATTGGTCAACGAAGGAATCGTGGAGGCTCCACGGCGCCGGGGTGGATCGTACCGCCTAGCATAACAACAAAGGGGGAAGGAGAGGGAGGGCAGCCGGTGAACCGGCGCAGGGCCTAGTCCTGGCCAGCAAGGTTGGCAAAGTGCTCAGCGACCGGCTTGCTGCCGGACTTGGCGACCTTGACATTCACCTGGACGATTTCCTGGGTGATGATATTGCCGCGGATGCTCTTGCGCATGCGCTTGCCAGGGGCGTTGACGGGGTGGAAACCAGTGCCTTCGGACAGAAGGAGGCGGCGGCGTTCGCCACCGTTGAAGTCACGGCGCATCGGGAAACCGCTCTTGTCGGTGCCGCCGGTGATCATGAGCTTGTAGCCGGGCAAGTTGGCGTTCAGGCCATCGATGGTGTCACCGATTTTCTTGCCAACGAGGTTCTGGGCGTGGTGGCCCGTTACTTCGAGGTTGTAGCTCTTGCCGTCCGAGGGGTCGCTGATGACGAGTTTGAATGTAGCCATGGGAATCACTTCCAAGCGCAGGGTATAGCGAGCAGCCCTTGTCGGGGCTCACAACACCATGGGGCGTCCTGCGCTTGGTGCGGCCGACGGTTGCTTGCTCTTAACCGTTTGTGGGGGGCGATGTTTCGAATTGAAGGCGGCCAATTGAGTGCGATTCGGGAACGTGCGTGTGAGGCCGAATCGGCTGCGAGTTAACCCGCCGAGCAAAGCAAGGGGGGTTGATTGATTTGTGAGGTCGAAAACAATCAGGCTCGACGGTGCAAGGCGCCGCTCCTGCCACCCGTCTGCCTTCCGGTCGCTAAAAGTCGAATAGCCGGGTTTGTCCCCCGGGTCGCTTGTCCGTCGCGAGTGCGCGGACCCTGTCCTCCATGATTTGGCGCCGTTGGTTAATTACAATCCTTGCAAGAGCCAACACCATGTCTGCATACAATTCCAGGTTGCCGGCTTTCAAAGCATCGATGTAGATGTTGCGATCTGACCCAAGGAAGAGCAAGCGAGGAAATTTTTCCCTCACCAACATGTAGTTGAGGATTTCCCGGCCAACGCGACCATTGCCGTCAACGAAGGGATGAATCATTTCAAAATGGTAGTGAAACAGGATTGCCGATTCGAAGGGATGCTTGCCATGCGCAATCGAATTGTAGTATTCGTCAATGATCGCGGATAGGTCCTCCTCGATGGTCACGGACGGGGCAACGCGCAGGTCACAGCCGGCGATGCCGATGTCATCAGTCCGGCGGAACTTTCCAGCTTGCTCGAGGTCGATGTTTGCCATTACGTGCTCATGCAATGTCCGGATGAATGCCAGATTTACTTTTCCACGGTATTGATTCCTAAAAGTCGCGACTTGTCGGAAATTTTGAACTTCGTTAATTTCTCGCAGAGATTTTCCTACGGGGACGATCCCTTCTTCCAATAGGCGGCCAGTTTCCCCAAGATCTAGAGTGTTTCCTTCTATGCTTGTTGTACCTTGGACATAGTGAATTTCGAAATCTTTCTCATACGCTTCCACTTCGCTGGTTGTCATGAGTGCCTTTGCACTCTGGTACAGCCATCGTATTTCCTCCAGCTCCTTGATTTGGTCGGGTTTGAGGTAGTCCGACGGGAAGGTCTCGGCACTCATGTGTGCCTTTTTCAGGGCTGCAAGGACTTCCAATTCCGGCCCTCTCTCGTTGCGGAAGCGGTCCACCTCGGCAGGCGTTGGTTGCTTGCTTCCAATGTATAGGCGAACCTTGCGCCTCTTGTCTCCGACGCGCACGTCTTTTGCCAGGTAGTATCGAGGGTTCTCCCCCGCGAACGTCATCTCGACGCGGTAGGCTTTTCGTGACATACTCTGATGTAGTGACGGCGCAACCATAAGTCTTGCTTCAATTGTCGTCACTATGCGGGGGCTGGGTCTCCTGCGCACTCCGGCGGCCCGCCACAATCAATGGTTTGGTTCGTCCCTCAACCCCTTCCCCTACTCGAGAAAGGCATCAAAACATCCCGCCACGACGCCCGCCCGCGCTCTTCGTGTTCGATGTACCTTCGTCGAATCAAGTAGCTGATGCCGTCGATGACCACGACGACCAAAAACAGGGCCAAGACGAAGGCGGTGATGCGGTCGTATTGCTGGAATTGCCGGGCGCTGTCGAGCAAGACGCCGAGGCCGCCGGCGCCGACGAAGCCGACGATGCTGCTGCTTCGCACGTTGTATTCGAACATGAAGAGGGCTTGGGCGCGCAGCGCGTTGGCGGCTTCGGGCAGCACCACATGCCAGGCTTGTTGGTAGCGCGGAGCACCCATGGCGCGGACGGCGTCGAGGGCGTCGCGGGGGATGCCTTCGATGCTTTCGCTTTGGAGTTTGGTGAGGTAGCCGACGGTGTAGAAGGTGAGGGCGACGACGCCTGCGAGGGGTCCTGGTCCGAGGGTGATGACCGCGAGCAGGGCCCAGATGAGGATGGGGACGACGCGCACGGCGGTTGCGGCGAGCCTTGTGGGGACGGCGATCCAGGGTGGGAAGACGGTGCGGGCGGCAACTAAGCCCATGGGGATGCTGATGAGGGTGCCGAAGATCGTGGCGAGGATCGCCATTTGCAGCGTTTCGATCATGGCGTCGACGATGACGTTGCCGTGGGAGAAGTCGGGGGGCCAGAATTCGAGGGCGATGGCGGAGAGGGCAGCGCTGGCGCGGCTGATGCGGGCCGTGTCCATGTCGAGGCCGGTCCAGGCCCAGACGAGGGCGCCGAGGAGGAGGGCTGCCAGGATCAGGGTGCGTCCGGTGCCGTGGTTGTGGCCGTGTTGTCCACTCATGTTTCGGTCACCTCGACGAGTTGGCCTTGTTCCATGCGGAAGATGCGGTCGGCGATGAGGCGGGCTTGTTCGATGCGGTGTTCGACGAGGAGGACGGCGGTGCCGTGTTGTTCGCGCAGGCTTTGGACGGCGGCGGCGACGGTCTTGGCGGTTTTGGGGTCGAGTTCTCCCAAGAATTCGTCGGCAAGAAGCAAGCGTGGGCGTTGGACGAGGGCGCGGGCGACGGCGGTGCGTCGTTGTTGGCCGCCGGAGAGTTGGTGGATGGGGTCGTGGGCTTTGTCGCTGAGTCCCACTGCTTCGAGGGCGGTGTAGGCTCGTTCGATTACTTTGGCTGGGGCGCGGTGTAGGAGGGCGTCGAGGAAGCTGGTTTCGTGCAGGCCGCCGTGGACGACGTTGTCAAGCACGCTTGTGTGGCGCACGAGGCCGAGTCGTTGTGGGATGTATCCGACGCTGCCGCGGGGGGGTCGTTGCGGGGATGGGCTCCCGAGCACTTCGAGGGTGCCTTGGCGCACGGGGACCAATCCGGCGACCAATTTGATGAGGGTGCTTTTGCCGCCGCCGGATTCGCCCAGGATGGCTATGGATTCGCCGGGCTGCAGCTCCAGATCGACGCCTTGCACCACGTCGGGGCCACCTCGGTAGCCGGCGCGAAGGTTCTGGAGCCGCAGCACGGGGTCCATTTACTGGCTCTCGGCGTAGGCGGCCATGCCTGGAAGCTGGGCGATGAGGGCCCCGTAGCCGCCGAGGTGTGCTTCGGTGTCGACGGCTTGGAGGGAGCCGGTGCCGAAGGTGTTGGTGAGGATGGCTTGTCCGTTGTCGCTGTCATTGAGGGCGAGCAGGGCGGCGAGCAGGTCGGCGCGGGTGCTGGCGTCGAGGTCGGGGCTGACCATGAAGGGGTGTTCGGGGACGTTGCCAAATTCGACGACTTTGCGGTATTGGTCGATGGGGAGGCACCAGGTTTCTGCGTCGCCTTGGGTGCAGTAGTCGGCGGGGGTGGTGTCGCGGATGAATGCGATTTCGCCAGCGTTGTCGCTGAGGCAGCGCAGGGCACCATTGTAGCCTTCGTAGGCGCCGCCGATGACAGGGTTGTCGAAGAAGTCCTTGGCCATCTCGGGAACTTGGCTGATGTCGTCGGGGTAGGCGCTGGCGTCGATGAGGCCGGCTTGGACGAGGTAGCTGATGGGGAGGAACATGCCGGCGCTCTTCATGGCGCCTGTGTGGCAGGAGGTGCGTCCGGCGAAGTCGTCGATGCTTTGGATGTCGCTGTCGGCGTGGACCCAGGCGGCGGCGCGGTAGTAGGTGCGGCCGTCGCCGCGTACTTCGCTGGCGATCGCTTCGAGGCCGTTTTGGTTCCAGGCGAGCCATGCGGCGGCGCCGTCCACACTTGCTACGTCGGCTTGGCCGAATCGCACGGCTTCGAGTGCTGCGGTGCTGCTGGTGAAAAAGAGCACCTTCGTGGGGCGGCCGGTTTCGTGTTCGATGAATTCGGCGAGGCGGTCGAGGTCCTCGTGGGGGGCTGTGGCGGTGTCCTTGGCAACGAATGCGATGCGGAGGGTGTCGTCGCTGGTGCAACCGGCGAGGGCGGGGATCAACAGGAGTGCAAAGACGAGAAGAGCGCGCATGTTTCGAGTCCTCGAAACTTTGCAAAAAGGCACAAGGTATGAAGGTTTCGAGGCCCCGAAACCTCGCGTGGGGCTACTCGGCGATTTGCTCTTTGACCTTGCGCGTCGTGTCGAATGGACGCCCCATTTGGCCTTCAAGGTAGTTGCGAATCCAAGCGTCCAGGGCATCCGGGATGCTGTGCTCCATGTCGCACGCTGCGTCGTGTGCTTCGTCCTTGCCCATGCCGCAGACTTCCTGCAAAAATGCCTGCATGACGCGGTGTTTCTCCAATTGTCGGCGTCCCACGTCGCGCCCTTCGCTGGTCAAATTGACCCCTTTGTAAGGCTCGTACACCACGAGACCGGCCTTCTCCAATTTTTGGAGCATGTCCGTTACGGAAGGCGGCGCCACGCCCAATTGGCGGGCGACTTCGCCCGTGCGAGCAACCTTGCCGTCCTCCTCCATGCGGTAGATGGTCTCAAGGTATTCCTCCATCTGCTCGGTGACGGGGGATTCGGACACATGGGCTCGGAGCATGGCGCGGTTGAAGGGGGTTTCCTACCACGCCACATCAAGCACTGCCTTCTTCATGATCTCCCGGGCCGCAAACGGTGGTTCGCCCACGAACTGAAGCGCTCGCACGTCGCGGGCGAATCGCTCGGTGCCTCCTTCGCGCATGAATCCGGTGCCGCCTTGGATGCGGATGCTGCGGCGTGTCAGTGGAATGGCGGCGTCGGCGGCAAATCCCTTGGCGCGCGCGGCCCATAAGGCGGCGTCGGGTGCATCCAGATGCGCGGCGGCTTCCAGGACGAGGGCGCGGGCGGCGGCGAGGGTCATGTCCACTTCGGTCACGGCGTCGCTGACGGCTTGGAACATGGCAATGGGTTTGCCAAACTGCACGCGGGACTCGGCAAATGCAGTGGCGGCGGTGTGCGCGCCTTGGACGGCGCCCACGATGCATGCGGCGGCTCCGAGTTGAAGCCACGGGCGTGCCTTGTCCATGAGCGGGAGCGCTTGTCCGGGTGCGCCCACCACGGCGTCGGCGGGGACTTGGACTTCGGTAAGGTAGACGGTTCGGATGCCACTTGCTCGCAGACCCAGCAATGGTTCGTTGTGGCCAATGACGAGCCCGGGTGCGTCGGCAGGGACCACGAACCAAGTGGGGCCGTCGTCGGTGCGGGCAAGCACCAGAAAATGTCGGGCTCCTTCGGCGGCGAGTCCCCAGACCTTCATGCCGGTGATGCGCCAGCCGCCGTCGGGGCCAGGGTCGGGAACCGCGACGGTGCCAAGGCGTGTCTTGTCGCCGCCGTGTGCTTCCTCGGTTGATAGGGTGCACACGAGTTCGCCGCTGGCTGCTGCGGCAAGGAGCGTCGGTTGGTTGCCGGCTTCTGCAAGCAAGCGGAGGCCCATGCCGTTATGAGTGGCAAGGACGGCTGCAGTGTTGGGGCAAACTGCGGCGAGGGCAGACAGGGCCAACACGTAGGCGGTGGGCCCGGCTCCGGCGCCTCCTTCGGCTTCCGTGAGCGTGACGCCTGCAAGCCCAAGTTGGGCAGAGGCTGCGACGAAATCGGTGGGGAATCGGTCGTGCCGGTCGAGGTCGGCCGCTGCGTCGAGGCCGATTTGGTCGCGGGCGAATTCGGTTACGACCTGTTCAATCAGGGCCTCGTCATCAGAACGGACAAATGGCATGGGTTCACCTTGACCTCGAACATATCAGCCCTCGGGCACTTGACGCTTGCTCCTCGAGACGGCATTCGGCCCAGAACATTCAAGTGGGACGATACGGGCTTGGGTGTCATGCGTGTACTCGTGGTAGGGCTCCTGTTTGTCGTCCTTTCTGGTTGTGCCACAGCGGGATTTGATGCCAGTGCTCAGTTCATGGGTGCCGAACAGCGGTGGGCAGATCATTTGGATGTGGCCGCCGACATCGATTACGATGGGACGGTGCTTGCGGGGCCGGCCGTTTGGCGCATATCCGCCGACAGCCCGGATGGATTCAACATGGCCGTGTATGGCCGGTCTGGGATGATCGAAGGCAACCTCGGCATGGATGAGGCCGAAGTGCACATTCGAGGCCTGCACTGGAACGCGTTCTCGCCGGAGTATTCGGGGGAAGTGCGGGTGGATGTGGAGTGCGGCGGGCCGTGCGACTTCAGTGTCGCCCGCGAGGAAAATGGCTCGCTTCCTGAGATTACGGGTCTGAACCTGCGCTACCGGGACGCAGATGCTCGGTTCGATGGTTCGCTTGATGACGAATTTGGCAGCCACGATTTCGAGTTGCCCGAAGGCGTTGAAAGGCTGCGCTACCGTGTCAGTGCCTATGCTCCCGACGACTGGTACCGCATGACCATCACCGACAGCGACGGCGACAGCTTTGCAAGCCTGCGGTTCCCCGGCGTCAGCATGGACGACATGGACCTAGCCTTCCAAGTGGAAGCTGGCGACGACGACGCGTTGCCGGCCGGAACGTGGAACCTGCTCGTGACCTGCGAGGGAGCCTGCGAGTACAACTACGGGTTCTACTGGTAGCTCGGCGCTTAGAGGAATTCGGCGATTGCCTCAACCTCGAACGGCACGTCCAGCGGCAACTCGGCAACACCCACGGCGGAGCGTGCGTGGATGCCATGCTCGCCGAATGCCTTGGCAATCAGGTCGCTGGCTCCGTTGGTCACCACGTGGATGTCTGTGAATCCGGGCGCGGCGTTGACGTAGGCGGACATGCGTACCACGCGCAAATCGTCGAGGGACTTCCCGTTCGCCTCGGCTGCGGTCTTCAAGACAGCGACCACGTTGAGGGCGCACATGCGGGCGATGTCCTGGCCCGCCGCTAGATCGTGGGCTCCGCCGGGGCCGATTTTTCCGGTCGCCTGCACCTTGCCTGCAATCGTCGGGATCTGGCCTGCCACGTACACCGTGTTGCCGCTGCGGGTCCACGGCACGTAGTTGGCGGCCGGAACGGGGGGCGCGGGGACGGAGTGTCCGAGGGCCTGGATGCGAGATTCGACGGTGCTCATGGCGGGGGCGACGCGCAGGGTGTTCATGACGATGCTGTCGCGGGCGAAGCGTGGGCCTCGGTGGAGCTGGCGACGGCATTGATGCTCTCGGACCACTCGCCTCCGGGCACGGCACCCGCTCGAAGGTAGATGCCGTTCAGGAACCACAGGTAGCCATTGGAGAGGATCATGCCCACGATGGCAAGAGGCACGCCGGGGATGCCACGCACGATGCCGCGCACCCAGGCACCGAGGCCGTGGTTGGGGACGTATTGCTGCACGAGCACAACCAAAAGCGCGTACAGGAGCACAGCGCCTGCCGCCGCCAGTCCAGGTAGGCCGAAGATGTTGCGCCAGCCGATGGCCGAACCGGCAGCGACCCCGCCTGCGATTGCAAGGAGAATCAAGGCGATTCCAAGGACCTTCATGCCGTCGTTGACCCGGAATGGTTTGGCGATTTTGCTTGCTCCCAGGCGCAGGAGTCGCATCCGCTTCTTTTCGGGGACTTCTCCAACGCGCAGGAATGGCCATGCGGCATGGTCTGCCGGCATTCCCGGTGTGGTGCCCATGGCTTGGTAGCCGTTTCGCGCCAATGCGTATGCCTCCACATCGTGGAATGCGTCTAGGTCCGTGCGAATGCCGGCGAGGGCGCGTTGGTCGGGGTCGCTACGGGGCACGGCAGGCGTGTCGCTTCCAATGTACGGAACAAACGGCGGGGTTACGTCCTCCAGCAGGCTTGCAAGGTTGTCATCGGGGGCGTGATGTTCGAGCAAATCGACGAGTTGCTCTTCGCGCATCCGGTCGGCCATGACGCTGTTGGAACGCGGGAGGACGCCAAGAATGTTTGAGGCGGGATGTGATTTGTCCTCCAGTCGGCCGCTTGCGTCGCTGACCAAAAAGTGGGTGCAGTCGTGGTCGAGCAGCCCTTGCAAACCTTGGTTGTCGTGGACGCCTCCGTCCACAAGTTGGACGCGGAGTTTCGGATAGAGGCCACTCAGGCTCAGCGGGGCAAAAATGCCGGGAACGGCGGTACTGGCGGCCACTGCGTACTTGAGCGGAAATTCAGGATAGTTTGGTCGGGGTCTGGCGGGCAGCTTTGCGTACGAGTCGGCGCGCTCCAGGCGCATGTTTTTGTCGACGCGCTGTATGATTTGTCCGCGCTGGGATACAATGGGGGGCTCGCCCATGCGGGTGCCCTCGAAGCGCCAATTGTGGCCTGTGTTCAGAACCGTCGCATTCAGGAGAGTGATAGGCACTTTGGCGGTGCGATTGGCATTGTGTTTTTCGGGGTCAAACTTCGGCGCGCCAGGTGGATGCACGAGTAGATCTTCCATTCGCACAGGATTGTTGCTGCCGAGCCCTCGGTACAAGTGGCGCTCATAGAGTTGGGCCATGCGGTCGCTTCGCGTATAGTCAGGCCGCAGCATCATGAGGCTGGCAAACGGGTTGGCAAAGATGCGCATGCGCAGGTTGCGGCGCACGCCACGGCGAAGACTGTGTCCGACCTTCCAGACAACGTCTTGGTAGTCTGCTCGCGTGATTTCCTTGTCCGGCTTCGACTCGAGCACGGAACGAAGGTGCAGTCCGTAGAGGGCGGCGACGATGCTGCCTCCGCTTACGGCTGAAATTACTTCGACGGAACGAAGCCGGTCTTCGTCAGCAAGACGTGCTAAGACGCCGACGTGGTAGAATGCCGCACGGAAACCGCCGCCCGAGAGGGCAAGACCCGTCTTCGTAACCATAATATGTACATTAGAGGCCCCTTGATGAAAGGATTGGCTGTATTGGGCCGATGCTGCGAGCGGGCACAGTCATAAAATTTCAATAAATACTATAAAATCTACAAAACTTAAACAATATGGTGTTGATGGCGTTGCGGTCGCTTTGAAGCGATCTAGGTGAACTCTATGCGAACCGCCATCCTTCTGACAGGCCTGCTTCTGACCCTCGTCCTCGTGGCCACACCCAGCGCCACGGCGACCCAATGCGTCTCCACCATCCCGGATGTGACGTCGACCTGCAACACCGCCCTCGACACGGCCCGAGGCGGCGTCAATCTCGCCCTCGGCACCGCCGACTGCCTCTACTACACAGCTCCTGCCTACTGGGACCAGTGCGCGTAAAGGACTCCAGCCCGCACCCATCTTTTCCATTCATCCCCAATCAACCTCAAGGACCAGCCACGAATGTTCGCACGACCTGAACGGTCCGTGATACTATGAAAATGCAAACAATCCTCGTCGCAAGCCTCCTGCTGCTTGGCGCCATCGCGGTAGCCCCTGCCGCCAGCGCCGACCACATCCACTGCGAGTCTCCCTCTGCCGCCGTGCGCGGCGCCTGTTCGGACGTGGACGACACCGCCCACCTCGCAGCGTGCCTCCTGAGCGAGAAGCCCGGCTTCTGGCTCTACCTCTGCCTGAGCTAAGCAAATCTGTTCAGTCCTCTTCCCACTCATCCCGAATCAACTTGAAGCCCGATGTGTCAATCGCCTCAAGACTCCTTAGGGGTCGGTGAAATCATGAAAGCAAAAACAATCCTCCTCGCCAGCCTGCTCGTTCTTGGAGCTGTGGCCGTTGCTCCCTCCGCTAGCGCCGGAGTCGTCTGTGAGATGTTCGAATACCCTCCCCCCGGATGCACCATCGGCGATGCAGCAGTAGCCAATGTCCTCTGCTTCTACGAGACGGCGCCCCGCCGCTGGGTCAACAGCTGCGTCCTCTAAGGCCGCAAACCACGCGCCTTGGCGCAGCCCTTTTCCCAACTTCTTCTGCGGCCGCCTGCACGGCGAGAGCCGCGGTCCTTGAGTCGCGGACGCCTGACGCGAACCAGAGAAAATTCGACTCCGGCCATGAGGCAGAGCGAGTGCGCGGCAAGCCCCGGAAGACGAGCCCGGGGTTCCTTCATCATTCGTCCCCAATCAACCTCAAGCACCTTGGCCCAATGCACGCAAGGCCCCTGGGCCTGTGATCCAATGAAGACAAAAACCATCCTCCTCGCAAGCCTGCTCCTCCTTGGAGCCGTCGCCGTCGCGCCCACCGCCAGCGCCGGACCCGTCTGCGACATGTTCTACGACCCACCAACCGCCTGTGTCATTGGCGATGCTGCCGCAGGGTACGCCTTGTGCTACTACAACACGGCCATCCGCGACTGGGCCAGCACCTGCGTCTAGAACGCCAAACGCGCGCACGTTGCTGCGCAGCCCTTTTCCCACTCCCCCGAGTCGCCGCCTTGCATGACGCGCATCGCGGTACTCGTCAAGATGGCTCCCGACGTGAGCCAACTCAAGATCGACCCCGCCACCCAGGCCCCCAAGATGGACGGCCTGCCGTGGAAGGTGAGTGATTTCGACAAGCACGCCATCGAGGCGGCCGTGAAGATCAAGGAAGCCGGGCAAGCCGACACCATCGTCGCCTACACCTACAACCCCGGCCCCAACGGCGCCAACCTCATCAAAGAACCACTCGCCATGGGCTGCGACGAAGCAGTCGTCGTCCTCGGCCCCCCGACGGACGGACGCGGCACCGCGCTTGCCCTCTCGGAAGCCATCAAAGCCGACGGCGGCGCAGACCTCGTCTTTGCCGGCGAAGTCAGCATCGACCTCGGAGCCGGCGAAGTGGGCTCCCGCGTCGCCGCCCTGCTCGGCATGCCCAGCCTCTACAACACCCAGAAAATCATCGGCGTGGAAGACGGCAAACTCAAGGCCGTGCGCGACGGCGACCCCAGCCAGATCGTCGAAGTTCCGCTGCCCGTCGCCGCGACCATGAACGACGAAATCAACCACCCGCGCCTGCCCGCCCTCATGCAAATCCTGCAAGCCGGCAAGAAGCCCATCCACCAGAAGACCATCGACGACTTGGGCCTCAAGCCCGAGCAATTTGCCCGCCAAATGGTGATGGTCGCCAACAAGGCCCCCAAGCAAGACCGCAAGCGCATCATGCTCGAAGGCGACGACGCCGCCGAACAACTTGTGGCCGCACTCAAGAAGGAGGGCGCCCTGTGAGCCCGAACGTCCTCGGCTGGTCGGACAACGACCATCTCTGCATGGAAGTACGCAAACAAGCCCAAACCCTCGGCACCCACTTCAAAGTGGACCGCAGCGGCCTGCCCGACGCCGACCCCAGCACCATAGCCCGCGCCATCGCCACCGCCGTCAAGGAACACAACATCGACGTGGTCATCGTGGGCGCCAGCAAACTCGGCAAGGACGTGGCCCCCCGCCTCGCGGCCCACCTCGACTGGCCCTACGCCGCCGAAGTGCAAAGCATCACATCCGGCGCCGACGGCCTCACGGTTCAGCGCATGGTGCTCTCCGGCAACAGCATGGCGACCTACACCGTCGGCAAGCAAGCCGTTCTCACCGCAACCCCCGGCACCTTCGAAGCAACCGAAGACGTCGGCGGCACGGAAATCAAGCTGCAAGCCGAAGCCAGCACCGTCACCGTCACCGGAACCGAAGGCAGCGCCGACCACGACTTCGACCTCACCGGCGCCGACTACGTCGTAGGCGTTGGACGCGGCTTCAAGTCCAAGGAAGACATCGGACTCGCAGAAGCACTCGCCAAGAAACTGCCCGGCGGCGCCGTTGGATGCAGCCGCCCCGTCGCAGCCGACTTGAAGTGGCTCGGCGAAGAGCACTGGATCGGCCTCAGCGGCCACGAGATCAAGCCCAAGGTGTACTTTGCAGCCGGCGTCAGCGGCCAAATCCAGCACGTTGCGGGCATTCGCGGCAGCAAGCTGATCGTCGCCATCAACACCAACAAGGACGCGCCGATCTTCCAGATTGCCGACTACGGCATCGTGGGCGATCTCTACAAGGTGTTGCCCAAGCTCGCTGAATTGGTGTAGGTTCGCTCTGGGTGGCCGCGCTTTGCGCGTGCCGCCCGAAGCATCGACGGCTTGCGGTCGCTGTGCAAGATTCTGCCCAAGCTCGCTCAATTGGTGTAGGGTCAAGCGACCCCTGTTCCCACCTTCCCCCTGCTCTTCCGCTTCTCTTCCCTTCGAATGGCCTTCTCGGCTAGGCGTCCGTGGCAATCCAGTACAGGATGAACCCGAAGCCGATGGCGGTGTAGATCATGCTGATGGCCCAGCCCCAGCGTAAAAGCAAGGCGCGGCGCCGAGCGCCTTCGGAGCTGAATTCCTCTTCGTCCTCGTCCGCTTGGGGTGCGTGGGGATCGAACTTGGAGAAGGCCACGATTGGGTCTGGTGGCGGACGGACATAACGCTTGTTGCGCGACAGCACCAAATCCCCCATCCGTCTCGCGCTGCCCGTGCTCCGGTTCATCCTGGCAGACGCAGAACTCGAACTGGTCCCCGAGGCCGTCGCCGGCCACCCGCAGGTGCGCGCACACGCCAAGCTCCAAGGGCGCCGCCCGGGAGAATTGCTGTTGGACCAGAACCAGCACCGCCAAGCCTGCAAGCTCTTGCCTGAAGGCGAGCGACGCGGCCGCCCGGACATCACGCACTACACACTCCTTGCCCTCCTCGAATCGCCGCTGTGCAAGGACGGCGATGTCGAAGTGGCCGTGCACTGCCGAGGCGGCACGCTTCTTCGCATCCGCAACGACACTCGTCTTCCTCGCGGCGAACAGCGGTTCCAAGGCCTCATTGCCAAAGTTTTGCGAGAAGGTGCCAGCCAGGACGCAGACCCGTTGCTATGGAGCGAAGGCCGCAAGACGCCCGCAGAAGTCGTGGCGGAGTTTGGCAAAGGAACGGTCCTGCGCCTCGACGAAGGCGGCGAAGCACTGGCGCCTCGCGACCTCATGACGCGAGCGGACGGCGGCGACTTGACACTCGTTCTTGGTGGATTCCCACACGGTGACTTTGGCGAAGGCTGGAAAACGGCCGCCCCCACCGCCGTCTCCATCTACAAGGATCCGCTCAACGCCTGGGCCGTCGCATCCGAGTGCGTGGCCGGCTGCCGGATCTAGAATCGAGTTCAGGCCGGAACGACACCGGCACGAATTTTGCTTGCCATGAGCCGGCCTCGCGGCGTCAAGTCCAGTGCCTTGGTGCGGCCGTGTGGCGAGATGACCACGAACTGAGTAAGGTAGTCGTTGGCTCGCTCGCCCAGGCGCAACAGGCGTCCGATGGTCGGCGCGGACAAGCCAATGGCGCCCACGAGGTCGGCGGCGAGCACCACGCGGCCTGACTGGCTGCGCTTGGCCACTTCGCTGACGATGCGGTGGGCGCTCTTGATGACGCGTAGGTCCATGTCTTCGGGTTTTGCCCAGCCATGTTCCTCCTGGAGCTGATTGAAGGCAACAATCGGGTTGCTGAGGATCGTAATGTCTTCGTCCCCGGTTTTTTCAAGTATGTGACGCAAAGCTTGTACAATCAGACGACGCTGGACTGGTCCTGGAACGGATGTTCCACCAAAATCTGCTTCCGCATTGATACGCACATGTAGAGAACGCAAAGGACAATCCGCGTCCTCAAACGATTCCTTGCGATGGAGTTCGTAGAGGCCCATTTACGCACGCACAACCAGTGGCCTTCCTAAGCTTATCGCTGGTGGGTAACAAAATGGTCAAACTCGGCTCTTCGGCACTCTAGGCCCAACCTTTATCCAAGAACCCTGAGTCGCGCGCCCCGTCCATGGCTGCCCAGAACGTGACTCCGACACGGTCCGAGTTGATCAACGTCAAGCGGCGAATCCAATTGAGCAAATCCGGGTACAACCTGCTCAAGAAGAAGCGGGACGGCCTGATGTTCGAAATTTTCGCCATCCTCGACCAGGTCAAGAGCCTGCGCGCCGACCTTGTCCAGCGGTTCATCGCCGCCCAGGAAGCCATCGACACCGCCACGGCCGTCGAAGGCGCGCTTACGGTGCGCAGTGTGGCCAACACCGCCGGCAAGTCGCCTTCGGTCCGCTTGAAGGAGAACAACATCATGGGCGTGCGCGTGCCCAAGATTGAGTCGGACCACATCCGCCGCGAGCTTTCGGAGCGCGGCTACGGCATCGTGGGCACCTCTGCGTCCGTGGATGAGGCGGTCGAATCCTACGAGGCGCTTGTGGAGAAGATCATTGAGGCTGCCGAATTGGAGACCAGCATCAAGCGCTTGCTTGACGAGGTCGAGAAGACCAAGCGCCGTGTCAATGCTCTCGAATTCAAGGTCCTGCCCGAGCTTGAAGAGGTCAAGACATTCATCGCCTTCCGCTTGGAAGAGATGGAGCGCGAGAGTCTGTTTACGATGAAGAGGATCAAAGCGAAGGCGTGAGGGCGGAGCCCGAACGGCCGCTTTGATTCTCAGTGAGCGCGAAGCGCGAACGGACCTTCGGTGCGTCGTAGACGCGACGAAGGGGCGGATCAAAACCAGGGCGTGAGCCGTAGGCGAACGCCGGTTTTGATTTGGGTCCTTTTGCTCGGCACGGTTGCTCAACCACAGGCGAACGCCGGTTTTGATTCGCGCCCCTTTGCTCAGTACCGCTGCGGTGCCGCCTGCGGTACCGCACGCGGGCCAAGGCGTGAGGGCGAAGCCCTCGGGCTTGGTTTGAGTCGCAGCGTCGATGGTCCCGGCGCTTGCCAGGATCATCCTTGGCGCCCTATTGCGCGGCCCCGTTGCTTACGCGGTTGCTTGCGCCCGTTTCTCTGCGTACTCTTCGCAGATTTTGAGGAAATTGCGGAACATTTGGCCGCCGGCGGGGGTGTGTTCCACTTCGGGGTGGTACTGCATGCCGTAGAGGGGGCGCTCATTGTGGCGCATCACTTGGACGGGGCAGGTTTCCGAGCTTGCAAGGACGGTCCAGGATTCGGGTACTACGTCCACTTCGTCGTGGTGGCTGGCCCAGACTTGGGTTGGGCTCTCAATGTCGTCGAGGATGCCGCCTGCGTCTTGGATGTCCATGTCCACGGCGCCAAATTCGGGGGTTTTGCCGGGTGCGGCGCTGCCGCCGAAGTGGCGGGCGAGGAATTGGTGGCCGGCGCAAATGCCTAGGATGGGGATGTCGAGTTGGTCGATGTAGTCGGCGCAGTTGCCGAGAGTTCCGTCGACGCCGACGCGGGGGGCGCCGCCCGACAGCAGGAGGCCGTCGAGGTTGGCTGCCAAGAGTTCTTCGACGGGCGTGTCGTTGGGCACCATCTTGGTGTCTGCCTTTAGGTAGCGAAGGACGCGCCATTCGCGGTGCGACCATTGTCCGCCGTTGTCGACGACCCAGACCTTCACAAGCCGGCGAGGCGGCGACCCCTGAAAAGGGGTTGCTGAGGGGCGGTGCGTGGTGCGTGTCCTGGGCCGGGGGCCATGGCGTGTTTGGAGGGGCGCGGCATGGGCCCTCGTTGTACCGGGGCGCCGGGGTGGGGGGCGCGCCACGATTGGACTTCGTGACGAACAAACCCTTGAACACATGCCGCCATCGCCTTTCGTGGAAGAGTCTCGGTCGGTGCTTGTGCTGCCAAAGCAGAGCCACTTGTTCTTCATGCTCATCATGCTTGGCTTGGCGCTTCTGTTGTGGGTGGTGTTCAAGCCGTTTGTGATTTTCATTGTCACGGGCGTTTTTGTCGCAGTGCTGGCGCTTCCCATCGACAAGTTCTACGAGAAGCGGTTGCCCAATCGGATTTCGGCTTTCGCGACGATGTTCACGTTGTTTGTCTTGCTGGCCATTCCGATCGGGTTGTTGGGGTGGGCGCTGGCCAACGACGCCACGGAGCTTGCCACGGAATTGCAGGGCGGAAAGGGCGACGTATGGGTGGACAATGCGCTTGCTAGTCCGTCGGTTCAGCAAGCGTTGTCTGTGTTTTACCCGGATCAGACGCCGGATCAGCGCAACGCTTCGGTGCAGGATAATGTGGATGTGGTCAAAGGTCGGGCCATTGAAGGCCTCAAGGATGTGGCGACGGATCTTGCCAAAGCTGTGCCGGGTTTCTTCATCGCTTTGACGGTGATTTTGTTCGTGGTGTACTATGTGCTGGTGGACGGCGACCGCCTCGTGGTCTACATGGAACGAGCTGCGCCGATCCCCGCATCCCAAGTGCATTTCTTGTTGTATGAAGCGCGCAACGGCCTCAACGCGGTGTTTGCCGGACAAATCTTGACGAGTCTGATCCAGGGGGCCCTGGGTGGCGTCGGTTTCCTAATCGCGGGTGTTCCGGGCGCCATTGTTTGGGCAAGCGTGATGGCGATCTTGAGCCTCCTGCCGGTGGTGGGTGCGTTCCTGGTTTGGGTTCCGGCGGCAATCTTCCTGCTTGTGCGAGGCGACGTGTGGCAGGGCCTGTTCCTGGTCGGTTGGGGTGTCATCATCGTAAGCCAAGTGGACAATTTTGTCCGGCCCAAATTGATAGGCGACCGCGCTGCCATCCATCCGATCTTTGTGCTCATCGGGGTGCTTGGAGGTGTTGCTGCCTTTGGGTTCATTGGCCTGTTTTTGGGCCCGCTCATTGTGGGTGTTGCGATTACGGTCTTGAAGGTCTGGGAACAGGAGTACCTGGATCCTGCTGTGGGCGTAGACGATCATTCGCGGTTGCAGTATGATGAGATGCGGTTGGCTGGCGCGGAGCGGCGGCGGAGGAGCCGTTGGTTGCAGCGTGGCGGGAAGTCTGCGGGAGCGCCAATGAGCAAGGCCGAGACCGCGCCCGAGGCGGCCGAGGCGCAGGTGAAGCCGAAGAAGCGGAAGGAGCCGAAGGGTCCGGACGATTCGGAATGAGCCAGCCGATCACCGCGCGCATCGAGGGCCGAATCTGGCTTTCCGGAGTGGCGCTCTTGCTCTTGTTGGGCTTGGAATTTCTTCTGGTCTTTGTGCTGTGGCCGGAGAAAGTTCAGGCGCTGGTGCTGGGGCTTATTGCGGAAGTGCTCACGGGCCGCGAAGGAGGCATTCCGGTGGGCATTGCGGCGGGAGCACCTCGGTTTCTCATTTGGCAGGTGAGCTTCACCCAGGACATTGCAGGGGCCTTGTTTGCGTATCCGCTCTTTTTGCTCCTGTTGCACCGGTATCATGACCGAAACAACGCCCTGATGCGGCGGGTGCGGTTGATTGAGGCTGCCGCCGACCGCCACCAGGCGTATGTGCACCGCTGGGGGCCGCTTGGGTTGGCGGTGTTCATGTTGGTTCCGTTTTTGGTCAATGGTCCGCTTGTTGCCATGATTGTTGGGCGCTTGGCGGGGATGCGGACTCGGGATGTTTTGCCGCCCGTGGTGGTGGCGACCATCATTGTGGCTGCGGCGTGGACGTATTTCTTTGACCGGATGAATCGACTTGCGACTGCCGTGGACCCTAGGCTTGGCTGGGGCATCGCATTGGTGGCGGTTGTGGTGGTGGTTGGTTTGGCGGGGCTCGATTTTTTGCGAGACTTGCGCGCGCAACGCCGGATTCGGATGGATGGGGAGCGCACGGAAGACGAGGAATCTCCGGAATAGCGGCCAGAACAGCCAGAACAGTCAGAGTGGCCAGAGCGGCCTTTGGACCGATTCGGGCGTCCAGCAGGGGATGGCCTCGGTCCAAGACCCCCGAATCGGACCGAGGCGGATGATTGGGAGGCGTTGCGCGAGGCGGGTGCGCCTTGGCGCAGGTGGAATGTGGTTGAATTGAATCGAGACAGGTTGGAGAGAGATGGAGGGAGATGGAGAGATGAAGGAGGGACGGGCAGAAAGTGGGGAAGGAGGAAGCGCGGGGAGCGCGGGCGACAGAGGTGGAGGATGACGCGGTCCTGGCTGGGATTTGGTGGTTCTAGAAGCGACCAAACAGGTTGCCAATCCAGCGCTGAATCATGTTCTGGTGGCCGCCCGCCTTTCCTTTGACGTCCTCAACCAGTTGCGTCGGGTCGTCCGCGTTTACGTCCAGACAATCGCTCGTGGGCAGGTCCGAAACGGAGGGAAGGCCAACAGGCACCAATCCCGTGGCGGTGGAGACGAGGCCGGTGGCGAGGCCGGTGGCTTGTCCCGCTTGGGCGGGCAGGGCGGCTGTGGCGGTGTTTGTGACGGCGGTCGGGTCCAGGTCGTAGCAGGCGCCAATGGCGTGGCCGCTGGCGTTGGCCGAAACGGAGGCACCGGGAGCACTGGCGCCGGCGTTGATGCCCGGGAGCGCCGGTAGGTCGGGCGTCGGGAGGGCGAGTTGGGCGTTTGCGGTCGAGGCGACCATTAGGCAAAGGGTCAGGGCCGCAAGAATGCGGGTCAGGTTTTGGTAGGGCTTGGTGGGGTCCATGCGTGTCACCAAACAAGCCTCGACGCCATGCCTATATCAGCCGCTGCGACGCAGCAGGAATCTGTCTCGATGCAGGTGGAATCCCACGAGCACATGGGGAAGAGGTCCTGGGAGGAGACCCCCGAATCCTCCCAGGACACGCGCCAAAGTCGGCGCGAGTGACGACCCTAGCTGGGCGTTTGTGGCTATTTGACCGGCGCCGGAAAGCATGAAATACGCATCCTTTGCGAGGCGTCGACTTGACCCTGAGGTGGGTTCTGGAGTGGGCCTTGGGTGGGGTCGAAGTGGTGCCGGGGCGGCTACGACACGCGCTAGGCTCATACAGGGAGGGCTTCTCCCGCGCCTCGTGAAGCTCCTTCTCCTCCACTCGGACCACATTGAGTATGTGGCAACCAAGAAGGCACTCAAGTCGGCCCCGGACCTCACGGACGAGGAAAAATCGGGCCGCCTCGAGGATGCCCTGTGCGCCTTCATCACGGTGGAATCGGTGGATGAAGAAGACCTCGCCTCGGCGGTGCGCAAGGCCGCCCACGAGATTCGTTCCGTGGCCAACCAGGTCAAGGCGGAGCGCGTGATGCTCTACCCGTACGCGCACTTGTCGGAAGACCTCGCCAAGCCGAGCGTCGGCGTCAAGGCACTGCCGCTCCTGCAAGCCGAGTTGGAGGGCGAATTCGAGGTCAAGCGCAGTCCGTTTGGCTGGTACAAGGGCTTCGAGATCAAGGTCAAGGGCCACCCGCTGGCAGAACTCAGCCGTCGCGTGGTGCCGGGCGGAGAAGAACACGGCGAGGCCGGAGCCGAGGGCGCAGAAGCAGACAGCGACGTCAACGAATCGGAGGCGCTGAAGGCTGAAAAGAACCTTCGCTCGGCTTGGTACATCCTCACGCCTGAAGGCGAGCTTGTCGAAGCGGAGAAATTCAATTACAAGGGCCAACCGGAGCTCAAAAAGTTCTACGAGTACGAAGCCAAAGGTAGCCGCACGGGCGGCCGCGAGCCGGCCCACATCGACCTCATGAAGAGCCTCGAATTGGTCGACTACGAACCCGGCAGCGACACCGGCAACATGCGTTGGTTCCCCAAGGGCAACCTCATGAAGCGCCTCCTGGAAACCAAGATCAACAAGGTGTCCCAGGCCAGTGGCGCCATGCAGATCGAGACCCCAATCATGTACGACGTAAACCACCCGGCGCTCAACAAGTACCTGCAAAAATTCCCCGCCCGCCAATACCGCGTCAAGTCCGACGACAAGGAACTGTTCCTACGCTTTGCCGCCTGCTTCGGCATGTACCTCACCATGGGCCGCAGCACCCTCTCGTACAGGCACCTGCCGGCGCGCATCTACGAACTGACCCACTACAGTTTCCGACGCGAACAAAGCGGCGAAACCAGCGGCATCAAGCGCCTTCGATGCTTCACCATGCCCGATATGCATACCCTCGTGGCGGACCTGCCGCAAGCACGCGAGGAGTTCGGGCGGCAATTTGCCACCAGCAAAACCTGGATGGAGGGACTCGAAGTGCCGTTCCAAACTGCCATCCGGTTCGTGCGCGGCTTCTACGAAGAAAACAAGGAATTCGCCCAGAGCCTCGCGCAGACCGTCGGGCAGCCGATTCTCGTGGAGATGTGGGAAGACCAGTCCTTCTATTTCGTCTGCAAATTCGAATTCAACGTCAACGACACCAGCGGCAAGGCGTTCGCATTGTCCACGGTGCAAATTGACACCCAGAACCCGCAGCACTTCGGCATCACCTACGCCGGTGAGGACGGAGCGGAACACACGCCCCTGCTGCTGCACACCAGCGTCAGCGGCGCCATCGACCGCAACGTCGCCGCCATCCTCGAATCGGAAGCGATGAAGCGCGACCGAGGCGAAAAACCGGCCCTGCCCTTCTGGCTCAGTCCCACGCACGTTCGGTTCCTGCCTGTCTCGGATGAGTTCTTGGACGAAGCGCTCCAATTGGCCGCCGCCGTCAACGACGCAGGCGGACGCGCCGACGTGGACGACACCAGCAACGGCATCGGCAAAAAAATCCGCAGTGCCGAGAAAGAATGGGTGCCCCTCATCGTCGTCGTCGGAGAACAAGAGAAGGCCAGTGGCGTGTACAATGTCCGCGTACGCAAACAGGAATACCTCGACCGCGCCGGGCTCACCATGGACGCCGACGAAGGCCAGAGCCTTGGCAACTACCCGATGCCTTGGGCGGGACTCCTGAACATCGTCGAAGCGAACATCGGCAACGAACCTCGTGCGCCCCTGCCGCTTCCGGTTTGTACCAGTATGCGGCCGGTGTTCAGGGGCTGAGTCTTCGGATTCGAGCAACTTGATTTTTGTTCTACGATTCTGGGAATGGAGACGCGAACCGGTAACGCTTGCCCCGCGTTCCTTTTCCGTTGTCTTCCAGAGCCCCGACATCAACGAGCCGGTTCAGGTGCTTTCGGACCGTTACGTCCTGGATGCTATCTACCCAATGGGTTGCTTCCGAGACCGTGAACCAGTCCCCGTGCGTCTTCGCCTGAATCAGTAAACGCTTTGCATGTTCGTCAAGCCCGCTTGAAAGTAGGTCGCGCTCTTTGAGGTGCGCGTGGGCTTCCCGGTAGGATCGAAGAACGGCGTTGGTGAAGAAGTCCAGGATTGGGCGGTAGTCCCCCGAGAAGTCCGTCCAACTTAGTAGTCTGTAGTAAAGTTCTGGCTCACCAGTGAGGTAGGGCTCGAATTTGCACAGGTGGGAGTTTCGTAGCCCGCGTGTTCGAAGGTATCCGTGAAACAGCATCCGGCCCGTGCGCCCGTTTCCGTCTCGGAAGGGGTGAATGCTCTCGAATTCGTGGAAAAACACGGTTGCAGCTACGAGTGGGTGCAGTGTGGGGGCGTCCTCGTTGACCCAGGTGACTAGCGACTCCATTTCGGCCAACACATCTTCGGGCCGGGCCGGAGCGAACACAACGTCCCCCTCTTGCGTGATGGGATTGCGTTCCGTTTTGTATTGCCCTGGGTTGCTTCGCGGTTCTGCGTCGTGCATGAGAATCCGGTGCAAGTCCAGAATTCGATTTTGGTTCCACGGTCCTTCCAGGATGGGTTTGCTTGCGGCAAGGACGTGGTTGATGATCTCTTGGGTCGCGGGGGGTTGTCTGCTCGTGCGGGTTGTATGGCGCAGACTCTCGCGAGTGATGCGGCGCACTTCGTCGAGGTCCAACGGGTTTCCTTCCATCCGTGTGCTGTAGTGGAAATTGGTGCCATATGCGTCGCTGGCGAGATCGAGGTAATCTTGTGCACTCAGGATGTGGCGGTCCAGTTCGTCGTCCAACCGTTGGATCTCCATCAGGTGCGCGGTAAGGTCGGAGGGGGCTCGGATATGCGGACGGAACGGCACTTTGGCTTGATGGCGGACTGGATAAACGGGTTGCAAGTGGTCGTAGTTTGCAGCATCCATATGGCGCTTCCAGTCTTGGTTAAACGATTTGATATATATAGCAATCGTGAATAAGGCCATTCAAATTGAGCAATATGGTGGTGTAAAGGCCGGCTGCATGTACGCGGTTGCTATGGCTCTGATACGCCGCTATTGTAACACCGCGATGAAACCTCACGACAACTGCTCCAAGGCGGCAACGGTTCGATCGCGACCCTCCGTCCGAAACCCTTCTCCCCCTGCACAACCCATAGACGCCGTGGACTTCGACGACCTGGCCACCGGCCCGGCGCCTCAACTGCCCCTGGAATCGTTCCAGCGCCGACGCGAGCGAGCCGCCGCCGCCATGGACGACGACGAAATCCTAGTGGTGGCAACGCACCCACAAACCTCCTTCAGCAACGACGTAGAGCACGTCTTCCGGCCCCACAGCGACTTCTGGTACTTGACCGGATTCGCGGAACCCGAAAGCGTCCTGACCATCGAAGGCGGAACCGGCCGCACCGACCTATGGCTGCGCACCCGCAAACCCGAAGCCGAAGTCTGGACCGGGCGCCGCCTCGGCATCGAACGCGCCGGAGAGGCCCTCGGCGTGGACGCAGCGCACCCCATGGATGAACTCGGCGCCGACTTCAAGCGACGCCTAGCAAGCCGAGGACCCGGGCACGTTCTTGCCTGCACCGACCACCACCTCGAAGTGGACGAACACCTGCGCAACGCCCTCGGCGAAACAGACCCCTCCGACGGCGGCACCGTAGTCCACGAACTACGGTTGCGCAAGGACGCCGACGAATTGCGCATGATGCGCGAAGCGGCGCGTCTTGGCAACGAAGCCATGGAAGCAGGCCTTGCCCACGTTCGCCCCGGCGCCCGAGAATACGAAGTAGAGGCCGCCATTCTACACCACTACCGCCGCCACGGCAGCACCGGACCCGGCTACCCTGCCATCGTCGGCAGCGGCGCCAACGCCGGCATCCTGCACTACATCGAAAACCGCGCCCGCATCGAATCCGGCGACCTCGTCTTGATCGACGCCGGCTGCGAATGGGGCTACTACAACAGCGACATCACCCGCACCGCGCCCGCAACGGGGGCTTGGACCGAAGCGCAGCGGGACCTCTACGACCTCGTCCACGATGCCCAGAAAGCCGCCATCGCCACCGTGCGCCCCGGCGCCTCCATCCGCGCCCCCCACGAAGCCGCAGTCCAAGTGCTTGCCGAAGGTCTGCTCGAACGTGGCTGGATTACCGGGGCCCTTGCCGAGGTCCTCGAAAAACAGAGCTTCCGCAGCTACTACATGCACGGCACCAGCCACTTCTTGGGCCTCGACGTGCACGACGTGGGCGGCTACAAGGACGACGACGGCAACCAACGACTCCTAGAGCCAGGCATGATCCTCACCGTCGAACCCGGCCTCTACGTCAACTCCGACTTCGCACCCGCACCCCCCGGAGTGCCCCCCCTCGGAATCCGCATCGAAAACGACATCATCGTCACCGAAGACGGCCACGAAGATCTGCAAGCAAACCTTGCCACGGATGCAGATGCCATTGCCGCCCTTGTAGGCCGGGCCTAGGCCCCTAAGCCCATTTGCCCCACAAGCACACAATGAATAAACGGGCGCGGACTCCTGCCACCGTGTTGAAGGCCGCCGTCCCCCTTGTGCTCGTCGCATTGCTGCTCATTCCCGCAAGCGGCGCGCAAATCAACGGCGTCCACGCCTTCACCGCAGACTACCAATACGCAGACGCCAACGGCTCCAATCCCGTCACCGTCGTCTCCGCCGCCATGAAAGCCGATTTGCGAGGCGCCGACGGCAGCTTCGGCTTCTTCGACACAAACGGCCTACGCATCGATGGCGTCGAGCGCGTCTGCTGGAAAAACAACAACGGCCAAGGCTGCGCCACCGGCGACACCCAACGCATCATGATCGAACGCGGCGGCAGCATCGGACTCCGACTCCCCGACCCCGTCGACGCAACCTACACCGCCGACCACGTCCTCGCACTCTGGATGGACTTCAAACAAGGCGAAGACCTGAACACCTTCGGCCTCGGCGAAGCGCTCCTAGCACCCTCCGTCGGAGGCAAAATGGCGTTCGCATCCATTGAACGCATCCCGCTCCAAGGCAACCAATTCATCGATCCCGACAAAGCTGGCGGACTCTCCGGCTTGGACGATGACACCGTCATCCGCATCGACGGCGTCGACAACGTCGAAGGCAACAGCTGCGCCCCGCCCTCCTGCCGATTCAATGGAAAAGACACCGTCTTCACCTTCGAAGGAAGCCCCGTCGTGTCGCCGTTTCAGGTAGGATTCGGACTCCTACCCTTCGGACCCGGCAGCAGCACCAGCTTCAGCCCAGCAACGAACGCCGCCGTGGCGGTTGGCCTCAAGTTTGCCCGCATCAACGAAATGCTCAGCGCTGTCGAAACCGCCAACGCCCAAAGCGGCGGCACACAAACCCAGCAAATCGACGGCGGCACAGAAGACCTCGAGATTGTCCTACAAGAGACGCTCGCAGGCGCCCTCATGACCATCCCAACCGACAAGGACGCAGACTTTGGCTCTGTGTTCCGGCTCAACCGCTTCACCGCCATGACCATGGCAGCCGACGCCACAGGCCTACACGGCCAAGGCACCACCGCCTTTCGGGTCGCCGACGGCGGCGTCACCGGCGCCCAATCACTGTACGGCGTCTGGCTCTTCAAGCTCCCTTGGTGGGGCTTTGCACTCTGGGCCGTCGCCATCGGACTCTGGATCACCCGCCTCGCCGTCAAGCCCGAAAAGAAACACGAACGCTGGGACCGCTACAAGTGGATCGGCCTCGTCTTCTCCCTCCTCGTCGCCTTCCTAGTCTTCGTGCTCTGGGACCTCGAAATGGCACACGTCTTTGGCACCAGCTTGTTCACCACCAGCGCCAGCGGCAACGCACTCTGGGCCACCATCGGCATCCAAATCGCCACCCTGCTCCTGGTCTTCGGCGTCGTAGCAACTCCCATTCAAATGATCATCAAAAACAGCCTCCTGCTGTCGCGCCAAGGCACCTTCATGGGCCTCGGCACCGGCACCGGGATGATCTTGAGCTACCTGCTCGGCGCGACCCTGCTATTGAGCTACCTAGACCTGATTCTGGGCGTGATGTTGTAGGACTTGATCCACGGCTGCACCCGGCCCTGGACCGCCTGCTGCAACAACAAGGCTGGACGGACCTGACCCCCGCCCAACACGCAAGCCTCGACGCTCTGCTTGCCGGCGGACACGCCCTTCTCGTGGCGCCCACCGGATACGGCAAAACAGAAGCCGCCCTCCTGCCGATTTTGAGCCGCATCCTGCACGAACGAGACCGATTGAAGGCCGCAAACAAGCCCTGGCCAACGGGATTCAAAGCGCTGTACATCACGCCCCTGCGCGCCCTCAACCGCGACCTCCTGGGGCGCCTCACCGACTGGGCCGAAGCACTCGACATCCACGTCGGCGTACGACACGGCGACACAAGCCAAGCCGAACGCGCCCGACAAGCCCGCAAACCACCCGACGTGCTCATCACCACCCCCGAGACTCTTCAGCTTCTATTGTACGGCGACACGCTGCGCCGGCACCTTGCCACCGTCCGATTCGTCGTCCTCGACGAAGTACACGATCTTGCGGCCTCCGAACGCGGCAGCCAACTTACCATCGCCCTAGAGCGCCTAGAGGAGGCCATTGCCCAACCACCAAGCCTGCGCGACGCACCCGCCCGCGACCGCACCTGCCCCCGCAAACCCAGTGCCCGCCAAGGCGGCGCTTTCCAACGCATCGGCCTCTCCGCCACCGTCGCCGACCCAGAACCCGTAGCCCGCTTCATGGCCGGCACCGACCGAGCGGTCCAAGTCCTGCGCGTTGCCGCCGAAAAACGACGCGAACTGGACGTGGTGCTGCCCGAGGTCACGGACGAAGACCAACGACTCGGAGGCGAACTGAGCATATCCGCCGAAGCTGCGGCCGAAGTACGCACCGTGCGCGCGCTGGTGGCCGCCCACGAACGTGTCCTGGTCTTTTGCAACACCCGCGACAGCGCTGAGTTGCTCGTCCACCGCAGCACCACCCTCGATGAGGACGCAGGTCGGGCCTTGCCGTTGCTGGAATTGCACCACGGCAGCCTGTCCTCCGAGCACCGCGCAGACGTAGAAGACCGCTTCAAAAACGGCGACATACGCGGCCTCGTAGCCACCAGCAGCCTCGAACTAGGCATCGACGTCGGCGCCATCGACCACGTCGTACAACTCGGCAGCCCCCGCAGTGTCGCCCGACTCGTACAACGCCTCGGCCGCGCCGGCCACCGCGTCGGTGCAACCAGCCACGGCACACTCGTCGCCTCCGGGCCCGAAGATTTCCAAGAATGCTATGCAGTGGCACGCAAAGCCGAAACCGGCACCCTCGAACCCCTCCGCATCCGCGAAGCACCCCTCGTGGTCCTAGCCAACCAACTCGTCGCGCTCACCAACGAATACAAAGACCTCGACCGCAGCTGGACCCACGCCATCATCCGGCGCGCTGCCCCATTTGCCGAACTGGACGACGGCTTGTTTGAGCAAGTCTGGGAAACGCTCCTCGACGTGCGCACCGTGTACGAATCCGAGTCAGCGCCCGGCAGCATGGGCCGCAGCGGACGCAGCCGCAAACACTTCCTCAGCCACATCAGCCTCATCCAAGACGACAAAAAATTCCGCATCCTCAACGAGGCAACCAAACGCAGCATCGGCACCGTCGACGACGCTTTCGTCGCCGCCGGACTCGAACCCGGCCAGAGCTTCATCATGGCCGGCCGAAGCTGGCGCGTCCTGGAAATCGAACAAGACGCCCGCCGAGTGCGCGTCGCCCCCGCCCGCGACCTCGGAGCCGTGCCCCAATGGGCCGGAAGCGCCCTCCCCGTCAGTCGCGAACTTGCCCACGCCGTCGCCATCCTTCGAGGCAACATCGGAGACGGGTCCGCCCCCACCGAGACCGCCCCCGGCGCCGGGCCCGTATTGGCCCACCTCGAAGAGGGCCTTCGCGTGCCGACGGATCGCGTCGTCTGCCTCGAAACCGGCCGCGCCTTACTCGTGGCACACGTCCCCCTCGGCACCCGCGGAAACGAAGCCCTCGGCCGCCTCACCGCCGCCCTCCTCTCCCAGCGCCACGGCTCGGCCGTCCCCGTCGATTCCGACGCCTACCGCATCACCTTCACACTCCCAAGCAGCATCAGCCCAGCCGACGTGGAAGAAACCTGGAACAGCCTCGACCCAGACAGCCTCGACATCCTTCTCGGAATCGTGCTCAAAGGCGACGGCCTCCTGCGCCACCACTTGGTCCATGTGGCCAAACACTTCGGAGCGCTCCCCGACACACTCGACGCCAACCGCTTCACCCGCGCCAAACTCGACGCCCTATGGGACCGCCTCGCCTTGCAAGAAGAGACCCTCAACCGCCTCATCCACGACCGCTTTGATCTGGACGCCATGGCCGACTTCCTTCGCGATCTTGCCGCAGGTCGCATCGAAATCGTCCGGCAAGCCCTTGGCCCCCTGTCCAGGCTCGCACTCGAAGAGGCCCGCCGCATGGTCGCCCCGCCCCGCAGCGACGACAAACTCCTGGCCCAAGTGCGCGCCCGCATCGAAGAATCCGAGTGCATGCTCGTCTGCACCAACTGCGGCACCCGCACCGACACCATCGTGCAAGACGTGCCGCGAAGGATTCACTGCCGCCGCTGCCAAAACCTCACCGTCGCCTGCCTGCGCCGCTGGAGCGAAGACAAATTGGGCCTCTTGAAAGGGGACCAGGCTCGACTCACGGCCGAGGAAAAACGAGAGCGCAACAGCATGGTACGCAACGGAAATTTGATGGCGAATTTTGGCAGCGTCGCGGCTCGATGCCTCGTTGCGCGCGGGGTCGGGCCCGAGACCGCGACACGCATTTTGCAGAAAGTCTCAGACCCAGAAACCTCCATGTTCTGGCGGGAGATCTTGGCGGCGGAGCTTGAGTTCGCTCGGACGAATGCGTATTGGCGGCGCTAGGTCGCGTCGGTGGCGGACCGCAGCTCCACCCAATCACGCTTGATTAGATCCCTGAAACGTGCCCCGATGCGCTCCCATTCCACCACGTCCACGGTGAACGGGAGATTGGACTCCTCCAGTTCTTCCCGGAGTGCGGCCATTTCATGCAGCTCTAGGACTGGGCCATGCAGGCAAAGATCCAGGTCCGATGTGGGACGGGGATTGCCGTGGGCCCGAGAGCCGAATGCGTGAATGGAGCGGCCCGGGGCGTGACGCGCCAGAATGCCCAAAATTTGACTCAACTGGTCGTCGGGGACTTGAACCTCAGCGGGCATTGCGCTTCTCCAAGACCGCAAGGACCGACTGGGCCTCGTCAAGGAAATCAGGAACCGACTCCAGAACAATTCGTGCCTCTTCCCGGTCGTAGGTGTGACTGGTCCGGTTGCGAAGTTCCCGGAATGTGTGCCAAGGGCTCGCGTCGCGCACGAGACCAGCGTCCGCCGCTCGCCGCATCAGGTCCATGAATCCTAGTGCACGAATCTCGGAAGGACTGATTGCGTCCTCCTGGAGTTGGCGGCGCACCATCTTGGCGGTCAATTCGTAGGTGAACCCGAACGCCTGGATGGTCGCCGCCTGGAACTGCTCCAGAAGAGCCGGGTCGTCGGCATATGAGGAGGTCAGGAAGCCGAGGCTCTTTTCCAGTTGCATGACGGCGTCGTGCAGACTGGAAACATCGAGCTTCACAAACCCTCGATGCAGGAGGTCGGTGATGGAATGCGCTGTTCAAGATTCTCGGCGTACGTCCAGCTACCAAAACCTCCATACCCGCCCGCCCACCTCGAAGCTCAGTGGTCAACGCCCTCTTTACTGACTTCGGTTCCGTCGTCGCAACCACCCTGCACACGGCGGGCGCCATTGCATACCTTGCGGGTCTCGTGGCATTCGTGTCGTGGGCGCGCCACTTGCGCGAGGGTCAACACCACCGCAACACCCTCGCTCTTGGCCAGACGCTTGCTTACATCGGAATCCTTGCCAACTTGTTTGGGGGCTTCATCCGCACCTACCAACCAGGCCACCCGAAACTCTGGGATTTTGGCCAAAGCGGTTGGGCAACGGCGATGGTTGTGAAGCACGCGGCGCTGTTCGTCGGCATGGCGCTGGCTGTGTACTTGTTTGAGGTCGTGGCTCCGCGCATGCGCACCATTTGGCGCACACAAGGCAGCCAGGCGCTGCCCCGGACCGCCGAGCGAGTCGCGGTGTATGGCGTGGCGGCGAGCATCCTCGTGGCGTCGGTCTTGGGCGCCTGGTCTACGGTTCTGCCCATCGCAGGCATGGACGACGGCGACGGCCTCGACGAAGAAGGCGGCGGTGGCAACGGTGGACTGTCGGGCTTCGAGGGAGCAAGCTACAGTTTCTCGGGTGCCGCCCAGACGGGCTCCCCCACGCAGGGCTCTTTCGACGTGGATCGTGGTGCTACGGTGCTCGACATCGTGTTTTTGGCAGTCACGCCGGCGCCGTTGTTTGGCAACCTTCCCACGAATCCGTTCGTGTTCACACTCACACTCACGGCGCCGGATGGTACGGTGTACACGAACCAGACGGACCCCACCGCAACCGGTGATCTAGCGGGTGCGCCCGTTCCCGAGCGCCGCATCGATTTCACCTTGCAAGAACCCGCAGTGGGCGCATGGACGTTCCAAGTCACAGCAGACGCAGGCGCAGGAGTTGGAGCGACATGGGAGTTGAGTGTCGGTGTCGCGGGTCCAGACGGGTTCGTACTCACGGGCTCTGTCACGAAGGCAGCCGAAGACGGGTTCTGCGAAATCAACACCAACATGCTCGCGGGCGACTCCCTGGCATGGAACTGGACGACCAGCCCACACACGCCCATCCACTTCGACGTACACACCCACTTTGATGGCGACGTGCAGTACCTCGTGGACGACGACGCAATGCACGAACACGCAGGCAACATCACCGCCGACCGCGACGGAGGCTACTCGCTGCTGTGGGAAAACAACGGCCAAAGCACCGTGGATATCATCTACCGCATCACGGGCGAATTCCGCATCCACTCCATCGTCGGCTGCTAATTCGCGGCGGCCTGGGATGGGGCTGGCGGCAGGGCCAGGATTGCATCCACCACGGCGTCGAGGCTCTCGGGCCGACCCACATCCACGGTAGCATGACGTGCAACTTCCGACGGAGCGAACGCGGCGACGCCTGCACCTACGTTTGCCCAGACGGGCACGTCGTTGCGACCATTGCCCACATGACAGACCCGCGCAGGATCAATACGAGCTGCGGCGAGGGCGTCTTCGAGGTTGGCCCATTTGTCAAATCGCGCATCGATATCTACGACCCGCCCCTCCTTGATGGTGCAGGGCGACGAAATGGCATCGATGAGGCCCCAGCGGCCTAGAAAATCGGTGACGATGGAAGGCTGATCCGTCAGAAGGCGCACCTCCATGCCGGCCGCTCGCAGGCGGCGCACACCGTCCACAATGCCCGGCAACCAGGAGGCTTTGCGAAGGCCGCGGTGCACGTCCGCGAGTGTCAATTCCTTGATCCACGCCCATTGCTCCCAGAAGCAGTTCTCCAGCGAAATTTCGCCGGCAAAAAACCGCTCATCGCTTGCCTCCACATCCGCAGCTCGGCCGTTGGCTGTGAGTGCGGCGGCAAAGGCCGTGGTGTCGGGCAGAAGCGTGCCGTCCAGGTCCAGGGTTACGAGGTCGAATCGGCGCGTCATGGGGTCGGGGTCTCCAAGGAAATGTCGAAGGCATAGTGGCCCTCGACGGGGGAATAGGCACGCACATGGCGCACATGGTGGACGCTGGCAACGCGGCCAAGCGCGTGGAACTCAGCAACGAGGCGGGCTTTGCGCGCTTCCACGTCGGCATCCAGCATGATCTCGTGGTAGTGCACGGTCCCGCCGGGGCGACACGCTGCCGCCGCAACGTCTAGGAAATGCTTGGCGCCGTGGGGCAGGTTCATCACCACGCGGTCGGCGGGTTCCAGGCCCGCCGCGACGGCGCGAGCATCGCCTTCGAGCGCCACGAGATGCACTTTGTTCAATTCTGCATTGACTGCGGCGAGCCGTGTGGCGTCTGGATTCAAGTCAATGCTCACCACGTCCACGCCGGCACGAGCCAACTGCACACCAAGAGGAGCAACGCCGCCAAAAAGATCGATGACACGCTCTCCTGGCCGACACAGTGCGGCGATACGGGCGCGTTCGTCGCCCAATCGCGGCGAAAAATAGGCGCGTGTCACATCCACGCGAAGGCGCACGCCATTCTCGGTCACGGTGGTCTCCGCGCCGCCCTCGCCGGCAAGCGGCACCAGGTCGCGGGTGCGGTACTCGCCCACGACGCCATTGTCATGGAACACGGCGCGGGCAGCGGGCAGAAACTGAAGGATTGCATCGCCGATTTCGCCGCGTCGAGGCCAGAGGGGGTCGGGGATTTTGAGGACCACGATGTCGCCCATTTGGTCGAAGGCTCGGGGCGCCAACGCGAGATCGGAGGCGGGCCAATCCAAGAGTTCCGTGTAGTGGCGGGTGCGGACGGCACGGGGCGCAAATTCGGCCTCTACGGCCTCGAATCCGTCAGGGGCGGCATGGACTGGAAACACCAGCGCGTCCTGTTCCTTGGTCAACACAAGGTCTGTGCGCAGAAGGCCTTCTTCCACGAGACGTCGTCGCACGGCCTCAGCGTCTTGCAAGGGAATGCGGACGGCGAGGGAGCGCTCCATGGGTCGGCCACTGGGCCGTGCGGGAAAACCCCGTCGCACTCGGGCCGAGCCATCCTCCCAGCCCAAACCTTCATCCCCCTCCTCCCTCCCCCGCACCCGTGGCCCTGCATCTGATCGGACTCGGACTGCACGACGCAGAAGACATCAGCGTCAAGGGCTTGCGCCAAGTGCGCGCCTCGGACAAGGTCTACGCTGAGTTCTACACCGCAATCCTCGGCGGCACCGACCATGACGAACTGGAAGCATTCCTCGAAAAGCCGGTCGAACTCTTGGACCGCGAAGGCGTCGAGCGCGGCGGCAAACGAATCGTCGAAGAAGCCGCCACCCAAGAAATCGTCCTCCTGACTGCCGGTGACCCCATGGCCGCCACCACCCACACCGACCTTGTGGTGCGCGCCCGCGACGCCGGAGTGCCCGTCCACATCATCCACGCCTCCAGCATCTACAGCGCCGCCCCCGGCCTCCTGGGCCTGCAACACTACAAATTCGGCCGCACCACCACGCTCGTGCGCCCCGAAAACAACTGGATGCCCACCAGTCCCTTCGACGCCGTCGGCGAAAACCACGCCCTCGGCCTCCACACCCTCGTTCTGCTCGACATCAAAGCCGACGAATCCTACTTCATGAGTGCCAACGAAGGCCTCGCCCTCCTTTCCAAGCTTGCTGAAATGACTGGCAACACCTGGTTTGGCCCCGAAACCGAAGTCGGCGTCGTCGCCCGCGCCGGAGGGGACAGCCAAACCGTCACCGGCCCCCTCTCCGCTCTGCTCGAAGCAGAATTTGGCGCCCCCCTGCACTGCATCGTCATCCCCGGCACCCTCCAAGTGGTCGAACAAGAAGCCTGGGAACGACTCCGCAAGACTTGAAGCGGGCGCGCCAACTGCAACACCGTGCGCAAACGGACCTGGGTCGCCGTGATGGCACTCCTTCTTGCCCTCGGCCTCGGATTCACCGGCCGCGCCCTCGACTCCACTGGCCTCGACACCGCCGCCGGCCTCCTCTGGATTGTCGCCATCGTCGCAGCCCTTCTGTTGCTGCCCTTCTGGAACCGCATCCTCCCAGCCCTGGCCCCGATGCCCGGCCTTTTTGACACCGTGGGCGAAGACCAACGCTGGTGCAGCCACTGCGGCAGCCCAACCCCGCAAGAAGGACCCTGCCAAGTGTGCGCCCGAGACCCCCCAACACGTCGCGCCATCAAAGCATAGGATTTATGCCCCCGATGGAAGATTGATGCACGGGGATGCCAAGTTCCGGGACTCCGGCAACACGACGATCGCAAAGTCCACCTGCTGACACGAGGCAACGTAGACGGCATCGTAGCGGCAGCCATGTTCCTTGCCCGCGACCCCAGCACCCGCGTTACATTCGTGGCCAGCGGCGACATGGCCGTCGACCACCTCCGCCGCGACATCAGCAGCGAACGATTCTACCTCGTCGACCTCGGACTCACGCCGCGATTCGTCAAGACGCTCAATGACAAAACCAAGTCCGAGCGCCAACACATCGTCTACCTCGACCACCACCAACAATCGGCCGAAATGTGGAACCAACTAGACCCACGCACCGAAGGCGTCGTGCGCCAAGGGATCAGTGCTGCCAGTGTCGCCCACGAATACCTAGGCCTCAACGGCGCCCACCGCCACCTCGTCGCCGTCGCCGACCAAGTCGAATACTGCCCCAGCCCCCTCCTATCCGACGCCGTCTCCTGCTTTGGCCAAGACCGCATCGACAACGAGGCGCGCATCCTTGACTTCAGCTGGCGCTACAAAATCGAAGACGACCGTTTCCGCCTCGGCGCCGCCCGACGACTCGCCGACGGCCGCTGGCCCAGCGAAATCCCCGAAGTCATCGGCCGCTACCGGCAAATGTGCATCGAACGACGCTGGGAACGCGCCCTCGAACGAGTCCGCGAACGCGTCGAACTGAAGCACAAAATTGCCCTCCTGCGCTTCGGGCGCCGCAAACCCAGCCTCTTCGGATTCGGCAGCCGTGCCCTGACCGAAGTCGCCCGCGAAGAGCACGCCGAAGTGGCGATCATGCTCAACAAACGCCCCGAACAAACCAGCACCAGCCTGCGCCGCACCGGCCCAGACTCCACGCTCAACCTAGGAAAATTCGTACGCGAATTCACCGACACCCACGGCATCGTCGGAGGCGGCCACCCACAATCCGCAGGCGCCAAAATCCCAACCTCCGCCGTGGGAAACTTCCTGCGCGAAGTCTACTGCCTCGCCTAACAAAAACACAAAGGCAAGAGGGGGAAGACGGGACCCAGGCGCGGGCCAAAACGAGTCGCTGCTCCGGGATCAATCCATGTCGAGGATGTCGTCGTCCTCGTCGTCCCACGCGTCGAAGTCGTCGTCTTGGTTCCGGCGTAGCTCAGGTGCATAGTTGCGACCCATGTGGATTTCCTGCACCGACCCTCCGAGGTCTCAGCGGGTCCTGTGCGCCTACGAGATTGGCTGGAGGGGAAGAAAATCTTTTGCTACAAGAACGGCCGGCCTTGGCCGTCCAGCACCGGGTTTTTGCGCAAATACGCAAACCACGCGATGACCGCCACGAGATTGAACGGCCCCACGAACATGGCAATCAGGTACACCCACCAACCGATGCGGCTCTCCTTGTACGCTTGGACCACGACAATCGCTCCCAGGACCAACAAGGCTGTGACCAACAACGTGACCAGCAGCAAAAACACCAAATTCAACGCAAAGAAGCCGAAAAACGGCGCATAAAAGCTCTCATGCTCCACGCAAGGGAACCTGGGCCCTGCTTGAAGAACCCATAGGCATCAACAGGAGCCCCGGCCGGCTGCCAAATCCACGCATCAAACCCCTGGATTGAGCCGACGAATACTTGCGGAGGCTTGGCGGTCCACCCTCTGTGTCCCTGCGGCTCTTGAAAGTGCACGCCCCGGCCACAGATGCCGAAGCCGTTCGCGAAATCCTCGAACGACTCACCCCCATCGACGCTTGGCAAGACGACCTGCCCGACCGCTTCGAACTGCAATTGCTCCTGCACGCAGCCGACGCCGAAGCAGCCATGAGTGCCTTCGAAAACAACCTCCCCTCCACCGGCATCCGACTCATCCTCAGCCCCGTGGAAGCCACCACCCCGCGCGCCAAAGAAGAGCAAACCACCAACCGCCTCGGACGCGACGAACTCCTGGAAGATGCCGCGGGCCAAGCCCGCCTCCACACGCCCTTCCTCGTGCTCGCCGCACTTTCTTCCCTTGTTGCTGCCGTCGGCCTGATGCGTGACAGCACCGCCCTCGTCATCGGCGCCATGGTGCTCGCCCCTCTGCTTGGACCCAACATCGCCCTGGCCCTCGCCACCACCCTCGGAGACCTCAAACTCGCACGACGCGCATTTTTGACTGGCACCGCCGGACTCATGGTCGCAGCCGCCGTCTCCGTCCTCATCGGATTCACCGCCGACGTAGACCTTGGCGCCCGTGAAATCGCCAGCCGCACCCAAGTAGACGCCTGGGACGTGGCCGTGGCACTCGCAAGCGGAATCGCCGCCGCCCTTACCCTTACCGGCAGCATCCCCGGCGCCGTCGTGGGCGTCGCAGTCGCAGTCGCCCTCGTGCCACCCCTCGTCGTCGCAGGCCTCCTGCTTGGTGCTGGACAAGCTGCCGACGCCATCCGAGCCCTGTTGCTCCTATCCGTCAACCTCGTCAGCGTCAACCTCGCCGCCATGACGACGCTCCTCGTTCAAGGCATCCGCCCAGGCACCTGGCTCGAAGCCGAACGAGCCCGCCGCGCAAAATGGATCGCCGGCATCGTATGGGGAGGACTCCTGGTGGTGCTTGCCGGCATCATCCTGATCGGCGACCGCGTCGGAATCTAGCGCGCCTGCTACAGGTCCCAGCGAAGGAATCGACGCGACTTGCGGCGCCACCGCAGCAACCAAGCCGCCGACAACGCCACATTCACCCCGGGAATCGGAGACGTGACCAAATACAGCCACCAACCCGAGCGCCCCCGGCTCCGCGCATCGATGGCAACAAGAATCCCCGTCGCAACCACGGGCAAATACAGATCCCGCAGCACCGCCGGCACGATGAACGCCCGATCCATCGGCCGCGTACTGCCATAAAACAGCCAAAACGCGCCAATGACGCTCAACGCAAGCGCAACAAACAGCCACAGCACAACGCGGTGGCCGGTGGCCCCGTCAGGGCCCGAAACGGGAGGGGAAGGGGAAGAGGAAGATGCAGCTTCAGGGTTAGAAGCGGTCATCGAAGTCGCCAGCGGCGATCTTCTGGCACATCTCGCGGGGGTTCAGGCCCTCGACGGTGATGCCCATGCTGACGCAGGTGCCCACGATTTCCATGGTCTTCGCCTTGAGATCGGCACCCAGAAGGTCATCGATCTTCATACGGGCGATCGCTTGGGCGTCGTCCATGCTCAGGTCCGCCACGAAGGTCGTCTTCGCGTTGCCGGAGCCGGACTTGACGCCAGCCTTGTCCTTGATCAGGGCCGTCGCGGGGGGCGTGCCGACGCTGATGGTGAAATTCTTCTTGTCATCGAGAATGACCTTGATCGGCACTTGCATGCCGTTGAAGTCCTTGGTCTTCTCGTTGATGGCAGCGACCACTTCGCCGACGTTGACGCCAGCGGGGCCGAGGGTGGGTGCCAGGGGGCCAGCGTTTGCCTTGCCGCCTGCGACCATTACTTCGATTGTTTGTCCCATGTGATTCCTCCTACCCGTATTCCTTCTTGCGAAGGTCCCTGTTAGGCGCGGCCGGAGCCACACCAGGGATGAAGGGGTATCTCGCGAGATGGAGGATGTATATGAGGGGTTGGGGGAGCCGTTCAGTGGTTCACCTCAATGTCTCGGCCAATGATGGTGCTTAGAACCTGTCCATTCAAATGAGACTTTGAGATTCTATCCATGCGGTGCCCGGGTGCTTGAAAATTTAAACCCATACGCTTTCGAGGATTGGTGCAAAATCCTTCTTGAACGTCACTTCAAATGTATGGTCGAATCCACTCCCTATAGCAATGATGAAGGGAGGGACTTGATTGTCCATCATTCTGATGGCGACATTGTGGTTGAATGCAAACATTATCCTGGTCGTACGGTTGGGCGTGAAGTGGTTCAGAAGCTTCACAGTGCCGTCATTACCTATGGTGCACGTAGGGGAATGATCATCACAACGGGGCGAATGGCGCCTACCGCGAAGTTGTATTCGGATAAGCTTCGGGAGGACATCCAGTTTGTGGATGCTACCACCTTGAGTGTAATGGCGCAGTCAGTTGGATTGGACACCGGGGGCGGAAGCCAAGATCATCAAGCAATGGCTGTACCTACAACGCCAGAACGATTGTTCCAAGGAGTTTTTCTTCGCAGTGTTCTGGCGCCACAACGGTACGTCCCGAGCGGCGGAAAGTACCCGGCAGCGACCATTGAGAGGAGGACCCAGTACGTCCCGTTTTTCCAGGCAACCTACCAGGCAGAAGGGAAAGTCAAAACTGCTGTTGGGGATCAGCAAGCGTCGTGGTCTGGCAAGGCGTGGCTTTCGTCAGATGGCAATCAGCTTCAGTCCACTGCGCCTTCGGCTGCGCTGGCAAACGCTCAGACTCTAGCGAGCCTCAAAAGTACGCTTCAGGCCACTCCGGGGGCGGCACCAACACCGCAAATCCACCATGTCGATGCTAAGAAGCACCTTCAACGGCATTTATTAAACGGGTTAAGTGAATCTGTTACCTATACCGGTCGAAATAATGTTACTTACACCAAACATATAAAACCTAGCGCATCAACACTACAAATAGATAATACGAATCTAATTTACATACCCAAACAAGAAATTAAAATGGCTATATCTGGCCAAAACTACCATGGTAATGTGGAAGAATTGGATAACAAATTTGTTTTACAGGCTGGTCAGTTTTCTTCCTGTACGGTCTGTTCAAAACACACGTCGCCATCTACGCAGATTTGGTGCGCGACATGCCACCGGCCAGCCCACAGGGCGCGATTGTTCCTACCGCACAGTGGAAATTGTGGTTCTTGCAATGCCACAATTTGTCGAAATCATATATATCGCAAAGGAGGCGTCGATTATTGTGAACTATGTAAACCGCCTGAATGCAAAAAGCGGTTGAATGAATGGTTGCCCGTGGGGCTCATCTCGGGGTTGGGGTCGGTTTCTGTCGTTTTAACGGATATGGCCGTAGCCGGGAACCAAATGGCGCTCTCGTTTATTGGACTCGCTTTGGTAAACGCCCCCCTATTTTTCAAATCATCATCCGGAAATGACTTATCATCGAAAAAATTATTGGAATATCCAAAACAATAATTTATACAATCAAATGGGGCAGAAATAGCTATCATTTCCCGCAAATGCCCGCTGAAACACTCGATCTCCTCAGTGCCGTCGTGCCAGGAACACGGATGCCGCTACACCCGCAAGCACCCAGCCGACAGGAAGCGGCGAATCCTTGCGCTCAGCCGTCGCGGGGATCTCCAGCCACATTCCAAGTTGCTCGTGGCCGGCCAGCGCGCACCAAATGTAGATGCCTCCCGAGGGAATGGTGAACGTCGCTGTGCCCTGTTCGCCGGGCTCGATTTCCTCGATTTCGCCCAGCGCATTGTCTTCCTTCGTGGCCTTGTGCTCTGGATCCGCTTCGGATAGGGGTGCTACGACCATCTCGTGCGCCGTTGTTCCGTCGTTGACAAGTGTGAAAGTAACGTGGTCGTTTGCTTCCAGGCCTTCCAGGGAACCGCCCACAGTAAAGCAGAAGGACTTGCCCTCCGGACAGCCCGATTCGCGGGCATGAATCGTCACCGAACGAGAACTCTGGGCATCAGCAAACGGAGCAACCAGGAAGCAGAGCAGGATGAAAGCGAGCCCGAAGCGCATGGGTTGGGTTGCCGCGTGGGGCCCGATAAAGGAGGGTGGTGGGTTTGGGTGGAGGGTGCTCGCTTCGCTCGACCGAACAAAGGGGTAACCGCTGCCCGCTCCGAAACAACCCACTTCATCCAAGCACGATGACGCACCAGTCGAGGGTCTGACCCGGTCGCGGCATGCCCTGACGCCCATACCCGAGCATAAGCCGAGGCAGCAGATGGGACTCGCCTGGGAAGGCTTTCGCGTGGTCACGGTTGTGTCCTGAATCGAGGTTGTCCCGCCCTCATCGCGCGACGTCACGTCTGAAAGCTCGGTGGGGGACCCGCCTCAGTGAGGCACGATCAGGGTTCCCGGCCTCAAGGACCGGTATTTTGGAGTCCAGTGGTATCCCGAATCACGTTTCATCGGGACGTTGCCTGGCGCCTGTGGACCGACCTTTGCACGCTGCATCACTGTCCGCCACGAGGGCGGCCTCCGAAGCGTCTTCGGGCCGGGCAGTCCTCCATGACTTGGCGTGGGACTTGAGGGTGCCGGCGCCGGCAGCATGAAATACATGATGTACTAACATTATGTTATGGTCTTTGAGTTGGTGGGCACCGCGCACGCCGCCCGCGTCCTTGTGGGGCTGGAGCGACTGGGCGGTTCGGCTCGCTTTACACCTCTTCGCAACGAGGCGCGCATCGGCGACCAGCAATTGACGCGCGCCTTGCGGTACCTCAATCGAAGTGCGTATGTCGCGGCGGAGGTCCCGGTGCAGGGTTCCCGTCAACACGTCGAGTACCAACTGACGCGCCTGGGGGCGGACGCCCTCTCGACCCTTCGATCCATTCACAGCCATGTCCACGGGCAGACGGGCGCCATGGCACTTGTCACGGACCAGGCCCTTGAAGCAATCCTGGCCTAGAATGAAGGTCGTATTTTTTCTCGGGCCGGGGTACTTCAAGGATAGCTCGAAGGCCGAAGCCTTAGAGGGGCGGCGTCGGCTTGCGGGGCTGTTGCCGGACCTTCACGTGCTCATCATGGAGGATGAAAAGGGGGCACACGGAGAGGACGATCTTGAGAAATTCCAGCGCCTGTGCCAGGAGGCGGACAAATACCTGGTATGGTTGCCACGAAACGGACGGCTGCCTACTGTATTCAGCGAACTGGTGCTGTTGCGGCACGACGCGCAGAAAAAGGAAATTGAAATCACGGTCCTGCACGAGAATGGCGTCCTCGATACGGCAGGCGGCGAATTTCATGTGCTCGTGGAAGATGGTCAGATTGCGTACTTGCGCGACCTCCCTCGCGCCAGCCGTCTTCGATGTTTTGAGTACACGCGCAAGACAGACTTGGACCGCTTGGTTCGTGCGTACGGGGCCGGCCTGCTAGAGAACGCGACTTGACGGCGAATCCGACACACCCATCAGCGCTCCCGTCCAGTGGGGTCCGTGCCTTGGCAGGACGCGGTGCAACCCCACGCCGACGGCGTCTTGCTTCTGCTCGAAGTGGACCCGGGCCGGCGCGAGGCGCTGTTTCCCGCGGGCTTCAACGAATGGCGGGGCCGCATCGGCATCCGCGTCCAAGCGCCGCCCCAGGATGGGAAGGCCAACAAGGAAGTGTGCCGGCTCGTAGCCAAGGTTCTCGGGGTGCAAGCGGCGTCGGTATCGATACAAAGTGGCCTGACAGATCGGCGAAAGAACTTGCTCGTCGTCGGCGCCGACCGGTATGATGTGGTCGGATTGCTTGGAGGACTCTTGTGAACCTAGAGCGCCGGCTCGAACAACTGGAGCGTGCATTGGATGAGCTGCGCCAACGCGCCGCCGGCAACGCAGTGCTCGTGGAAGGTCGGCGCGACGCGGAGGCACTCGAAGCCCTAGGCGTCGGTGGGGAGCACCTGGTCCTGAATGCCGGAGCAAGCCTGCAAGCACGCATCGACGAAATTGCACACGCCGCCGAGACCTCCGGATGGACCCGGCTCATTGTCCTCATGGACTGGGACCGAACCGGCGGACGGCTGCAAGCGCGTTTCATGGAGGGACTGGCCGGCCGCGCGCCCCTGGACCTGGACATCCGCAAGCGCATTGCCGTGCCGGCCCGCGTGCGATGCGTTGAGGAGCTGCCGTCGGATTTGGCGGCGATGCGTCGGGATGTGGGCGGTCGGACGTAACCCCCGCCCTTAGGCTGATATTAGAGAACCATCAAATAAACTATACTAGCTAGTATAGAGAGCAATAACTAAAATAACTCATTTAGTAAACTCAATGGCCATCAGAAACAACTAATAATGATTGTTGCCTTTGAATTTTGCCGACGTTGTTCGGCAGGTTATATCATGAAGAAAAACATCGCAATCGCCGTAGGCCTCCTGATGGTGGCCATGGCTGTCGTGCCCGCTGCCTCTGCCCAACTACCGTTCCTTTCCGCCCACGCTGGCGCCAACTGGAGCTGTGCGAGCAACCAACCAACATGCTCATATTTCCAAGCAGTCGGATTCCACGGCTCCACCGTCCCGCTCGTCGCCACCGGTACCCTGTACCTCAACGGCGCCTTCCAGGACGTTTGCCAGGTCGTCGCACTGAGCTGCGGCACCTCCGGGCCCAGCGTTCCAGTGCCGCACGGCTTCGCGTACGTCGTTGTCGCTGTGACTACGGCCCCGGGCGGCACCCCCGCTGCGGACACCGACAGCGGCATCACCCCGTAATCGGGTTGGGCAAAACCTTCCCCTCTTCTCCCGCCCTCGCTCCTTCTCTCGCTCCTTGTCTCGCTCCACCTCTCTTCCTCCCGCTACCTCTTTGCAAAATCAGGGTGTCTCCGTCTCATGAATCAAACTCGAACCTGGGCCGTAGCCCTTCCGCTCCTACTCACACTGCTGTCGCTGGCCGGCTGCACCGGAAACAATGAACCAACAGCCTTTGAGGTCCCGTATCCACAGATCGGCGACCGCTACCGGTACGAAGGCAGCGACGGATCCCGCCTCGACGTGTTTCTCCAAGAAAACGGGCACCGCATGGACGCCTTCGGCGTGCAGCAAGACGTCCAGGTTCTCAACTTCACGTTCACCGCCCCCGAAGAAGGCGAGCTGTTCCATTTTGAAGAGGCCGTAGATGCAGAAGGGCGAATCATCCAACAAGTTGCTGTGTGTGGCCTCGCCTTGGGCGAAGCTGCTGGCAGCCGGCGGTTTGTGTGCTACGACGAACGAGCCGCACTCATCTACGGAGGCTCCGGTCTACCTGGCGGCCTCGGCATGGCGCCGCTGTGGGGACACAACACGGGGGCCCTCCCCAAATCCACATACACGACCCTCAAGGGCCACGTTCTTGACGGCAACATCACCGCGACATCCCAAAACGGATGCCTAAACGCACATGGTGGCACGGTGGACCCTGTCGCATTGCACGAAGTTCGGCCACTTCCGTGGGTCGTTGTCGGGACCTCTCGAGTCTTGTGCCCCGAAACACCGTTTCCTTCCCTCTGGCAACCGGAGCTGAAGGCGCACCCGATTTACCAGCGACTCTCTGATTTCAACGACCCAACATCGAAACCGCCAATCTATCGACTCACCGAAATTGACTCCATGCAACCCGAAGTGCGCGGCAGCGGCAACCGGACACTAGATCTTCCGAAACCCCAACCCTGGGGCGCACCATACTATGTAGGTCCAAGCCAACGATTCAACTTCAGCACAGAAGAAGCCTACACAGCCGCGATGGAAGGCGACACAAAATTTGCCGACTTGGTGGCCGGCGGCGCAATCATGCAACTTGCAGAACACACACGGAAATCCAGCGGGGGCGGCGACATCGTGGGCCTCACCGATTTCAACACGGAAGTGGTAACCTTGGCTGTTATTGGAAACGACGGTGTTGGCCGCAGTGTGGAGGTAACGCGCTCCAAGACCACCGCAGTCGGAGAGGATCGCTTCGAATACAAACTCAAGGCCAGCCCGATTCAGCAGAAATCCGCGCCAACACTCATCCCCCTCCAGGTGCACCCCGAGGACGCCATCGCCGTTGGCGAGGCATTTGCTGGACTCTCCCTGGGATTCTTCGAGTGGGTTGGCTACTCCAGCCGCCTCTTCGGGCTGAACCACTTCTGGAGCGACGTGCCCGCCGAAACGATTCTCACATCGGGGTATGAGGTGTACGTCCGATTCGACGACCCGAAGCCCGAATCCGGCGCGATGGTTGCACCGTACAACCTGTACATGGACGGACCCACGGGCGCCTTGACCTACATGGACGTGCCCCGAACCATGCTTCCCATCTGAGAACGCGCCCCGCGTCTCCCAAACGACCCTCCTCGCTCCCCCTCCCTCGGCAGTTCACTCGCATTCGAAGAACATCGCCAAAAAACCCGGAACCAGCCCCCCTCGAGGGGGCAAAAACAGTCGTTTGTCCCTGATTCCCGGCGATGCTCTCGAAGAGACACCGGCCGGGAACAACCCCGCGAGCGCCAAATTGCCCATACCGGACATATGTAATAGGTACGAGTCCCATGAGGAAGAGTCCCGTTCAAAGGAGGCTCCCGTCTCCGTCCTTATCGAGGAAAACCCCCTCTTGGGCCCCCAACGGTCATATATGGGACCTGACTCGGCGAAAAATCCCCCCTGGTGTAGTATCCTCTCGTGGGATGCGCACCGTCTGCCTCTGATGTGGAACAAGGGGAAATCCGGCGAGGAACCCATGATTGCTCCGCCAGGAATCAGCCTTCACGGCCTCCTGGGACCGCAGCGGTCATATACGGCACCTCAGTCGGCCGAATTCCCGGGAGCCGGCAACGGACACCCGGGCAAAAATCCCGAATGGGAACCTCACTGACCGCCCGCATGGGCGCGAGAGACTGTCTGCCTCGATGCGGACCTGATCGCCTTCCAAATCGCCTCGCACGGACCATCGTATGGTTGCTCCGCCGGGAAATGAGCCTTCACAGCTCCCCGGGCCCGCAGCACTCATATACCCGGCCTGTGTCGGCGGAAAATACCGGGTGCGGTACCTACCGCACTCCTGGCCGAGTCGCCCTGAAAGGGGTCGGCGCGGGTCCGTCTCCACGGCCCCAACAGGCTCATATACGGCCGCCATGTCGGCCGAAATCCGGCCAAGGCAACGCGGCCACCGAGCACCCCACACCGGCCAAGCCGATGGGGTGTGATCCCTTCCCGTGCACCAGACAACTCGGAGCGGCACTCGCTGCTTCGAGGACACCGGTGCACTCATATACCCGACTCGTGTCGGCGGAAATCCCGCCAACACAGCGGGAAACGCGCGGGCCAAAACCGGCCCTCGCACATCACACTCGCACCGGGAGAAAACCTGGCGAACTTCGCCAAGCCGACCCCGGAGCACTCATATACCCCACCCTCCTCGGCGGAAATCCGCCCAATGGGTGGAGTATACGCCCCGCAAGGGGCAACACCCCATCGGTACGTTGGAGGTCGAGACGGCGTCATGCCGACAGTGACCATCTCCATCCAGCCAATGGAACATACGAATGACGAGCATGAAACCCGACGGTCTTTGGCCGACGTGACCTCATGTATCTGAGATACGAGACAGCAAGACCATAGCAAGGTAGAACGACCTTGTGTCCCGGTGACACTCGGTCGGTTCCGCTGATTCCTATAGGCAAGGTCATACCGTGTGTATGTCCGCCGTGTTCGCACGGCGGCCAATTCTGGTTGATCCTGCCAGCGGCCACTGCTATTGGGGTTCGCTTAAGCCATGCGAGTCGAGAGGGTTCGGCCCTCGGCAGACTGCTCAGTAACACGTGGAGAACATACCGTATGCTGGGGGATAATCTCGGGAAACTGAGGATAATACCCCATAGTTCAGATTTCCTGGAACGGTTTCTGGACGAAAGTTCCGGCGGCATACGATTGCTCTGCGGCCTATCAGGTTGTAGGGAGGGTAACGTCCTCCCTAGCCTTCGACGGGTACGGGTGTTGGGAGACATCGCCCGGAGATGGACTCTGAGACACGAGTCCAGGCCCTACGGGGCGCAGCAGGCGCGAAAACTGCACAATGTGGGAAACCACGATGCGGGAACCCCAAGTGTCTGCACAATGTGTAGACTGTCCTCGAGCGTTCATGGCTCGGGAAGAAAGTGCTGGGTAAGACGGGTGCCAGCCGCCGCGGTAATACCCGCAGCACGAGTGGTGGTCACTATTACTGGGCCTAAAGCGTCCGTAGCCGGTTAAGTAAATGCCTGGGTAAATCGATGCGCTTAACGTATCGACCTCCGGGTAGACTGCTTGACTTGAGACCGGGAGAGGTGTGGGGTACTCCAGGGGTAGGGGTAAAATCCTGTAATCCTTGGGGGACCACCAGTGGCGAAGGCGCCACACTGGAACGGTTCTGACGGTGAGGGACGAAGCCCTGGGGCGCAAACCGGATTAGATACCCGGGTAGTCCAGGGTGTAAACGCTGCTGACTTGGTGTCGG
>JBFIHX010000001.1:0-435996 GCA_041601615.1 Thermoplasmatota archaeon | reverse complement strand
GACGCTGCCTTGTCGGCTTGCAAGACGACGGGTGTGTTGTAGGATCGCTCATCGATGAACCGGGGGGTCGTAGGCCCCCCTATGCGCGCGACCACGCTGGTCACGGTATACGATCCTCGGCGGTAGCGGTCTCACCAAGGATGCCGCTTTGTCGGCTTGCAACACGACGGGTGTGTTGTAGAACACGGCCGTCCCAGGCACCGCACAATCGGACAATCTGGATAGGTCCGGGCCGACCGCAAGCCCCAACCTCAAGAACCCCCCCATCGTCGCGCGAACATGGAGGGCCTCACCCTTGTCCCCGTCGAGCTTGCCAAGCCCGGCTACCGCTTTACTTTCCTCGGGCCCAACAAGGGCATCGAATGCGCTGGGTGCCCCGTCCAAAAGCTCTGCTTCAACCTTCAAGCAGGAGCCATGTACGAAGTGATGGAAGTGCGCAACGTGCGCCACCCCTGCGAATTGCACGACGAGGGCCGAGTGGCCGCCGTCAAGGTACAACGCGCCGGCTTCCAAACCAGCCTCGCCCCCAAGCACCTGAAGGGAACCGCTGCCACCTGGACCCCCATTGACTGCGGCTACCCCGAGTGCAAGAACTGGAAACTGTGCCATCCCATGGGTGTCGCCCCGGGCGTCCGGTACGCCATTGACAAAGTGGGCAAGAAAATCGATTGCCCCATGAACTACGACATCAAAGTCGTAGATCTCAAGCCCATGAAGGACTAGGCGGAACACCGGGTCAAGCCGAACCCGCGGGCCAACTCAATGCTGCTTGCGGGCAGCCTTCGCAGCCGACTTGCCGCCCAGCATCGGGTGCTCTGCGGCGAAATCAGGATCGTCCAGCTTGCGCGCAACCTTCTCCACGCGCCGGCGCACCTTGCGAAGCAACCGCGCTTCCTTGCGTTCGAACTTGACCTCTAGGTTGCCCTGGCGCTTGACCTGCTTGCGGCGGAACCGCTCCGCCTTCTTGTTCCACTTGTGGTCTGCCAGAAGAAGGCGGTCCAGGCTCGGCTCGATAGGATAGTCTGGGGTGGCAAACGTGGGCGCCTCTGGGGCAGGTTTGCCCTTCTTGGCTGCCTTGGCGGCTTGCTTTTCCCACTTCTCTGTCGCCTTCGAGACCTTGGCCTCATGCGCCGCCTGCATTTTCTTCGTGATTTTGCGCCAGTTGCGGTGCTGCTTGCGAAGCGACCCCTTGCCTTTGCGGTCCAGTTTCTTCTGAAGCTTTGACTCGAGGCGGTCTGCCAATAACAACGGATGCGCAAGGCGGCGCTTCCAGCGCTTCTCGAAGCGTTCGAGCTTGTGCTCCTGGGCCACCACGAGGCGTTCCTTGGAACGGCCGCCACGGGTAGCGTGCTTGAATTCCTTGTACCACAGGAGCGAGGACTGGTATTCTTCTTCCATCAGGAAGTGGCGCACCACGTAATGGGCGCGAGGGTCGCGCTCCTTGAGGTGCTTCAGGTACACCGCTTCAACCGGAATCGTCCACGGGCGTTGCGGCTTGCCCAGGAGTTCCTCCTCGATGCGGGCCTTGCGGCCTGCAATGAAGAAGAAGAGCAGGATCGCAGCCAAGACAATGGCGACAGCCCAGAAGGCCCAGACGGGGTTGAAATAGCCCCCGTTGACCTGGCCGCCAAGGATGACGGTCTGATCGATGTTGGGGTTGTCCTGGGGGATGAGACGGAGGGTGATGGAACAGGCCTCCGTGAAGTACCAGATTTTGTCCGTGGGGCCCTGAAGGCTGATGGAAATTTCCAAGGTCGACTTGCCAGCTACTAAGATGCTGGAAGGGGGCACGATTCCGACGCCGCAGGGGTTGTCTCCGACTGCAAGATCAAACGTGCGAGGGTAAAGGCCGATGTTGGTGATCTTCAGGGGTACCGATTCAATTTGTTCGGGGGCGACCTGAAAGGAGCTCGAGACCTGCGCGTTGAAACCGTCTCGGCCGGGTGAGTATGCGGTGACTGTAAGGTTGTGGCGAATGGACTCGCCGTTGCCACTCAGGATGACGCCGATAGTAACAGGATAGTATGGATTTCCCACCGCTTGGGTCGATAGGAAACGGAATTGGAAATCGATGGATTGCCCACTGTTGATGACGCGGCTTGGAGGAATATTCATGGACCAGCCGCGAGGTTGGTCGCCTTCAACCTCGAACGTGACGGTGTGGACAAGTCCTGCGGCAGGCCCACCTGGAATGTTTCCCGTCCCGTCGTTCGAGCGGTCCGTAACGGTGACCACGAAGGGGCCAACGCCGCCAAGAGGGACGACGACGAGCGATTCAGAGACCTCTACTTCAAGGCCAAGAAGTTCCACTTGCTGGGCTGCAGTGACGGGAACGAAAGCCGCCAGGATGATCAAAACGAGGACGGGTCGAATCACCGGTTCCACCAAAGGATTGGAAGAGGGAGGAATGAGGAGAGGGGAGGACGGGAAAAAGCGAGGAGTGTCACGACCGCTTTACTGGAGCTTCCTGCGGGCGATGAGGGCGCTGCCAAGGACGGCGCCGACCATCACGAAGGGCTCGAGGCTGGGGACGTAGACACCGCGCACACGGACCAGCACGTTGGAGAAGAGCTCGATGCCCTCCTGGCTGGGGTCGTCTGCGGCGAAGGTCTTCATCTTGAGGCGGTAGGTGCCCTGCTCGTTGTTCCATCCGTTCTTGTACGGCGTTGTGATGGTGAAGACTGCCGTGTCGGATGTCTTGGCACCGCCGCTGGCGGGGCTGTCGAGAATGATGTCGCCGGGGACGACTGCATTCCACTTGCCGCTGCCGGGGCGCTCGTTGATCTCGAACGAGACCTGGGTGCGGGCGTTGCCGAAGTTGTCCAGTTGGATTTCAAAGGGCACGTCCTTCTGAGGGCCGGCTTGCTTGATTTGCTGGGCGACCTTGGATTGGATGACGGAGTAGAACTTCGCACTGACGGTGAAGGAACTCTCGCCGCCGGTTGCCTGTGCGATGCCCGCGGTGGTGGGGCCGACGGCATCGACAGTCGCGGAGTAATTGCACTCAATCTGCTTCAGGCCGGGCAGGTCGCGTGTGACCGAGACAACCAGGGGGCCGAAAGTGAAGTCCTTCTCGACACTGGTACCGGCGTCAGTGCCGGGCGTGAGGGTGATGGAAGTACTCTTCGGGCCAGTGACGATGATGTTCGGGTCATCGCACTGGATGGTGATGGAGGCGGCGGCGGTCGCCTGGGAAAGTCCCAGGGCATTGTATGCCTGTTGGGGCATTTTGTAGGTGAAACCGAGGGAAATGCCTGCGGTGTCGATCTCGGGAAGCAGCGGGGAGATGGGAATACCCTTCGTGTTCGCGCTGTTCGTGATGATCGAGGCTTGTGCACTGACCACGGGCATGAGTGCCATGGAGGCAAACAAGGCCAGGAAGACAGTTGCTGCGATGATGCGGCGGTACATTGTGACGTTCTCCTCTTGGGTGCAGCCGATGGTCGGCCGTTCCAACAAGTGTCCCACTTCAGGGCCGAGACATAAGGGTTCTGGTTGCGAAGCTTGACTCAGAGGTCCTTGGTTCAGGAGAGAACCCGGGGGTACCAAACGACTTGCGCGTCCGCCCCGGTCCAAGTAATGGGTCCATCGAACCGTTGTGCGCCGTGGTCGAAGGCAAACGTTCCATCTGGAATGTAGAGCCAGATTGCCGGGATGCTGTCATCCACCTGGGTCAGGGTGCTGCTGCTCATATCAATCGCTTCGAGGTATTCGCCGCCGGCGTGGTAGAGCTGGAATTGGATGCGCATCCAGGGATCGATGGGGCTTGCAGAGCAGAGGGTCCATGGTTTTGGGCCTGGGTCCAGGGCGGCAAGGCTTTGCTGACTTCCCCTGGGGTAGTGGGTGCCGTCCGGCGCGCCGATGAGGTATTCTTTGTCCCCGATGTTGAGTTGGAGGACGAGGTTGGCGCCATTGCCTTCGAAGGCTCGGTACAATTCGATGGTGTCGAGTCCGGCCATGTAGGTCTCGGGGTACGCCGGAACCGGGTCATTTCCATCATCGCACCCGTCTCCGTCCGTGTTGATCATCGTCGGATCACTCCCGTACAGATACCGTTCTTCGCCGTCCTCCAATCCGTCCCCGTCCGTATCTCCCTTGCGCGGGTCGGTCACGATGTGCCGTTTCCATCCGTCGCCGATGGTGATGTTGTAGCCGGCGAGTTCTTCGCCGTCGGAAATCCCGTCGCCCCAGGGCACGGGGGTTTGCGTGGTTCCGGTGAGGTCGCGGAACTTGAGGGTGTTGGTGACGTAGCGGCTATAGCCGGCGTCGCTGTCGGCGTTGGCGGGGTCGGTGCCGGTGCCGCCGTCGGTTTGGCCGCTCCATGTGGGGCTTTCGCATTCGGTGCGGTTGCTGTGGAGGGCTTCCTGGCAGTCGGTGAGGCCGTCTTCGTCGGTGTCGGCCTTGGTGGGGTCGAGAGGCGGGAACAGTTGCAGTTCGAAGGCGTCGCCGAGGCCGTCGCCGTCCGTGTCGGCCTTGGTGGGGTCGGGGTAGGCGCGGTAGCCGACGCGCTTGCCCAGAAGATCGACGATGATCTCGAAGCCGCGTTCTTCGTCGGCGTCGCTGATGCCGTCGCCGTCCGTGTCCTTGTCGGAGCCGCCGCTGCAACCTGCAAGTGCGAGACTCATCAATAGGAGAGCGGCCAGGAGGGCTTTGGACACAGGGCCGTGCCACGGGGCGCGGGGCTTATTCTTTGTGGATGGAGGGTAGCACCAAACCTCGATTCAGTGAATCACTTACTACAGCTATCTAGTTATATATGTATAAAAAAACAAACAAAAGAAAATATTACATACAAATTTAATTATTAACATAAAATTGGTTTTTTATCAGATGTTGCCAAGTCAAAAAAAATATTGAAATAACGTCCTTCCATTCAATTACTAAACCAGGGGGCATCACAAATATTTATATGGTCCAAGCGTTTACAATCATTATGGAAACTAACAAGTTCCCTAAGGCCACACTCCTGATGGTAATAGCAATCACGATGACTAGCGGTGTAGTTGCATCTGATATTGCCACTGACTATGGGGATGGCACTAGCGCAGAAGCCTGCAATCAACAAGCCGCTAGGTGCTGTGGGGGGACTGTGGATTATCTTTGTGGACTGCCCAATGGTGGTGTTTGCTACGTGTACGTTGATGTAGACCCAGCTACGCCTCCGTATTCGTCATGTGTTAATGTGTCCTGATTTAATGACATTAAATCAGGGAATGGGGCACAACACCAAGTTAACCTCTTAAAATATCCTTTCCCCCCACCTATAATAAAAAAAATGTTAAAATATGGGTGGTGCGGCCAACTATAAATAAAGTCCAAATAGTGGCGTTGATGGTGCTGAATCACTCTTGGTCTGATACAACATGGGAGATGCCGACTGATGCGATGTTCGTGCCCGTATCGGACTTCCCGCTGCAGCCGGCCAGCGCGAGGCTCATCAACAGGAGGGCGGCAAGGAGGGCCCGGGACACGGATTGTGCCACGGGGGCGGGGGCTTATTCTTTTTGGATGGGGGAGCGAAGTGTTGCTCGGGTGCGCACTCGGAGGGGCGCGGGGTCGGTTCGGTGCTTCCAGAGGCGCCAGGTGGTGTGGATGATGGTTCCGGCGACCAGAAACGCGAGCATGGCGGCGTCGATGGTGCTGAACCATTCGTAGACGGGGGTGATTTCGGGAATGTTGGGGGGTGCGCCGCCTTCGCCGAGTACGTTGGTTTGGCCGGTGGCGGTGTTGACTTGGATGCTCAGGAAGAGGTACGGGGAGTAGGTGCTGAGGGGCCAGAAGAGGGCGACGCCGCCGGCGAAGATGTCCATGAGGATGTGGCCGGCGAAGTAGTACATGGACAGGAAGAGGGCGCCGGGGGTGCCGGGGCGGAACATGAATTCCGTGAGTCGGCTCGTGGGGTCGCGGCGGCGCCAGAGCAAATAGAGGGCCGCGCCGAGGGCGAGGGGGATCCAGATGTTGCTCAGAAGCGCTCGGTGGTATTGCTTGGCAAAGAAGAAGTCGAGGTCCGGTACCCAGACCATGGGTGCCCAGAGCAAGATTTGGCGCCGGGCCATCGGTAGCACCGCCAAGGCAAACAGCAAGGGGACGACCAGATGGGGTAGGAAGGAGGGCACGCGCGGCTAGTGGCGGCGCGGGGGATGAGGGTTTGGCCCGCAGTGGGTGGCCTGGCGGCGTTTGGTCAGCAGGCGAAACAGGTCGTCGGGGCGGGTTGGTTGCTGCGGGTGTCGGCGGGCGTGAACGTTCCTTCAAAGTCGATGAGAGAAGCGTCGTATTGCACCATGGCGAGGTTGGTGGGCAGCGCTAGGGCTTCGCGTGGGCTGGCGCCGAATTCGACGGTCAGCTTTTGCCCGGGTGCCAGCACGAGATCGAGGGGGTATGCTTCGAGTGTGTACGTGGCGGACATTCCAGGCACGACGGGCTCTGGTGCGTCGAGGCCGTTTTTGTAGATGGCGCGAAGGACCGCTTCGCCGACCCAGGTGCCGTCCACGAGGAGGACTGCAGAAAGGATTGGGTCGGGGCCGGTGGCGGTGGCGGCGATGTGGATGCGGGGCGATCCGCTGAGGCGGGTGTATCCTGTTGCGTTTGCGGCTCCGGCTCCCAGTTCGGAGGGGTCAAATTCGACGCGCAGGACGTTGTTTGGGCTGATGCCGATGGCCACGTTTCCGGGAGGAATGATGTTGCTTTCTTGGAGCGTTTGGACCTCAGCGGTGGGCGGCCAGGTGTTGCTTTGGCGCCAGTTGCCGTCGGTGCCTTGCACGTCCCAGTTGGGCTGGTTCCAGATTCCGGTGTCAGCCCCTTTGAGTTCGGAGTCGAGCCAGGCGAGCATGGTTTTGTTCCAGTCGTCGCGCATCGGGTACAGGTGGCCGTTGTTTTCGGTGTCCTGGTGCAGCCATCCTTTGACGCGGATTTGGTCGGGAAGGGCGTCGATCCAGGGGAGGATGTGGTCGGGTTTGACGTTCCAGTCTTGCAGGCCGTGCACGAAGAATATGGAGCCGTCCCAGTCGGAGTCGCCAATGTAGCGGTTCCAGTCTCGTTCTTGCCAGTAGGCGTCTTTGAGGCCGGTGACTCCGCTGCCGACTCCACTTGCTTGCATCTGCGGCAGTTCGGTGCAGGCGGCGTCCTCGATGGCGCGGGCGAGGCTTGTGGCGTCTTCCTCCTCCAGTACGTTGGGGCTGGGGGTGGAGAGGAAGCTGAGGCCGTATTCGTCGGTCCCTTGGAGGTAGTAGTAGGTGTTGAAGATCGGGCCGGAGGCGTAGGGGACGCCGTTGACGTAGTTGTAGCGGTACATGTCGGTGATGCCGCTGACGTGGAAGATGCCTTTGAGTGCCGGGTGGGGCATTTTGGCAATCATGCCATTTTGGGTCGTGGAGTCGTAGGATTTGCCGCCTGCGGCGACGTTGCCGTTGCTCCAGGGTTCGTTGGCAAAGTAGTTGACCATGTCGTAGAGGTCCGCCACTTCGCGGTCGCCGCCGATTTGGAAGCAGCCTTCGCTGTGGCCGGTGCCTCGGATGGCGGACAGGACCACGGCGTAGCCACGGGGGACGTATTCGTTGATCATGTACTGCGCAAAGCCGTCGCCGCCGAGTTCTGCGGTGTCGCCCCAGTAGGGGCTGAAGTTGATGAACACCGGCACTGGTTCGTCGGTGTCGGGGCGGTAGATGGCGTGGTGGAGGCCTTTGCCGTCGTTGGCATTGATCCAGAGTTCTTCCACGGGCAAGATGTCGAAGATTTTCTCCGAGACGGGGCGAAGGGTTGCCCAAGGGTCGTTTTGGACGTCGTCCACGGGTCCGTCGCTACTGCTTAGGCACCCTGCAAAGGCAAGGCTTGACATTAGGAGGGCCACCATGGCCGCAACGCGCATGCGCTTCGAGGCACCGGGCGCCATTTGGCCGTTGTGGCGCTGCTCGAATTTAGCGGGCGGCTTGTCGACCCTTGAAAATGGCGGCGTTGACGGCGGTGAGCAGTTCGTTCATGCGCGGGGGTTTGGTGAGGAAGGTCTCCACCATGGCCTCCTCGGTTGCTTGGCGCGCCAGTTCCTTGTCGGGGTAGGCGGTCAGCAAGATGCGGGCAACGCGGGGGTGCCGTTCGCGGGCGGTGCAAAGGAAAGTGATGCCGTCCATGCCGGGCATGCGAAAGTCGCTGATGACCAAGTCAACGTCCTCCGACTCTAGGACTTTGAGGCCCTCGTTGCCGTCGGGTGCCGTGTGGACGACGAGGCCGGGGATGCAATCCTCCAGGAGCTCCTTGAGAGATTCTAGGAGGTCCGGTTCGTCGTCGACGACCAGTACTGCACTGGCCTGCGGCCGGATCCGGCTCAACTTCGACATGAGTAGGGGGGATTGGGTTGGCCCGGCGTATGGGCTTTTCGCAATGGTCGTCAGGGATTGCTTGGGCCCAAAAAGCACTTTTTGGCCCTGGAAGAAAAGCGCTTGAGATGCTAGGCTATGATGCTTGAAGGCATGGTGCTTGGCGGGGCTTCGGTTCCTTGCGAAGGGTCGATGCCGGGTCCCGTTGCGAGGTTCTTACATCCGTTTCAGGCGAGCAATACGCTCGTCGATGGGTGGGTGCGTGCTCCACAGGCTTTCCTTGCGTACCCGCTTGAACGGGTTGGCAAAGTACAGACTCGCCACGGTCTTGTCGCCGCGGTGGATGTCCTCGGGCTCGCTGCCGCCAATCTTGGCGAGTGCGCGGGCGAGGCCTTCGGGGTTGCGTGTCAGGCGGGCTCCTGTGGCGTCGGCAAGGTACTCGCGTTTTCGGCTGATGGCCATGTGGGCGAGGCGACTGAGCAGCGGCGCGACGATGATGAGCACGATGGCGATGACGATCATCGCAGGGTGGGTCTTGTTGTCGCTGCGTCCGCGTCCGCCCCAAAAGAGGCTGTAGAACACCATCTCGGCAAGCATGGCGATGAGGCCGATGAGTGCTATGGAGTAGGTTTGGATGCGAATGTCCCAGTTGAGGATGTGGCTCATTTCGTGCGCAAGCACCCCCTCCAGTTCGTCGGGCTTGAGCTTCACGAGTGCGCCTTGGGTCACTGCAATGACCGAGTCCTCCGGTTTGCGGCCGGTGGCGAATGCGTTGATGTCGGGGCTGGGTGTGACGTAGACTTTGGGCACGGGAATGCCTGCGGCCAGCGCCATTTCCTCCACCTTGTACAGGAGAAGCTTCTCCTCGCGTACCTTGGGATTGGCGGGTCGAGCACGGCTTGACTTGAGAATCGCTTCCACGCTGAAGCCGCTTGCCATCAGGAGGTAGATGATGCCGAAGATGAGGGCGAAGCCTGCGGTGAGTATGGGGGGGTAGTTCAGGACGACTCCGATGGCCAGAACGAGCAGCCACAGAATGACGAAGACTGTGATGAACAGTCCTACTGTGGCGCGCTTGTTGTGGCGGATCTGGTCCTCCAGCATCCAGCGTTCATCCATGCTAGAACTGGACCTTGGGCAGCGCCTTGCTCTCTACGGGGACTTCCAGCATCGGCTTTTCCTTGCGGCCGGTCATGTTGGCGATGACGTTGGCGGGGAAGGTTTCGACGGCGTTGTTGTAGGCGAGGACGCTGTCGTTGTAGTGCTGGCGGGTGAAGGCGATTTTGTTCTCGGTGTGGGTCAACTCGTCTTGCAGTTGCAGGAAGTTGGTGTTGGCCTTGAGGTCGGGGTAGGCTTCGGCGACCGCGAAGAGCTTGCCGAGGGCCTGTTCGAGCATGCCTTCGCCGGCCATCTTGCCGGCGGGGGTGTTGGCGGTCATCATGGCGGTGCGGGCCTTGGTGACGGATTCGAGTGTTTCGCGCTCGTGTTTCATGTATCCCTTGACGGTCTCCAACAGGTTCGGGATGAGTTCGCCGCGCCGTTGTAGTTGCACGTCGATCTGGGCCCAGGAGTTGTCGATGCGGTTCTCCAGGCGCACGAATTTGTTGTAGAGGCCGACGACCCAGAGCAGCAAAATTGCGACGAACGCGACCAGCAGAACTGGGATCCAAGGGAATGCCATTGGGTGCGCAGAACGGGATGAAGAGAAAAAGGCGGCGGACGGGGGCAGCTAGGCGGGGCTGCGTCCGGACAGTCCGCATCCGGTGCATCGGATGGGGTCGCCGGGGGGGACGTGGTTGACGACGGCGCATTCGGGGCAGCGCAGTTTCCGGGCTCCGGTGGGTGGGGTTGGTTCGGGTTTGGGGGCGGCGTCAAAGCCACTGGATGATCCGTGGGTTTCGTCGTGGTTCGAGGCTTTGCGGGACCAGGGCATGGCGTCACTGCTGGAGGGGGTTGTGTATGCGAGGGGGGCGACGAGGGCTGCGACGATGCCGGCGGGAAGGATGTAGAGCAACGTGGTTGCAAAGTCGCCCCATCCAATGAGCTCAGAGCTGTCTTCTTCTGCAAATGGGTCGTTTGTGGTGCTTTCGTCTTGGGCGATGATTCCTGCGGCGGTGAAGACCATGACGAGGATCAAGAATTGCCCCAGAAGGCCGGACAATGCGCCTGCGCCGGCGGCGGAGAGGCGTCCGGGGGCGTGTCGGCCTGCGATGATGCCCACGAGGGCGCCGGTGAGGGCGGCGCCTGCGATGGTGATCAAGAAAATCATGAACATCATGAAGATCGCTTCGAGGTTGTCCTCGCTTGTGGCATTGGCCACGATGAAGGTGATCATGAGTCCAAAGCCGATGGCGGCGGCGACACCTAGGCTTGCGCCGAGGGACCGTAGGAAAGAACGAGTCATAGAGAACCAAGCCGTGCAGTTTGGGTTGGATTGTTGAACCTTTGGAACGGTCGTTTCTCTTGAGGTTCCTTGGAAGCTTCAGGGAGGGAGAAGTTGCGGATGATTTGTTTGGCTACGAAGCGGGGAAGGTTGTCCAGCCGGTTTGGTCGGCGGGGACGCATTTGGGGTGCGGGCCGTTTGTGGCGGAGGCTTTGGCTTTGGTTTTGGCTCGATTGGAGGGCCTTCCCCGGCTTCGTGGCTTCGTGGTTTAGACGAAGCTGAGGATGTCCAGTCCTCGGTCGATGTCGCCGCTGATGATGGCGCCTTGGTAGTATTGGGCATCCCAGACGCCGCAGAGGGTGCAGGGTTGGTCGGTTTCGGTGCGGCCCCAGGTGTCTACGATGCGCGGGTTGTCGAGGTCTTCAAAGTCGATGAGCACGATGCCGGAGGTGTAGAATGCCATGACGACGAGGGGCTTGTCTTCGACGATGCCGCCAAAGTGGGCGGTGCAGGAGCCGCGTTGGGTTTCGGCGCCGGGGCTGACGTGGCCGTGTAGGACGGGGTTGGTTTCGTCGGTGATGTCGTAGAAGTACAGGTTGCCTAGCGGGCCCGAGATGGTGGATCCGCCGGCTTCTGCGTAGGCGTCACAGCCGGGGGCAGCGCCGCCGCCGGTTTCGTCGCCCACGATGAGGACGGTGCCGTCGTGGTTGGGCATAGCGAGGTGGCTGAAGGCGACGGGTCCGACGCCGCCGATGCCGAAGTCTTGGCCGCCGGTGGGGAACGGCATGCTGCTGATGATGGTGGGGTTGAGGGGGTCGGTGATGTCCCAGATTTGGGTGATTTCGACGCCGGCGCAGTAGCCTCGGTAGCGGCCTTCGTCGGCGTTGACATAGAAGCTTGCGGCGTGGCAGGAGGCGCCCTGGGGCCAGTCTTGCACCAGAACGGGGTTGACGGGGTCGCTGAGGTCGTAGATTTCGACGCTGCCTTCTTGGCCGTCGCTGCCGGTGTTGTAGACGATGGGGGTGCCGGGGACGATGGCGAGGTTGTGGTTGCCGTGGATGGTGTCGATGACGCTGATGAGGTAGGGGTCGTCGGGGTCGGTGACGTCCACCACGAGCATGCTGCTGCCTCGGGTGGCGGTGACGACGACGAGGCGGCCGTCGGGGTAGGCGATGACATCTGCGTCGCCGGCCTTGGTCTCGGTGAATCCGCGCAGCCTGGGTTGGCTAAAGTCGTCCAATTCGAGGACCCAGAAGGCGTCGCTGTCGTAGGCGCCCACGTAGACGTAGGGGCCGAAGATGGCGATGCCGGCGCCGCTGCTGACGCCGCCCATGCGGCCGAGGTGGTTGAAGCCGGTGATGGGCTCGGGAATGGGGAGGGGGAGGGGTTTGCGCCAGTCGTCGGGCAGGCCGGGGCCGTCTTCTCCGGCCGTGGGCAAGTCGGCGGCGGTGGGGTAGCCGTACGCAGGATGGCTGCCGGGCCCGGGAACGAAGGTTCCGGTGATGCCGGCGGGGTCCAGGTCTGGAGTGTCCGGGGTGTTGTCGAGGCAGCCTGCGAGGCCGGCTGAGAACAAAACGACCAGGAGGGCCGCCGTCTTGATGCGCATGGGCGCTGATTCAGAGTTCCAGGGTTCAAGGTTGTGGCGGTAGCATTGGATGAAAAAGGCGGCCGACACAGGAGACGGAAGGTGGAATGGGGTTGGAAAGGGCTGGAGATGTGGGGAGAGGAAGGAAGATGAGGGGGGGAGAGGAAGATAGAGGATGTCTGGGCGGCTTAGTTCAGCGTCAGAATCTCGACACCGAACGTCATGTCGCCGGTGATCAGGTAGCCGCTGTGGTACCATACGTCCCAGAGGCTGCCCGTCTTGGGGCAATTGTCGCCACCAATCGGGTTGGGGCAGGTGCCGCCGGCGTCCATGGGGGCGTAGCGGCTCTTGATGTAGGGGTTCTCGGGGTCGGTGAAGTCCACGAGGGCGACGCCGGCGCTGTAGAAGCCCATGACGACGTGGTTGGTGTCTTCGATGACCTTGCCAAAGTGCGCCGTGCAGGAGCCGCGTTGCTCGTGGGCGCTGGGGGACACATGGCCTTGCAGGATGGGGTTCATTTCGTCTTCGATGTTGTAGAACCACAGGTTGCCAAGGGGTCCGGACACGGTGGTGCCTTGGGCGTGCACACCGACGTCGCAGCCGGGAGCAGCGCCTCCGCCGGTTTCGTCGCCGAGGATCATGATGCTGGCGTCGTGGTTGACCATGGCTAGGTGGGCAAACGTGACGAGGCTGATGGCGCCGGTGTCGTGGATGCCGAGTGCCGGCCAGCCCCAGGTGTTGACGACGGTGGGGGCGGTGATGTTGGCGAGGTCCCAGATTTGCAGGGCTTCGATGCCGGCGCAGTAGCCGCGGAATTTGTCCTCGGCGGGGTTCATGTAGAACGTGATGTCGTGGCAGCCGTAGCCGTTTTGCCACTCTTGTACAAGGACCGGGTTGGCGGGGTCGCTGGCGTCGATGATGTCCGTGTAGGCAATCCCTTCGCTGCGGGGGTCGCCAACGGTGGGGGCGAGGGATTCGCCGGCGCCATTGCTGGGGCTGTTGTAGACGATGGGGGATCCCGGAACGACCACGAGGTTGTGGTTGTTGTGGGGGGTGGCGAGTTGGCCGACGAGGGTGGGCTCGTAGGCGTCGGTGATGTCCACGAAGAACATTTGGCTGCCGCCGCCGGTGGTGACGACCACGAGGCGGCCGTCAGGGTAGATGATGAAGTCAGCGTCGCGCACGGGCACGTCGTCGAGGGTGCCGATGACGTGGGGGTTGGTGACGTCGCTGATGTCGATGACTTGCAGGGGGTTGCCGCCGGCAACGGCGATGGGGCCGAAGACACCGATACCTTGGGTGCCCTTGGCGCCTTCGCTGCGGCTCAGAAGCTCCATGCCGTTGAGGGTCTCGGGCAGGGGATCGTATGCGGGTTTCATCCAGGCGTTGATGCCGGGTGCGATGACGGCCCCGTTGATGTCGCGGGCGGGCCGGGGCACGGCGGCGTCGGCGGAGGCTACGAGGTCGTCGTTGGTGACGAAGCCGAAGGCGGGGTGGCCAGAGATGGAGCCAGGGCCCATCAGAAGGTTGTCGTCGGTGCTGACGTCGTCGGCTTTGTCCGTCGGCTCGTCCGATAGACAGCCGGCAAACGTCACGAGGAGCAGGACGCTCGTGAGCAGGAATGCGCGCATGGGCTTCGCCGACTCGGGCAGGTGATTAAGGGTTGTGGCACACCTAGGGTCCTTCTGGGCCTCGGGCCTTTCGGGATGGGTATCCGGCCTGCGGCCGACGATCCGGGGCGAAATTACGCGATTGTTGTGAGGGACGCTTCCAATACGGCGCGGAACCTGGAGGCCAACGCCTCCGCCGTCGCCGCGTCTGCTGCTTCCGCTTGGACCCTGAAAATCGGCTCCCGTCCCCCGCCTAGGGCGTTTCACGCCCTCGGATTACCCCAGAGGGACCGCCGGCCGATGGCCGACGATCCGGGGCGAAATCACGCGATTGTTGTGAGGGACGCTTCCAATACGGCGCGGAACCTGGAGGCCAACGCCTCCGCCGCGGCGGCGTCTGCTGCTTCCGCTTGGACCCTGAAAATCGGCTCTGTGCCCGAGGGCCGGACGAGGACCCATCCTTCGTTCAGGTATGCTTTGACGCCGTCGCGGGCGTCCACTTCCAGCACGCCTTCGATGTTGGTGGCTGCTTCCTTGAATCGAGCCAGCACTTCCACCTTGGACGCCTCCGGCACCGCCAGCTTCTGTTTGACCAGCGCATAGCGAGGAATTTCCGCCACGAGCGCCGAGAACGGCTTGCCGGTGGTGGCGATGAGTTCGAGCATAAACGCCATGGCCATCAAGCCGTCGCGGCAGACTTGGTGGCGGGTGAACATCAGTCCGCCGTTGTCCTCGCCGCCGTAGACGGCTGATTGTCGCAGCATTTCGCGAGCAACGATGGGCGAGCCGACCACGGTCCATTCAAGTCGTCCGCCTGCCGCCTCCACGGTGTCGCGGACGCAACTGCTGCTGCTCACAGCGGTGCAGACGACGCTGCCCTTGGGGTGGCGCGCCAATTCGTACTTGGCACCAAGCGCCAATGCAGTATCACCCCAAACATAGTCGCCTCCTTCGGTGATGAACACGGCGCGGTCTGCGTCGCCGTCCTGGAGGATGCCCAGGTCCGCTCCGGAGTCCTTGACGGCCTGGATGCAGGCGGCGCTGTTTTCGGGCGACGGTTCGCTTGGGCGGTCGCTGAAGGCTCCGTCCAATTCGCAACTCAGCGGCAAAAATTGGACCCCGAGGGCCTTCATGAGGCGGGGGGCAGCAACGCAACCTGCGCCCCCGCCTGGGTCCAGGACGACCTTGAGGCTGGCCTTGCGGATCGCTTCGGTGTCCACTTGTCGCAGGACCGCGTCCACATAGTACGAAACGGCGTCCTCGGCAGGCAGGCTGTGGCCGACGGACTTCCAATCTGCCGATCGCAGGGAATCGCCAAAGTACAACGCTTCCACGGCCGCCTCTTCGTCCGCGCTCGTCTCGGTTCCGTCCGGGGCAATGAGCTTGATGCCGTTGTAGACGGGAGGATTGTGGCTGGCGGTGATGATCGCGCCAGCCGAGAAACCCTTGTCTCGGGCATAGAGCTGGATGCCGGGGCTAGGGCAGACCCCGAGATCCACCGTGTCCACGCCCGTGCTCTGCACGCCCGCCACAAACGCCGCTTTCAACAAATCGGCGCTTCGCCTCGCGTCCGTGCCAACGCATAGGCGATTACCTGGCTCTAGCCACGTACCAACTGCTTGGCCCAGTCGCAGCGCCAGTTCTGGCGTCATGGTTTCGCCTACGATGCCGCGGACGCCATTGGTCCCAAACATTCGTCCCATAGGCCCCGCGAACCGACCGAAACCCTTGAGCACGCCGGTCGGGAGTCGCTGTTGTGGGGGTTCCCAGCCGCGTGTTTGTCGGAATCACTGTCTTCGGGCTCATCGCGAGCCTCGTAACGGTGCCGTACACGCTCCTCGTGCTCAGCGGCTACACCCCGCCGGCCGACAGTCCCGTGCCTACTTTCGAGAACGTCCGCGACCCTGCGCAAATCGTATTTTTTGTGCTCGCAAGCCTGTTCAGCGTCGGGCTCACGGTATTTGCTTGGAGATCGCTGATTCGCGGCGCCCGCCACGATGCGCAAAAGCGGAAAACAAGGGCCAAGGCGGCGCGAGAAATCAAGGAGTTTGCCCGACAGAGACGCGGACCCGGCGGCCCCACCTAGCTACGAGATCGGACCTTCGTTTACTGGGGTCGGCGACGTTCCCAGGCGCCATCGCGCAACTCGCTGTACAAGTCCGCCATGGGGTCCTGGGGCGGTCGCTGAATCGGCGTCAGTCCGCGCTCGGCTTCCGAAACGCTCCAGAAGTAGCCACGAAGCAAGCGGCCGTCCTTGGTGTATTCCTGACGGCGCACTTTGAGGATGTCCTCGTCTTGCAAGTCGTAGAACACTTGCCGAAGATGGGGGTCCAAGCGATCGTCGTCGAGCTCGCTGGCTCCGAGGAATGCCTCCTCTACGACTTTGGACACCGCCATGGCGTCGTCCTTGAGCATGCGCATCCGTTCCCGGAGCATGTCTACAAGTCGACTCACAACCACCAATCGATGCACCGAGAGATTAATCGTTTGGGTTCAATCCGTGTTTTGCTTATAAGCAGAGGCGAGGGCGCGTGCGCGTGTTGTCGAAACGTCTCCCTCTTGGACCATGCGAGAGGCCGCTTCCATGGCTTCGGTGCCGGTGAGGCCCGCTTGCATGGCGAGGTTGCGCGCATGAAGCCCCATGTGGCCGCGCTGGATGCCCTCCGTGGACAAAGCCCGCAGCGCTGAAAGATTCTGTGCCAGCCCCACGGCGACCACGATGCGCGCAAGCCGTGTTGCTCCAGGGTTGCCGAGGATTTTCAGGCACGTTCGGGCCGTTGGGTGCAACGCCGTGACGCCGCCGACGGTGCCGAGGCTCATGGGCATGGTTAGCTCTCCAATTAGGTGCCCTTCCTCGATGTGGTAGTCCGTGAGCGCCCGGTATGGACCGTCCTGAGTCGCGGCATATGCGTGTGCTCCCGCCTCGACTGCGCGCCAGTCATTCCCGGTGGCAAGCACAATCGGATCGATGCCGTTCATGATGCCCTTGTTGTGCGTCGCGGCGCGGTACGGGTCCACGACGGCAAACTCATTGGCCGCCACAATACCCTCGGCGACTTCCAAGCCTCCGACTGCCGCGACCGGAATCCGAAAGCGAGCCGTGGCAAGCCGCTGGGTGGCAAGATTTGAAAGAATGCGCAAACCCACGGTGCCGCCCGTAGCCGCGACAACGCGCTCGGAGATCTGCTCGCACAAGGAATTCACGAGGTTTGCACCCATGGCGTCACGACAATCCACATGCAAATGCACCACCAGTCGGCCGCCGCCAAGGGGTCGGGCCAGCACGCCCACGACGCCGCCGCCGCGCTCAATCATACGGGGAATGCCGGCGTTCAGGCTGTCCATCCACGTCGAAGCATGGGCCGCAACCGCTTCCATGGCAGCATCCAAGTCGGGAACGTCGCGCACTTCAATTTGGCCAATGGTCACAGGGTCTGTGGCCTCCGTTTCAATGCCGCCGCCCGCGGCCGCAAGCTTCGCGCCATTGCACGCTGCCGCCACCACGCTCGATTCCTCGATGGCCATCGGCACCACCACGTCCTCGCCGTCCACGACAAAACCGACCGCAAGACCCACCGGAACCGCATAGGTGCCCGCAGCGTTCTCGATCAAGCCGTCGGCGGTATCGAGGCTTAAGGCCGCATGCAGGGTTTCAAGCTCCTTGTCGGTGAGTCGGGCGTGGACTGCAAGGCGAGCAAGGCGCTGTTCAAGCGGGAGCCGGTGGAAGCCGGACCAGGAGGGCACGGGCGTGGCACTCCCAAGGTGCTCTTGAACGCCGCCGATGGGTTTCTTTGGTGATCTCACGCGACGCGGCAGCTGCGGGCACCGAATCAATGCACGATGCAAGAGCGTCCGACGAAGACCATGCAGAACGTCCATTCGTTGGCAGGCTGTATCTCATTGCAAGAATTGGGGTCTGCGTAGGTTCCCTCGGGCTCGGCACAGTACATGCAGCGGGCGTCTACGAATGTCTCGCAGTCCGTAATGGGGTCAATCCATGCGGATGCGGTGGGGGCAAAGGATGCGGTGGCGATGGACAAAAGCAGAATCGCTGCGGTGATGCGGAGCATGCCGCGGCATTGGTGCCGGAACGATAGGGATTCTGGACTGGTTCCCAAGTATCGAACGGGACTCTCGAGGCAAAGTGCTTGGTTGGTCGCCTACGGGGGGTGATTGGTCCAGTTGGGACCTGTTCAGACCAGGCATGTGTTGGCGGCCCATACGTCGCAGAGGTGGCGGTCGGTGCCGGGGGTCCCTGTGGTGCAGTAGTAGTACGGCACTCCATGCCTTGGGTCGGAGTCGTACGCGCAGTAGACGCAGTTCACATCCACGAGGCCCTCACACCAGCCCACCATGGCAGATTCTTCGAGGGATGCTGAGGCAGCGCCGGGGGCGAGGGCGGTTGCGACAAGCGCGAGCATGAGCAGGGTCAGAATGCGAAGCATCCGAGTGCAGACGGTTCCGCCTTGAAAATCGTGGCGTGGTGGTTCCGGTTCATCCAGGAACGCTCCGCCGCCCCTTTGAACCCCTTCGGCATCGAGGGGCTTCGTGCCCGTCGTCACCTTCCAGCGTCCCGACCTCCTGCGTCTCATGCGCACGGACGTTCCCATGGACGAATTGACCCGCCGCATGCCGATGATCGGCGGCGACTTGGACAAAGTGGATGGCGAAGCGATCACCATCGAATGGTTCCCGGATCGACCAGACCTTCTGACCCTCGAAGGCACGGGTCGGGCGCTGCGGGCGTTCTGGGGTGTCGAGACGGGCCTTCCCCAGTACAAAGTGCTGCCCGCGAAGACCGAACTGCGCGTGGATCCAAGTGTCGCCGCCGTCCGCCCCTTCGCGGCCTTGTGCTTCGTTCGCGGTGTGCCCTTCGACGACAACTACGTGCAACTCGTCATCGATGCCCAGGAAAAACTAACCCTGGCTCCGGGACGCAAGCGCCGCAAAATCGCCATCGGCATTCATGACGCAAGCGGTGTCTCTGGCCCATTCACCTACACCTGCGTTGGCGGCGACGATAAGCCGTTCGAACCCCTGGCATGGGAGGGTGTGTTGACGCCTGCCGAAATCATGGAGCAGCACCCGAAGGGCCAGGAATATGCACACTTGTTGCCTCCCGGCCAATTTCCGGTGTTTCTGGACGGCTCCGGCGAGGTCCTGAGCCTGCCTCCCGTCATCAACGCCGCCAAAACCACCGTCACCTCCGCAACCACGGACCTCCTGCTCGACGTCACGGGCACCGACGAAGCCAGCGTCAAGCGCACCATCGCACTCCTTGCCACCGGATTTGCCGAACGCGGCGGCACCATCGAAGCCGTGACAATCCACGACGCAAGCGGCACCTGGACAAGCCCCAATTTGAAGCCCAGCGAGCGAAAGTTGGACACGGAAGCGGTCGTTCGGATGCTTGGCAAGGACCTATCGGCCGATGAAATCGCCGAAAGCCTTGCCCGCATGGGCCACGAAGCGGAACCCTACGACAACACCATCCTCGTGCGCACGCCTGCCTGGCGCTTCGACATCCTGCACGCCGTGGATCTCATGGAAGATGTTGCCATCGGGCACGGATTCGAAAACTTCGAGGGCGAACAACCAGGTAATCTGACCTGGGGCAAGCCGCTGCCGGCCCAAGAAACCGAAGCCCGCGCCCGCACCGCATTGCTTGGACAGGGCTGGTCCGAAGCGCGCACCCTTACCTTGAGCGGCTCCGATGAGCAATGGACGCACTGGGGAGAACCAGTCGCCGCCGCCGTGACCGTGCGCAATCCGGTCCTCGAAGACCGCACGGTGCTTCGTCAGAAACTGGTGCCGAGCCTCCTGCAAGTGCTGGCCGCCAACCGCCACCGGCCCCTGCCGCAACGCATCTTCGAAGTCGGCCAAGTGGTGCTCGAAGACGACGAGGGCGCCTGGCGCAACCGCTTGCACGTCGCCGCCGTGGAGCAAGCCGCCAAGACCGGATTCAGCAACATCAAAGCGCTCGTGGAGGCGTTCGTGTCGGACCTCGGCATCGAAGCAACGCTCGAACCCGCGACTCCCGCCGGCTACATCGAAGGCCGCGCCGGAGCGATCATGGTGGACGGCCAACGCATCGGCCACTTTGGCGAACTGCACCCGGACACCATCATCAAATTCGGCCTCGGAGCCGCCACCGTTGCCTTCGAGTTGAGCCTCGAATGACTCCGCCGGCCTTGACGCGGGATCTGGTGGCCGCCCTCGACGCGGAACTGCGTGCTGGCGAATTCAGCGACGGCCAACACAACGGCCTGCAAATCGAAGGCAAGCAAGAGATTCACCGCGTGGCGACCGCCGTCAGCGTCAGCCGCGAAAGCATCGACGCCGCGATTGCGTGGGGCGCCGACGCCCTGCTCACCCACCACGGCCTCTTGTGGAAGAACCAACCTCTGCACGTCCAAGGGGTGCGACGCGACCGACTCGCCCGCATGCTCGCAGCGGATCTCAATCTCATCACCTACCACTTGCCATTGGACGCACACCCGACGCTTGGCAACAACGCAGAACTGGCACGCGCCGCCGGCTGCACCGACTTCGAGCCCGCCTTCGCGTACAAGGGCCCCACCATCGGCACCGTCGGTCTGCTGGAGCGGCCCACCGCGTTTGGTGCCTGGGTCAATGGATTCGAGCAAAACCTACGCGCCGGCAGCAATGTCGACACCGGCCCGTTCCAAGTCTGGCCCTTCGGCAAGCAGGAGATCGAATCCATCGGCTTCGTCAGCGGCGCCGCCCCCTACCAGGTCCAGGACGCCATCGACATGGGGCTCGACGCCTACGTCACGGGCGAAGCGACGGAAGGGGTCTATCACTTGGCCAAGGAGGCGGGGATTCACTTCGTTGCCGGCGGGCATTACCTGACGGAGCGCGGCGGAGTGCAGGCGCTTGGGGCATGGGTCAAGGAGCGATTTGGGGTGGAGCATCGGTTTTTGGATGTGGAAACCAAAGTTTAAAAAGATTTTTTGTGGTATTTTTCTATTATCAGGAAATATCATAGATCAAGTTTGCCAAACAAGCAAACCTTGGGAACAAAAATTCAAAATTGTTAATAGATCATAATTAATGTCCAAGTATTATATAATTATAAAATATTTGCCCTAGAAAGTTCATTATTAAAATTTTAACTGGTAAAATCAGTAAATTCATTCAGAATCGGGATGAAAAATTTTCTTAAACTCTTTCTTAGTTTCCTTCGTTGGTGCATCACATGGTTTCTCATTTTCATTTTTAGTCATCAATGTAGCTCCATTAATTGCTCCCAATAATCCATATGATGCCGCTGTAAAATGCATACGCGGCTCCACATCAGATTCGTGATATGAACGTTTCAGAGATTTGCATTTATCTGCAATTGTTTTCTCATTAAAGGAATTTACTTCTACTGAATGAGCAAATTCATTCCTTATTTTACGGATTATGTTGAGATCAGATTTTGTGGGGGCTGAGATGCCCCCGAGAAAATAAGCCATGTTTATTCTAGCTGAAAATGTAGCAAGCGGGCCCGTCCCATTGTAAAAGCTATCTCGAGTTTTTCCCTTACTAGCAACAAGTCGATTAGTCAGGTATTCTAATAATGCTTGATCAAGAAAGGCAGCTGCGAATAAAGCACAACCTCGGTCAGATTCTTTGGTAAGAATGCTCCCGAATTCATATGCCTGTTTTATTTGAATTGATTGAAGCTTTTTAAATTCTGGATCCATAGTTCGAGCCACCGATATTTCTTAACTACAATCTAGCTATAAAAAACACTCTGCTGCAATTTGATATTTGGTTTAGGCAACTTACCACGCGCTCTACCACCACTATGAATTTAACACCGCAACAACGCGCCTAGCCAGTGCCTCGCTTATTCCCGGAAACTTCGCCAAATCCTCCACACTCGCCGCCCTCAGCCCTTCCAATCCTCCAAACGCCTTGATCAACTCCGCCCGGCGCTTCGGCCCGATGCCCTTGACCTCATCCAGTGGCCCAGACACGACGCTTGCGACGGCCTTCTTGCGCACCTGGGTGATGCCGAAGCGGTGCGATTCGTCGCGTACCCTCTGAAGCAATTGCAATCCAATGTCGTCCCGCCGTAGCTTCACTGGGTGCAATCGCTTCGGCAAGAACACTTCTTCGTCTTGCTTGGCGAGGCTGCACACGGCCACGTGCGCGGCTCCTTGCTCTGCCATGGCCCGCCTTGCTGCTCCGAGTTGTCCGGGTCCGCCGTCGATGAGCACCAGATCCGGGAAGGGCTCCTCGCGCTCCACGAGGCCACGGAAGCGGCGACTGACAGCTTCTTCCATGCTGGCAAAGTCGTCCACTTCCCGGCCCGCGCCGTACTTGCGCACGGTCTGGCCCTTGGCGATGGCGTCCTCTCCCACCGATTTCATTCCAAACGTGCGGTAGCCCTTCTTGTCGGGCTCGCCATCCACGAAACGGACCATCGCAGCACGGGTGTGGTGGCCGGCCTGGTGGCTGACGTCGAATCCTTCGATGACGCGGGGGAGTTCCGCGAGGCCTAGGGCCGCTTGCAGTGCTTCCACGGCGCCCATGCCACGTCGCTGGCGGCGCAGGCTTTCTTCTTCGAGGCGCAGACGAGCGTTGGTGCCTGCTACGTCTAGCCAACGCATTTTCTCACCGCGCTGAGGAACTTCCACCGTCACGGCGTGGCCGGCGAGGGTGCGCAAGTCCATTTCAAGGACGGGCCCTTCGGATTCGGCAAGCAGTGCAGCCACATGGCGCGGCACAGGGCGGTCCGTGTAGTGTCCGCGCAGGAAATCGGCGAGCGCTTCTTCGGGCGTTTCGTCGGCAACGTGGACGGTGAACAGGCTTTGGCCGACGATTTTGCCGTCGCGCTGGTGCAGGAGACTGACGACACCGAGATCTCCGCGTGCTTCGATGGCGGCAACGTCGCGGTCCTGGAGGCGGTCTTGGACCATGTGTTGCTTTTCGAGCACTCCTTCGAGTCCGCGCAGTTGGTCGCGAAGCCTGGCTGCGTCCTCGAAGCGATGGCTCGCGGCGGCTGTTTCCATGTCGGCTTTGACGCGACGCAGGAGATTTTTGCTGCGGCCTTTCAGAACGTCCTTGATTTCGGCAACGACGGTGGCGTATTCGTCGGGGGTGCAGGCGTCGATGCAGGGCGCGATGCACTTGCCGATGTCGTAGTAGAGGCACTTCTGGGTCGGCACGGTCTTGCAGCGGCGCAACGGAAACAAGTCGTTCAGCACATGCAGGACATGGTATGCGCCATAGCCGTCAGGGAAGGGGCCAAAGTAGGTGGCGCCATCGTCGAGGCGTCGGTGCGTCTTGAGAAGGCGCGGCCAGGGGCCGGAGGTGAGTTTGAGGTATGGATACTGCTTGTCGTCTGTGAGGCGAACGTTGTAGCGCGGTTTGTGGCGCTTGATGAGTGTCTGCTCCAGCAGAAGCGCTTCCTTGTTCGTGCGGACGGCAATGAAGGCGATGTCGCGGGCGTGCTCCATCATCTCGGGTTTGTGCGCGCCGTCCTGGATGTACTGCATCGTGCGCGATCGCAAGTCCTTCGCTTTGCCCACGTACAATACGCCGCCGTCGGCGCCGAGCCACTGGTAGACCCCCGGAGAGCGGGGCAGACGGGCGACGCGGTCGCGCAGGGAGTCCACGAAGGGGCTTCAGCGCTGGCGGGAGAAGACGGTTCCCACACGAGCCGTGCGTGTGCGTCTGGTTCGACTCGGAAGTTTCATCCCTCACGAAGATAGAACCTAGTGCATGGAGTTCCAAATTTCCGACGCGCTCATCGGCGGCGTCATCTCGCTTTTGATCACCGCGCTGTTTGTGCATGTGGCTGCCAAGATTGTCACCGGGCACGGCCGCTACTTGCAAGCGATTGTCGTGGCTTTCCTTGGCAACTTGTTGGCGGGCCTCGTGTTGCTTGGCGCCGGATTTGGCTGGCTCGGCAGTCTCCTGGCGCTTGCTGCGTGGGCGCTCGTTGCGGCGCTTGTCTACCGTGCGCGCTGGCTTGCGGGCGCGGGGATTGGTTTCGTGGCCTGGATCCTATGGATCGGCGTGCAGTTTCTGGTTGGTTTGTTCAACTAATCCGAGCAGGTCCGGTCCCAGGAGGCCAGGCCCAGCCGTCGGGGCAAGTTGCCGATAAAGGGCCGAGCGGTCTACGGCTGTAGCAATTCGTCGATTTGGACGCGGGCAGCCTTGGCGCGGCTGAAATCGAATTGGAACTCCATGCACAAGTGTTCGATGCCGTACAGCATCTCCACTTCGCGCAGCATTCCTTCCAAGGCCTGCATGAAGTAGTCGGCGTCCTCGCCTTGGGTCAGGATGTGCTCGTGGAAATCCAGCCCTAGGACGTTTTCGCCCTCAAGAGTCGCTTGGGAGTGGTCGCAGAAATTCTGCTGCATCTTCTCGGTGAGCGTTTCTAAGCCCGCTTGGGGGACTTCCTTCTGGGTGGTGATCTCCACGAAGTAGCCGATGCCGTCGATGAACGGGTTCGACTGGATGACCTGAAACATCTCGTCGATCGAAGCTACCATGGTTGTTGGGAACCATTTGCGGCGTCGACATAAGCGTTTAGTCAATCGCCTTACCCAACGGTTGGGCGGAGATGCCCGGACCCAAAAAAATCGGCCATCAATCGCCCCCGAAACCAACGTGGTCCGGGTCGTCAAAAAAGGGAAAAGAAAAGCCGCTGGCGTGAATTGAACACGCGACCTGCTCCTTACCAAGGAGCCGCTATACCTCTAAGCCACAGCGGCGGCGGGTGATGCAGTACCGAGGCGCTGCGCAAGTCCGCCGACCCAGACCCCCTATATGAGCGCTACGAAGGATGCGGGTTGTGTTGAGGGTTTCAGGCTCAAGAAGGTGGCAGGGGCGGCCAGGGAAGCTACATCGTTGGGGGTTGATGTTTCAAAGTTGATGAAATCAACACGCCATAATTATATATTGTATCTATCTCGCCAAAGTTCACTGTTGGGAAACAACGATGTCCCAATAGAAAGTAAACCAAGGAGTACACTGATATGTCGAAAACCACCCAAATCCAAGTTACTGCCGCTGACAACGAAATCATGCTCATCGCGTCCACCCCGGCCGGTAGCTCGACCCTCTTGCACTACAAGTCCGGCTACAACAAGCCCGTGGACATCACGGTCTACCCGGATGCGGTCCTGGCTCCCGGAACCTACGACCTGACCATGATTGGTGTCAACTGGGGCGGCCCCGGCCGATACGAGGTCAAAGTAACCTCCGGCGGCAGCGTCCAGACCTACAGCGGCGGCTCGCAGGAGACGGGCGTAGACTGGTCCAAGACAATCTCGATGCAGATCTGATTTCAGTTTGCAATCGAGGCCCCGAGGGGGAAGAAGAAGAGCCGACGGAGGGATTTGAACCCTCGACCTGCTGTTTACAAGACAGCTGCTATACCGCTAAGCCACGTCGGCGAGACGATCAAACCCTCGGTTCTCGAAGAAAAGCCAGGGCGGACAGGCGTGCGACCCACCCGTCGTTTGTGAATGTTCCGGGCTGCAGAATTCACCCGATTTGACATTCGTGACGCGTCGGGCGATTTGGGGCCTTGTCGCACCGCGGTCCCAAGCGCCTTGAACGAAGTCCTGGCCCGTGTTCTCCTTCTTTTTCTGCTTGGCCTTGCAACGGTCTATTCTCCGAGTTCCGCGCTTCGCCTTGTTGCTGCTTCCACCGCGTCCATCAAGATCGCTGCGAAGGCTTGCTTGCGAAGGACATGCAGGGCGGTGATGGCGGTTCCTCCGGGGCTTGTGACGGAGTCGCGTAGGGCGGCGGGGTGTTCTCCGGACTCTTGGACGAGCCGGGCGCTGCCTCGGACGGTTTGGGTTGCTAGTCGCGTGGCGGTTTCTCGTGGCAGGCCCATTTTGACGCCTGCGTCGCTGAGTGCTTCGATGACGTGGAAGATGTACATGGGGCCGGTGCCGCTGAGGCCTGTAACGGCGTCCATGAGGCTTTCGTGGACGTGTTCTACGGTTCCGACGCTGGTGAAGATGCCGTCCGCGGTGGCGAGGTGCTCGGGTGTGCAGAGGGTGCCGGGGCAAATGGCGGTGGCGCCCATGCCGACGGTGACGGCGAGGTTGGGCATGGCGCGTACTACGGGGGCGTTTTCGGTGTAGTATTCGATGAAGCGAGTGCTGATGCCGGCTGCGATGCTGATGACGAGTTGGCCTGGTTTGACGACGCCGCGCAGGTCTTTGAGTGCACCTTTGATGATTTGTGGTTTGACGCCCAGTAGGACCACTTCGGCGTCGCGTGCGGCGAGCGCGTTGTCGGTGCTGACGCTGATGCCGAGTTCGGTGGCAAGCGCGTGGGTCTTTTCGGTGCTGGGGTTGGTGGCGATGATTTCACTGGGTTCGGCCCAGTGTTCACGCAGGAGGCCGCGTACGATTGCTTGGCCCATGTTGCCGCATCCGATGACGGCGAGGCGGTACTTCATCGGGCCCTTGACTGTCGGGGGTGCTTGAAACGTTGCGCACCGGTTCGGCTTTCCAGACTTGGCCGCTGGGCGGTGTATGCGTGTGTGTCTGGGTGGCACGTTCCATCCGTTCCATGTGGGCCATGAGGCGTTGTTGCGGGCTGCGGTGGAGGGGGCGGGCGAGGTGTTTGTGGGTGTCACGGATGGACCGCTTGCCGCGCGCAATCGCGTGGTGCCTGATTGGAGCGAGCGCGCAAAGGCGGTGCGTGCTTTTCTGGGTTCTCTCGATTTTCAAGGCGAGGTGCGCGTCGAGGCGCTTCGTGATGCGGCGGGTCCGGCGGCGACGGAGCCTTTCGATGTGATTGTGGCGAGCCCTGAGACGGCCCAGAGTGCCGAGCGCATCAATGCATCGCGAGCGGCGGCGGGTTTGGCTCGGCTGGCGGTGCGTTTGGTGCCGCATGTGCTGGGTGAGGATCGGCTTCCTGTCAGTGCCACGGCGGTCGCGGAGGGCCGCATCGACCGCATGGGAGCTCGGCTTCGGCCTGTTTTGGTGGTGGTTGGGAGTGAGAATCCGGTGAAGGTTGCGGCGGTGGAAGCGGAAGTGGTGCGTGTGCTCGAGGGTGCTGTGCAGATTCGTGGCGTGTCGGTGCCGTCGGGTGTTTCCGAGCAGCCGCAGGGCGCGGCCACGTTGGCGGGGGCGAAAAATCGGGCGCGGGCGGCGTTGACTGCGGTGCCGGATGCTGATTACGCGGTGGGTGTGGAAGCGGGGCTCGTGCAGTTTCCGGGCGACGACGCGGCGGTGGATGTGCAGGCGTGCGTGGTGGTGGATCGAAACGGGGGCGAAACCGTGGGTTGGGGCCCTGGGTTCCATTACCCGGATTGGGTGCGGCGGCGCGCGGAGGCCGGAGAGATGATCAGCGACATTTTGGGCCCCGTGGCGGGCGATCCGCGCATTGGCGGCACGACTGGGGCGATTGGGTACCTACTGGATGGCTTGATGGATCGCACGGCGCTTACGGGGGCCGCGGTGTTGATGGCGTTCGTTCCTCGGGTTAGACCGGAATTGTACGCGGCGGATCCTTCGTGAGCGTGGATTCAGTGGGATCGGCGTTGGATTCGTGCCAGCCGCTGCCGGCGGAGGGGTCCACTTGGGCGGCGCGGGCGCCCTTGTAGAGCATGCGGTAGTATTTTTTCTGGAAGCCGAATTTCTCGTAGAGTCGAATGGCGCTTTCGTTGTCGGTGTCGACGTGGAGGCTGACGTCTCCGTCGGTGACACGGATCGCTTCTTCGAGGAGGATGCTTCCGACGCCTCGGCCGCGTGCGCGTGGGTCCACGGCGATGTAGCTGAGGTGGTAGCGGGGGAAGAATTCGGACAGTTCCATCGGGGTGAGGATGGTGTGGCCGAGGACGCCTTCGTGGTCGAGGGCTTGGAGGACGAAGCCGTCGGTGAAGGCGGCTTGGATGGCTTGGCGCATTTCGTTGCTGGGGTCGCCAAAGCGCCCGAGGTTGGTCTGAAGGCCCTTGATGAAGGCGTCGAGGTCCTCGGGTTGGGTGATTTGTTCGACGTGGGTTTGGGGGCGGCCACTTGTGAGGACGGCGACCACCAAATCGTCGGCTTGGATGTGGCCGTCGCGCAGCGCTTGCTGGAGTGCGGCCACGGCGGCAAGGCTTGCGGGGTGGGCGTCGATGCCGTCTTCGAGGAGTGCGGTGTGGAGGGTTAGCAGTTCTTCGTCGGTGAATCCGTAGGCTTGGCCGCGGCTGTCTTGGATGGCGGTGAGGCAGGCGGTTCCGTCGAGGGCGTCCCAGTTGACGAGGGGTTCGTTGACTTCGGTTTCGGTGATGGCGCGGGGGTCGAGGGGGCTGCAGCGTTCTTGTTGGCGTGAGAAGCTGGTGAGGACGGGGTTTTGGCCTTGGCTGCTGCCGGCAAAGAAGATGGGCATGTCTTTGGCGCGGCCTTGGGCCCAGGCGGTGCGGAATCCGAGGTGGACGCCGGCGAGGGTGCTGCCGTTGCCGACGGGGGCGCCGATGGCGCGGGGGGTGGCTTTGAGTCGGGTGACGATTTCTTCGGCGATGCGGCTGTAGCCGGCGAGGGTTCGGAGGGTGTTGGGGCCGCCGGGGTTGGCGTCGAAGAGTTCGTTTTCTTCGGAGTAGCGGCGGCTTTCGCGCACGGCGTCTTCGTAGGCGCCGGGGACGCGGTGGACAGTGGCGCCGAGGTCTTTCATGAGTGCGATGCGTTCGCCGCGGAAGTCTTCGGGCACGAAGACGTGGCATTCGAGGTCGTGGACGTAGGCGGCGTGGGCCATGGCGACGCCGAAGTTGCCGCATGATCCGACGCTGACGCCTTTGGCGCCGTGGGCGGCGGCGTCTCCTAGTTCAAGGCGTGCGATGCGGTCTTTTTGGGTGCCGGTGGGGTTGGCGCCTTCCATTTTGAGGCGTAGGTTGTGGAGGCCCGTGGCTGCGGCCAGGTGGGGGGCCTTGAGAATCGGAGTGTCGCCGACGCGGCGTCTGAGGGTGGTTCGGGCGTCCATGGGGGTTCCGACCCTCCATCCTACTTATGAGCACGCACGTGGGGCCGCGAAAATTGGGCCTGATTGACCTATTTTGGGCATCAAGGGCCGAATTTGGGCTTGCGTTTTTCGACGAATGCGGCGACTCCTTCGCGGAAATCTGCGGTGCCTCCGGCGGCGCCGATGAGGCCTCGTTCGAGGTCGAGTTGGGTGGCTAGGTCGCTTTGGAGGCTGTTTTCGAGGAGGCGTTTGGTGCTTTCGATGCTGTGGGGTGCCCATTGGCTCCAGCGGCGCGCCAGCGCCACGGCGGTTTCCAGCAAGTTCTCGGGGGCAACGATTTCGTCGAGGAGGCCGAGGTTGTGGGCGGTGTCGGCGTCCATGACTTGGTTGTCCAAGAAAAATCGCTTCGTGCGGGCAAATCCGATGAGGCGGGGCAGGAACCATGTGCTGCCGCCGTCGGGGCTGGCGCCGATGCCGAAGTAACCGGCGGCAAAGCGGGCCGTGGGGCTGCCGATGCGGGCGTCGGCGGCGAGTGCGAGGCCGAGTCCTCCTCCGGCTGCGACTCCGTTGACGGCGGCGACGAACGGTTTGGCGCTTTGGTGGAGGTCGCGCAGCATGGGGTGGAGTTGTTCGGTGGCGGCGAGGATGAAATCGCTGGTGGTGCCGTCTTGGTTGGCTTGGTGGAAGCCGCTGACGTCGGCGCCGACGGAGAATGCCTTGCCGTTGCCGGTGAGTACGAGGGCGGTGACGGCTGGGTCTTCGAGCAGGTCTCGGAAGGTGGTGCGCAGTTGGCGCAGGAATGCGGGGTCGAAGCTGTTCATCCGTTCGCCGTTTTCTAGGGTGATGATGGCGACGCCGTTGTCGTTGCGTACGGAGAGGGACATGCGGCGGCGAGCGGGGGCTGGGGCAAGGAGGTTTCGCAGCGGCGTGAGATGGCCGGGCGTGCGGCTCGTGGGTTGGGTGAATGGGAATGGGGTTGGCGGGAGATGCAGAGGATGGAGGAGACGGTGGAGGCGGAGGGGCAGTAGGGGACAGGGGGGATGCGGAGAAGGAGTTGGATGAGGGGGGGAGGGGGGAAAGGTGGGAGTGTTGTGGTTAGAGGTCGGGGGCGTTGGGCCAGCAGTTGCCTAGGGTGCTGTCTGGGCTGATGCACTGGCCGTAGACGTCTGCGGCTTCGTCGCGGCCGTCGAACCAAACCACCATCCAGGCAGGGCCATCGGTGCCTCGGTCGGTGACATAGGAGACATGGGGCAGCTCTTGGTAGCTGTCGGCGTTGCCTACTTCGATGGGGGTTGCGCCCCAGGGGAGGGCTCCCGTGCTTGTGACATGGTTTGCGACCACATCGAAGCTGGAAGAGACGACCTTGGAGAACTGGGACATGGTGACGAGGGCGCCGCCATTGCCGTCGGTTGCAAGGTCGAGGTCTCGGAAGATTCGGGTGGGGTAATCGCCTTGGGCGATGACCACGGGGTTGCCAAACAGGGCGGTGCCGTCGCTGTCAATGTGCTGGGTGTAGGCGTGGACTTGGGTCCAAGCAAGCACCGCGCCGCCATTGCCGTCGGGGATGGCGCGAAGGTCGTGCACGTTGCCGGGTCCGTTCAGGGTCTTGGACCAGTCGCGTGTGCCGATGCCGACGATGTGTGCGGCGTGGACGCCGGAGTAATCGTTGCTCCAGGTCACGATGGCGCCGCCGGCTTCATCCGAGATGATGGTGGGGCTCCATTCGTTGCCTGTGGCTTCTGAGATGGGAAGGCCGGGGCCCGTGGAGAGCCAGCTTTGTTGGCAGTTTGCATCGATGTGCATGCCAAAAATGTCCTTGTCTGCACCGCTTTCTTCCCAAGCAAGGAAGGCGCCTCCGCTGCCGTCGGCGGCGATGGAGACGGCGCGCTGGCGGGGGCTGGTGCCGGTGCTCAAGACCGGTTCGCCATTGGGGTCGCATGAGGCGGCTCCGCTGGCATCGAGGTGCTGGACGTAGATGTGGTCGGTGCCGCTGCGACTGTCTTGCCAGGCGATGAATGCGCCGCTGTTGTCGTCGGATGCGATGGCGGGGTTGCTTTGCATGCCCGCCACAGAGGCGACGGGGCGCCCGGATGCTTGCCAGGCGCCGCCCGCGACCACATTTCCGTTGAGATCAATGCGCTGGGCGTAGATGTCGAGGTCGCCATTGCGGAGGTCTTCCCAGGCAAGAATGGCGCCGCCGGATCCGTCGGGAATCATGACGGGTTCGCACTGGAAAGTGCTGGGGCCGGGCGCGACGGCGATGTCCGTGCTGGCGTCGTTGTTGGCAACGGGCCACTTGACGTTGCCTTGAAGGCTGAGTCGCTGGGCGTGCAGTTCGTACTTGCTGCCGCGTTCGTGGGCGTATGCGACGATGGCGCCGTAGCCGGTCGAGGACGGGATGATTGCCGGGTTGTCGTAGTCCAGATCGGTGAGGCTCGTGGGTGGGGTGCAGCGGAATCGACCGGCGGCGTCCTTCGAGATGGGGGTGCCTTCGTCGGCGTTCTCGTTCCATAATCGAGGCACGTCCGAGCCTCTGCTGGTCTTGCAAGGGTCGGGGTGCTCGAAGAATTGGATGGGGCTCTTGAGCAGGTTGCTCTCGATGCCCCGGGCTGGCGTGGCGAATTCGATGGCCTTGGGCGTGGCGATATGCCGGCTGTCTGTGCGGAAATCGTAGTTGGCCGAAGCGACTTCGCTGTCAAAGCCTAGGGTCGCGCGGGTGGCGACGCCGGAGGAACGGCCCCTGCAAGGTGCCTCCGAGAGGCATTGGGGGTCGGTCTGTGCGCGCTGATTGTCTCCGCGCACGAAGCTGCAAGGCGGAGCGGCGTTGCAGGTGGCGCGTGGGTTGTTGGTGGGGGAGCTGGCCAAGGATTCGATGCGGGCCGAGCTTGCGCAATGGACGCGTGGATCTTCCTTGTCCTGGTCGTCGTCGCCGCCGTTGTCTCCGATGGCACCGGCAGAGGTCGCTCCCAGGAACAGGGAGATGGTCAAGAGAGCATAGATGCTTCTCATGAATTTTCGATGCGTTGTTTTGTTACCCGTGTACATATAGTCCACAATGAACCCATTAACATCGAAATTATAGTGTTATGTGTCATTTTGTTGTACCATTGAGGGTAATAAAGTGACGAATAATCTCTAGTTTGGCGGTCAATTGGCAATCCCTTCAGCCAGCTCCAAGGTTCCCCTCTTGGCTGGGTGCCTGCACTTGGTGCGCGTGGGACCTTCGGAGAATCGGCTGCAATCGGCACCACCAACAACCGCTCGACCCCTTGGAGCTTGGCTAGGTCGCTGAGCGTGCACAATCCCAAGTCGTGCAGAGGGAAAAACAGCCCGTTGCCCTCTTGGGGCGGAGGGGCAGAGGGAACGTCCTGCAACTAAATAGCCACGAATCCAAGGTTTGTTCGGGAAGCATGATTCTGTTCAGCAGCCCCGGGGGGTTCCTGGGTCGCTTGGTGGCCCAGAGGTTGGTTCTTTTCAACCATCCCGTGGCATTGCTTGCACCCAATCCTCGCCCGGAAGTGGGGGAAGCGGAGGCGGAGGTGCCATTCGTACAGGGCGTCGAGATACGGGACGCGGACGTGCACCTACAGCGGGGATTGCGGCGGATGCTCGGGGATGTGAAGGTGCTCCTGGTCATGGGGCGCGGCCACCGCGTCGACGAGGAATACGAATCGGTACTCCTCGAGGCAGCTTCCGCGGTGGGCATCAACCATGTGGTGCGCCTGAGCATGGTGCGCGCAAGCGTGGACGCAGAAAGCGCCGTACTCCGGCGCCACGGCAGGGCAAACGAAGCGCTGCGTCAAAGCGGCCTTCGGCACACGATCTTGTCTCCGCACCTCTACCACCAGGACCTCTTGGAGTTCGCCGCCGACGTGCGCGCCGGCACCGACATCCTTGACCCGACCAACGGCGCCGGTGTGCCGTATGTGGATGTGCGGGACGTGGCAGATTCCCTGGTCAGCGTCCTCACCCAGATTGTGCACCGAGGCCAGGAGCATGTGCTCACCGGGCCCCGCGCCTGGGGCCTACCTGAGGTTGCCGAGATGTTGGGCTACAACGTGGGGCACCCGGTGCAAGTTCGTCGCGTGGATCCAGAGGAATTCACCGCCCACTTGATGGATCATGGCCACGAACTGGAGGCCGCGACGGAAATTGCGGCGTTGCTTTCGACCCAAGTGCACGCGAAGGCGACGGATGCCGTCAGCCGGCTCACGGGCATGCCGCCGCGGCCACTGGAGGGATTCCTGATTGATCACAAGAGCGCCTTTGTGGACCAAGGAACCGACCCGGCGCTTTTCGACGCAGACGGGCTTTCAGAACTTGGCAAACCTGTTACATGGCGGTCCTAAAGCCCCATGACGCGCCGAGAACCGAGGCGGACGGTTTTTTCATAGCCCCCTGAGTGGCCGGTGCAATGCCCGCGACCGTCGAGGAGCCCACCCGCCGCCCTCTCAAGAGCCAAGACTTCATGGAGTGGTACAACCACATCGTGGAAGAAGCGGAACTCACGGACAAGCGCTACCCGATCAAGGGCATGAACATTTGGCGTCCCTATGGCCAGTCCATCATGAGCCGCATCGACCAGTTCACGCGCACGCAAATGGAGCACACAGGCCACGACGAAGTTTCGTTCCCCCTCATGATTCCAGAAAAACTGTTCATGAAGGAAGCCGACCAAATCAAGGGATTCGGCGGCGAGGTGTTCTGGGTCGACCGAGCTGGCAACAACCCCCTCCCCGATGGCGAACGCTGGGTAGTCCGCCCCACGAGCGAGTGCGCCATGTACGAGGTGTTTCCGCTCTGGATCCGCAGCCACTCGGACCTGCCGCTTCAAACCTACCAAATCTGCAATGTCTTCCGCTATGAAACCAAGCAGACGCGGGCGTTCATGCGCGTACGCGAAATCCACTTCTTCGAGGACCACAGCGTCTTTGCCACCGAAGAAGACGCCCGCGCCCATGTGGACTTGGACTTGGAAATTGTCGGCGAGGTGTTCGACAACCTCGCACTGCCGACCATTCGCACCCGGCGCCCAGAGTGGGACAAGTTCCCCGGCGCCGTAGAGAGCAACGCCGCCGACGTCATCATGCCCAGTGGCAAGGTGCTCCAATGCGCGACGGTGCACTACTACGGCACCAATTTCGCCGAGGCGTACGACATGACGTACGAGGCGGAGGACAAGACCCACAAGCACTGCCACCAGACCACATACGGCATGTCCGAGCGCCTCGTTGGTGCCGTCGTGGGCTGCCACGGCGACGACAACGGCCTCCTACTTCCCCCCAGTGTTGCGCCGGTGCAAGTGGTCGTCGTGCCCATCCTCTTCAAGGGCGATGCCGAGCGCATCCGCAGCTATGCACAGGACGTCACCGACCGCCTCATCGCGGCCGGCCTCCGCGTCAAGATCGACACCCGCGAAAAGAGCCCTGGCGAGAAATACTTCCACTGGGAAGTGCGCGGCGTGCCCCTGCGCCTCGAAATCGGCCCCAAGGACGTCGAAAAAGAATCGGTGTTCGCCGCCCGCCGCGACATTCCCGGCCGCGACGGCAAACAACCCCTGCAATTGGCTCGACTCGAAGAAGACGTGGAGCAACTTCTGGGCGTCATCCAGGAGGCAATGTACGAGCGCCAGGCCAACTTCTGCAACGAACGCATCAAGCGCGTGCAGACCCTCGACGAAGCCAAAGCCGTGGACGCCGAAGAAAAACTCGAATGCATCTTCGAGATGCCCATCAAGGACGATGCGGCGGCCCAGGAGGTCGAGAAGGCGCTCGACATCAAGACGCTCGGGGTTCCAGTCGATGTGGACTCGGACGCCTCGGGTCAAGTCTGCGCCGTCACCGGGGAGCCGGCGACCGAGTGGATCCGCTTCGCACGGACCTACTAGTCAAACGGAAATCCCGACACAGCGAATCACTACAGCGCACCGCGTTGCTCATTGCAAGGCCACTCTGAAGCTGCCTTGCGCCGGGTGTCCTTGCCATCGAGTGAAGCTGGTGCGCAACGACGCCGCCTCAGGGGATCAGAGGTTGGCCTTTTGCCTGGATTTGTTCGGTAAGCAAGACCAATTCTGGGCCCTTTCGGGGCGAGGCCGCTGCAATGGGCGACGAGCTAGGTTTCGTTCGTTGTTGCCACGATGGGCAAATCTACGAGGGGAATGCCCAGCGCTGATGCGGCCTTTGCCATACGCTTGTCTGCCGTGGCGAGGCTGCGCCCCTGCGCCGCAGCAAGATAGAGCGCGTCAAAGAACTCCAGGTGCTGGGCAGCACCCCAATCTGCCTCCTTGTTGGGTGGTAGAAACTCGATGCCGGCGACAATGTCCTCGTGCACAAGTTGTCTCTCGCCATCGGTCAATTCTGGAAATCGCCGCTGCACCACGCGCCCCGTCTCTGCGTACAGGTTGGCGGGGGCCATGAGTCGGTGGTCGGCCTTGATGGCTCGTTCGTACCACAGGAGGCAAGCGGGGCTGTCTGCCTCCTCCAAGACAAGCTTCAGGAGGATGCTTGCGTCGACGACGACTTCGGTTCTAGTCATGGTCGCGAACGTCGCGTAGGTCGTCCACGACGGGGTGCGTGGATGGCTTTCGGTAGACGGCAAATCTCTGGAGGCGTCCGTCCAGTTCCAATTCTCGAGCGTGTTGCATGAGGTACTCCTTGGCGACCACGGACGGTCGAAGCCCGAGCCGCCGATACACCTCTGTCGTCTCCTCGGGTATACGGATGCTGATTACGGACACAAGCATACATGCGCGCTTGGGGTATTTGGTGGTGGTGGTGGTGGTGGTAGTGGACCTGGAGCTTGCAAGAGGTCTCCAAACCCGCTGGTCGGGGCATGACTTCATCCACCTGAGGGTTCTATTCCACATTCGTGGTCCAACACTCGGCCCCTATCGACATCCCGCACCATGAGCAGGAGACCGATTTTACATGCGGGCCCGCCGCCCTCAAGATGGTCCTAGATGGCCTCTGGGGCATCCGCATCGAAGAACAGAGCCTTGCAGAACAACTCGGCACGGACGCGCACATCGGCACTCGGCAGAAAGTCCTCGCCAAATTCGTGGAGGATCTAGGCCTGGAGAGTGTCGTCCATCACAGCACCACCAAGGTCTCAGAGATTGGCCAATTGATGCGGGCCCGCCATGTGGTGATTGTGTGCTACTGGCTGGAGTCCGAAAACACGGACCACTACGCGGTTGTCTCCCGTATCAACAATCGCGAAATTGTCTTGCATGATCCGTGGACCGGGCCCGAATCTTCGATGAGCCTCGAAGAGTTTGACGCGGCATGGCGCGGCGATTCCTCCGTGCCCATGCGCCGGGATCGCTGGTTGCTGGCCGTCCGCGTACCTGCCAAACTCGCCGAAACAGGAACGGAGGCGGTCACGTTTGCACTCGTGGACCTCGGTGCCACATTGGACCTTGGTGCAGTCACGACCTTGCTCGGACACACCCCTCGCCGCGTGGAACTGGTCGACGGAGTCGAAGGAGGCCGTTTTGGACCATTCTCGGCGCCGCTTGCCGTTGCATTCGAGGACCAAGGCCACCGTATAGAAGCCCGCTTGCACAGCGTCGGCGTCCTAGCCATCCGCATCACCCGGCCCGTGGGGGAATCCGCCGGAGACGTAGAAGCACGAACCCTGGCGTGGCGCTCCCAAGTACGTCAAGAAGTGGATGCGGCCGTCCGCGAAACCTACACCGTAACGGCGGTCGTGGAACGCTGGGACGTACGAGTCGTCCATGGCCCCGAATCGGACCTAGAAAGTGCCCGCGCCTACGTATTTGGTGACGCCGACGCCGACGCCGAAGTACAACGACGAGGCAAGGAAGCGATCCTCGTAGGCCGTGACCGCGCCGTGGTCTGGTGCGCCGAGGACGGGGGACGCGACATCCTAGACGTACTGGAACTTGCCCGCGCCGAGTTGCTGGAGTTTCGAACCTACGATTCCTACCTCGACCGCCGCCTCGAAGGCTCCTTCCGTTCCCTGGATCGCCTCTGGGCTGCCGGAGGCCTCTTCCGGTCCGCCCGGGCCGCCCTTCGAGAACTTGCCCAAGTGCGCGTAGAAGTCGCCCGTCTCACCGACCCCCTGCACGGAACCGGCAAAGCATTCGGCGACCGTTTCACCGAGCGACTGCACGCAAAACTCCACGAACGGATGCGCATCGGCGCCTGGGAAAGTGCCGTGGCGCACAAAACCGAGGTGCTGGAGGACATGTTCCACCTCGCCCAGGAAGAAACCAACCACCGCCGTGGCATTCTCCTGGAACTGATGATCGTGGTCTTGTTTATCCTCGACCTCGTGCTGCTGTTCCGGGTCGGCTAACCGGCAGCCCATAGCCCACATTCATTCTCCTCGCGAGTGGCCCAAACGACGCCACGACCGCGCCGGGTTTTGCTCATGCAACGCAAAGCCGAGCCTAGAGCACGCGCCCCACCACAACAAAACCCTCCTTCCCCTGCGCCGCGTGGCCGATGCCGAACCCCCCGACGCGCCCCGTCCGGTCCGCGTGCGTGCCATCGCAGCCAAACACGCAAACACCCTCGATGCGCACAAGTGGCACCGGATCGCCACCCGGCACCGGGTCAAAAGGCGAAAAATTCTGTACGGTGGCAAACCGCTCTGCTTCTGCCCGTGTGGCCCACGCCCGCTGCACCGGAACATCGGCCTGAATCCACTGCGTCACGCGCTGCACCGCTGCCGCGAGCACATTGCGCGCCACCGGGCGCTGGAACGTCAACCGCGCATTGCCACCACCCTTGACCTCCGGGTCCGCCGTCATCGGAGGCGCGCCCGCCTGCTGCAACGCCGCAATCAACAGATGCATCGCCGTGTGTGCCCGGTCGTTCAAATCACGGATGTCTTGGTCCAGTTGACACTGCAACTCCACACCCACCTCCGGCACCGTGCCCCGAAGCCGATACCAAACCGTTCCATCGCGGTCCTCGACGCTGGCGAGCCTTCTCTTTTCGCCATCCCACCAGACCGTTCCAGCGTCCGCGTACTGCGGGTGCCTGACTGCGCGGCTGCGAGGGGCAAACAGGGCGCGATCCACCACGAAGCGATCGCCTTGGACTGCCGTTACGGTGCAGAGGCAAGTGACGCGACGGGGCTCGGTGATCCAGAGTCGCTCCTGGCCCGCTCGCCCCTCCATCAACACGCATCCCTGGCCACACGAAGCAGCCGCTCAAAGGCCTCCATCGGCGGATCACCTTTGCGGTTCCACTGCACGCAACCCACCATCGGCTTGAAACCGGCCGCTTTGAGCCAGGCCGCCTCCTCTTGCAGCAAGCCAGGTCGATTCGGGTGCCAAACGTGGAATGTCAAGCCTGCCTTCTTCTCGCTTGCCAGGATCGTCAAGTGCGTGCGGGGCAGCGTTCCCTTCCAATCCGCCTCGGCAGGGGGCTGGGGCACGGGGATGATCCAGCCGGGCATATTCCACGCAACCGATTTCGTGGCTTCCGAGAATACCTCGCGTACGGCGGTGCCGAGCGCCTTGTGCACGGCTTGGAACCGAGGACTTGCCGCGGCCAGAAGTGCATCAACGTCAGTGGGGGGCGCTGGCTTGGCCACAGACTGCGCAAATCCGCCCGCCACTCGAACCTTACGGGACAAAGTCGGGGCATCACCACGAGCGTTCCAAAAGTCCAGCCGCGCCCCTCATTTTGAAATTCGCCTCCCCCCATTTTGAAATCTGATGCCGTCCGGGCGGGGGAGGCCAGGTAGGAAACCGCCTAATGTGGGCCCCTTGTTTGCCTGTTGTGGCCCTGCTTGGTGGCACTTGTTCCGGTGTGACGCTTGCGTCTAATGATTCCCTCGCTTCCCTCTTGGGGGCTTTTGCGTGATTACTGGCGAGGTTAAATCGAAGGTGGATGCGGTCTGGGATGCCTTTTGGAGTGGTGGGATTGCCAATCCAATGGAGGTCTTGGAGCAGATTACGTATCTGTTGTTCATCAAGCGGTTGGATGATTTGCACACCTTAGCAGAAAACAAGGCGAGTCGGCTAAAGGAGCCAATCGAGCGGCCGGTGTTCCCGTCTGGCGAGGACGAGTTTAGTCGTTCATACTCGGATTTGCGCTGGTCGCGGTTTACGAATATGGCGCCGGAACTGATGTTTTCGGTTGTGGCGGATCGTGTATTCCCGTTCTTGCGCGAGATGGGCGGGGACGATTCGACGTATGCCAAGCACATGAAGGACGCCCGGTTTACGATTCCCAAGGCGGCTCTTTTGGCGAAGGTCGTGGACTTGCTTGAGAAGATTCCAATGGAAGATCGGGACACGAAGGGCGACTTGTACGAGTATATGCTTGGCAAGATCGCAAGTGCCGGCCAAAACGGCCAGTTCCGCACTCCGCGCCACATCATCCAACTCATGGTGGCCATGCGCGAGCCGACTATTTCGGACGAAATTTGCGACCCGGCGTGTGGCACGGCGGGTTTCTTGGTGGAGGCGGGGGAGTACATTCGCAAGCACCAAGCGGATGCGTTGCTGAACCGTGCGCCCCGCGACCACTTCAATTCGGACCTGTTTCACGGGTTCGACTTTGATTCGACGATGCTGCGCATTGGGAGCATGAACATGATGCTGCATGGCGTGGAGAATCCTCGCATCGAGTATCGGGACTCCCTAGAAGAGGCCCATTCGGGCGTGTCGAATGCTTTCTCCTTGATTCTGGCCAATCCGCCATTTGCGGGGAGCCTTGACTACGAGGCAACGGCCCAGGACTTGTTGGCGATTGTCAAGACGAAGAAGACGGAACTATTGTTCCTGGCGCTTTTCTTGCGCTTGTTGAAGACCGGCGGCCGCGCGGCCGTTATTGTCCCCGACGGCGTCTTGTTTGGCTCCACGAAGGCCCACAAGGCGCTTCGGCAAATGCTGGTAGAGGAGCAGCAATTGGAGGGCATTGTGAGCCTTCCCAGTGGCGCCTTCAAGCCCTACGCCGGAGTCAGCACGGCGATTCTGTTGTTCACCAAGACCAACAGCGGCGGCACGGACCACGTTTGGTTCTACGACATGAAGGCCGACGGTTGGAGCCTTGACGACAAGCGGCAAGAACTCCTAGACGAAGGCAAACTGGGTGTGGCTCCGGCGGTGCCTCTCTCCGACGAGGACCACGAAAAGAACAACCTCCCAGATGCCCTAAAACGGTGGTCCAACCGCGAGGGAGACGAACTGAAGCGAGAGCGAACGGACCAATCTTTCTGCGTGTCGAAGGCCGATATTGCAGCCGAGGGATACGACCTGTCCATTAACCGATACAAGAAGGAAGTCTACGAGCCCGTAGAACACCGCGACCCATTGGAGATTATTCGAGAATTACAGGCGCTCGAAGATGAGATTCAGAAGGAGTTGAAGGAGCTCGAGGGGATGTTGGTTTGAGAACGGCATTAATTGGAGAAATTTGTCAAGTCGGCTCAGGTTCTACCCCGTCACGTAAAAAATTAGCAGATTATTATGATGGGGGCACCATACCTTGGGTAAAATCAGGCGAATTACGCGAAAGTACAATACTCGACACTCAAGAAAAAATAACAGGGGCTGCGGTGAAGGCAGCGAGGCTGAAGCTAATTCCCCCGGATTCTATTCTGCTCGCAATGTATGGGGCCACAGTTGGCCGACTCGGGATTCTCGGAATTGAAGCTACGACAAATCAAGCTGTTTGTCACCTGATTCCCAATAACGATCGCGTAGACCGAGACTACCTCTATTATGCATTGTCTGCCCAAGTGAAATCAATAATTGCCAAAGGGGTCGGCGGTGCCCAACCCAATATTAGTCAAGGCATAGTTAAGAGCCTCAAAATCCCCCTTCCTCCCCTCCCCGAACAACGCCGCATCGCCAAAATCCTCGACCAATCCGACGCCCTCCTCGCCAAACGCAAACGTGCCTTGGCATTGCTTGACGAGTTAGAGCAATCGCTATTTTTGGAGATGTTTGGAGATCCCATCCTGAATGAAAAGGGATGGGGTGTGGTGGAATTACAGGATATTATCTACAAAATAGACAGTGGCAAGAGCCCCAAATGCCACGCTCGGCCCGCCGAACCCGACGAGTGGGGCGTGCTGAAACTTGGTGCAGTAACATGGGGTCGATACAATGCCACCAAAAACAAAGCACTTCCAATGGGCACACATTATGAAAGCGCCAACGAAGTGCGGGAAGGCGACGTTCTCTTTACTCGAAAGAATACACGCGACCTCGTAGGGGCGTGTGCAGTTGTCCGGGAAACTCGAAACAAACTGCTAATCCCTGATTTGATATTTCGACTCATTCTGAAGAATGATAAAACAAATGGGGAATACCTAGCCGCACTTTTGATGCACCCTGGCCAGCGTGAACGAATTCAGGATTTGGCCGGAGGATCTGCCGGTTCTATGCCAAACATCTCAAAGGGTCGGCTGGCCCGAGCAAAAATCCCATTGCCCCCGGTAGAACTGCAATTTAAGTTTGCTTCTCAGATTGCAGCAATTGAACGGCAGCGACAGTTGTTGAGCGATTGCTTGGAACATGCAAATACGTTTCAAGCAAGCATTCAATTTCATTTGTTTTCTAGGGGTAGTGTATGAGGGGCGAATTCCAGCCCATATGGGCAAGATCCAGTGACGAAATCTGGCAACCCCTTTTGGACTATGATCGGGCCCCCGCTAGTTTGACAGCAGACCTGTATACTTTGCTTCACTCACATTTGGATCGCCTTCAACGTGCTAAAGAGCAGGCGGCACGAGGCAATGTGGCAGGCACTCCAGCCGAAATTCCAGTCGAGCGAAAAGTCAGACAGGCCCGTCAAGAGAGAGGGGCGGAACTAGCTAAAGATCTGGGCGATGATGCAATTGATGCACTACCCGCTAAATTCCAAGTAAAACTAGTTCGTGGTCTCCGGACAGAGTCAGAAATTATCTGCTTCATGGAGTCTGTCTTTGAAACACTTGAGGAATTTTCGCTCCCTGGGCTAACGGATCTGTACCTGTCTCTTTGGCATCACTTCATTGACACCTACAGTTTGCGCTACGAGTTGCAGGCGTCAGGCCGAATCTACCCTACATTGCCGGGCCTATTATCATCATTTGTTCGCAACATCGAGAATTCCTGCTATCAAGATGCAGTACAAGCGCAACGCCTTGATGAATTTAAGGAATCAATGCGCGATTTACGCCTTGGAATTTCCGAAAAACGTGTCAAAAACTGTGTAGCAAGTCACATTATCCATTTGGAATCCCTTGGTGCAACGCACCCCGACGTTGCTGCCCAAACCTTGAACGCGATGCTTGCCGAAATCAAGGACTGGCCGCACGGGCAGGTAAAAGGTGCAGCAATCCAAGTTTCTTCATTTGCAAACAAGTATGGCGGGGTGCGCCACGGAACTAGCCGAGACTTGCCGTCTCGTGATCTTACGCTTCGAGACTGGCTTTCAACTACTATGCTCCTAGCCGGTGTAACGCCGTATGCTCTTCGACAATTTGATTCTGAGGCCATCTATGGGGTGCCGCGCCTGTGAATCAATTACCGTTCCTCAATTCATTCCCCGAGGTCCAAGAACCCGCCCTCCAAGCTGAATCCTTGGCCATCCCGGACCCACGCACCGCCTGTTTCCATGCTCGCCGTGCGCTGGAATTGGCCTTACATTGGGCATACAAGCACGACAATCGCCTCAAGCTTCCATACAATGACAATCTCTCGGCACTCATCCACGAACCATCATTCCAGGATGTCGTGGGGCGACCTGTATTCACCAAGTGCCGAATCTTGGCTCGGCTTGGCAACGAAGCGGTCCACGGCTCCGCCACGATTCGAGAGGAAGACGGAATCGCTGCCGTGCGCGAACTCTGGCAAATCCTGTACTGGTTTGCTTGCACCTACAGCAAGGACCCGCCGGGGCCCATGCAGTTCGACAAATCCTTGCTTCCCCGAGAAGCCGTAGGATCCAGGAGCACCGCCGCCGAACTCGCCGCCTTGCAAGCACAACGCGCCGAGCAAGACGAAAAACTCACGAAAATCCTAGTCGTTCACGGCGAATTAAACGACGAGCTCAAGCGCCTTCGCGCCCAAATCGAGGAAACCCGAAAAGCCAACGAAGCCGTCCCCGTGGACCACGACTTCAACGAGGCAGAAACGCGGGATTTCTTCATTGACTTGCTCCTGAAGGAGGCTGGCTGGAAACTCAATGGCCCCAATGACCTCGAATACGAAGTCCAGGGAATGCCCAATCCCTCGCGAAAGGGTTACGTCGATTATGTTCTATGGGGCGACGACGGCTCACCACTGGGCATTGTGGAAGCAAAGAGCACCAAGAATGACCCGCGAATTGGGCAACAGCAAGCCAAGCTCTACGCTGATTGCCTAGAAGCCGAAACCGGTCAACGGCCCGTGATCTTCTACAGCAACGGATACAAACACTGGATTTGGGAAGACGACCGCTACCCGCCACGCGAAATTCAGGGCTTCTACAGCAAGGCCGAACTTCAACTCCTCATCCAGCGCCGCACCACGCGCCACAGCCTTGCAGAGACCCAAATCAAGAAATCCATCGTCGATCGGCACTACCAGAATCGTGCAATTCGACGCATCTGTGAATCCTTCGAGTCCGACCAGCGCCGAAAGGCCCTCCTCGTCATGGCGACAGGCACCGGCAAAACCCGAACCGCCATCGCTCTAGCAGACGTAATGATGCGAGCCAATTGGGCCAAACGAATCCTGTTTTTGGCCGATCGGCGCGAACTCGCCAATCAAGCCGGTGAGGGTTTCAAAACGCACCTCCCCAGCTTCAACCCAGTCAACCTACTTGAGGAAAAGGACACCGAAGGCCGCATCTACGTTTCCACATACCACACCATGATGAACCTCATCGACGAGGTCAAAGAAGGCCAGCGTCGATTCAGCGTAGGCCACTTCGACTTGGTTATTATCGACGAGGCCCACCGATCCATTTTCCGAAAATACAAGGCAATTTTCGAGTACTTTGACGCGCCCTTGCTCGGCCTCACCGCGACACCCAAGGACGAAATTGAACGCAACACGTACTCGACTTTTGACTTGGAAGCAGGCGTTCCCACCGACGCCTACAACCTGGATGAAGCCATCAAGGATCGTTACCTCGTTCCGCCAGAGGCCCACTCTGTCCCACTCCTGTTCCCTCGCGAAGGCATCCATTACGACGAGCTTCCAGACGAAGACAAAGAGCAGTGGGACAACCTAGATTGGGGGGAGGAGGACGAACCGCCCCGCGACGTGGACGCCGACCATGTGAACAAGTGGCTCTTCAACGACGACACGGTGGACAAGGCACTCGCCCATGTCATGACAAACGGCCAGAAAATCGAGGGCGGCGATCGGTTGGCCAAGACCATCATCTTTGCCAAGAATCAAGCCCACGCAGACTTCATCGACAAACGCTTCAACGTCCATTATCCCCACTTGGCCGGCAAATTTGCCCGTGTAATCACTTACCAGACCAAGTACGCTGATACCCTCATCAAGGACTTCAAACGCCTCCCAGACCCCGGAATGGCGATCTCCGTGGACATGCTCGACACGGGAATCGACGTTCCCGAAGTCTGCAACCTCGTCTTCTTCAAAGTCGTTCGATCCAAGACCAAATTCTGGCAAATGATCGGACGAGGAACCCGCCTCTGCGAGAACTTGTTCGGCCCTGGGCAAGACAAAAAGTCGTTCTTCATCTTCGACTTTTGCCGCAACCTGGAACACTTCAGCCTCGACCTTCCCGAAGGAAGTGCCAGTGTTGCGCCAAGTCTCAAGGAGCGATTGTTCCAAACCCGTTTGGGCCTCGTTCAAGAATTTGACCAACGCGACGGCGGGCCCCCTGGCGACAAGCCAGATGCAGCCGATCCCTTGCGTCGGGAATTTGCCGAGACCTTGCGCCACGAGGTAGCCTCCATGAACTTGGAGAACTTCGTCGTGCGCCCCCAGCGAAAACTCGTGGAGCGATTTAGCAAAGAGGAAGCCTGGGGCTTCCTTGAGCCAGAACAAGCGCCCGAGCTTGCAAAGAAAGTCGCGCCGCTCCCCGCAGAAATGCCACCAGAGCAGGAGGAGGCGAAGCGGTTCGACCTCATGATGCTCACGCTTGAACTTGCACTTCTTCGCGATGATCCAAACGCTCCGGGCTTGCGTGACAAGGTGCGATCCCTGGCCGAACGATTGGAGGAAAAGCGCAACATTCCAGTCGTTCAAAAGGAATTGAACCTGATTCAAGACCTCCAAACCGACGCTTGGTGGGAAGACGTGACAACGGCCATGCTGGAACATGCCCGGCGTCAGTTGCGTACTCTCATTCACCTCCTCGACAAGCACGTAAGAACCCCGCTCTATACTGATTTCGAGGATGAAATTGGTATGGCAGTTCCCTTGACTCTCCCCGGCACGACTACAAATGGTGATTTCCAGCGGTTCCGCGAGAAGGCCAAGTATCACTTGCGAAGCCTCGACGAAGACCCCGTGGTACAGTGCGTTCGACGTGGTGAACCCCTCAATTCAGAGGGACTGGCACACCTCGAATCCCTCCTGGAAGGCATCGCCGGATCAGACAATTCCATGCTAAAGCAAGTCCGAGAGGCCGCAAACGGTACGGCCGGGTTCGTGCGTTCCCTCGTCGGCTTGGATCGCGACGTAGCAAAACGAGCATTCGGAAAATTCCTGAATGAACGGAACATGAACTCGCACCAAATCCAATTCCTCAACATGGTCGTGGACTACATCGTCGAGCATGGGTCCATTCAGATCAAGGCGCTCTACGAGCCGCCGTTTACCGATCTGGCTCCGAAGGGATGGGATGCCTTGTTCGATGAACGCCAAATTACAGACCTCGAAACCTGCATTCTTCAAGCAAGTGCCTGAACACGACCCGCCGATCCAACCACCATCGGCGGGGGCCAAAATCCCAGATCGGAACCCGTTCGGCGCCAGATAGGCAGGGTCCGAATTTCTCCGTGCGGTCGGATTCGGGGTGCCCATCTGGGGGTCGGTGGGGGTGCCAGCGGGGTCAATTCTGGGTTACCCCGCGTGGGGTCTATTGGACCCCACCCAGAACAACCCCAATCTAACAGGAGAGGAAGGGGTGATTTTTGGGGTTTTTTGCCGGGGTACCCCGCTCGGGGCCCGTTTGACCCCACCCAATCCACCCCAATTTGACAGGAGGGACAGACCCCGTTTTTGGGGTTCCAAATCGGGGTACCCCGTGTGCCGGGGTCAAAGTGGGGTCGATTCCTTCCGTTGGCGGGGCCGAATCAGGGCGGGGTCGCGGGGTACCCCAGTGGGGTCGGCTTTGGGGTACCCCGTTTGGGGTGGGTTCGGGGTACCCCGTTTGCCGGGGTCCGGAGGCCCGAATTCATGGCAAGATTCGACCCCGATTCAAACCCCGTAAGAGCGACCCCACGAACCCTCCCGAGCCCTCAAACCTGAACCCTAGCTGAACATCCTCGGAGTTCGATTTCCGAACCCTCGAACACCTGGGATGCTCGGAAAAATGAACCCTCGCGAACCCTCGCCAGGGTTCATGAGCCGACGTTCGCGAACCCTCCCGAGCCTACTCTTGCGACAGGAGGCGCGAGGGTTCAATCGAGCCTACCCTCGCGAACCCTCGCAAGCGTTCACAAGCCAACCCTTCGCGAACCCACACGAGCATACCCCCGCAACAGGAGCGGCAAGGGTTCAAACGAGCCTCAAAACCGAACCCCTTGTGCCGAACCCTCGAACCCCTCAAACAAGGGGCTCCTTCCCAGGGTTGATGGATCTCATGGATTGAGCCCTGGGTAATTCGGAATGGGGGTTCCAGGGTACCCGGCTTGGGTGGGGTCCCTGGGACCCGTTGGGTGGGTATCCGAGACCCACCTCTGTTGGGGCCTTGTTTGCGCGTGGGTTGGGTTCTGGGTACCCGCTTTGGGTTGGGTTCATGGGTACCCAAAACGGGTGTCCTGCCTCCTGTTGCAAGGGTCCAAAATGGATTGGGTATCGGGTACCCGGCTGGGTTGGGTGTTGGGTACCCGTTTTGGGTCGGGTCTCCGGGACCCGATGGGTGGGTGTCGGAGACCCGTTTTCGTCGGGTTCCGGGTACCCGGTGGGGTCGGCTTCGGGACACTCCGTTTGTTGGGGTCCGAAGACCCGAATCCACGGCTTGAATCGACCCCAATCCTAACCCCTCCTGGACGACCCCGAGGCCCCGAGCATGAACTCCGTTCACTCGACCCGAGACCCCAATTCGAGACTCCAAATCAGGTCCCACGAGACCCGTGAAGCCAAACGAGATTCAAACTCGGTCTCCGTCTCCTGTTGCGAGACCCCTTTTGAGATTCCTTGAGACTCCCCGGTCCGTGGGGTCTGGGGGGTTTCAATTTCGGTCTCGGCTCTCCTGTTGCGTGACCCATTTCGGGGTCTCAAGCCGAGACTCCAATGAGTCTCGGGGGTCTCGGCGGGGTCTCGCGAGACGGATTCGGCCTCCTGTTGCAAGGGTCTCCCCTGGACCCTTCATTTGAGACTCGCGAGACTGGTTTCAGGGGTCTCGATTTCCCAGACTTCCGGGGTTTCACTTCGAGATTCGAGACATCTCGCGCCGAGACTCGCCAACCGATCTCGGCTAGAAAACCAGTTTTGTCCGATTTCCACTTGTCTTTCGTCGCGCTATGTACCATCACGGCAAGCGCCGCAGGAAGACAGACATGCCCGACAAAGCGCAAAACGACAACCGCAGCAACCAACTGAACCCCCAGCACCCGACGCACTGGCGATCGAGTGGTGAATCGCCCACCGGGGCTCAAACCAAAGCAGAAGCCAATCGCAAGTAAGGCTTCAATCCTCATCCCCCTCTTCCCCCGAGGTAATCATGAACAAACCAGAAGATTTGGACTGGAGCACGCTTGCAGCCATCACTCATGGGTACATCCAGTACGCCTTAGCCGATCAGGACCGCCAGCGAGAACAAGCACCAAATTTTGTCATCACCGAGGACAGCCCTCACAATGAATTTCTCAACCGTCGTTGCTTCTACCCCGGATTGCACCGCCATGTGGCCCGAGAAATGCAATCCAACAAGTATGACAATCGCATCAAGTCCCTAGTTTCAGCCGTTGTCGCGAAGGCCCTCACGGAAGAAGGATCTCTTCAAGATTGGTCAAAGGCAGAAACCGGGGGTCGTCGCGATGCAAATATCGGTCGCCAACAGGCCCGAATGGCGAAGAAGTATCTCTCTGATGCAATCTCCATTGACCAGCACTCAAAATCCAACGATGCACGGCAGGCGACAATCTCCACCGTTTTCGACCAAACGTCCGAAACGAAATGGCACTCCGGCGAATATCCCGAACCAGACATTATGGACTGGCTTGATGCTCCAAAGAAACGCTTCAAGGACGCCCTGGACTGGATCGAGGTTAACGGCCTTATTCTGGGGACTTACCCTGAAACCCTTCGAGTATGGGGGCTAGTCAGAGAACAGGTTCATATGGCAATTTCACGACTTTCAAACGGCACTAGGGAGAAATCCATCAAAGCTCAAACTTTGGTTCATCCGCTAGCAGTCACTGTTCTAGCGAATCATGTCTCAAGTATCCTGGTCAACGACTGGTGGCGCTCCAAGGGCCCCGATCTCCAAGAAGCCCTCCTGCGAACACCTCGCGTTTTCAATTATACGAAGCACGACGCAGAGGCCGCAGGAAAGCTCTGGCTCGAATTGGCAGAGAAAGACCCAGAGTGGGGCCGGTACGGGTCAATATTGCTCCAGAGGGCTAGCATAGGGCTTGTGCGATGGGATACGGAACGCGAAGCAGGGCTTCCTCTTGGCATCGCCGCCGACATGAAAGGGCTGAATGACATTCAACGTGGACACCTACTCGAAAACGCGGCAATCCACTTCCGTCGGGTAAACCGAATCTCTGATTTTGAGACTCATATGCGCCGTTCCCTTGCCGCATTCGACGAAACACTCGACAATTACAGGCGCGTATTGTCTCGAATCAATCTGGCCGAGTCATTGGGGGGCCCTGCCGGAAATCAGGAAGCAAGCCAGTTGCTCCTAGCAGCACTCGAATTGTCGGCAGACGATCCAATGATTCTGACGGCGTTTTGGCGGAACGTATACGCAATGCACCACCGGCTCGGAGACGAGCCACGAGAAGAAGCCGCCATCGAAGGGCTTAGTCCGTTCTTCGACCAATGCGTCCCGCAAACGGTGGATGGGGCCCGAGGTCGGATGATCGAGTTCAACCAACGCATGGAATGGCGACCATTGGAGCCAGCGGCGGCCCTAATGCCTGACGCGGAATTGGTGCGAACCGTTTAGGGCTCTAGTCGGTCGCCACAAATTCGACTTTACTGATCCAGATTCGGTCGTCCTCAAAGAAGAACCCAACGGAATCCCCGGAGTCAAGTTTGAGTCGTTTCTTGACTTCTGGCGGTAGCCGCAATCGACCTGTGCTGTCGATGCTCCGGGCTACATCTGGCTTCGGTCGCGCGTCCACGTTGGGCCAGATGTCGGCCCAGGGCTAAAAGCCCGCGCAATATAAATGGCCCATATGGGTCAACAGCCTATTTGGGGCAGATGATAAGTAGCCCAAGTGGGCTATTGGCCCACATGGCCCAAAACGCCTCAAACAGGTTCTCCGGCGAATCGGAGGCAAAATCTCCCCGCTTCGATTTTGTTTGCCAGCAGCGGCCCACAAGATCTCCGGTCGAGTGCCGAGGCTGCAACACCCCCATCACGCAATGGGGGCAAGTCGAAGATCCAGATGCAGGCCCCGTAGGCATCTGGTCGGCGTCTTGTCCAGCCTGTGGGTCACTTGTCATCATTGAAATGGGGGGCTGTCGCCGTGAAAAGTAGCACCGACAATCAAAGATGCTCAATCAACCGTATCCCTGGATTTGAGCCTCGAATCTGGCCAGCTTTGCGGGGGTGGTTGTAATTCGTGTTCTTGCACCAATTCGCCACGGTGCTTGGACAAGTGGGACTTTGGGAACCGTTGTCGGAACACACATTCACAGTTCTTTGGCAGACCTTCGAGAGTTGCGCGTTGCCCGTGTCATGGGTGGGTACGTCATCAATCTCGACGAATCCGAAATCTGCGCCATAAATCGCGTTTCCACCGCCCTTCGAGAATTGGAGGATCACCTTCGCACTACTTACCCTGCCCTTTACGAAGACCTCGGAACCCTGTTTACAGGAGAAATCCAGGTCGTACTAGACGGCCCACCTTGGGCCAAACACCAGGAAAGAAAACCACGAATGGAAGTGAAACTATGACCCCGACAAACACGACGCATGAAGACTGCCCAGAGATTGAGTCTCTGACCCTGAAACGCACGAAGAGAATCCGCCGAACGGGATTCGTCCATTATGTGCCGTTTTCCAAAAATGATTCAGAAGCTCTAGGCATTGACCAAGGCGACTATGTGGTTGTGACGTTCCGCCGCCCCACTCGGGAAGAACTCGAAAATCAACACCAACGAGTCGAACAATGGCGGAAAGAACGCGAAGCCCGGTGGAGGCAACGACGCGATGAAGGATGGCGGGAGCCACCCCATCAAGACTAACGCCCCTGGCAGACTCCCCCACTTATGCAACCTACTCCCCCACCTCACCCCTTGAACGCCCTCTCCTTAGGGCCCCCCATTTAGCAATTGGTTCCCCTAGTTATGGAAGCCGCTGGGACTTTTGGAACGCTCGTGGCATCACCCCAAACCTAAAGTTGCCCGTCCCAGCCTCGTGCTCGATGCGCGTCCTCCTCCTGACGTTCCTGCTTGTTGGCCTCGGCTTCTCCGGATGCTTGGATTCAGACACCCCAGACCCCGCCGACTCGCTCGTAGACAACGCGCTGCAACCCTTCGTCAATCCCGTCGTTCTTTCAGGAGACGGCCACGAACACGGCGACCTTTCCGCGCACACACTCAGCAACAACGTGGACCTCATCGGCCACAACCCCCTCGGCGCCAACGGGCCCCCCGGCCGCATTGGTGAAATCGATGTGGCAGGCGGCTACGCCTTCGTCACGTTGTTCGATTACGGCTTTGCCATCGTCGACCTCGCCGACTCCGCCAACCCCGAATTGGTCAGCCTGACCGAAACCGTCGCACCCGAATCCCTCGTCCTGGGCAAATACACCGCCGACTTGAAAGTAGACAGCACAGGAGACTGGGTCTTTCTCGGCATGGAATTGAGCGCCACCCCTGGCCTCCTCATCTACGACACCCGAGACAAGCAAAACCCGGTGCTCGCCGGCTTCTGGCCCGTACCCGGCCTCCTAGCAGGCTGCCATATGGTCGAGTACGCCATCATCGACGAACAAGAATACCTCTTCTGCGCCCCCCTGGACAACGCCATCTACGTCGGCCAACTCTTGCCCGAAGTCAACGGTGTTCGCGAGGTGCTCACGGTCGCCCGCTGGACCCCCGCCACCACCAAATACGTAGGTCAAGAAGTGAATCTGCTACAGGAAAACCCGAGCGGCTGGCCCACGCACTTTGTCAGCGGCCACCAGGACATGACCTACCAAGAAGACCCACTCACCGGCACCCCAATGCTCATGGTCAGCTTCTGGAACCTCGGCGTCCGCTTCGTAGACGTCAGCATCCCCGAAGTGCCCATCGAAATAGGTTCCTGGATGGGCGAAGGGGCGACGAAATACGACGGAGTCCTCCACACCTCCATGAGCTGGAAACACGAGACACCCGGCGGCGACCGCCGCATCACCGCCACCATTCCCGAAGGCGCCAACCCGCCCGCTCTCTTCATCCTCGACACCACCGACTACTCCGCCCCGGAACTGCTGGCCGAATGGACCGCACTGGAGGACTTTGAAGGCGAAAGTGGCAGCTTTTCAATGCACAATTTCCAATTCGTGGACGGAAAACTGTACCTCGCCATGTACCACGGCGGCCTCTGGGTCCTCGACGTAGACAGCGACGCGAACCTCGCCGCTCCCGAACCCGTCGGCAGCTACATGCCCCACGAACCCCGCATGGACGGCGCTAACTACAGCGTCGGAGCCTGGGACGTGGTCGTCTGGAATGGCTACATGATCACCGGCGACGCACACGGCGGATTCTACATTCTGCACCACAACGCCGACCCCGCCGGCAAGGAAACGCACACCAGCTTTGCATGATCAGCATCGAGCCTCTATCACTTCACCCCGCACGTCTGCCTGAGCTTGTGGCGTGGTACGAAAAGGCCTGGGCGCCATACTACAAAGACGGTCCAGGCGACGCCAAGCGAGACCTAGAAGCTCGTCTCGATGCCAAAAAAGGAGCCCCGTACTGTGTCCTAGCACTGGACAACGACACCCAGCGCGGAACCGCATGCCTGCGAGATTCCTCCATCAGCCACCCTGATTTGGGGCCGTGGCTGACTGGAATGCTGCCCGAAATCGAGGCGCCACACACCCAGCAAATTCGGCAGCGTCTCATCGCCGCCATCGAAACGGAAGCCTGGAACCGAGGGGCGGAGGCGCTCTACACGAGCGTGGACGAATCCCAAGCCCAGTCCTTTCTGGTTCGAGATTGGCAAACCATCGGAACCGCCACCAGCCTGCGCGGTGAAATCGATGTGTATCGACGGAAGCGCCCGTGACGCAACCATCGCGCGCAATAATCAGAAAACAAATCGCCATGCATGTATGGTTCGCCAAAAAGATGGTTCACTGATGCTGGCAGCCATTCGCATCCAATCTTCGAAACTGCAAGGGAGAAAAGAGGAGAAAGGAGATACCCATGTTGATCGGATTTCCTCAGTTGGCCCACAGGGACTGTAGGCCGGCATCCAGGTCCTTCTCGGCTGGATGCTCCATGAGGAAGCGGGACAGGGCCGCAAGGTCCTCCGCTGCCTCCTCGTCTTCAGGATTGTACTTGACGACCTCGGCGAACGCCTGGGTTGCCTGCTTCATCAGCGTCTGCGTGGACGCCAGCGGCGACTCCATGCCCGCAGCACCCGCAAGAACGCCAGCCTTGGTGAAGGCCAGCATCACGAGTGCCATTGCTTCTTGGTAGCGCGCCTCCGGGTCCTTGTGATGCAACTCGGCCGCGTCTCGTGCGGCATCCAAGCTTGCCGAAAAGTTACCGAGATCCATTTCAAGGATGGACTTGCGAAGCAGTCGTTCTGCCGTGGGTCCCCGCTGTCGAATCTCCAGGTTCACGCTTGCGAGGCTCTGGAAGTGCTCCAAGTAGTCCCGTTCGTTGGGGGGAGGAACGAGTTGGAGGAGGGTCTTCTGCTTCATTTGGGATACACCCAAACACTTGCTGCGCTTTGGTAGCTATTTAGCCACTTTGGCGATTCTCTAAAACGGTGCAGTTTGGGCCCCTGCCCCTCCGTCCTCCTGTACAAGGCCCAATTTGCCCCGCGCCCACAGAAGGCAGCCCGCCGCCCCCTAACCCCGTGCTTTTATCGGAGACTTCGGTGGTACCAGACACCCATGTCGGACGATGGACCAGAGGCCCCGAGCAACGGCACCGAGGGCAAGGCGCCCAGGGAGGCCGCAGCACCCCTGCCTCCTGTCAACGAATGGATGGAAATGGTGGACATCCAAACCACCGCCGACATCGAGGTCCCCAAGCGGCTCCTAGACCAAGTCATCGGCCAAGACCACGCCGTCACCGTCGTTCGCAAAGCCGCCGTCCAAAAACGCCACGTCATGATGGTCGGCGACCCCGGCACGGGCAAATCCATGCTCGCACGCGCCATGACTGAATTCCTGCCCAAAGAGGAACTGGAAGATGTCATCGCTTACCCCAACGTGGAGGATCAAAACACTCCCCGCATCCGCGTCGTGCCCGCCGGCAAGGGCAAAGAAATCGTCGACGCTCAAAAATTCGAAGCGCGCAAGAAACAGGAACAACGCGGCTTCCTGATGATGATCCTCATGATGACCCTCGGCGGCCTCGCCGTATTCATCGCATTCACCACCAAAGAATACAGCTTCATCCTGTTCGGCCTTCTTGGCATCCTCCTCGTTTTCTTCATTTTCCGCTCCATGGGCATGAACCGGCCCAACCAAGTCGTTCCCAAATTACTCGTCGGGCATGACCAAGACGAAACCGCACCCTTCATCGACGCCACCGCCGCCCACAGCGGTGCCTTGCTTGGTGACGTGCGCCACGACCCGTTCCAAGCCGGCGGCCTCGAAACCCCCGCCCACGACCGCGTCGAAGCCGGCGCCATCCACAAGGCCCACCGAGGCGTCTTGTACATCGACGAAATCAACACGCTGCACCTGCAAAGCCAACAGCACATGCTCACGGCCATCCAGGACAAGAAATTCCAGATCACCGGCCAGAGCGAACGCAGCAGCGGCGCCATGGTCAAGACCGAGCCCGTACCCTGCGACTTCATTCTAATCGCCGCCGGCAACCTCGACGCCTTGCAAGGCATGCACCCTGCCCTGCGCAGCCGCATCCGAGGCTACGGCTACGAAGTCTACGTCAAGGACCACATGGAAGACACGGACGAAAACCGCCACAAACTCGTGCGGTTCGTCGCCCAAGAAGTCGCCAAGGAAGCCGACAAAATCCCCCACTTCGACCGCACCGGAGTCGCCGAAATCATCCACGAGGCCCAACGACGCGCCGGCCGCAAAGGCACCCTGACCCTGCGCCTGCGTGAACTCGGCGGCCTCGTGCGCGTCGCCGGGGACCTTGCCAAGGAAGAAGAAGCCGAATTTGCCACCGCAGACCACGTCCTGCGTGCCAAGAGTGTGGCCCGCTCTCTGGAACAGCAGATCTACGACCGGCAGATCGAATACAAGGAACAATACAACCTCATCCGCACCACCGGCGCCCTCATCGGCGTCGTCAACGGCCTCGCCGTCTTCTCCGCCGGCGGCGGCATGAACGAACACAGCGGCATCGTCATGGAGATCGACGCCCAGATTGCCCCCGCAAGCTCCCGCGGCGAGGGCAAGATCATCGCCACCGGAAAACTCGGCGAGATCGCCAAGGAATCGGTCCAGAACATCAGCGCCATCGTCAAGCGGTTCCTGCGCGAGGACGTAAGCAACCACGACATCCACGTTCAGTTCGTCTTGGCCCACGAAGGCGTTGAAGGCGACTCCGCAAGTGTCACCGTGGCCACCGCCGTGCTTTCTGCCCTCACCAAGACCCGCGTGCGCCAAGACGTCGCCATGACCGGTAGCCTCAGCGTGCACGGCCTCGTGCTCCCCGTCGGCGGTGTCACGGCCAAGATCGAAGCAGCGGCCAAGATTGGCATCAAGACCGTCTTGATTCCCAAGGCCAACGAGATCGACGTGCTCATCGAGGACGACTACGCGGACAAGATCAAGGTCATCCCCTGCGACACCATCCACGACGTGGTGCGCCACGCGCTCGTGGACAGCCCCGCCAAGCAGGAACTCCTGGAGAAACTCAGCGTGCTCGAAGAGTCCCTGGAAGGCGGGCCCACTGCGGCCATACCCATGGAAAACGTCCCAACCAAGAACGACTTCTAGGCCGTTTCCGGGCTGGCAATTCCCAGGGAAAGAGGCATAAGCAGGCGGTGCGCATCTGAATGCGTGCGTGGCCTCGTCATCGGACGTTTCCAACCCCTCCACAAGGGACATGCCAGTGTCATCCGAGCCGCCATCGAGGACTGTGTCCACGTGGTCGTCGGCATCGGAAGCAGCAACGCCCCCGTCAGCGTGCGCAACCCGTTCACGTTCGAAGAACGGGAGCGCATGGTTCGCGCCGTCTTCGGCGACACCGTGGAGGTGCTGTCTGTCCCTGATATTCACGACCCGCCCAACTGGGCAGACCACGTGATGAAAACCGTCGGTCCTGTGGATCGTGTCTTCGGCAACGATGAACGGACCCTCGACCTCTTCGAGGACGCCGGCATTCCCATTCGCCGAACCGGACTCGTTGCACGCGACGACCAAAAAGGCGCCACCGTCCGCATGCGGCTTGCAGCGGGCGACCGTGCTTGGCGCGACGCCGTCCCCCCAGCCATCGTGTCCATCTTGGACGAAATGGGCGCCGACAAGAGGATTCGTAGCCTGGAATCGGGGGTGCCCGCCTGACACGGGCCATGGTGCACGAAATCCTTGATTCTCTTCGTTCGCGCGGCCTAAGCATGGCCGTTGCTGAATCCTGCACGGGTGGCCTCCTGGGGGCTGCCATCACCGCCGTACCGGGTGCCAGCGCCGTTTTTCGCGGCGGCATCCTTGCGTACCACAACGATGTCAAACGAGACATCCTCGGGGTCACCAAGGCCCAATTGGCAACCCACGGCGCGGTCAGTGGCGCAACCGTGGAAGCGATGGCTCGCGGGTTGCGCACACGGTTCGCAGTGGACGTGGCCATCGCCGTCAGCGGCATCGCAGGGCCCGATGGGGGAACCGAGGCAAAACCGGTCGGGACCGTCTGGATCGCGGTGCTTGGCCCAGTGGATCTCTTGTCGGTCCACAAGTACCACTTTGACGGCGACCGCGACGACATCCGGCGCGACTCTGTACAAAAATGCCTAGAATTGGCCAAAGAGGCCGTGATGGAAGCAGAGCGGGAACAAGTCACCTAGTCTATCGGTTTCTGCGTCTCGCTTTGCACTTGGGGGGTTTTGATCAAAATGCCGCCGATGCAGGCCGCCGCCTTTGTAACCGGCGCCCGCCTCCGAACGACTCATGGTGCGGTCCAAGCGGGACTGGGAACGCGAGACGTACGAGCCGTTCACGGCCAAGCGTCCCGAACGCAAGGAATCCTTTTCGGCTTTCAGCGGCCGCGAATTGGAGGCGCTGTACGCAGGCGACGACCTTGCGGGCTTCGATCCGGACGCAAAGCTTGGCTATCCCGGCGAGGCGCCCTACACCCGCGGCGTCCAGCCCACCATGTACCGAGGCCGCTTCTGGACCATGCGCCAGTACGCCGGCTTCAGCACGCCTGAGGAATCCAATCAGCGCTACAAGATGCTCCTAGAGCAAGGCAGCACCGGCCTCAGTGTCGCCTTCGACTTGCCTACGCAAATCGGCATGGACTCGGACGACCCCATGAGCGAAGGCGAAGTGGGCAAAGTGGGCGTTGCCATCGACAGCCTGCGCGACATGGAGATTCTCTTCGACGGCATCCCGCTGGACAAGGTCACCACGAGCATGACCATCAACGCGCCCGCCGCAGTACTTCTCTGTATGTACCTCGCCGTCGCCGAAAAGCAAGGCGTCGACATGGCGAAGGTCTCGGGCACGATCCAGAATGACATTCTCAAGGAATACGTCGCTCGCGGCACCTACATTTTCCCGCCCGCACCCAGCATGCGTCTCATTACGGACACCTTTGCGTACTGTGCCGAGAACGTCCCGAAGTGGAACACCATCAGCATCAGCGGCTACCACATCCGCGAAGCCGGCAGCACCGCAGCCCAGGAACTCGCATTCACCTTGGCCGACGGCATCGCCTACGTGCAAGCCGCCGTGGACGCAGGCCAAGACGTGGATACCTTCGGCCCCCGCCTTGCCTTCTTCTTCAACGGACACAACGACTTCTTGGAGGAAATCGCCAAGTTCCGCGCCGCCCGCCGCATGTGGCACACCATCATGACCGAGCGGTTTGGCGCCAAGGACCCAAAAAGCGCCATGCTTCGATTCCACACGCAAGTGGCCGGCTCCACGCTCACGGCGCAGCAACCGGAAAACAACGTAGTCCGCGTCGCACTCCAGGCACTCGCGGCGGTTCTTGGCGGCACCCAGAGCCTGCACACCAATGCCATGGACGAAGCGCTCGGCCTTCCCACGGAAAAATCCGCCCGCATCGCCCTGCGCACGCAGCAAATCATCGCCGAAGAGTCCGGCGTCACCAACACCATCGACCCCGTCGCCGGCAGCTTTGCCGTCGAGAAACTCACGGATGAACTGGAGGCAGAAGCATTCGAGATCATCCAGAAAATCGACGACATGGGCGGAGTGCTTCGCGCCATCGAAAAGGGCTGGGTCCAGCACCAAATCCACGATGCCGCCTTCCGCTTCCAGCGCGAAGTGGAGCGAAATGAGCGCACCGTCGTGGGCGTCAACGACTACGTCATGGAAGACGAGGACCATTTCGAGGTCCTGAAGCTCGACGATTCCGCCGAGAAAGCCCAACTGGCCAAACTCGCAGCCCTGAAGGCGGAACGAGACGCGGACGTGGTGGCCCAGAAACTAGAGGCGCTGCGGGGTGCCGCCGCCGGAAGCGAGAACGTGTTGCCGTTCATTCTCGACGCGGTTCGCAGCTATGCGACGGTCGGAGAGATTTGTGGCGTCATGCGCGAGGCGTGGGGAGAATACGTTGCGGGTGGGGATCTTTAGGCAATCCTGCGCGCTAGGGCAAATCTGGTTACAGCCTTCGAAGCCACTCCTGGAAAACCGGATCTGCAATTTCGTAGACTCCTCGCCCCGCCTTGAAAATCACTTGCCCTGCTTCCATGCTGCGAAGCGCCGCACTTAGTTGCCCTTCCGGTCGGTCGATGGCGGTGGCGATGTCTCGGCGGCGGTGGAATCCTTCTGAAATGGCTCGAAGAATGTCCTTCTGTAGCGGCCCATACTTGTGTTCAAGGCGTGACTCAAACTCGCCGCCCACTTCCCGCAACATTTCCTCGAACGCCGCGTCCACATCGTCAGTCGTGACTTGCAGCATTCTGCTCTGGAGCGCTCGAATCCACATGAGTAAACCAAGCTTCTGGACATAGTACGGGATGCCGCCGGTGCGCGTGTGGACATGCAGACAGGTATCCTTGTCTGCCTCAATGCCTGCAAGCTGAAGTCGGTCGCCGACGAATGCTTCCACGGCGAGGTCTGGCAAGGGCGCCAAGTGCATTTTTCCCGCCATGAGGTAGAGGGGGCTGTCGGGACGAAGAAACACTTTCTCCAGCAAGCCGAGGCTGCTGCCGCTGAACACGAAACGGACATTCGGTAGGCTGTCGCTTGCCGCTTTGAAATGCTGGAAAATGTCGCCCGGGAGCTTTTCGAGTTCCTGGAACTCGTCTAGGGCAAGGACCAATTGCCGGTCGGCCGTTGTGAACTCGCGAAGGAATTGAAAGGCGCGGCGCAGAAATTGTTCCTCGGACAAGCTCCGCTCGTGCAGTTCGATGCGCGCCCGAAACAACTCCTGGACGGCCGTAAATTCAATGGCGTTCACGGCGTCGATGGCTTGGGCGATTCGTCGACTTGCAAGGTGCCCTCGAAGCCGCGTCCAGCCGCGAACGAGGGCCTCATCTTTGTATGCCTGGAGGGCTGCGAGGACAATCTCATCTGCGAGGCTGCGATGGGAGCCGATTCCGCGACAATTGATTTTGCCACACAAAACGCCAGGATAGGTGGTTCGGATGGCTCGGAGTGCGTTGTGAATGAGGCATGATTTGCCCACGCGGCGGATTCCGAGCACCACTTTGTTCTCGCTCATGGAGCCAAGGGTGTGCACGAGATCGTTCAACTCGTTCCAACGGCCGATGAAGTAAGGGCTTTCAACTTCGCCGCCGCCGACGCGAAAGGGTGGCTCCATGGGAAAGCCTATTGGAACACGACCTATATCAGATAAATGATAGGGACCCTATCAGAATATGGGGTCTATCAAATCAGGCGGTCGCGAGCCACAAACACACCCTCATCCCCGTACCCAAGCTTCCGGTAGTACTCCTTCACCCCAACACCTGCAATCACGAGCAGCCGCCCCACGTTCCATTCCTCAAACGCGATGGCCTCCGCCTCACGCACGAGTTGCGCGCCGAATCCTCGGTGCTGCCAGGCGGATTCTGAGTGTTCGCCAAGTCCGAGTGCCGCTCCATACACTTTCAATTCGCGGATGACGGCAGCGCCTCCCTCGACTTGGAATTCAGCCCGGTGGGCACCGGGGCCGACGCGGCGTAGTCGTAGGAATCCAACGAGTGCGTCCACTTCGGGGTCTTCGAGGCTAAGGAAGGTTTCGAGGCCGTTTCCGGCTTCGTAGTCGCGGCGCACGACGACGAGGCGGTCGGGTTCAATGGTGTGGCCCTCGCGGAGCCTCATGCCGACTTCGCGGCTGCGGATGTCGCGCAGCTTCGTGCCGGCGTCTTGGGCTTCGGCCTCGGCGATTTGGCGCAGATTCGAGTTCTGGACGCCCGCAAGCACGTGTGTGGTGGGAATGTCGCGGTCGATGCGCTGGATGCGGCACCACTCAGGAACAAATTGGAGGCCCTTGGAGATGACGGTGGAAGCCGCTTGGGTGTCCATGGGCTCGAAGCGGCCTTCTTTCCACCAGCGTTTGAGGGTGGTTTCGCCTTCTTCGACGATGAGCGTCGGGTAGACTTTGAGCATGTCTGGACGCCACTCGGGGTCTTCGAACACTTGTTGCATGTCGCGGGCGTCGGCGTCGCCGTCCACGGCCCAGCCGGTTTCGGTGACGACGCGGGGCAGGCCCGGCATGAGGTGGATGCAGATTTTGAAGCCGGCGTCGCGGGCGATGCGCATGGCGTCGATGCCGTCTTGCACCGTGTGGCCTCGGTTGGTGCGCTTGGTGGTTTCTTCGTCGAGGCATTGGATGCCCAGTTCGACGCGGGTGGCTCCGTGGCGCAGCATGCGGTCGACGTGGGGCTCCATGCACCAGTCTGGCTTGGTTTCGATCGTGAGGCCGACCACGCGGCAGCGGGCGGATTCGTTGGTGGCTTGGAGCGCTTCGAGGCGGGCGGTGCGTTGGGCCTCCGGCATTGCTTCCCAGTCTTCGATGTCTTCCCATGGATCGAGGCCTTTGCCGGGGCCTTCGTTGCAGCCTGCGTATAGCCCGGCGATGAACCAGTCCTGGTAGGCGTCGTCGCGGGCGGGGAAGGTGCCGCCTTGGACGATGAGTTCGACTTTGTCGATGGCGTGGCCGTTGTGTTCGAGGCCTTCGAGGCGGCCGCGTACGATGCGGTAGGGATCGTAGTTGTTGCGCTTGGCGCGCATGGTGCTGGGCTCGAAGCCGGTGTAGCTCTGTGGTGAGTTGACTTCGGGGCCGCCGGGGCAGTAGATGCACTTGCCGTGGGGGCAGGATGCGGGGCTGCTCATGACGGCGACGACGGCGACGCCGGATTGGCTGCGCATGGGCTTTTTCAAAAAGAGGTGGCCCCAAGTGGCTGCGGCGTCGGGAGCGATCAGGGCAAGCAGGTCTGCGTCGGTTGGGGTCACGGCGGCGTGTTGGCCGCGCAGGAGGACCTTCTTGACGCGCTGGATGCCGTCTTTGTCGGTGATGTTGCCGGCGCGCAGTGCCGCTTCCACGCCTTGGGCGACATGCAATGCGACCTCGGAGTGGACCACGGGGTCGCCGAGGCGGGGGTGGCTCTTCAGTTCTTCCAGCTTGCCGGATGGAATACGACGAGGGCGGCAAACACTTCCAGTCGTCCGACAAACATCAGCGCCGCCATGATGATGCGGCTTGCGGGTGCGAGTGCGGCGTAGCTTTCGGTGGGGCCGACGACGCCGAGGGCTGGGCCGGTGTTGCCGATGGCTGCTGCTGCCGCCACGGAGCCGTCAAACAGGCCTAGGGCGGGGTCGAGGAGGATCAACAGAAGTGCTCCGACCATCCAGACGGTGAGGAAGGCAAAGAAGAAAGCCACGACGGTGAGGACGGCGGTTTCGGGGACGATGCGGTCTGCGTGGCGCACGGGGATGACGGCGCGGGGGTGCAGGAGCCTGCGTAGTTCTCGTTGTACGACGCGCCAGAGCAATAGGACGCGTAGGAGTTTCATGCCGCCTGCTGTGCTGCCGGCGGAGGCGCCCACGAACATGAGTGCTACGAGTACGAGTTTGGCGGCCTGGCTCCATTGGTCAGTGTCGGCGATGACGTAGCCGGTGCTGGTCAGAAAGCTGACGGTGGTAAATAGCCCGTGGCGCAATGCTTCGGCGAGTCCTTCGCCGGCCCACCAGAGGCTTCCTGTGAGTCCGGCGGCGGTGATGGCCACCACGGCGAGGTAGATGCGCCATTCGGCATCGCGCACCATTCGTTTCCAGTCGCCGTTCCAGAGTCGATGGTGGAGGGTGTAGTTCATGCCGGATAGGAGCATGAAGGCGACGAGGATGCCTTCGAGGAGTCCGCTGTCGAAGAAGGAGATGTTGGTGGCGTGGGTGGTGAAGCCGCCGGTGCTTATGGTTGCCATGGCGTGGGCCAGGGCTTCGAAAACCGCAAGTTTCCAGGGTAAGCCGACGTGGAAGGTGAACACGGGCACGAGGATGGCGAATAGGAGCCCGGCAAAGATTGCGTAGATTTTCCAAAGGGCGCGGGCGGCTTGTCCGACTTTTGGGCGCATGCGTGCGACTCCTCGGCCGGTTTCGCCAAGGAGTCGGGCTCCTGTGTGTGCGATGCGGGAGAGCAAGGCGACGCTGAGGACGATGATGGCTAGTCCGCCGACGAATTGCAACAAGGCTCGGTACAGCAGGATGCTGGGTGCGGCGGATTCGGGCCGGGCAAGGAGGGTTGCGCCGGTGGCGGTGAGTCCGCTCATGGCTTCAAAGAAGGCGTCTTCGGGGCGTGCGAAGGTGCCCGAAATCAGAAACGGCACGGAGGCGAACGCTGCGGTGAGCAGCCATGCGGTGCCGGCCAGCAGCAGGGCGTCGCGTTCGTTGAGGTGCGTGGGTACGTTGCGGGTGAGGATTTTGGCCGGGAGCCAGAACAAGATGGCGAGAACACTGGAGGCAAGAAACGCGACCGCAGCGGGCGGGTAGTGGATGCCGGCGTAGGTGGCGCTCCATGGGTCAAAGAGGAGGGAAAAGACGACGGGGACAAGAAGCACGAGGCTGGTGACGACGACTACGTCTGCAAGTCCCGACAGGAGCCGGGGCCCGAGGTTCATCGGAACAGTCGCTCCAGTTTCTCCACGGCCTCGGTCAAGGCGTAGGCGACGACTGTGTCGCCGGGATGCAAGATGTCGTCGCCGCGAGGGAGGATGACGTCTTCGCCGCGCACGACGGCGGCCAGGATGCTGTGGGTTGGAATGGCGAGTTTTTTGACGGGTTTGCCGGAGGCGGCGGAGCCGTCGTGTACTTTCATGATGATGATGCGCTCTTCACCCATGTTTTGGAGGCTTACCTCTTCGGTTTCGGCATGAACGTGTTTGAGGATGGCGCCGACGGTGCTGAGGCGGGGTGCTACGGCGAGGTCGATGTCGAGGGTTTCCAGAAATTGCTTGAGTTCGGGTTGGTTGATGACGGCCACGGTCAATTCCACGCCGAGTTCTTTGGCCATGAGGGCGGCGAGTACGTTGTATTCTTCGACGCGGGTGGCGGCGACGAATGCGTCGAATGTGTCGACGTTCTCTTGGATCAATACGTCACGGTCTGTGGCGTCTCCGTGCACGACGAGGGCTTTTTGGAGGCGTTCTCCGGCGCGGCGGCAGCGTTCGGCGTCGGCATCTACGAGGACCACGTCGCGCTTGGATTGCTCCAACAGGCGGGCTAGGTGCACGCCGACACGGGTGGCGCCTGCGATCATCACGCGCTGGATTTTTTTGGGCGTCTGCACAGCTTTCATGCGGCCGATATAGGGTTCTACTTCCGCAAGGACGTCCTTGTTTTTCATTGCCATCAGGAGGCGGTCGTGGGCTTGGAAGCGCGTGTGGCCCCGTGGGATGATGACGTCGTCGCCTCGGTAGATGGCAAAGAGATTGAAGCCAGCGGGGGGCTCCACGTCTGCCACGCGCTTGCCTACGACGAATGCGTCTTCGGAAACGCGGCCCTCGGCCACGACGACTTTTCCTTGGGCAAATACGTCGGTGTTGACAAGGTCCGGTTGGTTCAGGAGGCGCCGGATGCGGATGGCGGCGACCATTTCGGGGGAAACGGCTACGTCGATGCCCATGCCGGCATACTCGTCGCTGTAGGGGACGTTGAGGTACTCGGGTTCGTTGATGCGGGCGATGGTGCGCAAGCCGTAGGTTTTGGCAAGGGCTGCGGCGACCATGTTGATTTCGTCCACGCCCGTGCAAGCGATCAAGAGTTGCGCTTGGCCGATGTTGGCTTCTTCTTCCAGCACGCGGCGGCTGGCGATGTTGCCTTCGATGGCAAGCACGTCAAGGCCGCTTACGCGTTCCAGTCGTCGCGGATCGGATTCGACCACGGCTACGTCGTGACCTTCGTCTCGCAATGCGCGGGCTACATGGAACCCGACCTCCCCGGCACCTCCGACGATCACGTACATGGACTTCCGTCCAGTCATGGCTCCGCTTGATAATGCAATCGGATTTTGGAAGCGGTCATAACCGGCCCCCTTTCCGGGCTATTTTTCTCCTTGTGGCTAGGCGAAAGGAGGCGCTTGGATGGTGGCCGTTTGTGGCCTACCGCGCACGTCCACTTGCACTTCGTCGCCGGGTCCGACGCCGCGACAATATGCAAGCGCGATGCCTTTTCCAAGAACGGGACTGAGTGTTCCGCTGGTGACGACTCCGATGGGATCCCCGTCCCTGAGGACCTTGTAGTCGTGGCGGGGGATGCCTTTCTCCTGCACGATTCCCACCAGAACGTCATGGTCGCCTGCGTCGCGTTGGGCTACGAGGGCGGCCTTGCCTAGAAATTCGTGGTCCCAGTTGATGAGCCAGCCGAGGCCTGCTTCGAGGGGCGTGCGGCCGCCGGCAAACTCGTTGCCCGCCAAGCAGTACCCCTTCTCCAGGCGCAGTGTGTCGCGGGCCCCTAGGCCTACGGGTGCGATGCCGTGCGCGGCGCCGACTGCGAGCAAGTGGTACCAGACGGCGGCGGCTTCGGTGGCGCGCACGTAGATTTCTACGCCCTTTTCGCCCGTGTAGCCGGTGCCTGATACGAGGCACTCTTCGCCTTGAATCTTCATGGTGGTGATGCGGTGGAATTTGGGGGCCGTTCCTTCAGCAGCTTCGGCAAGCACGGCGCGGGCGGCGGGGCCTTGGAGGGCGAGAATCGCCCAGTCTGCGGTGGCGTCGTGCAGTTCGAACGGCTCCGGTGCGTGCATGGTGAGGTGGGCGGCGACGATTTCGTTCATGCCGGCGTTGGGCACCATCATCCAGCGGTCTGTTTCGAGGCGGAATGTGAACACGTCGTCCACGATGGTTCCGTCTTGACGAAGGATGACGCCGTACTGGCCTTTGCCCACTTCGAGGCCTGCCATGTCGCGGGTGGTTACGGCGGCGATTGCTGCGGTGGCGCCGGGGCCTTCCAAGAACAAGTTGCTCATGTGGCTGACATCGAAGAGGCCGCAGCGTTCGCGCACGGCGGCGTGTTCGTCTTTGATGCTGCCGTAGACGACGGGCATGTCGTAGCCGGCAAATTCCGTCATGGTCGCGCCGAGGCTGGCGTGGGCGTCCCAGAGGGAGGTTCGGTGGGCCACGGGGCGGCGAGCGTGAGGGGATTCAAAAAGGGGGAAGGGGGAGGGTGCGGGCAAGGAGGAAGATGCTGGTGCTGTGGCGAGGTTAGACCCAGCAGGCGTGGAACAGGTAGATGTCGTAGGCGTACCAGTCTTGGCATGGGTAGCCGGGGCAGTAGCAGGGCGCGTTGCAGTAGCCCGTGAATCTGTCGGCAAAGATCGGCGGATTGGTATTCCCTTGGTTTACGCCGAAGCATGTGCCGTCATCGACGATGATGTCGGGCTTGGCGGCTCCTGTCGGGATCAGTACGGTCAGGAAGCAGGCAGCGAGAAGGATTGCGTTCCATCGCATGCCCCGTCATTCGGCCCGAGATCATTGAGGTTAACTCGGGACATCCGGAGAGCCGCGGTCATCCGGCTCAGCACAACTGGAAGACGTAGATGCCGTGGATGTACCAGTGTTGGCACATGTTGGGGCAGATGCAGGGCCAGGCTTTCCAGCAGTAGCCGGTGAAAGAATCGGGGATTTCAGGGGGGTCCTCGATGTTGGTGGGTGGCTCCTCGAGGTCTTCGAGGAGTCCTTGGACAGCGGCGGGATACTCTAGGTTTCCTGGATTGACGCCGAAACAAGTTCCGTCATCGACGAGGATGCCGGGCCGGGCCTCGGAGGCGGGCAGGAAGAGAGTCAGGAGTAGGACTGCGAGCAGGATGGATGTCCATCGCATGGTGTGCGATTCCGTTCCCTGTGGAAGGGTGTTTCTCGGGATGTCCAGAAAGCTCGGAGCGCTTGGTTGTGCGTGCCTAGATCCAGCAGGTCTTCTCGATGTAGATGCCTTGGACGTACCAGTATTGGCAGTTCTGGAATTGGCAGTACCCGGTGAGGCCTTTGCTGGTTTCGATGCCGTAGCAGGGAGGGTCCGGGAAGGGGTCGATGCTGATGTTGTTGCAGTTGGGTCCGGGTTGCCATTCGACAATGCCGGCCACTTGGCCACTTGTGCATGTCTGGCCGTGGTAGCAAGCGCTGGCCAATGTTTTGCCCACGCAAACGTCCTCCGCGCTGGCGGGGGCGATGGAAAGGAGGCTGGCTAGGAGCAGGAGGGGGATGATCCACTTCATAGAATCGGGCATGAAGATGCGGATGGCAAATTGAAGGTTCCTGGGGATGTTTGCAGAGCTTTGGGGGGCGGGAGCTTGGGTGGTGGATCAATTGGACATGATATCTTCCAGCATCTTCATCGCTTCGTACACGTCCTTGGCGCGGCGCACGTTGTCTTGGAACCAGCCCTTGTCGTCAAAGCCAAGCAGGACCGTGGGGATTCGGTAGGTCTGCGCGTAGGCGACCTCGGATAGGGTGCCGGGTCCGCCGGGCAGCGCAATGATGGCGTCGCTGCTCATGACGTTGATGGCGTTGCGGGCGTAGCCGACGTTGCTGAAGATGACGAGGTCGAGGCCGGGGGCGACATCGGGGCTGTGTCGGTCGCCGGGGTGGATTCCAATGACGAATCCTCCGGCTTCGTGGGCTCCGTGTGCGCTGGCGGCCATGACGCCTTCGTTGCGGGCGCCGTTGAGAAGGATCCAATCGCGTTTGGCGATCTGGCGGCCGACTTCTTGTGCGAGGGCCTCGGCTTCTGGGTCGTGTTCGTGCCCGCCCATGACGCCGACGACGCGTTTTCTCATGCGATTGTATGGGTGCGTGGACTACTTGTTCAAAGCGGCCAGTTGAAGCAGGGCAGTGGCGAGCTGGCTGTGGTCCAAAAACACTTGATCTGCCCCGGCGGCCTGGAGCGCTTCCGCCTCCATGGTGGTGGCGATGCCGTACACGAGTCCGTAGCCGGCGGCGCGGGCACTTTGGATGCCTCGTACGGCGTTTTCCACGGCCACCAAGCTGTTCGGGTCCACGTTCATGGCCTCGGCGGCCTTCTGGTATGGTTCTGGGTGGGGTTTGTCGTGGGTGTAGGTTTCTTGGCTCATTACTGCGCCGAATCCAGGCAGGAGATTGGGAATCAGGTGCTCGAGATTCTGTAGGCGCGTGCCGGTGACGAGTCCCGTAAGAATCGCTTCTTGCACGGCGCGCACCATGGCTTCGGCGCCCCGGTACAAGGGTGGTGTCCCGAGCGCACGAAACACGGCTTGCTTCTCGTTGGCCAGTCGTGCTACTTCGGCGGCAGAAGGGTTTTGTCCAGCGTCTTCGAGGAAACCCCGGATGATGGATTCGCTGCGTGCGCCTTCCCGTGCAAACACATCCGCGTTATGCACTTCGACTCCAAGCGGGCCCAGTATCCGCCGGTAGGCCTCGGCGTGTTGTTCCATGCTTTGCGCAATGACGCCATCGAAGTCGAAGACCACCCCGTCCACGGGGGCGCCACGTCGCCTCTGCGTTGAGGGTTTCGGAGCGCAGATTTATCGAACGGGGGGTGCTGGCGGATGCATGGTTGAAGAACGCAAGCGTCGCAGTGTCCTCGATGACATGGATGATTTGGAGGAGCGTCGTGCGGCGGGCTTGGACAAAAAGGTGGACAAGAAAAAGGAAAAGGCGCCGGACGAGGACTTGGACCTTGGATGGATTGGCTAGGCCAGCGGGACCATCAATTGCTGCGTTTTGTCGCAGGTTTGGCAGGTACAGGAACCGGGATCGGCCATTTTCATGTTGTGGGTCCGGACTTCTTTGCAGTTGTCGCAGTAGGCTTCCACTACCCTCCCATTGTGCATGAACGGCGATATGGGGAGGTCCAGTAAACCTCTTCGGGGGAGGTCATAAAAAGTACTCTGTCCCCTGGAGTGGAAATGATGGTTTGAGGGCCCATCGGAGGCGGAGCGCGTGGTTATTTTGAGGCAAATGTCGTTTCCGTGGATCGTGGCTCATCATCCATCCGCTGTCCAAAACCCCCGATGACGCCTTGGAGTCCGGCTGAAAAACTTCTTGGACCCCGGCCGGGCTCGACGCTCCGTGCAGCAAACGCAGATCGCGATCGTAGGAGCAAGTGCTGCGGGTCTGGCGGCGGCCATCGCGGCGGCCCGAGCCGGCGCCAGCGTGGTTCTGATCGAAGCAAAAAAGGAAATTGGCGTGCCGGCGGCACCTGCCATTACGGCCATGGATTTTCTCTGGCCCAAGCAAATCGAGCAACCGGAACACACGATTACCCGGCGACTCGCGGGAACGCGGCTGCGCGGCCGCGACGGCCGGGGCCCGTTCATTGATGGCGGATTGTCTTTGATGGATCGGACGGCATTTGACCAGCACCTTGCCGAGCTTGCAAGGGCGGAAGGCGTCACAATCCACACCGGAGTGGAGGGCGTGGAGGCGCATCCGGATCTGCGGCTTGTGGCCAAGGGCCTCGAAATCCAACCCGAGTTGCTGATTTTTGCCGACGGTGCCCGTTCGCAAGTGTCTCGTTTCTTCGAGGCGACGCAGAACCCCGACGCGATGCAGTGGGTGGGCGTCATGGAGTTCGAGGCGCCGGAGCCAGAGTCGGACGGGCGTGTGTACAACACCATCGGCACTCATGCACCTGGTGGGCGCTCGCAGTTGAATCCGCTTGGCAAGGACAAATGGATCCACTGGACGTTTTTTCGAGGAGACCGCGAAGGCGCCGAAGCGATGGCTCGGCGTGCCCTAGAAATTGACGCAGGTTTGATGGGTTGGAAGGATGTGGATGCGCGGTACTGTGGCGTCGGCGCCGATCCGCTGTACACGTTGCCGAATCAATTGTACAAAGATCGCGTCATGGCCACGGGCGGCGCGGCGGGTCAGGGTGGCTTCGAGGTGGGGCTGCATTCGGGTTGGCTTGCTGGCGATGTTGCGGCTCGATTCTTGCAGGGAAAAACGAGCCTTGAGGAGTACGAGAAGCGCTGGAAAAAGCAGTGGCTTGGTAAGTACGTCCATTTGCGCAACTCCAACGAGGCGATGCTGAAGCTCAACGACGAAGAGATTTGCTATGCGGCCGGTGCTTGGCATGGACGCCACGTGGGAGACAAGCCCAAGCTCTGGCAGATTTTGGCTAATCCCAAGGGTGTCCTTGCGGTCAAGCGCGTGGCCAAGGTTGCAAAATCTCGCGTCGCGTCGCCGGTCTAATTCAGTAAAGGGCCTGGAGCTGCTTGGTCAAGAATGAGGCGAAGGCGGGGTTGTCTTGGAAGTAGAAATGGCCGCCTTCGAACCAATGAAGTTGGAACCCGTGTGCGGGCGCCAGTGCTTGCCAAGCGGCGAGTCCCGGTTCGCCTACGGTGGGGTCTTGGGTGCCGCCAAGTGCGGTGATGTGCACGGGAAGGGCCTCGAGTCGGGAGTTGGTCCTGGAATGGAGTGCTTCCAAGTCGGCTCGAAACACGGGCAAGACCATGGCCATCAGTTCGGGGTGGGCGAGGATTTCCGGGGGAGTTCCGCCAAGGCGCGCCAGTTCTTCGAGGAGTTGTTCATCCGTGGCCATGTGCCGTGGCCCTCGCGGATCGGACAGGTGCGGGGCGCGGTGGGCACTGACGAAGAGGCGGCGCGGGGCTTGGCCGCCCGTGGCCAAGATTCGCATGGTTGCTTCGAAGGCAAGTATAGCGCCCATGCTGTGGCCAAAGAACGCATAGGGGCCCGCAGTGGCTGCTTGCAGGGACGGCAGCAAATCATCGACCAAGTCCAGCATATCCCGAAGCAGTGGCTCTTGGATGCGGCCTTCTCGGCCCGGCAGATGCACGAGGCAGAGCTCCACGTCCTCGGGCAGCAGAGACCGGAAGCCTCGGTAGGCGGACGCACCCGCGCCCGCGTGGGGAACCACAAACAACTGCAACCGGGTCGGCAACGAGCCAGGAATTTGCGTGATGCGTCGCGCTGGTACGGCGGGCACCCGGGGGTCGAAGTGGGGGTGTGCTTAGCCGTGGCGGCGGCAGGCACATGAGCCATGGGCCAAGTGTGGGGTTGTTGGATCTTCTGGACCTTCGCGCTGGCGCCGTGCATTTATGGTGGTTCGATACCGATACGGAGGCCGCAATCGTGCCGGAAGAAGTCCTGGAGGATGCGGAACGAAGCGCGGCCAAGCGATTTCGAGATCCCGTGGATGCGGCCCGATTCCGCGCCCGTCGCGGAGCACTTCGAGCCATCCTTGCCGGATACACGCGGCGCGATCCGTCGGCGCTGCAATTTGATCGAACCTGTCGCCATTGTGGCAAGTCCCACGGCAAGCCTCGATTGATGGAGAACCAGGAGCCCTTGCAGCCTTCGCCCTTGCAGTTCAACACGAGCCACGCGGGCGGCTTGGGTGTGGTTGCGGTGGCGTGGCATCGGGAAGTTGGGGTGGATGTGGAGGTTCCTGAACGCGCCGAGGATGTGGAGGACGTTTCGCTGCGGTTTTTCTCCGTGGCTGAGCAGGCATTGCTTGCTGCGTCCGGGTCTGCATCGGAGTGGCGTTCGGCGTTTTTGCAGGCTTGGAGCGCCAAGGAAGCATACGGCAAGTTGCGTGGCCATGGACTGGCTCTGGCATTGGAACAAGTGGACACGGCGACGTGGCAGGGCGAGGCGGTGCCGGATCCGCTGGGGCCAGGCTTGTCGTTTCGGCTTCAGCGGCCCGCGATTCCGGGTCATTCGAGCGTCGGTTTGGCGTTGGCCTTGGATGGACCGGAGCCGGCTTTGGTTCGAGTATTCCCGTGGCCGCAGGATTCTACGGGCGTTCCGTCCACCGAATGAGGCGTGCTCCACCGACGAGGAGCAGGAGTGCAAATCCGACCATGGCGAGGGCCGGCACTGCCGCGTCGCCGATGCCGAGCATGTCGGCGCGTAGTCCGTCCACGAGGTGTGTCAAGGGCGAGGCCAAGGCGATCCATTGCAGCACGACGGGGCTGTTGGAGAGGTCGAAGAACGCGCCGGAAAGCAGAATCAGCGGCATGAGCACGAGGTTCATCACGGCGGCTCCCGCTTCGGGGCGCTCTACGGCGAGACCCAACAGGGTTCCTAGGCCTGCAAACACCAAGGTTCCTCCCAAGACGAGCGGGAGCGTCCAGATGCCAAGGGTGAATGTGGCACCGAAGACGATGCGGCTCACGACGAGGAGCACGAGCACGGAGACGAGGCTTACGACGCCAACGCCCATCATGCGGCCCAGGAGCCATTCTGCTTTTCCAAGCGGGGAGGCAGCGAGGCGCTGCAAGAGGCCATGGTGGCGCAATTCGGAGATGCTGGCAAAGCCCACGGAGACGCCGGTAGTGACGATGGAGAGGCCGATGATGCCGGGAAGCAGCATGGCGCGGTAGGCGGGGGCGGGCGCAATGGGCAACACGGCAAGGGGACTGGTTGTTTCGGTGGGCGCAGCAAGCGCGTGCTGGATGGATGCAAGCAGTGTTTTGCCGGCGTAGGAATCGGCGTCCACCACAAAGACCTGCACGGTTTCGGGCGCTGAGGCGTTGCCGTAGCCTGCGGGGATGTGCACGTATGCGTCTAGGTTCTGGGCGTGCATCCACGACGAAATGGTGGCGGTGTCTTGCGCGGGGGCCTTGCCCGATTGGAGTTCAAACAAGCTGGATTGGGTGAGGTTGGCCACCAAGTCATGGGATGCTTCGGAGTCGGCTCGATCTTCGACGAACACATGGGGTGCTGGCGTGCTCGACGCGCCGAAGAAGAATCCCAGGGCAAGCAAGAGAATCACCGGCATCACCACCGACATGACGATGTGGGAACCGGAGCGCGTCCAGATGCGCAAAATGTACTGACACTCGGCGCCGACGGCACGGCGGTTCATGCGCGTGCCTCCGCGCCGGTGCCCACCAGTCGAACGAAGGCGTCGTCTAGGCTCGGCTCTCGAATGGAAACCTCATGGAAGGGAACGCCGGCTTGGACCAGGCTTGCCATGATGGACGAACCTTCTGCAGCACTCGCCAGGGGCAGGAGCAAGGCGTCGTCCTCGTCTCGGAGCAAACCGGTGCGACGGGCAAGAATTTCAGGAATCGGCTCGGGCACTCCCGCCAATCGAAGCATGGCGCCGCCGCCGTGCTCCAAGCGAACCTGTGCCGGGGGGCCACGGGCAACAATGCGGCCCTTGTGCATCACCACCACTTCATCGGCAAGGCGCTCTGCCTCATCCATGGCGTGGGTCGTCAAGACAATGGCGCGGTCCCGGCTGCGAAGCGATTCCACGATGCCCCACAAATGTCGGCGGCTGGCCGGATCTACGCCCGCGGCCGGTTCGTCCAAAAACAACAGCTCAGGGTCGTTCACAAGCGCCGTCGCGATGGCCACCCGGCGCATGGTGCCCCCGCTCAAGGTTCCAAACCGCTGATGAGTGCAGTGCTCCAATCCAAGGCTTGCCAACAGACCCTCCGTGTCGGGTCGCGCATCATAGATGGCACTGAAGTAATCCAAGTTTTCCTTCACGGTCAGCATGGGAAAGCCTGTAAACTGCTGGGGAAGGAATCCCATGCGGCGCTTGAGGTTCTTGGCGGCACCCCAGGCATCCTCGCCAAAAATGCGCACATGCCCCTCGGTCGCCTTTCGAACCCCTTGCGAAACCTCCAAGGTCGTGGTCTTGCCGGCGCCATTGGTGCCCAGGACGCAGAGCACCTGGCCGCGCTTGGCTTGCAACGAGACGTTGTCCACCGCGACCAGTTTGCCGTAGCGCTTCACAAGACCATCCACAACCAAAGGTTCGTCTTCCACGTCCGGAGCTCCAATCAGGCCCGACACGGGCGCGCTCTTTTGCCTTGTGGCCGGGCCCCACGGCGCATTTGCAGCGAACGCGGCGTCCCGAACCGCTAAAGAGGTCAGCGGATTCGAGCAGAGTCGTAGGATGGACCCAACCGACCAAGTGTCAAAAAAACCCGCATCTGACCCGTCCGTCCTCTCGGAGGCAAAGGCGGCATTGCTGGCAAAATGGGTGCAAAAAAAGGGCCCAAAGCCGGCGTTGCTTTCGATTCCACGGATCGACCCTGCAGCTCCAGCGCCGCTGTCCTACGCGCAGCAACGGCTCTGGTTTCTGCACGAATTGGACCCAAAAAATGCTGCATACAACATGGTCAACGCCTACCGCATGCGCGGCCCCTTGCAGATCCCGGCACTCGAGCAGGCACTTGCCGCGATCGTGCGCCGCCACAGTGTCCTTCGCACCACGTTCGAGGCAGGTGCAAACGGTCCCGTCCAGGTAGTCCATCCCGCCGCTTCGGTACCCTTGCCCCTGCATGATCTGCAAGACCTGGCCCCGGAAGCGCAACAAGCAGCCCGCAACCAGCACGGACTTGAGGAAACCCAAGAGCCCATCGACCCCACGACCGGACCCGTCCTCCGGGCTCGGTTGCTGCGTCTCGGCGCCGAAGACCACGAATTACTCGTCACCGTCCACCACGTTGCTTTCGACGAAGGCAGCGAACTGCGATTCCAGCAAGAACTCGCGGCCCACTACACCGCCGCCGCGACCCAAAAGGAAACCGCACCCCTTCCCGAGCCCCGGATTCAATACGCCGACTACGCCGCCTGGCAACGCAACCTACCCAAAACCGGCTCCGAAGCGCACTTGAACTACTGGAAGACCAAATTGTCGGGCCTCCCAGCTCTCGATCTTCCCACGGATCGCCCTAGGCCCGCCGTGCACGGCTCCCAGGGCACCATGCATTCGTTCCGGCTGCCCGCCACGGTCAGCCAGCGGTTCCGGGACCTGTGTCGAAGCGAAAACGTCACGGTCTACATGGGGCTCCTTGCCGCCTTCCAATCGCTCCTGCACCGGTACTCAGGACAAGATGATCTGGCCACGGGCTCTCCCGTTTCCGGCCGCACCCACAAAGACACCGAGGACTTGATTGGATTCTTTGTCAACACCCTCGTTCTGCGCGCCGACTTCACGGGAGCGCCCTCCTACCGAGAATTCCTTTCCCGCACCCGCAGCACCTGCCTCGAAGCCTACAGCCACCAAGATGTTCCTTTCGAACACGTCGTCGAAGCGGTCCAACCCGAACGCGACCCAAGCCGGACGCCCCTGTTTCAGGCCCTGTTTTCGCTGCAAAACACCCTCGACGAAACCCCGAAGCCGCACGGCCTCGACATGGAAGCTCAATTCGTCGTCAGCCCCACAAGCAAATTCGACTTGTCCCTGTACATGCTCGACGACCCGGATGGATTCCAGGGCTGGATCGAATACAGCACCGACCTGTTTGACGAATCCACCATCGCTCGCATGGCCCAGCACTTGGAACAATTGATGAAAAGCGCCTGCGCATCTCCCGACGCCCCCCTCGCTCAGTTGGCCCTGCTGGATGAGGATGAACAAGCCCGGCTCCTCGCCCTAGGAACCACACCGGCCCTTCCGACACCCACGCACACCGTCCACGAATGGATTGCCCAGACAGCCCAGCAGCACCCGGACAAGATCGCCATCCAGATGGCGCCGGAAGCCTGGACCTACCAGGAATTGGACGAGCGAGCCACCGTCCTCGCCGCCACCCTACAAGCAGCCGGCGTCCGCCCCGGTGCACTCGTGGGCCTTTGCTCCGAACGCAGCCCGGATCTCGTCGCCGCCGTCCTCGCCGTCCTGCGATGCGGCGCCGCCTACCTCCCCCTCGACCCCGCGTACCCGAAAGAAAGACTCGCGTTCATGCTCCAAGACAGCGGCGCCAGCCACGTCCTGATGGGCACCGGACTCGACGACGTTCTGCCCGCCAGCGACGCCCGCCGCGTCCCCATGCCCGCCGCCGACTCCACGATGCAGGTAGGCAACGAATTTGCGCCCGCGGCCGTCGCGTCCGAAGACACCGCCTACGTACTCTACACCAGCGGCAGCACCGGCCAACCCAAAGGCACCCCCATCCACCACGGCGCCCTCTGCAACCTCCTCGCGGCCATGCAAAACCGCCTCGAAGTAACCCCCGAGGACACCTTGCTGAGCATCACGACCCTCAGCTTCGACATCGGCACCATGGAACTCTTGCTGCCCCTCATCACCGGCGCAACCCTTTCGCTTGTCTCGCGCGAAACCGCCCGCGACTCCGAAGCCCTCGCAGCACTCGTTCCCACCGCGACCCTGATGCAGGCAACCCCCGCAACTTGGCGCATGCTCGTGGACGCCGGCTGGCCCAAAGTCCCCGAATCCCACCGGCGACTCCGGGCACTCAGCGGCGGCGAACCCCTCGCACCAGACCTATCGCGCGCCATCCTCGCCCGCGCCGCCCAGCTCTACAACGGCTACGGCCCCACCGAGACCACCATCTACAGCACCGCGCACCGTGTCCGGCCCCAAGACCTCGACGCGCCACGCATCCCGATCGGAACCGCCGTACCCGGCACAACCTTGACCGTCGTCGACCGCCACGGCAACCTCACTCTGCCCGGTGTTCCCGGCGAACTGCGCATCCAAGGCCACGGTGTTGCCACTGGCTACCTGGGACGGCCCGAGCTCAGCGCCGAAAAATTCCTGACGGCTCCCGACGGCACCCGCACCTACTGCACAGGCGACCTCGTGCGCTGGCTGCCCGACGGCACCCTCGACTACCTGGGCCGCATCGATCGCCAAGTCAAAATCCGCGGCTTCCGCATCGAACCCGGCGAAATCGAAGTAGCCCTGCGCAGCCACAAACAAGTCACCAACGCCGTCGTCAGCGTCCATCGGAGTCAAGCAGAACCACGCCTCGTTGCCTACGTCGTCGCCAAAACGCCCGACGAACCGGAGCTCCCGGCCCTCCTTCGCCAGCACCTTGCGGCACAACTGCCCAGCCACATGGTCCCGGCAGCCTTCGTGACCCTCCCCGCCATTCCGCTTCTGCCCAACGGCAAAGTGGACACCGCGAAACTCCCCGCCCCCGACGAAGACCACCTGGCACGAACCGCCACCCACGAACCGGCTCAAACCGCCACGGAACACGCGCTCGCGGCCCTCTGGAAAGAGGTGCTTGGCGTCGAAAACGTAGGCCGAGCAGACGACTTTTTTGCACTCGGCGGACACAGCCTCCTAGCAACACGTCTAGTCGCCCGCATCCGCGAAGACCAAGGAATCACGCTGCCCCTGCGCCACGTTTTCGCAACCCCAAAACTACGAGACCTCGCCACCGCCATCGACCAGGCCCTCGCCATCGATGCAGGCCCCGACGAACCCCGTCCCGAACCCCTCGCCAACCGCACCGGACTCCCGCTCTCCCCGGCACAAGAACGCATGTGGTTCCTGCACCAAATGGACCCCACAAGCGCCGCCTACAACATGGCCTTCGCGCACCAACTCACGGGAAGCCTCGACAGAGACGCCCTCGGCGCCGCCATTCAAGCCGTCGTCACCAAGCATGAAGCACTTCGCACCGTGGTCTTGGAGGCAGAAGGCGCCCCCGTGCAAGTCGTACTCGACGCCAGCGAAGCCCAAGTGGACCTCGCATTCCACGACCTTCGCACCCTCGAAACGGACCCACAAACCGAACGGCTCCATGCCATCATGGACGAATCGGCCGCCCAGCCCTTCGACCTACAACACGGCCCCGTCCTTCGAGCCACCCTCCTGTGCCGCGCCGACGACGACCACGTACTCCTGCTGGTCCTGCACCACTTTGCCTTCGACGAACACTCCCACCAGGTCCTCCTAAACGACCTCGGCGCCGCATACACAGCCGCCCGCAACGGCGAGCCAAGCATGGGCCCCGCCGAGCTACAATACGGAGACTTCGCCCACTGGCAAGCCCACCAAGACCCCGCCCCAAAGCGAGCCGCGCTCGAATCCTGGAGCCAAAGGCTCCTTGCCGCTCGGCCCCTCGATCTTCCCACCACGCATGCAGCGCCCGCCACCCGCACGTTCCACGGCGCCCACCACCACTTCAAACTCCAAGTTCCCCGCCCGCAACTCCAAGCAGTCTCTGCCTCCGCCTCCGCGACCCCCTTCATGACGCTCCTGGCGGCCTTCCAAGCGACCCTGCATCGATTCAGCGGACAAATCGATTTTGCCGTCGCCGCCCCAAGCTCCGGCCGACCCTCCGAGCACTGGAACAACGTCGTGGGGATGTTCGTCAACACCCTCGCCATTCCCGCCCACCTTGACGCAGCGCAAACCTTCCAAAACCACCTCACAAACGTCCGAGCCACATGCAGCGAAGCCTACGCACACGACGTAGCCTACGCCGAACTAGCCAGCCACATACACGCCCAACGCCCCCACGCCACGGGCGAACTCGCGCACGCATTCTTCTCCTTCGAACACGCCAACACCAACATGGACGCCATCCCCGGCCTCCACATGGAAACATGGATGGTGCCAACACCAACCAGCAAATTCGACGTATCGCTGTTCGTGCAAGACACCCCCGCCGGAATCCGTGCCAGCCTCGAATACAGCACCGACCTCTTCGACGCCGCATGGGCCCAACGATTCGCAGCATCCTTCCAGCACCTCCTAGACGCCGCCATCACAGAACCCAACACCCCCGTAGGCAACCTGCCCCTCCAATCCCCCGCTGAAGCATCGAGCTTGCTTGCCTTCAACCCCGATGCAACGCCCATCATGGCCGTATCCGCCGAGGCCGCCGTGCGCAACCACGCAACACAAACCCCCAATGCAGTCGCAATCGAATGCGAAGGCATCCCCTGCACCTACCAAGCCCTGAACACCCGCGTGGACGCCATCGCCGCACGCATCCAAGCACGAGGCGCCGGACCCGGAACCATGGTCGCCGTCTGCATGCCGCGCGGATTCGACCTAGTCGCCAGCCTGCTTGCCGTCCACCGCGTAGGTGCTGCCTACGTTCCCCTGGATCCCGACCACCCCGCCTCCCGCACCGCCCTCGTGCTCGCCGACGCAGACATCCAACTCGTCCTCTGCACAACATCCACTCGAAACGCGCTGCCGTCCTCTTGCATCCGCCTCGCCGTGGACGCCCCCGAAACCGACAACGACGTCCACATTGCCCCCCGCACGGATCTTTCCACCGACCTAGCGTACGTCCTGCACACCAGCGGCAGCACCGGCACCCCCAAGGGCGTCATGGTCGGCCACGAAGCACTGCGCAACCTCCTCGGAGCCTTCCGCGCCCAACTCGACGTACAATCCACGGACCGACTGCTCGCCGTCACCACCATCAGCTTCGACATCGCCGCACTGGAACTGTTCTTGCCCCTCGTAAGCGGCGCCACCATCGTCCTCGCCACCAAGAAACAAGCCACGGACCCACGGTACCTTGCACCGCTTGCCGACAACGCGAACCTGATGCAGGCAACCCCCGCAACCTGGCGCATGCTCGTCGATGAAGACTGGGGCGGAAATCCCAACCTACGCGCCCTGTGCGGCGGCGAAGCCCTCCCCATGGACCTTGCCCAATCGCTTCGATCACGAACAGCCTCCCTGTGGAACGTCTACGGACCCACCGAGACCACCATTTGGTCCACGATCCACCCCGTAACCGGAGACGAAGCGGCCATGCCCATCGGCCGCCCCCTCGCCAACACCCGCGCCTACATCCTCGACCCCCAAAACCAACTCGCCCCCGTGGGTGTACGCGGAGAACTGTGCCTTGCCGGAGCAGGCGTTGGCGCCGGCTATCTCGAACGACCCGAATTGACCGCCGAGAAATTCGTAGAAGATCCATTCGAACCCGGCAAGCGCATGTACCGAACCGGCGACCTAGCAAGCTGGGCCCCCGACGGAACGCTGCTGTTTCACGGCCGCATGGACCGCCAACTCAAGGTACGCGGCTTCCGCATCGAACCCGGCGACATCGAACACGCCCTACGCCAAGAACCCGGAGTCCAACAAGCCGCCGTGGTCGCCCACAGCACAGCCGGAAGCAGCGCAAGGCTCGTCGCCTACGTCGCCATGGAACCAGGCTTTGATGCAAGCGGCCTTCGCAAAGCCCTCGGCAAGCGACTACCCCAACACATGGTCCCGTCCACCTTCGTCACCCTGGACGAACTGCCCCTCACCCCGAACAAAAAAATCGACCTAGCAGCACTCCCCGCGCCCGAATCCGTCGACCCCGCCACCGCCCCCGGATACGACGCCAAACTCGTAGCGCCCCGCACCGACACCGAGCAAGCACTGGCCGAACTCTGGCAAGATCTCCTGCAAGTCTCCAACGTAACCGTCCACGACCACTTCTTCCAACGCGGCGGACACTCCTTGCTTGCCACCAGACTCGCAAGCCGCATCCGCAGCGTTCTCGCCGTGGAAGTACCTCTGCGCGACCTCCTTGCGGCCTTGACTCTCGAAGCCCAAGCCGCCCTCGTAGACAGCCTACACGAAGCCAACGACGCAAACGACGCCTCGGACGCAACAGGCAGCATCAGCTTCCAACAACAACGCATGCTGTTCTTGCACGACCTGGACCCCGCAAGCGCCGCATACAACATGGCCGTACTGCGCCGCATCCAAGGCCCCCTCGACACCGCCGTCCTACAACAAGCACTGGGCGAAGTCATCCACCGCCACCCTACCCTGCGCACCATATTCCCCCGCAACGACCACGGCATACCCACTCCCAAACTCCTAGCCGAAGACCAAATCCCCCTCCAAATCATCAAAGCCGAAGACGAGGAAGACGCCCGCTGCATCCTCCAAGACGCCGCCCACGAACCATTCGACCTCGCCACCGGCCCGATCGTGCGCGCCACCCTCGTAACCCTCGCCCCCGAACACCACATCCTGCTCATCGGCGTCCACCACATCGCCTTCGACGAATGGAGCGAAGACGTACTCCTAGCCGACCTACGCCTCGCCTACCACGCACGCATCCAAGGCGCCCCGCCCCGCTTCAAAAACCTCCCACGCACCTACGCACAACACGCAGCCGCCACGCGCAGCCGCCTCGAAGCCGGCACACTCGACGACCAACTCGCCTACTGGAAACAACAACTAGCTAGCCTACCGCCCCTCGACTTGCCCACCGACCACGCACGGCCTGCCGCCCCCACCAACCACGGCGCAACAACACCCGTTCGCATCCCCGGCACCGTCCTCGACGGCCTCCGCTCCCTCTGCAACGACACCGGAGCAACCCTGCACATGGGCCTCCTCGCCGCATGGCAATCCCTCCTGCACCGCTACTCCGGCCAAGAGGACTTCGCCGTCGGCACCCCCATCGCCGGACGCGACCACGAAGAAACCCACAACCTCATCGGATTCTTCGTCAACACCCTCGCCCTCCGCGCCGACTTCTCCGACACGCCCTCCTTCCGCACCCTGCTTGCCCAGGCAAAAACCACAGCACTGAACGCCTACGCCCATCAAGAAGCGCCCCTCGAACACGTCGTCGAAGAACTCGGCATCGCCCGCGAACTCGACCGAACCCCCCTGTTCCAAGTTGCCTTCCTACTCCAAGCCAGCGCCCAAACCCCGAGCGAACCGGGCCCCAACGAACTGCAATGGAGCCACTTCCATGTCCCCGCCGAGACCGCAAAATTCGACCTCACCCTCGCACTCACCGACGGCGACGACGCGGCAGAAATGGACGGATTCCTCGAATACAGCACCGACCTCTTTGCCCCCGAAACCGCCGAGCGCATGGCGACCCACTTCACGGCTCTCCTCGCTGCCATGGTGGCCGAACCCGACCGCGCCGTGGCCCATGCATCCATGCTGGAAGCCGCCGAAGAAGCACAAATCGAATCCTGGAACCAAACCAAACGCGCACTGCCTGAGCCCGCCGTGTTGCACACCATGTTCTCGGCCCAAGCACAAGCCACCCCGGACGCGCCCGCCCTCATCCAAGGCGACGCCGAATTGACGTATGCAGAATTGGACACCGCATCCACCCACCTTGCCCACCGCATCATCGGCCTCGGCATTCGCCACGGCGACCTCGTCGGCATCTCCACCAGGCGCTCCCTCGACACCACCATTGCAGTCCTCGCCGTCTTGAAAGCCGGTGCTGCCTACATTCCCCTCGACCCGTCCTACCCCCGCGAACGACTCGCATTCATGATCGAAGACGCAGCCCCCCGCCTCGTCTTGACCCACACAGACCTCGCCGAACGATTGCCCGTGGACGGCGACCGATTGTACCTGCTCGACGGACCCGGATCCAATGATCCCGCTGAAGCCGTAGCACTCCCCGTCGTTGCGCCCGACGACCTCGCGTACATCATCTACACCAGCGGCAGCACCGGCCAACCCAAAGGTGTCCTCCTCGAGCATCTGGGAGCCGCAAACCTCGCCATGTCCCACGGCGTCCTATTTGCCCCCGGCCCAGGCGACCGCGTCCTACAATTTGCCTCCGCAAGCTTCGACGCCAGCGTCTGGGAATGGCTCATGGCCCTCACACACGGCGCCGCCCTCGTCCTCCCTTCCGCCGGCACAACCCTCGCCGGAGACGACCTGGCCCACATGCTCCAAGACCAACACATCACCCTCGCAACACTCCCTCCCACGGCACTTGCCACCCTCGACACCAACACCGATTTTCCTCGCCTCCACACCCTCATCGTCGCCGGAGAAGCCTGCGCCCCGCCCCTCGTGCAACACTGGAGCAAAGGCCGCCGATTCGTCAACGCGTACGGACCCACCGAAACCAGCGTCTGCGTCACCGCGCACTTTGCCGAAGACCCCCCACGCCGCGTCCTGCCCATCGGCCACCCACTTCCCAACATGGAAGCCCACGTACTCGACGCCAACGGCCGACCCGTGCCCATCGGAGTCCCCGGCGAACTGCACGCCGGCGGAGCAGGCCTCGCACGAGGCTACCACAACCGCCCCGAACTCACCGCCGACCGATTCATCCCGCACCCCGAAAAACCAGGTGCTCGACTCTACCGCACCGGCGACCTCGTACGCCGCCTGGCCGACGGCCAACTGGAATTCTTGGGCCGCATCGACCACCAAGTCAAGATCCGCGGCTACCGCATCGAGCTCGGAGAAGTGGAATCCACGCTCCTCGAACACCCTGACGTTTCGGAGGTCATCGTCATGGCGCGCGAAGACGTACCCGGCGACAAACGACTCGTCGCCTACCTCACCGGCAACACCGACGCAGCCACCTGCCGGCAACACCTCGAAACTAGGCTCCCCGGCCACATGGTCCCCTCTGCGTTCGTGGTCCTCGACGCCCTGCCGCTCACACCCAACGGCAAAGTCGACCGCCGCGCCCTTCCCGACCCAAGCGCCTCGGCCCTCACCAGCAGCGCCACCTTCGTAGCACCTCGCACCCCCCGCGAAGCGGAACTTGCCAAAGTCTGGCAAGAAGTGCTGCGCGTGCCCCGCGTCGGCATCCACGACAACTTCTTCGAACTTGGCGGCGACAGCATTCTGAGCATCCAAGTGGTCGCCCGGGCCCAAAAACGCGGCCTCGCCATCACCACCCGCGCCCTGTTTGACCACCAAACCGTAGCCGCCCTCGCCGCCGTGGCTGCCACGGAAAAGGAAGTGCAAGCCGAGCAAGGACTCGTCGAAGGAACCGTGCCGCTCACCCCCATTCAGCACTGGTTCTTTGCCCGCGACCTGCCCGCACGCCACCACTTCAACCAGTCCGTGTTGCTCGAAGTCGCCGACTCGGTTCCGGACACCGCCATAGAACAGGCCATCCAACGCATCCTGTCCCACCACGACGCACTACGATTGCGCTTCCAATCCGGCGCCAATGGCTGGACCCAAGACCACGTTTCCCCCGACGCCGCGAGTCATGACGCCTACGCCCGCATCGGACTCGGAGACCATTCGGCCGCCGCCGCCGACGCCGCGATGCTCGAAGCCTGCCAAGAAGCCCAAGCCAGTCTCGACCCCACCACCGGCCACAACGTGCGCGCCGTCCTCTTCGACCTCGGCGCCGAACGTCCTCGCAAACTGCTGATCGCCGTGCACCACTTGGTCGTGGATGGCGTTTCGTGGCGCATCATCCTCGAAGACCTCGAAACCCTGTTTGCCGACCCCGAAGCCGAACTACCCCCCAAATCCACGGCTTTCCGTGATTGGGCAACCAAACTCGTCGACCACGCCACCCACGACGAGGAACTCCAAGCACAACTGCCCTACTGGACCCAACAAACCCTAGACACCCGCCTACCCCGCGACAGCGACGGCGAAAACACCACCGATCACGAACAACACATCCACGTCACCTTGGGCCGCGACTACACCGAAGCACTCCTTCGCGACCTACCCCGCGCCAGTGGTGCCCGCACCGAAGAAGCCCTCCTCGCCGCCCTCGCCACCGCCCTTGCCGAATGGACCGGCCAAAACCAAGTCCTCGTCGACATGGAAGGCCACGGCCGCGAAGACATCCTCGACGACGTAGACACCAACCGCACCGTCGGATGGTTCACCACCACCTACCCCCTGCGCATCGACCTGCCCGGCACCAGCAACGACGCCACCCTCGACGCCGTACGCGAAACCCTACGCGCCGTCCCCAACCGAGGAATCGGACACGGCCTCCTCGAATACCTCGGACCCAACGCAGCCCGCGCCCAACTTGCGGCCCTCGCCGCGCCCGAAGTCTCCTTCAATTATCTTGGCCGATTCGACGACGCGCCCAGCGACGGGCCCCCTGCCAAACTGCGCATGCTCGACGACGCCCACGGCGACGACGTAGCACCAGTCGGCGCCCGCAACCGCGTGCTGGAACTCAACGGCGCCGTCACCCACGGCCAATTGTCCATGCGATTTTCGTATGCGGACTCTATCCACCACGAAGCAACCATCCAACGCGTCGCCGACCGATTCCAACAAGTCCTGCAAGACATGGCCCAGACCTGGAAAGCCCGCGCCGAGCGCCAAGGCAGCAACGAAGCCGCCCGCTTCCCCCTCGTACGCGCCCCAGCCGCCCAACTGCAACGCGCCCTCGCCGGCCGCACCAGCCAAGTCGCCGACGCCTACCCCCTCACCCCCATGCAGGAAGGCATGCTCTTCCACTCCCTGCGTGAACCCGAAACCGGCGTCTACGTCGAACAAAGCGCCTTCCACCTCGACGGACCCATCAACCTCGACGCCCTCGAAGCCGCCTGGCGCACCCTCGTCACCCGCCACGACATTCTGCGCACCGCATTTGCCTGGGAAGGCCTCGACGAAGTGCTGCAACTCGTCTACCACGAAGCACCCCTCGAAGTCCAACGACTCGACTGGAGCAACGACTCCGCCGCCGCCCTTGAGGCACGATTGGAAGCGTTCCTCGACGAAGACCGCATCCGAGGCTTCGACCTCGCAGCACCCCCCCTGATGCGCGTCGCCCTCATCCAGCACGCCCCCGAACAACACCACATGGTCTGGACCAACCACCACACCCTCCTCGACGGCTGGAGCCTCCCCGTCTTGCTCGACGAACTCGGCCAAGCCTACAGCGCCCACTGCAAAGACCAAGCGCTAGAACTCCCCGAGCCCCGGCCGTTTTCTGCGTTCGTAGCCCACCTGCAAAACAAAGACCCCGCCGCAGCCAAAACCTACTGGCAAAACGCGCTCGCTGGCCTCGAATCTCCAACGCCCCTGCCCTTCGAAGGTGGATCCGCAAACCTTGCCACCGGCACCAAATCCCTGCTACCCGGCGAAGTCTCCACCCACCTCGACACGGGCACCCTCCAGGCCCTGCAAGACCTCGCCCGCCGGACCCGCGTCACCCTCAGCACCGTCCTCCAAGCCGCCTGGGCCGTGGTCCTCGGCCGCCACAACGACCGCGACGACGTGCTGTTTGGCGCCACCGTCAGCGGCCGCCCCGCAGAACTCGACGGCGTCGAATCCATGGTTGGATTGTTCATCAACACCCTCCCCGTGCGCGTCCGCCTCCCCGACAACGAGACCGTGCCCAACTGGCTCATGGGCCTGCAACGACAACAGATCGAAATGCGCGACCACGAACACGTCCCGCTGCCCGAAATCCAATCCTGGAGTCCACTGGCTCGCGGCCAGAGCCTGTTCGAGTCCCTGCTCGTGTTCGAAAACTACCCTTGGAGCGAAGGCAGCAAACAAGCCCTCCCCATCCAAAGCGTCCAGGGACTCAGCCGCACCAACTTCCCTCTCTCCCTCGTGGCCGCACCTGGTGACGGGCTCGGCCTGCGCCTGTTCTTTGACACCAGCCGCTTCGACGACGCCGGCATCCAACGGCTCATGGAACACCTCACCCATGTGCTCGAAGGCCTCGCCCACGCGCCACCCACAGCCACAGTCGGAGACCTCGGCATCCTCGGAGCCAACGAATCCGCCCGCCTCGCCCACTGGGGCCAAACGACCACCCATGTGGCACCCGCCTGCATCCACGACCTCGTCCACGCCCGCGCCACGGCGGACCCCAAGGCCATCGCCGTCGAACAAGCCGGAATCAAGTACACCTACCAAGAACTGCAAGCGCGCAGCAACGCATTCGCCGCATGCCTTCGCGCTATCGGCATCGAGCACGGCACCGTCCTCGCCCTGGCCCTCAAACCCAGCCCCGACGCCGTCGCAGCCGCCCTCGGCACCTTCCAAGCCGGCGCCGCCTACGTCCCCGTCGACCCCGAATACCCCGCCGACCGCATTGCGCACATGTTGCAAGACAGTCAAGCCCAATGCATCATCACCACCAGCGACCTCGCCGATCGATTCACCGACACCGGAGCCGACTTGATCTTGCTCGACGACGAATCCACCTGGAAGGCGCCGGCAGCCTTCGCCCCGGTCGAGACGAAGCCCCGCGACCTTGCCTACATCATCTACACCAGCGGCAGCACCGGCAAACCCAAAGGCGTCCTCGTCGAACACCAGGGCGCCGCCGCCCTCGCCGCCGCCCAACAAGCCGCCTTTGACATCCAACCCGGCACCCGTGTGCTGCAATTTGCCTCCTGGAGCTTCGACGCCAGCGTCTGGGAAATGCTCATGGCCCTCGCAAACGGCGCAACCCTCTGCCTGATGCCCCAGCGCGTCGCCGGAGAAGCACTCCAATCCTTCCTCGTCCAGGAAACCATCCACGCGGCAACCCTGCCTCCCACGGTCCTTCGAAGCCTCGAACCTGAATCCCTGCCCAACCTCCGCGTCGTCGTCTCCGCCGGAGAAGAACTCGCCGCCGACCTCTGCAACGCTTGGGCCCACGGACGCAGCATGTTCAACGCCTACGGCCCCACCGAAAGCACCGTCTGCGCCAGCATCAAACAATGCCAAGTCGGCGACGGCACCCCCACGATCGGCAAACCGTTTGCAGGCGCCCGCATCGTGCTACTCGACACCAAAAAACGCCCCGTCCCCGCAGGCGTCGCAGGAGAACTCTGCATCGGCGGCGACTGCCTCGCACGCGGCTACCACGACCGCCCCGAACTCACCGCCGACCGCTTCATAAACGACCCCACCCAGCCCGACGACGCCACCGCCCGCCTCTACCGCACCGGGGATCTCGCCCGCTGGAACCCCGACGGCGAACTGGAATTTTTGGGACGCATCGACCACCAAGTCAAGATCCGCGGCCACCGCATCGAATGCGGCGAAGTGGAAAACGCCCTGCGCGCCCACCCCCTAGTTGCCGACGCATTCGCCATGGCCCTGCCCGACCCCGCCGGCGGCCAACGACTCGTCGCCTACCTCCTTGGAGACAACGTCCCCGCCGCCCCCGACCTGCGCAGCTTCCTAGCCCAGACCCTCCCCGACGCCATGATCCCCTCGGCCTTCGTCGCCCTCGAAGCCCTACCGCTCACCCCCAATGGCAAAGTCGACCGCAAAGCACTCCCCGCCCCCGAAGACATCGCCCGCCTCGGCAGCAACCACATCGCCCCCCGCGACCCCGTCGAACAAATCCTCGCCAGCATCTGGACCCGCGTGCTTGGCGCCACCCGCGTCGGTGTCCACGACGACTTCTTCGAACTCGGCGGCCACAGCCTCACCGCCACCCAAGTCGTCAGCCGCATCCGCAACGCACTCGACATGGAAGTGCCTTTGAAGACCCTATTTTCAGCCCGCACCCTCGAAGCACTCGCCCACGAAGTCCGCCGCCTGCGCGACGACGGCTCAGGGCTGCTGGTGCCCCCCGTTACTCGATTCGACGGCAACGACGAAACAGAATCCGCGCCACTCTCCTTCAGCCAACAACGACTCTGGTTCCTCGACCAATGGGAACCCGGGAGCGCCGTCTACAACATCCCCGCCTTCTACCGCCTCTCCGGCATCCTCGACGTGCGCGCCCTCGAAAGTGCCCTCAGCGAAACCATACGCCGACACCACGTCCTGCGCACCACCTACACCACCGACGACGAAGGACAACCCACCCAACTCGTCGGCCCCCACGACCGACAACCCCTCGAAATCATCGACTTGACCCACATACCCGTGGCCGACCGCGAACAAGCCGCCCAAGCTATCGCAAACGAAGAATCCCGCAAACCCTTCGACCTAGCCCACGGCCCCGTCTACCGCGTCAAACTCCTACGCCTCGCCCGCGACGACCACTGGATGCTGCTAGGCTTCCACCACATCGCCTTCGATGGCTGGTCCATGAGTGTCCTGCTGCACGAAATCGGCGTCCTCTACGAAGCCTACCACGCAGGCACACCCCACAGCCTCCCCGACCCCGAAGTCCAATACGGAGACTTCGCCCGCTGGCAACGCCAACACCTCGACGAAACAGCACTCGCCAAGCAAATGAAACACTGGCACAAGGAACTTGCCCACGTCCAATCCCTAGACCTCCCCACGGACCGCCCCCGACCCAAAGTACAATCCTTCCGCGGCAGCCACCGCTGGTTCGCACTCCCAAGCCACCTCTCCGAACGCCTCAAAACATTCGCCCGCGAAGAAGGCGTCACCCTCTTCATGCCCTTGCTTGCCGCCTTCGAAACCATCCTCCACCGCTGGAGCGGACAAGAAGACTTTGCCATCGGTACCCCCGTCGCCGGCCGCACCCGAGCCGAAACCGAAGGCCTCCTTGGCTTCTTCGTCAACACCCTCGTACTCGGCGCCGACGTCCAAGGCGACCCCAGCTTCCGCGAACTTCTAAGCCGCGTACGCGACAGTTGCCTCGACGCCTACGCCAACCAAGACGTACCCTTCGAACGCCTCGTCAGCGAACTGCACCCCCAACGAGACACCAGCCGATCGCCCCTCTTCCAAGCCATGTTCGCCCTGCAAGACGACGCCATGGAAGGCAACAAATGGGGCGGCGTGCGCGTAGGCGGCATCCCCGTCAGCAGCAACGCCTCCAAATTTGACATCACCATGTTCGTCGCCGACGCCGAAGAGCGCCTCGAAGGCCTCGTCGAATACCGCAGCGACCTCTTCGATGCCACCACCATGGATCGCCTCTGCAACCAATTCCAAGCCCTCATCGAAGCCGTCCTCAACGACCCTGACACACCCCTGTCCGGACTCAGCCTCCTACCAGCCGCCGAACGCGAACTCGTCTTGCACACCTGGAACCAAACCTCCGCGCCCTACCCCGACGCCCACTGCATCCACGACCTCGTCCAAGAACAACGACACCGCACGCCCGACGCACCCGCCGTCCTCCACGGCGACTCCACATGGACCTACGCGCAACTAGACGACCGCGCCGAAGCCATCGCAGCCCACATCAAGGCATCCGGAACCCAACCCGGAGACCATGTCGCCGTCCTGCTCGAACGCAGCACCGACACGCCCGCCGCCCTGCTCGGCGTCCTCAAAGCCGGCGCCGTCTACGTGCCCATCGCACCAAGCGCCCCCCGCGATCGCATCGCCTACATCCTCAACGACGCCCATATCAAAACAGTCCTCCACCACGCCAAACAAGAAGCGCTGCTTGGCACCTGGCCCGGCACCCGCATCACCCTCGACAGCATCCCGCACGAAGCTCCTCGCGTCGAAACACAAGGCAACCTCCCCGGACCACAAGCGCCCGCGATCATCACCTACACCAGTGGCAGCGATGGGCGACCCAAGGGCGTCGTCCTCCACCACCAAGCAATCAGCAATCTCGCCGAAGCAAGCAAAACCGCACTCGGCATCCACCCCAAGAGCCGCGTGCTGCAATACGCCAGTGCCGGCGACGACGGATCCATCCTCGAAATGATCGGAACACTCGCCAACGGCGCCAGCCTCATCATCCCAACCCCCAGCACCACCCCCCTCGGCGCCAACCTGCACCGCATCCTCGCCGAGCAAGAAATCACCTCGGTGCTGTTGCCCCCCGCCGTCCTGGCAACCCTGCCACCAGACGTGCAGCTACCCCACCTCGAACGACTGCTCACCCGCGGCGACCCACTGCCCCCCGCACTCGCCCGCACCTGGGCCCGCAAGGTTTCACTCGCGAACGCCTATGGCCTCACGGAGGCGACGGTCATCGCAACCCTCGCCGAAATCTCCGCAGACCACCAAGGCACCACCCCCATCGGCCGACCCATCGCCAACAACCGCGCCTATGTGCTCGGCGCCCACCTCCAACCCGTCCCCGTAGGCATCGCCGGAGAACTCTGCATCGCCGGCACCGGCCTCGCCACGGACTACATCAACCGCCCAGGCCTCGCCAACGAGCGATTCGTCGAAGCACCCTTTGCAACCGGCGAACGCATGCACCGGACCGGCGACATCGCCCGCTGGCGCCCCGACGGCCAACTCGAGTACCTTGGCCGCATGGATGACCAAATCAACATTCGAGGCCACCGCATCGACCCTGGCGAAATCGAAGCCGCCCTACACGAACAAGCAGAGATCGCAACCGCCGTCGCAACCATCCGCGAAGACGAACCCGGCAACCCACGACTCATCGCTTACATCGTCCATGGCGACGGCAAACAACGCACACCCGAGGCCCTACGCGCAGCACTGGCACGAACCCTGCCCGACTCTATGATCCCCAGCGCCATCGTCCCCCTCGACGCCATGCCCCTGACCCTCCACGGCAGAGTCGACAAAACAGCCCTCCCCGCGCCCGGCGCCAGCCCCCAAACCGCCGACCACCACCAAGCACCCCGCACAGAACTAGAACGAACCCTCTTCAACATCTGGTCCAAGGTCCTCAAACGCGACCACGTCGGCATCCACGACAACTTCTTCGACATCGGCGGCGACAGCATCCTCACCATCCGCGTCATCGCCCTTGCCGAACAACAAGGCATCCACCTCGAACCCAAACAACTGTTCGAATTCCAAAACATCGAAGAACTCGCCAACGCCATCGAAACCGGCACCGCCGCCAGCAACGGCAGCATCGTCTCCTTCGGACAACGCTCCAACAACCCCCTCTTCCTCGTCCACGCCGCAGCAGGAGGCGCCGGCCCCTTCGCACCCCTCGCCCGGATGCTCCCCCACCACGCCCTCCACGCATTCCAAGCCCCCGGCATCCAAGAAGGCACCACACCAAACTCCTCCATCACCGAACTCGCCAAGCAATACCTCCACGACATGCGCACCATCCAACCCCAAGCCCCCTACACCCTCGGCGGCTGGTCCTTCGGCGCCCTCATCGCCCACGAAATGACCCGCATCCTGGAAGCCGACGGACACACCGTGGACCAATTGGTGCTCCTGGAACCAACCCCCACATTCAACCTCGCAAGCCACCTCAAAACCAAGGTCGAACTCGAAGACGGCCCCATCGGTCCCGAAATCCTGCAACTCGTAGGCCTCACCCCCGACCAAGAACCAGACCGAGCCGACGTGGCCCGCCGCCTCGCCGTGCGCCAAGCCCACATCCAAGCCATGCTCGAACACGAACCAGGAACCGTCCAAGCCCCGGCAATCCTGCTCGTCACCGACGACACCCGCGCCCAGCTACCCACCCTCGTCTCCAGTTGGTACAAACACCTCTCCAAGGCCCCCCGCGAAGCCACCATTCCCGGCACCCACGACCACATCCTAGAACCCGGATTCGTGGAAGACCTAGCAGAGACCCTGAACGCACACCTCACACCCAAGGAGGTCGCATGAACCCGCACCCCCTTGCCCACGAACTCATCAGGCAGCACGCCCAAAGAACGCCCGACGCCATCGCACTCGAAGCGGGAACCACGCGCCTCACCTACGCACAATTGGACCTCGCTGCCACCATCTTCGCCCAGCAATTGCTCGCCACAGGCCTCCAACCGGAAGCCATCGTCGCCGTAGACGCCCACCGGACTCCCGAAACCCTCGTCGCCATGCTCGGAATCTGGAAAGCCGGCGGCGCCTACCTGCCCCTTGATCCAGCGCTTCCCCCCGCCCGACGCGACGCAATCCTCGCAGACGCACAACCCCACTGCACCATCACAACGCGAATCGATGGCAAAGGCAGCGGCCAGACCCTCGCGCCGCCCCGCCTGCAACCCGCACCCACGGACCACGACGCAAGCAAACTGCCCACCGTCCGCGCAAGCAACCTCGCCTACGTCCTCTACACCAGCGGCAGCACAGGCACACCCAAAGGCGTCCTCGTCGAACACGAAGGCCTCGCCCACCGCGCCCAGATCCAACGCAATCAATTTGCCGTCCAACCCAACGAACGCTGCACCCAATACAGCAACCTCGCCTGGGACGCATCCCTCTTCGAAATCTTCCTGCCCTGGAGCGCCGGCGCCACCCTCATCCTGATCCCCGACGACCTGCGCCGCAGCGGCACCGGCCTTGCCCGATATCTTGCCAACACCCAAGCCAACATCGCCTTCTTTCCACCAAGCGTGCTTGCCACCCTCCCCGAAACGCCGCTCCCGGCCCTTCGAGCCATGATGGTCGGCGGCGACGCCTTCCCCGAATCCCTCGTCGCCCGATGGGGCAACGGCCGCCGCTTCGTCAACCTCTACGGCCCCACCGAAACCACCATCTGGACCAGCACCGACGACTGCCAACCCGGCACACCCGCCTGCCTCGGACGACCCATCGACGGCGTACAGATGATCAGCATCGATGACGAAGGCCGAGTCCTGCCCCCCGGACAGGCCGGCGAGTTGTGCATCAGCGGCATCGGACTCGCACGCGGCTACCTCGGCATGCCCGAAGCCACCGCCGCCCGGTTCCAAGACCACCCCGAATTGCCAGGAACCCGACTATACCGAACCGGCGACCGCGGCCTCATTCGCCCCGACGGATGCGTCGAAATGCACGGCCGCATCGACGGACAAGTCAAAATCCGAGGCATGCGCGTGGAACTTGGCGACATCGAAGCGGCGCTCGGAAACGTGCCCCGCGTCCGCGCCTGCGCCGTAGCCACCCACGAGGACACCCGAGACAGCAAACAACTCATCGCCTACGTCCACCTTGACGAAACCACCGAAGGGCCCGCAAGCACCATGGCGCCCGAACAGGCCCGCAGCTTGCGCGAAGCACTCCACACCGAACTTCCGCCCGCTCTCGTGCCCAGCCACTTCATCGAACTCGCCCCCCTGCCCCGGACACCCAACGGCAAACTCGACCGCAAAGCACTCCCCGACCCCCGCAGCCTCGTCCAAGTCGAACCGGTCCTCGTCGAAGGCCCCCGCAACCCCACCGAACGGCTCCTCGTGCAATTGTGGACACAAGAACTCGCCAAAACCCCCGGCATCCACGACAACGTGTTCGAACTCGGGGCCCACTCCCTGCTTGCCGCCCGCGTCCAGGAAGCCCTCGAACAGGAACTCGGACGCCCCCTCGACATCCTCCTGCTCTTCGAACACCCCACCATCGCCGGGCTCTCCAAGCAACTCCAAGAACTGCAACAAGGCGCACAACCAACCGCCCATGCAGCCACCCCGTCCCGCCAAGCCGGCACCGATCGCGGAGCCGCCCGCCGCGCCGCGCACACGCAACGCCGCCGACCCACACGAACCCCGGAGGACACCCCATGACCGACCAAGACCCCGAAGCCATTGCCATCGTCGGCATGTCCTGCCGCTTCCCCGGAGCCCAATCCCCCGAACAATTCTTTGACAACCTCCTCAACGGCATCGAATCCCTGACCCCTCGCCGCCACTGGTACGAGGACGCGCCCCGGCCCGTGCCCGCAGCCGACCGCGCCGGCGAGACCGCCGTCGGCATGATTCCCGACATCGGACACCTCGACGCCGGCTACTTCGGACTCACACCCCGCGAAGCCGAAGTGATGGATCCCCAAATTCGCCTCTTTTTGGAATGCGCCGCCGAAGCACTCCAACGAGCCGGCCACGACGGCAACGACCCTGAGACCCGGGTGGGCGTCTACGCCGGCGTCGGCATCAACACCTACTACCTGCGTCACGTCCTGCCCAATCCGCGCGTCATGCAAGGCGCCAACGCCTTCCAAGCCATCGCCAGCAACGAAAAAGACTTCGTCGCCACCCAAACCAGCTACCGGCTCGACCTTCGCGGCCCCAGCCTCAGCATCCACACCGCATGCAGCACCAGCCTTGTTGCCGTCGTGCAAGCCATCGAATCACTCCTGTCCTACCAATGTGACGTAGCACTTGCGGGTGCAAGCAGCATCAAGCCCGACCCGGCTTTCGGATACTTCCTGGAAGAAGGCAACATCGGCAGCAAAGACAGCATCTGCCGCGCCTTTGACGCAGGCGCAAACGGCACCGTCGCAGGCAGCGGAACCGGCGTCGTCGCCCTCAAACGGCTCAGCGACGCCCTGGCCGACGGCGACCCCATCCATGCCGTCATCAAAGGAGCCGCAACCAACAACGATGGTGCTGCCAAAACCGGCTACACTGCCCCCAGCATCGAAGGCCAATCCACTGTGGTCAGCGAAGCACTGGCTGTCGCCGGCATCGAACCCGACACCATTGGATACATCGAAACCCACGGCACCGGCACCCCCGTCGGCGACCCCATCGAAGTGACCGCGCTCCACCGCGCCCTCGGAGCCGGCCCACCCAACAGCATCGCACTCGGCGCCGTAAAAACCAACATCGGACACCTCGACGCAGCCGCCGGAGTCGCAGGACTCATCAAAGCAGCCCTGGCCGTGGAGCACGGCACGATTCCACCCACCTTGCACTTCCAGACACCAAACCCGGCGCTCCGCCTTACCGAAACGCGCTTCCACGTTCCCACTGCGCCCGTACCGTTCCCATCCGCTCCCGGCACGCCCCGCCGCGCAGGTGTCAGCAGCTTCGGCATCGGCGGCACCAACGCCCACGTCATCCTCGAACAAGCGCCCCCCGCTGCGCCTCGGCCCGAACCAAGCGCCGCGCCGCAATTGATCACACTCTCCGCCCGCAGCGCCAGTGCCCTCGAAGCTAGCGTCGCAGCACTCGCCACCCACCTCGAGACAGAAGCCCCCGCACTCGAAGACGCCGCCTGGACCCTCCAAACCGGTCGCAAACGACACGGCCACCGACGCAGTATCCTCGCCAAGGACCGAACCGAAGCCATCGAAATCCTACGCGGCGCCGGGCCAGCCCGCCGCACCTTCGCGCACAGCACCGACGCAAAGGAACTGGACGTGGCGTTCTTGCTGCCCGGCCAAGGCGCACAACACATCCACATGGCGCAAGCGCTCTACCAAAACGAGCCAACCTTCCGCGAACACTTCGACGAATGCGCCGGGCACTTTGCCCTACACGGCGTGGAAGACCTCAGCGCCCTGCTCTACCCCGCGGCCGGAACGGACCTCGCCGCCGCCACCGCCCGCCTCAACGAAACCCAACAAACCCAACCCGCCCTGTTTGCCGTCGAATACGCACTGGCGCGTCTTTGGATGCACTGGGGCATCGAACCCAGAGCCCTCCTGGGCCACAGCCTCGGCGAACTCGTCGCAGCCACCCTCGCAGGCGTCTTCGAACTGGCCGACGCCACCCGCATCGTCGCCGCCCGCGCAAGGCTCATGCAAAACACCCCCGAAGGCCGCATGCTCGCCATCAGCGCCGAAGCCGAAACCGTGCAAGCCCTGCTCGAAGCCGACGCAAGCATTGCCGCTATCAACGCCCCCGGCACCTGTGTCGCCAGTGGCAGCCCCGCAGGCATCGAACAACTGCACGCGCGCCTCGAAAACCAAGGCATCGAAGCCCGGCTCTTGCACGTCACCCGCGCCTTCCACTCGCCCCTCGTGGACGGCGCCCTCGAAGACTTCGAAGCCATCGTGCGCAGCGCCCCACTTCAAGCACCCACGATTCCCATCATCAGCAACCAAACCGGAGCACCGCTGACAGACGCGCAAGCCAAGGACCCCATGTACTGGGTCCAACACGTGCGCCAACCCGTGGACTTTGCCAAAGGCGTCGCGCATTTGCTCGAACAACCCGGTCTCGCCTTGCTCGAAGTCGGACCCGGCCGCACCCTCAGCAGCCTCGCCCAACGGCAACTCGACCCCGCGACCAAACGCGCACCCATTCTCACCAGCCTCGGCCACCCCAAGGACAACGCCGACGACGCCATCGTCCTGCGCGAAGCCCTCGCAAGACTCTGGAACGCAGGCGCCACACCCAACTGGCCACAAGTGCACCAAGGCCCCCGCCCCCGCCGCGTGCAATTACCCACCTACCCCTGGGAAAAGCGGCGCTACTGGCTCCCCGCGCAAGAAGCCGGCATCGGCAAAGGCGAAGACACCCACGAAACCGACGCGCCAACCCCGGAGACCGGAACCGGCCCCTTCCCGGCAACCAACGGCCACACCAGGCCCGATCTGCCCGTGCCCTACGCCGCCGCCACAGAGCCGCTCGAAGAAGCACTCGTCGAAATCTGGGAAAACATCCTCGGCTTCCAAGGCATCGGCATCCACGACGACTTCTTCGACCTCGGCGGACACAGCCTCATAGCCACCAAAATGGTCGCCCACATCCGCGAAACCTTCGACGTAGAAGTCGCGCTGCCCCGGCTCTTTGAAGTGCGCACCATCTATGAGCTAAGCCAAGCCGTCGAAGCGCTTCTGATGGAGAAACTGGAAGGCATGACGGATGAAGAAGCCGCGCGGCTTGCTCAATAACCCCGAGGGCGCCGGCACAAGAGCGCCCCGAAACACGGGTCAAAGAGTCCAGCGGCAGCGACAACGCACAGCCTCAACCCACCGTTCCAGGCAAAGCACCCAACCACGCACCGCCCCCGCGAGCCCGTCGAGGCAAAAGGCAAGTCCGGCCCCGAACGCCAAGAAAAAGTGCGCGCTGAGCACTTGACAGCAGCCACGCTCCAAGGCGCGACGAACCCATTGCCCGCAGACAATGAAAACAAAGGGAAAAGAGCGGTCCTGACGCGATTCGAACACGTGTCAGTGGCTCCGCAAGCCACCAGGATATCCAAGCTACCCCACAGGACCAGTGGGTTGGTGCGTCCCCGGGGGGACAAGCCGGCCGACACAGGTCCTGTATATGAGCCTTCAGTTGCGCATCAAGTCGACGGCCGCTACGGCCTCCAGAACGCGGTCGAATTGCAGGTGTTCTGGCGTGGATTCTAGGAGTCCGTTTGGCAGGCCAAATTGTGCCAGTTTTTCCGTACTGGGCTCGATGAGTGCGTCGTCTTGGTCGAGTCCAAGCATGTCGGCAAAGTAGGCTACTGCGTCCGTGCGGCGTTTGCCGAGGCTGACGACGACTGCGGTGCCCATGGTGGCGGGGACGCCCACGTGTTGGATCGCTTCACGAATAGTGCGTTTGCCGCTGAGGTACCGGGCAAATTCGACCGCGAGGTCGTCGGCTTTGTTGCGGCCCTCGTCGAAGGCGCGGTTGGCGTGGAGGGCGGCAGCGCGTAGGTGATCGATGCCAAGCACACGATCGGCGCGTACCACTTGAAGGGGCGCAAGGCGGGAGGCTTTGCGGGCTTGGTAGAGGACGTTTTCGAGGGTGAGCGGTCCGCGTACCCCGGCGGCTGCGAGTTGGAATTCTGGGTCGTCGATCATGGTTTCATGCCCCATGCGGAGAGTCCTGTTTGTCCGGGTGCGTCCGGGTCGGGGGCTTCGTCCTCGGCTGCTTCGTTTGTTGGTCCAGGAGTGGGTTCGGGTTCGGGCTCGGGGGCCGCGGTCGCTGCGGCTTTCTTGCTCGGTTTCGCTTTGGTTTTGGGCGCTTCGCCGGGGTCGTCGCCCACTTGGCGCAGAAGTTCCCGGGCAAGTTTGTCGCCGAAGCCGGGGAGCTTGGCGATGCGGCTGACGGGGACGCCTGCCAAGTCCGCAGGGCGCTTGAATCCGGCGCGGATCAAGTTGCGGGCGCGCACGCGACCAATGCCCTTGAGGCGAATCATGGGCAAGGCGTCGGCTTTGATGCCGTGTTCGAGGCGGAGGACGAGGTCGCTGAGTGGCGCTTGCCATTCGGGGCGCAATGCGCGGGCAAGTTCGCGGAAGGCATGCAGCATCCATTTGCCGGTGTCGACGCGCATGCGCACGTCGCCGGGGCCGACTTGGTACTTGACCTCCACTTCGCTGGGTGGCAGTTCCTCGATCCAGTCCCAGAGCAGCGTCGCGGTTTTGGTGTAGCTGAATTCGTCCTCCAGGTCCTTCTCGTGGATGAGGAGGCTGGGGAACCGTTCGTAGTAGGCACCTTGGACCCAGTCGTCGCTTTGGCGCAGGTACAATGGGTACATGTTGGGGCAGCCGGCAAGCACATGCAGCGCGCCGAAGACGGTGGGCTCCTCGGACTTGGAATCCAAGGCTTCCTTCATGCGCAGTGCCGTAAGCGGATCGATGTACAAGTCGCTCGTGCGCTTGCCAAAGAGCGTGGTTTTGAGGCGCCCGCCGTCGCGCTCCAGGAAGCCGTTTTCCTCCAAGAAAAACACGGTGTCTTCGACGCGGTCGCGGATGATCCAGTCTTGGCTTTGTTGGCCCCAGAACGTGTGGCCGTAGAATTGGACGAGGTCCTCGAAGCTCTCGGCGTAGTTGCCGGCGACACTGGCAAGCGTATGGATGCGCAGGGCGGCGTCGGCGGCGAGTTTGCTGCTGATCGGCTCTGGTTCGCCGTGTAGGTATTCGTGTTCGAGGGTTTCCTTCATTTCCCAGGTCTTGGCCAGCAGAATCGCTTCGCCGTGGGGGTCGTAGCGGGGGCGTCCGGCGCGTCCCATCATTTGCTTGACTTCCATGACGGGCAGGGGTCGGTTGCCTTGGCCTGCTTCGAACCGGGTCATGTCGCGGATGATGACGCGGCGGGCGGGGGTGTTGACGCCGGCGGCGAGGGTGGGTGTTGCGCAGAGGACCTTGATGCGGCCGGCGCGGAAGTTCGCCTCCACGAAGCGCCGTTGCTTGGCGTCGAGGCCGGCGGTGTGGTAGGCGACACCGGCTTTGATGAGTTTGCTGAGTTTTTGCTGCGTGGGTCCGCCGGCTGCGTCTTCGTCGTCGCCGAGTTCCTTGACGGCTTCTTCGAGGGCGGCGAGGTCATTGCTGTCCAGAAGGTCGCGCACGACGCCTCCGAGTTTGACCGCCTGCGCTTCCGCTGAGCGACGGGTGCTGACGAAGACGAGGCATTGGGCGCCTTCTTGGATGGTTTGTTCGACGAGGGCGGCGATGGGGTCGCGGCCGGCTTCCAGTTTGGTGGCGGCTTGGCCCAAAAATTGCAGGGCGTTGCCGTAGTAGGTGCCCATGCGCAAGTCGACGGGGCGCCATTCGCTGGTGACCAATTCGGCGCCGAGCCAGCGCGCGAGTTCCGGAGCGTTTTGGACGGTGGCGGAAAGGCCGACGATTTGGGCGGCGGGAAGGAGGGCCCGGAAGCGGCTGAGGATGACTTCGAGGGTGGGTCCTCGGTTGGGGTCGTGGACGAGGTGGAATTCGTCGGCAACGACGCAGCCTACTTCGTCGACCCATGGGGTGCGGTGGCGCAGGAGGCTGTCGGCTTTTTCGCTGGTGCAGACGATGACGTCGTTGCTGCCGAGGCGTGGGTCTTGTTCGTCGAGGTCTCCGGTGGCGACTCCGATTTTGATGCCGAGGTCCCGGAAGGCACGTAATTCGTCCACTTTTTCGGAGGCGAGGGCGCGCAGGGGTACGATGTAGAGGGCTTTTTTGCCCGTGCGCAGCCAGCGGTGCAGGATGGCGAGGTAGGCGATGAGGCTCTTGCCGCTGGCGGTTGGGATGGCGACGACGGTGTTGTGGCCTTTGTCGATGATGCTCCAGGCGTCCTCTTGGGGCGGGTAGAGCGAAGTGATGCCTTGGGCCTCCAGGTGCTCGGCTACCCGGGGGTCGATGCCGAGGTCGGTCAGGGCCACGATGCGGCGACTCCGGCGCTTGTCTTAGGGGTGCTGGCGGGGGGAGCGAATTCGAACGGTTGTTGGCCTTATTCGGGTGCGTCGTGGTCAAGCAGCATCCAGACGTCTGCGACGTTGGTGCCGGTGGCGCCGGTTTTGATGGTGCGTTGGTGTTGGGTCAAGAATCGGTGGGCGTTGAACGACTGGAGGGCCTGTGCTGCGTCGTCGTTCCAGAGGTCCTGGTCGCTCCAGGCGGCGGCTACGTCTACGCCATCGCGTCCGTCGGTGGCCCCGGCGATGAATGTTGCTGGGATGTTTTGATCGTGGAGGGCTCGTGCTGCGGCCAGCGAGGCGTGTTGCCCGCGGCCGCCGGGAGGGGCGTTGGTGGGGAGTCGAATCGTGGGTTCGCCGCCCCCGACGAGGGCGACGCGTTCGCCTTCGAGGCTTGCAAACAGGTCGACGAATCGTTTGGCTTCCTCACTGGCGTCGCCTTGGATGCGTGTGGGGTGCAGGTAGACGTTGTATCCTTTGGCTTGGAGGGCTGCGCCTGCGGCTTGGACCGCGTCGTCGTTGTGGGCAAGTACAGTGTGGGGAATTGTTTGGGGGGCCGCGTCGTTCCAGAAGGGGCCGCTGGCGACTACTTCGGGTTGGTTTGGAGGGACGTCGCAGATGAGCCAGACGCGCAGCGGGTGGTCTTTTGCGTGGTGGGCAAGTCCGCCGGCTTTGAGGCTGCTGCGGGTGGCGCGGCGGTTGTTGAGTTGGTCGATGGGCAGTCCGGCCTGAAGGTCGGTTGTCCAATGGGCCACCAGTTCGTCCGTGGTCTCATTGGGCTTTGGTCGTTCGAGGAGGCTGCTGGCGCCGCCGGATAGGAGCACGAGCACGGGGGCACCGGGGGGGAGGTTGTCGAACCAGTCCCACACGCTGGTGCCGGCGGCAAAGGATTCCGGGCCGGGGGTGGGGTGGTTGCCTTTGATCCACTGGAATCCTTCCCAGTTGGGTACAGGGACTCCGCCGGGGTGGACGCCGAGGCCTCGGAAGGGTACGTTTGCTTCTACGAGGCCCCAAGTCATGCGGGCGGCCGCTTTTCCGAGTGCCAAGACGTGTAGGGTCTCGGGGTGGTCGCGGTTCTTGAGCCAGTCGTCGATGGCGCCGGTGCGGACGTGGGCCTTGACGCGCTTGGTTGGGTCTACGGCGGCGATGGCGTGCATGAATGCTTCTTGCGCGTCCAAGGTGGCCCTGGCGTTGCGGGGGGCCGAGGGCGATTCAGGCATGGAACCACCCGGTCAATGGGAGGATATGTGGGCACTGGTGCGGGTGATGGCCATGCAGACGGAGCGCCAGAGTCGACGGGGCGTGAGTTCGTCCTTGTCCATGAATTCGGCTTCCTCTAGTGCCGCAAGTAGGGCTGGTTCGAGGGTTTCGTTGCCGGAGAGGACCAGAAGGGGGACGACTGGGGCGGCTTGGCGCAAGGCGAGCAGGGTCTTGCTGCCTTGGCTGTCCGGGAGGTTCAGGTCGGCGATGATGATGTCTGGGACGGATGAGGCTAGCTCTGCCAGCGCGTCGGCGAGGGTTGTTGCCAAGCGCATGACGGGGTCGAGGCGCAAATCGTTGGCGTGGGAATCCCGGGCACCTTGGTCGAGAAGCCGCTGGGCGATGTCGGCGTACAGGGGGTCGTCCTCCAGCCACAGGACATCGAGGGTGCCGCGCCAATGGGTCCTGATTCCCTCGTTCATCCTTGTACACTATGGTGTTCGTCCTCCATCACGTTTTTGGCGACTCTGCGGCACGAGGCCTTTTGCCAGGGAGGCCCCGGTGACTTTGGGGAGGGTGAAGTGGAATTCCATTCCTTGCTCAAGGTGGGATTCTGCCCATATGTTGCCGCCGTGCATGTCGACGATGCGCCTGCACAGCGCCAACCCCATGCCGAGGCCATCGCCGCGGCTGGTGGTTCCCCGCCGGAACAATTCAAAGATTTGCTCGTATTGGTCAGGGGGGACACCGATGCCGTTGTCGCGTACCACGATTTCCATCAATTCGTCGCCGCCGCCTACGACTTCCACCTGGATGTGTGGTGTTGCTTCGGCTTGGTTTTGGATGGCGTTGAGAAACAGGTTGGAAAATAAATCACCGAGCAGCGATTCGTCCGCCATGGCTTCCGGAAGAGCGCCTTTGATTTCCACGAGGGCTTCGTTTTCCTGGACGAATTTGGACAGGTTTTGGCGGGCGCCTTCGACGATTTGGGAAAGCGATACGCGACGGAGTTCTGCGGTCTGGCTTCCTAGGCGGGCAAAGCGCAGGAGCGTCTTGACGAGTCGTGTTGCGCGGTCGAGGCTTTCGAATACACTTTCAATGTCGGAGTCCCGCGATGCGATGCTCGCGTCGGGCGCTGTAGCCAGTTGCATGAATTGGCGCATGTTGCGCAGTGGTTCCTGGAGTTCGTGGGATGCAAAGGAGGCGAAGTTCTCCAGGTCGCGGTTCGAGCAACGCAGTTCCTCGGATGCACGTTTGATGTCGTCGATGTCCATGAGCACAAGGACGGCGCCGTCGATGCGGTTTTCGGCGGTGCGGTAGGGCTGGATGTGCAATCGGTACCAGTGGCCGTCTTCGTCTTGGACCTCCGATTCTTGGACCGTTAGGTGCTCCATGACGTCGCGGACCTTCTCCATGAGGCCGCCAAGGGGGATCTTGGGGCGCAAGTCGGTGATGGAACGGCCCACGTCGGAGTCGATGAAGTTCAAGGCGCGGCGGGCGGTAGGGGTGAAGCGGCGGATGCGTAGGTCTGGGCCGAGGAATATGATGGGCAGGCGCACGGAGGCAAGCAGGTTGATGACGTCGTCGTTGACGCGGTTGAGTTGCTCGTTGCGGTTTTGCAGTTCCTCGTTGAGTGTGGTCAATTCCTCATTGGCCGATTGCAGTTCTTCTGCCGTGGTCTGCATCTCCTCGTTGGTACTCTGCAGCTCCTCGTTCATGGAGAGCGTTTCTTCGTTGGACGTGCGCAGTTCCTCTGTGGTGGCTTCGTATTGCTCGGAGATTTCCTGCAACTGCTTGCGCGTTCGGTCCAATTCCGCTTCTAGGAGGCCGGCAGCGTCTCTGGTGGCGTCGTCCATGCTGGCAGGCGCCTGCACGAGGTTGTTTGATTCGGGGCGCGATCGGAACGTGATGACGTATTGTTCGTCCTGGGTGCCGGTGACTGGCAGCACGTCTAGGTCTACGATGCGTACTCCAGAGTCTGTAATCCAGCGGATGTCGTGCTGGAATGTGGGTGTGCGGTGGGTTTGGGCGTGGCGCAATGCAGAGCGTAGGTCTACTTCGAGGCCGTGGTGCGCCATTCGAAACAGGTTCATGTTGGCGCGGCCCGGCGTGTGTTCGAGGAATTCGCCGGTGCGGCCCAGGAATCGCAGGACTTCGCCTTCGCGGTCCACCACAACACCCGCGGGCACGAAGTGATCGACGAGGACGCGTTCGACCAGGTATGTGTCGGTTGCGTCGTTGATTTCTAGGGTGTGTTTGCGTGGGGTTGTTGGCGTGTAGTTGGGCGCTTGAAAAAGTGGCCGGGCCAGCGGGGTCGCGACGTTTTTTCGCATGTAGATGCGGTTTTTTCTGTCCACGGCCCGGAAGCTTCTTTCGAGCACGCCGGGTGTTTCACTCGGGCCCAGGGTAAGGAAGCCATGGGGCTTGAGGGCGTAGTGGAATGACGCCAGGACGCTGTGTTGCGCGGCTGCATTGAGGTAGATGAGGACGTTGCGGCAGCTGATGAGGTCGATGCCGGAGAAGGGGGGGTCGCGGTACAGGTTGTGGACGGAGAAGATGCACAAGTCGCGGACTCGTTTGCTGATGCGGTAGCCGCCGTCTGCATTTCTGACGAAGTAGCGAGCAAGCAAATCCTCCGGCACTTGGTCCTCGATGCCGCCCTTGAAGAGGCCGGACCTGGCGGCTTGAATGTTGGATTCGTTGAGATCCGTGCCAAAAATTTGCATTTGTCCCGGAGCTATGTCTCCTAGGAACTCGAGTAGTGTGATGGCGATGGAGTAGACTTCTTCGCCCGTGGCACAGCCGGCGACCCAGATTCGAATGGTGCGTTCGGGAGATTGGTGTTCCAGAATCTTGGGTAGTACGTGCTTTCGCAGCGCATCGTAGGATTCCGGATCACGAAAGAACGCCGTGACATTGATGAGGGCGTCCGAAAAGAGCGCATGGACCTCATGCGGGTCCGCGTTGAGTCGGCTGACGTATTCAGGTAGGGACGCGAGTCCCAGAAGTGCCATGCGGCGCTGGACGCGGCGGCGAAACGTTGCTTGTTTGTGGTTGGCAAAATCGACGCCGGTTACCTTGAGCAGCGCCTTGAAGACGCCGGGCATGCCCTCGTCCGACGGTTCTGTGGTGCCTTCCAAGTCTAGCGACATACGCGTGTAAGGGTGCGCGGCGAGTTTGACAATTTCATCGGCGATTTGGCTCGGGGCCAGGACCATGTCCACGGTTCCGGCTCGCTGAGCCGATTCCGGCATGGAAGCAAAACCTGCCGTTGCGGGATCTTGGGCGAATGTGATGCCGCCGGCTGCTTTGATTTTGCCGAGCCCCAAGGTACCGTCGGAGCCGGTTCCAGACAGGATGACGCCCATGGATCGTGGCCCCGCGTCGCCCGCGAGCGATGAAAAAAAGCGGTCGATGGTGGAGACGAGGCCGTCTTTTGGCGAGCGTGGAATCATACGCAGGTAGCCATCCCGAAGTTCCATGTCCTGCTCGGAGGGAGCCACATAGACGTGGTCCACTTCCACCAGCACGTTGTCGCTCGCTTCTTGCACTGGGAGTGCACAGATGCGGTCCAGAAGCTCCGCCATGTGGCTCGGATGCTTCGGTTCCAGGTGCTGCTGGATGACGATTGCCACGCCGGGGGCAGGCGGCAATTGCTCGAGCATACGTTTGAGTGCCTCCAAGCCACCTGCGGAGGCGCCAATTCCAACCACGGTTACGTTTTTGTTGGCTGACGGAGCGACGGCCTTTTTTGCTGCATTTCCCTTTGGCATGGCCTAGGCTTCCGTATTCGGCGAATGTTCCGGAGGGAAAGACGTTTGCGCGTTGCGTGCGCCGGGTGGGGCAAGGGTTACCCGGAGACTTTGTTCTGCCTCTCGATGGACGCTTCGCTTGAGCTGCCCTCGGGGCCGTGGGTGTTGATGGTGGAGGACGATCCCTTGATGGCGGATCTGGTGCAGCGTGGATTGAAAATTGTTTCCTCGGAGCTTGTTTGCTTGCACGAACGATCGGGAGATGTTGTGGCTGGACGGCTCTTGGCCTCCTGGGAGAGAGGCTGTATGCCGTGCTTTGTGCTTCTCGACATGAGGCCCGCGGGAATCGGGGCGGTGGCGGTGCTGGCGGCGGTCCAATCGATTGCTGGGCTACCGACGTGCCCGGTGGTGGTCTATTCGGGCGCGGTGGCAGCAGCAGAGCGCCATCGAGTCTTGCTTGCAGGGGCTAGAGACGTTTTTGAGAAACCTGATCGGTTCGAAGATTTGGTCGCTCAACTGCGGGCTTTGCTGGCTCGCTGGGGGCCCGTGGCAATCGAAGCCTGAGCGCTGCCTCCTTCATTCAATCCGGATTTCCTGCCACGAGACACGCCCTGCTCGGACATGATCTCGTACCTGCCGCTGCACGGTGCTGAGGCGGCTTCTGGCGCTTTTGATTTCCACGAGTACGATACCTTCGTCGGTGAATTGCACGCCGTCGATGGGGTCACCGAGAAACCGAAATCGTTTGGGGTCCCACGGCCAAGCAGTGGAGAAGGGAATGAATTGCTCCGCGATTTGGCCGTAGCGAGCGCTCTGGCTGCGCTTGGCGCTGTCCAATGCGCAAAGGGATCGGCGGAGGCGTCGGATCCAGGCCGATAGAAGGAGCAGGGTCAGGAGCCATGCTCCGGACACGACAATCAATGCCAAGATCGGAAGGGGCCATGCAACCACAAATTCTGCATGGTGCTCCGGAGTTTCAGGGCCTTGCAAGGGTCGGTGAAACGACTCAAGCTCCGGATTGGGCGACGGATTTGATTTGTCGGCAGCTAGAAATCATGTCGCTTGCTCTCAAGGACATGCGAATTCTGCTACTTGGGGCCGCCCTGTCGCTTTTGTTGCCCGGTTGTATTGAGTCTCTGTCTGCACCGGCCGAGGAAGTGGACTGTCCAGGCCATTGGCACAGCACCTTCACGCTCTTTGTGCACGGCGAGCGGGTTTTGTTCACTCCTAATCCGGCATACACGCTGGAGGGCGGCACGATGCCTGTACGAACCCACATGCATCGAGGAGCCGAGTCGCTTTGGCACTTCGAACCAAACACCGGGACGGAGTGCATTCCGATGGCCGATGCATTGGCGGTCATTGACATTCAGCTAGAGCCTGGCCGACTCGAATTTGCAAGCACCTACTACCTTGAAAACGAGCTGAATGCAACGTACTCGGAGGGCAACGGTATGCAATTGCAAGCGTGGATTCGCTCCTGGCAAGGAGAATGGACGCCGATTTCCATCAAAGAATTGGTCGCGTCCCAAGTCTCGGATGGCTCGGAAGTCCTTGTGTTGTTTGGAAAGTACGATGCCAACGACGTGGTTGAATTCCAACAGCAGGCACAACCCAACAAAATGCAGCCTCGCTAACCTTGGATCTCGCAGCAAGCAATGGGGCCGAGGGGGCTCCAAGTGATGCGAAAAGGCCGAGTTGGGCCATAGCGAGGATTGGTCAACCCCTTTATCAACCGCCTCCCGGTGGCGCCGTCGTGGACCTGCGCGAAAGCCCAGAGCACGACATGATTCGCAACATGGTCGCCGAGTTCTCGGATCGCCGAGTGGCACCCATGGCAGCAAAAATCGACGAGGAGCACCTGTTTCCTGCCGACCTCATCGCCGAAATGTCGGCGCTCGGCCTGATGGGCATGAACTTCCCAGCGGAGAAAGGCGGCGCCGGCACCGACATGGTCAGCTACTGCATCGCCATTGAGGAACTCAGCCGAGGCTGTGCTTCCACGGGCGTCATCGCAAGTGTCAACAACTCCCTTTCCGGCTGGCCCTTGTTTACCTACGGCAACGAGGACCAGCATGAACGCTACCTTACGGACATGCTGCAAGGCAAGCGCATCGGCGCCTATGGCTTAACCGAGCCCAACGCCGGCAGCGACGTGGTCAGCATGGGCACCACGGCCGTCCGAGAGGGCGACCACTACGTCCTGAACGGCCAAAAGCTGTTCATCACCAACGCCGGGCCCGCCGAGACCTACATTGTGTTTGCGCAGACCGACAAGGCCGCCAAGCACAAGGGCCAGAGCGCCTTCATCGTGGAGAAAGGCATGGATGGCTTTGAAATCGGCAAGACCGAGGACAAACTCGGCATTCGAGGTGCCCCCTGCTGCCCCCTCTTCTTTGAAAACGTCCATGTGCCAGTCGAAAACCGCTTGGGCCCCGAAGGCGAGGGCTTCAAGATTGCCATGAAGACCCTGGACGGCGGCCGCCTCGGCATCGCGTCCCAGGCGTTGGGCATCGCCCGTGCCGCTTTCGAGGCAAGCCTATCCTACGCCAAGGAACGGCACCAGTTTGGCAAACCCATCGGAGCCAACCAGGCAATCCAATGGAAACTCGCGGACATGGCGACGCGCATCGACGCCAGCCGCTTGCTGATCCACCGCGCCGCCGGTCTGAAGGATGCGGGTGCGCGCTACAGCAAAGAAGCCAGCATGGCCAAGGTCTACGCCAGCGAGACCGCCATGTGGGCTGCAACCGATGCGATTCAGATCCATGGCGGCAACGGCTACACCAAGGATTATCCCGTGGAACGACACTTCCGCGATGCAAAGATCACGGAGATCTACGAAGGCACGAGTGAAATTCAGCGCCTTGTGATCTCCAATCACCTACTCAAGGAGTGAACCCATGTCAGACGAAACGGATGTACGAGAACGGCGCCGCCAGCGCGCAGAACAGCACAAAGAAGGCGCCAAGTCTGGCTTCTCCTTCAAGAAATACCGAGTTCCCCTGGTGATCATCCTCCTGTGGGGTGGCATCGTGGCGTACAATGTCACAGCAGCCGACAATGTTGCGGATTGCCCCGGCCACTGGCACAGCACCATGACGCTGTATGTGAACGGCGAGCGCGTGACGTTCACCGGCAACCCCCAGTACACGCTTGAAGGCGGCACCATGCCTGTGAAGACCCACATGCACCGTGGCAGTGAATCTCTATGGCACTTTGAGCCGACGAGCAAGGAGTGCATCAAGTACAGCGCGGCACTGGAACGCGTTGACATGAACATGAGTCCGGACAAGCTCGTCTTGAGTGGCTCCTACCACGCCGAACAAGGCTGGGGCGGCACGCACACGGTCAACGAAACCCACAAGCTCACGGCTTGGCAAAAGCCGTGGCAGGGCAACTGGACGCAGATTTCCATTGCCAAGTTGGACAAGATGCAGGTGCCGGATGGCTACGAGATTCTCATTGTCTACGGCGACGAGGATGCGGATGGTATTGCCGAATTGCAGTCCCTTGCGCAGCCCAACGGCCAGACGCCCGGCGCGCCTACTGGGGCTGTGTTCCCCTGGGGTCCGGTGCTGGGAATTAGCGGCATGGCGTTTGTCGCCTTGCTCGTCTGGCGCAGCTTTGCCAAGAGCACGGCTTAATCGAAGCTTGCAGCGGGCTTGGCCCGTTTTTTCCCTTTCTCTTTCCCCGATCTTTCCCTCTCCTTCCGCCTTTGTTCCTCGCCTTCGCGAAGCTTCCCGCGATCGGTGCAGGTTTTTGGCCCGTGGCCGTACCTACGATTGCTTGTAGGCAGCAAGAATTTGGTCCGCGACATCCTGAGGTGCGGCGTCCCCTGCTTGCGCCTGCTCAAACCACGGCAAGAACGCCGGGCGTGGTTCTTCCCCTTTGAATGCAAACTCCACGACGGATCTTTGCAACAGGTCGCGTACTTGGCGGCGCATCCGTTGCAAGCGGCGCTTGTGCCAGTGGCCGGTTCGTTCGGCCCAGGCGCGGTGCTCGCCCACGGCGGCGGCAAGCTCGGAGACTCCGGTGCCTTTTTCGGCGACGGTGCGCACAATGGGCGGCCACCAGAAATCGTCCTCGTCAGGGTGGCCGAGGTTCATGCTTGCCTCCACTTCCGCGTGGACCTTGTCGCTGCCGTCAAGATCGGATTTGTTGACCACGAATACGTCGGCAATTTCCATGACCCCCGCTTTGACGGCTTGCACGTCGTCGCCAAGGTTCGGCACCAGCACCACGCAGACCGTGTCGGCAAGGCGGATTACGTCCACTTCGGCTTGGCCGACGCCGACGGTTTCGACGATGATTACGTCGTAGCCTGCGGCATCGAGCACTTTCACGGCGTCGCCGGTGGATGCGGAGAGGCCGCCGAGGGCTCCGCGGGTGCCGATGCTGCGAATGAATACGCCGGGATCGGTGCTGCGGTGCTGCATGCGGATGCGGTCGCCAAGGATGGCGCCGCCGGTGAAGGGGCTGGAAGGATCCACGGCCATGACCGCGACGCGTTTGCCTTCGCGGCGGTAGTGTTCGATGAGGCGGTCGGTGAGGGTGGACTTGCCGGTGCCTGGGCTGCCGGTGACGCCGATGACGTGGGCGCGGCCGATCAAATCGTGCAAGGCGCGCAAGGCGTCCACGGCCTCGGGGGTGTGGCTCTCGACGAGAGTGAGGAGTCGGGCCACGGCGCGCCGGTTGCCTTCTCGAACGCCTGCGACAAGGTCCAGGACCATGGGGGTTATGCCTCGGCGAACCGGGCGGCAAACCGGGGGTGTTGCTCGATGAACTTCACGATGTCCCGAGTGTCGGTGCCGGGGCCGAACACCGCTTCGATGCCTTTGCCCTTGAGGGTCACGGCATCGTCGTCGGGGATGATGCCGCCACCAAACACGATGACATCCTCGGCGCCCTCGTCCACCAGGAGCTGCTTGATGCGGGGAAACAGGGTGTTGTGGGCACCGCTGAGGCAACTGAGGCCCACGAGGTCCACGTCTTCTTGGATCGCGGCACTGGCAATCTGGGCGGGGGTTTGGCGAAGGCCGGTGTAAATGACCTCGAAGCCGGCGTCCCGCAGGGCGCGGGCGACCACTTTGGCGCCTCGGTCGTGGCCATCGAGGCCAGGCTTGGCGACAAGCACGCGGATCGGTCGGTCCGTCATTGCGTTGCCCAGCCGTGGGCCTGATATGAACCCCACGACGCCAAGCCGGGTTTGGTGGCCCTTGGTTGGGCTTAGAAGCGGCGGCGCAGCACGGCGAGGGCGGCACAAGCAACAAGGACTGCCTCGAGGGGGGCGCCGGGGCTCTTTTTGTTTGGCACGTGGTTGAGATCTTTGGCGGTGGTTGCCTCGTCTGGGTGTTCGGCGTCGGTGTCGACGGTGGTGACGAGTCGGATGAGGCCGCGGCCGTCGAGGTCGCGTGTGCTTGCCACTTCGAGCAATAGGTCTGCGCGGTCGCCGTCCGCGGCGTCCTCGGGGGCGGTGACTGCAATGGAAAGCCGTGCGCTGCCGTTGCCAGCCATGCTGATGCGTGTGCTTCCGAGGATGCTGCCCCATGCTTCGTTGCTGCCGACGAGCCGGGCCACGTAGGTTTCGGAGCGGGGGCTGAGGTTTTCGACGGTGACGTTGAAGACGACGGTCTTGCCGGGGTTGACCAGTTTTTCTTGCACGTCGGCGCGCAGGGAGACGAGGCCGCCGGCGTCGAACACGTCGCCCACGGGGTCCTCGTACTCCAGGAGGGGCAGTTGCAGGGAGCCGCCGGGCATGATGTCGGGTTTGTCGGCTTTGGGTCCCAAAAAGAAGTTGTCGGGGCGGTCTGCGGCGACCTGGAGGTCGAGCAGGAAGGCGGTGCCGGGCGTGTACTCGATGAGGTCGGCTTCGGGGGTCGCAACGATGCGCGCTTCCAGGATGGCCTGGCCATTGAGGCCGATGTCGGTCCAGTCTCCTACCAGGTTGGCTAGGACGATGGTTTCCCGGACAGTTTGGAAGGGACGGGCAGGGTCGGGGTTCTCGAGTGGGCCCTGCCAGAGGAGCTGGCCTTGGATGCGGTGCGGCGCGGGGATGAGGCTGTGGACCGGGAAGGAGATGCTGCCTTCGCGGGAGAGGTCAAAGTCGAGTCCCATTTCGAGGCCGGGGGCGAGGTACACGGGCCAGCAGAACAGCGGGGCGAAGGGGATGCTGCTGTTGTCGGGGTTGCCGCACCAGTTTCCCTTGACGGCAATGCCGTCGTCTGCATCGTCGTTTTCGACGCCGTTCATCGTGAGAAGGTCCTGGGTGCCGCTGCCAAGCAGTGCTTCGCGGAGAATCAAGCTGGAAAGGCTGCTTACGCCGTTACCTGCCTGGTAGCTATGCAACCACAGGGTGTCGTGGTGGCCGGCGGGCTGTGGAATCTCGGGGTAGCGTACACCAAGTTCGACGCGACCGATGCTTCCCGGGTCGGTTTCGCTGTGCATTGCTAGGACGAACGCCGTGGCCTTGCCGTGGGCGTGCACGAACGCGGTGCGAACCACGACGGGTACAGTCTGGGTTTCGTTGGGCTCCAGGCGCAAGTTTTGGGTGGGCGTGGTGACTTCCCAATTGTTGGGAGCGCCGAGTACTTTGAGGCTGAAGATATCCGATTCGGTGCCAAGGTTGCTGGCTTCCACTTCGAAAACGAACGTGGTCGCCTCACCGTTGCTGGCTCGGAATGGGGTGGCTGCGTGGAGGCGGGCGTGGCCGGTCTGTTCGAGGCCCATGAGGATGGGCAATTCGGCGGGGGCGTCGGTGCCCATTTTGTCTTGGAGAGAGCCGGTGCTGCCTTCGCCATCGAAGGAAAAAAACTGGTTCAGGTCGCTGGTGACGTGGATGCCGGTGAGGCTTGTTCCGGGCCCCGGAGTGTTGCCTTGCATATCCACGATGAGGTTGCGGGGCACTTCCACGGCGAGCGTTGCGGCCGCTTCGTCCACAATCGCGGGCCATTGTTCTACTGCATAGGAAAATCCACTACCGGGATCGGTTTGGTACAAGGTCGCACGGGCGCCGTCCATGACCGCCTCGAAGCGGTTGAAGCGCAGCCCCATGTCGCGGCCGTTGAATTGGAAAAGTACGTTGACTGCCAGGCTGATTTCCTCGGCGGTGTCCACGGATGCGAGGCCGACGGTGAACGTGAGGTCGGTTCGGTCTTCCTCGATGCGAAGGAAACGCAGGTCTGCCTGTTCACCGAGGCCGGAGGGGGCCGCGGTGGTGGTGCTGTCAAAAATGTGGATCTGCACGTCGCCTTCTGGGTCTTCGAGCAAAGCGGGCGCATCCTGGGCAATCACAGGTATGGGAATCATCAGTGCAACAAGCAACAGCACCGGGAGGGTACGCATCAAGGATGACCCTGCAATTCCGATACTTAAGGACCCTGGTGGCCTGGTCGAACTTAGCCAGAGGATGGTTCCCTCTGGCGTCGCCTTGTGCAAGCAATGGCGCCAAGCAAGGCAATCATCACGATGGTACCCGTGCCGGGGCTTTTCTTGTTTTCGTGGAGCCGGGATTCGGCGTCTTGAACAAGGAACCCTTCATCGGTGCGATCCACCAAATCGTCCACAGTGGCAACGACGCGAATGTTGCCTTGCACGGTGGGTTCGGCAAGACTGGCGACAGTGACGACGAGGTCCACCACGGCTCCGTCGGGGGCGTCCATTGGAGGCGAAATGGCGACCACAACATGGCGTTCGTTGCCGGTGCCCACGAAGATGCGCTGGTCGCCGAGCACCCGTGCCCATGCTTGGTTGGTGCCATTGACGCGGATTTCGAACACGTCGTCGATGGCGCCTTCGTTTTGCAGCGTGAGGTTGAAGAGCACTGTTTCGCCGGGGTTGACGAATTTTTCGGCGCGGTCGGCGTGGCGCAATGTCAGGCCGGCAAGTTCCGAGAAAACGTCGTCCACGGGGTCGCGGTATTCGAGGAGGGGCAATTGCATGGTGCCGCCGGTGAGGTGGGGCTGCGTTTGTTCTTCGGTGCCGCCTACGGTGGGCATGTCGCCGTCCAGATCCAGCTCCAGTGCCAATGCGGCGCGGGAATTGTAGCGCACGAAGTCGGAGGCGGCGGTCGGGATGAGGATGGTGTCCAAGAGCACGTCGCCTTGGAGGTCACGGGGCGTGGTTTCTAGGATTTCTGCAAGAATGGTGCGCTCCAGGCGGGTGCGGCCGTCCGGGTCTTCGATGGCGGCATAATGGGTGAGCCGCCCGGAAAGTACGGCGTTGTTGACGGAGAGGGGCGCTGTGAAGCCTACTTCGATTGCGCCGGTGTCGTTGGTGTTGAAGTCGAGTCCCATTTGGAGGCCCGGTTCCAGGAAAATGTTCCATGCCCAGTGTCCGGTGCCCAGAAAGCTGTTGGATCCGGAGGCCGGCATGCCCTCGTCGCGGTCGTCGTTTTCGAGGGTGTTCATGTAGGCGATCGTGGTGGGTGGGCAACCCAGGCAAAAGGTGAGGTCGCTGGCTCGGTCCGCGGGGCGGGTATGGATCCATACCGTGTCGTGGTGACCGGCGGGTTGGGGCACAGCGAGGTACCGGATGCCCATTTCGAGGCGTCCCACGGCGGACTTTTCGTGTTGGCTGGTCATGCTGAGAATGAAGTTCTCGAATGCTCCGTGTTGGTGGTTGAAGGGGGTGGTGACGAGGACGGGGAAGCGCACGGTTTGGTTGCCGCCGATGCGGATGGTGGAGGCGGGCAGGGTGATGCTCCAGCCTTGTGGAACATTGGAGGTGGTCAAGTCGAATCGGTCGTCTTCACTGGCCAAATTGGATGCGTCCACGTAGTAGAGGAAGGTCGCCTCTTCGCCGTTGCTGGCGCGCACGGGGTCGGAGCTTGCGAGGAATGCGTGGCCGGATTGGACGAGTCCTCGCTGGACGGCGTAGGGCAGGCTTGTGCCACTGTCGGGCATGGCGTCGCTCATTTGGATGAGGCCGATGCTTACGAAGAGGCCGGCGTTGACAAATTCCTGGGATTGGACTCGAAGCAGGCGCAATTCGCGCCCGGCCGTGGGTGCTGTGCCGTTGCCGTCCACGAGGGCCTCCCGGGGCACACGGACAGTGTAGGTGTTGGCGCTTGGGTCCACTTCGAGCTCGGTGCTCATCAAGCCCACGAACCGATCGCGTCCTGCGTCGAACCCTTCCAATTCTGCGTTGTATGCGTGGCTTCCTTCCACTCGGGAGTCGCGCTCGATGATGATTCGGTAGGCTTGGTCTGCGTTCCAAAATTCGACTTGGAATCGGGCGTTGCCGCTGCCTTGGATCTCAGGGGCCACGCTTCCGACGGCCAGAACGAATTGCAAGCTCTTGTCGGATTCGTCGATGGTGAGGCTGAGCAGGTCGGCGCCACTTGGATCAAAGCTCCCTGGCGGTGCCGAGGCGCCATCCAGAGTATCAGCCTCTACGTCTCCCGCGTCGTCCGTGAGGATCTGGATCGGTTCCGCTTGGATTCCGGGCAGGGGTGCGACAAGGAGGAGGGCGAGGAGGGCGAGGGTCCGGGCGTGGCGCACGGCGGAACGGGGGCGTAGCTGCTGATAGGGATTTTGGTGGGCAGCTAGGAAATTTGGCTCGTTTCGGGCGTTACTTCATGGCCGGGTTCAGCTTCCGGGGCCGTCGCGTCTGCTTCGTCGGATGCCCCGTTGGTCGGCGCGGCTGCGTCGCCATCCGCGCCCGATGATTCGTCCGAATCGTCCGGAGTTTCCTCGGGCGGCAGTACGGCTACTTGCATCACTTCGTCGTCGCCGTTGAGCCGCATGATGGTGACACCTTGCGTGTCGCGGCCGAGTTGGCTAACGTCGGCGACGCGGGTGCGTACCACCATGCCGGACTTGGTTACCAGCAGCAGTCCTTCGTCGCCAATTACGGTGCGGATGGCCACCACGTCCCCGTTGCGCTCGGTGACCTTGATGGTGCGGACACCCTTGCCGCCGCGGTTGGTTTCGCGGTATTCTTCGACGGGGGTGCGCTTGCCAAACCCATTCTGGGTCACGGTGAGCACTTGGGTGCCTGGTTCGGCCACTGCGAGTCCCACCACTTCGTCGCCGGGGCGCATGGTCATGCCGCGAACACCCGTGGCGACGCGTCCCATGCTGCGGACCTTGCCTTCTAGGAAGTGGACGCATTGGCCGTTGCGGCTGGCAATCAGAATGTGGCGCTCGCCGTCGGTCTTGCGGACACCCAGCAATGCGTCGTCCTCGGCGAGGTTGATGGCCTTGATGCCGACGACACGGACGTTCTTGAACGCCGAGAGTTCCGTGCGCTTGACAATGCCTTTCTTGGTGGCAAAGAACAGGTGGGCGCCGGGTTCTTCGAAGTCGCGCACCGGGATGATGGTCTCGACGGTTTCGCCTTCGTCCAGTTGCACGAGGTTTTGCACGGGCTTGCCTCGGCTCTGGCGGCTGCCGAAGGGCACCTTGTAGCCCTTGAGCCAGTGCACGCGGCCCGTGTTGGTGAACAAGCAAAGGTAGTCGTGGGTGCTTCCGACGGTGGTGCCGACGACGAAGTCATCGTCCTTGCTGGCCATGCCCTTGAGGCCCTTGCCGCCGCGGTTCTGCTCGCGGTACGTGTCCAGGGGCAGGCGCTTGAGGTAGCCTTGTTGGGTGAAGGTGAACACCGATTGTTCTTCGGGAATCAGCGATTCGTCGTCGATGTCGATTTCGCCTTCTTCGATCGTGGTTCGGCGCACGTCGCCAAAGTCGTCCTTGACCTTCAGAAGCTCCTCGCGAATGATGGCGTATACCTCAGCGGGGTCGCCAAGGACGCGCATGTAGTACTCGATTTTCTTCTGCAATTCTTCGAATTCGGCGCGCAGTGCATCCGACTCAAGGCCGGTCAGCTTTTGCAGCCGCATGTCGAGAATCGCCTTGCTTTGAATCTCGGAGAGCCCAAATTGGCTCATGAGGCCGGCGCGGGCCGTCTCGGCGTCGGCGCTGGCGCGAATCAGGGCGACCACGGCGTCGATTTGGTCCAGTGCCGTCAGGAGGCCACTGACGATGTGGGCGCGGGCTTGGGCCTTGTCCAATTCGAATTGCGTGCGGCGGGTGACGACCTCGAACCGGTGCGCCAGGAACACCTTCAGGAGTTCCATGACGTTCAGGGTGCGCGGCCGACCGTCGACGATCGCGACGTTGTTGACGCTGTAGCTGCTTTGCAGCGCTGTGTGCTTCCAGAGTTGGTTCAGCACCACGTCGGTGATGGCGTCGCGTTTGAGCTCGATCACCATGCGCATGCCGCGTCGGTCGGACTCGTCGCGCAGGTCGCTGATGCCTTCGATGACTTTGTCCTTGGCCAGGTCCGCGATGGCCATCAAGAGGGTGGCTTTGTTGACTTGGTAGGGCAGTTCTTCGAAGACGATGCGGTCGCGGTCGGCGCCCATCGGTTCCACGTGGTGCTTGCCGCGCACGACGATGCGGCCCTTGCCGGTGTTGAGTGCTTGCAGGATGCCGCTGCGGCCGTAGATGATGCCGCCGGTCGGGAAGTCGGGGCCCTGGATGTGTTCCAGGAGATCCATCATAGTGGCGTTGGGGTCTTCGATGAGCCGAAGCGTCGCGTCGATGACTTCGGAAAGATTGTGGGGTGGCATGCGCGTCGCCATGCCGACTGCAATGCCGTCGCTGCCGTTGATGAGCAGATTTGGAATGGCTGCGGGCAGGACGCGGGGTTCCTTGCGAGCACCATCGTAGGTCGTGCCCCAATCGACGGTGTTCTTGTCGATGTCGGACAGCATTTGGCTTGCCACCTTGGCAAGGCGTGCTTCGGTGTACCGCATGGCGGCTGCCGAGTCGCCGTCGACGCTGCCAAAGTTGCCCTGGCCGTCGACCATGGGGTAGCGCAGGCTCCAGTCTTGGGCCATGCGGACCATGGCGTCGTAAATCGAAGAGTCGCCGTGCGGGTGGTACTTACCAAGCACTTCACCCACCACGTTGGCGGATTTCTTGTACGACGCCGTGTGGCTCATCCCAAGTTCGCCCATGGCGTACAGGATGCGCCGGTGGACGGGCTTGAGGCCGTCGCGGGCGTCGGGAAGCGCTCGTGAGACGATGACGGACATGGCGTAGTCCAGGAACGACTGGCGCATCTCCTGGTCGATTTGGCGCGGCGAAATCTTGTCGCTTTGCACGTCCGTGGCAATCGGTAGGTCATCGGCTACAGGTGTGTCGGCGACGGGAGGGTCGGCTGCGGGTGTATCGACGGGCGCGTCGTCCACTGGTTGGTTGTCTTCAGACATCGATTTCAGCCTCCAGTGCGTGTTTCTCGATGAACTCGCGTCTCGGCTCTACTTGATCGCCCATGAGGGTCACGAACAGCTCGTCTGCCATGACTGCGTCCTCCACGCGCACTTGCAGGAGGGTGCGCGCTTCGGGGTCCATGGTGGTTTCCCAGAGTTGGGTGGGGTTCATTTCACCCAGACCCTTGAAGCGCTGGATGCTGACGCCTTTGCCGCGCTCTTCGCCTTCCTTGGTCCACTCGTCCAGTTGTGCTTCCTTGGCACGGTCGTCGTAGACGTAGCGGTCCTGACTGCCCTTCTTGAGCTTGAACAGTGGCGGCTGCGCGATGTAGATGTAGCCACGCTCAATCAAATCACCCATGTAGCGATAGAAGAACGTCAACAGAAGCGTTCGAATGTGGGCGCCGTCCACATCGGCATCCGTCATGATGACGATTTTGTGGTAGCGCGCTTTGTCGGGGTCGAAGTCCTCGCCGATGCTGGTGCCGACGGCTTGGATGAGGGCTTGGACTTCCTTGTTTTGGAGCATCCGGTCGAGGCGGGCGCGTTCCGTGTTGAGGATCTTTCCACGCAGGGGCAAAATGGCCTGGGTGGCGCGGTCTCGTCCTTGCTTGGCGCTGCCGCCGGCCGAGTCACCTTCGACGATGTAGATTTCGCTGGTGGCAGGGTCGCGGCTTTGGCAATCGGCGAGCTTGCCGGGCAATCCGCTGCCTTCGAGGACCGACTTGCGGCGGGTCAGGTCGCGGGCCTTGCGGGCGGCTTCGCGGGCGCGCTGGGCCAGCATCGCTTTTTCGATGACGATTTTGGCTTCGCGGGGGTTTTCTTCCAAGAACTCGGCGAGTTTCTCGTTGACCAGGGTCTCCACGAGGCCGCGGACTTCGGAGTTTCCGAGTTTGGTCTTGGTTTGGCCCTCGAATTGGGGCTGGGGGATTTGGACGCTGATGATGGCAGTGATGCCTTCGCGGCAGTCGTCTCCGCTGAGACTGCCTTCTTTGTCCTTGAAAATGCCGTTGCGCTTGGCGTAATCATTGAGGGTGCGCGTCAGGGCTGAGCGGAAGCCTACCAAGTGCGTGCCGCCCTCGTGGGTGTTGATGTTGTTGGCGAAGGTGAACACGGTTTCTTGGTAGGCGTCCGTGTATTGGATGGCCAACTCGGAGCGGACCTTGCCCACGGTGCCTTCGATGTGGATCACTTTCTCGTGCAGCGGAGCGCGGTTGCGGTTGACCCAGCGCACGAATTCGCGCAGCCCTCCATCGTAGTGGTAGGTTTCTGCTTCCACTTCTTCGGTGCGCTCGTCGCGGAAAACAATGGTGACGCCGGCATTCAGGAACGCAAGTTCTCGCAGGCGGTTTTGCAGGGTCGCAAAGTCGAATTCGAGGGTTTCGAAGATCTGGGCATCGGGCCAGAAGCGCACGGTGGTGCCGTGGCTGTCTGCCTTGCCCAGCATGCGGATGCCGTCGGCGTGGGTTTTGCCGCGCTCGAATTCCATTTCGACGTGCTTGCCTTGGCGCTTGACTTGCACGATGAGTTTTTCGGAGAGGGCGTTGACACACGAGACGCCGACGCCGTGCAGGCCACCGCTGACCTTGTAGGAACTCTCGTCGAATTTGCCTCCGGCGTGCAGGATCGTCATGACCACTTCAAGCGCCGGTTTTTGGTACTTCGGGTGCAGGTCGATCGGGATGCCACGGCCGTTGTCCGAGACGCCGACGCTGCCGTCCGGATGCAGGACGACGGTGACGGTGTCGCAGTGGCCGGCGAGGGCTTCGTCGATGCTGTTGTCGACAACCTCGTAGACCAAGTGGTGCAGGCCGCGCTCGCCCGTGGAGCCGATGTACATGGCGGGTCGCTTTCGGACCGCTTCCAGGCCCTCCAGGACCTGAATGCTGGAAGCTCCGTACGCCTTCTCGGACGCGGAGTCCTCGACCTCGTCTGTCTTCATGGCGTCGCCTGCGCCGGTGTCATCGCTCATGGTGCATCCCATGCAAACGGGGCGTAGCCCTCGCTCGCATGTGCGCGTATGCGTGCGCGCGTATAAGGGGCGCTATTGGCTCAGGAAGGCGGTTTTTTTGGCGTCTGGCCGCAAAAGTCGCCGCCGTGGGGCTCGAACTGGCCCGGCAGCCTAGAACGTGCGCTAGCAGAGCCCAGAGGCTGCCGGGTCTGACTGCGTGGGTTGGCGCGGGTTGTGTCCAGCTAGGATTGGTGCGGGGCCGGCGCTTGCGTGGCTGATTCTTCTGGTTTGTCCGGATTCGCATCCACGGCAGGCGCTTGCTGGAAGCTTCCAAGATCCTTCTCCTTCTTTGGCTTCGATTTCTTGGAAGCCTTCGCATCCATGCCCACAAGCTTGGCCATGAGGGCCCGGATCTCGTCGGGGCTTGCGGCGTCGAGTCCGAAGTATTCGGGGAAGCGGCTCGTGACGCTGAGGATCTTGGTCTGGCCGTCGCGGCGGGTCTTGACGAGGCCCAGTTCCTTGAGGGCGGGGATGTGGTCGTAGACCTTGGAGCCAATCATGTCCGAGAGTTCGGATTGTTTGATGGGCTGGTGGTAGGCGATGAGGGCGAGGGTTTTGAGGGTCTTTGCCGGGATTTCCATTTGGGCAAAGCGTGCGGCGGGTTCGGCGGCGATGGTGCGCACTTGCATGCCCCATCCTTTGCCAGCTTTGCCCACTTCGAGGACGGTGTCGCGCTCGGCGTACACGGCGGCGAGTTCCTTGACCGCCTTTTCCACTTGGGCTCGTTTGAGGCCGGTGGCGTCCATGATTTCGTCCACGGTGATGCTGCGGCCGGCGGAGAACAGGGCGGCTTCGACCACGAGAATCGGCTTCATTCCCGGTGGGAGGTTCAGTTCGTTCATTCGGTCACAGCTTCCATGATGACGGATTCGACTTCAGCGAGGATGGGGGTGATCCAGATTTCGCCGTAGGGGAAGTTTTCCTGGGTCGCTTCGACCTTGCCTTGTTTGATCAAGAACAGGAGCGCGTTGAAGGTCTGGACGATGTCTACGGGGTTGGGTTCTACGAGGTCGCTGAACGCAATCGGAATGTTGGGGTATTCGAGGATGCGTTGCCAGGTCTCGGCGATCTCGGCTTCGAGGTCCTCTGCGTGCATCATGCCACCGACGCGGCCGCGCATCTTGCGCTTGAGGCTGAGGCGGGCGTTGAGCTTGGTCTGCTGGAGCTTTTGGCGTTCGTCGGCTTCCTGGTGGATTTCTTCGAATGCGCCGATCAGTTCCATGAGGGTGACTTTGCGGTCTCCCTTGTGGCGGATTTTTTCGTCGATGGGGGCGACGGGCATGGATTGGATGCGCTCGGTGAAGTCCCATTCGTCTTCATCCATGTTCCAGTCGGGTAGGTCGTCCCAACTGAGTTCGTCGTCTTCCGGCTCTTCGACGTGCTGGGCGCGCTCGGCGATTTCGTCGCTTTGTAGTTTGAGAACCGTCCAGGCCATGAGCAGGATGCGGCCGGCGGTGACGAGGTCCACGCCGCGTTCTCGGGCCTCTTTGAGGTACAATTCGGCAAAGCGCGAGAGGTCCATGTCCCATGGGTCGAGGTGTTCTTGGATGACCAATTCGAAGGCAATTGCGAGGTCGCGGTGGAACGGGTCACGCATGGAGACGTGTTCGCCTTCTTCGGAGCCTTCGACGATGCGGATGAAATCGTTGATGCGCTCGCCGTCGTCGTCGTGGTCGCCCATCGCTTTGTGCCAGAGCAAGTGGCGCACAACGCCGACGGTTTGGAGGTCCACTTGGATGGGTGCCTGGGTCAAGGCGGTGTGGCCGGGGACGCGCTCGATCACCATGGTCACTCCGCGGTCCGGTTGTCGCCAACCATGTCTTTGATGACGTCCGAGAGAGTTTCGGCGCTCTTGGCGACGTCGTCTTCTTCGTCGTGGGTGTCGTCGTCCGCGGGGAGCGTGGAGGCGGATGCGGGGAGGCGTTGGCGCACGACGGTGCCGTCGCCGTTGTCCACCATTTCGCCGGTCTCGTCGTCGCGCATGCGGCCGATGTCGAAGTGGGCGATCATCTCGGAGAGGCCGGGGCGGCTCTGGGTGACGCCGAAGATGTCGTTGGCTTCTTTGAGGGTGATTTTGCGAAGACTCACGACGATGAACTGGGCAAACCGGGCATTGTCCTTGACGAGTTTGGCAAGTAGCTCGGAGTTGACGGCGTCGAGGTTTTGATCCACTTCGTCGAGGTAGTAGAAGGGGCTTGGTTCGTACATTTGCAAGGCGAAGATGAACGCCATGCTGGTCAGGCTCTTTTCGCCGCCGGATAGGGCGTCGAGTCGAGTGACGCGCTTGCCCATGGGTTGGGCTTTGAGAATGAGGCCGCCTTCGAAGGGGTTCTCGGGGTTTTCCAGTTCCATGTAGGCGGCTCCGCCCATGCTGAGCCGGGCGTACACTTCGGCGAAGTTCTGGTTGATGGCCACGAACACTTCCATGAGTGCAGCCTTCTTTTTCTGGGTGATTTCTTCGACGAGTTCGATGAGTTCGCGGCGTTGGTCTTGCAGGCGCTGGGTCTCGTTGGTGAGGTTTTCTTGGCGTTCGAATTGTGCCTGGAATTCCTCCAGCGCGCGCATATTGACAGCACCCAGGCGCTCGATGCTGGCTTCGGCGTTGCGAAGCACGCGGCGCAGGTCGTCGAAGCTGGGGACCACCATATCTTCGGTGATTTCGATGGGGTGTTCGGCGAGTTCGATCATCGCCTCGCCCAGGGATTCTTCGAGGCTTGGAAGCTTGGCTTTGGCGTTGCTGATGAGGCCGTAGTGGGTCTCCATGCGGTCGCTGAGCTTGTCCATTTTGGCCTTGAGGTCCACGAGGCGCTGGTAGCTTGCGTCCTTGCGGTCGCGTAGGCCCTTGAGGTGGTTGGTGGCCTTGCGCTCCATGGCAAGAAGTGCTTCCACTTCGGTGCGCGCTTGGGCGAGCGCCTTGCCGTGTGTTTCGAGGTCTTCTTGGAATTTGACTTGGCCTTCTTCGCGGGCGACGATGCCTTGTTCGAGTTCGCGCACGCGCTCTGCGACCAGTTCCTTTTGCTTGCTGGCAACATCGCGGCGACTTTCGGCGGCGAGCGACGCTTCGAGCAGGGCGCGAATGTCTTTGTCGAGGGCTTCGGCGCGTTCGCGTAGGTCCTTGCGGCCGCCTTTGAGCATGAGTTTGGATTTCTCGTCGCGGATGCGTTCCATTTCCACGAGGCGCTCTTCGATGGTGGCGGAGTGGCCGGCGGTCTCTTCCAGTTCGGCACCGATTTTGTGGGCGTCCTGGCGAAGTTGTTCGAGGTCCTTGGTTCGTTGTTCTTGAACGAGTGCTAGGTTGGTGCCGCGTCGTTCGAGGTCTTTGAGGCGTTCTTCGGCGTCGGCGCCGGCGCGGAACGTTTCCAGTTGTTCTTGGAGGGTGTCCATTTCGCGGCGAACACGGGTGAGGCCCTCTACGGCTTGGTGTTGGGCTGCTTCTGCGTCCGCGAGTGCCTGCATCGCTTCGTCGACTTTGGCGCGGTCGGTGTTTTGGAACCCGCTGCCTTTCTTGCGGGCACTCATGGAGCCGCCGACCATGGCACCGCTGGCTTCGAACAGTTCGCCGCTGAGGCTGACCATGCGGACACCGCCCATGAGGTTGCGGCCGGCGTTCATGTTTTGGACGACGAGGGTGTCGCCAAATACGTTCCAGAAAGCGTTCTGGAACCGAGGATTGTATTCGATGAGGTCCAGGGCAAAGCCGAGGCAGCCTTGCAGCTTGACCTTCATAAGGGCTTGGCCACGGGGGCGGCCCGGCACGAGTTTGTTGAGGGGTAGTAGCTTGGCGCGGCCGCTCTTGTTGCGCTTGATGAGTTCGATGCACTGGGCAGCGACACTGTCGTCTTCCACCACGATGGCTTGCAGGCTCGCCCCGGCGGCCGTCTCCAGGGCCATTTGGTAGTCTTCGGCCACGGAGGCTAGTTCTGCCACGGTGCCAACAATGCCTCGGATTTGCCCAGAGTCGCGGGCGGCAAGGATGTCGTCCACGGCGCGGCCTCCGCCACCAAAGCGTGCTGCTGCGTCTTGCTTGGCTTGCAGTTCGGCCAGTTCGCGTTGTAGGCGCCGGATGCGGTTTTCGATGTCTTCGTTTTGCTGCGAGAATTCGGCGTGGGCCTTTCGTAGCTCAAAGAGGCGGCGCTCTACTTCCTTGCGTTGCTTGCCGGAGCCGTCGGTGGTTTTGCGCAGTTCTTCGACTTGCCACAGGGTTTCTTTGGCGTCTTGGGCGGCGGTGTCCAGTTCCGTTTGGGCTTCCTGGATGCGGCGGGCGGTTGCTTCTTGTTTTTCCAGGAGGAGTTCCTGGTGCAAGCGGAGTTTGTGCAGGTCCGATTGCTTCTGGTCGTGTTCTTGTTTGAGGCGGCCAAGGTCCTGCTTGAGTTCCATGGCGCCCGTGTTGGATTGTGAGAGGGTTTCTTGCACCGACTCGAATTCGGCCTTGGCAGCGGCAAGCAAGCCGGATTTCTCGGTGTGCTCTGCGGCGCAGTCGGATTCGAGTTTCGTGGTCTTGTCCAGCTCCTTGCCGACGCGGCGCAGTTCCTCGCGCATCGGGATCACTTCTTCGCGAGCGTCCACGAGTTCTTGCTTGGCAAATGCGATTTTTTCTTCAAGGCGGACCATGCGGTCGCGGGCTTCCTTGATTTGCACTTGCAGGATCTCAACTTCTTCGCCGCCCTCGGCGCGAATTTGTTGTTCCAATTCGGCAAAGGAGGCTTGTTCGTCGCGGAATCGGCCGTCGAACTCGCGCAGTTTTTCTTCGTGTTCGGCGCGCTCGGTCGTGAACCGCTCCAGTTGGCGTTGCACGTCCGCAATCTGCGCTTGCAGGTCCTCCTTGCGGCGGTACGCCATCAGTGCCTTGGTTTCCTGCACTTGTTCGTGCAGGTCCTTGTATTTCTGAGCCGCTTCCTTCTCTTTTTCCAGTTGTTTGAGGCTGCGTTCGATTTCGTCGAGGACGATGCCGATGCGTTCGAGGTTCTCCTCCACTTCGCCGCGGCGCTTGGCGGCGGTGTCGATGTCCTTGTCGAAGGCGGTGACGCCGGCCATGTCGTCGAGCACTTTGCGGCGCTCTACGTTGCTCATTTGGCAGATGTGCAATACGTCGCCTTGTTGGGTGATGTTGTAGCCGTCGGCCGAGATGCGGGCGTGTTGGAGAAGGTCCACGAATTCGCGTTTTTTGCTGGCGCGGTCGTTGACGTAGAAGTTGCTCGCGTAGGCGTCTGGGTCGTCTTTGCGCGGCGTGCGGCGCACTTTGCGCGTGAGAGTTACTTGGTCCGCGTCGAACGGCATGGTTCGGTCGCGGTTGTCGAAGACGAGGCTGACGAGGCAGTAGTTGGCGGCTTTGCCGGCGGCAGCACCGTTGAAGATGAGGTCGGTGAGGCGTCCTGCGCGGATGGCGCGGGGGGAGTTGGGGCCGAGCACGAACAAGATGGCGTCGCCAATGTTCGATTTTCCGGATCCATTGGGGCCCGTGATGGCGGTGAAGCCGGGCTCGAACGGGACGGTGAGCTTCTGCCCGAAGCTCTTGAAATTCTCCATGTGGACCTGCATCAAATGCATCGCGTCACCGGTTCGATAGGCTACGCTGGAACGGGCAGGTCTCCGTGCTGGAGGCTTCGCCCGAACTGTGCATCCCTATCCCGGCTCTCCAGGTGCCGCACCTCGTTTAAGTGTGTCGAGTCGTGCCTTCTGTTGGCGCCGTGGTGGTCGGTTCAGAGTCCAAGCGATTGGGGCAGGCTCAGGACGACTTCGAGGCCTTGGCCGGGTCCGGAGCAGTGTACTTCCAGGGTGCCGCCGATGCGGGCGACTACGCTGTGGGCGTACAGGAGGCCGGATCGAAGCGCGTGTCCGCCGTCGTCGTGTTCGGTGAGGAGTTGGTCCTTGTCGAGCAGGTGTTGGGCGATGTTGGGGTCCATGACGGGGTCTTGGTCTTGGATGCTCAATTCGGCGTGGTCGCCTACGGCGCGGGCGCGTACCCAGACTTGGCCGCCACTTGAGGTGACTTTGATGGCGTGGTCCACGAGCATCAGCATCACTTGGACGAGGGCGCGGGGGGACACTTGCACGGGGACTGATCGCTTGGGGCGGTCGATGCGTAGACGGATGCCGCTTGCGAGGCAACGGTCGCGGAAGGGCGGCAACGCTTCGTCAAGGAGGGAGCCGAGGTCGATGAGGCGGGGCATTTCGTCGTTGCGTTCGAGTCCTTGCAGTTGGCCGAGGAGTTTTTCTTGCAGGTTCCACCAGCGGCGAACGTTGCGTTGGATGCGTTCGAGCGCGGTGGCTTGGCGTTTGGTGATTTTTCCGAGGCCGCCGGTGCTCAATAGGTGGAGTTGGAGGTTGATGGGGGTGATGGGGCCGTGGAATTCTTGCAGGGCGCCGTGCAGGAGGTGGCTGCGGTCTTGGGCGACGGCCATGACGCGCTTGAGGTCCATGCTTGTGGTGGAGAGTTGCTCGGCGAGGGATTGGGATTTTTCTTCGCTGGTGCGTTCTTGGTGGGTCAGGAGAACGTATTGTTGGCCGTCAAGATCGAGGCTTTCGGCGTGTGCAATCCACATGGCGGGTCGGTCGGCGTCGTTGAGGACGTAGGCGGTGGATTGGGGTCCGTCGGTGAGTGCGGTGCGGATGATGGCGGCTACGGCTTGTCCTGCGTCGTGGGCAAAGCCCTTGCCGGAGTCGAGGTCGGTGAGGTGGTCGGTGCCGGGCTCGTCGCGGGTGCTCATGAGGCCGGCGGGGGTGGCGGCGGCCGTCCAGGCTTGGTTGACGGCGGCGAGGTATCCGTCTCGGCTGAGCAATGCGGCGGGGACGGGCATGGCTTGGAGTAGGTGTCTGGCGGCAGCGGGAACGAGCTCCGCAGCGGAGGACGTGCGGCGGGTCCCGCTGCGCACGGGTCGGACCGGCATAGCTTGCTGTCGGGGCTTGTGGATGATGAGGCCACCGCTGTGGGGTGGGGGGGCGCATGCCCTTGGGTCCCTTGCCCCTTAAGTCGTGTCGCGGGTGCGCGGTCGTGGCTGTCACTGAGTTCTTTGCTCCGTTTGCGCACGTTCCTGGCCGTTTCGAATGGTGCCGTATTCGCAGTCCGACACATGGGGTGTTTGATTGCTTCATTGTGCTGGCAGAGAGCACGTCGGTGCCGGCAACGGTGTATGTGCGTTCGGACAACGGCGAGGCGTTCATGGCGGAGCGCTATCCTGAGTGTCGGGCGATTCGGGTGCCGGCGGAGTCGTTGCGGCTATCGGAGGCTGCGGAGGGTCGCGTGGTGTCTGGTGTGCTTCAGGCCTCGGAGGGGCCGGTGCGCGAGGTGCAGATGATGTTTCGAGCCACTGATGGGATTCCCGTGGAGGTTCCGTATGGGGGAACGGGCCAGCCGGTGTGGGGTGGTCGCTGGAGTTGCACGGGCGTGGATCTGAACCTTGCTGCGGCTGTGTCGGGGCATGTGGTGGATCACGAGGGGAACCGCGAGAATCTGGCGGGCGCCGAGGGAGTTGTCACTTGTGGCAGTTATGGCACGATCGCGCCGCTGTAGGGGCCGGCCGCGCTGTTTCAGTAGTAGTAGCCTCGGGACCCTTGTTGCGGCGTTGCGACGGTGAGCGTGAGGACGTAGTCGATGGGCGCGAGGTTCATCGGGTCGGTGTAGGTATTTTTGCACCAGCCAACGGGGTTGCCGACGTACACTTGGCCGTAGGGCATGGCTTCCCATAGGGGTGCTTGCAGAAGGTGCGCCGTGTGGTCCAGTACGCCGGGGGTCGGCGGGTCGATGCAGTGTTCTTCGGGGCCGAGCCGGATTCCGAGGCGCAGATCCCGGCCGGTGTTGGGAGCATCGCCGAGGGCTTCCGTGGATGCGACTAGGGTTCCCCACTGGCCGAGGGTGGGGACTCGTATTTCTTGGCGCACATCGGGCGCGCCGGGGGCTTGCACGGGGAGCGGTTGGACCGTTCCGTGGACCTCCCATGTTTGGTACACTTGCACGAGTGCCGATCCGCCGCGTGCGTACCAGCCATCGCCGTTGTACACCTCGACGAAAACGTCGGTGGCTCCTGCGATTGCAGTGAAGGTTTGGATGGCGTCGGCGGGGGCTTCAATGTTTTGTTGGCTGTCGCCGGCTCGATTCCAGACGTACCAGGAGGCGTTGCCGACGGTTTGTGGGTCGTCGTTGGCGTTTTGGTCGGGAGTGACGAATCGGGCTTCGAAGCGGAAGCCTTCGCCAATATCGGATAGTTGGGTGACGGTGGTGGCGTTGACGACCATGCGGTGGTCTTTTTCGAGGGAGGATTGCCATTCTCCGCCGGGCCAGCGCACTTGTACGTTGCCCCTGCCGCCGCCGTAGGGACCTACGCTATCGATCATCAAGTTGGGCATCGGTTCCTGGGTGTCCTCGGGCATGGGTTCCCAGGTGGTCTCGATTTCTGTTTCAGGCGTGGAGCAGCCCGCGAGCATCAATATGAGGAGGGCCAGCAAGGCGCGCATGGGGCAGTCAGAATCGGCGGAGGATTTGAACAGGTGCGTCAAGTTGACGAATTCTCAAGCGGATTTGTGTTGAGCCATGCGTTTGTGTCGGGGCCGACGGGGACAATGCGGTGGGGGTTCAGGCTGGTGTGGGACCAGTAGTAGTGGTTGCGGATGTGGTGCATGTTGGTGGTGGCAGCGACCCCGGGCAATTGGTAGACACGGCGAACGTATGCGGTCAAGTTAGGGTATTGGGCGATGAGTTTGCGGTCGCATTTGAAGTGGGTGTGGTAGACCGGGTCAAAGCGCACAAGCGTGGGCCAGAGGCAGATGTCTGCTTCCGTCAGTTCGCCTCGGCCGTCGTTGCCGTCGCCGCAGAGCCAGTTGCGGTCCGAAAGGTGTTCGTCGAGTTCGTCGAGGCGCGAAAACAGCACAGGCCAGGCTTCGTCGTAGGCTTCTTGGCTGCGGGCGAAGCCGCATTTGTAAACACCATTGTTGACGGATTCGTAGTTGGCATCGATCATGCGGTCCACTTCTGTTGCCATTCCGTCGGGCAGCAAGGTGCGGCCGGTGGCAAGCGAGGGCGCGAGGGCGGTGTCGAGCATGCGGACGATGTCGCGGCTTTCGTTGTTGACGATGGTTTCGGATTTCTTGTCCCAGAGCACAGGGACGGTGCCGATGCCTGCAAAATCGGGGTCGGCGGCGTGGTATACGTCTTGCAGGGAAGTGGCGCCGTGGAGGGTGTCGGCTGTTGCACCAGGTTCATCAGGGTTGAAGATCCAACTGCCGTCGGGTTGCATGCGCCAGTCGACGACGTCTACGGTGATTGCCGCTTCGAGCCCTAGCAGGGTGCGGGTTAGGAGGGTGCGGTGCGCCCAGGGGCAGGCCCAGGAGACGTAGAGATGGTAGCGATTGGTTTCGGGCGCGTGTGGGCCGCCGGGCGTGATGGCGCTGCGAAACTCGGAGGTCTTGCGTCGAAATGCTCCTTCTCGTCGGGATTCTGCCATCCATGGTGCGACTTTGGGCATGGAGCAGTGCAAATCGGGCAGTCTGTTTCAATGGTGGCTTGCGGGCCTGCATCGTCGAAATTTGGGATGCTGATCTGGGGCCGGGGTGTTTGGCGGGGGGGGGCGTGGGCACAGCGGGCGGATCGGCCTGTTGCGTGGGTGGTCGGTGACCCGCCCGCTGCGGTCCAGGGTGACAAATTGGGAGGGGGACGGAGGTTGTTGCCCCTGGGCTCCACGGTGTGTCGGGTTGGCCACCCTGGCCATGAATGAGAGAACCAAAGAGACAAACAATCAATCGCATTTAAAATAAACGCTCGCCTCAACCTGCAAGGCTCAATTATTTAAGATGTGTTATTGAGTCAACAAAGCCTTGGATTGATGCATTATATGAAGGTTCAAAGTTGGCAGAAAATCAATCGGCTCCATTCAGATATTGGCTCGAACCCATCGCATTCAATTTCATTGGTCCATTCCGAATCGCTTTCAGGAATCATCCGGAATGCGCAGCACGCGAGTTTCGTGCTCGTAGGACTCCAACTCCGCCCGTGTTCTGGTGGTGTCCCAAGAAAGCCAGTCTGCCATGCGTTTGGCCACGGCCCTGGCAGTGTGTGGGTTGCCATCGGCTTTGAGGCCCAGATCGGTGCGCCTGATCATCACGTCCGCGACCGTTTTGGCTTGTTCTGAGTGAACAGCATAGTGAACTTCGCACCACAAGTGGGGCCTGCCCTTCTCTACCCGCCTGCGCATGGCCCCGTCTTGATTCCTGTCGGTCTCCAACACTTGCCGCCAGCGGGCGCCATAGGTGTCTACGAGATGCTGGGCGGTGTCGGTGTGCAGGGCATATTCAAGCCGGGCAGACTCGATGGATTCGGATCGAAATTCGGTCCACGGAACGAGGGGCCCACCGGGGAGCGTTGCATCGCGCGTGGGGTGTAAGCGAGCCTCTGAGGAGCGGCCAAGGTGCTTGCAAACCACCGTCACCGCCTCCTCTGCTAGATGTCGGTACGTGGTGATCTTGCCGCCTTGCACACTCCACAAGCCATCAGCTCCGTCGCGGCGGTGATCATGCAACACATGCTTGCGTGTCACGTTCCCTTCGGGTCGGTCGGACTCATGCACCAGGGGCCGCACACCCGCATAGGTGTAGCGAATGTCCAGCGGAACATCCGGAAAGTACGAGCGAGCGGCATCCAAGAGGTACCGCGCATCCTCGCCCGTTGCAGCAGCGTCGCCAGCGTCTCCCTCGAAATCGGTGTCGGTGGTGCCAACGAGCGTGTGTTCTTTCCATGGGATGAAAAAGAACGTCCTGCCATCGCTTGCGGCGCGCACAATCAACGCGTCATCTAGGAAGCGTGGCAACACAAGATGGACGCCCTTGGTTTTGCGAATCAATGGGCCGTGCTGCTCCTTGATGCCTCGGGCAAGGACGTCGTCCACCCAAGTTCCGGCGGCATTGACCACGGCTCGAGCCTCGACTGTGGACTCGTTTCCGTCGGCGTCGCGCACCACTGCACCCGTGCACACGCCTTCTTCGAGGATGAGGCGTACCATTTCTGTGTGGTTGCGGCAGTCTGCTCCGGCTCGACGGGCGTCCCAGACAAGCTCTGCAACGAGCCGCTCGACGCTGCGAATTTGCGCGTCAAAGTACGTCGCCCCGCCCTCTAGACCTACCGGATTGAGTTGCGGTATGGCTTCCAGGCACTCCTCTCGGTCGAGGTAGTCGCGCTGGGGCACCGACTTGCCATGGCTCAACAAATCATACACAAATAGGCCCGCGCGCACGGTGCGGCGGTTGGCCACATCCGGATAGATTGGGTAGATGAAACGCAAGGGCCGGACCAAGTGGGGGGCGTGTTGAAGCATCAATTCACGGTCTTGCAATGCTTCGTGGACCAAGCCCAACTCGAATTGCTCTAGGTATCGAAGCCCGCCGTGGGCCAGCATGCTCGACTTGGATGAAGTGCCCCAGCCCCAGTCGTTTTTGTCCACGAGCAGAACCGACAATCCTCGAAGCGCCGCGTCGCGTGCAATGCCGGCGCCGTTGATTCCGCCTCCTACGACCAATAGATCGAACGGATCGGTTTCAGGCGTCACCATGTTAGGCGCCGGTCATGAGCGCAAGGTCGCGAAGGGCTCCCACAAGCCGGGCAAGGTCGCCGGCGCTCAAGGATGGGGGCAGGGGGATGGCGGGGAATTTGGCGCGTGCGGAAAAGCCTGGGCCGCCAAGGTCCACGATCTCGTCGCACCAATGTTCGAACGCGTCTGGCCCCACGCCGTGGTGCTCCAGGATGGTGCGTGCAAGTTCCAGCCGGGGATTCGCATGGTCGCCTCGGGGTGCGTAGAGCGTTGCGGCGGTGAATGCGGGTCGTTCGGAGGTCTCAGGTCCAAGCAAGCGAACGGCAAGACGCCCAGGCGCCAGTTTCCCGCCGACGGCGGCCCAAGCATGCGCAAGCGTCCGTACGGCGGCCACGCAGTCACCGGGCAAAGGATCGAGGAAGGCCTTGAGTCCGGCCTCCTCCGCGTGGGTGGTCACCATGGTCGGGCTCATCGGGGGTGCATGGAGCACGCGGGAAAAAACATGGCGCAGTGGGGCGGGCGACCTTGGGCATCAAGCAAAAACGCAACCGTCTTTTGCCGTACCATTTATCGACGTCCGATGAAGGAAGCGTTGCTGGAGAAGATGGCGGGCGAGATCACCCTCTCCATCGAAGCCGGCGCGACCCTGCGAAAATGGCGTGAGAGCTTCGAGTTCAGCCAGTCGGAACTCGCAGGCCGCCTCGGCATCAACCCCAGCGTCATCAGCGATTACGAGTCCGGCCGCCGCAAAAGTCCCGGCATCGCGACGGTCAAGCGACTCGTGGAAGCGCTCGTGGACATGGACGCGGACAGGGGCGGACACATCATCGCCCGCTACCATTCCCTCATCAATCCCACGGAGGGAATTCTGGACATCGTGGAGTACCGCCGCAACATTCCCGCGATGGAATTTGTGGACGCCATCGAAGGCCGCGCTCTGGTGCTTGCGGACATCGAAGAAAAGAAAGTACAGGGATACACGCTTATTGACGCCGTTAAGGCGATTGCCAGCCTCAATGCCAATGATTACGTGCGCGTCTATGGCTGGAGCACCGAACGCGCCCTTGTGTTCAGCGGAATCAAGTATGGCCGCAGCCCGATGATTGCGATTCGCGTCCACCCCATGAAGCCCTCTCTGGTGGTGTACCATCAACCAGAGGATGTGGACAAACTCGCGTATCGCCTCGCCGAGTACGAACAAATTCCCCTGATAACCACCGAACTGCCGCTGGACGAGCTTCAGATGCGACTTCGGAGTCTGCTGTGAGCGAGTCAAGTTGGCTGGAACGATTGCAAGCCGCAATCGCAAGCGGCGGGCCTGGTTGCCCGGCCGACGGCCTCATCGGCGCAAGGCTCACAAGCATCGAGCCTGGGCGTGCCTGCATCGAGTACGAATTCAGCGCGGATCACACGAATCCGCCCGGCGTCTTGCATGGTGGCGTCCTGACCATCTTGGCTGATTCTGCAATGGGCATGGCGTTCATGGCAACGTTGGGGCCCGGGGAGAACGGCACGAACACCGGTATCCACATCGAATTTCTGCGGCCGACGACGGCAGGGCGGCTCGTGGCCGAAGGCACAATCGTGCAGGCGGGACGGACCATGACACTCATGGACGCAACCGTTCGCGACGCGGAAGGACGACTGGTGGCAAAGGCGACGAGTCGGTTTGTACGTCTAGCAAGCCTATCGTCTTAGAGAAAATCCACACCGCGCCATGCCAGGAACGCCGCCACCAAAAACAGCAGCCAGAAAACAAATCCAGCGCCTGCGACCACCGTGGCAAAGAACTCCCAGCGCCGCTTCCAAGGAAAATCGATGGCGTAGTAGGCGTTGCGCGCCGATGCCCACAGCACGGTTCCAAGCACGGCCATGACGACGCCGATGATTTCCACCAGAAGCACGCGGGCGTTCGGCAGCAATCCAAAGACGTACAGCTGCGTGAAGCTCCCCACAAGCATCAACGCCCCAATCCATTCCAACACCAGGAATCCCTTAGCGGCGCGAAACTTGGCGATGGTCTCGTCGGAGACCGCCTGGCCCGCACGGGATTTCTGGATGTCCGACACGAGTCCGGGCGTGGGTCCAATCCACAAGAGGCTTTTGTCTGAAGAGGAGGAAGCGGAGGAGGGGGGGTGAAGGGGCGATGATGATCGAGCCTAGATCCAGGACAAAACATCAGGGACCGAGGGTTCGTAGATGGTGTACCTGCCGGAAGCCACGACGCTTCCATTGACCACGAGGTCAAAATCCACGTGCAAGTGGGTCGTTTGCTTCCGGCCCAGTGGATCCAAGAAATCCATCGTCCAGTCGAATTCGTATGATGCCGTACACTGATCGGTCGCGGCGGGGGACGTGGGGACGGCGAGACATGGTTGGTCGCTGATGCCGGAGATGGATCCGCTTGGGCTGAACCCCTGGTATGCCGTGTAGTATGGATTCTCCCATGTGATTGCCGTTACTTCGATGTCAAAGATGCAGGGAGCGCCCAATGCGGTGCCTTGCGCAGTGAGGGTGGCACGGCCGAAGGGCTCGCCTACGACGTCGAACAGGATGGATGCCGTCAGACCGGAGCCAGTGGTGGCATTGCAGCTCATGGTGCCAACTTGTCGATTTGTGTCTGCCGCAGTACCGGAGGGAACCATGAGCAGGGCGATTGCGAGGATAGAGAATGTTTTGGTTTTCTTTAGGTCCATTGATTGGCCTCGAACGATAATGACTGATCATAATATAAACATGGCTGGTGATTTTGGGACCATTAGCGCGGCGAACGTCGGCCCACAAGGATTTCCGGGGGGTCCGATTTCTGCCTCTTTTGGGTCCGGGGCCCAGGGGCTTGCAACTGCAAGTCGATGGATGCAAGCCCTGCAACTTCGTCAAATCCCTGATCGAGGGTGACGAGTGCATCGTGTCGGTGCAAGGCCGTGGCGGCTACCTGAAGATCATGCCATCCGAGTCGGCGCCCCGAGCGCAACAGTTCGTCCTGCAACAACACGGCACGGTCGGCGAGGTCCTGGTCGAAGGGAACGATCTCGGCGGCGCGAGACAGGATGTTTGCCGCTAGTTCGCGCACGCGGGGTGCGACCCCCACGAGGTACTCCAACCAGACGGCGGCGGGAACGGTGACGGCAGCGCCCTCCTGTTGCATCTGCGTCATCAGGGCCTGTGCGCCCGGCTCGCGGCGGTCGAGGGCGATCAAAAACGAGGTGTCGAGGACGGCCATGTCAAGCACGGTTCTGGGGGCGCGTTTCGTCTGCCTTGTCGAGGGCGTCGAGTTCGGCAAGCAGGCGGGTGCGGGTCTCGTGCTCGGCGTCCGTCATGCCAAGCTCGCCCAACTCCAGGAGGCTCGCTCGGGGCCGGGTGAGGCGGCGCACGGTCTGGCTGAAGCTCTCGCCGGCCCGTTTGGCGCGGGAAAGGGATTCGTAGGCGTCGTCGGCAAGCTGGACCATCCGTGTCATGTATAGAGTGTATACGTTTACGTCGTTTATGTCTTTTGTGGGTCGAGGCCGTTCCGGCCGCGGTGCAAACTGCAATGCAAGCTTGCCGCCGGGATTGACCCGCATTGATTGAATGAACGGGAGGGGTTGGTGAAGGTACGCCTACGGGTACGCTCGGCTCGGGGTCCGGGGGTAGGGCAGCATATCCCTGATGTGCTCCTGGCCCGTGAACCAGCGCAGCACGCGTTCGATGCCGAGGCCGAAGCCGGAATGAGGGACACTGCCGTAGCGGCGCAGGTCGAAGTACCACTCGTAGGGCGCAAGATCCAGCTTGGCGTCCTCGGGAAGTTCGCCCGTCGCCACGTCGTGGTCGTGCTGTTCCTGCAAACGACGCTTCATCCACTCAATGTCTTCGCTGCGCTGACTGCCACCAATCAATTCGCCAAAGCCGTCGGGGCCCATCAGGTCCGCGCACTTGACGACGCCGGGGTTTTCCGGATCTTGGAGCATGTAGAACGCCTTGATTTCGGCGGGCCAATCCGTGATGAACACCGGGTTGGTGAGTCCGTCCGTGAGTTCCTTTTCGTGCGGGGCACCAAAGTCCTCGCCGTCGGGAAACTCGAAGCCGAGTTCGCGCAGGCGAGCGGCGGCGGCGTGGTAGGTCATGCGCCCAAAGCGGTGTCCTTCCTCGTCGCGCTCGGATTCGCCCTCGATGTAGCTGCCGATGCGAAGGAGGCGGGCGGGGTCCTGATCCAGCAAGCGCAGGTCGGCCTCGCAGTTGCGGGCCACGTCGTGGGCCAGGTAGGTCACCATGCGCTCCTGGAACGCCATGGATTCCTCGTTGTTCCACCAAGCGTACTCGGCTTCGAGGTGGTGGAATTCGGTGAGGTGCTTGTTGGTGCGGCTCTTTTCGGCCCGGAACGAGTTGGTGATGCTGTACACCTTGGGCAAGCCGAAGATGCAGCCTTCCAGGTACATTTGCGCAGACTGGGACAGGTAAGCTTCCTGGCCAAAGTAATCGAACGTAAACAGCGTGCTGCCGCCTTCGCAGGCGTTGGTGGTGATGACGCTGGGATCCACCTCCGTGAAGGTCTCGGCAGCAAAGAACTCGCGAATCGCATGCAGCAGCCGGCTCTTGATGCGCAGGATGGCCGACAGTTGCGTCGAGCGCAGCCACAAGTGGCGGTTGTCCAACTCGAATTCGGTGCCCTGGTCGCCGCGCAGGGGGAAATCCTCGGCCCGCTGGTGCACCACGAACTTGGTGACTTTGACCTCGAAGCCGCCCGGAGCGCGCTCGTCTGCCACCACGTCGCCTTCGAGCAGCGACACACTGGTCTCGATGATGGCGCCCTTGGCCGCTTCCAGGCTTTCGTCGTCGGCGATGCCGCCCTTGACGGTGCACTGGACCGAGCCGGAGCCGTCTCGCAGGGTCACGAATGCAATCTTGCCGCCGCTTCGTTGGCGATGCACCCAGCCGCGCAAACGCACGGACTGTCCGGTGTGTTTGCCGTCGAGGATTGCTTGCACGGTGTTCCAGGTCATGCGGCGGCGAGAACCCCGCGTCTCTAAAGGGCACCCATCAGCAGTCCAGGCGAGAGCCGCCGCGCCGGAGGCGCCTGGTGGTCGCGAAACTGGTCATCACTCACGACCCAAGCAGCCAATCGCGCCGCCTCTGCCAGCAGCACGCGGTCTGCGCTGTGTCCCTTCGGCACCTGCATCCAGCCGCCCGCTTCGAGGCGGTCTTCGAGGGCCCCGGCGGCATCACCGATCTTGTGGCGCAGGCTCGCATCCGCCACAACGTACACTTCCCAACCCGCGGCGCCAAGCGCTTGTTCCAAGCTGCACAAGACGCGAAAACCCGGTTCGCCGCCGCCTGCTCGGTGGACGATGTTGCTTGCATCCAGCAGAATCGGCTCGTGCGGGTGCTCCGGTGCAGGGATGGGCACGGCTGCCGCGAGGTGGCGGGGTTCTTGGATGGTGCGGAACCGCCACGCAAGCATGAAGTGGGCACCGGGCGGTGGGTGTCTATGCGGATTCTGTTCCTGCTCACCCTGTTGGCATTGATCGCGACGGTTCCCTCGGCCAGTGCCGATAATCCCGATCCTCTCTGTGTCCCCACGAATGGCGGCAACCTCGATTACTACTCCGAAGTTTGTGTCGGGCGCGACGGGGACGGCTGCCGCGTCTGGCACGAAGACTGGACCGGACGTACCTGCTACGCGGGCCACTGAAGCTCCTGTACGCGCCGGCCACGGCGCTCCTTCTCCCTTTCCACCACGATGATAAGCACTCGGCCTCCAATGTAGAGGGTGGCCCGAACGCGACCGCTGTCCCCGGAGGCCGATGTGCTGGCCGTCCCTGGCGCCGAAGTGTGGCTGGCTGCCGCCGTGCACGACCTGCAAGATCCTCTACAAAGTGCCCACACCTACCTGAAAGGCATCGAGGACCGCTTCCTGGATCTCCTTCCCCTTGTGGCGCAGAAAAACGTCCTCGCCGCGCTGCAATCCGTGCGCCAATCGCAAGAACTCCTAGCCCAAACGCTGGCCTGTGCCACCGCCGACGACATCGACCCGGCACCTGTCATTCTAGAGGATGTGGTCGCCGATGTGCGAAGCAGCCTTGCTTCCTACTTTGACAAAGAAGACATCACGTTAGAGGTTCGAAGCCTACCCACCATCCACGCCGATCCCGGCGGAGCGCGCCGCGTGATGCAGCACTTGATCGCCAACGCCGTCAAGCACGCACATGGGCCCGTAACCGTAACCATCAGCGCCAGCCGAGACCGCAGCGGTTGGTGGATTCGCGTCAAGGACGACGGCGAAGGCATCCCCGACGACGAACTGGAACACCTGTGGGATGCGCAAGGCGTTCGTAGCAAGGATGGTGGCGTGGGGCTGGCCTTGTGCCAACGCATCATGGCGGCACACGGAGGCGAAATGGAGTGCGACAGCCAAATGGGCGAGGGCACCATCATGAGCGTTCGGTGGCCCGACAAACCGGGCAGACGCACCGCCGCGCACCGACGCATGGGGTAGATTCAGCGACCCCTCCAGCACGTTCAAGAGAATCCGGCATGTTGCTGGATGTGGTGCGATACGCGGTCGTTGCATGCAGCGGATGCAAAGAAGCCTGGAGCGTCGAGCAACGACACCAACGAGTCACATGCCCCGGCTGCCGCAAAAACGTGGCATTGGACGATCGCACCCGCCTCTGGCAAGGGGACAACGCCACCGATGCTCGCAGTGCCGCAGCCAGCATCCGCGCAGCACTGGCCCAAAAAATTACCGTCGAGGTCGCCAACCAACGGCTTCGAGACGCACGAGAAGTCCCCGTGTCTCGCCACGACAGCCCTATCGACGCTGCCGCCGCCAAAGGCCGCACCGTGCGCAACCTCAGTGCACGCGCAGACGAAGTAGCCGCATGGCTCACTCGTCTCCTGGGCCCAACCCCGCATGACGACTTCATTTTGGCCATGGTCAAGGCCGGAATTCCCGCCGCACGCGCCGAAAAAGAAGTTGTGCGAATGCTCGCCACGGACATCATCTTCGAACCACGCGTGGGTGCCTACTCTTCGCTGTCTGCGTGAACCAAAGCGGCTCCGGCAGCAGCTCCGGTTGTTCCCTGGCGAAGCGCCCGTCGTCGCTCCCGCCGCACTTGGTCTCGGATTTCCTGGGGGACGATGTTGTCAAGCACCCGCACGCGAGCGATGTGCAACAAAAACAAGCCGTAGCCCAGTGCAATCACGGCAGGAATAATGTAGAACTGCACACCCGCGTCGCCGCGACCCACAAGGTCCCAGACCAACCAGTACGTTCCAAGCACCGGCATTTGCAGCAGCGTCCCGGTAATCCACCCGCTCCAAAGTTTGCCATCACCGCTGCCGCGACCCACGTAGACACCCGCGGCACCATGCACGAACACGGCCCCAAGGGGTACGGAAGCCATGCCGAGGAAACTGGATATGGTATGGGGAATACCCGCTGCTTCTGCTCGGTTGAGGTTCACCGCGATGAATCCGAGGGCCATCATGGCGCCCATGCCAAGCCCCATGGGGGCTCCATAGAACGGTGCGTCCTTCTTGCCGCGAAACCGCTTCATGCCAAGCACCGCGACTTTGGCGCCCGTCTCAAACAAGGCGTAGCCACCAACGAAAAAAATGAACGCCGTCCCTGGGCCCATGCTGGCTACAAATCTGGGGTCATGGAATGGAAACACGGTCAATTCCATGGTAATCGCCACCAAGCCCGTAAAAAAGCCGAAGACGAGGCTCAAAAAGACGCGCGCGTCCTCGAAGTAATCCTCGTATCGCTTCAGCATGTACCAAATGGCACCTACTGCGGGGAGGATCGAGAACGGTGCCGCCAACAGGACCGGAGAGACCACGGGTCCGGCGACGCAGGGGCCCTACATGAACGCACGCCGCTTATCAACGGCCCTTGGACTGGCCCCAACATGGAACGGCCCCGCATCGTCGTGAACGCCAAGGTCTACTCGCAAGTGCAGGGAACGGACCGCGTCTTGGATTTGGCCCGCGCCTGCCAGACCGCCGCCGAAGAATCGGGCGCCGTCATCGGACTGGCACCTCCCCAAATCGAACTGGCGGCTTTGACCCGCGCCTGCCGCAACGAAGATCTGACCCGCGTGCCCGTCTTCGCCCAGCACACGGACGCGCTCGTCCCAGGCAGCGGCACCGGTTGGATCACCCCCGAAGCGGTCCACGCCACCAGCGCCCTCGGCAGCCTCCTGAACCACGCCGAACACAAAATTCCACACACCCAAGTCGCAACCACCATCGAGCGACTGCACAGCCTCGGCCTCGAAAGCCTCGTGTGCGCCGACGGCCCATCCGAAACCGACGCCCTGGCCCCCATGGCGCCGACCTACCTCGCAGTGGAGCCCCCGGAACTGATTGGCGGCGACATCAGCGTCACCTCTTCCGACCCCGGCATCGTGTCCAACACCGTCGCCCGTGTGCAGGAATTATCCCCTGCCACCTTGACGCTGTGCGGCGCTGGCGTCAAAACCGGTCGCGACGTCTCCACCGCCATCGAGCTAGGAGCCTACGGTGTGCTGCTTGCCAGTGGCGTCGTCAAACACACCGACCCGCTTGCGGCCCTGCGCGACCTCTGCGCCGGGCTCTAATCGTTTGCTCGGCCCAAGGTCCCAAGCAGCGGCCACGCGGCTGCCACGACTCGATCCAAGGTCTTTGCCGAGTGCAGCGGCAAACTCGGCAAGTCGGCTACACGGTTGGCACTCGCCTTGATGGCCGCGTACTCGACTTTGCCGGAGCGGTCGAATGATTCGCAGTAATGATAGAACGCCGCGACCTCCATGTCCACGAGTGCGTCGTCGTTGCGGTGGCGCGACCAGGCTTCCTGCAAGCCCGGTTCGGCGGGATACTTGCCCTGCACCACATGGCTGAACCCATAGAAACGGTCGCTGCTCATGATGGCGGCCCGAGGCAAGTCCACGTTCATGGTCGGACTCCAAGTGGCATGGGGCGGGGCGTCGAAATTCTGGTACAGACTTCGGGCCGGATCACACAGGTACGGGCGGCCTGATTCTCCACTGAATCCATCCAGGCTCCCGGCGGTGCCCACCAAAAGGAGTCGCTGCACGCGGCCCGTTCCGAGCAGTTCCCAGAGCGCCTTTTCGACCATCGGGCTTCCGAGGCCTCCATCCAGGCACAATACGTCGTCTCGAAGCACCGCATGAAAAGTCCGGTGCTGGTGGCTTGCCGTCGGGGGCGGCGCGCCGGCCTTGTCGAGCGCAATTTCCACTTCGCGGGGCTCCTCGCCAAGGCACAGCAACACGTCTCGGCGCACCATGCCGTGCGGGAGTGCAGTGGAGGGTCCAAGGTTCACTGCTGCACCCGGAAGCACGGGGAGCTGAATGGGGAGGCAAACGTGGCGGGGATGCCCGAAGTGCAGTAATCGAGCGTGTAGCGCGTTGCAAAGCCCTGTAGGTCCACGCGAGCCTCCCAGTTACCGGCGGTGGCGGGCTCGATTTCGAAATAGGCCGAGTCGCCCGGCAGCAAAGCCAACACGAACTCCTCGTGGCTGCCGCCGGGGCCGGTCACGTTGACCCGCACCGAATCCAAGGGAACGGATGTCTCCGCGGCCAACCGGAATCCGATGCCTTCGTGGTCGTTCTCAAGCTCGAACGCATGACTCGCCGAGGACGCAAGCGCGGTCAAGGTTCCCGAAAAAGACCCGGATTCGGCAATCATTCCATCGATGATCATCGCAAAATCGAAGGAACCCAACAGGGTTCCGTTGGAGGCGTCCACGATGTGCATGTAGAATTTGTCCGAGCCCTCCAGGACAATCCACAACGTGCCGTTGAAGTCGAAATTGTCTTCGTCTAGGTCCGTCACCAAGAACCCGAACATGTTGCCGTCCTCGGAGGAATCCACACGATCTGCAAACCCTTCCGCTTCGGCGCGAAGCGTGGCAAAGAGTGCTGGCGAATCCACGCGCCAGTCGCGAAGGGGCACAAGATCTTCGGTGTCCTCAGGGCCGGCAAACAAGACGCGGCCGTTGCCTCCCACCGTGACATTCCAAGCCGATTCTTGCTCAGGCGCCGTGAAAAAGAATGCGTACGCGTCGGCACGGCCGTCTGCAAACTCGGGCGCCGCGGGGGTCCCGTTTTGGGGCACAGCTTCACCCTCGAGGTACATCACGCCAGCCAATTGGGCGCCGGAATCCCACAGTTTTGCCTCCTTCTGGGCAACCGTTCGAGCCTCCATAGCACTGAGCCCGGCACCCGTGGCCGGATCTGCGGGACTATCCAAGCAACCCGCAAGGGGCATCAGCAAGAGCAAGGCGACTACGAACAAGCGCATGCATGGGCCAGCACGCCGAAGATGAAACACCTTGCGTGCCCCTTTTCTGACAAGGCAAGCTCGCGCACATCATGGCGAAGCCTGGCGACGTGATGGAGTTCCGCAGCGGCCTGCATGGCATCGACGCGCCACAAAACCTCGGCATCCTCGTGACGCGCCAGCGACGCAAGGGCGTTCCGTGGGTCACGGTCGCCACCATCAAGGGCCGCCTCGACCTCAAAGCCGAACACGTCACCAAGCGCGTCTTCAAGCAACGGTTTGACGGCGACCTTCGCAACGAAGAAGCAACCCTATCGCGCCTGCGCCAACTCTTGGAATTGCACACGGACGGACGGCTTGCCGAAGAAGCAGAAGACGACCTTGGAGCACTCGAAGAAGACCTCTGGGAGGCCGCCTGCGACCAGGACCGCGCCTGGACCGAGGACGAATTGGCCGCATTGCACTACGGCGACGCCGCCAGTGGCTTGCAACGAAAACAAGTCCGCGACGCGCTCGACCGCTGCCGCAGGCGGGGCGTCGGACGGTTCGAGACCGTAGCCGGACGCGGCGACACATGGCGCCCCTGGACTCGCACCGAACGTGACCAAATGCGCGTTGCGTTTCGTGCCCTCGAAGACCTGCGCGCCCGCCTCGTTGCGGTGGAGGAAACTGAAGAAGGTCGAGCGTTTGTTCGCGTGGAACTCGCCGACGCGGCTCTCACCGACGCCGATCAGGCAACCCTCGCTTGGGTCAAGGACGCCATGGTGCAAAGCATCGAACAAGACGGCCAATTTGACCGACTTGCAGCCACGGAGCCACTGTTTGGCATTGGAGGATTCGGCGCCGTGCAAGCGTTTGGGATGGACCTACACCGCATCCTTGGATTCCTGGCGCAAGATTGGATCCGCAGCGCCCACACCAGCCGCAGCAGCGACTACATCCACTTCCTGCTCGAATCCGGCCTCTGGAACAGCGAAGACGCGGTCCAAGGACTCATGCGCCGCCACGTCAACCAAGAACCGTTCTTCCAGCACAAACCCGACGAACGCGCCAACGCCGACGCCAACGAATTGCCCGAACCGGCCCCCGGCGACCCAGGACGCGAGGACTTGCGCCACTTGCGCTGCCATACCATCGACCCGCCGGACGCCAAAGACTTCGACGACGCCGTGGGCACTGAAGACCTAGGTGATGGACGCACCAAACTCTGGGTCCACATCGCCGACGTGAGCCACTACGTGCGCCCCGGCTCCTACCTCGACAAGCACGCCAAAGACCGCGCCACCAGCGTCTACCTGCCCGGCCGCGTCCTGCCCATGCTTCCACACCGCATCGCCGATCACTTGTGCAGCCTGCGCGACGACGGCGACCGGTTTGCTCTCTCGGCCGCCATCACCATCGAAGCCGACGGCAGCGTCGGCAGCGCCACGTTCCACAAGGCGCTCATTCGCGTCACCGAAAACCTCGCCTACGCCGATGCCCTGGCCCGACGCGACGCAGGAAACAAGGAATTCCAAGCTCTCTTCGATCTCGCCGCTCGCATGCGCAGCCACCGCAAAGGCCTCGCTTTGGAGACGGGGGAACTGAAGGTGCTGCTGGAAGAATCCGGCTTCAGCAGCCTCGAAAAGCACGCCGATGACGCCACGCGCATGATCGAGACCTTCATGGTAACAGCCAACGAGGCTGTCGCCCGGCACCTAGCCGACCACGACCAGCCCCTGTTGTACCGCTGCCACCCGCTGCCCGACGCGCAGAAGGCCGAACGGTTCGGCCACCAGGCCCAGGTCCTCGGATTCGACATCGACTTTGCGCTTCCCGAAAAAGCCCAGAAAGAAGCAAGCGCCAGCGGCGGCATGAGCCTCCTTGATCAACTCAAAGCCGGCGGCGGCAGCCTGAATCTGTTTGGCGGCGGCATGAACTTCACGGGCGGCGGCGCCCCGGCTGACGACGAGGACGACGATGGTCCCGTCGAATTGGAGGCGCCCGAAGCCGACAAGGGATTTGCCGGGCTCACCCCCGATGAACAAGACGCCTGGCTCGCTCCCTTCCGCAACGCCGTCGAAGCGTTCGCAGCGGCAAGCCCCAATAAGGCAGAGGTCGGAACCCTGTGCCTGCTTCGCTGCATGGGTCGCGCATACTACACCCCCGACAACGAAGGGCACTTTGGCCTCGCAAGCACCCACTACTGCCACTTCACAAGCCCCATTCGACGCTACCCAGACCTCGTGGTCCACCGCAATCTCAAAGCGATGATTGCCGGCGAGGAACCGCTGCACCCGGCCGACGAGCTGCAACGCATGTGCGACCACTGCTCCGACCAAGAACGCGCAGCCGACGCCCTCGAACGACGCATCAAAAGTGCTTGCTTGGTGCTTGCCAGCCTGCACGGCGAAACCGCCTTCAGCACCGCAGCCGCCCGCATCACTGGAGTCATGGCATCGAGCCTCTGGGTACTCCTCGACGACGGCATCGAAGCCCGCATCCCCGCCCGCGACTTGCCCGGCGGCCCCTACTCCGTGGATGAATGGGAATCCATGCTGTTCGTGTCCGACATTGAGGCGCCGCAGCGATTCTCTACTGAAGATCTGGCCGAGTTTGGCGAATTCTACGACGACGAACTCGGAGAGATGCGCAAAGTCCGGGCGCGCCTTGGAAATCGCGTTTCCGTGAAGCTCGCAGGGCGCGACGTGGCGGAAGGCAAAACCGGAGCCCAGCTGCAAAGCTGGACGTAGCCGCCCACGCCCGGTATCGACACGGAGCCGGAACGAAGGAAGGACAGAAGGAAAGAACGAGGAAAGAAGGGAAGAGGCGGAACGCGCAACGCCAGGACACGGCCACAGAGTTGCGCGCAGGCTGGGCCAAGGCGCCCAATTAGGCGATGGCGCGCTCTTGCATGCGAGGCACGCCGAGGCAATTTGCCGTGAGGCCAATCGGGCCCTCGCCGGCGTAGGTCAGTGTGCCGATGAGCGTCTTGCCCATGTCTTGCGAAGTCGCCTTGAGTGCGACCACGTTTTGCTTGTCGCTGCGGAAGCCGATGAGCCAGTTGCCGCCGTCGTGCCAGGGCGCCTTGTCGCCGCCCCATTGGTTTTCGACAGCGTAGTTGCCCGCTCCATTCAGGGTGCCACGGAATCCGATGGGTCCTTCGCCCGCGTAGGTCATTGTGCCAGTGAGCGTTTTTCCTTGGTCCGGGGAAGTCACATCGATGGCAACCATCGGCTGATTGCTGCGACCGCCCAGGACGAACACGCCGCCCTCATGCCATGGAGCCGTGTTGCCGCCCCACTGGTTTTGCGTGTGGTATGCGTTGTCGTTGGCGATTTCTTCGGCCTTGAAACCAATCGGACCCTCGCCCGCGTAGGTCATGGTGCCGGTGAAGCTCTTGCCGCCGTCGCTGGACTCGATGTCCACCGCCACCACGAGTTGGTTCTCCCGGTAGCCAATCACGAAGGTTCCGCCGGGGTGCCAGGGCGCCGTGTTGCCGCCCCATTGGTTCTCGACCGTGTAGTTGTTGTTGCCAATCAGGCTCGCCTTGAACCCGATGGGGCCTTCGCCTTCGTACGTCATGGTGCCGGTGAAGGTCTTGCCGCCGTCTCCAGATTTGATGTCTATGGCGACCATATTCTGAGGCTTGTCGTCCCGGGCGCCAAGAACGAAGACACCTCCTTTGTTCCACTGTGCCTTGCTTCCGCCCCATTGGTTTTCGACGTTGTAGGTTGCCATTGTAGGTTCTCCTGGAGTGCGCCGCATCCAGCTTGAACCTGCATGCAGATCCAGGGAAGCGACTGGCAAACGAACCTACACCGTCCCTATGGGCATTCGCTTGGCAAATCCGCAAAAACAGCCGGAAACGTAGGGTCGAAGCGGCGGAGGCGGAATGATACAGTGGGGCGAAGGACGCAAACGGCGGTGCTTGCTGCGCTCGGCCACCCGGTTCGGGTTTAGACACCCAGACTCATCCGAACCATATTGCGGATGCCGGGTCCGATGCCGACCATGATGATGGCGAACTTGATGAGCCCGATGAGGGTCGGGTACTTCTTGACGTCCTCTTTGGACTGGACGTCGATGACGTAGATCACCAGCAGACTCACGGCCAACTTGATGGGTGCGAATCCAAAGAAGGTGGGGAACTTGGCGCCGGTGTCCCAGCCGGTCCAGGAGGCGAGATTTTCGAATCCTTGGCGCACCAGTTCGCTGAGCACGTGCTTCTCGCTGTAGCCACTGTCGCTGAGGATGGGGCCGAGGTCGATGCCGATGGCGGTGGCGATGCCGTCCACCATTTGGCTGAAGATCAACACGAGGTTGATCGGGACGAGATAGGCGAGGGCGCCTTCTTTGCCCTTGGCGGCGAGTTTCTTGGCAACGAAGTAAACGATGCCAGCGACGGCGGCGGCCGCGAGGGGAGCGGCCCAGAACGCGAATTCGAGGCCTTCGTTGATGCGTTGGGGGACCCAGGGTTCCTGTTGGAACCGCAGGACGTAGTTGAGGCTCAGGAGGAACCACGGCAATGCGAAGATCATCGTGGTTTCGGCGGCGTCGATGTGGCCCTTCTTGTTGGTGCGGTAGCGCCACAAGAGGAAGCCGGCCATCATGTAGAGTGCGAAGAAGACGGGGTTGACGTAGTATTCAATTTGCTCCCAGCCCTTGAGCCAGAGCGCGGTGTACATCAGGATGCCAATGATGTGGATGAACCAGATCTTTTGCATGGCTGCTTCGAGGCTGCTGGTTTTGTCTTGGATGAATCGGCCGTACTGGGCCAAGAGGAAGCTGCCGACACCGCCGGCGCCAAACATCAGGTAGATGGGCGGGGTGATGAACAGGAATTCCAGGGGTTGACGGAACAGGTCCGTGTCTTGCAGGACGTGGAAGATGCTGCCGGCGACGACCCAAGCGGTGGCGCCGAGAATGAGTTTGCTGTCCATGTCTTGCTTGTAGTGCTTGAGCATCTGAGCCAAGCCCACGATACAGACACCGAGCAGCACGGCCCAGGAGGCGGTGTTGACGAGGTTGTAGCCGGCTTGGGCGATGACACCGTTGCCGCAGTCGTATTGACTGCTGCCGGTGATGGCGTCGGCCTTGATGGGGCCCCAGTAGTATTTGCAGACGAAGTTGCTGTAGACCGCGTCGCGAGCGATTTTGGTGCCGATCCAAAGCATCAACGGAATGCCGAGCAGGAGGCCGGGCACGGTGTACCAGGGCAGTCGGTCGAGTAGGCCTTGGTCTTGGGACTCGGACGCCTCGCTCATGGGGAATCCGGACCAGGGTGGGACCGGTTTAAGCCCGTCGGGTGTGAGTCGGGACTTGGATGGCCCGCTGCGGCGGTCTTTTTCATGAGGCCCTTGTCGCTCGGCCCGTGGAGCGGCGCGTCGATGCGGTGGATGGCTGGATGGCGATCCTTGTCCTGATTTGGGGCACTGCGTTTGTTTCCATCAAAGTGCTCGGTTCCACGCTGGACCCGTTCCAGCTTACTTGGTATCGCTATGTGCCGTTCCTGCTGGGTTTTGGCACTTGGATTCTCCTCAAGCGCCGGCACCGATTCAAGCTGGTTTCGGGCGGCGATTGGGTGCGCATGGCCATCGCGGGCTCCCTCGGCGTCATCGGCTACCACTTTCCCCTGAACTGGGCCTTGTCGGATTTAACACCGGGCCCGAGCGTCACGGGTGCCACGGGTGCGATTCTCGTGGCCACGACTCCGTTGTGGACGATGCTGATGGCGATTTTGTCGCGCCAGGAACAGCTGGATGGCCGCAAGCTCGTTGGCGGCCTCGTCGCCTTCTCGGGGGTCGCTTTCGTGGTGTTTTTGGGCACGGGCGAGGCGGAATTCGTCGCGGCCAAGAAGACCCTCATTGCGTTGCTGGCGCCGATTCTGTGGGGTGGCTACAGCATCCTCGCCAAGCCGCTCATCACGAAGTACGGTGGCCTGTTCGTCAGTGGCTTGACCATGAGTCTGGGCACCTTGATGCTTCTGCCGCTCGGCTTGTCCTACGGTGTCGCTCCGCTCTCGGCGCTGGACGGCTTGGGTTGGTTCTGGCTTGCTTACGTGAGCATCGCGGCGACGCTGGCGGGCTACACCATTTGGAACCTGAGCCTGCGCTTCCGCACGGCCAGCGAGATTACCTCGTACATCTACGCGGTCCCGGTGGTCGCAACACTTGCAGGCGCGATTCTGATTCGAGAGCCTGTTTCGGTGTTCTTCGTCGTTGGCGCCGCCTTGGTGCTTGCGGGGCTGCTTTTGATCAATCGTGCGCGCATTTCGTCGGCCCCGGCGGCCGTTCAGGTTGCGGCAAAGCCTTGAATTGATGTTGGGTCGCCAACGCCGTGCCCGGCATTGGCCTTGAGGACATTCAGCGTGCGCGAGAGGTCATTCGGGGCGAAGTGCGCAACACGCCCATGAAGCGTTCTTCGACGCTTTCGGCGCTCACGGGCGGCGATATGTACCTGAAATTGGAGACCTTTCAGCGCACGGGCTCCTTCAAAGTTCGAGGGGCACTCAACAAGATCCACAGCTTGACGCGCCAGGAGAAGGCGGCCGGTGTTGTCGCGGCGAGTGCAGGCAACCACGCCCAGGGAGTCGCGTTTGCGGCCACAGCGGCGGGCGTCCAGAGCGATGTGTTCATGCCCACGGATGCCACCCTGTCGAAGGTAGTTGCTACGCGTGGCTACGGGGCCAAGGTCCACTTGCGGGGCATGGATTACCAGGAGGCCTACGAATATGCCCGGGCCTACCAGGAGGACAAGGGCAAGGTGTTCGTGCATGCGTTTGACGATCCGTTCATCATGGCGGGCCAGGGCACCATGGGCTTGGAGATTCTTGAAGAGATTCCAGACCTGGACATTCTCCTGGTGCCGATTGGCGGCGGCGGGCTCATCGGCGGCGTTGCCACTGCGGTCAAGGCGTTGCGTCCCGAGTGTCGCATTGTGGGTGTGCAGGCGGAAGGCGCAAGCACGGTGGCGCAAAGCCTCCAGAAAGGCCGTGTTGTGCCCATCGATGAAGTGCACACGATGGCGGACGGTATTGCGTGCCGCAAATTGGGCACACTAACGTTCGAGGCCATCCAAAAACACGTGGACGAAGTCGTCACCGTCAGCGAGGCGGAGATTGCCACCACCATCTTGCACTTGCTGGAGCGCACCAAGGTCGGAGCCGAAGGGGCAGGCGCCGTTGCCCTCGCGGCGGCACTGCATGGTCATGTGGATGTGAAGGGCAAGAAGGCGTGCGCGATTGTCAGCGGGGGCAACATCGATATGACGCTTCTGAGCCGCATCATCAACCGCGGGCTTGTCACCGAGGGACGTATCGCGGTGTTCGGCACGGAGGTTCCGGACCGCCCCGGCGCCATCGCGCAGCTTCTCACCCTACTGGCCGAGCACAAGGCAAACGTCCTCGATGTGCGCCACGAGCGGTTCCGCGCCAATGTTCCATTGCACCGCACCCATGTCGAAGTAGAAGTGGAAACTCGAGGCCACGATCACATCGAGGAACTGGCGCGTGTCTTGCAAGAAGAAGGATATCCGGTCTCGGTTGAGAGCCAAGCGGCGAAGGCCTAGGTTTTGAGGGCTGCTATTAGGTCCCAGATGGGCCGAACCCTGCCGTAGCGACCGCGCGCGGCCGAAACTGCGCCGTACACGAGCCCCGCAACACCGGCTAGGAGCCCGAAGCCGGAAAACAGTCCCATGGTCGCAAGAAACGCGGCGGCATCGCTGGCCCGGGCAAGGAGTCCCACGAGGACCAAGAACGCATACAGCAGGGCCACAAGGGTGCCTCCCTGCCACGCGTGGTAGCGCGTCAGTGGGTCTTCGGGGGCAAGGTAGACAGCGACCGCCTGGAGCCCTGGAACCGGGATGTAGCTGAGCCAAGGAACCGACTGCACGGATTCCCCAATCGCCTTGTGTGAAAAGCCGTTGTGAATGAAGGATTCTTCACCCGCACCATGGGGCCAAAGGCAACCGCGAAACATGTGAACTAACAGTCGTCCGTAAATCGGCAGCTCATATAATAACTAGGTCCATAATTCAGGAGCAGATTGATTCATGATTGTGCTATAGTTGCAATCAATATCAATCAAAAAAGGTGAATATATGAAAATATACAAAATCGCGACTTTGATGTTGCTCGCCCTGCTCCTGACGCCTGCAGCATCCGCTGTCGAACTCAGTGAATCCAATGCGGTCTTGGGCTGCAACCCTGGAAAAATCGATACGTTTGCCCTTTGTGCAGCAGGTGAGGTCATCGGCCTCGCGTTTGATGCACGAGACCAGGCAGTCCACACCTGCCGAGTCAACTTGGCTGCGTGCCCATTGTAGTCGAGGCCAACCTCCCTTCGCCATCTTTCTCTCCCAAACTACCGCCTCCCGATGACGGAACCCCAATCACAATTACGCGTTGAACACCTCGACAACGACATGATAATCTCCGTCCCCATAGGATGGGGCCACAAACGGGGTTTCCCCAGTCCACTGAATGTTGAGCTCCCAAAGACTAGCTGATGCATATGGACTGTCCCACATCGAGGAGTCCACATCGAGCTCCCAGCGGTAGAAGCCATCTACGTTGGCCTTGTGGACTTCTGTCGGAGGAACCAGTTCATGGGAGTAGTCGCGTGACTCTGCGCCGTGCCAATTCAGTACAGGGTTGTGGTGGGCTGCAAGCGGGGCCGTGGAATTGTAGTATACCATAATTTCCACGCTGGCTGCCTGGGGGGGCACGATGGCCCCCTCGATGAAGCTCAAATCGTACGGTGGGATGTCTCCAGACGAGGCCGGATTTCCTTGGCCGCTGATGTCTGCAAGCTCGCCCATGGACTCATGCAGTGGCAACGCAGTGGTGTTTGCCCAGTAATCGGGGTGTGGCGGGACTGGCTGTAGGGGCCCATCTTGGCGCAGGATATTGATGCCAACTGTGCCTTCCACCGACGCTCCTGGCAGCGCGCCGAACAAGGATACGTCAAATCTCCAGCCCGAAAGGGTGCTGTGGGGAAGATCGTTGAACGTGTCGTTGGTCCTGATGAGCCGCGAGCCGCCTTGTTCAAGATTGAATTGATGCATTGGAATATTGTGGTCCATGGGCGTATAGACGCTTACATTGAGAAGCGCGTCGCCAACACTGGTGGACCAGTCCGCACCCACCAGGACGCCTTCTGTTCCTGGTATGATGAGGTCTCCCGACGCTAGGACGAGGGTGATGCAATTGCGAGCCTGAGAGATTTCGTCCACGCCCTGACCACACTGGGACCCCGGTACCAGGTACTGTAGTGTGAACTGTTGCTCCAAAACACTAATATTTGTCTTTCCGGCCCAATAATTATGGACGTGTGGCCGATTAACTGCGCTTTTTGAGTAGTCGGACGGATCTTCAATGACTACAATATCGCCCTGCGCTTTTTGATCCACTTGGTTTCCCGAATCTATACATCCGGACAACGTAAGAGTGGCAGCAAGTAAAATACTTAGAAAAATTGGATATATTTGGGCCATTGTTGAGATTGGGCCCTTGCGAGAGCCAGAAAGGGGACAAGACATCGGACAAGGAAAGAGCTGATTGATTATGAAAATTCCGGCGCATGCCAAAACAACAGGCGAACGGAGCGCAGTTATTGATCGTCGCCGCCGCTTGCCTGCCGTCACGCTTTCATGGTGGTCTCTATGCCCGCAGCCATGGACACCGCACGCCTTCGCGAGACCGCCCAGTACCTCGTCGCCGAAGGGAAGGGAATCCTTGCAGCCGACGAGAGCAATGGCACCTGCACCAAGCGCTTCGACGCCCTTGGCATTCCGAGCACCCCCGACACGCGCCGCGACTACCGCGCCATGCTGTTTTCCACGCCCGGCCTCGGCGACAGTGTCGCTGGCGTCATCTTGTTTGACGAAACGATTCGCCAGAGTACCACGGACGGCGTCGCAATCCCGGAGCTTCTGCTGCAAAACGGCATCTACCCCGGCATCAAGGTCGACACGGGCGCCGTGGACCTTGCCGGACACCCCGGCGAAAAGATCACGGAAGGTCTCGATGGCCTGCGCGACCGCCTCAAGGAGTACGCCGGAATGGGCGCTCGGTTTGCCAAGTGGCGCGCCGTCATCACCATTGGCGAAGACATTCCCAGCACAGCTTGCTTGGTCGGCAACGCCCACGGTCTTGCCCGCTACGCCGCGCTTTGCCAAGAAGCGGGCATCGTTCCGATTGTCGAACCCGAGGTGCTGATGGACGGCGACCACGATGTGGACACCTGCGAAGCGGTCACCACCATGGCCTGGGACTGCCTATTTGCGGCCCTCAAGGACCATGGCATCTACCTGCCCGGCATCCTCCTGAAACCCAGCATGATCATCAGCGGCAAGAACGCGAAGGGCCGCGCCGACGCCGAAGAAGTCGCCCGCCGCACCATGATTGGCCTACTGGATTGTGTGCCTGCGAGTGTGCCCGGCGTTGTCTTCTTGAGCGGCGGCCAGAGCCCCGAGGAAGCAACCGAGCACCTGCGCATCATGAACACTCTCGGCGCCAAGCCCTGGAAGCTCAGCTTCAGCTACGGACGCGCGCTTCAACAACCCGCGCTGAACGCATGGGCCGGCGACAAAGCCAACAACAGCAAGGCGCAAGCGCTGCTCAAGGAACGCTGCGAAGCCAACCGCGCCGCAGCGCTTGGGCAGACGTTCGTCGCCGCGTAGGCTACGGGTGAATCGGCCCCAAGGTTTACCTGAAGAACGGAGCCTCAGCGAACGTGCGCGCAATCGTATTGCTCCTCGTCCTGCTGCTTGCGGGCTGCATCGCTGGTAACGACGAATCTCCCCCGGATTCCCTAGCCTCGGCAAGCCCCGTGCAATTGGATGCAAATGGATTGGCAGCGCCCATTTCGACGGGCTGGACCTACCAGGAACTGACCTTTGCGTCGGACATGGCAGAATTCCCCGTCCACATGGAAGTGTACCTGCCCGACCCAAAAACGGCGCTCAATGGATCCCTGCCGAACACATACCCAACGCTCCTCATGGCCAGCCCCTACTGGGACGATGGCGTCGGCCCAGACCTGAAATTCAACGGATACGTTGCCTACGAAGGACTCACCCAGCGCATGATTCAGCGCGGATATGCCATCGTCCTCGGGGATTCGGCCAGCATGGGAGGCAGTGGCGGATGTTGGGACTTCATGGGCCCCAATGATGTCGCCGGAGTCCTTGCCCTCGTTGACGCCATCACCCAGCAACCCTGGAGCAACGGCAAAGTCGGCATGCACGGCCTTAGTTATGACGGCATGACGCAAGTGATGGCCGCCAGCCACGCCGCCCCCGGCCTCGTCACCGTCGTCCCCGCCGCGCCACTTACACACGCTTACGCAGGCCTGTACCAAGGAGGTGTGCACTATGGCACTGGCTGGCACGGCACGACCGCCGGATACACCAGCTCAGCGTTGACCCCGCGCTTGAATGAAGAACGCCAAGAAGGCTGGGCCAACAGCGTCGCATCCAGCCCCGAATGTGCAGATACAAACGCCATGGCCAACGACCCCACGGGCGACTACAACGCATACTTCCATGCCCGTGATTTTCGACCGCGTGCTGAAGATGTGACTGCGAGCGTCTTTGTCCTGCAAGGTTGGTTCGATGCGGCCGTGAAGCCCGACAATTTTGGTCAGTGGTTTGCAGACATTCCCACTGAAAAGAAGGCCTGGCTTGGCTGGTGGCCCCACACCTACCCGAGCGCCGACGTGTCCGGCCGCGAAGATTTGATCCTCACGTTGCAACGTTGGTTTGACCACGAATTGCTGGGCATCCCCAATGGTATCATGGACGAACCCATGATTGACGTGATGGACTCCCAAGGGCGCTGGAGGCACGAAGACACATGGCCACCCATGGATGCGCAACCCTGGGACCTCTCCTTGTCCCAAGACGGGTCCATGAAGTCGAATGGCACCACGCCAGGCTCCGTGACCGTAAACCCACCCACGGACGTGCCGTTGTTGTTGGTTGGATACGAAGGAACGCGCTTCCAATGGCTTGCCCATGAGGACACACGAATTGTCGGCGCACCCACGTTGCATGTGCGTGTGGCCAGTGATCGAGCGGGGGGTTACTTGATTGCGCGGCTCCTCGATATGAGCGGCTCTGAGGATCAATTGGTCAGCCGGGGCGCCATAAATCTCATGCACCGTGGCGAAGGCGTTACGCCCACCATGCCGGGTGTCCCCATCGAGATCGACCTCAATTTGTATCCGACCGATTATCTGCTGCCCGCAGGACACAACTTGGTGTTGGAATTGAAGGTGCAAGACGACACGCTGTGGTATGACACCGATGCACAGAATGCCATTCTGACTGTCTCTACTGGCGACCAAGTGAGCATGTTGCAAATGCAAACCCTCAAGCGATCCGATGCACCGTTCCTCGTGGCCTGTGGTCCGTACCTGCAAAAGTACGTCACAGACTGCTACGATGACACGCGCGAAGATCAAGGCGTATAGCACGCCGCACAGCGGGGAAACCGTACGAATCGGCGGCATCGGCAGCCGCAGCACTCTTGACGCAATGCGAGGTCCGCGCATTGTGAAGATCGGCATCCTCTGTGGCGGCGGCCCAGCACCTGGGTTCAACGGCGTCATCAACAGCGTAACCCTCGCAGCACTTGCTCGTGGTTGGACTGTCGTGGGGATTCCGTATGGCTACAGTCGCCTCATGGCCGGCGATATCAGTGCCTGCCGCGAACTGACCGCGAACGACGTGGCGGGCATTGAGACCCGTGGCGGCGGCATTTTGTTTACAAATCGCGCCAATCCCAAGAAGTCCCCGGAATCGATGCAGACCGTCGTGGATGCTGTGAAGGCGCTCGGTTTGGATGGCTTGGTGACGGTGGGCGGCGACGACACGGCGACGAGTGCAGCGGCCGTCGCGGGGGCACTTGCAAGAGAGGGTTTGACGCTTCGCGTGGCGCATGTTCCCAAGACCATCGACAACGACTTGCCGCTGCCGGACGAAGCTCCCACGTTCGGATTTGAAACAGCCAAGGACCTTGGCGCCAAGTTGTGCACATACCTGCGTGTGGACGCCGAAACCACGAATCGCTGGTACCTTGTCACGGCCATGGGCCGATCTGCGGGGCACCTCAGTCTTGGCATGGCGATGGGCAGCGGCGCAGACCTTTGCATCATTCGCGAAGAGTTTGGCGAAGACAAGCCGATTCCTCTTTCTCGCATCGTGGACCTCGTTTCAGCAGCCATCGCCCAGCGCCGATCCGAGGGCCAAGACTGGGGCCTCGTGGTGTTGGCGGAAGGCCTCTTGGAGCGCTTGACCGAAGGCGATCTTCGCCGCATTGCGAGCCTGGAGCTAGACGAGCACGGCAATCCGCGCATGTCGGAGATTGACCTGGGTCGAGCCGTGCGTGATGACTTGGCGCCGCGCCTGGCGGCAGCCGGGCAAAAAGTGGGATTCGTCACCAAGATCATTGGCTATGAGTTGCGCTGCGCTGACCCTGTGGCCTTCGATGTCCAGTATACGCGGATGCTGGGCAGCGAGGCGGTGCGGTTCCTAGCCGAGGGCGAGGGCAACGGGCTCATTTCTGTGGCCGGTGGCACAACCCGCGTGCTTCGCTTTGAAGATCTGCGTGGGCCCGACGGACGTGTGCCCGTGCGTCGCGTGGATCTTGCCGGGGCTGCTTGGCAAAGCAGCTTGCCGTTGCAGGCTCGCGGGTAATCACGCGGGGCGCGCTCCCCGCGGGCGTTTACTCTTCTTCGCTCGATGGCTCGGGTGCTGGAGCCGCGGCTGCGACGTCCTTGCTGCTATCTTTGCCGGCCGGCGCGTCCTTTTTCCAGCGTCCGTAGGCGATGTAGCTGAGGTAGCCTGCCACGGAGACGAGGAGGATTGCGCCGCGTGTGGTCTTGTACCATGGTGTCGCCGTGCCGCTCCCCGATCCGAAGGGGTCTCCGCTGTTGTCCAGGTCTTGGGCTTGGATGGTGGTGGGGGTCCAGTCTTGGGCAAGCAACTTTCCTGCCGACTCGTCCGTGAGTGTGGCGGCGCCACCGACGCGCATGAGTTGTGTGGTGTCGTTGCCTTCAAGGGCGAGCCGGAGGGTGGCGTTTCGGTCGTTGATGCCGTAGCCGCGCAGGATGCGTTCTCCGAGGCTTTGTTGGCATGCAAGGTCGTCGAATCCGTGGTGGAAGGTGCAGACGAAGACGGCGTCGGCGCTTTGCACCAGGGGCACTTCGCTGTTGGCGTCGAAGTCGACGACGAAGAGGAAAGTGTACAAGCGGGACATGTTGACCTCGCTTGTTTCGGGGACGGGAAGGGGTGCGGCGACTTCGTTGCGCAGGACCAGTTCGTCTCCGTCGGTTTCGGCCACTATGTTCACCATGTCGATGGTGGGTTCGTTGGCAGGCACGCCGGCTTGGCTGGTGACGTCTCCGAGAGCGTCAGGGTCGTCTGCGAGCACGACTGCGTGTGCGGTGGGTGCTGCCAACAGGACGAGGCAGAACAGGGTGAGGGTGGGTTTCAGAAGGCTTGCGCCAGGTCGTTCCATTGGTCTTCCACCTCCTCGATGCCGACGCTGATGCGTATGAGGCCGTCGGTGAGGCCGGTCTTTTCGCGCATGGCGCGGGGTACACTCGCGTGGGTCATGGCCGCGGGTACTTGGATCAAGCTTTCCACGGCACCTAGGCTCTCTGCAAGTTGGAAAATCCTTGTATTTCGAACGAGGGCGCGTGCCGCCTCTGCGTCGGGGAGGCGGAAACTGAGCATACCGCCGCCGGTTTTGGCTTGGCGGGCGTGGATTTCGTGCCCTGGATGGCTGGGGAGGCCGGGGTAGTAGACGTTCTCGGCGCCCAGTTTTTCCACGAGTCGCTCGGCGAGAATGGCGGCGTTGTGGCTGTGTCGCTCCATGCGCAGGTGCAGGGTGCGGATGCCGCGCAGCAGGAGGTAGCTGTCGAAGGGGGAGAGGACGGCGCCGACGGCGAGTTGGAGGAACTTCAGGCGTTCGCCGAGTGCTTCGTCGTTGGTGGCTAGAAGGCCGGCGAGCACGTCGCTGTGGCCGCCGATGTATTTGGTGGCGCTGTGGAAGACGATGTCTGCGCCGAGCTGGAGCGGGTTTTGCAGCGCGGGGCTCATGAAGGTGCTGTCGACGACCAGGAGGGCGCCGCCGGCGTGCGCGACCTTTGCCACGGCTTCGATGTCGCTGACCCGCAGCAGTGGATTGGTGGGGGTTTCCAGCAGGACGAGTTTGGTGTTGGGTTGCATGGCGGCTTCAACGGCTGCCGTGTCGCGGGTGTCGACAAACGTAGTTTCGATGCCGCCGTTGCTGGCTACTTGTCGAAGGAGTCGGATGCTGCCGCCGTAGGCGTCTTCGGCGCAGACCACGTGGTCGCCGACGCTGAGCAAGCGCAGGCAGGCGTCCATGGCGGCGAGGCCGCTGGAGAAGGCGTGGCCGGTTTTGCCACCTTCGAGTTCTGCGATGGCTTGTTCGAGGGCTTCGCGGGTGGGGTTACCGGCGCGGCTGTAGTCGAACTTCAGGGGTTTGGCTACGTCGGGTTGGACGAAGGTGGTGCTGAGTTGGATGCCGGGGTTGACTGCGCCGTATTGTGGGTCGGGCGTGGTGCCGGCGTGCACACAGCGCGTGGCGAAGCTGTCGTTTTGTTCGATGTGGCTCATGCGGTCACCGGGGGTGCGGCGGATTTTCCTTGCAGGTAGTCGGCAACAAGGGGCATGTCGTGTTCGCGCAGCCATTTGTCGTTGAATTTGCTGAGGTATCGTTCTCCGGCGTCGGGCAGGAGGGTGACGACGATGGCGTCTTCGGGGAGGGTGGCGGCGATGCGGATGGCGCCCACGACGGCGGCTCCGGCGCTGCTGCCGCTGAAGATGCAGAGTTCGCGGGCCATGCGCGCTTGCATCATGAATGCGTCTTCGTCCGAGACGGTGAGCACGTCGTCGATAACGTCCATCCAGACGGATTTGGGGAGGAAGTCTTCGCCGATGCCGTCGATGAGGTATTGGTGGATGTCTTCGGCGGCGGGCATGGAGCCGGTTTTCTTCAGGTGCGCGTAGACGCTGCCGACGGTGTCGACGCCGATGATCTGTACGTTCGGGTTCTGGCTCTTGAGGAATTTGCCGGTGCCGCTGATGGTGCCGCCGGTGCCAACACCTGCGACAAAGTGCGTGATTTTGCCGTCCGTTTGCTTCCAGATTTCCGGGCCCGTGGTCGCGATGTGCGCTTCGGGGTTGGCTTGGTTGTAGTATTGGTAGGGCAGGTATGCACCTTCTTCGTCACGCAGACGCTCGGCTTGCTTGTAGTAGCTGCGCGGGTCGTCGGCCTCCACGTTCGTGGGGCATTCGATCACTTCGGCACCGTAGGCTTTCAGGAGGTTTTGCTTCTCTTTGGGCACTTTGTCGGGCAGGGTGCAGACCATGCGGTAGCCAAGCAAGTTGGCGGCCATGGCGAGGCCGAGGCCGGTGTTGCCACTGGTGGGTTCGACGATGGTGCCGCCCGGTTTCAGGAGGCCTTGGGCTTCGCCGGCGCGGATGAGTGCGAGTCCGATGCGGTCTTTGACGCTGAAGCCGGGGTTGAACATCTCGAGCTTGGCGGCGATGCGAGCGCCTCCTTCGGGTCGGAGTTTGTCAAGCCAGACCATAGGGGTGTTGCCCACTAGGTCGAGGATGCTGTCTTGGACGTCCATGCGGGCGCAATGGTGCCGCATGAAAAAAGGCCGCTAAGGAGCCGCGGTCGCAGCGGGGCCGATTCGGAGCCGCGGTCGGGCTTGCGGCGGGGTGTGAAACGGATCAAAGTGGGAGGGGGATGAGGTGGGCTTTCGCCGCAGGAGAGTTGTGATGCGAATGGCGGGGTTTAGGCGGCCTTGCGTTGGAACTTGCTCTTGATGCGCACGAACAGTCCTTTGTTGGCGCTTTTGACCTTCTCTGCTTCGGTTTTGACGAAGTGCTCGGTCTTGTCCTTGAGTTCCTTGACGATGCGGTTGGCGTCGGCGACTGCGATTTCGGCTTTGGAGCGCCATTCTTGCATGGCGGCCTTGTCTTGCAGGTCTCGTGCCCGTGTTTGAAGGTCCTTTACCATGTTCTCGGCGTCCTTGAGGGCCTTCTCGGCTTTTTGGCGCAGGTCGTGCAGTTGCTGGGGGGCACGTTCGCGTAGGTCGTGCGCCTTTTGGATGGCGGCTTCGCCTTCGTCGCGGGCCATGCCGTAGAGGGAGACGAGGGTGTCCTGGGTCTTGCGGGCGGCGGCCTTGCTGGCGTCGGCGGACTCCTTCAGGAGCTTGCGGCGGCCTTCGGGGGTTTTGGCTTCGTCGCGTACGTGCTCGGCGAGTTTCTTGGCTTCGGCTTGCCATTCGAGTGCCTTTTCACGGGCGACGCGGGCTTCGGCGGCGACGCGCTCGGCGCTGGCGTCGTAGAGGTCCTTGAGGCTCGTGATGCCGGCTTGGGCGAGGGTGACGACGGTTTGGGGTCCGATGCCTTTGATGTCTTCCATCAGGGTCAGGGCGACGGCCTTCTGTTTGTAGTCCTTGACGGATTCGAGGGGGAGGCCGGATTTGGTGGCCACTTCCTCGGGGTCGGCGCGGGCGAGGGCCTCTACGCTTTCGATGCCGGCGGCGGCCAGCTTTGCTTGCTTGGAGGGGCCGATGCCCTTGATGTGCTTGAGCTCCATGAACGTCACCAGTGTGTGGTACTGTGGTTCTCACAGCCCAATGGTGTCTAGGGCGTCCTGAACTTAAAGATGGTGCTCATGAACCGCTTCCGCAACATCTCCGTTGCGCGTCCACGCTTCCCAGGTCGCTTCCACCATGCGCTCCACCACACGAGCTACGTTTGCGGGCTGGCAGGACACACAATCGACTGCCCCGGCGCGCCGCCATGATTCTGCGACTTTTTTGCTCGTGTGCGAGCCGAATACAATCACGGGGACATCCGGTTCCACCTCATGCAACCGATCCAAAGCGCCCGGGCTGCGCTCGCCTGCTGCATCAAGTCCCATCAACACCACATCAAAGGGAACTGCCTGAAACTGCACGCACGCTTCTCGCACATCCGTGGCAAGGACAAAATCGGCATGAAGGGGGGCACCTTTTCCAACCCAATTGGCAAGCCCCTGGCCAAGCAACTGCCCGACGCGATCTGCCTGGCGCCTCTCTGCCACCATTAGGATGCGCAGATCCATGCCTCACTGTTTGTTCTGTCTCTATTTTAACGTCCCTGAGAATGCAAAGGAAATGGACGCCCGCGAGGACAGGATGCAACAGCGGGGCCTGCGCCTTCTTGTACACCACGGCTTCGGGCCAGAAATCAAGCGTTGACCATGAATGTCTCTAGCACTTGCACCATGGCGTCGATTTCTCGTTGCGTGGACATGGTCATGTAGATGGCGACAAGATATTCGCCGTTCTGGGGTGCTACGACCATGCTCATGGCGACTCTGTTGTGGCCTCCGCAGGAGCCCCACATGTCGTATGCGCCCGAATACCATTCGTCGTCGTAGGATGTGCGTTCGAGGTAGGTGCAGGATTCAGCGTAGAAGAATTCGTCATTGAAGGGGCGCGCATCGAGGAGGCTGAGGGGGGTGTGGCCGTGCGTCATGTCGTAGGAGGCGCCAAACGCTACGCCAGGAACGAGCCAGGAGTCCCAGAACTTGTCCAAATCAGGCGAGGCTAGCAATGCTTCTCCTTCGAGTGCCCCTTCGCTCCAAGTGGCTTCACGCGCGTCGCTCCATTCGATGGGGATTTCCATGGAGAGGAATCCGTTCGAGGTGTAAATCTCCTGGTAGCCGGTGTACTTGGCGTCGTTGCCTTGGTCTGTGCTTGCCTCCCAGCCGCTGTTGGGCTCGGGTAGGTTTTGCTCGGAAACGACGAAGGATGCTAGGATGTGGTCCAGCACGGTCAATTCTGCGTCCGAGGTCAATTGGATGAATAGGAAAGCCAGGAATGAATGGTCTGCGGGGGCGGCGGCCAGTGTGACGACGATGGTCGAAGTGTCTGCGCATTCGTTCCAGATGTCGAAGTGGCCTTGGTAGCGTGAGTCGTGGTAGGGCTCGCGGTCCAGGTAGGTGCATGCCTGCGCGTAGTCATATTCGGTGGACATGGGCAGGGTGTCCAGGAGTGTTTGGGGCGTGTGTTTGCTTGCAAAGTCGACGCTGACTGCAAAGGCGACACCGGGTTCTTCCCATGTGGACTTGAACTGTTCCATGTCGCGGCTTGCGGTGAGTGAACTGCCGACTCGGGCCCGTTGCTCGGTCCATGGGGCCTCCTCGATCTCCTTCCAGCGGACGGGCACTTCCATGGATAGCAAGCCGTTTCGTGTGGTGATGCTCTCGTATTGGGTGTAGCGGGTTGTGGTGGATCCGCTGTTTGGTGGCTCTTGCGCTACGTATTTGTGAAGAACATCCAGGGAGGCTGATGAGCCAGGGGAGGTGGGGTTGGTTTCGCCGAATCCCGTCCCGGCCAGAATCATCATGATGGCGCCGATTACGAAGACGATCAAGGAGGGGGCGGAAAGGTCGAGTTCGATCTTGACGAATTTTACGTGGTTTCGTTCCTCGCCGTGCCCCTTGACGCGGAAGTAAAAAAACATAACAATGCCAGAAATTGCAAATAATGATCCCAATATCAAGATAAAGTTTTGTTGGAAGGACATAGGGGCGCACCACTTGGAAGGTGCATTCAATCAAAATCTGTTTAAAAACATTCCTAACAAAAGAAAAAGGAATGGTTCACTGTGGTTCAATCGCGGTGAATTCAAGCGCTGAAAGACTTGCCGCACGCACAGGAACTCTTGGCGTTGGGGTTGTGAATCTTGAATCCGCCGCCCATCAGTTCATCGACGAAATCGATGGTGAGTCCGTTCAGGAGTGCCAAGTGGTTCGGGTCGACCCATAGTCGCACGCCGTTGGCCACCAGTTCCATCTCGTGGTCTGCTTTGTGCTCCTGGAATTCCATGCCGTACGAAGCACCCGAGCAACCGCCGGGCTGAACACTGATGCGCACGCCAATGGCGTCGATGGGGCGCTCGCCCAAAAACGCGCCAAGCTTCTCGCGCGCCAGGTCCGTTACCGTCATGGTCAGCTTCTGCTCAATGGTGATGCTGCCGTCGCTCACGATTCTCCATGCGTGCCCCAGGGGTTTGAGCCTTTGGGGTCGGGCAATGTCCAAATTGGGGGGGGCTTGGTCAGCCGCCAAGCAAGTGGGGCCGGGGGGCACGGTTGTGTTTTTGGGGCACGCGCGAGCGCCCCCGGCCAGGAAGCGCGGACGAGAGTCCCGCTTGACGCACCAGGGTGTTCCCGTTCTGATGCGACAATTGGGGTCTGTCCGGAGTCCGATTCTTGTTCTGGTTCTTCGGGTTTATTAGGGTCTCCGTACAATTCTTGAATCGACTACCCCAGGGCGCCGGATTGGCTGGAATATGGCTTCGAATTGGTACGGATCGGCGGCTGGATTGGGGTTGGGTGGGGGTTATACTGTGACGCCCATGAGGTTGCCTTCTAGGACCCAAACATCGCTGCCAAGCCATGATTCGAAGGCGTCAAGCGCCACATCGAGCCGGGTGGCGATGACAATACCGTACAATCCATTGGGGCGCCAGATGCCGTCGCAAGCGCCGTCCAATCGGTCGCAGGTGTCCCAGTAGGGTGCGCAGGCGCCGGGGACGATGAGTTCGATCTCGGCGCAGTGGTCTGGAACGTAGTTGCGGTTGTCGCCGGTCTGGATCACGCCGCCCATCACCGCGATGCCGGCTGCTTCTCCTGTTGCAAGGCGCACAGGGCTGCCTGAATCGCCTCCTCCGACGGTGCCTGGGTAGATGAATGAGGTGGGCGTGGTGGCGGCGTTGATGCCAGCGCGGCCCTTGGTGGCGTCTTCCTGGCCCAGTCCGTAGCCGTGGCCGTAGTGCAACACGCCGTCACCAGGAAGGGGAATCCGGACGGGACCGTCGCCAAGGTCGGGGAGGGCGCTGAAGGGGCCGCCGTAATGCACCATCGTGGGGTCGATGAAGCTGTGTTTGCTGGCGTCGATTTTGATGAATGCCCAGTCGCGGGGGGTGTCGACGGTGCCGCTGAATTCGCGGAACACTACACTGCCGATGGTGCCAACACCTGGGACGCTGAAGCTGGTGCCCACGCCGCCGCAGTGGCCGGCGGTGGTAATCCAGTAGTCGGTGCCGTCTGTGACGATCCAGGAGAGCGTGCAGCCGTTGCCCTTTACGCCGGGTCGGATGCTGCCACCGAGGGGGCAATTGTTGTCGAAGGAAGCGTCGCCGAGGGGGTCCACTGCAATTTCATCGCAGGTCCATGTGGCGGCACTGGAGACGAGTGTCGGGCCATCCACGAATCTTGGAAGGAGGCTCGCGTCCGGTTCGGATACTGCAGCAGTGCCGGCGGATGTGATGGTGGGTGAGGCGGTGGTTGCTAGGGCCAACATGAGGATGGCAAGAAGCGGTGCGGGACTTGTGCGCATGGGCCCGAAAGTGGTTCTGCAGTCGAGAAGGTGTCGGCGCGGAACCCGTTCATCTAGTAGCGATTCTAGCACTTCAAGAACGATGCGGCACAACGGCCCGGTTGGCGGGGTATGCCAGCTATTCGTGGTCTTTGGTCAAGGCGTCGATGATGGATTCAAACGCCGCCCTCGTTGGGCCTCGTGCCTCGTCCAGAACGAACGGTTCGCCGCGATCGGCCATGCGGTTGACCATGGGGTCCAGGGGAACGCTGCCCAGGAACGGCACGCCCACTTGTTCCGCCATGCGCTTGCCGCCGCCTGCTTCAAAGACATGCACGACGGCTTCGAAAGCGCCGCTGGCGTCGGGGTTGACGGTGATGGTGTCTGCTCCCGTGTCCAGAGTCAGGCTCGTGGCACCGGGGGCACTTCCATGCAGCACGAGGCCGCTCATGTTTTCGATGACGCCGAGCACCGGCATCTCGAGTTTGCGAGCAAATCGGACGTTTTTGCGCACGTCGCCCACGGAAATCTCCTGGGGGGTCGTGACGAGGATCATGCCGTCCGCGTCGGGAATGTTTTGGGCAACCGAAAGGGGCTCGTCGCTGCTTCCAGGGGGCAGATCGACGATGAGGTAGTCCAGTTCGCCCCAGGACACGTCGCCCAGGAACTGCCCAATGACCTGCATCTTGATCGGGCCGCGCCAGACGACGGCTTCGTCGGGGTCGGGCAGCAAGAATTGCATGCTCATGACACACAAGTTGTCGGTCACTTGCACCGGCACGAGGCCGCCTTCTTGCTCTGCGACTCCGCTCTGGTCTACGCCAAGCATCTTCGGGACATTGGGGCCGGTCAAGTCCATGTCCAGGATGCCGACTTTGTGGCCGCGTGCGGCGAGGCTGGCAGCGAGGTTGGTTGCCACGGTCGATTTGCCGACGCCGCCCTTGCCGCTTGCCACGATGAACTTGTGCTTGATGCGCTTCATGTTGTTGATGATGCGCAACCGTCGCTTCAGGCGCTCCGCCGTGCGTGGGTCCACGGGGCCACCTTGGGCGCCGCCAGGGGCGCCGGGTCCGGCCATCGGGAGGGGCTTAGGTGCGTCGGTCTCTGCCATGGGTGGCGCGACTTGAGGCGGGTACTTGACGGTGGTGTCCACGGAATTCGCCAAAAGGAGCGTCTCTTTTGGGCCCGCGTCCAGGCGGAAAGTGGTGGTTCCAGCGTGTCCTACTCCTACTCGTATGTCCTCAACTCCGCTGTCATCGCGCCTCTACCAAGCGGTAGCAATCACGGTGGCTTGCCGTAGTGCTGCGACACGGGCCTTTTCCTTCTTTTTCCCGTGCTGAGCACTTTGACCGAATCGGCCCAAAGGAGTCCATATGGTTTAGTTTGGCTCGTGCATGTGGAGGTTGGGAGAAAATCTCCATGACAAACCATCACCCTCACCATCAACTACAACTCGTAACCTTTGGACTGCTGACTGCATTGCTCGCCTCGTCCACCACAGTCTCAGCAGCCCCCGCAGATGGCATCGCGCATCTGTCCGTGGACCTCGAAGTAGATCCGGACCCCTCGCAAGTGCTCGTCACCGCCGATGTGGCCACGGTCGCAGGAATCCCGGGAACGGCGCAAGCGCTGTGCCTGGATGTCCGGGTCCAACCGTTCGTGCAGCCATCGGTTCCTGGCGCCGGTACTGGCGTTTCGGGCGGCCCAAGCCAATGTGCCCGTTCCACGAACGGCGACGTGATGGAGGAACTCTGGCTAGACATCTGCTCCGGCGCCACCCTTCTTACGGACTTTTTGGTGGACTACCATGGCTGCGTTGAGGTGAACGTGGGCGATATGCTGCAGCAAGTGTAACGGCGGCTCGGTTCCATCGGGGGCCAAGCTTGAAACCGCAAGGCGTTCGTCCCGGCGCGTGCTCTTCGAGGACGTGTCTGCTACTGCGCCAGCATTTCCATTCGCGCTTCGCCAGGTGCTGGCGGGCCCGCACAAGAACTTCCATTATGTGGTGGGCGACCCCGAGACCATGGAAGCGGCGGTGATTGATCCTGCATTCGAGTTGGAGCGGCTGTTTGAAGCCGTGAAGGCGGATGGGTTTCAGATCAAACAAGCGCTGTTTACGCACGGCCACTGGGACCACATTGGAGGGGTTCCGGAGATCTTCGAGCGCGGGGTCGAGACGGCGCGCATCCACGAGGCGGCTCGGGACCACACGAAGGTCCAGCAAGAGCCCCAGCGGTTCCAGTTCCTAAGCGATGGCGACACATTCCAAATCGGCGGCGTTCCCGTCGAAGCCATCCACACGCCCGGCCACCAGCCGGAATCAACGTGCTTCCTCGTCGGCGCCTCCGGCGGTCCGCAAGCCCTGTTTGGTGGAGACACGCTGTTTGTCAACACCTGTGGCCGAACCGATTTTCCCGGCGGCGACACGGACGCCATGTTTGCGTCTATGGCAAAAATCCGGGCCCTGCAAGGAGACATCACGCTGTTTCCCGGCCACCACTACGCCCCATACCCCAGCCGCAGCCTGCAAGCCCAGCGCACGGAGAACCCGGCGCTCGCGACCCTAGACAGGGCCGAATTTGACAGACTTCCCTTCTTGACAGACTAGAGTTTTCACGGTGTACAAGTCCGCGTGGCCTCGCGAAGCGAGTGCCGCGCTCCGAGGGGTCCGGGGACCGGAGGTCCCCGTACTGCCGCCAACGCGCAGCGTTGGCGCTGGAGGGCCCCGTACTGCCGCCAACGCGCAGCGTTGGCGCTAGAATCTGACCGCACTCCGGTATTGCGCAATCCACAGCAAGTCGTAGGCGTGGAGGATGATGGCGGTGAGGGAGAGGGTGACGTGGATGGCGGCCATGGCGGCGATGTGGCGGTCTTTGTGCCAGGTGCCGGCTATTTGGATGTCTCGTAGGAGGCTGAGGTGGCTTGCGAGGTTGAGAAACAGCATCATGGGGATGGCGAGGCTGAAGGCGAGGGCGCCGACGCCTGCGGCTCCTTGTTGGAGGCTGTTGAGGCTGGGGGGCCATTGGAGGAGGCTGAAGGGGTGCCAGAAGGGGCGCAGGAGCCAGCCCCAGGCGAGTGCTATGCCGATGACCATCCAGAGGAGCCAGTCTCGTTCTTGGTGGCTGAGGTCTTCGTGGGGCAGGTCGCGTGGGCGGCGGCTGCGGATGTGGGGGGCGTAGCGTTTGCTGCTTCGTAGGTACATGGCAGCAAGGAGCATGAGGAGGAACAGAAACAGGAGTGCGAGGTGTCGTTGGGTGTCGGGGAAGATGACGCCGGTGAGTGGGTTCAGGTGCGGGACGCCGTAGGCGGCAAGGAAGATGCGTGGGGAGAGCAGCAGGGTTAGGGGCAGCAGCCAGAGGAGGCGGCGGGTCATTTTGCGCGTGGCGGTTTCGTCGTTGCGTAGGGTGCGGGCGCGTTGTTGGGTGGCGACTCCTTCGCGGGCGAGTGTGAGGAGGCCGGCGATGAGCACGAGCAGGAGCGGGCCGGTGAGGAGGGTGCGGTTGAGGTCGCGGGGTAGGGCGGGGTCTGCGAGGCCGAGCAGCAAGAGGCCCAGGGAACCGGCGAGGATGCCTCGGCTGCCGTGGATGGCGTGGAGGGCTTGTGCGATGCGTTCCCATGCGGCTTGTATGCGTGGGTGGTGGAGGATATTGGGTCGCGCCGTGGTGGGTTCCGGGGCGTTCATGGGGTGTCTCCGTAGGCTTCGTGCAGTTCGTCGGCTTCGAAGATGGCTAGGCTGAGGTGCCAGGAGAGCGGGTCGATGAAGGGGTATTGGAAGCTGTGTTGCAGGAGTGGTTGGCGCGTGGTGCCAAGGTCGCGGCTGTGGCGGGTGAGGGGGCCCCAGAGGTATCCGAGATGCCATTCTTGCGCCTCGAGGAGTTCCAGTTCGTAGTCGTTGGGGGTCCAGGTTGTGCCTTTGCCGTCGAAGACGTCGCCGAAGCCGATGAGGGCGGAGCGGAAGCGGCGGTCGTCGCCGGCGACGGGGTAGCTGGCGTGGCTGCCTTGGGCAACGAATACGTCGGGGTGGGTGCCGTTGGTCATGGGCTCGGCGCCTGCTTGGGGGTTGGGGATGCGGATGCCTCGGTAGTGTTGGCTGTAGCTGATGCTGCTGGGTGTGCCGTTGCGCGCTTCTTCGGGGTTGTCGAAGAGGAGGGAGATGAATTCGCGGTCGCCGGCGTGGGCGAGGAGTTGGATGTCGTTGCCGGTGACGTCGCGCACGAAGTTGTAGATGGTGAGGAACCAGTAGGTGATGGCGACTTGGTCGTTGGTGGTGCGTTGTACGCTGGCGTAGACGGTGGGTGTGCCGACGGGGCCGGTGGCGAGTACGTCGTACAGGAGGGCGGCGTCGACGTGGTCGGTTTTGCGGTCGCCGTTGAAGTCGGCAAGCAAGAGGATGTAGGGGTCGCGGGCGTTGTTGAATTCCCGGGTCCATGTGCGGTGGTCTTGGTCGCGGGGGTCGAGGCGGCCGATGCCGTGGAATTGTTGGAGCACTTCGCCGCGCACGGGGTAGAATCGTTCGAGGGAGTCGAAGCGGAGGATGGGTGCCCAGCGGTCGGCCCAGGCGCGTGCGTCGTCGTGGCTGGGGCCGGTTTCGAGGGTGGTGCGAAGCGTTAGGCTGGCTTTGGCGGAAGTGACTGCGAGGGTGGTGTTGGTGCTTTGGAAGGGGCCGTCGTCGAGGCGGGCGAGTCCTGAGGGGACTTCCACGTGGAGGGTCCATTGGCCAAGAAGTGCGTCGGGGTCCGGTCTCGAGTCGCGCAGTTCGACCACAAAGGAGACTTGGGGCCGATCGTCGCGTACGTTGATCCAGAAGGTTTGGGGCCAGACTACGCCGGGGGGGACGCGGTCGGGGTCGATGCTGCCTTCGGTGATGGCTTTGGTGGCTCCGGTCATGGGTTGGCTCATCCACCATGCTCCAGTGCGTAGGACGTCGTTTCGCCAGCCGGGGCTGCCGGCTTTGTGGCCAAGCGAGTCGGCGTCTACGATGTGGGGCCATGCTTGTTCGGCGCCGGCGCCGAGGCGCCAGTGGTCGTCTTGGGTGCCGATTTGGAGGTAGGGTAGGGCGTTGCTTGGTACGTCCATGGTTTCCACGACGAGGCGGATATGGAGGTCGCCGTCGATGCGGTCGAGTTCGTCGGCGTAGCTGTCTCGGTCTTGGTCCTGCTCGGCGCTGGGCATTGGCAGGGCAGATGCAGGGAGTGCTGGCAGGGGCGAGCTGGAGGGCAAAACGCCGGCTTGGATGGTGGCGGCCATGACGAGGGCGACCACGATCATCACGGCGAAGGCGGCGACGGAGGGGGCGTGTGCACGCAGAGCGTCACGCATGGCTTGTCGGACATGGGTGGGGGGCTATTTGGGCGGCGTGCTGCGCGGAATGAGGCCGGGGGCGTGGTGCTGGGTCGCGTTGGGGGGTGCGGGTGGAGTGCAGTCGCATTAGGCGAGGTCGAGATTTGTGAGGTTGTGTGCGAGTCGGTGGCCTAGTTTTTTGATGACGAGGCTGCGGACGGCGCTGTAGGTGGTGCTGTCGAGGAGCATGTTCATGGAGGCGGCTTGGACCTGGAGGATGGTGCGGGTTTGGCCGGCCCAAAGGAATCGGGCGTCTTCTTTTTGGGTGTGGACGCGCAGAGCAGCGGATTGGAGTCCAATGGTGGCACCTTCTCCTTTGCAGATGCTCATTTGGAACACGTTGATGCCGTCTTTTTGGGTGGCGTTGTTCCATACTTGGAAGTCGCGGTCGCCTCGTTCGGCTTTTTTGGCTAGGGCGTCGAGGGCGAGTTTGGCGGCGGCTAGGTGGTCTTGGGTGGCGATGGTGGCGAGCACTTCGAGGACGAGGGTTTGCATGTTCGCCTTGGTGCCGTGGAGGTTGTGTTGTTGGAATTGGAAGGACCCGCAGGCCCAGCCGACGTTGCCGAGGACATCGCAGTAGCGGTCGTACCATGCTTCCATGTCTTGGTCGCGGTCGTGTGCTTGGTCGGCGACCAGTTGGGCAAGCAGCAGGGAGTTGATGACGTCTTGGCGGCTTTGCACATCGAGTCCGGCTACACATGCAACGAGGTTGGCGCCGTCCAGGGTGGCAGAGGGGCGGTCGGGCCGAAGGTTTGCGGTCGCGTCGGGTACCGTCGCGGATTCGCCCTGGATGGAGCGCATTTTGTTGGGTGCAGCGGGCGCGTGGGATGGTTTTTCGGCGGAGGGGTCGATGGAACCCCGGGCCTTGGGGGCCGTGTCGCTGTCGCGGGGAAGCTGGACGGATTGGACGAAGGCGACTGCTTCCTTGGGTGTGGCGAGCTTGCGTTGCATTTGGCTGGTTGTCATGGGGACCACGAGTACGGATTGATGACCGCGCAGGAAGAGGACGCGGTGGGGCGCAAAACTGTGTTCGTTACCCTTCGGCGGATGGGCCGGTTGCAGATGTGGTTCGTCGGGTGCGCCGTTGTAGTTCCTGTCGCATGCTTGCAAGGGTTGGTCCTTCGAGGTGGCGGCTACGGTGTTTCCCATAGCTCCAATGACGCCCGCGTTCCTGCCGTGCTTGGGGCCGGTGGTGTCAGTACCGTGCCAATTCCGGTTGCACGTTGGTTCGCCATGCGTCGATGCCGCCTTGCAGGTTGGTGGCGTCGATGCCGGCGGCGCGCAGGATGCGGGTGGCTTTGGCGCTTCGTCCGCCGACTTTGCAGTGTACTACGACGGGTCGGTCGCGGGGTATTTCTTCGACGCGGCGGGGGAGGTCCACGAGGGGAATCAGGAGGCTGCCTTCGATGCGGCACACTTCCACTTCTCCCGGTTCGCGCACGTCCAGCACGACGGTCTCGGGGCGAGCGGCGCGCAGGGTGACGAGTTCACCTGCCGTGATTTCCGGAATCGCCTCGGCTTGGGCTTGGATGGGGTTGCAGAATGCCTCGTAGTCGATGGGCGCCGTGATGGTGGGTTCGGGGCCGCAGAGCAAACAGGCGGGGTCCTTGCGAAGGCGCAGTTCTTCGAATTGCATGTCCAAGGCATCGTACAGCAGGAGGCGGCCGCGCAGGGTCTTGCCGATGCCCAGGAGGACCTTGATGGCCTCGGTGGCTTGCAGGGTGCCGACGACGCCGGGCAGGATGCCGAGCACGCCTCCTTCGGCGCAACTGGGCACGAGCCCGGGTGGCGGCGGGTCGCGGTAGATGCAGCGGTAGCAGGGGCCGTTTTCGTGGTTGAACAAGGAAACTTGCCCTTCGAATCGGAAGATGCTGCCGTAGACGTTCGGAACCCCGGCAAGGTACGAGGCGTCGTTGACGAGGTAGCGCGTGGGGAAATTGTCGGTGCCGTCGAGCACGAGGTCGTATTGTCGAATCAGGTCTACGGCGTTGGCGCTCGTGAGAGGTTCGCGGTGCTCAACGACTTGGATGTGTGGGTTGAGGGCTTGGAGTCGTGCCTTGGCTTCCTGGGTCTTGGGTCGCCCGACACTGTCGGTGGTGTAGAGCACTTGGCGCTGGAGGTTGGAGTCGTCTACTACGTCAAAATCCACGAGGCCAAGTGTGCCGACTCCGGCGGCGGCGAGATACAAGGCGGCGGGGCAACCGAGTCCACCGGCGCCTACCAGGAGCACTTTGCTTGCCGCGAGCCGTTCTTGGCCGGCGAGTCCTACTTCGGGCAGAAGGATGTGGCGGCTGTAGCGGCTGCGTTCGGCATCGGTCAGGTTCATGGTTGGCTCCAGAATGGATTGGTGAGGTATTTGTCGCCCGAGTCGGCAAACACCGTGACGATGGTGGCGCCGGGGTTGGATTCGGCGACGCGAAGGGCAGCAATGAATGCAGCGCCGCTGCTGATTCCGACCATCAGGCCGGCTTCCCGGGCGAGGCGTCGTACCGCCGCGTGTGCGTCTTCGGTTGCCACGGCCAGTTGTTGATCCACGCCGGTGGGATCAAAGATGCCGGGCGTGATGGCAGTGTCGAGGTGTTTGAGGCCTTCGAGGCCATGGAATGCTTGGTCGGGTTGTATGCCTACGAGTTGGACGCCTTTGGGTCGAAGGTAGCGACCTGTACCGATGAGGGTGCCGGTGGTGCCGAGGCCAGCCACGAAGTGCGTGACGTTGCCGCCGGTTTGCTGCCAGATTTCTGGTCCCGTGGTGTGTTCGTGGGCGGCGGGGTTGCTGGGGTTGTTGTATTGGTCGGCGTAGTAGAATCGGCCTGGATCTTCAGCGGCGAGTTCGCGGGCGCGTCGGATGGCTCCGTCTGTGGTTTCGGCGGGGTCCGTAAACTCGAACTGGGCTCCGAGGGCGCGTAGGATGGCAAGGCGTTCTCTCGATACGCCTTCGCTGATGCAGAGGCGCACTGGGAATCCTTTGGCGGCTCCGAGCCATGCGTATGCGATGCCGGTGTTGCCACTTGTGGCATCTAGGAGGGTCACGCCGGGGCGTAGATCGCCGCGTTGAATTGCGTCCGTGACGATGCGGTGGGCGGCGCGGTCTTTGATGCTCCCGCCGGGGTTGTGCCATTCGGCCTTGGCAAGGACTTTGGTCCCTTCGGGCGCGAACTGGCTCAAGTCAAGCAGCGGCGTGTTGCCGATGAGTGCCTCTTGGGGTGCGGTGCGAAACGGGGCCGGTGCGAGGCGTGTGGTCTGGTTCATGCACGCCTCGCAGCGCGAACAGCGGGGCGCAGCACCAAGAGGCCGTACAGGCGGCAGCCAACACAGAGGCCGGTGGCGGCATTCAGGAAGGCCAGCAATCCGACGATGCCCGCGAGCGCTTGGCCGGCAATCAGCCAGTCGAGCGCCATACTTGCGGCTGCGGCAGCCAGAAACACGCCACCAAGCAGGTTGGCAAAGCGCGGTGGGCCACTGGGCTCCAGGCGCTCGGGCCCAGGCGGGGTCAGGCGCGGGGCGATGAGCGCGCGATAGAGAATGCTCCACAGGTTCCAGCGTGGTCCAAGGACGGCGCCAAGCAACAGCAACAACGCGAAAGTTGCTGCGATTGCGGGGTGGGGTACGAAGAGCGCAGCGATGGCGCCGATGGTTGTCATCCCGCCGGCAAATCGAGTACCGCGTACGTCTACGTGGCTAGGGATGGTCACGCGGGCACCTCCGGGGCGGTCCAGGCGGGTGCGTCCGTGGGCACGAGCAAGGTGCGGCGGGTGTCGGCGAGCCGGGTGATCCTGCGCACGAGGCCTTCGTCTACGAGCCAGCGCACGGCGTGGCGAACGGTGCGTTCGGGTAGGCCGCTTGCTTCCGTAATGGTCGGGCCGTCGTGGCCCATTCCAAGGTGCAAGCAGGCGTAGGTCAATCGGACGCTTGGAGGAGCGCTTCGAAGGAGGAGTGGGAATTGAAGAGTGGGCTTAGGAACGACAAAAACAGGGTGCGCCGGCGACATAGGGCAGGGCGACCGCCTGGCGGGGGTCGATTGCATGCACGTTTGTGTCCAGTCCTGTTGATTGCGTCATCTTGACCAAATCGGCCGAACCATCCCTCGGCTAAAGAACCCTTTGCTGCGGCAGGATTTGCCGGTACGCGCAGGGTTTCCATGGCCGCTGGGGCTCTTGGGTCTCCATGGCTCTCCCCGCGCATCTTGCGCCCCTGGAAGCTCCGCTTGTACACATTCAATCTGACGCGGTGGAGGCAATTCATGCGATGAGCGCCGCCGCGGCTCCCAACGAGGGCTGTGGTTACTTGATTGGGGCGCATGGTCGCATCGAATCGGTTCGCGCCACGCGCAACCTGCACGCGGAGCCCCGGACGCGGTACCAAGTGGATCCGGTGGCGTTTCTGGACCTTGAAGACGAACTGGAGGGCACAGGACAGGAGGTTGTGGGAATCGTACACAGCCACCCGTTCACGGACGCGGTGCCCAGCAAAACCGATCGCGCCCATGCTGCCGTGGGGTGGTGGTACCTGATTCATGGCTTCCCGCCGCACGCTCCGGAGGGAATTCTGCGCGCTTGGCGACTCCATGGTGCCGACGGGGAGTTTCGCGAGCATCCTCTGCAATTGACGGAGGCGGGATCGTGGTAACGGTTCGGCTGCCCACGGTGCTGCGCCGGCTTGCCTCCGATGAGGCGGAGGTTCCCGTCGACGGCGCTACGGTCCTAGATGCAATGCAGAATCTTGCCGTAGTTCACCCGGAACTTGGCGCACAATTGCTTGCAAATGGGCAGATCCGGCCCTTCGTGCGCGTATTTCTGGGCGCCGATGACATCCAAGCACTGGACGGGCCGCAAACGAAGCTTGCAGGCAGCGAAGTCTTGCGGATTGTTCCCGCCATCGCGGGTGGCTAGAGCATGCGCTGAACGAAACCAGATCGCACAAGAAGCGACGCAAGGCCGCTTGGTCTGGATGGGGCCCGTCTAGACGATGCCGCTGCCGTAGTCCTCGGCGATTTTGCGGGTCGTCTTGTAGCCCGTGGATGGGTCCACCAAAGCGTTGCCACGGCGCTCCAGGGGAACGCGCTCCCGGCTGTAGGCGCGAAGGACGCCAAATTCGGGCTTGTCCGTGGCAAGCTGCGGTCCGCCGCGCAGGCCAATCACCTTGGCGCGGATGACATCGCCCACTTGGATTTCTTGCTCCATGTCCTTGATGTAGCGATTGTCGACCTTGCTGACGTGCAGGGTGCCTTCCACGGCTTGCAGGATGGTGCCGGTCTTGCCGCGGATCTCAAGAATCTGCACGCTTGCAAGCTCGGGCTTGGTGTAGGTGATGCGGCCGACGACCACGTCGCCCTTTTCGATGCTGGCAATGGACTTGCCGGCACTTCGCACGGTGAGCGTCATGCTTTCCGTGTCGACGTGCTGTGATCCGAAGACGGCGGCGCGAATTTGTTCGCCATCGTCGTAGGTGCCCTGACCGGGCAGGTATTCCTCACTGTAGGCCAGGGGGGTGCCTGGTTCCACGAGGGCATTCTCAGTCATTGGGACTTCCGACGGGGGCCTCCCTGAAAAACCCGCCCACCCAACACGGAGCCCCGCCAGTTCAGCGGCGCCAAGGCGGCCCAACCTGTGACTCTACAAGAAAAATCAAATATAGGAATGGAAACCAACTCGGCTTATGGCTGGCGACGACGAGGCCGGGCTTCGTGATTGTCTGCAACAGTTGGGCGCAAAGCGCGTCGAGGCTACTCTGTTGGCGTCTCTCATTGCCCACGGGTCCATGGGAACGCAAGAAATCGTGGACCACACAGGCCTCCGGCAACCGGAGGTTTCTGTTGGGATGAGGATGTTGCGTGATCGTGGCTGGGCGGACGCGGAGGCGGTTCCTCGGGATGGTAAGGGTCGTCCCATGCACAAATACAAGCTGATGGCCAAGGGAGCTTCAATCAAGCAGCATTACGGAGAACTTGGGCAAAAGGCGATTCAATCGTATGAGCATGCTATAGGGACCTTGGATGGGGCCCTTAAGCGGCTCTAGTTCGGGTTGGCGCTGCATCGGTCTGGGGCCATCGCGGATGATGCGGAGTGCGTTGTTGTCTGAGCGTGACGAACCCACAACGCTGAGGCTGCTTGGTCGTGCGTCGGCTCGTGCCTACTTGCGGATGACTTCAACGCCGCTGGAGCTTGCAAGATAGACCGCGTCGCACATGCCCAAAAACAAGCCGCACTCGACCACTCCAGGAGTCATGTTCAGTTCGCGCTCTAGGCTCTCCGGATCCTCGATGTGGGACCATTTTGCGTCAATGATGGGGTGGCCGTTGTCGGTTCGGTACAAGCCGTCGGGCTGGGCCGGGTCTGCCCTCAACACGGCGTCGGCGCCAAGGGTCTCCAGAAGGCGCAGCACCGGAGTCTTGCCAAGATCGATCACTTCGATCGGAAGCGCGAACGTGGACCCGAGTTTTGCCACTTGCTTGGAAGCGTCCGCCACGACCACCATGCGTTTGCTTGCGTGCGCCACGATTTTCTCCCGAGTGAGCGCCCCGCCGCCACCTTTTATGAGTCGAAGGTCGCCGTCGAATTCGTCCGCCCCATCGATGGTCACATCCACCACGGGGTGCGCATCCAAGTTTGTGAGGCTGATCCCGCCGTCGGCAGCAAGCTTGGCGCTGCGCTCGCTCGTGGGGATGCCCACCATGCGCAACCCTTCTTCATGCACGCGCCGGGCCAGTTCCAATATCGTATAGTGCACCGTACTGCCGGTGCCCAGGCCCACCACCATGCCGTCCTCGACTTCCGCTGCCGCCGCAACGCCAGCAGCCTGCTTCAGCGCATCCACGCCACCGCCACTCTAAGCAACCACTTGAAGCGGACGCTTCGGCAACGTGATGCGAGCGTTCATAAAGTTCCACGCCGGGTCAGTGCCCATGCGGTCGTGGGTCCAGGCACGCATTCCCTTGCGCCCAAATACGGGAAGAGGCCTCGCGACGCTGTTGAGCAGGCCAAAAGTAGGCGTCGCGGTGCTGCTGGTGTTCGCCGCATTCATGGCCGTGGGCCAAGCGCAGATCACGGAAGATGGCTACATCAAGCCCCAGGACAGCAACTGCTGGGACTGCCACGGACCAGGAAAAGACACACCTGACATGGACCCGGCGCTCATCATCATCCCCGACTACACCACCGTGGCCGTGGGCGAAAGCGTCGACTACACCGTGTCGCTTCGAAACAATTGGCTCAGTGTTGTCAGCGGCATCCGCGTCACTATGGACATCTCGGATGCACCAAGCGTCCAATTCACGGGCGCACGCGGCGCACTCGACCCTGTCGCCGTCACCGACACCATCACCGTTGATCCTGCCAGCATTGACCCGGGTGATCTTGGTCGCAGCTACTACACGGACGTACTCGTCACCATCGAAAACGGCACCACCGACCTGATTCTCGAACTCGTACCTGACAACCGAGACCAAAACACCGGGCCCGACTTGACGCTCTACGTCCAACCCGCCGAAGGCGAAGACGCAGCAGCCAGCATCATCCAACCCATCGATGCCCACGGCAAGGGCGCAACGGAGCGGTTCCACGCCAAAGGAGGCAGCGACTTTGGACAATACGGCTACGGACAATGGAAAATCCGCGCCGAAATCACGCCCATAGGCTCCGGCACCCCACCCGTGCTTGACCTCTCCATCGGCGACATCGGCTTCACCGTCAACGTACGCGCCTGGAGCAACGCCACCGGAGAAACCCAGAAAGTCGTCGTGGACGACATCGGCTTTGGCATCGACGACGTAGGCGGCGGCGGCAGCCTGTTCACATTCCCCCTCGAAGTCCTCGCAGTTCCTGGCCCCGCCGAGCGTATCCAACTCATCGTCAACGCCACGTTCTACCACGACCACGAGAACGCCAACGACCCCGACTACCTCGACGCCACCTTCGACCGCACGGTGCTGCCTCCGCTCGAAGTCCCCCTCATGCCGGCCCCGTCGGGAGGAAGCACCGGTGGCGCCGGAGGCGCAGTGCTAGGAACAGACCTCGGAAGCACCGTCATTCCCGGCCCCGTCCTCGAAACCGTCACCATTGCCCGCATCAGCGAAATTGTCGGCTACGCCAGCGCCATCCTGATGATTGGGAGCATCTACAGCGGAGGCATCTTTGGCAAAGGCACGCGCCGCAGCCTCAACAAGATCTTTGGTAGCGCCAAGCGCCGCGTCGCCTTCCACAACTTCCTCAGCTACGGCCTCACCGCCGCAGCATTGGCGCACATGTTCATTTTCATGTGGGACGTCAACACAGGCCTCGCCGAGGACGGCTACCACTGGCTCGTGGGTGTTCTTTGGGGTGCACCCGCCATCCTCGCCATGTTCGCCCTCGGCGTCACGGGCGCCATCCAAGTGCCGATGATTCGCCGCTGGAACTACGCCACCTGGCGCTGGACCCACTTCTGGCTCGCCATCGCCGCCATCGCATTCACCCTCATCCACATGGGACTCGACGGGCAAAATTTCGCGTGGCTGCAAAACGGCATCGGCTGGAAGGACCCCTTGGTGCCTGAAGGATTCTAACCCCCCGTGCAAGCACCCACCCGAAGGGCGGTGGGCCGGAAAGAAAAGGCGAGTCGCCCTCGGTGCCGCACACGCGTCGGGCTCAGCAGCGGACGTCCCCACACCCACACCCACCCCGGCGCCGCCATGAGGCACCACCTGGATTGCCCTAGCACGCCCACAATGTCTAGAAAAAGACGATTCGCTCCCTGGCAGGACCTAGTCCTGAGGCCCTCAATAGACGCTTGATTCTCCTGTCTTGCTCGGGCAACATTGAAACAGGACCCATTTGTGCGAAGGCCCGAGGCGGGCCCGGACACCCAATCACGGGCCCGGGCAAACCCTGGGGACGCACCAATGCAGATGAATATGCAAGTCGAAAACGACATTCTCTCCGGCATCGGAGGCATCCGGACCATCGAGGACGCACGCCGACTCGTCGAATCCAAGTGTGACGAGGCAAACAAGGCAAAATTCGCAACCATCGCGAATGACAAAGCGGCCCTGAAGATCGCCAATGCCGTGGCTATGCTGCGACCCAAGGCCGTCTGGTTCAACAGTGGCTCCGAAGAGGACTGTGAGGCGGTCCGTCAGGGTTCCCTGGCACAGGGAGAGGAATTCGAGCTTGCGTTGCCCGGCCACACCTGCCACTACGACCTGCCCGAGGACCAAGGCCGCCTCGTCAACCAGACCTTGTACATCGTGGACGAGGACGAACGCGTCTCCGTCCTGGCCAAGAAACAGCCCCGCCCCGAAGCCCACACGTACATCGTCGAAAACATGGCCGGCATCATGGAAGGCAAAACAATGCTGGTTTCCATGTGGAACCGCGGCCCGATCGGCGCCCCACCGGCCGTCCCGGCCATCATGATCACGGACTCCTACTACGTGGTCCACTCCGGCAACATCCTCTACCCGAACGTGTTCAACCACTTCGACGCCGAGGCAAAGCGCGCCGGCCTTTTCTTCACAAACGTCCACAGCATGGGATCATTCCTAAGTGAGGACGTTGCGCGCGCCCGCGTCTACATGGATCGCAACCACGGCACGACCTACTCCATGTTCTGCACCTACGCCGGCAACACCCTCCTTTTGAAGAAGGGCAACCACCGGTTTACCGTGGACCTCTGCGTCTACGAACGCCGCGGCGAACAGCTCTCCGAGCACATGTTCATCACGGGCCTAACAGGCCCCAACGGCCGCAAGACCTTCTTTGCCGGCGCTGCCCCGTCCGGCTGCGGCAAAACCACCACCGCGATGGTCGGTACCGACTTCATTGGCGACGACCTTGCCCAAATGTGGATCGGGGACGACCACACCGTGCGCGCCGTCACCCCCGAAATCGGCATCTTCGGCATCGTGCGCGACGTACACCGGGAAAGCGACCCCCACCTCATGAAGCTCCTGCGCGGAGACGTCCAAGACGAGGTCATCTTCAGCAACGTCCTCGTGGACGGCCACGGCACCCCCCGCTGGATGGGCGACGGCCTCCCCGAACCCATCGAAGGACGCCACTACACGGGCACCTGGCACGCGGGCAAAACCGACGCCGATGGCCAACGCGTCCCGTTCTCCAACAAGAACGCTCGCTGCACGGTTTCCTGCACAAACATTGACAATTACAACAAGGACATGGCATGGTCCGCCGAGGGCGTCCCCGTCAAGGTCATCACGTACAGCGGCCGCGACAGCGATACCATGCCACCCGTCTGGGTCGCCACCTCGCCCAACGAAGGAGTCGTCATCGGCGCCTCCATCCTCTCCGCAGCAACCTCTGCCGAGATTGGCTCCACCGGCGTCAACCGCCAACCCTGGGCCAACGCCCCGTTCACGCCGGGCCCCCTGGCTGACTACATGGCCGCTCAGTTCGAGTTCTTCAACAACCCGAAGCTGGAGGATGTTCCCATCATGGCGGGCCTCAACTACTTCCTCACCCACGCCGCTCGCGGCGGGGACCGCCACGACGGTCGGCTGCTCGGAGACAAGAGCGACGTGAAGGCCTGGCTGACCTGGCTCGAACGCCGCGCCCACGGCGAAGTCAAGGCCATCAAGACCCCCATCGGCTTCCTGCCCCTCTACGAAGACCTCAAGCAGATCTTCGCCGAGACCATCAACAAGGAATACACGCAGGACCTGTACGACCGCCAGTTCAGCCTGTACCTGGACAACATCCTAGCCCGCATCGAACTGCAAATCGAAGCATACGGCAAGGAAGCGGACTGCCCCAAGCGCCTGTTTGAGATCTACGCCAAACAGAAGCAGGGACTCGAAGCCCTCATGGAAACCTGCGGCCACATCGTCACGCCCCAGCAACTCATCGAGTCTGGCGGACTGGCCTAACGCGGTACATCCAAGCCCCTTTTCCTCTCTTTTTCCCCAATTTTGACTCCCGCCTAGGGACATCCTGCCCCTCGGATTGCCCCTGGAGGGCGGCGTTCGCTTTGCTCGGCCACCCCGTGGCGCACTCCGTCGGCCCCAAGTACATCATAATCATCCAAGCCCTATGTCCGTCACACTCACAGGATATGGGGGCGTCGCAGAAATCGGCGGCAACGCCTTCCTGCTCGAGGGTGGTGGCGCTCGAATTTTCCTGGATTTTGGCAAGCGGTTTGGCAACGATCCGCGCCTGCACCGGCACACGGGCCAGGACACCCGCCACATGGAGCCGGGTTGGAATGATTTCTACGACGATTTTCTCCAGCCTCGTGGCTTCTCGATGGTCCCGGACCTGATGCGGCTTGGAATTATCCCGGACATTCCCGGCTTGTACCGCTCCGATCGCGGCGGCACTCCGGGCGGCGCTTCGGCGGATGCGGTGCTTGTCAGTCACGCCCACCAGGATCACTGCGGCCTTCTTGGGCTGTTGCGCCCTGACGTGCCGATTCTGATGAGTCCTGAGAGCCAGGCAACCTTGTCGAGTTTGCAGACTACCGGCGCCGGCGGTGTGCTTACGGAGTTTTTGTCGGCGCGTCCAAAGGGAATTCCCACGGGCAAGAAGGGTGGCCCGAACAAGGCGGGGGCGAGCTTTGACCCGGAGACGGGCGAACCGGTCATGGTGGACCGCATCGTGGACGGCGGCAATCAGGGAGTTGGCGAGTGGAACATTCGTCACTTTGGCGTGGATCATAGCATTCATGGAGCTCGTGCGAGCCTCTTGGAGGGGCCGGTGAGCGTCGTGTACACGGGGGATTTCCGTTTGCATGGGCGCAGCGGCGACGAGACGAAGAAACTCATCGAGCGCGCCGGGGGCGTGGACGTACTCGTGGCGGAAGGCACGAATGTGCGCCAGGACCACAAACACCACCCGGAGACCGACGAGGAAGTGAAGGTGGAGGGGCAAATTCAGGCGTTCTTGGACGAGGCGGGGGACGTGTTTGTGGGCATCAGCTATCCGCCGCGTGACTTGGATCGGTTCCTGAGCATTTGGAACGTGGCGCGCTCCTCTCGACGCAGGTTGGTGATTCCCACGAAGGTCGCGGATCTTGTAACATCCCTGCGCCGCGCTGGCCGCACGGACCTGCCGGATCCACTCTCGGACCCAAACCTTGCCATCCATGTCCCCCTTCGCGGCAAGGGCGTTCGTGGCATGCCGGTTGGGACGTTGCGGATGCCGGGAACGGACCTGGAGATGTCGAGTCTGGACGTGGGCGAGGAAAAATGGCAGGAATTCTGGCTTGGCGACCACGACAAATGGGAGCACCCGTATTTGTTGACGGGCAACACGGTAACGAGCGCGGATGTGGCTGCTTCGCCGCATTCCTACTTGTTTAGCATCAGCTATTGGACGATCAACGAGTTGTTCGATTTGTTTCCCGTCTCGGCGGGCGGAACCGGCGGCAGCAACGGCGTGTACATCCACAGCATGACGCAGCCGTTCAACGACGAAATGGAAATTGGCGACCGCAAATTGAACCGTTGGCTGGAGGCGTTCCGGTTGCAGCGCCGCGACACGCATGTCAGTGGCCACTTGTCGGAGAAGGACTTGGATTGGGTGCTGGACGAAATTGGCGCCAACTTGCTCGTGCCCGTGCACACGCATGAACCCGATTTGACCGCGGCTCGCTACCGGGACCGCACGGGGCACCGCGCTGAGCTTCCGTTGTGGGGCCGGCCCGTGTCGCTGCTTTAGTTGTTGTTTCGCACGTAGGCAAACAAGTCGTCGCGGTCGTGGGCGTCAAAGTCCTGGGGCAGCGGGGCAAGCAGGAGTCCGTTGGTGCCCATGCGGATGCGCTCCGTCATGACGCTGTCGGGGTGTAGGCTGTGGCCGCTGCCGGGGCTGGTTTCGCGTTCGGTCAGGGCTGGCACGCCGTCGTCTACGAGTCCGTAGGCGTGTCCGAGTTCGTGCAGCATGATGGTTCGTTCGAGAGCGCAGCGCATGTCTACGCGTTTGCCGCCTTGGATGCTGTAGGCGTTCTCGTAGGCGTCTGGAAACAGGAAGATGACGCCCCATGATTGGCTGGTGCGTCCCAGTCCGTGGCCGTCGGCGCCTTCGGGTTGGCCGTTGAGAAAGATAACGTGCAAGTGGGCGGTCTGGCCTTTGCCGTGGGTGCGCACGGGGCCCTCGTCAGCGAGTGCTCGGTGGATGTCGATGAGTTCGTGGTTGCTGTATTCGCCGTCCTCGGCGGGCGTTCGGGCGGGGCTGAGGATGCGGATGAATTGTTTGAGGGTGTATGTGTCGAGGTTTTCGCGCAGCGCGTCGAGGGTTTCGGGGCAGGGGGTGTAGCCGTTGGTGGTGTCGATTTCTACGACGAGGTTTGGATATGGGTCGTCTAGAAGCAGCGCCCGGGTTAGGTCTCCGGCGCGGTTGCCTTGCAGTTGTTCGGGCAGGAGGGCCATGGGGCTTGTGCAACCGGAGAGACTGAGGCTTACAAGGGCTGCAAGGATGATGGCGCGGAGGCGGTGGGAAGGCACATCGCTTGGTCGCTGCCATGGCACCATGGCGTTGGCCGCAAACGGGTGGAACTGGGCGCGTCGGCAGGCGAGGGCATGCGCGCTGCGGGCAACCTACTGGCCCAGGATGGCCTTCAACTGAGCAGGCGCACCATCAGGAGCAGGAGCAAGTTGCCGTAGCGATAGGCGATGATGATTCCCACCAGGATTCCGATCATAAACGGCACTTTGGGGGTGGCCCAAACGCGCTGGACGCCCGCCTTCTCCAAGTTGTTGTATGCTTCGTCGAGGGGCGCTCCGATGCGTTGCCAGAGGCGGATGCGTACGACGCCGTCCTCGACGCGTTCCATGGGCCAGACGTGGCGGCCGCGGGCGGTTTCGCGGTCCATGCGGATGCCGAGGAGCATGGGGCCGCCGATGTGGCCGCGGGTGAGGTTCCAGAGCAAGAAGAGGATGGGTAGAATTGCCACGAAGGTGCTGGCGTTGACGAGTGCGTCGATGGCGGGGGTGCTGGCGCCGTCCAGGATGGCGGGCGGGGTCGGCCACAGGAGGGCGAGCACCATGAGGCCTTTGGCGTCGGCGCCTCCAAACAAGCCAAAGTACCATAGGGCGTAGAGTACGGAGGCGGTTCCGGCGGACCACGCAAACCCTAGGAGGGTGGCGGCGGGGTCTTGCGCCAGGTCGCCTAGAAGCAGTGCGGTGGCGGCGGCAAACCAGGGCCACCAGTACACGTTGGGAACGCGGCGGGTGCGTAGGTCGCTGATGCTGGCGCCAAGGAGCATGGCGAGGCTGAGTCCGAGTCGGACGGGGTCCTCCACTTGGGTCGAGTCCCGTGGTTGCTCCTAGGGGTTGCGGTCGGAGTTCGCGTTCCTGGCTTGCTGGCTGGCTGGCAGGCGGGTGGCCGCTCGGTCGCTCGAAGTCGGTGAGGCGCCGGCCCGATGGGTCGCTTGCTCCATTGCTACGTGTGTGTGCGAATTTGCGCCGCGAAGGCGTCGTTGCGCGCGCGGGATGGATCGAACAGGAGGTCTCGAGCCCAGGCGCGGTCGTGGGTTGGGTCCGGCGCTTCTGCCCAGGCGAGTAGGTCTGGTTTTCCAGCACTCAAGACGGTGACGCGTTCGGCAAGTTCCGCGTGCAGGCCTCGGTATTGGACGCCGGTGGGGTGCGCGAGGGCAACGGGAATGCCGAGGCAGTAGGCTTCGAAGCCGAGGCTGCTGGTGTCTGTGAGGATGCCTCGAATTCCGTCGAGCAATGGGTATGGGTCGGCTTCGGGAGGTACGCTCTCCACGCCATCGGCCTTTTGCAGTTCCTGGCGCGCCTTGCGATCTTGGTCGTGCCGGAGGGTGTGGGGGTGGAATTTGACGCGCACGGGGACGTGGCGGCTTACGAGTGCCACTTCGTGGGCGAATCCGGTTAGGCTGCTTTGGTTGGCGCCGCCTAGATAGCGGTGGTTGTCCCAGGTGGGCATCCAAAGGAGGGGGCCCTCGGGGTCGATGCGGGGTGGGCCGCGCTCGTTGAGGGCGACGTGTCCGAAGCGGCTGATTTCTGCGTCGCGCAGGATCGATTCCAAGTGGTCTGCTAAGCGGGGTCCGTAAGCGTTGACTTGTTCGTATCGGCTCTTTTTGCAGCCGGGGCGACGAGGTGGTGCCAGCCAGTGAGCGGGAAGGCCGAGGCTTGCCGAAATGCGGTTGAGGGCGGTGCGCACACGCGGGAATCGTCCCCGTTGCAGAAACAGCGGGTTGCCCGTGTATCCTTTGTCGCCGAGTCCGTGAAACACTTGGATGTTCCAGGCGCCGCGCTGGGGTGGCCGCGTGTCGGGCATGACGAGGACCTTGGCGTGTGCCGGGTCGGGTTGATGGCCGTCTTGCAGCCTCGCGGCAAGAGGTCCGACGTGGGCCCGTTCGTGGGGATACCGGGCGACGCAGTGGACACCTTGTCGCACGGCGTCCACGACGCCGGATGGGGTTCATAGGGGGTTCGTATGGGTGAGCAAAACCACAGGAAGCGTCCAAACTGCTTTTGTACTTCGAGAACAGGGTTCCCCTATCGTGTGCCGTCTGGCCCTTGGTCGCATGGCGCCTCTGCTGGCCCTCGCGGCGTTGGCGCTGCTTTCCACGGCGTCTGCGGACTGGTCGGAAGCGTACTCGTTTCCGGAATCATTTGAGTTCACGGGGTATGCGTGCGTGCCGACGACGGTGGAGTTGTCCAACGGGCGCAGCCCCCGTGCTGACATCATGGGTGTCGAGGCGTTGGCGACGGACGCCTACTTGGAAGTGGGCTACATGTCGCAGCGCTACCAGGACTTCGATTTCACAGGTGGCGACAACCAGTTCACGGACCCACGGGAAGTGGAAGGGAGTCCCTATGCCACCACCATTTTGGGCATCGGAACTGGGGAGTTTGATTCCCAGAGCGTGGTGAGCCTTGGCAAAGCGGGCTGGTTCCGGGGCAGGTTTGCAGAGGTCGTTTCCAACGGCGCAGGCGATGACTTGGCGGTGTACGAATCGGACTACCTGACGACCAATCCTCAATCGGGTGCCGCGAACACCGGGGAGCCGTTTTGCGTGTATGGCTCTCTGAACGAGAATGGCCCCTTTGCCTTCATCGGGTACCACAAGGTGGATACCGAGGGCGGCCCCGGAGGCACTTTTGAGTTGGCCGGCTCCTACCAGCGCTTCAGTGGCCAGACCCAAATTCAGTACATTGTCGTGATGGACAGCGGTGACCCGGAGCTGATTCTTGGGCCATCCTTCTCGTATGCGCCCGAGGAACCATTGAGTTTGAACGATGTGGTCTTCACGGACGAGACCAACCTTCAGGGATTTGCCATTGTCCAAAGGACCTGGGATTTTGGCGACGGAACGATTCTTCAAGCGCCGGCAGCCACGACCGCAACACACGCTTATGCTCGTTCTGGCACATACACGGTTTGCCTGACACTCACCGAAGCGGACGGCGCGACTGGAACCGAATGCCAGGATATCGTCGCCGCCAACCGTCCACCCGTTGCCAAGATTGTCACCTCGCCCGAAGTGCCGGAAATTGGTCAAGCGGTGACCTTTGACGCCAAGGGTTCCACGGACCCCGATGGTACGTTGCGCTCGGTGTACAAGTGGGACTTTGGCGATGGGACAAGCATCCTAGGCGGCCCAACCATTCAGCACCGCTACATGCAGAAGGGCGCCTACGAGGCTTCGGTCACCGTCACGGACAACCATGGCGCCACTGGTTCCATCTCGAAGACCGTGGCGACCACCAACGACCCGCCCACCGCCGTCATCACCATCTTGCAAGACAGCGACACGGTGGACAATCCCGTGCGCGTATCGGCAGAAAGTAGCACGGATCCCGACGGCGACGAGCTATCCTACTTCTGGGATTTTGGTGACGGCACCACGAGCATCGAACGCATCGTCGAGCATGCGTACGGCGAACGCGGCACCTACGTTGTCACCCTGACCGTGGACGACGGCTACGGGGGCTCGGATCAGGTCACACACTCGTTCGACATTCTCTGGCTCCCTCCCATGGCGTCGTTCGAGGCGCCGACCACCGTGCGCACGTACGAGGATGCAACGTTCCAGGACACGAGCGCCAAGGGCGACCACGAATTGGTGGTGCGCAAATGGGACGTGGGCAACGGCCGCGCCGAGGGACCCGCAACCCTGTCGCACCTGTACAAAGTTCCCGGTGTGTATGAGGTCACGTTGTACGTCGAGGATTCCAATCGAGGTTATGCGGAGCAGACTCGGATTGTGGTGGTGCAAAACCGTGCGCCAACAGTGGACGCGGCAGGATTTGACCCGCCCCCGGCCACGCGGATTCCGGTGAAGTTCATCGTAGACGCTCAAGACATGGACGGCAAGGTCGTGGCGTGGGCATGGGACTTTGGCGATGGCAGCCGCAGCGACGACCCGCAACCCAAGCACGCATACGCGGCCAAAGGAAGCTACGCGCTCCGGCTCACGGTCACGGATGATCGAGGAGCCCAAACCAAGTGGGCGCCACCGGGTGGCAACATCGTCGTGGACAACGACGCACCCACGGCCCAAATGTCGGTCTTTGCGGATGCTGCCGCGCCGGGCACCATACGGTTTCAGGATGCCAGCAGCGACGACGTGGAGGTAGCGGCGGTCGCATGGCGCTTTGACGACGAAGCGGATCCCTCTCGATTTGACGTGGTGGACTCCGCCGAGAGAGAAGTGCAGCACACGTTCCCCGATCCAGATGCAACGTACCGCGTCCGCTTGACGGCAACCGACAACGCAGGCGTCTCCTGGACGATGACTCGATACATCCGACCAGCGGAGCTTGCGTCGGGAGGCGACCGGGACCAGGATGGAATCAAGGACGGCATCGACGTGTGCCCCGATGACCCCGATCCTGGCCAAGAGGATACGGACGGCGACGGCATAGGTGATGCCTGTGAATCCCAAGAACCGTTGGGCGACTCGGATGACGACGGCGTAATCAACAGGGACGACGCGTTCCCGCTGGACCCCAACGAACAACTGGACACGGACGGCGACGGCATCGGCGACAACGCCGACCTAGACGACGACGGCGATGGACTCACCGATGTGCAGGAGGCAATTCTGGGCACGGATCCAAAGAATGCCGATACGGACGGCGACGGGATACGCGACAAGGACGAATTGGATGCCGGCACGGACCCGCTCACGGCCGAAGCAGCGCCCAAACCTGCGCCGGAACCCCTCCAAGACGTTGCAGTGAAGCAGCGGAGCCTCGCGTGGCTATGGGGGAGTCTCAGTGGACTCGCTGCGGTGGGCATCGGTGTTGGCGCGTGGCTACTCTGGGGCCGCAAAGGCGAGACGGTGCAATGGCGCAAACAGGAGGGCTAAGCCGTGGGTCCTGCGACACCATCAAATCGTTCGCCCGCCATGGTTCGGCGCGTGCGGGGCGTTGTTTTTCTTTTTTCTGCACTCGCTTTTGCGTTGTTGTTGCTAGCAGGTTCCGCAGAGGCTTCGCATCTTCGAGGCGGTTCCCTGGAGTGGCGCACCCTGGACGATCCCTTGGAAGTGGAGTTTGACGGATCGTTTCTGGCCCGTACGTCCTACTATGGCGCGACGCCCGAGCGCGGAGCCTCCATTCAATCTGGCGTTCTTAGTAGCGGGGGCGGCTCCGTTTCCTTCGATTGGATCGTGACTTATGTCAATGAGCGTGACGATTGGTTCGCGGCCAAAATGCAAATGGAAGACGGTTCGAAACCGAGAATCTTATTCCAAGAACCGCCCGCCGAGGGGGAAGCATGGATTGTCAGCCACACTGCAAACGCGCGCCTCGGCAACAACCATGTCAACAATCCTGACCAGAACATGATTTTCCGCACGTACGTGGAATTGGACGGCGTCACGGCCACTCGATCTCCCCGCGCCTTCATGCCGCCTTTCATCAACTGCCCCATCGAGGGCGACTGCACCTTCCGAGTCCCGACCGTGGCTAAGAATCCGGTATTCTCCTTTGCCTATGCGGAGGAAGCAGGTGCGGGCAAATCGGCGGGAGAAGATGAAATCAGCGAAGTGACTGGGCAACAAATTGGCAGCAGCTTCCGTCCCCCCGGACCCCCGGACGCACCCAACGCCGCCGCCATCGACTCCGAGACTGGCGTCATAACCTGGAACACTCGGGGTGCCACGCTGGCCAGTTCCTACGACACAACGCTGTACTCTGCCCAAGTCAGCATCACGGATGACCGGGGCAAAGTGCCCGTGGATTTCTTCATTCGATTGTCCGATTCTGCGCCTGCACCGCCCGAGTGGTTGGAGCCAACGCCTTGCGGAGAGACCTTGACGTCCCGCGTGCATGGAACCATTTCGTTCGAGGTGGCAGCAAGGAGCCCCGAGGGCGATTATGTCACCATCGCCGCCCCCGACCTTCCTCCTGGGTCCAGCTTTGTGGAACTGGCCGAGGGCAATCCGGCGCGTTTCCATGTCCAAGTTCCCATCGATGGCAACGACGACGAGGTGCTGCTGTTTCTAGCCCACGACGATTTGGGCGGAGTCGCCGAACCGTGCCAAGTGCACATCGTGCGCGTGCAAAACATCGCGCCAGTGGCGTCCTTTGAATCCTCTGGCCGCAGCGACGCAGGCACCCCCTGGACCTTCACCGACACAAGCACGGACGCCGACGGTACCGTGGAATCCCTGCAATGGGACATTCATGATGACGGAACTGTCGATGGCACGAAGAAGGAACTCAAACACACCTTCCCGGCCAGAGGCACCTACCCCGTGCGACTCACGGTCACAGACAACGAAGGCGCCCAAACCAGCGTCGTTCAGGATGTGGTCATTGACAACGACCCGCCCAAGGCTGTGGCCGAAGTGCCCGTCCAAGCATGGCCCAACGAAGAGGTGAACTTCGCAGACGACAGTGTTGATCCGGACGGTACCCTCGTTCGACGCACATGGACTGTCGACGGAATCGAATTGAAGGCAGGCCAGGCGGCACAAATTTTCCAGGAGCGCCGATCGTACTTGGTGTGCCTCGAAGTGGAGGACGATGCCGGCAGCACGGACCGTGATTGCCGGGTGCTGGAGATCCTCAACCACGCACCCACGGTCCAAATTGGCGTCACAGAACCGGTCCTGCTGGCCACCGGGTACGCCTACGAATTTGCCTGCAACGCCTCGGACCTCGACGGCGATCAAGTGCGCCGTTGTGTCTGGACCTTCGAAGGCAAGGAGCTGGAAGGGATGAACGTCCGCCACTCCTTTTCCATGGTGGGAACCCACACGGTGAAGGCCCTCGCCTACGATGAATACGGCGGAGTGGGCGAGGCCACGGTGGCAGTGCGGGTCCTCAACACCTCGCCCGTCGCGGCTCTTTCTGCGTTCCTTGTGGAAGGCGAACCAGGAACCGTCGCATTCCAAAGCCAAGGCACGGATTCGGACGGCCACCTCGTGGCGTTTGCATGGGAATTTGGCGATGGCTCCAGCAGTGCCGAAGAAACCACCAAGCACACCTTTGCCGACCCAGGCCAGACCTACCAAGTCCGGTTTTCGGTGACCGACGACCAAGGCGCCCGGTCCACCATCGTGCGCAATGTCCGCCCCGCCGATCTTGGCACCGCCGTGGATCGCGATGGAGACGGCGTACCGGATGGCCTCGACGTATGTCCAGACCACCCCGATCCAGCACAAGCCGACGCAGACAAAGACGGCATTGGAGACGCGTGCGAAGAACTCCTTCCAGGCGAGGATGCGGATGGGGACGGTGTTGCCAACGGCGACGATGATTTCCCCTTAGACCCAAACGAGCAAGTGGATACGGACGGGGATGGCATCGGCGACAACTCGGACCCCGACGACGACAACGACGGCCTCACGGACGATCAAGAAGCCATCCTGGGAACGAATCCAAAGCGCGCAGACACAGATGGCGACGGAATCTCCGACCGCCTCGAATTGGACGCCGGCACCGACCCGCTCCTAGCCCCGGCTCCGCCTGCTCTACCTCCGGCCCAACTTCCCCCCGCGCCGCCACCGCCCCGAAGCCTTACTTGGCTCTGGGTCAGCATCGCCGCAGCCGGTGTCGCAGGCCTCGGCGGTATTGGTTGGATTCTATGGAAAGCGCGCACACCGGGCGTAGCGTGGCGACGCTCGGAGCGATGACGATCAACGCATCAGTCACGCCGAGGCATCCAGAACACGAACGCGGGTGCCTTCCACGTCCATCGCGCCAAGCACCTCCGCCATTCGATCAGAACTGACCCAAAGGAACGTATCCACGCCGCGTGCAGCCGCGTTCAAGGCTGCCGCCTCGGCTCCAAACGGATAATCCAACCGCCCCGTCTGCTCCGCAAGAATGCGCGCCCCAGTCCCCACGGCGCCCACGCGCACCCCGTCCGGCACCAACAACCGCACCCGCTTGGCATCGATTCCGCCCGTGCCACCCTCGGAAGGCCCTGGCAAACGCGCCACTGTAATCAACCCAGGCCGAAGCTCCACGACGCCCGACAATGAGCCCACAACCACCTCGGAACCGGTGTCTGCATCCGTGCGGGCAATTCCCTTACTGCCGGCGCGAAGGTCCTCGTCCGCCACCAAATCGCCATCCACCATCCACAATCCAACATGCTGGCCCGCCCGCAACCCGCACCGCGCCTGCGCACTCACCGTGCCAAGCGACGCCAAAGGCCTCTGCAACGCCTCCAAAGCACGACGAAGCCCCGCAACGCCCTCCGAGAGTGCTTGGATACCCGCCGGCGTCGGCTGCGAATCCTCGCCCCCAATCCAACCCCGTTGCCGCAACTCGGCCACTTGTGCACTCACCGCCTGGGACGTGATGCCCAACACCTCACCGATGCGCTGCCGACTCGCCGTGGGATGCTCCAGCAACAACGCCAGAACCGCCAACCTCGTACCCTCGCCCCGCCGCGTCAACGCCGCAAAACCGCCTTGCATGCAAAGAAAGCCAAGTTGCAATTCGTCCATGAAGCTTTCACAAGCCCCGGTTTGCCGGCGCCGTGCACGGAGCAGCCTGGGGGGTCGGCATCCTGTTTCTTGGCCTTGCGATTGCAGGACTCCAAGGGAACCCAACCCCCGCGCCTAGCGCCGTCGAGCGCGCCCTCGCGTTCCTCGAAAGCCAACCCGTCACCGCCGAGACCATCGAAGCGTTCGCCGCCGCCGGCAACCGCCAAGACACCACGGCCCTGCGCCTTCCCGTAGCCGACCCCGACCGTCCCGCCGACGGACTGCGCACACTGCACGCTCTCCTGGTTGCTGGGGTCCGCGATTACGACGATCCGGCGCGAGGCCTCCTGCATCTAGGCGACGAACTTGCCGCCCGCCGCGCCATCGCCCTCGACGCCCCCGCTGCCAGCACCCTTGGCTTCTGGCTTCTGTCTGCAAGCATCCTCGACGCCCCCGAAGCCGACACCGAGGAAATCCTCCAAGCGCTTGTGGAGCTGCAAAATTTGGACGGAGGATTTCCGTGCCTCCATGGCTACAGCAGCCTCGACTGCACCGGCTTTGCCGTGGCTGCCCTCGCCGCACACGACGCGCTTGGGCGCATCAACACAACCGCCCTTCTAGCCCACGTTCGCAGCCACGAGGCCCCCGGCGGCGGCTACAGCGATGGCCGCGTAGGCGCCAACGCCCAAAGCACCGCATGGGCCATCACCATCTTCGCCCACACCGGTGCCAAGGACGAAGCGGCAGGGGCCAAAGCTTGGCTTGCCAACTTACAGCGCCCCGACGGACACTTTGCCCGCGCACCGGATGGCGCCGACCCAACGCCTTGGTGGGCCACGGCAGAGGCCATCGTCGCCCTACTGGGTGGACATCCCATCCAACCCCTCGCGCCCAACTAGCCTCCCGTGCTCATCCCGCTGCTGGCGCACGGCTCCACCTACCTCGAGCGCCCGGAACGCCGCGTGCACCGGCACCACCGAAGCAGCAAACACCAACGCATTCAGAATCGCCGGAACCACATTGAACAAAAGGCCCGCCACGACCCGCGCCACGAGCACCGCCACGTCGCCTCGCAACTCCGGCGCCAGGACCCACTCAAAGAGGTCCGAAGTGACACTAAACAGCATAGTGCCCAAGAACCCGGCGCCGCCCGCAAGCACCCGGCCCAAGAACCGATCCAATGAACTTGACGCCGGGCCCGACAAATCGAGAGGCCGCAATAAGCCACCCAACAAGCCAAGAAGCGCCATGGCCGGCGCATTGGCAAACGACCCAGGATACAACCCGGTCAACACCAAATTCGACAGCACCATGCTCCACAACCCGGCCCACACCCCAACCCGCACCCCAAACACGAGCCCGCCAAGAAACACCACAACATACGTGAGCGCCACATTGGGCAACCCGACCAAAGCCAGCCGCCCTGCAACTCCGAGCGCCGTCACGGCCACCACGGGCGCAAACAAAGGACCCGTGCGGAAACCCGCAAGCATGAGCGCATCCCGGCGCACCTCCGCACGCCGAACCGCATGGACCATCAGCGTTGGAAGCACCGCCACCGCCGCCCACAACGACCCTAGTCGACCCTCCGGCCAACGGCCCTGACTACGACGAGCATCCCGAAGCGACGCAAAATCCCTGCCCAAATCCTGCCCCGCAATCAGCACCGCCGCAAGAAACGCAGTCCATGCGGGCGGAAGCCGAAGGCCATCCAGAAGCTGCGCTGGAGCCAACCAACCGAACGCCGCCACGTTCACCGCAATTGCCGCCGAGAGCCGAACCGCCGCCTGCGCACCAAGCAATGCTCCATCCAAACCAAACACGATTCGACCCACCTCCAGCGACGGCCCCGTGGGGTCCAATAATGCCAACAGCAAGCCATTCACCAGAAGCGAACCAACCGTGAACGCCACAAGCCCCGCCCGTCGACGCGCCATAAGCAAAGACACGCCAAGCAAAGCAGCCGCCACCGGCCAAACCGCAACCAAGGCTGCCGTGGTCGCAAGCGACAATGCAACCAGGACCGCCCACGCAGCCAGCGGCCTCACGTCGCCGCCTCCATATCGGTTCGACTCGTGGCCGCTGATAGCAACTGCGCATCGTGCGTAGCGACCACCACGATTCGGTCCGATCGACGTCGCAACACCGAGCACAGTGCTCCGTACCCTGCGCCATCCAGGTGCGCCTCCGGTTCATCCAGCAAATACACATCCGCATCTCGCCCCAACACCGCCGCCAAGGCCACGCGCTGCGCCTCTCCGCCGCTCAACGTCAACGGATGACGCAACCGAAGATGATCGGGCACCAACACGCGCACCACATCCGCATCCATGCCGGTCAAACACTGCTCAACAGTAGCCTCGGTGAGCAAATCACGGGCACGAGAAGGCAACCATGGCCGCCCCGGCGCAACAACGGGTGCCGCGCCCAGCCCCGCCAACCGCCGCAGCAACGTCGACTTGCCACAACCATTGGGACCCAACACCGCATGCACGCCCGGGCCAAGATCCAAAGCAGGCAACCGCAACTCCCGCTGCCCCAGCACCACCAGGGCCTCGGGACATTGCAAACGACGATCCGAAACCGCTGCGCTCGCATCCGTCACAAACGGCGCCACTTCCGCCCGGCATGAGCCACCAAGATCCAAAACGCGTGTCGATTCGCCCGCAAGAACCCCCGTCGGGTCCACAAACAACACCGCCCCGCGCTCCCGACTTCGACGCACCAGCGCACGCAATCGCTCCAAGCCCATCTCGTCCAATCCTTCGGCGGGCTCATCCAGCAAAAGCAAGCTCCGATCGGATACCTCGGCCAATGCAACGGTCACCCGGCGCGCCTCCCCCGTCGACAGTGTCGCAACATCCCGACCCTCGAGGCCTGCAACCGCTCCGCCAAGAAAGCGACGACGCATGCGAAACTCGCCCGCCACCGTCAAGCCAACCAACCCATCCAAGGCATCCTGCCACAACAACTCCACGCCCCCCGACACCTCCACGGACCGAGGCGGCAGCGGCGACGACAATCCAGCCAAGGCACGCAGCAAGCTCGTCTTGCCACAGCCATTGCGGCCCACAATTGCGATGGCCTCCCCTCGCGCTACGCGAAGATCCGGGCCACGAACGACGGCGAGGGGGTCGTTTTCCCCCGAAACGCGAGAACCCCCCACCGTGGACACGAGCGCGGCACACAGCAGGACCTCCTAAGGGCAGTGATTGCCCCATCACCGTCGAACGGGGTTGTCTATGCGACCTTTGGCGCGACAGCTACACCTTTGCGAGCCATCGCAGCCGCCACCAGTCCCACGAACAAGGGGCCCGGTCGATCCGGTCGACTGTTGAATTCGGGATGGAACTGGCCGCCGATGAAGAACGGGTGCTCCGTGCGTGGCAACTCCATCACTTCCATAATGGGGCGCTTGGGCATACGGCCGCTGAACACCAGGCCGCCCGCTTCGAGACGTTCGATGTACTCGGGGTTCATCTCGTAGCGGTGGCGGTGGCGCTCGCCAATGCTCGTGGCTCCGTACAACTCGGCTGCAAGGCTCCCTGGCGTCAAATCGCAATCAAAATTGCCCAGCCGCATGGTACCGCCCAACTCTTGGATCTCGTACTGCTCCGGCAAAATGCAGATGACGGGGTGCGGCGTATCCGGCTCCATTTCGGTGCTGTAGGCGCCATCGAGGCCGCACTTGTTGCGTGCATACTCGACAATCGCCAACTGGAAGCCAAGGCAAATGCCCATGAACGGCACCATTGCCTCGCGAGCGTACTGGACGGCACTGATTTTGCCCTCCGTGCCACGGTGGCCAAAGCCCGGCCCCACAAGCACCGCGTCTGCGGCGCGCAGGTCTGCCCAAGCCTTCTCGTCGCCCGCCTCAAGGCTCTCGCCCTCAATGAAGTCGATGTGGGCCTTGCAATCGAGACTGGCGCCCGCGTGGCGAAGCGCCTCTGTGATGCTGAGATAGCTGTCTGCCAGGTCCGTGTACTTGCCCACGAACGCAATCGTAACCTCTTCCTTGGGGTGCACGAGACGGCGCACCAACTCGCGCCAATTGTCCAGAACAGGCGCATGAACGCGATCTGTAAGATGTAGTTGTTCGACGATGGTGTCCGCTACACCTTGCTCTTCAAGCACCAACGGCACCTCGTAGATGCTGCTGCAGTCGTGCGCACTGATGACGTTCCGGTCGGGCACGTCGCAGAAGGAGGCAATCTTGGCACGGGTATCGTCTTCCAGGGGCTTCGAGCAGCGGCACACAATGAAATCCGGGTGCAAGCCAATCGCCTTCAGGTCGCGCACCGTGTGCTGCGTCGGTTTGGTCTTCTGCTCACCCACGGCACCCATCACGGGCACGAGGCTCGTGTGCAAGAGAATCATGTTCTCGTCGCCAACGGTGCGGTGCAGTTGCCGGATGGCTTCCAAAAACGGCGCCGATTCGATGTCGCCCACGGTTCCGCCCACTTCCACGAGCACCACGTCTGCCTTCGAGCGTTCACCCGTGGCCTGGATCCATTCCTGGATTTCGTTCGTGATGTGCGGAATGATTTGGACTGTCTTTCCAAGGTAGTCGCCGCGGCGCTCCTTGGCGATGACGTGCCGGTACACGCGCCCCGTCGTGATGTTGTTGTAACGGTCCATGTGGATGTCGAGGAACCGCTCGTAGTTGCCCAAGTCCAAATCCGCTTCCGAGCCGTCGTCGAGGACGTACACCTCGCCGTGCTCGAACGGATTCATGGTGCCCGCGTCCACGTTCAGATACGGGTCAATCTTGATGGCCGAAACAGAGAGGCCACGGGCCTTCAACAGGCGCCCGATGGAACTGGTGGTAATCCCTTTGCCAAGCCCCGAGAGGACGCCCCCGGTGACCACGACGTACTTCGTGTGGGTCAACGGAAACCGCTCTAGGCAGGTGGTCTATTTGTGGACTTGCATCGCACCTTCCGCGCCGCCCCCGCCGGGCACTTCCTATCTGCTCCTGAATCGGAGTTGATTGGCCATCAAAATCCGCAAGAATCTTGGGCGGCGGAGTGGGCGGTTGAGGGGGATTGGGCCCTGGCCGATGTGGAGCTCGAATGCCTCCCGAATGCTCCCATTTTAGGATATAAGTGCATAAAGGCCCCCCTATGGATAAGTGAAAAATTTTGACTGAACAAAAATATCCGCGTTCCATCGTGAAGTTATAATAGGGTCCTAACCGTTTCCTTGCTGCATGAGCACAATTCATCGCACCATCATCGCAGTAGCTCTCGTGGCTCTCCTTATGCCCACCTCCCAAGCCCAATCCGTGGGAACACCCGTGGAAATCACGGATGAACTTCGGGCGTCCCTCGACCTCGCCGTCGTGGCAGGCGTCTTGTCCCAAGATTTGGTCAACGACATTTTGGACTTGGCCGACGGCGACGCAGAAGCCTCGAGAAGCGAAGTGTTTGCCAAGTTCCTGGCCGCCATGCATGCGGCGTCCAGCCGAGCTGGCGACGACGAGGCGCAAACCGACGGCCCGACCTTTGGAGAGACAAGCGCCCCGACCTGCGAGCGTCAATGCTTCGAAGCCTACGAAGAGTGCTTGAAGGTCTGTTACAAAACCTACGTTGAGTGCAAGAATGCCACGAACGGTGTGATGTCGATCTCCATCCCCGACTTATGCGACTACTGGTACGATGTGTGCAATGCGGCGTGTAAGGACGAATATGCCCGCTGTCTGCAAGTATGCCGGACTGTGCCCACCCGAATGGCGCAACTTGTTCGCAGCCTCACCAACTAGGCAAAGTTTGCTCGCCAATTCACATGACTTGTTCGGGGCCGAACCGCTCTGAATTGACGGTACCTCTTCCTCCGCCTCCTCCCAGCTTCCTTTCTCGCCTTCTTTCCCACCTCCTTCACCACCTCGCGCCACGCCACGGCCCCTATTGTTTCGGGTGCCTCTCCCGCACCCCTTTTCCACCAACCCCCCATCGGCCGGCCCGTGCCCGTCACGAATGTCGCCCTCAAGTCCGTGGAGGCGCGCCGATACCAGGACGCCGCTGGCAAGGTGCAAATCCGCATCGACCACAATTCCCACTTGGCCAACGTCGTCCAAGACGAGCAAAAACTCGCCGTGGAATTCCAATTCACCACGAGCTACGGTGCCCTCGGAGTCATCAAAGCCGAAGGGACACTCACCTGGACCGGCCCCGAGGCAGACGACGCCATGGTGGAATGGAACGCCAAGCGCGCACTGCCTCCCGAAATTGCCCAACAAGTGCACCAGGGAATTCTCGCCGCGTGCCTTCCCGAAGCAGTCGGATTGTCGAAGATCGTCCGCATGCCTCCGCCCATCCCATTGCCGCAAGTGCGCGTCGGCCAAAAGGACGCACAAGCAGAAGGCGCATTGCCGGCCATGCCGACCGATTCGCCTGAAGTGGGCTGAACCGACCTGATTGCCCAGGGCTCGGCCCTGCTCCCTCCTGGAAGAATCCGAGCCCTTATTTACAGCCGTCATCTGGCTTCCTACGCAAGGAATGCCCATGGCCCGCTCCATCGAACGCCGCACCACCACGACGCGCACGACCCGGTCCACCTCGCGGGCCGGCGCTGACGAGATCAAGAAAAACCTCACGGAAGTGGCGTCGGAGATCGCCCTCGTTCGTGACCAAGCCCGCCAAGAAGCAGAGAGCTTGGAACGCATCCGGGGCATGCTTGGCACCGGATACCTCGAAAACCTCCTTGCAAGCATCGAAGAACTGGAGGTTCGCATCGAGGAGCTCGAAAACGCCAGCCTCGATTCGGAAGGCCGCGTTCAGCGCACCGAGCGCGAACTGGAAACCGAGCAAGAACGCCTGCGCAAACTCTGGGACGCCTACAAGAGCCAAGAGGACGAACTGGACCGCCTCAAGCGTGACTACCCCTTGATGGAAGAGAAGCTCTTCGAGCGCGAACGCCTCGTCGAATCCCAAAAGCGCGAGATTGCCCGCCTGCAAGGGCTCGGCCAATACAAGGAGGACTACGAGAACCTCCTGCGCGACCACCGCAAGCTCGAACAGGACGCGGACCGCATGGAAGTGCAACTGGAAAAGACCCAGGAACACATCCAGCGCATGGAACGCGAAGTGCGCGACCTTCGAGAAGTAGAAGCCGACGCCGGCCGCGTGGGCGAACTCGAAAAGCTCCTCGATGAGGAACGCGAGCGCCTCGCCAAGCTGTACCGCGTCTACGAAGACCTCGAAGGCGAGAAGAAGGAAATCGAGACCGTCGTGGAAGAATGGGAAGCCTGGGCTCGCCAGGTCAAGCCGATCCTCCAGGACGCCTGCGGTGCCCTCGACTCGGCCCCTGCCTAGGTCGCTAGGACTTTTTCCTTACCCTCCCTCTCCCCTTTGTGAACCTTCGAGGCCCCGTGGTGGCGCTCACGGGTGCCGGCATCAGTACCGCCAGTGGCATTCCTGATTTTCGCAGCCCCGGCGGTGTTTGGGAGCGATTTGACGCGATGGAGTTCACCATCCAACGATTCCACCAGGACCCCGCCCGTTTTTGGGACCGCCGCGCCCGACTCATCGCCGCCATGGACTACCTCGATGCCGCGCCAAACGCGGCGCACATCGCCCTCGCCCAGGCGGCGCAGGCCGGGATCGTATCGGCGATTGTGACGCAGAACGTGGACGGATTGCACTCCAAGGCCGGAACACCTGCCGCCTGCCTCGTTGAATTACACGGCAACGGCGCCTGGGTCGCGTGCCTTGGATGCCCCCGCAAGGAGCCAACGGAGGCGGTCCTAGCGCGCCGCGTCGAGGGGCAGGCGCCACGTTGTTTGCAGTGTCGAGGCCTGCTGAAACCCGACGTGGTGCTGTTTGGAGAGCCTGTCACGCGCCTACAACGGGCAGCGGCACTCGTGCAGGGTGCAGGAACGTTGTTGGTGGCGGGCACGAGCCTGCAAGTGCACCCGGCGGCCGGACTCGTGGATCTTGCCCTGGAAAGCGGCGCGGATGTGGTGCTGATCAACCAGGAAGCGACGCCCTACGATGCTCGCGCCACACACGTACTTCGGGAGCCCGTGGGGGAGGCGATTCCGCGTATTCTGGCCGGCTCGTGGGACAAGCTTCCTCTTCAATAACCCTAAGAACCACGCCCGAATCGAACGCCTGTCCATGCGGATCAGTGGCGGCGAACGCGCACTTGGTGTACTGAGCTACTTGGCGATCTTCTTCGTCATTCCTTTGAAGGTCAAGAAGGACAGCATTTTCCTGCAGTTCCACGCCCGCCAGGGCGGCGTTCTGTTCGGACTCTGGCTCGTGCTTCTCCTGGTGTTCTTCATCGTACTGCTCCTTGTCAAGGTGGGCATCGTGGAGACCATCATGATCGGTGGCATCTTCCTTGTCACGGGCCTCTACGCGCTGCTGGCGCTCATTGGAATCTTCAAGGTCCTTCTCGGCGAACGCTACCGCATGCCGGTGGTCGCTGACGTGGCATTGATGATGGGCCTGTGACGCAACAGGTTTCAGCAACAAGACCATCGGAGGTTCCGATGAAGCTGCTTGCCCCCGTGCTCGCACTCGCCCTTCTGACGGTGGCCATCTCCGGTTGCGTCGGCGGCGAGAAGCGCACCGAGTGGGCCTTTGAAGTCACCCAGATTGACTCCGTCCGCGCCGACGGCCTCACGGGAGCCGGCGTCATCATTGCGATTCTGGACACCGGAATCGACACCCGGCACCCGAGCCTCGATCACCTTGTGGACGGCGACGAGACCAACGGAGAAATCATTGCATTCCGAGACTTCCTGGGCACCGCGCAAGGGGTTTCAGAGGCGTTTGATCCGGACGGGCATGGCAGCCATGTTTCCGGCATCATCAGCGCCAAGGGCAGCAGCTTCGGTGATAAGCTCGTCAACGGCGGCGTCGATCTCTACGGAGCCGCGCCCAATGTGCGCCTCGTTGTGGCTCGCGTCTGCGATGCCAAGGGCGAAACCTGCGACGGCAACGCGATCGCCGATGCCGTGGACTGGGCCGTGAACCAGCACAACGCCCAAATCATCAGTCTCTCCTTGGGAGGCCTCCTGCAAAAGGGGCTTCTGGAGGAGTTCTTTGGAAGTCAAGACCCCGCCGTGCAAGCCATGGAAGAAGCAGTGGCAGGCGCGGTCAGCCGCGGCGTCGTGGTGGTTGCGGCTGCCGGCAACGATGGCCCCGACACGGACGACGTGGCGTTTCCCGCCAGCATTCCTGAAGTCATCGCCGTGGGCGCCATGAACGACGATGGCCGCGTGGCAAGCTTTAGCAACCGAGGCGACGCGGACAAAAACCGCTGCAATGCAGCCCCGATCCTGGACCAGAGCCGATGCGCGCCGGATCAGAAGCCGGAGGTCGTGGCGCCTGGGACATTCATTCTTAGCGCTTGGAGCGGTGATCAATATGTGCGCGCCAGCGGCACCAGCCAGGCGACTCCTTTCGTGGCCGCAGTCATTGCGCTGATGCTGGAGGACAAACCCCGCTTGCGCAACGCCGCAGAAGTGAACCAAGTCAAGCGCGTCTTGATGGACACGGCGCTCGAATTGAACGGCCAAGACACGCCCCACGACCGCGCCGCCGGATACGGCCTCGTCCAGGCGCAATCGGCTGTGCAGGCGTTTGGCGGCAAGTCTCGCTGAGCGATTCGGTTCCGGAATGGGCCGGCACTGACCCAAACCGCCAAAGGCGATGCTGGACTGGCACGCGTCGTGAGCGACGAGGTGTTCGACGTCCTGGTGATTGGCAGCGGTCCCGCAGGCTGCACTGCAGCCCTGTATGCAAGCCGGGCCTACCTATCGACCAAGGTGATTGCCGGCTTCGAGGCGGGCGGCCAGTTGATGTTGACGAGCGACGTGGAAAACTTCCCCGGATACCCCGACGGAATCACGGGCCCAGACATGATGGCGGACCTGCGACGCCAAGCGGAGCGCTTCGGTGCCACGTTCGTCGAAGAGGACGCCACGGAAGTGGATTTTAGCGTCAAACCGTTCCAAGTCAAGGCCGGCGGCAAGGTGTACCTCAGCAAGACCGTCATCGTCGCCACCGGCAGCAGCGCCAAGTGGCTCGGACTCGATTCGGAAAAACGCCTCATGGGCCGCGGTGTGAGCGCCTGCGCCACCTGCGACGGCTTCTTCTTCAAAGACAAGGAAGTCATCGTCGTGGGCGGAGGCGACACGGCCATGGAGGAAGCCACGTTCCTCACCAAGTACGCTTCCAAGGTCACCATCGTGCACCGCCGGGACGAGTTCCGTGCCAGCAAAATCATGGCCAAGCGCGCCATGGAACACCCAAAAATCGACATCGTCTGGAACAGCGCCATCGACGAAGTGCTTGGAGAGGACAAGGTCGAGGGTGTCTCCATTGTGAATCTCGAAACGGAAGAGAAAACCAAGCAGGCGGCGGACGGTTTCTTTGTCGCCATCGGCCACAACCCCAACACGAAGCTGTTCAAGGGCCAATTGCACATGGACGAAGCCGGCTACTTGGTTCCCGAGGGCACCAACCAGACCCGCACCAGCATTCCCGGCGTCTTCGTGGCTGGCGACGTGTTCGACCACCGCTACCGCCAAGCAATCACCGCGGCAGGTAGTGGCTGCAAGGCGGCCATCGATGCCGAGCGGTGGCTGGAAGAGCAAGCCGCGCACTAGCAATCGAACAGAAGCTCCGAGCTTGGCCCTTCACGGCCCAGTTGGACGCCCGCTCGCCCCAAGTTGCAATGTGCTGCGTGCCCAAGTGGAGCATCGCGGACCCAAGGCTTTTCATCGCGGGAAGGCGAATCTAGTGCATGAATGGCGAGGGGCCCCGCATCGGCATCAACGGCTTTGGGCGCATCGGGCGACTCGTTACGAGAGCGTTGCAGCAAATGGGTCCAGTGGATTTCGTGGCGGTCAACGACCTGACCGACAAGGAAGTTCTAGCGCATTTGACTCGCTATGACTCCGTGCACGGCCGCTACCCAGACTCCGTGGAAGTAACGGACGACGGGCTTGTCATTGGCGGCGACCGACTACGCGTGCTGCAAATTCCTGATCCCGCCCAGTTGCCCTGGCAAGATCTCGGCGCCCAAGTGGTGATCGAGGCAAGCGGCAGGCACACCACGCGGCCAGCACTGCAAAAGCACCTAGACGCAGGGGCGGACCGAGTTTTGCTCACCGCGCCAGGAGACACAGACCTCATGGTGGTGCGGGGCGTCAACGATGACCAGTACGACCCGAGCAAACACTACTTGGTCAGCAACGCCAGTTGCACCACAAATTGCCTAGCACCCGTTCTGAAGGTCCTCGACGATGCGTTTGGAGTCCATCGCGGCATGATGACCACGGTGCACGCGGTAACCAACGACCAGCACGTCGCAGATGCACCGCACAAGGACCTGCGCCGGGCCCGTGGAAGCCTATTGAGCATGATTCCAACAAAGACCGGCGCCGCAGCAGCCATCGGCAAGATATTGCCCCACTTGGACGGCCGCATCACGGGCCAATCTCTGCGCGTACCGACGGCGGATGTGAGCGTCATTGACCTCACGGCCCATCTGAAACGATCGCCAAGCAAGGAGGATCTAGAGGAAGCGTTCCGGGCCGCCGCGTTTGGGCCAATGGAGGGCATTCTGGGTATCGAGGAGGCGCCGCTGGTGTCCGTAGACTTCACGCATGATCCAAGGTCCGCGGTGGTGGACCTGCCGGCACTCCAGCTCAATGACGACATGGTCAAGGTACTCGCATGGTACGACAATGAATGGGGGTATGCGTGTCGGGTCGCAGAAATGGCGATGAAGATGGCAGGTTGACGTTGCCCGGGTGGTCGAGCGGAGCGAGGGCCGCCCAAAATGGTCGATCTTTTTGAAGGTCGAATGGATGGGGCTACGCCTGTCGAGTGGCAGAGATGGCGATGAAGATGGCAGGTTGACGTTGCCCGGGTGGTCGAGCGGGGCGAGGGCCGCCCAAAATGGTCGATCTTTTTGAAGGTCGAATGGATGGGGCTACGCCTGTCGAGTGGCAGAGATGTCGATGAAGATGGTGGGGTTGTAGGATTTCACGGCCTTCAGCGCCCATCCCCTTCAATCTCCAACCGGTGTGCCTCGGGGTCTGCCACATGTGCAAGGTCTCCGCCGTCAAGCAGCGCGCGGATATCTTTGCATGCTGCCTCGAGCATGCCGAGTCGGAAGCCTGCGATGTTGGGGCTGTTGTGGGGGGTCATGGTGATGTTGGGCAATTGGTCGAAGGGGCGTCGGAAGGGCCAGCCGATGCCGCGGGGGTAGCGCCACCATACGTCGAGTGCGGCGGCGCGGCGGGTTTTGTCTGTGTGGAGCCAAGTGTAGAGGGCGTCTTCGTCGACTACGGGGCCTCGGGACACATTGACAAGGAGTCCGTCTGCGAATGCTTCGAGTAGGGCAGCATCTACGAGGCCGACGGTGTCTTTGTGCAGCGGCAGGCACAGCACGAGCACATCCACGCGGCCGGCCATGGCGGGGAGTTCCTGGATGGTGGCAAGGTGGCTGATGTTCTTTCTTGCTTCGGAGGTGGTTTTGCCGCTGCGGCTGACTGCTTCCACGGTTGCTCCAAGCAAGTGCAAGATGCGGGCGGTTTCTTGCCCGATGCCGCCGTAGCCCACGAGGCCGATGCGCAATTCGGAGAGTCCGCGTATGGGCGCTCCTTGTTCAAAGTGGCCGCCACGGATGCTTCGCGTGTGTGCGGTGAGTCCTCGTGTCCAGGAGAGAATGTTGGCGAGGATGTATTCGGCGATGGCTGGGGCCGTGGCGCCGGGGGTGGTGAGGACAGGCATGGGTGGGCCGGGGTGCCAGCCGACGTGGTTGGCGCCGGCGGTTGCAAGTTTTACCCATCCCGCAGCGAGTTCGTTCCATTCGAGGCCCAGCGCGCGAAGTTCCTGGCGCGGCCAGAACATCAGGAGTCCCTCTGCTTTGCATGCGTCCGCGCCGTCCGTGGCCCATTCTGCGTCGTCGCCAAGATTTTCTTCGACGACCTCGCGTTCCCCGGCTTGCGGGGTCCAGGTAACGACGACGCGGGACACGGTGTGGAATGGGCGCGGGTCCATTTAGGCAATCGGGACACGATGCGACTGGGTGGGGCCGTTTTCGGGCGTCGCCACGGCCTATAAATCTGGGCGTGGGTGGCCGCATCGTGCATGTGGCCTTGCGCATTGCGTACGACGGTCGATTCGGCGCGTATCAGCGCGATCCGTCCATTCCGGACACTGTGGAATCGCTGCTGATTCGGGGGCTTCGCAAGGAGGGATACGTAAAGGATTCTCTGCGCAGTGGCAGCCGCACGGACAAGGGAGTCAGTGCCTTGGAGAATGTGCTCGGCGCTCAACTCGATCGCCAGCACTTGAACGGCCTCGTGCCTGCCGTTTGCGCGCATTTGCCCGACGGCCTCTGGCTCACCGCCGCGTGCGAAGTGGATGAACAGTGGAATCCGCGTTTTGCAGCCAGTCGCACCTACCACTACCATGCGCCGGGCCAGGGCGAGGACCTGAAACGGATGCAGGATGCGTGCGCGGCGTTTCTTGGCAAGCACCACATGGGGGCTTTTGCGCGACTGGATGAGGACCGCGACCCCGTGCGGGAAATATTGCGTTGCGAGGTGCAACAGGATGGTGCCGACTGGCTGTTTACGGTCCAAGGCAAGAGTTTCCTCTGGAATCAAGTGCGCCGCATGGTCAGTGCCGCGCTTGTGGTGGGTCGTGGCGACGCGGCGGTGGCCGACATCAGGAGCGGCTTAGCGACCCAGCACAAACACAAGTCCTTCAGCAAGGCGCCAGCGGAGGGCCTGGTCTTGGTCTCCGTGGAGCACGGCCTAACGTGGGACGCGGCAGCGGCAGAGGTGCAAGTGCGCGACCTAGCCCGGCAGTGGCAAGTGACGAAAGTGCAGTCGAAGGTGGTTCAGACGGTGCGTGGGTCGCAGAGCTGAATTACCAATTGCGAAATTTCATGATTTCGAAATTACGAAATCTTGCCTACCGGGTCCTCTTCAAACTCTCCACGAACGCCAAGTTGTCGGGGTGGTGCTCGAAGTAGGCCCGCACGGGTTCCAAGATAGCATTCAGCGAAGCACCGACGCCGTTCTTGAGGTCCATGGGGTGCAATTCGCCTCCAACGAACGCTGTTTCGACCGCATCAAAGGTGGGGTAGTGCAGGGGGCCGCCGAATTTCTCGGGGCGGTCGATGTGCAGTCCGTCGGGGAGGCGGGGGAAGATGACGAGGCGTAGGAGGTCCAAGATGGGATTGTCCTCTTTTTCGCTGGCGGGGCAGTGGGCTTTCTGGATTTTCTTGGTTACGAGTGCTGCTTCGTCGTGCAGGAAGATGCCGCTTGTGGGGTCGCTTTTGCTCATTTTGGCTTCGGCGGGGTCCATGCGCCCAGCACCTCCCTTGAGGTTGGGCACAAGCGGGGTGTGGAATGCTACGGGGGCTTTGGTGCCGAGTTTCTTGGCCACGTCGCGGGCGAGCATGTGGGCGTGGCGTTGGTCCATGCCGCCGTATGCTAGGTCGATGTCCATGTGGAAGATGTCGGCGACTTGCATGGCGGGGTAGAGGAATTTGCTCATGTCGCCGTCGCCTTCGTCTTCGGCGCGGCCCATGATGGTCATGGCGCGGCGCATGCGTTTGAGGGTGGTGTGTTTGGCGACTTGGATGACGGTTGCCCAGTAGGCGGGGTCTTGGGCAAATTCGGCGGCGAAGCGGTAGGTGACCTTGGTTTTCTCCACGCCGAGGGCTTCGAAGGCGTCGGTCATGTATTCGGCGCAGCGGCGAATGGCGTGTAGGTCGCCTCCGAGTTTGTCGTTGATTTGGGCGTGCCAGTCGGCAAGTAGGATGGTGACGTCGAAGCCGGCGTCTACGAGTGTTTTGATGGTGTCTGTGCAGACCATCCAGCCGATGTGGGCAGTACCGCTGGGTTCGAAGCCGATGTAGGCGCGGGGGCGGTCGCGGTCGTGTTCGGCGGTGGCGGCCTGGGTCAGGAGGGCGTCGAATTCGTCCTCGTTGACGATCTCTTGCGCGAGGGCCTTGAGGCGGTCGCTGGTCACGAGGAACGGGGAGGGTGATGCGGTTTATAGGAATGGTTCGTTGGGCGGGTCGTGGCCGAACGTGCAGCGGAGCCGGCGAATGCAGCGGGGTCGGCGGGGCCGGAGGAGCCGGTGTGGTTTGTGCGGATTGTGCTGTTGTTGTTTTTGGCGGCGTTTGCGGCGTATTTGGCGTTGCAGTTTCGTGACGTGTTGCGGTTTTGGTGACGATTGCTCTAGGTGCCCCAGTAGAGGATGGTGAGGCGGATGTTGATCATGCCTAGGTTGGGGTCGAGGATTTGGGTGGTGCGTACGGCTGCGCTCACGATGGCGTTGTCGGGTGGGGTGGGGCCGTAGTCGAGGTAGAGGTAGGATCGATCACCGAAGATGACGAGGTTGTTGAGAAAGTTGTGGGCTTCTGGAGCGCCTTGGTCGATGAAGATGTCTTCAGGTCGGTAGGCGGTCAGGAACACGCGGCCGGCTCCGAAGGCGCCTTCGTTGCTGACGGCCAGTAGGTCTTTGTTGCCGGAGGTGATGACGTGTTGAAATTGCTCGTAGCTTGCGTGGGCGCCATTTTGTTTGAGATCCCAGCCAATGCCGAAGTGTTCGTAGTTGGGCCAGTCAAGTTCGTAGGGTTCGTGCAGCATGGGGTGGCTTACGTCGGGGGCTGCGGGGGCGGCGTTGACGGTGGTGGTGCCGACGCTGAAGAGTGGTTGGAGCCATTGGTAGTTTTGGCTGCTGCTTCCGAGGATCATGAGGGTTCCTCCAGCGATGACCCAGTCTGCGATGGGTTGTTTGACGTTGTTGCTGGTGAGGCTGGATTGGGCGGCGGTGCTGCCGATGATGAGCACTTCGTAGGCGGGCAGTTGGTCTTCGAGGAGTCCTTTGCTGGAGGCTTGTTGGAATGCAAGGTATTGTTTGTCGTCGATGTACAAGTCGCCGTCGAGGAGGCTTGGATCGGACATTGCGTCGGCGAGGGGCGTGCTGGCGCCGGTGATGGGGTGGACTGCGGTGATGGTGAATCCCCATAGGTTGACATTGTCGTCGTAGCCTACGCCGAGGCTGGCGATGGTGTCGCGTTCGTGTTGGGTCAGGGAGCTGATGGTAGCGTCCACTTGGGCGCGGGCGTCGTTGACCATGGTTTGATCCGTGGATTGGGTGACGGTGAAGGTTCGCGGTGTGTTTTCCCAATCGGCGATGAGGGCGGTGTCGATGTGGGCAAGGCTGGCGGTTTGGAGTCGTTGTTGCAAGCCGACGGGTGTCATGCGTAGGTGGAATCCGAGGCTGCCGTCGGTGGGCAGTCCGAGGCTTGCAAGGGCTTCTTCGTAGTCCACTTTTCCGTTGTTTGCGTTGGCTTGGTAGCTGGCTCCTCGGAGGGCTTCTAGGTGTGCTAAGTTGATTTGGTGGGTGGCGGGGTCGACGAGGCCGAGGCGGGCTAGGTTGTCGGCACCTGTGTCCCAGCCGACGCCGGGGCTGCCAGCGAGCAGGTCGGCGATGCGTTCGGCTTCGAGGCGGTTCTGGGTGTCTTTGACGTTGCTGGTGCTTGGTTCGCTGGTGGCGATGATGAGGGCGCCAAAAAATCCAAGAAAGACGGTGAGGGCGACCAATGATCCGAATGTTTGGCTGACTGCCTCGTGGTCCATCCGTGCGCGGCGCATGGACCCCATTTGATGTGGCTCGGCGGCTTAAGGTGCTCCCTCAAAGAGGCTATATGGGGAGCCGGGGCCGGTTTTGCTACTTGGTTGGGTGGGGGAGGGGAGGAGCGGCTCCGGGGGTTAGATGCCCCAGTAGAGGATGGTGAGGCGGACGTTGACCATGCCGATGTCGGCGTCGTGGATTTGGCTGGTGCGTACGGCGGCGCTGACGGCGGCGTTGTCAGGGGGCGTGGGGCCGTAGTCGAGGTAGAGGTGGGCGCGGTCGCTGTATAGGACGAGGTTGTTGACGAAGTTGCCTGCTTCGATTACGTCGAGTTGTCCGGCGATGTCTTCGGGGCGGTAGCTGGTGAGGAAGATGCGGCCGTCTCCGAAGGCGCCTTCGTTGCTGACGGCGAGGATGTCTTCGCCGTCGGAGGTGATGATGTGTTGGAATTTGTCGAAGCTGGCTATTGCTCCTGCATCTTTGAGGTCCCAGGCGAGGTCGAAGTTGTCGTAGCTGGGCCAGTCGAGTTCGTGGGGTTCGTGGAGCATGGGGTGGCTTACGTCGGGGGCTGCGGGGGCGGCGTTGACGGTGGTGGTGCCGACGCTGAAGAGGGGTTCGAGCCATTGGAAGTTCTGCGTGGAGCTTCCCATGACCATCAGGGTGCCTCCGTTCATTACCCAGTCGGCGATGGGTTGTTTGACGGCGGCGCTGGTGAGGCTGGATTGGTCAACGGTGCTGCCGATGATGAGGAGGTCGTAGTTGGGTAGGTCGTTGCCGAGGACGATGTCGAGGTATTGTTTTTGGTCGACGTAGACGTCGCCGTCGAGGAGGCCGGTGCTGGAGAGGACGGTGCCGAGTGGGACGGTGACACCAAGGCCGAGGTCCACGTCTAGTTGGGCGCTGTTGAGGTCCACGAGGTCGTCAAATCCCAAACCGATGGCGTCGATGACGGCGCGTTCTTGGGAGGTCAGGAAGTCGATTTGGGTGTCGATTTGGGCGCGGGCGTCGGCGACCATGGCGTCGTCGCTGCCAAGGGCTACGGTGAGGTCGAGGTTGACGCCGGGCCAGTCGCCGATGTAGGCGGTGCGGATGTTGCTGAGGTCGGCGGCTTGGAGTTGTTTTTGCAGGCCGACGGGGGTCATGCGCAGGTGGAAGCCGACGCTGCCGTCGGTGGGTAGTCCCATGCTGGCGAGGGCGTCGAGGTAGTCGACTTTGTTGTTGGTGGGGTCGTGGTCGTACACGGCGCCGCGCAGGGCGTCGAGGCGGTAGCTGTCGAGTTGGCTGCCGTCTGCGGATTGGAGTCCGAGTCGGGTGACGGCTTCGGGGCCGGCGACCCAGCCGGTGCCGGGGCTGCCGGCGAGGAGGTCTGCGATGCGTTCGGCTTCGAGGCGGTTGTGGGTGTCTTGGATTTGGTTGCCGTCTGCACTGGATGCATCGGTGGTGGCCATGAGGAGGGCGCCAAAGACGGCGAGGAAGAATGCGCTGGCTACGATGAAGGAGACGACTTGTGTCACTGCTTCGGATTCATGGCCGCGTCGTTGCATGGTCTATGGGGTGTGCTGCGGCGGTGGAGCTTATACCGCCGTGCCAATGAATTTAAATAGGATTTCCCAAAAATTTTCTTGTATATAATGATACTGTGAAACATCCGGAAGGGTCGGTGAGCCGCCTGCGGGGGTTCTGGATTCGAGTGCAATCGGGCGCTGTCTCAAGCTTGGCGGCGGGCTCGTGGTGTTGGAATGGATGGCGCCGGGCTCAGGACTGCTTGAACACGAACAGGGTAATGTCCAAGCTGACGAGTCGGTTGAGTTCCGGGTGGAAGATTTGTGCCTTGCCCGATGCGGGGACCACCAGTTGTCCCGAGGGAAGCGAGGGGCCGTAGTCCAAAAACAGGCCACGGTAGCCTTGCATCAAGATGTTGTTGGTGAGCTTGGCTCCTTCCAGGCCTGGGTCGCTGCCATCGCCGAAGAGGTCGTAGGGCATCCACGTCGAGAGAATCACGGTGCCTTTTCCGTAGGCGCCCGGGTCGCTGATGGTCAAGATGGCGTCGCCGGCTCCGTCTTCGACAACATCTGTGAATTTGTCTGCACTTGAGCTGCCGCCGCTTTCTTTGAGGTCCCAGACTTTGCCATGGCTGCTGTAGCCGTCGTAGTCCAGCGTATCACTGACGACGAGGAGCGGGTGGTCGGCATCGGGGGTGGCGACGCCGCCGCTGCTGCTTTGGATGCCGGCGTGGAAGATGGGTTGCAGCCATTGCACGGTTTGCTCGCTGGAGCCGAACACCACGAGCGTGCCGCCGCCGAGCACCCAGTCGCGCACGGCGTGTTTGGCGGATGCGGAGGTCATGACTTGGTGGTCGACGTTGCTGCCCACCACGAGCATGGTCACATAGGTGAAGGTGGGGTCGCCGTTGGCATCCAGCAGGCGCAGGGGAAGTTCGTCGTTCATGACATCTTTCTGGTCTGGAATCACGTCGCCGTCCTGGAAACGTGGTGAGAAGCTGCAGCGTTCGGTGTGCGTGGGGCTTGGGTCGCCGGTGCGGTCGGGTACGAGTTTGGTTGCGGAGTCATCGTACTCGAAGGGGCAGAATCGTTCGACGAGGTCGTGGAGGAATGTGATTTCTGTGATGGCGCCCGCCGTTAGTCCAGAGGTGCCTGATGCGCCACTGGCTGCGAAATTGCCGGGCTCGGAGCCGGAGGCAAAGATGTGCACCTGTTCGGTCACGGTCACGGTGCCGTCTGTGAGTGTTGCCGTGTAGGAGCCTGCTGGAAGCGGGCCGCCGGTGTTGAATGCACGGGTACCGGCGGTCACGTCGCCCACTTGAATGGAGCGGAGGTTGTTGTTGCCTGCGGTGAATCCGTGCGGTCCAGTTACGACGGCGAGGGTTTCGTTGAGCAGCGTGAACGCGAGGGCGTCGTTGTTGCCGAGTCCCGTTCCGTCGTAGGCAAGCACAACGGTTGCTCCTTCTGTGTACTGGCTCTTGCTGGCGTCAATAATCAGGTCGCGGGTGTGCTCCGTGCCGCCGACATCGATTGCGATGGTGGTCGTGGCGGTGGCCCAGCGTTGGCTCGGGTCCCAGACGTCGAAGGTGATTTTTGCGCTGGCCTTGCAGTAGTCCTTGTCGACGGGGACGGTGGTTTGGAGCACGGTGGTGCCGGAGGCAGCAACGATGGGGCCATGGGCCCATTCTGTGCGTTTGCTGCCGGAGGGGGGATCAATGGTGATGAAGGCGCTAAATTGTGTGGGCTGCGTCCCTGTGTTTTCCACCGTGGCTGCGAGCGTGTAGGTCTTGCCGCTCCCGTCGAGGGTGCAGGTGGGTGCCGAAACCGATGGCGGGGTTAGGGAAGGGTCGTCGCCGTCGCCGGTGGAGTCGCCCAAGTAGGTGACTTTGAGGTTCGGGTCGCGTTCGCCGGATTCTAGAATCTGTTGGACCGATTTGAGGCTGGGTTTGGCGCGGATGTGGAATCCGAGTCCTTCGGATTCGAGACCGAGCGCCGCGCGCGCGTCTTCGTAGTTGACGAAGCCGTCGCCGGTGCCGTCGTCGGAGTAGGGTGCGAGGCGTAGGTTTTCGAATTTCTCGAAGGAGAGGCCGGAGCCCGCGGCGTTGCGCAGTCCGAGTCGCGTGATGGTGTCTTCGCGGCCGGATTGTCCTTCTGGGCTGATCCAGTCGAGTCCTCCCGTGCTGTAGCCGGGGCTTTGCAGCATGACGTCGAGCAGGTTGCCGGCTTTGGCGCTGAGGTAAGCAGCATCGGCTTCGTTGCCGGCGCTTCCATCACCCACACTGCTTGATTTGAGGGCGACGGCGCCAAAGGCAACGAGGAAGATGGAGAATGCCACGCTCATTGCAATGGGGGCGGTGACAGCCTCTCGGTCCATGCGACGTTTAAGTCCCAGTGATAAAAGACCCTTGTTGTGGCAGAGAATGCGCGTCGGTTGATCAGCCGAACATGGCGGTGCTGGCGTCGGGTCCTTGGGCGTCGATGCGGCCAAGTTCGGTGCCGAGGTCGCCGGCGCGTGCCAGTAGGCGTCGGACGGTGCCGGGGTCGCGTGATTGGGCGTCGCGCAGGTATTCGGCGCAGACATGTTGGTCCAAGTCGCCTCCTCGGCGCAGGTGCGCCACAGCGGCTCCTACTTGGGCTCGAACCTGTTGTGTTGCGCTGGATTTGGATTCTTGGATGACAAAGAATGCGTCGAGGGCGTGGTCGTATGCGCCGACGGCGAGGAGCGCTTCGCCGAGGCCCATGAGTGCTTCCATGGGGTCATTGTAGAGTTCTGTGGCCTTTCCCTGTAGGCGTTGGCTGCGGAGCTTGTGGCCTTCAAGGGCGTGGTGGGCGCCCAAGAGTTGCATGCCGAGGGCGCGGCGTTCGCGGCGGGTTCGGGGCGCGAGTCGGAGGTCGAGTTCGTGTTCGCTCCAGAGGATGGCGAGGCTGCGCTCGGGTCGGCGGTGGATGCGGTGCAGGGTCACGATGGTGGCGATGAGGAGGGCGCCCGTGGCCAGCAAGAGCATGGGGCTGCCGGGGATGGCGGTCGCAGAGGCGGCGGCAGGGGCGAGGGGGGTCGTTCTTAGAACGGTAGCCTGCATGGGTTGGTTGACGCCTTCGGGTTCCAGGGCGATTTTGATGTTGCCGCGGAGGATGAGGTCGTTGCCGTCGAAGGTCATTTCCTGGGTTGGTCGGACTTGGCCTTCGATGTCGCCGAGGAGGATTTCGGGGGCGGTGACGGTGGCGTTGGATAGGAAGAGTCGGATGTTGTTGTCGGCGATGGGCAGGACCAGTCTGCCGTCCTGGACGTGGATGAACGCTTCGTCCGCTTCTCCGATGGCGGAGTCTTGGGTTGTGTAGCCGGTGGATAGCTTGCCTTGCCCGCTGGTGCTTTGCCATTGTGCGTCCCAGTCCCAGAGGCCTAGCAAGAAGTCGCCTTCGATGGTGACGAGGTTGAGCTGGCCGCAAGGGGTTACTTTGGCGGCGCTGGCAAGTTCGGTCTTGTGTCCGGGGGTGGAGTGGTCGACGCGGCGCGGGCGGTACTCGGATGCTAGATCGGAGGGTTGCACGTCAAAGCAGGACGTGGAGAAGCGCACGGTGGCGTCCGAGCCTGGTGTGGGGTGGACAAAGAGGGCGGCGGCGGCGCCATTGCGCAAGCCGTGCAATTCGTATTGCTCGTAGTGCGTTTGGGTGGTGTCGGGGAGGTTGGTGCTGTCGATGGCTTGGATGGCCAAATCGGCGTGATCCACGAGGACGTTGGCGGCGTCGGCGCTCAGGTGGAATGCGGGGGGCACGGATGTGCCATCGATGCGCAGGACGGAGACCATGCCGAGGGTGCCTGTGGTGGTGCCGTTGCGGACCATGACGTGCGTGACGATGAGGGGGTCATCCGTGTTGGCGCTGGCGGTGCCCAGCAAGGGTACGAGCAGGAGTAAGAGGAGAATCCAGTGCGATTTCATATAATCCGTCCTAATTATTTCACTTAGCTGTGGATGATGTCGATGATGACAATCCAGACGATCATGATGGGGTCAAATCCGACTCCATCCCAGAATGCTTCGTAGCAAGGGGAGTTGTATTCTGCCCAGATGGGGGGTGTGTCGCCGGGGTCGATGGTGGTCATGAATGGTGACGTACAATTGGGCCTCCGGGGCAATTTTTCGATGATTTCGTCCAGCGGGCCGGTGACGGTGCTGTTCTCGTCGTGGAACACCAGTCCTTTGGCGTCGTCGTAGAAATCAGAGATTTGCGTGGTGCTGTTCCATGCTGTGTCGTAGACGAAGAGTACGCGGTCGGTTCCGTTGTTCTTGGCGTCTTCGATCAATTGCATGGCGTCGCCCATGGTGCGCTCCACGAAGGTCATCGTGGCATCGGATGGGCCAATGTGGATGCCTGGTGCCGAAGGGCCAGCGGAGGCTCCGAGGGGCAGTAGCAGCATTGACCATATCATTACTCGTAGTATTTTCACCATAGGCACACCCGGTATAGCATCAGGCTCCAGTTCTTGAACACTTCTGTGTTGATTCCTGAACTACCTGGGGTGCTTAGTGATTGTGGATACGAATGGTGCGGACAAGCCTTCTTCCAGTTTTTCGCCCCTGTCGGTGCGGTTCTGGCGGGCTGCTTGCGGCTTTTCTGCACTTTTTCTAGGGTGTGCAGACGAGCGGATTATCAATGGCATGCCCGAACGTCTCGCTCAAGGTGACTTGGATGCGTGTGTTCATGTCCTGGAGTGCCACCGTCACCTCGACCGTGACGACTCCTGGTGTGGAGCTGGTGCAAGTAACGGCGTTGCCGAGGCCGTTGGGAATCCATTCGAAGCGGAATCCTCGCCCCTTTTCGAGGTTGGCCAAGGTATCCAGGCTTTCCTGGACGGCGACACTGTAGTCGGCGGCGCCAAGCAGCGGGTCAATCGGGACGTGTGTGTTCATTTGCACCAAAAGGTCGCTGACACCTGCGGCTACGGCGTCGGCCTCCAATTCGATGGGGTCCCGGCTCTCTTGGGTGGTTTCCTCGGGAAGTTGGGTAACACGGATGACCATGCTGCCGAGGGCGATGAAGCCGATGAGGAGGACGACGCTGGTCAACAGGAGCATTTGGCCACTGTCATGGCCCCATGTGCTACGGGCAGAATTACGCCGCAAGCCACACCACCAATTGGACTCCGTACATGGGGTAGGCGGCGTCTGTTCCGTCGGGCGGCGTGATTTTGAACTTTGTCGACGTATCGCAGGGTTCGGGGCACGCTTTCCACACGCCGTAGGGCACATCGGCCGGGACGGTGCCGGTGTTCTCGGCGTTTTGCCAGTGCGCAAGCCACGAGGTGCCGTCGGGCTTTGTTTCGACGCCGTTTGGGCCAAATAAGTGGGCGGTGCCTGCGTCGGAGACGATCTCGGCGGCGTGACCGCTCGGAATCACTTGGGCCGGGGCGAGTGCGGCGGCGTCGAGGACGGTGGATGGCAGGCCGTTGTCGACCCAGTTGGGGATGACGAGGACGCTGGCGGCGCGGGCGGCGCGGGGGGTTAGGTCGGGTCCGCTGCCGTGTGGAAACAGAATCAGTGGCGAAATTCCGTTGTCAAGGCGTACGAGGTAGCGGGTGCCGAGGGGAACGATTTCATCGAGGAAATCTTCGGCGTCGGCGGTATTGCCGGCCATGGCCAGTTCTACGATTTCGGTGAGTCGGTCGGGGTAGGTGCCGGGGAGGTCGGCGTCGCGGTCGCGTAGAATGGAGAGCGTGTCGGCGGCGTTTTGGCCAAGATCGATGCCGCCCTGGCCGGAGGCGGGGGTGGGCCGTCCGATGGCGGTCAGAAACAGGATGGCGGTCAGAATCATCATGCCCGCGATGATGGCTTCGAAGACGGCCATGGTGGCGTTTTCGTCCGCGTGGAGGCTGCGGGTGCGAGCGGAGCCTGGGCATGCGTGTCGAAGCAGGGGAACGCGGCGAAGGACTCGGGTGCTGGGGCCGAGGCGGGCGGGTTGCATCACATCACTCCGATGAGGACGCGGAAGCTTAGCCACGACGCGATCAGCATGATGACGATGTTGCTGAAGCCAGCGACCGGGTGGCCTTTGGTGAGGACACCGCCGACGAGTCCGCCGCCGATGGCTTGGACAATGGCGGCGTGGAAGAACAGGGTGTTGAAGTCTTCAGGATCAAAATCTTTGAAGTTGAGGCCGCCCACTTGTTCGCCGCTGGCGGCGCCCACGGCCTCCTTGAAGGCCGGGATGAATTGGGCGGACAGGATGAGCACCACGGCGATGAACACGAAGAAGGCGATGTAGACGACGACGCTGTACATCTGCATTTGTTCGTCTCGTTCGCTGACGATCTGTTTGATTTCGCGTGCGTCGTCCGAGGCCGCGGTCAGAATGTCCACGACGTTGCCTCCGGCGCGTTGCGCCTCCACCACGAGCGACACGGTTCGGTCGATGAGGGGGGTGTTGGCTCGTTCGGCAAAGCGTTCCAGTGCCTCTGCAAATTCTACGCCCCATTCTACCTGCGCGGCCATTTGTCGGATGTCCTTGGTGAGGGCTCCGTAGTTGCCGCTGGCGGCGGTGACGAGGGCGCGGGGGAGGGTCATGCCGGCGCGGGCGGATTCGGCGATGTCGCGCAGGAAGTCGGGGAATTTCTCGTCGATGGCGCCCATCCGTTTGCGTTCGGAGTTGAAGTAGAAGCCGTACGGGCCGGCGCCGAACATGATGGCGACGATGAAGAGGTCCGTGGCGTATTTTTTCTCGAAGATGGGCAGTCGTTCGGTGCCGACCATGACGGCCAGGAGTACGAACATGGCGGCCATGAATGCGGTGATGCCGAAGACGGCGATGCGGAACACTTCGGCGGGCGCTTTGCGTTTTTGGCCAATGAGGGACTCGAGGTCGCCTTCGTCCTTGATTGTGCGGCGTTCAAGGTTGCGTCCTTGGAAGATGCGTACCGTGATGAGTCCCATCAAGATGATGGCGGTGCCGACGTAGAATATGACGAGGGCGAGGGTTGCGCTGCCGCCACCGAGGCCTAGGTTGCCGGTGGCGATGGCGCCCGCGAATGCCATGCTGAGGGCGACGAAGGCAAAGGATGCGAGGTAGGTGCGTTGGGCGCGTTTTTGCAGTTGTACGCGCATTTCCTCGTTGGCGCGCATGCTGACGTCTACGGCTGCTTTGAAGAGGCTGACGACGGAGGGTAGGCGCAAGCGGATGCGGACGGCAATGAATTCGAGGCCGACGCCGAGGGTGACGATGTAGATGCCTTGGCCGCGGGTGATGTTGGCAAGGATGCCGGCGCTTTGGGGGCCGCCTGTGGTCAGGAGGACACCAAACAGCACGGCGACGCCGGCGACACCCGTGAGCACCCAGCTGGCGATGACGGTGTTGCGGTGTGGTTGGTAGCTCGTGACGTTGTTTTCGCGCACCACCAGCGTCAGGGCGTAGACGAGGAGGATGATGATTTGGAAGAGCGCGAAGTTGCGTGCTAGGGCGTTGCCGGCGGTGCCTACATTGATGACTCCGAGGAACGCCAGGAGGGCCGCGATTTCGATGAATGCGATGAAAATGACCGTGAACAGGGCGATGATGCTCGCGACGGTCAGTTGCAGGTCGGCCTTCCATTTTTCAAGGACATGGATGCCTTGGTGGCCGCGTAGGGCGCGCCAGCGGATTTGGTTGAACAGGAATCCGTTGCCTGCAAGCAGGGTGGCGACGAGGGCGAGCGTGTAGACTTGGGCAGGGACGGAGGCGAGGAATCCGATGAAGCCGGCGGCGCCCGCGATGACTGCTACGAGGAGCAGGAGGCTCGTGATGGTGACGGCGTCGAAGACCATTTTCAGGGCGCGGTCGCGGGGGGTTGCCTCCGCGTCGCCGTGGCGCAATCGTTCGTCGAGTTGGCTGCTGTGCACGAGACCGGAATCCAGGCCTTTTTTGGCGAGTGATTTGCGTTGTTTGCGGCTGAGCTTGGTGCGTTCGGGGGCTGCGGCTTCGATGGGTGCGGCTTCGATTTCGGGGTTTTCGAGGTCGTCGCTGACGCTGCCGTGGCGAGCGGCTTCGCGGTCGTGGCTTAGTTCGAAGCGGGGTTTCTTGTCTTCTTCGGCATCGCTTGGAGCCGCGTCGGAGGTGTCGGCGGCGTCGGATATGGCGGATTCGGAGGTACTCGCGGGGCCTTCAGGCGTTCCGGGCACTTCGATGTCTTCCACCACGGCGCCTTCGGGTAGGTCGAGGTCGTCGATGTCTTCGACGATGGCGCCTTCGGGTAGGTCGAGGTCGTCGATGGTGTCCGGGGCGGCCTCGGTTTCGGCGTCGGTGCGGGCGGCCTTCTTTGGATCCTCGTCGCTCATGCTAGACCTCCGGGATCATGCTCTTGATGCCGAACATGAAGCCGATGTTGATCACGGGCAGTAGGAGGTAGACGAGCAGTTGCAATTGGCTCATCTTGCCGCTTCCCATCAAGACGATGATGGCGACCATGACGAGCAGAAACAGCGGCCCGGCGACGGCGGCGGTGACGTAGGTCTCGGCCATGAGGCCCATGGTTTCGATGAATGATTTTTGCTCGACGCGGTTTTCCCATTGGTAGCGCGTGGCTTTTTGGTGGAAGTAGGCGGTGAGGTCGCCACCGCTGGTGACGGTGGTGATGGCGCCTTGCAGCAGTTCTTGGAACTTCACGCTGGGTGTGCGGTCCATGGCGCGGCGCAGGCTCGTAACGATGTCTTTGCCGTGAACGTGCATGTCCTTGTACATCATGGCGGCTTCGCGGGCCACTTCGCCATAGATCGTCTGGTTGGCCAAGCTCTTGAAAATCTCGGCAGGAATGACACCGGCCGAAGCCATGGCGGCGATGTAGTTCGTGGCGTAGGGAAGTTTGGTGTTGATGTTTTTGCCGCGCTTTTTGGCGTTGCTGGCGGGGGTGCCCACGAGGGCGGTGTAGGCGATGAAGCCGCCCATGGGAGGCACGACAAGCACCAGCATCCACAGCGCTGGGCTCATGCCCAGGACGGCGGTCAGCACGGGCACGATCATCAATGTCAGAAGGAACATGACGGCGGCGGTGCCGAGGCCGTAGAGGATGCTTTGGGCAAGGTATGCTTCGGCGCGCACCGGCATCTGGGCCTTGCGAATTGCTTCTTTGAGCTTGGGCAATCCTTTGGAGCTGGCGGCGCGTATGCCGAATACCTTGTAGGCAAACCGTTGCGTCCCTGTCAGTCCCATGAGGCCCCCGAGTCGACGATGGCCATGACATCATCCTTGACTTTGAAGTAGTTCGTGAGGATGGAGGCGATTTTGTGGTAGTCGCGAAGATCCATGTCCATCATGTGGTTGATGAGCCGCACCCGATCCTCCATTTCTTGGGCAACGTGCTTGGGTGATTTGCCCGTTTCCACGGCGATGCGTTCGAGGACGTAGCTGATGCCGGAGTAGATGAACGAGTCCGTCTCGGGGTCCCAGTGGAACACTTCGTTGGTGAGAATTTCACGGGTGTTGGGGTCGAGGCCCACAATCTCGGTGATTTGTTTGGTGCGCCGGACGCGCTTTTCAGCGACACGGGTCTGAATCTGTACTGCCACCACATCCAGTGCTTCCAGCAGGGAGCGCGGGATGTTGATGGGGTCGGATTCCAGGCGGTGGATGACTGCGTCGACTGAGTCGGCGTGCATGGTGCCGTAGGCGGCGTGTCCGGTGGCCATGGCTTGGAACAAGTTGTAGGCTTCTGCGCCGCGCACTTCACCGACGATGATGTAGTCGGGGCGTTGACGCAGGGCGTTTTTGAGAAGCTGGAACATGTCGATTTCGCCCGCTTGGCGGCCGTGGGCGTCGCGGGGGCCGAAGCCGTCGCGGGTGATGCCGGCGATCCAGTTGGGTTGGGGCACGCGCAATTCGCGGGTGTCTTCGATGGTAACGACCTTGTTTTGCGGCGGGATGAACATCATGATGGCGTTGATGGCCGTGGTTTTTCCCGAGGCGGTTCCGCCTGCGTACATGGCGCTCATGTGGTGTTCGATGACCATCCAGAGGTAGGCGAGCATCGAAGAGGACATGGTGCCGAAGCGCACGAGGTCGATGGGCGTAAACGGCACTTCGCGGAACTTGCGGATGGTGAAGGTGGATCCGAAGGAGCTGACTTCCTTGGCGAGGGTCGCTTGCAGGCGGCTTCCATCGCGCATGGTTGCATCGAGGATGGGTTCGGCGATGCTCACGTGTTTGCCGGCGCGTTGGGCGAGGCGTATGACGAAGGAGTCGAGGCTTTCGTGGCCGCTGTAGCGTACGGTGGTGGTGAGGGCTTCGTATTTGCGGTGGTAGACGAAGATGGGGACGTGGGGTCCGTCGCAGGAGATGTCCTCAATCATTTCGTCGTTGATGAGAATGTTGATGGGGCCTTCGCCGATGAAGTCTCGAAGGACGTAGTAAAGGAGGCGTTCGCGGCTTTCGTCGGCTTCGGATTCTTCGTCGCCTAGGCTGATGCTGTAGTCGAAGAGCACTTCGTCGAATTTGCCTCGGATGTACTCGTCGAGTTCCTTCTTTTCGAGTTCTCCGGGCTGCAAATCGAGCACGTCTACGAGGGTTTCCTCGATGAAGCGAAGCAGGAACTGCTCATCGCGGCTGAGGCGCGGTTCGATGGCGTGGTAGATCATCTCGTGCGTGCGGGTGTTGCGCACGATTTGGATGTAGGAGAACGGCTCCTGGATGGGGTAGACTTCCACTTCCACGTCGTCGGGGTCGGGGCGGTAGTCAAGTTTGTCTTCGACGGCCCAGTCTTTTTCGAGTTTGCGCTGGGTTTCCTCGTCGAGGTCCTCCAGCAGTTCGGCGCGGCGTTGTGCTTCCTTTTCGGCGATTTCTTGGCGGCGTACTTCTTCCAAGTCGAGCGCTTTGGGTCGTTCGCTGGAGGGTGCGGGAAACACGGGCAGCTTGACGGCGTCGGGCCGGGCTGTGCCTTTGAGTTGTTTTTGGATGACGCTCTCGGCGTCTTGGCTGTCGACGGCTTTGAGGCCGCGTTCGATTTTTTCGCCGACCTTGGCGCGGCGGGTGCCGTATTCGCCTCGTTCGGCTGCTTCACTTTCTGCTTCACTTTCGAGTTCGGCGGATTCGGGGGCTTCTTCGCTTGCACCTTGGGGTTTTGCGTCGGCCTCTGGTTCGGGGGAAGTTGGTTCCGTCTCTCCTTTGGCGTCCGGGTCCGCGTCGCTCTTGGGGCTCGGCGTTTTGGTTGGCTCGGACGTGGGTGCTGGCGCGGCTGCCGCTTTGAGGTCCTTGGATGGTTCGGGTTTGACCTGGGGTGCTGCGGATTTGGAGCCAGGGGCGGCGCCAGGTTCGCCCGGCGGCGTGGTGCTCGAGGCGGGCGCTTTGCTGCCGGGTGCTGCGGCGGCTCCCGGTCGAGGCGCACTGGTGCGTATAGGTCCTCGGGGGGTCTGGCCAGCGGGGGGTGGGGCGCCTGCGGTGGGGGGACGGCTGGCGTCTGGGGCGGGCGTGGTGCGTGAGGAGAGGGCGCGTCCGCGCAAGGCCTCTAGGTCGACGGCGGAGGGCGGCGGCGGGCTGCTTTTTTTGGCGGAATCCTTGGTGTCGCTGGCTTTTCGGGCCAGCAGGGCATCGAGTCGTTCTTGCTCGGTTTGGGGTGCGGGGTCCGCGGCTTGTGGGGCCTTCTTGGCTTGTTTTGCCTTGCGTTGTTCGGGCGTGTCGGGGCTCATGCGGACTCCAGGAATAGGATGATGGATTCGGTGCTGCGGTTGGTGCAGAGGGCGAGTTCGTCGCCTGTTTGGTAGGTGCGGGCGCGGATCAGTAGGGGGCCGCCGGGGATGTTGGTTTGTTTGCAGACGACTAGTTCTGCGGGCGCGCCGGCGGATAGCAGCGAAGTGGTGACGGTGACGCTGGCGGTGGGAATTTCGAGGGTGAGGGTTTCGCCTTGGATGCTGATGCTGTAGTCGCGTTGCTGGATGCGGTCGGGCAGGTTGACGAGCCTTTGGTAGTCCACTTCGTGGTCGACGTTTTGCTCGGCAAACAGGCTGGCGCTGATGTAGACGCCGGCCACGCGCTGGGCTGCGGAATCGGCTTCCAATTCCGCGACGCGGTCCTCGGCTCCGCTTTTTGCGACGTTGAATCCAAGCAGGCTGAGGATCAGGACCATGCTGAGGATGCCGAACATGAGGATTTGTCCGATGACTTCGCTGACGGCGTCGTCGCCGGCGCTGGCGGCGGGCCGAAGGGGGCACGGGCGGGTGAGGGGGCCGTTCGTGTTAGACACGGATGCTGCTCGTGATGCGCGCATGGAGGAACTCGAGGGGGAACGATTTGCGGGAGCCACCGACGCTGGGGTCGGTTACTTCGTAGACGACGCTGGGAAGGGCGCTGGTGCAGGTGCCGTCGACGGTATAGTGCCGATTGGTGGTGGCGGTGGCGACGAGGCCATTGTTGCGAAGGCTGAGGCTTTGACACCAGGCCTCGGAGATGTCGCCCGAGACGGTGTAGCGGATTTGGTAGGCGTTGGGGGTGCTGACTCGAACGTGGTTGCCGACGAGCCCAAGAAACACTTCGGGGGTGCCGCGGCCGGCGCTGCCGCTTGGTTCACCAAGCAGCGTCACGAGGCGCAGAACGTAGTCTTCGCTGCCAAAGGCGTCCTCGCGGATGGGTGCGGGTCGGTGGAGGAAGTAGGCGCCGCTGTCGACTTCAAAGATGGCGCCGCCTTCAAAGTGCAGTTGTACGTCGCTGACGCTGGTGCTGAGGCGCCAGGTGATCCGTTTTTGGTCCAGAATCCAAGCAGTGGCGTAGACCGTTGTGCCGCCATCGGTTAGGCGCACGAGCCAGTCGTCGGAGCCGAAGTTGGGTGCGGTTCCGGTGTTGTCCCAGGTTGCGTCGTATGTGTTGACGCCGGCGCCGGGGTTCCAGTTCATGTTGGTCTGTTCGATGGTGCTGCTGCCGGTGACGCGGTGGATTTCGAGGCATCCGAGGCCGCACAAGCCTAGGATGTCGCCGCTGTTTCGGCAGCCGGTGAGGTCGGCGGAGAGGCTGTTGCTGGTGCCGGTGCTCCAGCCTGTGATTTGCATGTCGCAGTCGGTGTTGCCGGAGTCTTGTCCAATGGCAATCAGCATGCGGCTGCCTTGTTCGAGGTCCAGGCTGCCGCCTTCGAGTACCACGGAGGGAATTCGGCTGGCATCAGGAACCGAGAGTTCGAGGCTGGCGCGTCGCAGTTCGTCGAATTCGCCTTCCATGCCGATGAGGCTTCCTCGGTCTTGGATTCCTTGCAGGGTTGGGGTGCCCCAGAAGAGAACGCCCGCCATGCCAAGTACGGTGATGACGAGGATCATGCTGGTGCCAACGACGGGCGTCACGGCGTCGTCGCGGCGCCATGCTCGCAATCGTTGTGCCACGCGCTGGCGCTGCGTGTGTGCCGGCCGGCGGGCAGTGCGCACTTAGAACACCCTCCGTGTGCTTTCCATGAAGAGGCCCTTTGCAGTGTCCTTGAACAGCAAAAACCTCGCGGAGTCTGCCACGCCGCGCATTTTGGTCACTTTGAGGAAGGGGTAGAGGCCGAAGCCTTGGCGGTCGAAGCCCAGTTCGAGCACGCCGTCGGCCCACATTTTCAGGCGGGCGATTTGGTGCGGCTCGTGGATGCCGTTGACGACGGAGATGAGGCCCACTTCTTGGGTTTCGCGTAGTGTGTCGCGCAATTTTTTCAGCGCTTCCAGGGATGCGTCCCAGCCGATTTCGTCGCTCCAGGACGTGAAGCTGTCCAGTACGTAGCGCGCACCTTCGGCTGGTGGGGGTAGGTCCCAGGATTTTTTGACGGGTATTTTGTGGATGTCGCAGCGGGCGGGGTCGCCGCCTACGCGCTCGATGCCGGCTTTGATGTCGTCCACTTCTTGGTCTGTGGTGACGAAGCGGCAGCGGGATGTGCCGGTGTTGCCGACGGCAAAGTGGTAGGCAAACAACTCCTGGGCGTTCATGGGCTCCGCAAGCAAGACGTGTACTGTGCCTGGTGGGAGTCCGCCGCCCAATTGGGCGTCGAGTCCTGAGAGACCCGTGCTGAGCCGTGAAGCCACTAGAGGGCCGAAGCCGGAGTTTCTTTGATAACCTGTGCGACTACGGCCGGCGGGGCGAAAGGGACAAAGGGAGGCCGGTTTCGCGGTTCCAGGGGATGGCGTGTTGCGTTTGGTTCCCTGTTGGCTGCGTAGGATCTGCGGGGAGATCGGGGCCGGACGAGAAGCCGATGGTTGCGACGAAGTGCTGCGTGGAACGTGCAATGGGCTTGGGTGCCGGGGTTGGTGGGCTTGAAGGGGGCTCATGCCGGCGTTTGCTCCAACAAACACAACCTTCCAACATGGTCCAGGCTGTTATGGAAGCGCTCGAATGGTCCTCGCCTCGACCCCGATTACCAGCTTTGACACCCTTTGGTCTGGATCCAGCTGTCCAGTCTTGGACGATGCATTGGTCCAAGGCTCGGTTCATGGTGGATCGGCTTCGTTTGGGGCCGGCGTCGTTGGAAGAATTGGTGGCGTGGGTGCGAATTTCGCCGGTGGGTGCGTGTCGGCTGCTGCACAATTTGGCGTCTTGTGGCGTCGTTTCGCGAGAAGACGAGTTGTACCAGCTGGGGCCGGCGACAAGGGAGGGGACGTAGAGGGGGAAGTGGGAGAGATGGACGGAGGGGGAGCTAAGAGAGTACGGAGTGGAAGGGGCAGAGTGGGGAGAAGCGGGTTGGAGTCGATTAGGAGGCGCTGCGGGCTCGGCCCGGCCTAGTCCTTCTTGTCGCCTTCGAATTCGCCGTCTACGACGTCTTCAGGGCCATCGGGTTGGCCGCTCCAGGATTCTCCTTCTGCACCCTCGGGGCCCTCGGCGCCGCCGGCGGCTTGTGCCTCTTCGGCTGCCTTCTGGTACATTGCCATGACGGCCGGCTCGATGGCCTTGTTGAGCGCCTCGGTTTTCTCCTTCAGATCCTCGCTGGGCGATTCGGCGGAGGCTATGAGGTCCTTGAGGTCCTTGACGGCGCTCTCGATGCCCTCGACGTGCTCACCGAGTTGCTCCTTGCTTTCCTTGAGGAGTTTCTCCGCTTGGAACACGGCTTGGTCGGCGGTGTTGCGGGCTTCCACGGCGGCCTTGCGCTCTTCGTCTTCGGCAGCGTGCTCTTCGGCGTCCTTGCGCATGCGCTCTACTTCGGCGTCGTCGAGTTTGCTGGCACCGCTGACGGTGATTTTTTGCTCCTTCTTGGTGCCGAGGTCCTTGGCGGCCACGTGCAGAATGCCGTTGGCGTCGATGTCGAAGGTGACTTCAATTTGGGGCATGCCGCGGGGTGCCGGGGGGATGCCGTCGAGGCTGAATTTGCCTAGGCTCTTGTTGTCCGCGGCCATGGGGCGTTCGCCCTGAAGTACGTGAATCTCCACTTGCGGCTGGTTGTCCGCGGCCGTGCTGAAGATCTGGCTCTTCTTGTGGGGGATCGTGGTGTTGCGGCCAATCAGCTCGGTGCGAACACCGCCCATGGTCTCGATGCCAAGCGTCAGGGGCGTGACATCGAGCAGGAGGATTTCCTTGTCCACTTCGCCGCTGAGAATACCGGCCTGAATCGCCGCGCCCGCTGCCACGCACTGCATGGGGTCGACGCCGCGCTCGGGTTTCTTGCCGAACACCTTCTCGACGAATTCTTGCACGAGCGGGATGCGGGTGGGGCCGCCGACGAGGATGACGCGATCAATGTCGGACTTGGACAAGCCTGCGTCCTTCATGGCGCCTTCACAGGGGCCTCGGGTGCGCTCGATGATGGGGGTAACCAGTTCCTCCAACTTGGCGCGGTTGAGTGTGAGCTCCAAGTGCTGGGGGCCTGCGTCGCTGACACTCAGGAACGGCTGGCTGATGGTGGTCTGGGTCATGCCGGACAGTTCCATCTTGGCGCGCTCGGCGGCGTCGCGAAGACGTTGCATGGCCTGCCGGTCCTTGCGCACATCGATGCCGGTGTTCTTCTGGAAGTGGGCCGCGAGGTACTCGATGATGGCGTCGTCCATGTCGGTGCCGCCAAGGTGCGTGTCGCCGTTTGTGGAGAGCACTTCAAAGACGCCATCGCCCATTTCCATGATGGTGATGTCGAAGGTGCCGCCGCCTAGGTCGTAGACGGCGATTTTCATGTCTTTGCCGTCGGATTTGTCAAGACCGTAGCTGAATGCGGCGGCGGTTGGTTCGTTGACGAGGCGGCGCACGTTGAGGCCGGCGATCTTACCGGCGTCCTTGGTGGCTTGGCGCTGGTCGTCGTCGTAGTATGCAGGAACGGTGATGACGGCGTCCGTCACCTCTTCGCCCAGGTGCTTTTCAGAGTCTTCCTTGATCTTGCGCAAGATCATGGCGCTGATTTCCTGGGGCGTGTAGGATTTGTCGTCGATGGTCACCTTGTAGTCGGTGCCCATTTTGCGCTTGATGCGAAGCACTGTGCGCTCGGGGTTCGTGACCGCCTGGCGCTTGGCCGCGTCGCCGATGAGCGTTTGTCCGTCCTTCGTGATGGCCACCACGGAGGGGAAGTTTTTGCCGCCGTACACGTTGCCCTCGGCCGAGGGAATGATGCGCGGTTGACCGCCCTCCATCACGGCGGCTTCGGAGTTCGTGGTGCCAAGATCGATGCCGATGATTCGTCCCATTGAGGTCACCTGTGGAGCCGAGCGAGTTAGGGCTTCTATAAGAAAGCGACGGTCTAGTCGGGTGAAAAAATGGTTCTCGGAAGCCCCGCTTCGCCCTCGACGCCCCGAGTCAAAACGGCCCGTCCCAGACAATTCAGCGAAACAGTTTCAAGCGTAGCCGCCCGCTTCTTGAGGCAAGATGCAAGCCCCTGGCCAAGGATTTCGGCGCTCCTGCATTTTCATCGTAGACGATTGCGAAAGCTCCCGGTTCCTTCTCTCGCATGTGTTGGACCAAGCATTCCCCTCGGTGGAAGTGGTCGCTTTTGCTTCCGCAGAGGCTTGTTTGGCAGCCCTAGCGGAGCGTTCTCCCAGCGTGGTCATCACGGATTACCGACTACCTGGCATAGACGGTATGGAATTGGTGCGGCGATCGAGGCCCCTATCGGCGTCGACGCGGTTTGTGCTTTCCAGTGGCTTCACGCAGTTGCCGGCGTCTGCTCGCGCTGAGGAGACGCCGCTGGATGGCGTGCTGGAAAAACCGGTGGACCGGAACCACTTGACGGATTTGGTCGCCAATCTACTTGCCCTGGCCGTGCCTGAGGGCGCGGAACGCAGCAGATCCGATGCCGGCGGCACGCTGGCCCCGTCAGGATTCTAGCTGGAAGGGACGATGGGGGCGCCATCGTTGGTGAATTGCCAGCCTTCGGGGGGCGTGAAGTGGAACGTGACGTGCGAGAAAATCTCGAAGTCCTGGCTCAGAGTCAAGCCGACGCCCTTGATGCACATGTCGCCGCCGTGAACCGGGTTCGGGACACCGCAGACGGGGACGGGCGGGGCCGGGGCCGGGCCCTACGGAATCTAGCTTGAAGGCACCACGGGGGCGCCGTCGACCGTGAACTGCCAACCCTCGGGGGGCGTGAAGCGATGCGATTGTCAAGACATAGCGACAGCAATCTTTCAGGTTACACGTTTAGCCGCCAATGAGGTGCAATCCGGCATGTTTCATATCCATCTAACTTCCTTTGGTGTCCCCATGGTGCCGAAATAATTATATATTTGCCTCTTTATGCCAACACGCCTACAATGGCAGGTTAGAACCATGAACTCCAAAACTCTCGTCCTGATCGGAATACTCGCAATCGGCTTGATCGTTGCCCCTGGTGTGGCAGCCGGACCTTCAGATGGGGGATGTTCACTCCATGGCGTCACAATCCACACAAATCCCATCCAGGCACCGACGATCAGCAACCCTCACTTCCACACGGACTGCATCGAACACATTACGGATCCATAGGACTGTCCAAAGCACCTCTTCCTTTCTTTCAAACAAAATAAATATTGTGTCTGTGTTGGATTTTTGCATCACCACGATCGGGGCGAAAGGCTCTCGGATAGCTTGGGCAATCCAGGTCAGGAAATCCAACCCAACTTGCTGCCGACCTCGGCGGGAGCGTTTGTCGATGCGGTGCGCATCTCAGAAGGCGCGGGTTCGTCGCTGTGGTCGCTATCTGCTGCGGTTGGCTTGAAGGGGTGATTCACATACACGGACCCGCTGCGCGCCGCCACTACGCCTGCCCCATTTGGGTCATTGGCAGCCCTATTCTTCTGCTTCCTGGGGCGCCACCACGACCTGTGCGTACCGCAGCACTCGGTCACCGAGCAAGTACCCGGATCGCACCACTCGGGCCACACATCCTGGTGCCACGCCGTCCACGGCTTCTTCGCCGACGGCCTCGTGCCGTGCTGCGTCGAATGGTTCGCCGATGGTGCCTGATTCGAGCACGCCTTCGTCTTGTAGGAGTGTGCGAAATTGCTGGACGACCATCAAGACTCCCTGCGATAGGGGTCCTGGGGTGCGTTCGGCTTCGGCGCCGGCCATGTTTGCGTATTCGTAGACTTGCAGGAAGCCTTCCAAGAATCGGGCTTTGACGCGTTCGCGTTCCAAGGCCGCGTCTCGGGCCTGGCGCTTTTGCAGGTTTTCGTAGTCGGCGCGGGCGCGGGCGAGGCGGTCGCGAAGGTCGCGGGCCTCGTCTTCCAGTCCCTCGAGTTTTTGCTCTAGGTCGTGCCCTGCGTCGTCGGTCGACTGTGCACTGGGCGCGGTTTCTGCGTCCGGGGCCGTCGCCTCGGCCGCGTCATCCTTGCTCATGGCCGGCGCCGAGACCGGCATCGCTCTTCAATGCTTACGAAACGAGCCGCCGGAAGCTTCCGGGCGTTCACCAGAAATGCTGCCCGCAATGGTGGCAAAAGGGGGGACGTGCAGGATCGAGTCCTTGGTTGGATCATCGCCGCGACCACGCTGGCACTCTTGCCCCTTTTGATGCTGTAGTTGCCCCCCTGGATGCGCTTGGTCGCTCCCGTTGCCGACCCAAAACCCCAATTGTCCACGCCCAAGTGGCCCGTGTGCCCGGGAGCCACGACTGCAAGCGCTGCGATGCCACATTCACGAACCCAGCAAAGCTTCACAAGCACTTGGAGCGGGAACATGGTGGCGCCTCGAACCACAATCCGCGAAGAACGGTGCTCGTGGCTGGTATTGCCCTGCTTGCGGTCGCGGCCGTCGGATACCTCGTGTTTGTCGCAGGTGACGATCCTGCCGAGACTCGGGCCGCCAATTTTGCCCGCTTTGGGCTTGCCGACGATCCGTTGATGGGGGACCCGGATGCGCCGGTGGTGCTCGTGGGCTTCGAGTCACCGCATTGCTCCAGTTGCCAGAGCTTCCATCGCAGTATGTTGCCGGACCTCAAGGCGCGGCACATCGACACGGGCAATGTGGTGTACTACTATGTTCAGGCATCCATTGGCCACGCCACGGACCTGGAGGGAAGCATTGCCCAGGAATGCGCCCATCGCGTCGGGGGCCCGGATGCGTTCTGGAGCCTTACCGAGTCGTTGTACGCGCGCAGCGACATCTACGCGAGTCCCGACTATGGCGGATACCTCGACCAACTTGCCACAAGCGACGGTTTGGACGCGGACGCATTGGCTTCCTGCTTCGACGGCAAAGAAACCAGTCGCCTCGTCAGCTCCGACTACCGCAAGGGCGACGACAATGGAGTTCGAGGCACGCCGACGTTCTTTGTGTTTGGAGACACGGGAAAGGCGGTCCAGGCCAACCTTGGCAACCTGGACGCCGTGATTGGTGAGCTCCTGGCCTAGGCTCCGCTGGCACGCCGACCGTTCGATGGGTCGCTTACAGCTTGCGCACTTGGTAGTCGACGATGCTCTCGAAGATTGCGCGCCCGTCGCCCACGTCGTGCCCGAGTCCAGCATCGAGGCCTGTGCGGGTCCAGTCGGGGTGGTTGCGGCGCCAAAACACGCGTTCCGGGTGCGGCATCATGCCAAAGACGGTGCCTTCGGGGTTGCACACGCCTGCGATGGCGTGTGTTGCTCCATTGGGTGACCAGGGGTAGCTGGGTTCGTCGGCGCCATTGGGGTCCGTGTAGGTGAACACGAGTTGATCCTGGTCGAGGAGGCGTTGGTAGTCGCGCTCGTCGGCTAGGAGGAATTTGCCCTCGGCGTGGCTGCTGATGACCGTGCGCACTTCGTTGTGGGGGATGCCGCTGGTGAACTTGCAGTTGCCTCGGTTGACGTGGCGAAGCAAGCTGGGGCGGCATTCGTAGTGCCCGGAGTCATTGAGGTGCAGGGCCGCGGTGGGCGCTTGGGTGAAGGCGCGGCCGGGGTCGAGGTTGGGCAGGAGGCCCGTTTCGACCATGATTTGGAATCCATTGCAAATGCCCAGAATCGGTTTGCCTGCGTCCACGAAGGCCGAGAGGTCGTCCCCGAGGCGGCTCTTGACGCGAGCAGCGAGGATGGCGCCGGCGCGAATGTAGTCGCCAGCACTGAAGCCGCCGGCGATCCAGAGGCCGTCGAAGTCGGCGAGGTTGCGTTTTTCGTGGTCGGCCACGTCGTCGCCGGTGAATTGCTTCAAGTGGACGATCTCGGATTGGACGCCCACTTCGCGCATCACTTGCGCCGATTCGTCTTCGCTGTTGGTGCCCTCGATGCGGAGCACGGCCCACTTGATGTCCTTCTTGTTCATGCGGCTACCCCCATGAGGTTGGGCATCGCTTCGGCCCACTCGCGGCGCAGGCTGGCGCTGTCGGCGTCCACGAGTTTGCGGTCGGCGTCGTAGATTTGCACGTTGTCGGCGGTGACGGAGCCGATGTCGAAGAGGCGGCCGGCAAGACCGGCGGTTTGCATGTGCGCTTCGAACGCTTCGACCTTGGAGGCTGGAACTTCGAGGATCCATCGGGTGTTGCTCTCGGAGAACGCCTTGAGATCCGAGCGCAGGCCTGGGGCGATTGCTTGTAGGTCCACGGTGCAGCCGAGGCCGCCCGCGAAGGCCATTTCCGTTACGGCCACCGCAACGCCGCCTTCCGAGCAGTCGTGCGCGGCGCGAACAAAGCCGGCTTCAATCGCAGAGACCACGGCTTCGGCGCTTTGCATCAGGATGCCGGCATCGGTGGTGGGAACGGAGCCGCCTGCAAGTCCAAGGTGTTGCAGGTAGATGCTGGCACCGAACTCGTCGCGGGTCTCACCGAGCAAGTAGAGCCGGTCGCCGGCCGACTTGAGGTCGAGCGAGGTGGCGTGTTGGAAGTGGCTAAGGATTCCAACGCCCATGATGGTGGGCGTGGGGGGAATCGGGCGCGTGGGGGTCTCGTTGTAGAGGCTGACGTTGCCGCTGCTGAAGGGCACGTCGAGAGCGCGAGCCATGTCGCCAAGTCCCCGGGTGCATTCGTACAGTTCCCACATGCGCTCGGGTTTCTGCGGGTTGCCGAAGTTGAGGTTGTCGCAGACGGAACTGACGCGGGCGCCGACGGCGGCGAGGTTTCGCACGGTTTCGTCGATGGCGGAGGCACTGCCCCAGTACGGGTCTTGCTCGGTGTAGAACGGATTGACGTCGGAGCACAGCGCCATTGCCTTGTCGCTTTCGTGCACAGGCTTCAGGACCGCGGCGTCTCCGGGTCCTTCCATGCCAAGTGCGCCTTGCAACGGCTTCAGGACGGTGTTGGCGCGTACCTCGTGGTCATACTGGCGAATGACCCATTCTTTGCTCATGACGGCCGGGTGCCGAAGCAGCGCTCGGAGGGTTTGCTCGTAATCGGTGGGTTCCGAAAACGCAGGCGTCGCCTCGCGCACCACGGTGCGAGGCGTGGCCGGGCGGTCGTAGACGGGGCCGCCGGTGCTGAATTCGAGATCCAGCTTCAAAACGGTCTCGTCGTGGAACGTGACGTGGTTGATTTTCTCAGGGATGACAGTGCCCACGGCAAACGCCGGCACGTCCCACTTGGCTGCAATTTGCAGGATGCGCGGGACGTTTTCGGCTTTCGCCGTCACCATCATGCGTTCTTGGGATTCGCTGACCCAGATTTCCCACGGCGCCATGCCGGGGACCTTAGTGGGAATCTTTTCGAGCTCGATGTGGCAGCCGAAGCCCGCGTCGTACGCGAGTTCGCCCGCGACGCAACTCAGGCCGCCGCCGCCAAAGTCCTTGCAGCCTGTCGCAAGGCCTTCGCGGATCACTTCGAGCGTTACGTGGGTGAGCGGTTCCTTGAGAATCGCATCGCCCACTTGCACGGCCGATCGTCCGGAGTCCTCAGAGTCTTCCGAGAGCTCCTCCGAGGCAAAGGCGACGCCGTGGATGCCGTCGCGGCCCGTGGCATTTCCGATGTACACGAATACGTCGCCAACACCGCCCGCCTTGGAGTGAATCAGTTCGTCCTTGCGAACCACGCCAACACAGCCGACGTTGACGAGGCAGTTGCCGGTGTAGCCCGGGTGGAAGGTGATGCCGCCGGCCAGGGTCGGGATGCCGACGCGGTTGCCGTAGTCGCGAATGCCGCTAACGACGCCGCCCAGGATGAACCGGGGGTGCTTGACGCCAGGAGGGAGCGCTTCGTGCGCCATGTCCAAGGGGCCAAAGAACAGAGGATCCAAGAGGGCCACAGGTTGCGCGCCCATGCAGACAACGTCGCGCAGGATGCCGCCGACGCCCGTCGCGGCTCCGCCGTATGGTTCGATGGCGCTCGGGTGGTTGTGGGATTCCAGTCCCACGGCGTAGTAGTGCTCGTCGTCGAATTCGACGATGCCGGCGTCTTCGCGCGCGGCGATTTTGTGCTCGGCAATACCATAGACGTTTGCTTTCAGCACCGGCTTACTGGACTTGTAGCAGCAGTGCTCCGACCACGCTTGGCCGAGCGCTTCGAGTTCCACATCGGTGGGGTTGTCCTCGCCATCGCGGCTCAGGAAGTGGTCGCGGGCAGCCTGCATTTCATCGAGACTGAGGCCGATGCTCATGGCTTGGCTGCATGCCAGCAATTCCGCGTCCGTCATGTCTTGCAAGCGGAAGCGACGAAGCGGGAAAGCGACGTCCAATTTCTGGACCTTGGATTCCCAGCTAGCAACTTGGAGCGTCATTCCTTCTCCTCCTGAAGTGCACGAAGTTTGTCCCCGTACCGGCTGCGCCTCGTGGGCGTCGTGCCCCGCACCGCAACATCCCCGTTGCTGCGAGCTGCGTCGCGCGCGGCGGCGTTGTGGGTACGCTTCTTGTTGGCGGGGTGCGTCATGCTAGCTCCGAATCTCCACCGAATAGTCGTGGATGACTGGGTTGGTGAGCAAACGTCGACACATGCGGTCCACTTGATCGCGGGCTTCGTCCTCGGCAAGGTCACCGAGTTCGATTTCCCAGATCTTCGTGGTCTGGACGGATTGGACGGCGTCAAAGCCGAGCAAATGCAACGCCTTCGTGGTGTTGCTTCCTTCCGGGTCGCTGATGCCCGGTTTCAAGTGGATGATGACCTCGGCGCGGACCATGGTTTGCCCCTGAGCCGCGCGAGCGGGAAGGGGTATTCAAGAGGTGGGGTCGCGGGCCGCGAACACCGCAGGTGCAGGGCGCAGACGCGATTGGGTTCCTTCTTGTCTTGGATTGCGCAGTGACCTTCCTTTGGCGGGGGGGCTTTTCCTTGACAGGGAATGCATTTTTTGAAAATTTGGCAACCCCTGCATCGGTTCCGCTGAATACATCATTCATCGCCAGGAACCCCTATCCCTTGGCGCCCATACGGCACTTTATGGTTCGATCCATCTCTGTTGCATGCCTTCTTTTGGCATCGCTCTTTCTCATGCCGTCCACGTCTGCCGCTCACGACGAACCGGACTGCCACATCTATACGATTTTCCAGAACCCCTCGCCCGAGCACTACATTTGTGCCGTGACGTCCGGGGCTGGAACGGCGCTTGAGCCCTTCCTCGATTTCTACCAATGCATGGCCAGCGCGAATCCGCTCACGGTCAACATCGCATACGTGATTGGCTGCCTCTAAGGCGCGCCGTCCGCATTCTTCCCCTTTCTCCCATCATTCACGACGTCGGTGCTTGCGGGCGCTGATTCTGATTTGTCGCCCATTCCTTTTCGTTCCCCATGAGCGGGCACCTCGGCGAGGCTCGGTAGGCCGCCTCCGTCTCGCCTTGGGCCTCCTGATTCTTTGGTGAGCGCGTCAATCCTTTCTTCTCCACATGTCCCGAACAATGGTCATCTGGATTGGGTCGATACAATGCATATGGTTCGCGCTCTTTTTGCCGCCTCGATCCTGCTACTGGCCGCCATTGCCGCAACGCCGACCGCGTCCGCCGACCACCTTCGAGGGCCCTGTGACACCGTCCACTGGTACCCGTCGCCCCCGCCCGGCTGGAACTACGTCTGCCTTGGCGAAGATTTGACCAACATTGCCCTACACGCAGCCCTAGACGTTGCCGACCGCGTAGGAGACGAAGTAGGCCCCACCTTGGATTGCATCTACGGCTACAACGTGCTCTACAGCCCGCCTGCCTACGTGCTCGGCTGCCTCTAGATTGCAAATCCACCCTCTGCCTCCTCCTTCTCGCATGCCTCGCGGGACCCGCCCTGGACGCCGGTACTTGGAACGACCGTATCCTAGACGCTCCACGCATCTGCATCGACCTGGTGCCGCCGCAACCCGCCACGCAACGAGGTCGGCTTGTGCATCAACGCCATTTTCCACCTTGCCAGAGTTGGCGCCCACACCCCACAGAGCGACTCTAAAATCAACCCCTCCATGCCTCTCCCTTCCTGGGGCGCCGTACCTAACTGAAACTTTCCATGGTGTCCCGCCCAAGACGTTCAGCAATCGTCCCGAGATACCATCAAGTGCGCCCGCTTCATTCGAACGCATGGATCGCGCCATTATGGTCTCCGCACTCCTCATCCTTGCCGCCATCACCGCCGCACCCGTTGCCTCGGCGGAACCCGGCATCATCGGCTACCAAGAATGCACCGCTACTGGCCACTGGAGCGGCTTCGCAAATCGCGCCCTCACTTGCTACGACGAATGTGTCGGCAGCGGCCACTGGACCACATTCCCGGACCGCCTCATCGCTTGCGCTCTCTAAGCAACGATCGGCTACGGTTTAACCGGCCGAGCGGAGCGAGGTCGCGTTGAGCGATTTCTTGGGCGCATATAGATTCAATACGAACAACTATAGAGTCCGGCATCGGACCTCGGAGAAAATTGAACGCGGGAAGGCGCTGGCGTATGATCGCCGCTTGCTTAACCACGTGTCAATCGCGCCACCGTGATGCTATTGCCATTCCGTTTCCTTCACAATTGGCCGTCATCAAGGAGGGGCCACATATGTATAATCGGCTGCCTGGCCATCGTTGTTGTATCCATAGCACTCCACGTCGCCCGTATTCAGCACAATACATGTGTGGGCGGCTCCGGTCGCTATGGCGATTGCTTTGCCCCCCAAGTAGTCATTGGCCTGCCCGTTGACGTTCCAGCCGCTGCAATCGACATTTCCATTTGTTTTTAGCAAACATCTATGGCTGGAGCCCGACGCGAGGGAAATTGCGTCGCCACCCGTGTAGCCTGCTGGCTGATGTAGCCAATTGCGGCCGTAGCAATCGACATTTCCGTTGACCAAGAGCACACAGGTGTGGGCGTAGCCCGATGCAACTGCGACAGCGTCGCCACCAAAATAGTCGTCCGTTGGCGCGTCATGAAGCCTCCCGGCACAATCGACGTTTCCGTTCGACAAGAGTATGCATGTGTTTGCGCCATGGGCCGTGATTGCAATGGCGTCGCCACCCGAATAGTCGTTGGATTGCCCTTCGCTATTATCGCCGTGGCAGTCGACGTTTCCAGTTGAATACAGCACGCACGTATGGCGCCATCCGGTCGCGATTGCTGTCGCATCGCCACCAGAGTATGCAACTCTCTGGCCGTAGCTGTTGTCACCATAGCAGTGGACGTTACCAGACGCCAAGAGCACGCACGTATGGGCCGCAGAGGTTGCAACGGCAATGGCGTCACCCACTCCATAGTCGTCCTGTTTTTGGGGCCCATTAGTTCCATAACAATCGACGTTGGCATTGGACAAGAGAATGCATGTAGTTCGCTCACTGGCCGCAACGCTTACCGCAGCATGGGTGCCTACACATAATGGCAGAATACGCTGTGCAACATAGCCGACCCCCGCCGACCCGACGGGATCTTCGTCCTGTAGGCAAGTGGAGCCAGTCTCTAACAATGTCGCCCCCGTAGGAAGTGGTGCTAATGCCACAGTCAAAATGGCAAAAATTGCATAAACTCTGCTATTGTACTTGCTTGTCATAGTTTGACTCCGAGGACATAATAACTTACAACCTTATCATACTATTGCCCCCTTCTAACCGGCATGTATTGGCAGCTAGTTGCCTGCACTCCGTAAGGTGCCCAAGCCTCGCGCAGGGATTGACATGAACACCAACGCCCGCAAAACGATGACACAAATTTCCCGGTTTTCTCGCGCTGCCTAATGGCGCCGAACCAGTGCATATGCGGCGGGAGCGGTCCGCACCGAGCCACCGCCAAACCCGCTGCCCCTCCTCCGATTCCCTCTTGAACCGCCGCCTCGTCGCGGCCTCGTGGACCCCCGCGCCGCCGTCGACCTCGTGCGAAACGCCGCACAGCGCAGCACGACGCAATTTCGCAACGGCTTGCCAATGATTGCCAGCGAGAACATTGTTTCTCCCCGCGTCCAAGAAATGCTGGTCACGGACCTGCACGGTCGCTACGCCGAAGGATTGCCCGGCAAACGCTACTACCAAGGCTGCAAGCCATTTGACGAAATCGAAGCACTCGGTATCGAATTGGCCCAGGATGTGTTTGGCGCCCGGTTTGCCAACATCCAAAGCACCAGTGGCACCAATAGCAACCTCGCGGTTCTGAAGGCACTTACCAAGCCCGGGGACAAAATCACCGCCGTAAGCACCGCCGACGGCGGCCACATCAGCCACGCCAACATGGGCGCCGTTGGGATGCGCGGCCTCGACCTGCACACCTACCCGTGGCTCGTCGAAGACATGCAAATCGACATCGACGCCGCCGTGAAGATGATCCACGAGGTCAAACCCAAACTCGCGTTATTTGGCCAAAGCATGATCCTGTTCCCGACGCCCATGAAGGAGGTCGCGGAGGCGGCCAAGGATGTCGGCGCCCACGTCATGTACGACGGAGCCCACGTTCTCGGTCTCATTGCAGGCGGCCAATTCCAAGACCCCCTGCGCGAAGGTGCGGATGTGCTCACGGGCAGCAGCCACAAGACGTTCCCCGGCCCCCAAGGCGGATTCGTTCTCTCGGACTCGGACGACGGCAAATTCCAACGCCGCCTCAACAGTGGCGTGTTCCCCGGGGTTTGCAGCAACTACCACCTGCACCACATGGCAGGCAAAGTCGTCGCCCTCGCTGAATTCCAAGCCTACGGCCGCGACTACGCACGCGACATCGTCGCCAACGCCCAAGCGCTCGCCGCAAGCCTCGCCTCGCGTGGCTTCGATGTACTCGGAGAGGCCCGCAGCTACACCCAGAGCCACCAAGTAGTCACCCGGCACGGAACGCCCGACAGCAGCGCCGGTGCCGAAGCCGCAGCGCTCCTCGAAGACGCCGGCATCATCACCAACATGAACATGCTTCCCGGCGACACCAAGCCGTTGCACCCGTCCGGCCTGCGCCTCGGCGTCCAGGAAATGACTCGCGTGGGCATGGACAAGAACGACATGGACTTCGTGGCCGAGTGCTTCGAGCGCGTCCTTCTCAAGGGCGTGGATCCTGCCGCCGTAGCAGCGGACGTCGCCACCTTCCGCGCTGACCGGCAAACCGTTCAGTACTGCTTCAACGACGAGAAGCTTGGCGGGTACGAGTGGCACAACCTCATCCAAGCCCCGCTCACGGTGTAGCGTGCGCATCGCCATCACCGGCACACCCGGCGTCGGAAAATCCACACTGGCCCATATGGCAGGCGAGCGCTTCGGCTGGCCATGCACGGGAGTGTTGGAATTGGCCCAAGCACACGGGCTCGTGGTGGGTCACGACGCCGAGGACGCAGCAGACGTACTGGATATCGATCGGCTCTACGAAGAAATGCAGAAAGCCGACGACGCCAACCCGGCGCGGGGCATCGAAATCCTGGATGGCCATCTAAGCCACTTGCTGCCGGTGGATGCCGTCTGGCTCATCCGCTGCGACCCGTTCGTACTGGAAGGCCGCCTGCGCGCCCGTGGCTACAAAGAAAGCAAAATCCAGGAGAACCTCGAGGCAGAAGCGATGGACCTCGTACTCCAAGAAGCAGCTGAAGAAGACCTCGTCGTGGTGCAGCGGGACGGCACGCGCCGAAGCCCCGAAGAGCTACTGTCGTCGTTCGTGAACAAGAAAGGAAATCCCCTAAATACCACGGACTTGGAGCCGATAGACTGGAGCGCGTGGCTCCTGCGGTGATGACATGGTTCTCGACAAACAACGGCACCGTCTCGACTGGTGGCTGACACCCCTGGCCAAGGCACTGCGCCGCATAGATCCGAACGTCTTCACTTGGGTGAGCCTCATAGCCGCCTTCGTAGGTGGCTGGGCCTTCTACACCAGCGGCCCTGGCCGGGAAGGCTGGCTGTGGCTTGCCTGGGGCATGGTGCTTGCCAACAGCGTCCTGGACTTGCTGGATGGCAAAGTGGCCAAAATGACGGACCGCTGCACACCCAAGGGCGACTACCTAGACCACGCCATCGACCGGTTCAGCGACGTATTGTTCATCGGTGGCATCGCACTTAGCCCCTGGGCCGACTTGCGCATCGGTTTTGCCGCCGTCGTCTTCACGCTTCTCACCAGCTACCTCGGCACCCAAGCACAAGCCGTCGGTATCGGCCGCAACTACGGTGGTCTCCTGGGTCGCGCCGATCGTATGGTCCTGTTGCTTGTGATTCCGGTGGCGCAGGCCGGCCTCGGCCCGCGCTTCGGCTGGGACCACATTGGCGGCGACGCTTGGGGCATGAGTCTGCTCGGCTGGATGCTCACCTACTTCGCCATTATGGGCGCATTCACCACGGTGCAGCGCTTCTGGGGCGGCTACCGCAGCTTCGGAGCGGACGGGAAAGTCAAACCGTAGCGGCGTCCGCATCGGCATCGGCGTAAACGCGGTCGTTCAGAGCAAGCCCGAAGAGCTTGTGAAGGCGCGGCCATGAATCCACATCCACGTCCACGCGATCCACCGGGAGCCCGGCTTCTTGCCACGAAATCAACACGGACCACGGCGTCTCCGGATGCAGGTACAAGTGGATGCGGTGCGCGTCTTGCTTTCGGCCCTTGAGCCACGAAACAAGCGGCCCAAGCTCATCCTTGGGGCAAACGACCACGCCAAGGAGCCAGGATTCTGGAGGCGTCCACGCTGCAAGTTCATCGAATCCAATGCCCACGAGCACTCGGTTGTCGCGAACCGCCGCCAGTTCCTCCTCTCGAATGGAGAGGCAGGGTTCCGTGCTTGCCAACAGATAACCTTGGGTTTGCGGCCAGTATTGGCGCACCACGTCCGTCCAGCCGGTGGGACGGTCCACACTCATGGATGCAGGGCAGCCATGCCGCGCTGATAGGCCTCGATGCTCTGGTGGTGGGGAATCATCTCGTGGAGGCGGAAAATCACGAGTTTGCCAAGTTCCGTCAGCATGTACCGCGTCTCCTTGAGGTCGTGGCTGAGGCCCTGCTGGATGATGCCCTCGTTGCGCAAACGGTGCAGTGCCTTGGTGAGGACGTTGTCGTTGCGGCCGCCCAAGAGCGGTTTGAGTTCGCTGTAGCGCTTGGGGGTCCCCACGAGCGCTTCTACGATGCGCCGGTCCAGGGGCGGGTCCTTGGCAAGGAGCTTCGCGGCGAGGCTGAAGTCTCGGTCTTGCGGAGGAAGCGCCCACGCTTGGGTCATCACATACCCTTAGGTGTGCAAGATATTTGAAATGGACTATCTCGGGCGCAAAGCGGCCCGCTGGCCCTAATTTATCAGGAGAGAAGAGGTGATGAATAGCTGCACTAGTGAGTCCTCAGACTCACCGCCACCCCATCCCGCAGCGGCAGCACGCTCGTAACAAACCGTGCGTCCCCTTGCGCCCGTCGCAGGTACTCTCGAACTGCCTCCGTCCACTCGTCGGTTTGCATTGGGTCCGCCACTTTGCCCTGCCAGAGTGTATTGTCGGTGATGATGAGGCCGCCGACGCGCACGCGCTCGCTGGCGATGTTCCATGCGCGGGGGTAGGCGTCCTTGTCCACGTCAATGAATACCACGTCGAACGAATCGGCATCTGGCTCGGATTCCAGCAAGTCGAGCGCGTCGCCGACCCGGAAATCGACGCGGTCTTGCCACCCGAGTTTTCTCAGCCAACCCTGGGCTTCGCGCGATAAATCCCGGCTGCCGTCGGTGTGAACCACCATGCCCTCGGGTCCGACGGCTTGCGCAAACCACGCCGTCGAATAGCCAAAGCCGCTGCCCATTTCGAAGACGCGCCGGGCGCCCACGCTTCGGGCCAGCACTTCGCAAAACCGTCCCACGAGGGGGCCAATGATGGGAAATCCGCGACCGAGACCGACGCGCTCCATTTCCACGACCACTTCGGGGGCGGAGGGGGCTTGGGCATGCAGCCAGGATTCGACGGCCGGATCGACGATCATGAGGCCGCCATGGACGCCGGGATTTCAGACCATGGGTGGCCTGGCGTCGGCGGGCCAAGTAATTGGGCAAGAATTTACGTAACATTCCAGTTTTGCATCGGCGTGGAAATCCTGCGCAAGCGTGTCACCCGCGTCGGCAGCGGTGCATTCAGCATCTATTTGCCCAAGAAATGGATCGACGGTTGGGACGAAGCGCAACAGGAGAGCCGGGAAGTGCTGCTGCGCTACATTGGCAAAAGCATCCTGGTCAGTCCAGCCATCCAGCGGCGGGCCAATCAAGCAACGGTCGCCGTCGAAAAGCGCACCGTGTGCTTACACCTGCTGTCTGCCTATGTGCGCGGCAACGACGAAGCCGACCTCACGCCCGCCTCTGGGGCCTTCGACAACGACTGCATGAGTGCCGCCCGCGACTTCCTGCGCCACCTTGATGAACGACTCGCCGCCACCGTGACTCCAGAACGCATCGGCTACCGGTTGCGCCCGGACCTACCCGCTCCCAGCACCGGCGGCATCGACTTGTTGTGGATGATGGGCGCCAAGATCCGCGAAATGCTCGGGCTCGCTCGCGATTGCGTCGAAGCGTATGCAGTGGACCCCGACCGCACCCTCCACGGACTCCGACTCCTTCGAGACACGCACGAAGAGGACGTCAGCCGCATCTTCCACCAAGCCCTCCGCCTCGTGGCGACCCTAGAGCTTCCCCTCGAATCCGTATCCGAATACCAACTGCTCGGCATGGCCGCCAGCGACCTGCACCAAGTCAGCGGCCAAATTCTCGTAGTCGCCGACGTCCTGCTTGATGCTTATGGACTTGAACGCAGCGACCTCGACTACCCGCGCAACCACTTGCTTGAAAAAATCGAACGGCCCGCCGTACCAACAGGAGTGGCCAGAGCCTTGCGACGGGCAGCTGTACTGGCTTTTGGCGCTCTTGACGGACTCGTACATGACCTCTTGGCTGCCATGGCAAAACGCGACGCTTCGGCGCTCCTGCAAGTCCACGACCGAGCCACCCAGACCCAAAAAGAACTCCAGGACCGCATCTTTGGCGCCGTGGTCGAACACTGGGGAAGCGACACCGACCCCGCCGAAGGCATCGCCGCCCATGGCGCCAGTCGCATCGGCACAGCCCTTTCCAATATGCTCGACGAAGTGGGTGCCATCGCAGAAACCACAAGCGCCATCATGGCTGCGGGCGGGCCGGAAACGGAGGATCAACTGTGAAGATCATCCCAATCGGAGGGCGAGGATACGATTGCAATCTGTTCTTACTCAAAGACCCCGCCTCCAACCAGTATGACCTCATCGATGGTGGCGTGGGCTTGGACCAAAACCGCATCCTCGCGGAAGTCGCAGCCGTGGTTGATCCGCACCGCATCCAACGCGTAGCCGTCACCCACGAGCACTTCGACCACACGGGCGGCTTGCCGCACTGGCAAAACCTAGGCGCCCGCATCGTCACTTCTGGACCCACCGCCGACAAGCTCGCAGCCGGATACGATGTAACGAGCAAAATGTTCGGCACGAATCTGCCTGTATTGGCCGTGGATGAAGTCGTGGGCGACGGAGACCATGTGGTGCTGGGGGGCGCAAACGTCGCCGTCCTCGGGACTCCCGGCCACAGTCCCGGAAGCCTCTGCTACTGGCACGAGGGCACAGGCACGTTGTTTTCGGGTGATACGGTGTTTGCCGGCGGCGGCATCGGGCGCTTCGACTTTCCCGACGGTGACGTACGCGTCCTGTACGAGAGCATTCTACGACTCGAACGCCTACCCGTGCGAGCCCTGCATTGTGGCCACGGCCCAAGCGTTGCTGGTGAAAGTGCCGCAGCGCAGAGCCTACACGGCTCCGTACAACACATCACGGCTTGCCAACCGGACACGGCGGGTCCTTCTAGGTAGCCTATGCGGCCAATTCAGGAATCGCGTGGCCCAGAGTAAGCATGCCTGCCTCGGTGGGTACCATCAACTGCTGCACGCGTCCGCACACGCTGCACCGACACGATCCGGGATCCACCTGGAAGTGTCGGGTGGGCTCGCCACAGTCCTCACAGTAGGCGTCCATCTTCCGCTCCCCGTCCATGGTCGCCTTTTGGCTCCAGGCATTGATAAGGCTGGGGGTAGAGGCTAGCGGTTCGGGCGCCAGGCGTCCAGGGGGTCCACTTCCAACTCCAAGTCGCCCTCATCGGGGAGCATATCCAGCATCGCCGCCTTCAGCTCCTCAAGGCCATGCCCGGTCAGAGTGCTGATGGACATGCGCTCCGGGTCCTTTTGCAAATCGAGGTACTGCGCTAGGTCCCACTTGGACTCCACAATGAGCATCGGAATACCAACCATCTCGCTGCGGGTCTGCTCCAAGAGCGCTTCTTGTTGTTTGACGCTGTAGCCGGCGGTCTCCGTGGGGTCAATCAGGAACAGAACCGCATCGGCAGCAAAACGCAGCGCCGCGACAGCTTGCTTTTCGATGGCGTTGCGGTCTTCCTCTGGCCGGTCCAACAAGCCCGGGGTGTCCACGAGTTGGTAGCGTGTTTGGACGCCGTGGCGGTCGATGGCATCAAAATGGCCGACCTCCGCGTGCTTCGTGGTGAAGGAATATTCGTTGACCTCGGCGCGGCTTCCGGTCCAAGCGCGCAGCAAACTGGTCTTGCCCACGTTCGGATAGCCCGCGATGACTACGGTGGCGTAGTCGGGGCGAACCGAGGGGAGCTTCTTGCATGCCTCGCGGGTCTCCGCGAGCACCGCCAGCGCCTTGTCCACTTCGTAGACGACGCTGCTCATGCGGCCATAGCACTTCTTCTGCGCCTGCTTGATGCCTTCGACATTGCGCTCGCGAGCCATTTGCTGGTTGGCTTGTTGGCCAATGTCGCGAACCTTCTGGCTGGCCCACGCAACACTGCCAAGCGCCTTGCGAAGTCGGGGCAGGCCCGCCACGATGTCCAGCACTTCTTGGTCGTAGGGGCGCAAGCCGTCCATGTTCGGAAACGCCGCCGGGAAGCGAGCTAGGGTCTCACAGACCGTGTCCACCACGGACTGCATGCGCGCCGCTTCCGTCTTACGAATGCGGTGGTACCGAACAGGATCGGGAATGTCGATCTTGTTGGCTCGCTGGAAGGCCTTGTCCAAGATCTCCTGGCCGGTGAGAATCGTGGGTACGCGTTCCAGCATAGGCTTGAGCCAGCGGACCCTGTATATCAACGCGTGGGTGTGGACGTGGTGCGTGGTGGCGATCTGTGGCACACGGAGGGCGGGCACGAATCGTGGCGATGGTGCCTAAAACCACGGCACCACGAACAACCGCACAAACCCGAGAACGCCTGCGATGGAACTCCAGCGCAGCGCCTGCGGGTCCTTCCAGTCCACGGCGCGAAGGATGCCGATGACCGCGAACAACACGCCGACCATGGCGACGATGGCGGGGACTTCGAGCGGGCCGAATTTTCCGAAGCCAAGAATCGCCGCGTACCAACCAAGCGGCAGGTAGCCGGCGACGACGAATCCGAGCGCGATGAACGGCACTTTGTCGTGTTCCGGGTGCGAGGGTAAATCGCCTTCGCTGCCGAGGATGTGCGCGTCGACGGAGGGCTCCGGTTCGGGCTCCACGAGCCTGCCGACATAGCGGTGGGGCATCAAGGTTCCGAGCCGAATCGACACGGGCCTGGGCCGGGCGCTCGGCGGTGTCGGGGCTGTGTTCCTTGCGCCGCGCTTATGAGGTCTGGCGTTCTGGCGCGCCCATGGTTCTGGAAGGTCTCGGAGACAGCCTCCGAAGCACCCTCAAGAAGATTGCCAACGCGGGGCACATCGACGGTGCGCTCATCAAGGAGGTCACCCGCGATATCCAGCGTGCGCTCTTGCAGGCGGACATGAATGTGCGTCAGGTCCTGGAGTTGTCCAAGACCATCGAAAAGCGCGCCATGGAAGAGAAGCCGCTTCCCGGGATGAGCAACCGCGAGCACGTGATTCGCATCGTCCACGACGAATTGGTGAAGCTCCTGGGCGAGCCGCGCAAGATTCCCCTCAAGAAGCAGGTCATCATGATGGTGGGCCTGTATGGACAGGGAAAAACAACCACCACCGGCAAGCTCGCGGCGCACTTCAAGAAGAAGGGAATGCGTGTGGGAGTCATCGCTGGCGACGTGCACCGGCCTGCTGCGCACGACCAGCTCAAGACGCTCGCCGAACAAGTGGGCGTCACCTTCTACGGCGAAAAGGCTGTGGGAGGAGAAACGCACGGCAGCGACCGCGCCGTCGGCATCGTCGAACGTGGCATGACAGAGCTGCGCCGCAAGCACGACATCATCATCGTGGACACGGCGGGCCGTGACAAGCTCGAATCGGGCCTTATTACGGAAATGGAGGCGATCTTCAAGGCGGCCAACCCGGACGAAAAATTCCTCGTGATGGATGCTCAAGTAGGCCAGCAAGCGGCTGTGCAGGCAACGGCATTCCATGAAGCCGTGGGTTTGACGGGCACCATCATCACCAAAATGGACGGTACGGCCAAGGGTGGAGGTGCGCTTTCTGCCGTCGCCGCGACGGGCGCCCCCGTGGTGTTCATCGGAACCGGCGAGCACGTGGACGAGCTTGAGCCTCTAGACCCGAAGCGATTCATTGGTCGGTTGCTTGGCATGGGCGACCTGGATGCGCTTCTGGAGAAGGCCCAGGAAGCAAGCAGCGGTGTCAACGCCGAAAAGATGGCCCGCAAGATGATGTCGGGCAAGTTCACACTCAACGACATGCGCTCCCAAATGGACATGATTGGCAAAATGGGCCCGCTTGGCAAAGTAGCCCAGATGTTGCCTGGTGGCATGGGCGCTTCGCTGCAGGGCCGCGACATGGGCGCGACGCAGGACAAAATGAGCCAGTACAAGGTGATATTGTCTTCGATGACCGATGAAGAGCGCGAGAACCCGCAACTTCTGAAGTCCAGTCGCGTCAAGCGCATCGCGCGCGGCAGCGGTACGGAGCAGAAGGACATCAAGGAGCTCTTGAAGTACTACGACACGACCCGGAACATGATGAAGGGCTTGTCCAGCAACCGGAAGATGCAGCGCCAGTTGATGCGGCAGCTCAAGTTCCAGAAGTGACGAACGGCTCCCGTCGCTCCCGTGCACCGTTTGCGTGCAGGACCGAACTGGTCTCAGGCAGCGACGCAGGCGACTCCTCGTCGTCGTGCATCGCCGGGGCAAGCGGAAGCTGGACCTGTACGTAGAACCCGGCTGACGCATCGAGCCCGGCATCCACGGCACCCCCGTGCGCCTGCACGATGCGACGGCACACGTGCAACGGCAGCAAGGAAACGTCCCCGCCCATCCCGGACGGATCACGAAGCAACCGGCGGATGCTCTCTAGGTCCGGTTCGCGCACAGAACTAGAGGAGTCCGCGACCTGCAGGACGACATCCGCCCCTTCCACGTCCAGGTCGATCGCCGGCCGACCGGACTGGTTCCAGCGCAGCACCACCGAGACCGCATGCTGCAGCGCCGCCTGGAGCAACCGGCGGTCACCGGACACCTCCGCGGACTCTTCTCCCAGGCGCAGGCGCACGCGCCGGCCAGAATCACGGGTTGCCGACCAGTGGCGCACGAGACCGGCCAGGTCCACGCGATCCCGGTCCACCCAGGTAAGGTCCTGCTCCATCCGGGTCGCCTGCAAGAACGCGTCCACGTTGCGTTGCAGTTGACGCACGCTCCGGTTCATGGTATCCAGGGAATGCCGTTGCAGCGGGGTCAGGGGCCCCAGGCGCTCCTTGCGCAGCAGGCTCATCTGGATGACGAGGGGTGTCAGGGGGGTGTTGAGTTCGTGGCTTGCGGCGTTCAGGACCGCAAGCTGGGTCGCCGCCACGCGCCGCTCCACGCGTGCACGGTTGGCCTCCCGCGCCGTCACGTCATGAAGGAGCGCCGCAGCACCCACAATGCGGCCGTCGCGCGACCGCATCGGGTGGACCTCCGTCTCCAACTGGATCTTGTGCCCGCCGGTTGAAAATTCGCACCGGTCCTGCACGATGGTGCCCGCGAAGGCCGGTTCGACGATCGCGGCAAGCCGTTGCTGCACGGAGGCCGGGACGAAATCGAGGACGCGCTGCCCCACCTCCAGCAGCGGAAACCCCGCAAGTGCGGCAAGCCGTTGCGCAGCCCCGTTGTGCGACCGCACGCGGTAGTCGCGGTCGAGGCTCACGATCGCCGCTTCCGTGGAGGATAGCACCGCATTCCACTCTGCCGTGAACGTGTCCAGGTCGCGCAGACTCCAGTCCGTAAGCACGCGCCGGACGGACAACGCCGCCGCACCCACGACGTAGACCCCCATGGACACCGCCCAAGCTGCCGCGTGTTGTGCATGGAGCGCTGCCAGGACGACCAAGAACGACAGGTTGAGTGCGTGCACCATCACCAGGTGCCGGGGTCGAAAAAACACCACGGCCATGATGGCGTTGAGAAGCAATGTGTGGCCGGCCCAATCATGTATTTGCTCCGGGCGTGCCCAGACCAGCACCCAGGACCCCGCCAGGATGATGGTCACCAGCAAGACCGCGCCCGGGTACAGTCGGCCCCGCAGCGAAAGGGCGTAGGCCAACGCCAGTGCCGCCAGGGCGAACAACCCCAGCACGAGGCGCAACGGGTCATCCGAGGCGCTGCCAAGAATGAACAACGTCAAGTCGAGCCCCACGAAGAGGACACCGCTTGCCAGGAGCGCGAGCATCATCAGAAGAAACGCTCGGGCCTCACGGCGCTCGTTCGGATCGATGATGTCCTGGCGGGGCGTGATCCACGACGAATACCAAGGTGCCACCGGAACGACCACGACATGCTGGGTCGTCACCATTGATGGCCATGCGCATACTGGCAATCCACCCCCCGGCACAGAGGCCCCCGGTACCCAAGGGCCGGCAGGACCTTGCCAATCCCTATGAGCAAGGCAACGCTGGCAGCACCGTGGACTGGGGCACCATCCTTGTTGTCGTCTTGGTTGTGGCAGGAATCGCGGGCGTCCTGTTGCTGCCTCGACGCAAACAGTGGAATGCCGACGGCGCCGACGACCGCGCCCGCAAGGACGAGGAAGAGTGACTGTCTAGACTTCCAGGGCCTCTTCAAGGACCGCGCCCGCCGCCCGCCAGTGGAATTGGCCCATGTGGCCCAATGCGGACTGGATGGCGGGATGATCCGGGTCGGTTCCTGCGAGTTCCTGCAGCAAAAATCCTGCGCGGTTTCGAGCATAATTGGTCTGGTCCACCACGCCAAATTGAGGCAGTTTCCCGTCCTCCTGGTAGCTCATGGCGCTCCAGATGCTGGAAAACGTCGGGTTGAATCCCCCGGTTCCGAGAATCGTGATGTCGTGCGGGTGGCGCATCGAAAACAGGTGCCCCGTCTCGTGCGTGTACAGGAAATCCAGCCAGTCGGTCTCATACCGGCTATCGTCGGGGACATAGAATATCGGGGCGCCCATTCCTGTACCCTCCTCGCGCATGCGTGCTTGGTCGTTTAAACTGCTGAGGCTGAGTCGGCGATCGTCACGCACATCGTACATGGCGATGCCGCTCACACCGCTGTCGGCAACGTCTCCCACGAGGAAGATGCTGACGTACGCTTCGCAGCCATCATGGGGGACCCAGTAGGTATCCCAGTTTTCATCCATCCAGTAGCGCAAAGCGTCAAGGTCCCCGGTGCGCAGAATCAAGTCCAATCCAGGATCACCCGAAGGCAATTCGAGGAACGCGGGGTCCACGTGAACGCGCCCATCGCCAAGCAATGCCTCCCACGCTTGCACCAAGTTGTCGGGTTGCACCAAGTCCTCGGCGCGGGTGTATCCCGGTAGCACTTCGGTAAGAGATGCGGCGCGCACAACCGTGAGGAGCGTCACCGCGTGGCACGGCGCGAGAGCCGGAGGGTACAGTGGTCCTTGCAACAAACGGAAGTGCGTCGCTGCCCGAACGGCTTCCACCAATGCGTCCTTGTTGTCGAATCCCACCGGAGATTGGTAGCTAAGTTGGCTTCCGACCCAGGGGTCGACCGCTGCCGAAACGTCCAGCACAAGAAGATGTGTCCGCTCGCCAAATGCACGAACTCGGTCCACGTGGCCCGTCTCGTACATGATGCGGTACCCGTGTCCTTTGTCTCCTAGGTGCAGCAAGACCAACGCAGGGCGGTTTGCGTCCAATGCAAAGCCAGCGTCGGTAAGCAACTGAACGAGGGCCTCCTCGGCGGCATTGGCGTCATAGTAACTGTCAACCCGGACTTGGTCCAATTGCGATGTCAAATTGCCAAGCGGAACCGCATGAACCCGGTACTTTGCCATGGGTTGCACCGGATTGGGCATGAACCCCGCGGTGGCGCCATCGGGACCAAGCAAGTTCCGAGAGAAGCCATACACACCGTGTTCGATGGCTTCATCCGTGAGATCCTCACGCACCGCCGCAGCAGTGCTCTCCGGGAAGCCCACCATGAATACATCCACCGGTACCTCCACGGAAATCGATCCTGCGTCGTTCAAAATCGCCGGCAGGAGGTCGGGAATTTGCGAATTCAGTTCGTCTGGGTCGCCGCCATCATCAAGGCAACCTGCCAGGATGGAGACGGCTAGAATCAAGGCCACAGACGAACAGCGCATGGCAGGCAAGGCGAATCGGTGGTTCATAAGAGTGCTGGGCATTCCATTGGTTGGGCCGCCGAGTACTGGAGCCGGTCGCGTGGGCCAGGCGTTCCTTGGGTCCTCCTCCGAATTCGAGGGCCCATTCATCCCCGTGTCTGCGCCTTGTCCCCGCCTGGTCTCCACCTTGTCCGCGCCATGTCCGCGCCGTGTCCGACCTTTACCAATTTGCACCCGCGGCAAGTGCTTCCTTTTGGTCAACCCGGCACTATCATCATGAATCGCCGACTGGCCCAGCCGTGCATGAATTATCCCTGCTCCTGAGCCCGTCCCGCCGACACCACCCCGGGACGCCAAACGCCCGGAGCGAACGAGCATGAGGACGTTCCTGACCGTAAGCCACACCGTGCCACCCAACGGCGACTGGGGGCTGGAGGACTTATCCGGCGCCGCTGGCCGCGTGGACCTGCTTTGTCGCAACGCCCAAGCAGCTCTTCACTACAGCCACGACCTGCGCCGCGACACCCGAGTCGCCTTCGTGTTCCTCGCCGATCCGTCCTCGCCTCGCACCGTAGTGCTCGATCCCCGCTTCATTCGACACCTAAACCCCGACGAGCGCAGCACCGCCTCCCGCATCCGCAAAGCGCTGCGCCACCCCTGTCCAGATGCATGGTTTGAGGATGTGGAACCCGGCATCCAAGTGGCGCCCTTCGGGCTCGCCGAAGCAATCGCAGAACTAGGCGGCACCCCCGTCGCCCTCGACAAAGACGGCGCACCCCTCGAAACCGCAGCCAAGGACCTGCCAGCCGATCCGCTGTTTCTGATGGGCGACCACATCCCCCTCTCCGAAGACGAACTCGCCGCCGCCCCCGACGCCGTGCGCATCAGTCTCGGCCCCGTCTGGCTGCACGGCAACCACGCCATCACCATCACCCACTACCTGCTCGATCGTGCAGCCGCCAGCGGAGCATGACCGTGCAGATCCAGGGGCGAGACGTAGACGACGCCGGCCGCTGCGCCCACCACCGCACCCAACTGGACATCGCAAACTTCCGATTCCCCTGCTGCGACGGATTCTGGGCGTGCCGCGCATGCCACGACGAAGCCCACCCGGACCACCTCGTGCAAGTCTGGGGCCCCGACGACCTGCACCGACGAGCGGTTCTTTGCGGAGCCTGCCGAACCCGCCTGAGCCTGCGCCGCTACGCTGCCGACCCCAGCCGCTGCCCCAAATGCGCCGTACCCTGGAACCCCAACTGCGTCTACCACCACCCCCTCTATTTCCAATCCTAGCCAAGGCGGCCACGGCACCAGCAACGGGCGATTCAAGACCCCCCGCAAGCCTCGCCACCCGTGGACGCGCCAACGGCCGGACCCCTTGCAGGAAATCCTCGGCCCTCCGCGCCACCAACCTCCCCCGCATTCCCGCCCGGACTCGGCCTCGCCGCCGCCGTTCTAAGCGTCTCCTTTGCCGCCCCCTTCTTCCGGCTCGCCGACGCCCCACCCCTCACCGCCAGCTTCTGGCGCCTCGCCTTCGCAGTCCTCCTCCTGCTACCGTTCACCGCGTCCTCCTGGCCCGCCTGGCGCAACTACACCCGCCGCGAATGGGCCATCACCGCCGCCAGCGGCATCGCGCTCGGACTCCACTTCGGCCTCTGGGTCACGAGCCTCTTTTACACCACCGTCGCCGCAAGCGTCAGCCTCGTCACCCTCCAAGCCATCTTCGTCGCACTCGGCGGCCACTGGTTCCTCGGCGACCGCATCACCCGACGCGGCTGGATCGGCGTCCTAGTCGCCACCACTGGAGCCTTCGTCATCGCCGGCGCCGACGGCCGACTCGCCCCCGACTCCGGCCGCGCCCTGTTTGGCGACCTGCTCGCCATCCTCGGAGGCCTCGGATCCGCCGCCTACATGCTCATCGGGCGCCGCCTGCGCGCCACACGCGGCCTCGTCGAATACGTCACCCCCGTCTACGCAATCGCCGCGCTGACACTCCTAGCATCCCTTCCACTCCTTGGCCAACCCCTCTCGGCCGGCGTGGGTGGCACCGGTTTCGTCTTCTTCGTCCTGCTAGCCGCCGTTCCCATGCTCGGCGGCCACACCCTCGCCAACTGGTGCTTCCGCTACATGCCCGCCCACACCGTCGCCACCTGGATCCTGCTCGAACCCGTGGGAGCCGCTTTGCTGGCATGGCCGCTCGTAGGAGAAGTGCCAAGCATCTGGGTCGCGGCGGGAGGGGGGCTTGTGTTGCTGGGTGCGGCGCAAACCATTCGACGCGGCAAAGCTCGGGAAGCACGGGCCACCATGGTTGCGGATTGAATCGTTATGTGGCAACCCTATGGTGGTTTTTGAACGTCAAACAATGCGGTGCCAAACATTCGGGCACACTCAAATAGCGTTCTATCAGTCCTAGCTCAATGCCACCACGCCGACTAAAGTGTCCCCAGTGCGGATACACTGTCGAGGTTTCCGACGGCCAGACGCCAAGCTGCGGAAATTGCGGATATGGCCGCGTCGCGACGGTGGCGAATCCATCTGATGAGACTTCGGCGTGGCCCGGAGCCACAATTGCACCCAGTATTCCGACTGCCCCCGTAGCAGAATCGCCGCCCACGATAGCGTGCCCCAAATGCGGAAGAAACCAGTTCGCCCTCGACAAAAAAGGATACGGATACGGAAAGGGCTGTTGCGGCTTCTTGGCCTGCGGCCCATGTGGCGCATTCCTCGGGGGGCAAGGAGCCAACAAACGTCACAGGGTGTGTTTACACTGCGGCCATCGCCAGAAAATTTGACGGACCACTGGGAGGTAGTCCATCCTTGGTGGGCGAAGTTTTGGCACTGCCACCAGCAAGAGGACCGGTGTCTAAACATCCGAGGTCAAAGCATGTTGCTCTGCTCGCGATGCGTGGGGCTCATGCCAGGTTTGCTCATAGGAATAGCAATTGCTTGGGCCCTTCCCAGCCAAACTCGCCTAGTCGTGGGTGCTTTTGGATTCACATATTGCCTGGGCGACTGGTTCATTCAAAGCGTTTGGGGCAAGTGGCAAAACAACTGGATGCGCGCACTGGCAGGGTTTGCTGGAGGGATTGGCTCGTTGGCGCTGGCATGGCATTTGGTTCACTGGGGCGCTCGCCAGCTACTTGGCCCAATCGAATAACGGTGTCTTGCGCGCCAATCAAAACCGCCTCCAGGATGAGACGCGCGGCAGGAAAATTTTGCCTATAATCAAGACCCTCAACCCGAACATCGACCGTGCTCAAACTCTAGCATCGCGAGCAAACGGCCAGTTCAGGCCATGGCCACCTCGACTCGTGTACTTCCGCTCCCCTGACCGACAGGCTTCATGAAGGCGCGCGCGTTGCAGCACCCGTGGGAGTCATGGAAAAGGCCGTACGCGCACGCAACGCAGCACGCGCCATGCTCGCCACACCCGACCAAGCCCGCCAGGAAGCCCTCGGAGCCATCGCCGACGCCCTAGAAGCCGCCGCCCCGCGACTCCACGCCGCCAACGACAAGGACCTTGCCACCGCCGACGGCCTCGAGCCATCCCTGCTGGAACGACTGCGATTCGGGCCAGACAAACTCGCCATCGTCGTCGACGGCCTGCGCCAAGTTGCGCGCCTCGCCGATCCCGTGGGCCGAACCGTGTGCCGCACCGATATGGACAACGACCTTCACCTCTGGCAAGTCACCCAACCCATCGGCGTCATCGCCTGCATCTTCGAAAGCCGCCCCGACGTTTGCATCCAAATTCCCGCGCTCACCCTGCGAACCGCCAACGCCGTCCTCCTCAAAGGCGGCAAAGAAGCGACCCACACCAACGCCGCCATCGTCGCAGTCCTCCGCGAAGCACTCGCCACCACGTCCCTACCGCCAGACGCCGTCCAACTGCTCGAAGACCGCACCGAAGTCACCGATCTTCTCGAATTGGACTCGCACGTGGACCTCATCGTACCCCGCGGCGGCAACGAACTCGTGCGCCACATCCAACGCAACACACGCATCCCGGTCCTCGGCCACGCCGCCGGCATTTGCCACGTCTACATCGACGCCGACGCCGACTTGAACAAAGCCGAACGCATCGTCGTCGACGCCAAACTAGACAGCCCCAGCGCCTGCAACGCCGTCGAAACCCTCCTCGTGCACGACGCCCACCGCGCATGGCTGCCGGAATTCCTTGTCCGACTCCAAGCCGCCGGCATCACCGTCCACGCAGGCGACGCCGACTGGGACAAAGAATACGGCACCCCCGAAATCAACGTCCGCATCGTCGCAAACCTAGCCGAAGCCGTCGAACACATCGCCCGCCACGGCAGCGGCCACACCGACGCCATCATCACCGAAGATCCCACCGCCATGCGATCCTTCGTAGACACCGTCGACTCCGCAGGCGTATTCGTCAACGCCTCCACGCGGTTTGCCGACGGCTATCGCTACGGCCTCGGCGCCGAAGTGGGCATCAGCACCGGCAAAATCCACGCCCGCGGCCCCGTCGGGGTCGAAGGACTCGTCACCACGCGCTGGATCCTCGTCGGAAATGGACACCGCGCCGCCGACTACCACGACCACGGCTTCCAACACATCCACTTCGAACCCGACCCCGACGCCTACCGAAACCACGCCTGGGAGACCCTCCATGCTCGATCCTGAACAACGCCGCGTCGTCGTCAAACTCGGCACCAACACGCTCTGCGACCCGAATGGACTGCCCGACAAGGAACTCCTGCAAAGCCTCGCAGAGGAAATCCACCAACTGCGCTCCGAGGGCCACCAAATCCTCGTCGTCAGCAGTGGCGCCATCGGCAGCGGACGCGCAGCCCTACGCTTGCCCGAAACGCCCCTCGATATCCCCACGCGCCAAGCCTGCGCCGCCGTCGGCCAACACCGACTCATGCAAGCCTGGGACAACGCCCTCCGGCACCACAAAATCCCCGCCGCACAAATTCTCGTCACCGCAGACACCTTCGACGTGCGCCGCCGCTACCTCAACTTGCGCAACTGCCTCGAAGCACTCCTCAAAGCCGGCGCCGTGCCCATCATCAACGAAAACGACACCACCAGCACCGAAGAAATCGACGCCTCCTTCACCGACAATGACCGCCTCGGTGCCCTGGTCGCCGCCAAAGTCGAAGCCGACCTCTACATCATCCTCAGCGACGTACGCGGACTCTTTGACAAGCCACCCCACCTCAAAACCGCCGCACTCGTATCCCGCGTCGAAACCATTACGCCCGAAGTGCTCGAAATGGCCGGAAAACCCGGCAAAAACGGACGAGGCGGCATGCGCAGCAAACTCGAATCCGCCAAGCACCTGACCGAAGCAGGCGTTCCCGTGGTCATCGCCTACGGCCGCGAACAAGGCGTGCTGCACAAACTCCTACACCCAGAGCTCGACGCCGAGGGCGAACCAGTGCAGCTGGGAACATGGTTCGACACCGTCGGGCGCCGCGACGGCAAGGAGCGCTGGATCACCGCAGCCACACCCCAAGGCCGCATCCTCATCGACGAAGGAGCCGCAAAAGCACTCCACGAAGGCTTCCACCTTCTACCCGCCGGAGTTCGCGGCGTCGAGGGCAGCTTCCCTGTCGAAAGCGTCGTAGAAATCTATCATGAAGGAGCACCCGTCGCTCGCGCCGTCAGCCAATTCAGCAGCGAAGACTTGCTACGCTGTCAAGGCATGCAAAGCGACGAGGCACGCGAATGGCTCGGCGTGGAGGGCAGCGTCAACGTCACCCGCAAGGGCAAAATCATCCTCCTCGAAACCGCATAATTTCAATCTAGGTTTCGCATTCAATGCTGTTGAGCGAATCCGTGATGATCGTCATTGCGTTCATGTGGCGAAGTGCTCGCAACAGGCCGCCCGTCAAGTGAAGCTTGCCCGTCATCAACGCCTTGCGTTCCGTAATCTCGCCACGCACCACCGACGCAAACACCTCATACGGCCCCGAGACCACAAACGTCGGACTCTCCAAGCCCTTCGTCACAGCATCATAATCGTACCCAACTCGGTACTCTGACAAGCCCGTTCCGTCGAAGGCCACATACAAGAAACCATAGCGCCCCTCAGGGCTGCCAAGAATAATCGCCAGAATGCTGATCTTGACGCCCTTCAACGCCGAGCGGACCTCCGCATCCGACTCCACACGCGCCAACGCCGCCTCCGCCCACTCCTGGCTCAAATACTGAATCGCCAACAAAGCCCAACAGGAGCGCAGCGCGCTTGAAGGGTTCGCACCGCGACGGCGACCTGCCTCCCGCCGACGCCCGCTCGGACCAAACCGTTTTTGTCCGGGATTAAGCCCCGGACAAACGCAACATGGTTCATGAGCCGAGACCATCGAGGGGTCCCGGCTAGGGAGGGCGAGGGGTTACCTTGCCTTCTATTGGCCCAAGCGGCACGACGGGTTAAAGGATGTGGGGTTGGCCCCCTCTAGGTAAGGTGGGACCGGCCCTGGTGGCCAGAAGAGGTTTGAACGGAGGCCAAACGGGCTGCTCAAGGGAGAGGTGGCATTGGGGCCTCCAGACGCGCCTATGTGCCGCGTCTAGGCGCATCATGGAGGAACGGCGAAGTGTACGTTTTTGCGACGCAACGGTGTGGGTCTGGTCGGACCCATGCTGCGCGAATGCATCGAGGCAGAACCCATGGAAGACGAACACCACCAAAGTTCCCCGTCCCAGAGTCTTCCATGGCAGCATACCTTTGTTCACGGATGGGACGGGGATTCAGTCTCCAATTTGCCCCGCGCCACGACCGGTAGTGGTCAGTTCTTCGAGTCCCAACCAACGGCCTTGCCCAAAAGGGGCGGGCAGGGGGGACAAGCTAGCCTCGGTTAGTGCCGACCACGACGTTGCACGAGTCGCCCATGACACGCGGGTATGACTCGTGCAGCAACCATGGCGCCCCCGGGATTTTCTGAGGGCGCCGCCCGCCTCGTGCCTTGAACCACCAAACGCGGTACGAGGCGGGCACCAACCACGAATTCCACTTTGAGGCCCCTCATGACGAGCGACAGCAAGCGCCGAACCCAATGCACTGATCCGCGGACCCGCAGAAACCGCGACCCGAAGGGCCTGGATGAACTCTTGAAACCACGAGCCGGAGCGACATGGCAGAGCCTTGCATGGTTGCAGATCACGAAGCAACACCGGCAACTCTTGAAGGACCTAGACGAAGGCACATGGGGCTTCTGGCGATGCCGCGACGGCACACTGTTTGCCAGCGGACCCAACGGCGCCCGGCTCGAACTTGATGCTGCAAAATGGCCCGTCAACGCACTGGAGGCGGACCTATCATGACGCCTAATGCCGGCGTTTGCTCCAAAAATGACTTGGCTGGAGTAAGCTCGCGTAGGGCTGATATGGTGTTCAGGGCGCAAGTTGCCACCAGCAAGACTAAGAATATAGAATCGGGGTCGGAGCGAATCATGGCAACACTGGATCGAAAAACAGTTTGTTCGGTGGTTGATGTTGCAAATTGGTCACGCCTTCATGCTAAAACAGTTGCTTACCATGCTTTTGCACTGGAGCAAGTAGGGTTGATTCAACGGACGCGCTGGGGTCGAGAGACACTTTTGCATCGATCAGAACGCTCGTCCGTGGAAGCTATCGTGCATCGCTTGTTTCAAGACCCTGTGCGTCAGAAAATGCTGCGGTGTCTTGTTCAGCGTCGCGTGCCGCAAGTCGAACTTGCTCATGCCGCAGGTTCAATGCACTGTACAGCACATCGATTTCTACGAGAATTGCAGGCTCGTGGGCTTGTACAGACCTCGCAGGACCCGAGCCGCGTGTACTGGGCAACTCGAACATTGATTGAAATGATGCACATAATTGATCCAGAACCGGTTTAATGCGATAGGAACGGGCCAATCAATCGGCCCATAGCCGCTAGAATATGCAGATTGGGAGTATGCGAGCTATGTACCCTGCCCCAATCCTTGACTGCCCGACAATGGGCAGTGATTCAAGTGAAAGCCATACTGTATGCAGCCGTCCTCGCCCTTGTGTTGGCGAGTGTAGGCCCAACGACCGCAAGCACCCCCACGGACTTCACGGTCCTAGAAGGGGAGACCGTCAATCTTTCCGGCGTCATCAACGCCGACACCATCCGCATCGAAGGAACAATCCATGCCGTTGGCGACCTGACCCTTTCCGCCGACACCATCCACCTCGCCGACAGCGCCCGCATCATGGGATCGGATGGACTGGCCGGTCTTCCGGTCGTCGCGGACGCTGCCACGGCGACCGACGGAGGCGACGGAGGCAGCATCACGCTTGCCGCACGAGTTGTCCATATCGAGACCGGTGCATACGTCCAAGCAGGCAGCGGTGGAGCCGGTGGCAGCGCCCTCGGTACAAGACTTGCCGCAGCAGGCGACGGTGGAGCCGGCGGAAGCATCCGCATCAACGCCGACACCGCCACCCTTCCCGGCCTACTCATGCCGGGAGCAGGCGGCGACGGAGGCCACGCTTACGCCACCGGCATCAACTACGCGGGCCCTGCACACGGCGGCGACGGCGGCACGAGCGGATTCATCACACTCAACGAAGAAGTCCTGCCGCGTGACCTCCCCGTCATCCTCGGCCCTCCGACCACAACCGCCGCCGCGCTACCATGGAAGGACCTCATCAACACCGACATCACGTTCAGCCTCGATTTCTTGGACTGCAACAAAGCCCCAAAGGTAGGCCAGTACAAGATAACATGCTTGCCGCCAACCGAATGTACGGATGATTGCGTGCCACCCATCTGCGAAACCGACTGCGTGCCGCCAGTTTGTGAAAGTGGCTGTGTGCCTCCGGTATGCGAAAGCGACTGCGTGCCGCCAGTTTGTGAAAGAGGCTGTGTGCCTCCGGTATGCGAAAACGACTGCGTGCCCCCCGTCTGCGACGACGATTGTTTGGGTACGATTGACCCGGTTGTGTCTTATGTTGTTGGCCTCGTAACAGGGCCACTACCAATCCCAGGCACTGGTGATCTCGTTAGCACCGTTAACGACGCCATCCAATCTGCTGGCATTGACAATGTGGTAAGAATATTGTACAATCTTGTCAACAACAATCAAAATTGTGCAGTTCAACACGGATCCTCTGGCCTTCCCAACTACATTGGAGATGGCGGGGATGGCGGCGACGGATGCAGCAACGGCAACGGCCAAGATGGAACTGATGGCAGCAACGGTCGGGACGATCCATTTGGCTGCACAGACGGCGGCAACGGCGGGCCGGGGGCATTCGGTCAGTCCTTTGCTGCAAGCGGCGGAAATGGCGGGCAAGGGCAACGCAACGGCGGAAACGGCGGCTCGGCGTCCTCCACTGGCACCGGAGGGAAAGGCGGTGACGGAGGCAACGGTGGTCAAGCCCATGCACCGCTCATCCCTGACTGTGCCGGTGGCCATGGTGGCGCAGGGGGCTCAGGTTCGTCCGGGGCGGCCACGGCAGGCCATGGTGGAAATGGAATCTGTGGGCGTGGTGGCAACGGTGGCGGAGCCAACAGCAATGGCAACGGCGGCAATGGTGGATCGGGCGGTGCGGGCAAGCCAGCTGGTTTGCCCGGAACGGCCGGCACCGGCAACAGTGGGACCGCCAGCCCCGGCCAAGCAGGCTCGGGCCCAGGGGTATGCTGAGTTGACGCCAAATCCCTTATCCTCCTCTTTCATTTCTAAAAACCGTGCGAGAGGCATGTGTACCAAGCGTCGCATCATTCATTCGATTTCTGCTGCCGTCGTTGTAGTGCAAGGCACATCACTCGTGCCACGAGCCTTGTGTGTTCTGTCCTTGCTGGTATTACCGCTGATTGCAGGTTGCCTGAACCCCATGGGCGACGTTGAGCGCCCGGACGGCGACTCCCCCACGGTAGGAGTCTTGACCGAGCGGGGAACGCAACTGATCCATTTGACGACGTGGCCGGCAGACAAGACAGCGATGGAAGTCATTGTGGATTGTGTTTGTCCAGGAGAAAATGTGCTCTTGGGGTGGAAGTTTTTGGCAAACTGGACTCCCGCCCCGGCCAGCGTTGACACCCCGCAACAGACACAAGTACGAAATCAAGTGGATGTGGACTTGTATGCTGCAATGCTCCTTCGGGACTTGGAATTGCCTCGGCAGTCGCCGCCGGCCCATGTCGATGTGCTTCGTAGCGGAATCATCGCGATTGGAACCCCCGGAACGTACACGACAATGGTAGGAACAGGACTCGCGCCAAGTGTCGAACTGTCCATGCCCACGGGCAATACTGGGAATGCATCGGTCGCATACAACCAAGAATTCCCGCTTGAGGTCGAAATGGATGAACACCCGATCCGTCTGGTGTTTGTTGCCACCAACGAGACCGGCTACCGGACCATGCCCGAATTCAACCTCACCCTCGAATTGCCGATCAACGCAAGCCTACGTCTGCGTACGGGCGCAACGAGTGCATTCGCCTACGATGAACCCCTGTTGGAACAAGTGGTGGGCTTGGCTGTCGATCAAAACTACCCTCGACACGCCAACTTGCGCATCTTTGGGGAGTCCAGCCTGGAGTGGGAAACCCAGGGGGAACTGCTCTACACATTCTTGCCTTGGGTCCGACCCGAAGGGCTTCAGGACGCTACCTACCGCATCGACGCCCCCGACCATATGTATCGGGCCCGAGTCAACTACACAAACGGTCAAGGAGGGTATCAATGCCTCGAAGGCTGCGACGGCCTTGGCGGCACCTACGCCATCAACGCGGGCCTCGCCCCGCCTGGACCCATCCGATTCACAATCGAAGGAGCAACGTGCGCCACCGACTCTGGTTGCTACGGAATCATGGTCGGCGTGGACCTTGGAAGCCTCACGGCACAATCCTTCACCACGGCAGAGAAGACAGAATGACTTCTGACAGGCCCTATTCCAAAACCAAGGGGATGTCTCCTTGCAACGGCCACGACCGGCATGAGCCCATATTTTGGAGATTACTCCCTGAGCATGCGATTGGGTCGCTTACTCCTTAGGGGCTACTGCCCTCCCGCCTTTTTGGAACGGTTGGGATGTTTTGGAAGGCGCCCAGCTCGGACCAAACCGTTTTTCGTCCGGTACAGGTAAGGAGTCCGCATGAGCAGTGTCGCAACCCTGACGGATGCCGACTTCGACGCATTCACCAAGAAATCCGGCGTCGTCCTCGTGGACTTTTGGGCCCCCTGGTGCGGCCCCTGCAAGCGCATCGGCCCCATCATTGAGGAACTCAGCGGCGAAATGACCGACGTCTCCTTTGGAAAACTCAACACGGACGAGAACCAAAGCACCGCCGTCGATCAAGGCGTCATGAGCATCCCGACGCTCATGGTGTACAAGGACGGTGTCAAAGTGGACACGGTCATCGGCGCCGTGCCCAAGGAATCCTTGATGGGCTCGCTGCAAAAGCACCTCTAGGCCCGACGCTCCAAGCCTCGAAGCGACCGGTCCCATCGCATCATGGGCCCACGTCCCTCTCCACCTTCTGCCCCTTGTTTGCCGCACCGCCACTTTCCTGCGCTTGCTTCTCAACCATGCGGGGACCAAAATTCAGTGGCAGATTCTTCGAGAACGTACACGCAAGCCCTAAGAGTCCCGGGGCGCGTCGAAGCCTGTGAGCGAGGGCAGCCCAGCACCGCCCGGCCAAAACCGCGTCGTCGTCCTGCGAGAAGGCCCCCCTCGGCGTCGCGGACGCTTCTTGGATGGCGCACTGGGCGTCGTGGGTGCCGTGTTGCTCCTTGTGGCAGTCCTGCTCGTCAACGTCCTGCCCGAAACAGAAGTGCTGGATCCGCAGTTCCGTGTAGACTACGAATCCGTGCCCGTGGAACTTCCCATCTCGGTCCTGAGCTCCAACCTGTTTCCGGATACTGCCGGCGTCATTCTGCAAGGCGAATCGAACGCAGTGGATGTCCCTTATGACTTGGCCGAGAACAACATCTTCGAACTCATCGTCTTCGTCACCCTCATCGAAAACTTCCCCGAATCGCTTCCCGACTCATTCCTCATCGAACTCCTGAACCCCGCAGGAGAATCCGTCGCAATCTCGAATCCGCAGCCAACGCTGCCCACCGAGGAACTCCCCGATGAGCAGAAGGGTCCCGGGCGCTACTTCGATACGCCCGAAGTCAGCCTCTACCGAGTCGCCTTCAACCTCGGCGGCAAACCCGAAGGCCAAATTGTCACCTTCAAGGACGGCCAAAACGGCACCCTCGAAGATGCCACCGCCGCCATCGTGCAACGCGACACCCGCATCACGCACGGCACCTGGACCGTACGCATCTGGGTCGAATCCGTGGGTCGCTGCCCCAACGTCGAACTAGGCACCTCGGTCCCCAGCCAAGCACTGGTGCGCCGCGCCCAATTTTGTGCCATCGCCGACCAGCAAAACCACGGCGGCAACGGCGACACAGGCAACGGCTTCATCCTCAACAAGCTCGAATACACCTATTACGACATCAAGGTCTCCGAGGCCTGAACATGCAGACGGATACTGTGGTTGGAATCGTGGGTGCAGTGGTGCTTGTAAGCGTCATGGTGGGCGTCTTTGCATACGAATACAATGCAACAGACAGCGTCGACAACAACAGTGGACCAAACGTATCCATGGCGACATTCAACGAGACCTACCCTGGCCTCTCGGCGACTGGCGACATGGACAGCGACGGCATCCCGAACCACGAAGACAGCGACATCGACGGCGACAACACCCCAGACGCCGATGACGACCAACTCACCTTCACCGCCGACCTCTCGGGCACCGTCGCAGCCTCCGTCGCCAGTGTTCAAAGCGACACCAAGACGTTCCATGTGGATGAAGGCGCCACCGCCATCCGCATCAGCATCACCTACGACCGGCCCCTTCCGTTGCCGGACGCCGTGGGTGCGCAACCCGGCCTCAACTTCGGCCTCGTGGATCCTGTGGGCCAATCCTACGACGGCGTCCAAAGTCCGACCGCGGCTGGCAGCTCCACCGTCACCATCACCTACGACCTTGCTTCGGCGCCCTTCCTTGCTGGCGACTGGACCTTCAGCGCCTCCAGCAATCTACTCGTCGCTCCGGCCATGAGCTACACTGCCGACCTCAGCGTCGACTACGACGCCTAATTCGGGCCCAGCCGGAACCCGGAATCGGCCTTTTCAGGCGCTTCGCGGCTACAGGGCAAACCGCAGCAACGCTGCAACACCGCTGAACTGCTCCAACCGGTGTCCCGCGTCGTGGCCACTGGCAACAATGTGCACGGCGCAGCGAGTCGCCTCCGCCTGCCGAAGCACCGGCTCGAAGCGCCCTTCTCGCACGGCGCGATCCGTAATCAGCACCTCGTCGGCCGCACCCGCAGTCACTGCTTGATGCACCTCATCGGGTCCGTAGGCGACAAGTCCATCGCCCTTGGCAATGCGGGCCATGATCTCCTCGACCTTCTGCGTCTCCCAATGAATGCGATGGTCGCGGGCAACGCGCTCAATGAGTCCTCGACGCAGCGCCTCCTGGACGCCTCCGCGCCCTCCTTGGCTCGTGCCGTCTGTGAGAATTCCCTTGGCCAACTCTGGATCCTTGGACTGGACGTGATCAATGAATTCTTCGCGCCACCAACCAGGGCCCACGACAATGCAGGCCACGTCCGGGCTGACGCGCAAAGTCTTCAGCGTGCCCGTTGCCTCATCGTAGAACGCCTTCTTGGCCGCCGCCGAGCCCTTAAATTGCTTGCCCTGGCCGCCGGCAGCGAGGGTACCGAGCCATTGGAGGCCGTAGCCACGAAGCACGGCAAACTGCGCTTCCGAATCGTCAATGGCAAGCAGCACCACCTGTGGCGCTTGGGCTGCGTTCTTGGCTTGGTCCACGAGATCCAGTACCCAACGCGTGAGCGGCGGGGGTTTCTGGATGTCTACTTGGACGCCCGGATCATCGCGGACAATGTGCGTATGGTGCCGGCCGAGGTCCTGGGGGCCGACTTCAATGACGCCATGGATGCGAAGATGGTCGTCAAAATCGTGCCACTCCACCGACTCCACGCGCACCCCGAGCCGCATGCGTTTCTTCTCCTGCTTGCCCTCGCGCAACTTGTCCGTGCTGGTCTCAGCTGTGCGAAACGTATCCATGGTGACCAAGTCGCCATTTTGCAAGAGATTGCGCAGGTGCCAAAGGTCGTCCAGGGTCTCGATGCCGAGGCGTAGATAGCCGCCGGACACATCGTACTTGAGCCTCTTCACGAGCCCGAAACTCCCGACGCGAGCTTGCTAGGCGCATCCACGAACCGCACGGGGCCATTGGGCAGAACCGCCTGCGCTTCCTCCTCTTCGACGCCGGTGGCCTCCACGAGCGCGTGCGCTGCATCGTTGGGCTCCATGTCGCCAGGCTCCAGCATAATCATGGCAAGAGCAAACGGCGCCATGCCGCTCTCCGGGCCGCCCACCAGTTTCTCCGTCATGCGGTCCGGATCCGGCTCATCTTTCGGCACCGGTCGGCCATCAAACGTAAAGCGAACGCGACCCACGGCCCAACGCATCGGCAGGCCGGTCTCGAAATTGCGCTTGCCGTGGATGATCCAAGCTCCACGAGGAACGAATTCACCTGAACGCGGCGTCTTGTTGACCTGTACTGGAGTTACCCAGTACGCGCTGGCGGCACCAAATTGGCGCCAAGCGCGACTGCTCATGGCCGCAAATTGACACGCCGCCCGCAGGTCCTCCTCGGTCGCCTCGATGCTCGGCCCATCCGCCGGGCGCACGACGACGCTCGGTGCTCCGTGGATTTCCGCGTGCACGTACCGATCCGCGTCGCGCATGTACTTCTTGACCACCTGGTCGTTCTGGCCGGCATTGCGCCCACCCACCGCAATGAGGCCGCTCGGGGTGAGCGTCCAACGGTAGGATTCGAACCAAAAATGTCGCTTCGGGCCCGCAGACTTCACGGGCGCCGCGCCGAAACCATCCAGGCCCTTGTCTTCGAGTGCTTTGAGATTTGCCCGCGCCTTTTCTAGGGCGACCATCGCACCAGCCTGGCGGCTCTTGGCCTTCTTGGAAGCCTCAAATTGCGCCGTGGCATTGTCCTGAACCGATTTGTCCAATGCAACTGCAACTTCACGAGGGGCACCCGTTTCCAGGTCCGGCACCACGAACACGGCAGTGGCATCCTTGGGCGTGATGGAGAGCACCGTCCGCGCTTCTGGGCGTCCCGCGGCGCGAGCCTGATCCAACACGGCGGCAATCTCCTGCCAATTGCGACCGGCGGCGCGCGCAGCCTGCAATTGCTTCAGAGTCGCATCCACTTGCTGGTACGCACCATACAAGGAGTCGCCGTCTGCATGGCGTGCTTTTTCCTCGTCCACGAATTCACTAATTGCTTCCTCCATTTGGGAGACCTGGCGTTGCAGCTTCCCGCGGGCCTCATTGAATCGCTTGTTGCGTGGGTCCGCTTCCTCGTCGCCCTCGTCCGAGTCACCGCGATAGAACGTGTCCAGTGCCTCCCGGAACGCCTGCGCCTCCTGAGTCGCAAACTTCGGCGCCGGGTAGCGCAACATCGGAAACGGAACAGCCGCAACCGGCTCCGCGCCATCTTCTGCGCCCTCGCCAGGATACACCACGGCAGGAGCCAAGTCGTTGCGCTCGATTTCGCCCGCCAACACTTGAATCGTCCGGTGCACGGCCGCCCACTGGGCATCTTCGAGACCTTCGAGGAGCGTCGATTTCGGGACCTCCGCACGCAAGCAGAGTTCTTCCGCCCACAACGGGCCAAAACCAAGGTCCAAGGCCAAAAACCGCACAAGGTCGTTGGCGCGGGCACCCGCCGCAGCAGCGCGAAGCGCCGCCTCGTCCATGCCAAACGGCTCCGCGCCACCAGGCGGCGGCACATACGGCTCGCCCTTGCGAAGCCGACGCGCCCCATGGTCCACGCCCCGCATCGGCAACACAATTGTCCCCGCCGCATCCAGCAGCAAGAGATTGCCGTCGCCAAACAACTCCAAAACGAGGCTGTGGACTTCCTGTTTCTCGAATGTAATGCGCAGCAGGCGATCAAAGCCAATCTGCTGCACGTCAATAAGCCGAGCATTCTCGAAGGTGCCGCGCAAAATCTTCGCCACCATGCTCGGATTGTTCGGATTCTCCGGCGGCCTCTTGGTGACCGTCAAAAACCGCCCCAATTCAAACAAGAGATCAATGCGCCCGGCGCCCTTCCGGCGCACCCGCAGCAAAATCGATTCCTTGGCCGGCTGGTACGCCTTATCAAAACGACCGCCCACCAACAAGCGCCGAAGCTCCCCTGCAAGGGCCGCCACGTCCACGTTCGTCATCCCTTTCGAGTCTGCCACGGTGTCGCGGCGAGGCACCGCAGCCCTTTAAGTCGGGCCCCACTCGGCGCGTCCGTGGGTAAGAAGAAGGACGAGGAAGTCTCGGAAGAGAAGTACGAGTTCATCCCCGCCGATTTTGACGAAGACGCCTTCATTCACAAGGAAATGATCGGCTTCAAGACCACGGTCACGATGTTCCTTATGGGCATCCTCGCCGCCGTCGTCAGCTGGGGCCTGTTCATCGCCGTCGGCGGCGCCAAGGTAGGATGGCTCCTCGGCATGGCCGTATTCGGAGTCTTTTTCCTAGCCCTCAAACCGCTCTACAAGCAGCTACGCATCGACATCAGCCACTACCAACGCCGCGAATGGCTCGGCACCGGATTCCTGTTGTTCTTTACCTGGCTCGCCTTCTGGCTCATCTTCATCAACCCCCCGCTCAGCGACTTTGCCGAGCCCCAAGTGGAACTGTACGCCAGTCCCGGGGTCGCCACCGTCGGCGGCAGCGTCGTCATCGATGTCTTCTACACCGACAACGCCGGAGTCACCGACCGCGAATTCACCCTCATGGGCCCCGACGGCATCATCGCCGACGAAACCCAACTGGAGCACGTCACCGGCCCACACTACCGCTACACCGCCCGCAACCTCACCGCCGGCAGCTACACCACGAGCGCCATCGGCACCGACAGCAAAGGCCTCGCCGGCAACGGCACCGCCTCCTTTGAAGTCCGAGCAGACATCATCAAAGTCGAAGTAGGAGACCTGCGCACCGCCGCCGGCACCGTCATCGTCAAAGTCCCCCTCGAACCCAGCCAAGTCTACCTCGTCCGCATCGACGTAGAAGGCAGCGACAACCCCGTCTACATGGAATACGTCGAACGAACCGGCGGCTGGGAAGCCCTCGCCAACTTCGACGGATGGCTCCCAGACCAACAAAACAACTTCACCGTCGTCGTCGTGGAGAAAAACCGCTTCCATGGCAACCTCCTCATCGCAGGCGGCATCATGACCGACGGCCCCCACACCGCCCAAGTCGGCGACGTAGGCGACTACAAAGGCGGCGTGCCCAAGAAGGCCAACCCCACCAACGCTCCCGTCAAAGACGTCCCCAGCGCCGGTGTAGCCCTCCTCGCCGTGGGCCTCCTTGGCACCGCCGTCGTCGTGCGCCGCCGCCGCGCATAAGGCTCCACTTCGCCCCGCAAAGTTTCAGCCCTGGCTATGCCTAGCAGGCGCCATAGGAGTCCCATGGACCTCAGCGCCCACGACGCCGCCACCGCCCTGCACGAGCTCGAACACGTTGAGGAAAGCCTCACAGCCCGCACCGCCGGCCTCACCAACATCGTCTGGGGCCTCGCCTCGCCCCTCATCTTCCTCACTTACGGCACCGCAGCCTCTTGGATCGAAGCCAACGGATTCCAATGGCTCTACGCCGTGCTGTGGATTCCCGGCGTCGCCCTCGGCTCGCTCCTCACCAAACTCCTCTGGCGCCAACACGCCGTCCACCTACGCCGCGCCCCCGGCGGCGACTGGCGCATGATCGCCTACACCGGGGCCTTCCTCGTCCTCGCCGCCGCCCTCTGGTTCGTCACCGACCAACTCCTCGACTGGCACTGGACCACATCCGCCATCATGACCGTCACCAACGGCTTCTTCGCCATCCTCATCGCAGGCATCGAACACCGTGGCGACGTACCCTGCGCCCGATACGGCTACCCCGCCGGTGCCTGGATGATCATCGCCGGCCTCACCATCGCCCTTGCCGGCGCCGGACACGTTGCCGCAAGCCTACTCGGAGCCGCAGCCGTCAGCATCGGCTGGACCGCAGCCGGCCTCTGGATGATCCGCCGAGGCTAAGCATGCACCTCGACGAGCACAGCCGACTCATCCACCAACCCACCCGACTCCAAATCATGGCCCACCTCTACCAACGCCGCGACCTAGCCTACACCACACTCCGCGACGCGCTTGGCCTCACCGACGGCAACCTCGCCACCCACGCCAAACGACTCGAAGACGCCGGCCTTCTTCTGAGCCGACGGGTCTTGCAAGGCCGCGACGGCTTCCAACTACGCTACCAAATCACCCGCGCCGGAAGCCAAGCGTTCCGCGCCTACGTCCAGGAACTTCGCCGGTTCCTGACGGACGGGCCTTCGCAGACCTTATAGACAGGAGGCCAGTCGGCGCCGCCTAGCTCCCAAGAGGGAGCGAACCCACGGCCCTGTGGGGTAGTTTGGTATCCTTGTGCCTTCGGGAGGCACGCACTCCAGTTCAAATCTGGGCAGGGCCACTTTTTCTCTTTTTGATGATTGTTTGGGCCTCGTCGCCCGCCAACCTTCTTCCTGTCCAACACCGTCCATTTCCATGTGTCAAGCCGTGGTGATTCTCTCTCCGCGCCACCGGGGGCCGCTCGTGTCCCCTTGCTGGTGATCCCTACGGTGTTGTTGGCAGTCGGCTTCGCACTTCTTGTGGGTTTGACCGACGGCGGCTGGTTCGTCGCGTTGATTCTTCCGGTGGCGTTGTTTTGCCTCTGGATTCTGGTTCGGGTGGTGGCGTCGATGCGCCCAAAGAAGCAGTGAGAGAGAAGGAGAAAGGTCGGATCGGTAGGTGTCCGATTGTGCGCGTACCGAATCAGGCGTTCTTCAGGAACGGCAGGCCCGTGCGGCTGTTGATGCCGACGGCCTTGCCATCGGGCATGTCGCAGGCGTTGCCGCTCTTGGGCGTGTTGCCCTTCTTGGTGAAGAAGTAGATGGTCTGCGTGCGGCCACCCTTCAGTTCGACAGCGCGCGTGAACAGGACGTAGGTCCCTTTGTCAGTCGTGTGTTCGTAGGGCATGATGCTTCCCTACCGTCTGACCTGAAGCGGGGTTCTTGACCTTGTCGAATTCCTACAGGAGGACAACAGGAGGAACGCGGGCAGTTCGTGATTGATCATTGATGCCCGTTTTTGATGATGAGCATAAAAACTTAGTGGCTCTTTGGGGGTTTTCCATGAGAAGCGAAGGCTCTGGGGGCGGCTCTGGTTTTCATTTTTGTTGCCGTTTGTCCCCAAGTCCCTTGCACGGCTGTTTGCCAAGCGGTAAGGCGCGTGAAAACGGCAATCAGGACAAGGTCGTCACACCGCCCAAACGCCGTATCGGTCCCGTGCTGACCGACGCCGGGATGCACAATCCCCGGGTTTTGGAGAAAACAAGAGCCCACAAAGACTCAGAATTGCAGCCGCTCTTGCCGGGAGGTACCCATGCGAAGGCCTCGCCTCCAAATGTTTGACGAATTCTTCCTCCGGGTGCGCTTGTACACGCACCCAAGAGGGCAAGTCCGGACTGCCGGAATCGAACCAGCAACCTGCGGATCTACAGTCCACCGCTCTACCTATTGAGCTAAGTCCGGGGGGGGATGGCTGTCGAGTCGGCCCCCCTATTTGGCCGTGTCGGGATTGGGCGGTCGTTCTGGGGGCCGTTGGCGGGGGAACGGCCAAAAGGCGGACCTGTCGTCCACCGCTTCGTGTCCGACACGCCGGATGACGTCCTGTACACCAAGAGCCACGAGTGGGTCCGCATCGAGGGTGACATCGCCACCGTCGGAATCACCGATCACGCCCAGGATGCTCTCAACGACATCGTGTACGTGGAACTGCCCGGCATCGGCACCGAATACGACACGGACGACGAATTTGGCGTCGTGGAGTCGGTCAAGTCTGTCAGCGACCTCTTTATGCCCGTGGCTGGCGAAATCACGGACACAAACGCCGCGCTTGAAGACGCACCCGAAACCATCAACTCGGACCCATATGGGGAAGGTTGGCTCATCAAGATCCGCATGCGAGACGTAGCCGAAGCGGCAACGCTCCTGTCGGCCGAGGATTACCTCGCCTTCACGAACGAGTAGGTCTGTGCGGCGCTGGACTCCGTTTCTTGCGGGACTTGGGGCGAGTATCGGGCTCACGGCGTTTTTCTGGGCCATCGGCGTGCCCGGCCTGTTCTTCTTTTTGCTGTTTCCGCTGCTCTTGTGGCCAAGACGAAATCGCCCCGAGCGCATCTGCCCCGTGTGTCACTTCGAAACCCTGCACCCGGCGATTCTCCACTGCCCCCGCGACGGCACGCGCCTGGAACGACGGGCGACTGCGGCCGGAGAATCTTCCACAACGCCACCAGAAACCTAAAGGGCGCCCTGGCGGCAGAGATCCAGTCGATGCCCGGCTCCCTTCACCCTCTTGTGCGGCGCTGGGTCGACTCGCTTTGCGCCTTTGACTTGGAAGCCCTCGTAGAATGCTACGATGCGGGAGCCGTGGTGAAAGCATTCCAGGAAGAGGCGCGAGGCCGCCAGGAAATCGGAGACCAACTGACCGCATTCCGTCGCTACCTTCGAGACGTGCGCGTCGATGAAGTGGGGGTTATGGTCGCTTCCGATGGCCACTTTCGCTTCGAAACACAGGTGCGCGGACGCCTTGGACACGCACGCATCCGTCATGATTGGGTGATGGCGGGTGATCGCATCGCGGACCACGCCATGCAGATTGTGGGCCGAAGTCTGCGCGCATCCTAAACCCCTTCAGCAATGCCCGCGCATCCAGGGGCGTGCAGGACATTCCCGTGCTTGAACGCCTCGATGGCCAAGTAGCAATTGTGAGCGGCGCAAACCGAGGCATCGGCGCCCAAATTGCCGCTGAATTGGCCGACCTTGGCGCCACGGTGTACGCGGGAAGCCGCAATGTACAATCCGTTGCCGACGTCGAGAGTGCAAGCGACGGCCGCATCCGGCCCTTGGCGCTGGACGTGACCGACGAGGCAAGCATCAAAGCCGCAGTGGAGCAAGTTGCACAAGGGGATGGAGGGCGATTGGACATCCTCGTCAACAACGCCGGAATCGGCGACTGGCACGGCTCCGCGCTGCACAACCTCGACGCCCACCGACTGGACCAAGTGCTTGCGACCAACCTACGCGGACCCATGATTCTGAGCAAATACGCCCTGCCGCATTTGCTTGCTCACGAGGGCAGCCGCGTCGTCAACATCAGCAGCGGAATGGGGGCACTCGGTGAAGGCATGGGGGGCTCCGCGCCCGCATACCGCGTCAGCAAAACCGGGCTAAACGGTCTCACCGCATATCTGCAAGGCGAATACGGAATGCGGGGCCTCATCGCCAACTCCGTCTGCCCTGGCTGGGTGCGCACCGACATGGGCGGCGCTGGCGCAAACCGGAGTGTCGCCGAGGGAGCAGATACACCCGTGTGGCTGGCTCGATTCGCACCAGGAGCTCCCGGAGGGCGGTTCTGGCGAGATCGGCACGTCATTGATTGGTAGCCATCGGCAACAGGACTGATACCTCGACGCTGCGCCGCCGGCTCTGTGCCATAGCGTGGGTAATCGCGCAGTCGCATCTGGGGGTCCGAGCCCGCGCGGCCTAGTCGTCGTCGCAGAAGCCGGCGCCAACGCTCAAATCCCGGACCCGTGTCGCGCGCATCGTGCACCTGATCCCCAACCACCTTCGGGAGGGTGAGCTCTGCGAAGCCATCGGAATCCAGAGCGTCGAAGACTTGTTCTCGGACATCCCCGCAAAACTGCGATTGTCCAAACTGGATTTGCCCGACGCAGAGCCAGAACGCTACCTTGTCAGCCGGCTGCGCCGCACGCTCGGCAAGAACCGCACCTACGACAACATGCCGATTTTCCTGGGTGGGGGCCTCAAGCCCCAACCCGTCCCCGCGAGTGTCCGCGCCGTCATTCACCGTCAGGAACTCATCAACGCATACACCCCGTACCAGCCCGAAGTGAGCCAGGGACTGCTTCAATGCCTGTTTGAGTACCAGAGCCTCATGGCGGACATCACGCGCATGGAGGTCGTCAACGCCAGCATGTACGACGGCCACACGGCGCTTGGCGAAGCCGGCCTCATGGCGTTCCGAGTCCATGGAAAACGCCCCCGCTTCCTCATCCCAAGGGCCCTTTCGTGGCAAAAGCGCAGCGTCCTAGAAAACTACACCAAAGGCGCCGGGATGACCATCGAGTCCTACGGCTACGACGACGAAACCGGCGAAGCCGACCTGTTTGATCTGCAAGCCAAACTCGGCGACGACGTCTGCGGCGTGTACCTCGAAAACCCCAACCACTTCGGCATATGGGAAACCCAAGCCAAAGCCATCGGTAGCCTCGCCCACGACGCCGGCGCCCTGTTTGTAATGGGCGTCGATCCAACCTCGCTCGGCGTTGCAACCCCGCCCGGTCTCCTCGGCGCGGACATCGTGGTGGGCGAAGCCAGTTGCTTCGGAGGCGCCCCCGCCGCCGGCGGCCCGCTTCTTGGCCTATTTGGCTGCACCGAAGCACTGGTGCGCAAAATGCCCGGCCGCCTCATCGGAGCCACTCTCGACGAAGACGGCAAACGCGGCTACGTCATGACCCTCCAAGCCCGCGAGCAACACATCCGTCGCAGCAAAGCGACTTCGAACATCTGCTCCAACGAAGCACTCATGGCCAACATGGCTGCCATGCACTTGACGCTCCTTGGGCGTACCGGCGTTCGAGACCTAGGCCTGCACAACCTCAAAGTCGGCGCCAAACTCGAAAAAACCCTCGAATCGGCCGGCCTGGAACGACGCTTCACCGGCGTTCACTACAACGAAATCGTCACCCGCATCGCCGACCCCGATCGCTTCCACGAAGCAATGCTCAAAGCTGGCGTTCATCCGGGTTTGCGCCTTGCCCGCGACGACGCAGACCTCGCCGATTGCATGCTCTGGGGCGCATCCCCCGTGCTGAGTCCAGCTGATTTCACTGCCCTGGAAACGGCCCTGGAACAATCCAAGGAGGTCGTGGCCGCATGAGTGAAATCGTCGACTTCAGCGAACCCAAAAGCCTGAGTGTTCCGGCCGCCCCCGTGCACTCGCGCATGGTGATCCCCCACGACGTTCCCCTGGTGGTGGAAGAGGCGCGCCCCGGCACCACAGGCGTCCATTTGGGCGAGCTGCACGAACCCGACGTGCTTGCCTCCCGCGTGCCCGCCGAAATGCAGTTTGATCCAACCAAGGACGACGGCGACTTCGGCCTCACCGAACCCCAAGCCGTCTACCACTTCACCAAGCTCAGCCAGAAAAACTTCGGCAACGACACCGCGCTCTACCCCCTGGGCAGCTGCACCATGAAGCACAACCCCAAAGCGTGCGACGAAGTGGCCGCTTGGTCCTACGTCAACCTCGTCCACCCCGACCAGGACCCACGCACCATCCAAGGCCACCTGGAAGTGTTTCACGAACTCGAACACTGGCTCGGCGAAGTCACCGGCATGGACGCCGTGACCCTCCAACCAGCCGCCGGAGCACAAGGCGAATTTTTGGGCTGCCTGCTCGCCCGCGCCTACCACGAGTCCCGAGGCGAAGGCGACCGCGACGAAGTGATTTTGCCCGACACCGCCCACGGCACCAACCCCGCCACCGCCGGCATGGCCGGCTACAAAGTCGTCGAGTTTGCAAGCAAAGCCGACGGCCGCGTGGACCTCGACGCCCTGCGTGCCTCCGTTGGACGGAAGACCGCCCTCTTCATGCTCACCAACCCCAACACCCTTGGGCTCTTCGAGCAGGACATCCTGGACATCGCCAAAATCGTCCACGAAGCCGGCGGCCTCCTGTACTACGACGGCGCCAACCTCAACGCCATTCAAGGCAAAACCCGCCCCGGCGACATGGGATTCGACATCGTCCACATCAACCTCCACAAAACCTACGCCGTCCCCCACGGCGGCGGCGGACCCGGCAGCGGCCCCGTGGGCGTCAAGAAGCGACTCATTCCCTTCCTTCCCGTGCCCCGCGTCATCAAGGCCGCCGACGGCACCTACGACGTGGAATACAGCGACGTGCACACCCAAAGCATTGGCAAACTCAAAGGCTGGTACGGCCAAAGTGCCGCCCTCGTTCGCGCCTACACCTACATGTGCCTGCTTGGTGGCAACGGCATCACTCGTGCTGCCGAAATCGCCGTGCTCAACGCCAACTACGTCAAACACGGCCTCAAGGATGTCCTAGACTTCCCGCACCCCGGGCCCAACAAACACGAATTCGTCGCCAGCGCATCCGGCCTCAAGAAACGCACAGGTATCACCGCCGGCGACATCGGCAAGCGCCTCCTGGACTACGGCATCCACGCCCCCACCGTCTACTTCCCCCTCATCGTGCCCGAAGCGCTCATGTTCGAGCCCACCGAATCCGAATCCAAGGAGGAGCTGGACCGGTTTGTGGAAGTCCTGAAGCAGATCGCACAGGAAGACCCCGCCCTCGTCAAAGGCGCCCCCTACACCACACCCGTCAAACGCCTCGACGAAGCCAAAGCAGCCCGCAAACCGGTGCTGCGCTGGCACACGCTCGGGCGATTGGACGAATGAGCGGCGGTTTTCAAGGACAAGCGCCATCAAAGAATGTGGACGAACACGGGCTGACCGATGCAGACCGCATCGCCATCCACGAGGCCGCAGCGGCCAACGGCATGGAGCACGTTGAGGTGTTCGGCTCCGTGGCACGCGGCGAGGCACGCCCCGACAGCGATCTCGACCTGCTTGTCGATCTTGGCCCCGGCCGCAACCTCCTGGACTTCGTCGGCTTCAAACAGGCCGTCGAGGACGCACTCGGAAAGCGAGTGGACCTGGTAAGTCGACGCAGCATCCATCCGCTCCTGCGAGACCGAATCCTTGCCGAGGCGGTGCCGGTCTGAAGCCCCAAGAACGCGACCCGATTCACCTCCACGACATCTTGGAGTATGCCCAAAAGGCCATGGAATTCGCAGCCACCATTGACCGAGAAAAATTCCAAGAGCGAGGCATGGAGACCCACGCAATCATCCGCGCCTTCGAGGTCATGGGCGAAGCCACCAAGCGGTTGTCCCCGGGCTTCCGAGAGGCCCATCCGCACCTGCCTTGGCGCAAAGTTGCAGGGCTTCGAGACGTCCTGATCCATGCCTACGACACCATTGATCTCGTAGCACTCTGGGACATCATTGAAGACGTTCTGCCGGAGTTTACGAAGGAACTTGCATCCATCCGATCGAGGCTTGGCTGGCCGTGACCTCCCCGAGCAAGAACCTTTCCATCGCCCTCCTCGTCAACCCCATCGCGGGACTTGGCGGCGAAGCGGGCCTCAAGGGCAGCGACCACGACTGGCGCCTGGCGCTCGAGCGGGGGTTCCAGCCGCATGCCCACGAACGGGCCCGCCGCTTCGTTTCGGCGCTGGAACACGACGTAGACCTGCTTTGTGCACCCGGCGTTTTGGGCCTCGATGAATGCACGTGCATCCCCGGGGCGGTGTCTGGATTTGGTGAAACGACCTCCGAAGACACTCGTGCCGCCGCCATTGCCTTGCGTGATGCTGGCGTCGATTTATTGGTGTTCGTGGGCGGGGACGGAACGGCGGCAGACGTGGCTGCGGCCGTGGGCGACACGATTCCTTGCCTCGGTGTACCGGGCGGCGTCAAGATCACCAGCCCGGTCTTTGCCCACGATCCAGAGGAGGCCGCATGGCTTGTGTCTCAATTGCTGCCGGGTTTCGAAACCATCGCCCGCGACGTAACAGACCTCGACGAAGAAGCGTACCGCGACGGTCGCGTGGAGGTCGTCTTGAAGGGCAGCCTCCTCGTGCCTGTGAGCCCCGCGATCCAAGGAGGCAAGGTGCCCACGAGCGGCGACACCCCACTCGAGCCCCTCGTGGAACAAGTGCTTCGTGACTGGGACCCCGATGCGCTTCATCTGGTGGGCGCCGGCAGTGTCTGCCGAGCCCTCAAGTCACAATTTTGGGGGACACCCACACTCCTAGGGGTGGACGCAATTCTCGGCGATCGCATCGTCGCGACGGACCTCGACGGGCCCGCACTCGCAGAACTCCTCTCGAACCACCAAGGCACCGTCCACATCTGGCTCTCCTTGATTGGTGGCCAAGGAATGCTTCTTGGACGCGGCACCCAAGTCCTGACCCCAAAGGTCCTTCGTCACGCCGGATGGCTCAATTTGCATGTGCTGGCGCCTCCCGAGAAGCTCCTGGGATTGCGAGGCGTCCACGTGGACAGCGGCGACACCGCATGGGACGCAGAGGCTCCAGCATACATCCGCATCACCAGTGGCTACAACGAAACCCGACTCGTGCGCGTGCTCCACGGGCCTCCTCTGTCGCCCGAGCCCCCCGGGTCCAGCGCCGCACTTGGCAACTCGGGATGAATGCAAAATACCCGCCTGGTTCTTGAACAAGCCCGGGTCCGACCATCCATGGACATCGAGACCGCCACCGCCGAACCCCGCAGCCCCGTGAGCTGCACGATCGAAGCACGAGGCATCCATCTCATCCAAGACAAACCCAGCGCACTGGGCGGCCGCGACGACGGCCTCATGGCATCCGAACTTCTGCTTGCAGGACTCCTTGCTTGCCAATTGTCCACGTTCTACAAAGTCGCCAAGAAACGCGGCAAAGAAGTCAAAGCCATCCGATTGCGCGGCGACCTGCACTTCGACGATGCTTCCGACATCCAAGAAGTCAGGCTCCACTGGACGCTCTCCGCCGACGACGGCACCGACACGCTCCTGAAACTCACCGACCGCGTCTGCACCATCAGTCGAGCGCTCAAAGTACCGGTTTCGTGGAGCTACGAAATCGAAGCGCCCGCCGCCAAGGCCAACTCCAGGTAAGACTCCCGGAATCGATCCGCGCCGCCCAGCCCAAGCTCCTTCACAGCCTCCTCGACGCGCCTGCCCGCGACCTCCCATTCGTCGCTGACACACTCCACTTCCGCAAACCAACCAAGGCCCTCTACGTCGTCCAACGCCACCGACAAACCCTGCAAGGACCACGACTCGCGCCGCTTGCGCACACCCGCCGCGGCCAGGAATCCAAGCGCTAGCAACTGCGGCAACGGGTCCGAAGCAACTTCCAGATCATGCTCCACCCGTGCCTTTTGTTGCGACGCCACACGGGGCCCCTTGTAGGTGGTCCGCCAACGCTCCTGCCGTACTGCGCCCTCCCAAACCTCATGGCGCACCCGAAACGCCTCATCGTTGGCCACTAGGTCGCGGCAAGGATGACGAAGATAGCGATCCGTCTGCACAACGACCCCGCCCGGCGCTGCGCCAAGCCGCCGCAAACGGTCCCGCAACGCTGCTGGCGACAGCAGCAGGAGCTTCACCTCCACCTCATACACGAACCCCGTCACTAGGAAGCGGCTAACAAGGGCATCGGACTTCGACGGCCCATGCGCCACGGGGGGTTTTGGCTCGCACTCTGCCTCGTAACCAGCGCAGGCCTCTCCGGGTGCTTCGACCCCCACCGTGCAGCCGTACCCCAAGCGACCATCGATGCCAGTGGACTACCCTGGAACGTCACCTTCCACCCCCAACAAGGCGGCGCTTTTGGAGCCAAAAGCATCGAGACACTCTACAGCCACAATCCGTCCACGAGTGATCCTCCCTTCGGAGGCATTCTGCAAGTGTTCAGCTTCCGAGGCGGAGAACGCCAAAGCACCTCCGAACTCTTGCGATTCACCCGCGAAGTGGTGGACGCAGCCATCGAACGAGAAGGAATTCGCATCGACGGCCGAGAAGACCGCGAGGGTAGCCGCACTTTGCGCAACGGCGTCAAGGCCCAGTGGTTCAACCACGAAGGCGCCATTCGAGATGCCAGCGGCAACCTGTTCGACGAAGACGACATCACCGTACGCATCCACGCCGAAGTAGGTGTCGACGGCAGAAGCAGCACCTCCTTCGTCGCCATCGCCTTCGTGCAGGTGGCACGCGAAACCGACGTGCTGCCGGGGCTCGGCGGCAAAGAGACCAACCAACGAACCTGGTTCGAATTGGTCGCCGATCCCAAAGGCTCCGTGCGCGGAGCAAGCTACGCAAGCCCCGAAAGGGGATTCATCTACAACCTGAGGACCCATGCCTGACGCAGCCCGCATCGCCGCCGGCCCCCGAATCCGAGAATGGGCACGCAAAAACCGTGCAGACGATTGGCTCGCCGCCCGTTGGGTCCACATGGCCCGCTACTACGAGGACCTAGGCGTCGAAGCCACAAAAGAACGCGGCTTCTCGTCCCGATTCCTCGACGGCCTCGTGCACACCGCCCCCCAATACATTCGAGCCAATCCCCTCCGCATCAAGGCCCCCGCCGTCCGCAAACGGCTCGAAGCCCGCGGTTTCTCCCTAGGTGCTACCGACCTCGACCGCAACGTCATGCGCGTGCGCGAAGCACCCATCAGTGTTGGCGCTACGCAAGAACACCTCCTGGGAATGACCACACCCCAGGACCTTGCCAGCGCCGCAGCACCCATCGCACTCGGCGCCAAGCCCGGAGAAACCATCGCAGACCTCGCAGCGGCCCCCGGCGTGAAGACGCTACACATGGCCGGCGACATGGACGACCACGGCCTCATCGTAGCTTCCGAACCCGACGAGGCCCGCGTCCGCGCCCTCAGCTTCAACCTCGAACGAGGCGGCGTCAGTTGCGCCATGTGGCACCAAAAACCGGCTCAGGAATTGCCCGGCGAAGAATGGGCCGACCGCGTCCTGCTCGACGCCCCCTGCACCGGCGAAGGCACCATTCCCAAGGACCGCAAACGCAAACGCGGACGCCTCGAAGAAGTCGGCACCCTATCCAGCCTCCAGGAGGAACTCTTGGAATCTGCCGACCGCATCCTCAAACCGGGCGGCGTACTGGTCTACGCCACCTGCACCTTCGCGCCGGAGGAAAACGAAGCCCAAGTGCAAATGATGCTCGACTCCGGATACACCATCGAGCCATTGCCCTTCGACAAGTGCGGCGGCGTGCCGCTTCTGCCCGGCATCACGGAATGGCCCGGCCTAGAACTCAGCGAAGACGTGGCTCACGCCCGCCGCTTCCTGCCCGGCGTCCACCCCACGCTTGGCTTCTTCGTAGCGCGCCTTCGCAAAGACATGGACGGAGGTGAGGCCACATGAGACAGCCTACCTTGGACGAAGAACAAGAAGTCCTCCGGTTCTTCAACGCCGCCGAAAAAGGCCTCGCGCGCAAAGTGCTCGGAGACCGCGTACTTGCCATCCACGACGGCGAAAACCGCGTTGTCAGCCTCGTACCCAAGGACCTCTGGGACCGCCCCGAAGACCTCTGGGCCATGGCAGCCGGGGGCGGCCTCCCCATCGGAGTCCTCGACGACGACGGCTTCGGCCTCGACTTGCAAGGCAGCATCATCTGGGCCCGCGAAACCCGCGCCCAAGTCGTGCGCTGCTCCGAACAAGCCACGCGCATGTTCCTCTACAGCAAAAACATCCTCGGCGACTCCGTAGAGAGCTTCGACCCGCGCCTACGCGACGGCGACGCCTGCGTCGTATCCAACGTACGCGGCGAAGGCATCGGCCTGGGACAAGTCGTCGGCAGGTTCAAGGGCCAGACAGAAGCTGTCGCCCCCCTTCATGACCTCGGCGCCTACCTCCGCGACCAATGAACCGGCCGATCTTGCCTACGCCATCATCGTAGCCACACGCGAAACCGAGGGCCGCACCGAATTCTTGATGGTCGAGCACCGCGAACGCGGCTGGGAACTCCCCGGCGGCAAAGTGGAAGACACGGAAGGCCCCGTCCACGCGGCGCTGCGCGAATTTCGCGAAGAAACCGGCCACCTCCTGTCGGAACCCAAGTTTGTCCTGAAGCTCCAGAAATCCAACGGCACTTGCTTCGTCTTCAAGGGCCACCTGGGCGCCAAAGTGCAGCCCGTGCACGAAGCCGAAGCAATCCGTGCCATGCAATGGTGCACCGAGCTTCCGCCTATCGAAGAACTCGCATTTCCCGACGATCCGTACGCGGAAATGGGCGAGGCGCTCGGCATCAACTTTGGTCAAGCGGTCCAAAGCGTCTAAGAGCCCCCGCCCGGCTCGATGCTTGTGTTTGCGCCCCAACACGAATGTGAAGCAGCCAGCTCCAGCGGCTGGAACCTCCTAAGCGTCTGTGAAGACGGCAGTGTTGGCGGCAGCGACATCGCCATCATTCTCGTCGTCCTGGCACTCGTGGCCGCAGCAGGCGTGGGCATCTGGTACTGGGTCCGCAAGCGCATGGACGACTAAGCCGAAGCCCCGCCCGGCGAACCGTCACCCAGGCGAAGCGGGCACGGGAGCAGATCGTAGCACCACGACCAACCCGCCACCCACAAGCACCGCCACCGGCGCCCACCCGGGCAAAGGCACGCCCAGCACCACCGCCCCCAACGCCGCAATGGTAAGCCCGCCGACCACGCGCAACCGACGCACTGGCAAGCGGCCCGCAGGCAAATGCACCACCGCCAGGATGCTCAACCACGCCACAGACGCCGCCAAGAGGCTCGCTGTCAAGGGATCCACAACACCACCTCCACGAGAACCGCTGCACCCACGACGAGCAGCGGCAAAGGCGCATGTCCTGGGCGAGGCAAGCGCAAGCCTGCAACTTCGGCGCCCACCAAGAACAGCACAACGCCAACGGCTTTTGGCAGAACATGGAAGCGCACCGCTTCCCCGAGCGCCATACCAAGCCACGCCGCCGCGACGGTCGCAACAATCGACAACAACGCGATGCCCGCAAGGGCCCGGTAATCACGAGCACTGTGCTTGCGGCCGCCAAACGCCTGGTATGCCGCAATCCAGGCTCCAGCTCCAGATACCACAGTCAGGCCCACCACCACGGCAGATCCGATGCTTGCAAGGGCTCCGGAAGCGGCCAGGAGGAGGATGGTGCCGTCCACAGCGCCCAAGCACGTCATCAAAAGCAGGTTCATCGCTTCGCGCTTCACTTCCATCGAGGAAGCGCCGAGCTTGTCCTCAGACTGGGTAGGGGCGATCGCAGCACTGGCTCTTGGTTTGTTGCCGAACGGGCGCATCAGTAGACACCTTCCATCGCGACAAGCGTCGCTTCGGATGTCTAGGCGCGCTCGTCGCAGAAGCACACATTCGTGCGCTTCACAATCGCGACCTGTCGCTTGCTCATGCAGCGCGTCATGCGCGGGTGCATAAGGTGGACCAGGTCGGTCACGAACGTCCCATTCTTGCCCACCGTATATGAGCACTTTGGAAACGCCGCTTGAGGCACCCAATTCCATCCGCACGCACCTCGGGCAGACCCGTCAACCGCCAAGACCCGAACACCCAAGACCCCCGCTGACTCGCCCGCGATGTGAACCGCAAGGCGATCTTCTGGGCCCTCGCGCTCGCAGTCCTATCCGTGCTCGTCGGCACCGGCACCATCATGCCCGGCGCCGCAACCGGCCCCCGCATAGGTGTCACCGTGTTTCTCGCCGCCCTCGGCCTCACCGTCCTCACCGTAGGCAACGTAGAATGGTACCTACGCCGCACCACCAAAGCCCGCGACTACCAAGGCACCTGCCCCGTCGGAGAATCGTGCACCGGCTGCGGCGCCTTCAACTACAAACCCCGCCAAATCTGCCGAAGCTGCAAGGCTCCCGTCAACCAAATCAGCGCCGAAGCCTAGCCAAGCGCCTCCTGGATCGATACCAAACTATTATGACGGGGACCTGAGTCGGCCGCCAAGTCCCCCCGCGCTCCTGTGGTGTAGTGGCCAATCATGATGCCCTTTCAAGGCGTCGACTCGGGTTCAAATCCCGGCAGGAGCACTTCTTCTTCCCCACCAATTTTTCGGTGGCGAATGGCCGCTTCAAGCGGTTTTTGTCGGTTGTCCCACGGAGGCAGGCCGAAGGGTGATCATCGTCTCGCCCATGCACTCATGAATCGGACCTGTGTGCCGCGCTTGTGAAGCCACTTCCTGCGGACCTTTGCACGCGCCTGCTGCCGCTGGTAGAGATGGCGGGCGAGGAAATAATGAAACTGCGCCAAGAATTTCTCTCGTCGGGCGCCATTGGAGTCGAGAGCAAGGACGACCGCTCCCCAGTAACGGCGGCGGACTTGGCTTCGCATAAGGTCCTGGATGGCGGATTGGCAAGCGTCCTCGATTTGCCCGTGGTGTCCGAAGAAGGCTCGGGACGGGAGACCGGCGATGCATTCTGGCTCATTGACCCGTTGGATGGCACCAAGGAGTTTCTGAAAGGCCGCGACGAATGGACGGTCAATGTTGCTCTGGTGCAGAATGGTCGAGCCGTGGCCGGTATGGTCACAGCGCCCGTCTTGAACGAGGCATGGTGGGGTGTGCCGGGAGAGGGCGCATCGAGCCTGCAAAACGGTTCCTGGGAGCCAATTTCATGCCCGCCGCTTCAGGGCCGCGACTGCCGTGTGGTGGCCAGCACCAGCCACCGTGGCCCCGACGTGGACCGATACGTGGAAGCCCTGGCTGCCAGCGGCTACCAAGTCTCGGAGCACTCCTATGGATCCAGCCTCAAGATCTGTCGGGTCGCCGAAGGCGCCGCCGACGTCTATCCTCGACTTGGGCCCACGATGCACTGGGATACCGCCGCAGCAAACGCCGTGCTTCTTGGCGCAGGCGGCACCCTCACGGATCTCGAAGGGCTGCCGCTTCGCTATGGCCACGGGGACTGGCGTAATCCGCACTTCATTGCAGGAGCACCGGGTACGGACTGGACCCAATTTGCCAAGCCATCGACCAAGCTCTAAGACGCAAGTCGACGCTGCTTTCGCCTACACCATCAGGATCGGATGCACGCCTTCTGGAGGTTGGGCGTCGCCGACCATGCCGAACGCCTTGCGGTCGTCGGCAAGGTTGGTCACGGGAAAACTAGACAGTCGGAAAGGGCCGAGGCCGAAGTACTCGTCGTCAAAGAACATGAACGTCCCGACAAGATAGTCGGACCGCTCCTCGTCGCCCAACCTGGACTCGACGCGCAGGGTCTCCACCCACGCTTGCAAGGTCAAGTCTCGAGCATCGTCGGCTGCCAGAAACGCCCGCCATTCCTCTGGAGTTGCCACGGGGCCGGCTAGCAACCGCTGGCTCATGCCCAAATTGCGATGCTTGGCAATCCAACGATCCTTCTCCTCCGGCGCTTGCTTCCACAAGTCGGGGCGTTGCGTAGCGCTGAAGGTTGGAATGTAGAATCTGCGAAAGAACGCCGTCTCCTCGTCATTGAGCTCCGAAGCCAGGAACTCCGGATCCCCCATCACGGCAAAGAACCGCTTGTCATGAATGAGAATTACCGTGCGGTAGTCGTTGATGACGTTCATTCGTGCCAGTCGTCGGTTCACCTCGATGCCCAAGCCCACGATCTCCGACACGGCCAGTTCGCTAACCACGAGACAATCCTCCTGATCCAAATCGTCGATGCGCGACGGAATCATCGCACACGGAATTACTTCCACTTCGTACCCCGCCGCCCGCAAAGGTTCCAAGAGCAACTTGGAGTCGTTTCGGTCATCGGCTCCTTGGAGGATGCAGAATTTGCGCACCCCATCCAGCAACGAGCACAACCGACGCAGAAGCGGTTCCGAGCGATCCTGTGGCGCCTCGAAGTCTCCCCGCGACGCACGAAACCGTCGACCCATTTCGTTCATGACAAGAGTCGTGGAATTGCCATTCAGGGCATAGCGGCAAGTAATCTCGATGATCCGGGCCTGTCCTCCGCGATCAATGACGAAGTCGGTCCGGTAGGTGCCGACGCGGTAGGGTCGAGGCTCCCACAAATCAAGAATCGCTTGCACCCGCTCATCAAGGGGCATGATGTGTGCATAGCTTCGATAGTCTTGGACAAGCCTGCGAATCAAGCGGACCATGAGCGTCTGCAAACGCGCAAAATCTTGATCCGTACTCTTGCGGATCCAAAGGGGCTCCTCGAACGTCCACGGCGTGAAGTTGTCCGCCCTCTGCCGAACGGGGGATTTCAAGGCATCCACGAATCGATTCTTATCGCCACGCGCCGAGCTGTCTTGCACGATGAGAAGCATCCACCGGGAAGCACAATTTATGCCCTATGACCTACCCGCGAGTCTAAAGCCCCTGGGCCACTAGCACGCCGAGCGGCGGGCAAGAAGTAGCAGGGACACGATTGCATGGCATACGGAATCAAACGAATTCAACACTTCACGAGGCAATCGTACCTCAAATCGCGCACAGCCGTCGGGCAGGTGACAAGCCGGCTCGGGTACCACGTTTGCCCAAGCGTCATGATTCTTGGCGCACAAAAGTCGGGCACCTCTGCCATCGCCGCCTACCTAAACCGTCACCCACAGGTTCGATTGGCCGACCGGAAAGAATTGAACCACTTCAACGTGGATGCGCGATACGCCAAGGGCTTGGCAGGGTACCACGCCCGGTTTCCGCTGCCGTTTCAAATGCCAAAAAATGGCATCGCCATCGACGCTACGTCCGCACACTTGTACGGCCAGGCCGTCCCCGCTCGCATCCACGAATACGATCCCTCGACGCGCTTGATTGCCATGGTCCGAGATCCGGTCAAACGGGCCTACTCCCAGTGGAACATGTATCGGAATCTCAATGAGACGCGCCACGGGAGGGCCGATCTGGCGATGCTCATGGACCGATTGAACCACGACTCCGCTGCATGGGTGCGACGATTGCTCGGAGGCGAATTACCTTCGTTTGCGGACGCAGTGGAGGAGGAAATGGCATTGATGGAAACGTCCAATCCGCCGGCGGAACCAAGTTTCCTACGACGAGGCTTGTACCTTGAGCAGATTCAACGGTACCTGGAATACTTTCCCCGCGATCAATTGCATGTAATCCACATGGCCGATATGCGCCACAACGCAGCAGGCGTCATGGACGAAGTGACGAACTTTTTGGGATTGCAACCGATGGATTGGGCAGCCCAGCAATTCCCGCAAGTCCACGCACGTCCGTACGCAGAGCCAATGCCCAAGGAAACCGAGGTACGATTGCGCGCATTCTTTGCCGAACCCGATGCCCGCTTGTTCGAGTTTTTGGGCCGTGGGCCACTCTGGTAAGCGGTTGACGCAATTGCAATTCAGGATGGTTTATCTACCCCGGAACTTGGATTCCCATATGCGTGACTTGCGCCCTGAGTCGATTTCCGACGCCGTCCTACTTGTCCTTGAAGGGATGCCGCCGGGGGGTCTGCGCGACCGCCTGATTCAGCAGGTCCGGGAGGACGAACCGCGCCTGGATCGCATCTGCGAATCCTTCCGTCAGCTCACTTCGAAGCGCCAATCCCCGGAAGCGCTGCGAGTGTTCTTCCACAACTGGGCCCTCACAAACAACAGCGCGGTGACGGTGGCCGGATTGAGCAACCGATGCACCATGCTCATCCACCAAGGAGACGACTCCGTAGACCATGCCCACCTAGCGCGCTCTGTGGCGAGCCTCAACCGCATCGTGGACGAGGACCTAGCCGTAGTGGGCAACATTCTACACTCCGAGCTCTTCTACCGCATGGCCACCCAGATCACGGGAGATGACCAGTGGCAATCGCGGGCACACCTTCGAGAAAGTGCCAAGTCGTTCAAGGGTTGGAAGGACCACAATTCCCTCCAAGACCCCGATATTCTCGTGGGTCTCCTAACGACCCTTTGCCATGAAATTTACACCCACGGAGAGGTGGAATTCATTTGGGGCCTGTTTTCGGATTGGCTTGCGGCCCACTACCCCGAGGTCCCCGCGTCGTCGCTCGCCTGGATCAAAGTACACACAGGCCCGACGGAACGCAACCACTTCTTCCACGCCATCGACGCCATTGGTCACTGGGTGGCGGCCAGCGGCGCCTCGCTAGAAGACTACGATGTCGCATCGATTCTTCAAACGTACATCGCTGGCAAGGAACGTGTCATGGCAGAAGTTGCATCGGAACTTACGGTCCAAGTCCTGGCCTGAAGCCTCTAAAGGCACGGCAGCCGAGGCGTTGGGCGGCCCTAGGTTTGCCTTCGGGCAAGCAAATGAAAAAGGTAGCCCGGGGCCCAGTGCAACACCGGACCCCAGACTCAATAGGCTCCTTGTCCTACTGGATGTAGCCCTTCGACCGAAGGTGCAGATAGATTTCCTGCGCCGCATCCTCGGGCGTGCTGTGGGTCGTGTCTAGGACCACGTCGGCATCCTCAGGAACCTCATACGGGTCGCTGATGCCGGTAAATTCCTTGATCTTTCCGTCGCGGGCCAACTTGTAGAGGCCCTTGCGGTCGCGCGCCTCGCACGTTTCGAGAGGAGTCGCTACGTGCACCAGCACGAAACCACCGACGGCCTCGTTGGCCGCACGGACACTCTTGCGCGTGGAGTCGTACGGCGCGATGGGGGCGCAAATCGCGATGCCGCGGTTCTTGCAGATTTCACTGGCCACGTAGCCGATGCGCTGGATGTTGAGGTCGCGGTGTTCCTTGGAGAAACCCAGTTCGCTGCTGAGGTTCTTGCGCACCACGTCCCCGTCGAGGAGCGTCACGGGGCGGCTGCCTTCCTCCAAGAGTTTGGCCATGAGCGTCTGGGCCACCGTTGATTTGCCGGAGCCAGACAGGCCCGTAAACAGGATGGTCACGCCGCGCTGGGACATCGGCGGGAATTCTCGGCGCAGTTCTTCGACGACTTCGGGGAAACTGAACCAGGACGGAATCTCCGCGCCTTCGCGCAGTCGGCGACGCAGCTCGGTGCCGCTGATGTTCAGGGTCTTGGCGCCCTCGGGCACCTCATCGACGGTCATGTACTGGTCGCGGTCCTCCACGTAGACCATGAATTGGAAGTCCACCATTTTGAGGCCGATTTCTGCCTCGTGGGTCGCAAACAGTTCCTGGGCGTCATAGGGGCCGTAGAAAGGCTCGCCGTTGGCGTCGTTGCCGGGGCCAGCGTGGTCGCGGCCGACGATGAAGTGGGTAAAGCCGTAGTTGCGGCGAATGAGGCCGTGCCAGACCGCCTCACGGGGGCCGCCCATGCGCATGGCCAGCGGCAGCAGGCTCAGGACACTGGTGGACTGGTCGTAGCGGTTCATGACGGCGCGGTAGCAGCGCACGCGGCTGTAGGCCTCCACGTCACCGGGCTTGGTCATACCCACTACGGGGTTGAGCACGAAGGCGGCGCCTTCCTTGCGGGCGGCGCGTTGGGTGATTTCAAAGTGGGCGCGGTGCAGGGGGTTGCGTGTCTGGAAGCAGACGACCTTTTGCCATCCCATCTCTTGGATGAGGGCGCGCATTTGGGCGGGGGTGTGGCGGTCGCGTTGGAACGTGTGGTGGCGGATGCCCTCCATCAGTTCGAGGCTGCCGCCGAGGTACACGGCGCCGGCCTTGTTCATGAGGTAGGCAACGGCGGGGTGCGTGGTGTCGGTGGTTCCGAACACTTGCTGAGCCTCGGCTTGCTTGTCCGGGCTCCAGCGGCTTCCCACGGTCAAAATGGCGACCACGGCGCCCTCGGGGTTGCGCAGAGCAACGCGGTCACCCACTGCGGCCTCGAAGGTTTCCGGTACGTCCAGCGTAATCGGCATGGGCCATAGGCTGCCGTCGGCAAGGCGCATGTTTGCACACACAGACTCGTAATCGTCCTTGTTGAGGAATCCGGTAAGAGGCGCGAATGCACCGTTGAGAATCATCTCAATGTCGCAGAGCTGACGCTCCGTTAGGTCCCATGATTGCATGGAAGAAACGAGAGACATAAGCTCCATTTTTCGCTGCGAATCGTGTTGAAGGTCGGCATGTCCGGTGGGGATTGCCGAGACCATGGGGGATGACACATTTCGTCCCACGAGGGGTCCCATTATGGCTGTTGGGGTTCCGGTGGCGACCATGAATGCCTGTTTTGGCGAATTTTGCGTAGGGGGATTTTGGGCCATGTGCAGCAGCATCGCGGCATTGCGTCGCCTTGGAAATTTGAATGCACAGGGCTCGGAAAAAGGCTCCAATCAATGGCTGAAAAACCCCCTCGGCGAACCTTGGTACTGGCCCGGGGCTCCGCAACGGTTATTACAAAATGCAGAGTGAAAATTTCGTGGAATCATGCACAGGCTCAGGCGCGCCTCCGGACCCATCCGGCACGGAGCACCAGGAGCCGGCTCGGGGGAGTCATGATAGCGCCCGAACGAGCCTCCTGACGTGTGACGCTCGCACCTATCAATGCAGCCCAGCCGACCTTGCCCCGCTGGTCCAAGAAGCGCTTCGAGACGAAGGGCACATCATCCTGGAACATTTCGACGCTGCCTACGAAAATGAGGCCAGCCTCCGCGCTGCGTTTGAGAACCTGTGCGCCCGCGTCGGTACTCCCGCGCCCCATGTCGGTGATAAAATCGTCTGGGACATCCGAATGAACGCCAGCTCCGACAACCTCATCAAAACCTACTCGGAGCACAACCACGATGCTGATCTACATACGGACAGCCAATACAGTGCACGCCCAGAGGATTCCTTCGCATTGATGACCCTGCGCCCCGCCCAATGCGGCGGCGGAGCATCCCAACTCCTGCATTTGCACGACATTCTTTGCAAACTTCGGGCCCAACCCGACGGCGCCCGCATCGAGGAAATCTTGCGCACCACGGACTTCCCATTCGTGGTTCCCAACGTTTTCAATACAAATGCGACCCAGACGCACGAGTTCAACCACGGCCCGATTCTCACAGATGCAGGCATTCGCTTCCGCGTCGACACCATCGCCAAAGCCATCGCGAGCCGACCGGACTTTGTCACCAAAGAACAGGTGGAGGCGTTTGAATCGCTCAAGAAAATCATCTTGGAATGCGAATCCACCATCCAGTTTCACCTGAAAACCGGGGACTTGATCTTCATCAACAACAAGACAACCCTGCACGGCAGGAGCGCCTTTACGGACCCGAACCGGCACTTGCTTCGCATTCGACTGTTCGACCACCCTAGCTCCGCAACTGCTATCGTGGGTGCGTCGTAGAGAATCGAAGGAGAATCGTGGCTTCAGTCATTCCAGTCACCAAGCCCTTCATGCCTTCCTTGGAGGCGTACACGCAACACATCCAATCCGCGTGGGATGCTGCTTGGCTCACCAACCAAGGGCCCTTGGTCCGCCGCCTCACGGAACGTATTGCCGTGGCACTGCGTTCCTCGGAACCGGTTCTTACTTGCAACGGCACGGTGCCGCTGCAAATCGCTTTGAATCGCTTGGCTGGGCGAGGCGAGGTCATCACCACGCCGTTCAGTTTCATTGCAACGGCTTCGAGCATAGCGTGGGAAGGTTGCACTCCGGTATTCGTAGACATCGACCCAGAGCATCTTACCATAGACGAGACCCTGATTGAGGCAGCCATTACGCCCCAAACTACGGCAATCCTCGCCACCCACGTCTTTGGAAATCCCAGCGCCATCGAAGCAATCGAAGACATTGCGCGGCGCCACAACCTGTTCGTCCTCTATGATGCGGCGCACTGTTTCGGCGTGGAATACAAGGGGCGCTCGCTATTCGAGTACGGCGATGTCAGCACCTGTAGCTTCCACGCCACGAAACTGTTTCACACGGCAGAAGGCGGCGCCATGTTTGTCCCTGATGAGTCCTTGAAAACTCGACTGCGGCCCGCGGTATCCTTTGGCCAGATCGGCCCCGATTCCTTTGATGGACCCGGCATCAACGCCAAAATGTCCGAACCCCACGCGGCGATGGGACTAGCGGTTCTTGACGAGTTTCCCCGAATCCGGGAGGAGCGCCGCCGACTCGTTGCCCTCTACCACGAATTGCTGACGGGTTCCGGTCTTCGTTATCCAAAAATCCGAGAAGGCACGACTTGGAACCACGCCTACATGCCGGTGCTGTTTGCAAACGAAGCAAGTTTGCTTGCCTGCATGGAGCGCTTGCGGAAGGAAGGCATCGAGTCCCGGCGCTACTTTTACCCGTCCCTGGACGAGGTTGCGTACCTGCCGGCTGCCCACGCACCCGTGTCCCACGAGGTGTCGCGCACCATCCTTTGCCTGCCCCTCTATGTGGGCTTGGAAGACGAACAAGTTGAGCGCATTGTCAAGATTCTCCGGGCAGCACTTTTGGAATCGGCCGAAGATTCGGTAGGTGCACCAGCACCCGCGCCAAGCGGGGTTGCGCCGTGAACTCGACGAGAAACGACACCACATTGTCCATTCTTGCTCGATTGCAAAAGCGCCTTCGCACCATGGCTGGCAACCGATTTGCGGTTCCATGCCGCAGGATCGGAAGCAACGCTCCGCGCATTTTTTTGATTGGTAAGAATCGAACCGGCAGTTCTACCGTCGAATCATGGCTTCGCTCCGAGGGCTATAATCACCGAGCCCAGGCGGCTGGAGAAGCGCTCGTCGACGCATGGGCTGAAGGCGACCACCAAGCCATCATCGACCACGTGGGGCGAGGCGGAAATGTGTTTCAGGACCTGCCCTACCGCCTGCCCGGCGTCTATGCGGTCTTGGACAAATCGTTCCCGAAGAGCCAATTCATCCTCACCACCCGCGACTCGAACGCGTGGTATGATGCCGTGCTGCAATTCTACTCCAAGACGTTTGGAAATGGAGCTGTGCCGACGCGAGAACAACTGATTGCTGCTACCTACCATCGCCCGGGGTGGCTGTGGCACGCCCATCAAACCATCCATCAAACGCCCGCTGACGACCCTTTCAATCGGGACATTTTGGTGGGCCATTTTGAACAGCACAACCGCGAGGTGGCTGCGTACTTCAAGGACCGCCCGGAAGCGTTCCTTTCCGTTGACGTACATGCGCCCGATGCGCGCGAGCAAGTTCATTCCTTCGTACACAAAGGGCGTACGGCTGTGTTGCAGCCACACGTGAACCACAGCCAACACGCAAGCTAGGAGCACCAAATCCATGACCCTACTTCATGCCACGCCTGCACGAAAATTCGCCCGCCGGGTTCTCAATGCCGCCACGCTCCCTCGGGATGCATTGCGCTTCAGAAACAGCCGGAAGGTGTTCTGCATAGGTCGCAACAAGACGGGAACCACGAGCCTCGAACAACTCCTGCGGCAATTCGGCTTCCACATGGGGCCACAGGCGGCCGGAGAGAAATTAATGGAGGATTGGGGACGGGGCGAGTTCCGGCGCATCATTCGACTGGCGCGGTTTCGAGGCGAGGCGTTCCAAGACCTACCGTTTAGCCTGCCTGGAACCTACAAGGCGCTCGACGCGGCGTTCCCCGAAGCCAAATTCATCCTCACCGTTCGAGACAGCCCTGAGCAGTGGTACCAGTCCAACCTTCGATATCAAACGAAGCTGTTCGGTGTCGATGGGAATGCCCCGACCAAACAAGACTTGCAGCGCGCAACCTACGTCCGGCCCGGCGCAGCTTGGCGCATCCATGAACTGTTGTATGATCCACCGGAAAACGACCTCTACAACCAAGCACAAATGATGGACTCGTACATCCAACACAACAAGGAGATTCAGCGACATTTTGCTGACCGGCCCGAACAGCTCTTGGTTGTCAACGTGCGCGATGCCAACGCCGTGTCGCGCATCAAGGCCTTTTTGGGGGTCGATTCGGACGTAGAATCGATGCCTTGGGAGAACCGGAGCTAGCATGCGCCTAGCAGTTATGCAGCCCTACTTTTTCCCGTATCTGGGGCAATTCCAGCTTATCGACGCCGCTGATAAATTCTTGTTCAGTGGAAACGTCACTTTCCGTAAAAATTCATGGATTTCGCGCAATCAACTTCAAAAACGCGGCGCTCCGGATCCTTCCTGGATTCGTGTCCCAGTGAAAAACCAGTCCTCATATGCTCTCATCCGGACGGTAGAAATTTCCGACAACAATGACTGGCGCACAAGAATTCTTAATCAAGCGTACTTTTATTACAAAAAAGCACATTACTTCAATGATGTGTATCCAGAAGTCGAAAAAATGGTTATGCGAGAAGAAACCAATTTGGCGAAGTACAACGTGGCAAACATTCGCCACATCTGCAACCTCATCGGAATCGACACGCCCATCATGCACGACGATGATGCGTATGTCGCCGCGGAAAAAGACCTAGAAGCAAGGGCGCAGGCGTCTGGATTGGAGCCAAGGGTCCAGCGCGTCGTCGATATATGCAAAATAGAGGGGGCCACGGCGTTTCTCAACCCTCCTGGGGGCGTGGAGCTGTATCGCAAGGAGGATTTGGCGGCCCATGGCATCGACTTACGATTCGTTGGGCCATCTTCCGAAGCTGCAACCCAACTGGGTCGTCCCCTGATCTCCATCATTGATACCCTCATGCACGCAGGTTTTGAAGGAACCCACAATTTGCTTTCGGCTAGGCAGGAGTCATGACGGCCACCCATGCCGCTAGGTCGGTGGCGAAATGTTCTTATTGATTAAAGTCTCGTTGGGGCTGTCTAGGTCGTTTATCGTTCCGCCTATCCTTGGGAACATGGCACGTGGAGAAATAACAAAGCACTAAAAAAAATTGTATCGATGGGGTAATTCATGTTGCCCCATTGATGGAATGCTGGGTTGTAGATTCCGTTTTGTGCCATGCCGATGGGTGCTTTGCTGCGTGCGTCGTCACGTGGGGGGCTATGGTAATGATTAACCGGCTTAAGCATCTATCCGCCTATGGGCGAAATGCACCAACCCACTTGATTCACCATGCGCTTAGCAGTGATGCAACCCTATTTTTTCCCTTACCTGGGATACTTCCAACTTATCGATGCGGCGGATCGATTTGTGGTCTATGGCAATTTCAATTTCCGGAAAAGCTCCTGGATTACTCGCAATCAAGTCATCGGTAAAACATCCAAGAAACCAATCTGGATTCGAGCGGACGTTTCTGGCCAATCCTCCTTTACTCGAATCAGAGACATTCGCGTGCTGCGAGACGGAACCTGGCGCCGACGCACTCTGGAGACGATTGACCTGAATTATCGTCATGCGCCCCATTTCAATGAAATATACCCAGCCTTGGAGAACATGATCCATCGCCAGGAGCAGCGCATTGGAGCGTACAATCTCGAAAACATTCGGGAAATGTGCTCTCTGATTGGCATTGACACGCCCGTGGTGCGTGGCGATGACATGTTTCTCGACGTGGAGGAGGGCCTACAGGAACGAGCCAAACAAGCAGGCCTGGAGCCCATGGAGCAACGCATCATAGAATTCTGCCAACGCGAGGGGGCCGGAGCCTATCTGAATCCTATGGGTGGGACCGAGTTGTATCGGCGTGAATCGTTTGAAAAAAACGGACTCAAGCTACGCTTCGTTGGACCCACAACGGAAGCGGTCCAGGCCCAGGGGCGGCCTCTTGCATCCATCATCGACACGCTCATGCATTTGGGCGCAGAGGGAACGCGGGAGCTTTTGAAGGCACGCCGCGAAATCACTCCTTGAAATCCCGCAAGAATGGCGCATTCAACTGGGCCAGCTAGCCCATGGACGCGACCAAGTCCGCTATCCGACGGTGGTCCGGGTCCTTGCCGGCATCCCACGTTCGAATTTTTTGTGCAGCAGGTGGCCAGGAAAGTCGGTTCAGGTGGGCTCCTTCCATCGCCATTTTGTTCTGCACAACGTCGATGAGGCCGGCGGGATTCGTACACAAATCTGCGTAGGCCACGCGAACGAGCCTTTCGGCGGGCACCCGCGCCAAATTCCTTTCCAAAGCCTCGTGGAGTAGACTTGCCTGGCGCACCACTCGCTCCAACGGGTCCTTGCCGATGGACGAAGGCTGGAGGGATTGGGTTCGGAAACTATTTTCGCCCTGTTGTTTGTACATTTCCCACATTGATATGCAAATTTGAGTTAGGTCTCTTTGAACCCAGAGGAAGTAGCTGGATGAAACTTGACTTACGAATTCCTTGGCATACCATGCAAGAATGAAGGGTTTGAAAAGAACCGGTCCACCCCAAGCGCCTGTAATGCGCGCCATGCTGTCGCGTACACTCGGCCAGTCCACGGCGTCTCGCTGCTCCTGCGTGGGCTCCTCCTGCCCGCCATCATTCCCCAGCAAATCCCGCCAGAAGTACCCAAATTCGTGGGGCTCATCCAAGGAATGTGTTTTTCCAAAGGTCGACTCCAAAGGGGCTTGGCCCGGGCGCAACCCCAAGAATTTTTGCATTCGCACACCCGTCGCGGGTGCGCTGCCAAACATGGCCGCCAGGTTGCTCACATACCCAATGTCGAGGTGTCGGACCAAAAGTTGCGAAGCCAACGTGGTCCCAGATCTTGGCAACCCCAGGATATGCACCGTAGGGTGCAGGGTCTCGCTGGTGAAGTACTCCCGCTCGGGCGCACGCAAAGTCGCGTTGATCCATGCAATAAAATCCGAATCCTTGGTGCCAACGGGGTGCGGCATTCCTTGCGAATTTCCTTGTGGTTTGCCGGGGAGAATGCTCATGTTGCGATCCATTTGCTCACCTGGTCGTTCCTAGGAAACCATCTACGGTCGCACATGGATGGACTTTGCATCAATGGAACACCTAGCATCCACGAGGAAAAAATCTGTTATGGAATTTCCGGGGTGACAGTCCAGAACATTGCGAGGCGACGGCGAGCAGGACGGAGTGGAACATCGGGCCTTCACGAAATTCCGTGCGCTCGACTCTAGCGCTGATGCAGGAGGGGTTCCAACCCATTCATTAGCGAGCTATTCCTGGCCGCATCAGCATGCGTAGTAGTAGGGGAAAAGGAGAGATCCGGGGTGCTTCCGGGGCACCCATTTTGGAGCTTATCGGGGCCCTGGTCGTCCGTGCGGGTGTCCTGAATGTATTTGCATCCGATGCAACCATTCAGGAGCAGTAGATGGAACTCAAAACCCTGCAGGATGCCATTGCGGCATGGGCAAAGGAACGGGCGCCGTACTACCAGCAATGGCTCTTCGATGAGCCGTTCATTGTTCCTGCCCGCGTGGATGCCGAGTTTGTGCGGCTGCAAGGCCTCATGGAGCGGCTTGTAACCCGGTTCGTCACCGAGTACCCTCGATACCGCCACTTGATGCCGGTTTCGCCTCGCATTGAACAAGTACTCGAAATGTACCGCGACGTGCCGTACCGTCCGGGAACGTACCGCACAGACTTCGTCTTCGATCCGGAGGGCCAAGCCCGCATGATCGAAATCACATGTCGCATGGGCCTCAATGGGATTTTCTTGTCCACCATCATGGCCCGACTCACTCGAGATTTTCACGCCAAGCACGCGTCGGACACGGCTTTTGTTGATCGTGATTCCCCCCTCCACGCGCACCTCTATTCGTACCTGGAAGGAACAGACCGCGTCGTTGTAGCCACAGGAGCAGACAAACGCAACGAGTCGAAAATCTTCGTCCCCATCCTAGAGAGAATGGGCATAGATGTGGAATGCGTGCCGTACCAAGAGATTCCAAATCGCATCGCATCCTGGAAGAATCCCCTTATCATCTACGAATTGTCCTTCGATGAATTGCTGAGATTGCCAGACGACGTTCTGGCTCGCCTCATACGCATGCGGTCCATCAACGACCTGCGCACCATATTCCTCATCCACGACAAGCGGTTCTTTTCCACCCTCTGCCAGGAAGAACTGCTTCAGGATGTGTTGGAACCGGAAGAGCGGGCGTTTTTCCAGCGATTCCTGGTGCCTACCTACACGGCCACGGAACGATTGGATTTGTGGCAGGATGCGCGGCAAAACAAGGATGCGTGGATCATAAAACACCGTATCCTTGGCAAAAGCCAGGAAGTCTACGCAGGCCAAGTGACGCCGCAAGAAGAGTGGGAAACTCTGCTGGATGGGCCCAGCCGAGAGAATCTCGTCTTGCAGCAATGGATTGAACAACGCCTGATCTCGGGATCCGTGGGGGGCGTCGAGTACGAGGATTACATTGTGGGCACCCTCCTATTCTTCGACAACCACTACTTTGGCATGGGCGACTTTCGCACCTCCAGCCACCCAGTCACCAACAAAACCGACCATCGCAAGATGTCTTCGCTGATCCTTGAGGGCGACGAAGACGAATTGCGCGCCCGGTTCCGGAATGTGATGCGATGAGTACCCCACAAGCAAGCACCACCAGGGACTTGTCGCCGGAGCAAATCAGCTTGCTGCCCAGCTCCGAGGAAGTGCAAGCCTACGTACGACTTGGTTGGCACATTTCTCCCGTCATCATCGACGACGCCACCTTGGAAGCCGCCATCGCAGGAGCGCATGCATTCTACGAGGGGCACCGGGACCACGAACTGCGCGGCATGGAGCACCTAGCAGACAATCCATACGATACGCGAGTCCGCCTCATCAACAACGAAATGGTGGCACTACGCGTCGATGCACTCGCCAGCCTCGCATACCATCCGATGGTGGTTGCCACTGCTGCGCGACTGGCGCAAACGCCTCTGATTCGATACTTTGCAGACTCGCTTCTTTTGAAACGAAGCCGCCCATCGTCAGACCGTCCAGAAGGGTCCGTTGTGGGCTGGCACACAGACAAAGCCTACTGGCCCACTTGCACCTCCACTCGAATGCTCACGGCCTGGATTGCGCTGAGTGATTGCACCGTCGACATGGGCACGCCAGTCTATGTAGAGGGCAGCAACCAGTGGGATCACGGTCCGTTTGCGGGCGCGTTTGGATTTGGCCGACAGCAACTCGGGGACCTCGATGCATTGATGCAGCAAACGCACCCCAACGCACGCCGAATCCAAGTCGCCGTGAAACGTGGCCAAGTCAGCTTCCACAATTGCCGCACCATCCATGCCAGTGGGTCCAACACGTCCGGCCGAGATCGACTGGCTCTGGCGGTGCATTATCAGGATGCGCACAATCGGTACAAAGGCGCCACGGCACCCGACGGCTCCCCGATTGTCATCAGCTATGATCACCTATGCAGGCGCGACGCCCAAGGGAAGCCGGACTACCGGGATCCAGATGTGTTTCCCGTTCTGTGGCAGGAACCCTAAAGCGCGATTGAATCCACTACAACCAGTCGCTTCGAACTAGACGGGCCCCATGCCGCTATGGGGTTGCATCCTTGGCGGGCTCCTCGGGCGGCCCCCAGGGGTAGCTGCGCCCGAGCGCCTGAAACAGCGCATGGTTCGGACCTTCGAAGAACGCGTACAGTTGCTTCATCTGCTCCGGGTAGTTCTCTCGGTTTTGCACGCGCCGTTGGTTCGCTTGCCGAGGTTGGAGGGGTTCGTACTGCACGCCTAGGAATTCTTGCAATTCGCGGCTGACGCGGTCAAAATCATTCCGGAGGTCGTCGTTTTCCAGGATGATGACCTGATCTTGGCCAAATTGCTTTTGGTACCGTTGAATCTGCTCCAAATACAATCCTCGATGGACATAGCCCTTCGGATTGGATTGCGCATCTCCTGGAGCGGCTAATTCCTCTTTAACCACTTGCGCAAACGGGCGAGCATCGTGGTAATGCTCGTATCGCCCTGTCTTAAAATGGGCATGGTACATAGTCCATGCCGAAAGAACTCGTTGCGCTGGATTGCGAAGAATAATGATAATTTTTGCATTGGTATTGTGTGCAAATATTTTCTCATGACTGCCTGGATCCGAGAGGTAGCGGGGTGTTGCTTCCATCAGCTTTAGGCGGTGATCTTTCCATGCTCCTCGGTGGAAAAAACCCCCAACATTGTTCCATGCACTCGAATCTGCATCTCCACCTTTTCCATAGTAATTGGTTTCCTTGATGGCGGCGCCTGCAATTTCAGAATGATGGCTCAGAATTTCAAAAAGTGCCGTCGTTCCTGCCTTCTGGGCCCCCACTATGAAAATCTCCACTTTTCGATCTGGGCGTCTGTGGGCAAGGCGGCTACGAACCCGAAACATCACGCCATTGCGCAGTTTTTCCAGAGCCAATTTCACCATGTTGTTACCCACGACTCTGCGATTGGATTTCCCGGTTTCCATCGAGGGTGCCACACAAATGCCCATGCGCTCCTTCCCCGTCTCGAGCGGCAATTCCCCTAACAATTCATCGGGGGTACTCTGCCCACTCCCCGCGCCCCTCGCCCACACGGTCCAGCCAATCTGCGGAGGCCACGCAACGGACGCCGAAATCCAACGGGGCGGGGGGTGCGCCGGAACAGCAGACCTTCCAACATGAAATAGAGTCGCCGACGTGCCGGCAACCGAGCGGTCCCCGCATCCTGTCCACGCCGTACCGTGCGGCAACCGAGCCCATATGACTCCCCAATCTCCCGAACCGTCTCCATCCGGCACGCCCCACGCGGCGACAGCCACCCCGCCACACGACGATTCGGGCCCGGGCGCGGCTTCAACGCGCGCGCCCCGCGACGACATGCGCAAACATGCACGTCGTGGATTTTTGATGACGGGCATCGAACGGTTCTTCCTCACTGGCTTGGGCTTTCTTGCCACCATCGTCCTAGCCCGATTGCTGTCGCCGCTTGAGTTCGGATTGATTGCCATTCTCGTGGTCTTCTACGAAGTCGGCCGCCAAGTCATCGACGGTGGCTTGGGCCTCTCCATCATCCGCGAGAAAGAAGCCGACGATAGGGATTTTTCGACGGTGTTCTACGCGTCCGTGGTGATGGCCATTGCATTCTATGGATTCCTTTTTGCCATTGCTCCCTTCGTGGCCCGATTCTACGAAGAACCCATACTCGAGCCGCTGCTTCGTGTGTATGGCCTGATGGTGCCCGTGTCGGCGTTCACGGTGATTCAGCGCAGCATCATGCTCAAGCGCGTTCAATTCAAGCGCCTCGCACTGATGCGCGTCCCGGGCCACATCCTGGGCGCCGCGCTTGGCATCACCATGGCATGGCAAGGCTTTGGCGTATGGAGCATCGTTGCATACCACTTCAGCCGGGACCTCATCATGGCGATCTTCTTCTGGATTGCATCTAGCTGGCATCCCTCCTTGACATTCGACAAATTGCGCTTCCGACACCACTATAGCTTCGGCTACAAATTGATGTTCACGTCGCTTCTTGGCACATTGAGCCGTGAATTGTACAGCCTAGTCATCGGCAAACAGTTCTCTGTCGAAACCCTGGGCCAATACCGGCGCTCCAAGGTACTCGTGCAATTTCCAAGCATGGCCCTAGGCGGCGTCATCCAAGACGTCACCTACCCCTTGCTGTCACGGATGCAGGACAACCCCGAGCGCCTGGCTCGGTCGTTTCGGTCGCTCGTTCGCTCCGTCTCCTTCGTTTCCATGCCCATGATGGCGACACTCATCGTCACGGCCGGGCCCTTAATCGAACTCGTACTAGGCACCCAATGGCTCGGCGCCGTGCCGATCTTCCAAGTTCTCTGTGTTTCCGGGGCCGTGATTCCCTTGCACGCCGTGATGCGCAACCTCCTCAATGTATTCGGCCGATCAGACCTAGCGTTGCGCCTTGCAGTACTCACTCTGTGTGCCTCCGGAGTCGTTCTCGTGATCGGGGTGCTGTTTGGGTTCTATGCACTCCTTTGGGGCTCCGTGTCTGTCGCATATCTGGCATTGCTTGTCAACGGCCATTACGTGACCCGACTGATGGAACGGCAATCCACGCACCCAATGCAAGATGTACTCCCATCGCTTGTGGCTGCGATGTCCGTCACCGCAGGAGGCATATGGATTGCATCGCAGCTCGAGGCCCAAGCAACTTGGCTCCAGGTCGTCATCCTCGTGCCCATAACGCTGGCCGCCTACCTCCTATTGAATGTGCTTGGCCGCAACCCGGCCCTTCCCGAATTCCGCGACCACTTGCGCAGTCTTCGACGGTCCACTTGAAACAGCCTGGGCCCATCCAGCACGCCACCGCAATCCGCACGAACCGCAAGGGACAACGTGCAACCCAAATCCACAGCCCGTGGACACATGGATATGGTTTTTGCATGCGACCCAGCCCATCCAACGCCTTCGAAGCAAGTAGAACCCGCCAGCCAATGCGCAGGACTGGGATACCACCCTTCAAAACGGCGCCCCCTCTCGCGGCCCCATCATGCGGGTAAGCATCTTCGGACTTGGCTACGTTGGCGCCGTCACTTCGGCGTGCCTGTCAAGAGATGGATTCACGGTCGTAGGCGTAGATGTAAGCGAAGACAAAGTGCGCAACATGGCGCAAGGACTCGCACCCATCGTCGAAGTGGGACTCTCCGAGCAACTGCGCGACGGTGTCGCCGCAGGGCGCATCCACGCCACCACCGACGCCACCGCCGCCGTGCACGAGACCGACGTCAGCTTCATCAGCGTCGGCACGCCATCGCAAGTGGACGGCAGCCCAAACCTGCAACACGTCTGGAACGTTTGTCGGCAAATCGGCGCCGCCATTCGAAGCAAAGACGGCGATCACGTCGTCGTGCTGCGAAGCACCGTTCCCCCAGGCACCACCCACGAGTGCGCCAAAATCATCCGCGAAGAAGCAGGTCGTTTCGTTCCCGTCGCCTTCAACCCTGAATTCCTACGCGAAGGCAGCGCCCTCAAGGACTACGACGCCCCCCCATACACCGTCATCGGCACCGAGGACGCCGAAGCCGAACGGGCCTTGCGAGCACTGTACGCCTCCGTGAACGCCGCCGTGCTCAGCGTTGACGTGCGCGTGGCGGAACTGGTCAAAACCACCTGCAACGCCTGGCGCGCCACCAAAGTCGCTTTTGCCAATGAAATTGGCCGCATCGCCAAAGGCCTCAACGTGGATGGCCGCGAACTGATGGAAATCTTCCTACAAGACACCCGCTACAACCTCTCGGCACACCACCTGCGCCCCGGGTTTGCCTACGGCGGGTCGTGCCTTCCCAAAGACACCCGTGCGCTTGGTTTCTACGCCCGCTCGGCCGGCGTCACGGCGCCACTCTTGGAGGCAGTGCAAGCAAGCAACGGCGCACACATCCAACACGCCTTGGACCTCGTGCTGCGCACCGGAGCACGCCGAGTCGCTGTGTTCGGACTGGCGTTCAAACCCGGCACCGACGACCTGCGAGAAAGCCCCGCCGTACCCCTCGTAAAGGCGCTGCTGGGTGAAGGCATCACCGTGCGCATCTACGACGGCAGCGTGCAAGAGGCCCGACTGATGGGCACCAACCTGGAGTTCATTCGCCACACCTTGCCCCACTTCGAGGAGCTCCTGTACCCCGACGCAGAAGAAGCACTGGAAGGCTGCGACCTCGTCGTCGTCACGCACGGAGCAGCAGAGTTCCGTCAGGTCCTCGGGGCACACACACCACGAACCCACATCCTCGACCTTGCCGGCTTGTTTGCCCAAGCACCCGAGGGCTGGGACTTCGAGAGCATCGTCGGGTAAAGCACGGTCGCGGCCAACGGCACGCTCCCTGGGCCACCGCTGACTCCGTCGGCTAGGTCCGTACCGGCCTAGTCGTTGCCCCGGCTCCGCTCCTCGTCAAGGATGGACAACAAGTACGCAGCGTACTCCGTACCGGGCATCTCGGCGGCCGCCCGTCGCAAGCCATCCTCGTCGATCCAGCGATTGTGGAATGCGATTTCTTCAAGGCAGGCAATTTTGAAGCCCTGCGTGCGCTCCACGGCGTGCACAAACTGTGTCGCTTCTTGCAAGCTTTCGTGGGTGCCCGTGTCCAGCCAAGCAAAGCCACGGCCAAGAATTTCCACGTGTAGCTCGCCTTGTTCCAAGTAGGCCTGGTTGATGGAGGTAATCTCCACTTCGCCCCGGGCCGACGGCTCAACTGTGCACGCCAACTCCACGACGCGAGGATCGTAGTAGTACAGCCCCGTCACGGCAAAATGAGACTTCGGCTGCGCGGGCTTCTCCTCAATGCTGATCGCCTTGCGGTCCTTGTCGAACTCCACGACACCAAACCGACTCGGGTCCTTCACCTCGTATGCAAACACCGTCGCACCCTGGGTGCGGGAGGCGGCGCGGTGCAGGCGCTCGGTCAGGGCCGGACCGAAGAAGATGTTGTCTCCGAGAATCAAACACACAGGCTCTCCATCAATGAAATCGGCACCCACCACGAACGCGTCCGCAAGGCCCCGGGGGCGATCCTGGACTGCGTACTCGATCTTCATGCCCAAACGAGAACCATCGCCAAACAAGCGCTTGTAGCCGCCCACATCGTCCGGCGTCGAAATCAGCAACACTTCGCGGATGCCAGACAGCATCAGAACCGAGAGCGGATAGTACACCATCGGCTTATCGTGGATGGCCAAGAGTTGCTTCGAGACCGCCCTCGTTGCCGGGTACAACCTCGTGCCGTGGCCCCCCGCCAAGATGATGCCTTTCATGCAGCCTTCCTCCCGGTGTACCAGTCAATGGTGCGACGCATACCCGCTTCAAAGGCCACGCGCGGCGCCCAGCCCAGTGCACGAAGTTTGGAATCGTCCAAGCTGTAGCGCCAATCGTGCCCAAGTCGGTCGGCCACGAATTCCAATCGCTCCCGCCCGGCGCCAAACGCCCCCAAGAGGACGTCGAGAATCTCCAGGTTGGTTTTCTCTTCTCGGCCAGCGATGTTGTACACTTCTCCCGGCGCACCACGGGCAAGTACCGCGTCAATGGCGCGGCAATGATCCAGGACATACAGCCAGTCCCGCACATTCTTTCCCGAGCCATAAACGGGCATGCTTTCGCCGGCCGCAATGCGCGTGATCGCCTTGGGCACCAATTTTTCCGGGTGCTGTCGCGGGCCGTAGTTGTTGGTGCAGCGAGTGACGCGCACGTCAATTCCGTAGGTGTTGTGGTGGGCCAACGCCATGAGGTCCGAGCCCGCTTTGCTCGCTGCATACGGGGAGCCGGGCTCGTACGGGTCGCCCTCCACGAAGGAGCCCTCATCGATGGTGCCGTACACTTCGTCGGTGCTGACGTGGATGAACGTTTCAACATCGTTGATGCGCGCTGCGTCCAGAAGATTCTGGGTGCCAAGGACGTTGGTCTCGACGAAGACGCCCCCGCCCTCGATGCTGCGGTCCACGTGGCTTTCGGCAGCAAAATGAACAATGGCTTCCGGCTTGAAGTCCGCCACGGCGCGGCGAACGGCATTGGCATCGCGGATGTCCGTCTGCTGGAATTGATACTGGGAGTCGCCGGACACCCCATCGAGATTGCGAGGGTCGGCAGCATACGTCAGAACATCCAGATTCAGCACCTGAAGCTCGCCCTCGGATGAGCCAAGAAGTTCCTCACCTGCGCAACAGTCGTCGGCGGCGCCGGCGGCGTGCAGTCGGTGGTGTAGGTAGTTGCTGCCGATGAAGCCGGCTCCACCGGTCACCATGATTCGCGTTGGGTTCTTCATCGACATGTACACCGTACGGGTTTTGGCCCGCGTGCATCCACGAATCTCGCCTACAAAAGTGGTTGGAACCGCATGGCCGAAGCAGTGCGTGAAGTTCATGCACAGTGGCCGGTCTGGGTGGCTGTGCTCCCCGAGGAAGCAGCGTGGTTGGCCCGCGCAACCCGCGAACATATTCCCAACGGCCTTGGGGTTTTGCTCAACGTCGGCAGTGGCGACGATCAAATGCGGGAGCGCATCCAACCACACCAAGCCCAACTCATGGAAGTGTTGGATGAACTGGCAGATCGAATCGTGCACACCGACCTGGTTCCCGGACCAGGCGTGGACGCCGCAGGAGACCTCTGCGACAACGCGTTCATCAAGGAGTTGTCCACCTTCGGCATCGACTCGGTGCTTTGCGCCAACCTCCTCGAACACGTGGACGCACCGGAAGCACTGGCGCACAACCTCGCCGCGCTGGTGCCAAAGGGCGGCTACCTCATCGTCTCCGTGCCGCGCGACTTCCCATACCACGCCGCGCCCCAAGACAACGGACTGCGCCCAGATCCAGAAACCCTCGCCGCCATGTTCCCAGGATGCGAAGTGGTCGCTTCTGAGTGCGTAGCATCGCATCGATACGCACAGTATTTTCTGCTCCAACCAAGCCAAGCACTGCGCTCCCTGGTCCGAGCGGCGCTACCGTATCCGCCCATGCGCAACTGGAAAACCGCGGCTGCAAAGCTGCCTTGGATGTTCCGGCGATTCACGGTGAGTTGCGTCGTTTTGCAAAAGCGCCACTAGGGGCACGCCCGCCGCCAACATGCAGCGGAAACGGTAGCACTGGAGCAAGAACTCCCAATCCGGATCCAATTCCGGCGGCAATGTGGGGCGGCTTACCCGTTCCATGAGAACTGCTTCTTGTTGCGCCGATCCGAACGCCGGACTCGCGCAATTCGGCGCACGGTCCGAACAGGAGATGCCATAGTGAAACCCAGTCCCATCACGCTTTGCCGGAGGGCATTGCCTACGCGGCCTGTGCGCAACGAGACCACAGCGAACCGGAAATGAACTTCAGCAACGCGAGGAAGAATCCACCGCGTCGATCCGCCCTTCGCCTTGATGGTGCGACGTACACTGGAAAGACAATTGAGCAATCCAATGAATCGACGACCATTTCCCAAGTAGTCTAAGGATTGTGTCCGGCTCCCCCCATGCCGGTAGTAGACGGCCATCACGTCCTCCATGAACCAAATGGGCCCCTTCTGAATGCAGAGCATCAGTATCACAAGATCAGCGCTGTAGAACTCCCCCATTAGTTCGGTCGGGTCCACAAGTTCGCGCCGATACATCATTGCGACGGGCGCAATTGTGGCGTTCCAATAGGGGTCCTGCTTATTGATTTGGATGCCTTTGCTAAGATTTGTGACAAACAAGTGGCCGCGCTCGGCATCCACGACGTCGAGCGCATGGACGCATGCACTGTAATCTGGGTTCTGGACAAGAAAGTCCACTTGCCTCTGGAGCTTCTCCGGATGCGAAAAGTGATCATCTCCGTCGCAGATGGCAATGAATGCTCCTCGTGCTTGAGACAGAGTGTAGATCACGTTGAAGCGACCCGATTGCTTGCCAAAGATGGGGATGCGGTTCGCGTCGTTGTGGAGAAACAGGCGAATGTGATCCGGATGGCGTTTGGCATACTCCAGGCAGATTTCTCGAGTCGCATCCGTTGAAGCATCCTCTCCAAGTAGAATCTCAAAGGCAAAGTCGGTTTTCTGGGACAAAATGGAGTCGAGGCAACGCGCAATGTATGCCTCGTGCTGGTAGGTGGTCACCAAAACGGAGACCAATGGTGCCTCGGGCCCGTCGTTGATTCGAACAACTGGTTCAATCTCCTTCAATTCCCGTTGCGTACTTTCCGTCATCGACAGGTCAGCGACAAGGATGGCCTCCATAACTGTTGCTTGCTACTCTCCCTGGGGCCATTCTTCTTCCAGGCTGGTGGATCGGGCGCATGGGCTCTGATTGGACCCAACAAGGTTTTTTGTCATGCTCTGGCCTGGGTTGTCCGGGGGAACGTCTTTTCCAACTTCAAATGGAGAAGCGGCCATCAACTGGAACGGTGGAGGATGGAACACGAAGGAGCTACAAGTACAACGCCGTCGCAACGGCGACAAAGCGCCCCTTCGGCGTCCCAGAAATCATCGATGCCCCCGTCAGCGCTGCGTAAGGAGGGTTCCGGAGGCTACGTACGAGACGCCAAGCAGGACTCGGCAAGTCCCCGACGTAACCCACCAAATCCCTCGCAGCGTGAGAGTGCTATTTTAAGACCCAAGAACAACGCATACCGCCAGCCCGACGCAGGCCGGCCGGAACCCGGGACCGCCTCAGATGGAGGGCGTCCCCGGCCTCCCGCACAAGCCCCGACCGCCATCGGGCGCGGGCACCCGCGGGCTGCAAACCACCCCTCGTACACACCAAGCCCTCGTCGACAGTCAACGGGAAGGGCCAGAGCAATGGGCCCACCGAACCGCCGACGTCCCATCAACAAAGGAACCGCCTTGTGGCGCACCGCGATTCCCTGGACCCTGCTCATCACGGCAGTACTGCTGATTTTCATTGAATTTGATCTATTTCGCGCCGCGGACAAAGACTCCATCTCCCTCCAACGCGTCTTCAAGGCATTCCTGTACGTCGCCGTCGGCTTGTATGGGGTATACCAAGTCGCCCAGCGCAAAATATCGTTCGATGCCTTCGGCTGGATTACACTAGGCTTCTTCATTTGGCAAGCGCTCACTGTCTTCTACAATCCCTTCGCCGGCCTCGCATCCGTCGCCGTGGCATTGTCCACTTGCTGCGTCGCCCTCTACACGCTCTGGGCCATTGCACGGAGTCAAGAACCACTCAAAGTCGCGGTGCAAGTGCTCACATGGTCCCTCCGGACCATCGTACTCGTTTCTGCTGCTCTCTGGCCGTTCATGCATGGCGAGCTCATCTCCACCACCTCCGACGTGGTTCGATATCGAGGCATCTTGGCGCACGCAGCAGGGCTGACATTCGTCAGTACTCTATTGTTTCTCACGGAGGCCATTGGATTTGCAAACGAGCTTCGCCGCCGACGGTGGACCTGGATGCTACCGTTCCTCCTTGCTTCCATGGCCGTTGGTGGCCTGATGCTCCAACAAGCCAGCTCCCGCACCGGAATGGCCGCCCTTCCCTTCGGCATGGCCATGGCCATCATCCTCGCCTACGGCTGGTCCGGCAATCGATTCATGCTGACGGCCCGCAAATTCCTGCTCCCCGTGGCCCCTGCCCTCGTCATTCTTGGCCCCCCAATCCTGACGCTGTTTGGCACGGAAGCCTGGGAAGCGGTGGCCACGAGCGAACTGTTTCAAAGCGCCCGGAGAGGCAAATGGTACGATGACGTGACCACGTTCTCGAATCGTTCCCTCATCTGGGACCGCGTACTGGAACTATCGCTGCAACGACCCCTTACAGGATACGGATTCCACTCCAGCGACACATTGCTGGTGGGTTCCACGGGCCGTGTCGCCGATAGCCCAGGGCACTCCCACAACGCCGGCATGGAAGCACTCCTGACCATGGGCGTACCCGGCCTCATAGCAATGATGTCCGGGCTCGGTTTCCTCGCCGTCAGACTCGCGGCCAAAGCCGGCGAACATGGGCCCGCCCGCGTCACCCTGAACGCGGTATTCTACGCATTGCTCCTGCAATCGAGCATGATCAGTGGCCCCATCGGACACACGACATTCATTTTCCTTGTGCTCATCGTGCTGGTTGCAGCCTGCTCCAAGAAACGCCCCAAAATGGACGCGTCTCTCCATCCAGAAAGGCCAGGCCACCCATCCATGACGCACGCGAATCCGACGCACACAAACGGCCCCGCGAGGATGAAACCTATCAAGCACGCCCCCGTCCACCAAAATGGGCCCGTCCGTGGGACCCCACAATCCCATGGCTAGGCAAACCCCCCAAGATTCTCCACGCCCAACTCCGTCCCTCCTAGTGGTCCAAATCGGTCCGGCCGATCACATCCGAGGCGGGATGACCATGGTCCGACAATTCATCGCCACAAGCCAATGGACGGACGTGCAATTGCAGACCCTTGACTCATACGTGGACGAGCGTCGACAATATCGAAATCTCCAAGCCCTCCTCCAAACGCGACGAGCCATGACAAAAATCGTCCGTACGCAACCGGCGGTCTTGTTCCACATTCACTTCGCGATGAAAGGGAGCTTCCTTCGCAAAGCACACCTGATTCGCCACGCGCATCGACTGGGAGCCCCGGTGCTCGCGCATAGTCACGGATCTCAAATCATGCCCTGGTACGAATCGCTCCCGGCCGCCGGGAAACGTTGGGTACGGCGATCCCTGGACCGCGCCTCTGGCATCATCGTCCTCTCGGCAGCATGGAAACGGTTCTACGAACAAGAAATCGGCTGCAAGGCGCCCGTGACCGTGATTCCCAATGCCGCCATCGCAAGCCCCGTGCCGCGCACTTCAACACCAGGCGTCGTCCGGTTCATTGCCATGGGCCGACTCGGAAAACGAAAAGGGACGTTCGAGCTCGTCTCCGCCCTCGCACAAATCGCCAACGACAAGACCCTCCCGAAACTGGAATTGGTGCTCCTTGGCGACGGCGCCGTAGACGAAGTACGCGCCCATGCGGTCTCGCTCGGCGTCGAGTCCCTGATTCGATTTCCAACGGGTTGGGTCAGCGAAGAGGAAAAACAGGAGCAACTCTCCGCCAGCGACGTCTTCATCCTCCCGTCCCACAATGAAGGCCTGCCCGTCGCCATGTTGGAAGCCATGGCTACAGGCATACCCCCCATCGTCACCCCCGTCGGCGGCATAGGAGACGTCATCCAAGACGGAGAAAACGGCCTACTGGTTGCCCCCGGAGACGTCCCCGCCATCGCCGCAGCGATGCGCCGCCTCGCCCTTGAGCCCAAAACACGAAAACGACTCGGCATAGCGGCAAAGGAAGCCGCACGTCCCTTCGACCCAGCATCGGTGCGCCTAGCGCTCCACTCCTTGTACACCCAGAGCATCGCAGGTGCCCCATGACCTCGCAGTCCAAGCGATCCAAGCAAACCCCCAAGCATGAGAATCAGGAGAAACCCCACCACATCCTGATGATCGTCGAAAACCTCCCCCTACCCTTCGATCGCCGCGTTTGGATGGAAGCCACCACCCTACGACGCGCCGGCTACGAAGTATCCATCATTTGTCCCACGGGCAAGGGCTATGACGCTGAGCACGAAGTGATCGACGGCATCAACATTCACCGCCACCCCCTCCCCCCCGAGGGCGAACGCGCACTGGGATACTTTCGCGAATACGCACATGCCTTGCGCTGGGAATTCCGCCTTGCTCGCCGCATCTGGAAAGAACACCCCTTCGACCTGGTGCACATCTGCAACCCCCCCGACTTGCTGTATCTCGTGGCGGGCTGGTTCAAGCGATTCCACGGAGTTCGCGTCCTGTTTGACCAACACGACCTGAACCCCGAACTCTTCGAAGCCAAATACCGGAAGCGTGGCCCCTTCCACCGCGCCCTTCTGCTCGCGGAACGAGCCACCTTCCGGACCGCCGACGTGGTGGTCAGCACCAACGAATCCTACCGAGAGGTCGCCCTGACCCGGGGCAAAAAATCACCCGAGGACGTCTTCATCGTCCGCAGCGGACCCCGCCTCGAAGACTTCAGTCCCGTCGCGCCAGACCCCCAATGGCGCAACGGCCGCGCCCACCTCGTCGGATACGTCGGCGTCATGGGCGAACAAGAAGGCCTCGACCATGTGCTCGACGCAGCCCAACACTTGCGAACCACCGGCCGCGACGACATCCACTGGATGCTCGTCGGCGGAGGACCCGCCCTCGAACGACTGCGCCAACGCGCCCGCGACATGGGCATCGATGACATCGTCGAGTTCCCTGGCCGCGTCCCCGACAAGCAGTTGATCGAACGCCTCAGCACCACCGACGTGTGCGTCAGCCCCGACACGTCTAGCCCCTTCAACGACAAATCCACCATGAACAAGGTGCTCGAATACATGGCCCTCGGCAAACCGGTCGTGCAATTCGACCTCACCGAAGGCCGCCGCTCGGCCGGCGACGCGTCCCTGTATGCCGCAGACGACGACCCGAAAAACCTCGCCAACCTCATTGCAGAACTCCTCGACGACCCCGAACGCGCCCGCAACATGGGCGCCCTTGGTCGCCGCCGCATGGAAACCGAACTCGAATGGCGCTTCCAGGAACCCATCCTGCTTGCTGCCTATGATCGCGCATTCCAGAAGAGGCAACCATGAGTAAGGGCAACCCGACACACGGCCCGTCCGTAACCCCCGCGCAATTAACCGGCGCCGCAGCCGCCCAGCCGGCACGCAATGGTCGACCTGGTGCCCCCTTCCGAGCGCCACCGCCCACCGCCGCTCCCGCCCTCGCCCTGGACGTATTGCTGGTTGCCGCATCCCTCGTCATCGCCCTCAAATTGCGAAACTTGGACGCCATGGCACCGCTTTGGAACTACCTCCATGCAGCGCCCGAGCCAACCTTCTGGTCCAACCGCTACTCCGCCCTCCTAGTTTACCAGAGCACCGCGATCCCCGCCCTCCTCTGGGCCTCCGGGCAATACGCAATCCTGCGCCACCCCGCCGGCAAATGGAGCTACAACCGCGTCGTCCTCTCCGTCGTCACAAGCTTCGTCGTACTCCTTGCCATGCTGTACATCCTCGAAGTGACCCGAGTGCCTCGCACCGTGCTTGCCATGGACGCCGTCATGGTGCTCTTTGGCACCGCCGCATGGCGCAGCGCATGGCAACGCAACGTCCGCCGCCGCCACCTTGAAGGACGGGACCTGCGCAACATCGTCCTCGTCGGCAGTGGCCGCCTGCAACAATACCTCGCACGCACCTTCGTCGAAGACCCCCAACTTGGCCGCCGCGTCGTGGGCTTCCTCGCCGACGATCCCGACCACATCCTCGACCACATTCCCACCGAATGGGCCGAACGCCATGACCTGCACGTCTCCCGGCAAACACTCGACTTGTCCCCCGTCGTCACCCGTTCCATCCACGACCAACCCCGCCACATCCTCGCCCCCATCGCGACGCTGGAACCCGGGGACGTCGTGAACGCCCTCGACGGATTGCTGGTGGAGGAGGTGTACATCGGCCCCGACGTACCTCCAGATGCTGTGCGCAGCATCCTGGTTGTTTGCCAAGAACGCGGCATCGGGGTCCACCTCATCCCAGAACACTACCCCGAATTGGGCATTCAACCCCAACCCTGGGCCGCCGGACCCTACACCCTCCTCGACATCCACCAACGCCCCCTGAGCCGACTCGCATGGTGGGCCAAACGAGGCATGGACGTCGCAGGGGGCCTAGTCGGATTGGCCATCGGGGCACCGTTCCTGTTGCTTGCCGCCGTGGCCATCAAGATCGAAGACTGGAAAATGCCCGTCTTCTACCGAGGCTCCCGCGTCGGACTCAAAGGCCGCACCTTTGGCATGGTCAAATTGACCACCATGCGCCGAGACGCCCAAAAAATCGAACTCGGAATGCAGGCCAAAAACCAACGAGAAGGGCCCTGGTTCAAAGCAGACTCCGCCTCCGATCCCCGGCTGACCCGAGTCGGGCGCGTGCTGCGAAAATTCAGCATCAACGAGATTCCGCAGTTCTGGAACGTACTTCGCGGCGACATGAGCCTCGTCGGCCCCCGGCCCCCCATCCCCTCCGAAGTTGCCTCCTACGTCGAATACGACTTTCGCTACTTCCGCTGCCTCGACGTACGACCAGGCATCACCGGACTCTGGCAAGTCACCTGCAAAAACGACCCCAGCTTCGACCGACGCATCGAACTGGACACCCACTACATCCACCACTGGTCGGTGTGGATGGACATCAAAATCATGCTGTTGACCATTTGGACCGTCGTGCGCGAACCCGAGGAATAGGGCCACCCTGCGAGCGCCCTGGCACCCCTTTCTCCCTCAATCTCCATCTCCTACGCACTCCCGCGACATCAGCTTCTCGCACCTTCGCAACTTCCCACCTCCTGATTTCGTACCCTAGCAGCCTGCGTCCAGCCAGACGACGCCGACTAGGACCGTTGCTCGTTCAGCACAGCACCTGCAGCCAGCGTCGCCGCCAGCGCCGCCGTGGCAGAGAATGCCGCCAACGCTTGCGTCGTCAAAAGCACCCCAAACGGATCCGGAAGGACGTGCGCAAACACCACCGGAGCGCCCGCCAATCGGAACGACCACAGCATCATTTTGATCAGCAGCGTTGCCGCCAAAAACGCAACCGCGGTGAGTCCCACGGCTTCCCAAGACGCACGACGACGAATGGCTGCAACATCCTGACCGAGCGCATGCAAAATGCGAGCCACGTGGACGCGTCCGCGCAGCGTACGCTCAGTTGCCAAGTACACCACGGCTAGACTGGACATGAGTGCCACCATCATGAGGCTGGCAAGCGCCCGTTGAGCATCACCAAGGACTTCGTCGGCCACGTCCGCCTGCAAACTATCAGAGGATCGAATATCGGGATCCGTAAGCAAAATGGGTGCATTGGATTGCACCTTGCCCGCGACCGGAACCGTTTGGTTGTCCACTTGGATGGTCTCAGACGTTGACCCCATTCGGAACTGCGCCGTGGCGTCCTTGTGCTCACCTGGACTCAACAGCACGTATCGATACGCGAAGCGTAAGTCCCCGATGCGAAAGTCGATGCTGTGGTCCCCCGTCTCTCCGCCTAGATTGACCACCGCTGCGTGCACGGTAACCGTCTCGCCCACCAACGGAACTGCAGGTGTTGTCCATACGCGATCAATGGCGATCACCGAGCGGTCGCGGTACGAGGCGGGCGACACCGTCAAGGAAGCCGCAGAGCCGGACGCAACAACGGTATGGTTGCCCACGGGCACATCCAGGAAAGCCCAGCCCTCCGCGTCTGTCGTTGCCTCCGCCAAAGCCGCCGCCGACCCAACATCCGAAAGTCGTGCATACGCCGAAACGACCACGTCCGACACGGGCTCCCCATTTCGAGTCACCCGCACAGGAGCAGGAGCGTCCGCAAACGCAATGGATGCCTCCAAGTGGGCCGCTGCCACACCCCCGTCCCGGTCCTGAGTCGGATTGACCTCCACTTGGAACACTCCCTCTGGAGCAATGGCAAACGCGGAAACCACCTGGGTCTGGTAGCCTGGCAAGCGCAGCGTAGTCTGCTCCACTGGCTCTCCACCCACCCGGAACGTCAATGTGCGACTGCCCGGCCCCGCCCCCAAGTTCGCCACCGTCGCATCCACTCGGAACACGGACCCGGCAAGTGGTGATTCTGGCTCTGTGCGCACCTCCAAGACCTCGAGGCTCGCCTCCGTTCGCTGCAACGCCGCCAACGCCGGCAGGCTGTCGGGCCGCACGCGCACCAACGTAGCTTGACCCTCCTTGAGTCCAGTAAGGCTGCGGGCTGTGTCTTCATGCAGGAATCCCTCGTCTCCCGAAAGGCCCGGAGAATCATAGAAGCCAGAGACCTGCAACTGCAACACCAGCGGACGAAGCGTCGCTTGCACAAGCACCGCATCACCCGGCTCCAGGTGCATTCGGTTCGCCAGCCGCGCCCCAAGCACCACTTCGCCAGGCGCAGGCGCCTTGCCTCCGGTAAAACCGTGGTATCGAGCCATGTCGTCCCAGTTGCCTCCGCGCAGCACCACGGGCTCGCCATTCATGGTCGTTGGAACCAGAATCTCCGCCACCGCGTCTTGGACATCCGGATCATGCACCAACACCGCCGCCGCCGCATCCGTGGAGCCGCCAAGCACAATCCCGGCTTGGGCGCCACGCACCCACTCCCCAGGCGCACCGGCAAGCGCTGCCGGAACCTGGGCTGCGGCCAAAGGCATCCCAACATCCGCCGTAAACAAGAGCCCGGCGACCAAAAACAGGAGAACAATTTGATGCCCAAGCATCAAAGGCCGAGCGGCAACCGGCAGCCACGGAATGCGAGCCTCCGGAGGCAATGCGTCGGGAGACGGGTCGCGCAATTGTCGAGACCCCGATCGAAGCGGACGGCCCAACGTCAAAGCACCTGCAGCAATCGCCGTAACGCCCGGTACCATTAAGGCCAGAAACAGCCCGGTTTTCCACGTGTCCTCGGGATGAAACGCATCCGGGCCGAAGCTCCACAGAACAAAGGTCGTCAAGGCGGCAAACAACGTCCCAAGCCCCGCCGCCAACGTAACCCGGGCCAGCAACATGATCCGACCCGCTTGCGGGTGGCCGAGTGCCGCCAGGGTTGCAGAGGTGCGCGCAAACCGGTCGGCCTCCAAGGATACGAACGTGTACGCAACCGCCGCCACAGCCGGTAAACTGGCAGCCACCAGCCACACCACGTTGTTGCGCAACGCCTCGATGGTGCCCGCCTCAAAAGCATCGGCGCCACGAGCCGGCATAGCGCCAAGAACCGGAGCCGGGCGATCCAACCAAATCGTCGCCCCGTCCACCGAAAGAATCGAAGAAACCACGACCCCGTCTGAGGGCGCCAAGGGCAACGGCTGACTCAGAGGAGGCAACACTTCAAAATCGGGAAACCTGGAGGCCACGAGGGTCAGATCCGCGCCCGGCATCGGAAGAACCTGGGACGACAAGAGATCCGGCCCGCCGGTTTGAAACGCACCAACCCAAAGCTCGTCCTGGCTCCACTCTACCAAGGCACGCACCCGACTCGCCGGAACACTCCCGAACGCCGAGGCGTCGTCCGCTGAGGCAATCCATCCCTCGCCGCGCCGTACATCGGGCTCAAGCGCCTGCAACAGCAGTGTCCCCACGGCAGGCAGAAGAATCGCCATACCGATCCCCACAGCAGCCACCGTGAGCCGCCGGTCGAGACGCAGGGCCAGCCGCCAGAGCACAACGCCCCACCTCGGGGCCTGAACATAAGGGTCGCGTCACAGCACGAGGGTTACATGGAGGAGTGTGACTGCACCTGCGTGGACGTACTACGAATGGAGGGACTGGGCCTGGTTTTTCCAGGAAGAGTTCCCGTGTTTCGTGATGTCCACCTTCGAGTACCCAAAGGCCAACTCGTTTCCTTGGAAGGAGCCAGTGGATCAGGAAAATCCAGTCTTCTTGCCATCGCAGCAGGGCTCCTACCGCCCAGTCGAGGAAACCTAAGCGTCCTAGGCGGCCCCGCGCCCACCACAGAATCCGACTGGGCCCGGCTGCGGGGTCGGGGCATTGGACTCGTCTTCCAACACCTCAACCTCATCGGTGAACTCAGCGTTGCCGAAAACGTGGAACTGCCCCTCGTATTGGCCCGCGTCCACCGCAGCCAGCGGCGCCAACGAGTAGCGGATTTGCTCCAACGGTTCCAAATCGAAGACCTTGCAGGCAAACGCCCCGGCATCCTCTCTGGTGGCGAACAGCAACGCGTCGCCATCGCACGGGCACTCGCCAAACAACCCGCCCTACTCTTAGTGGACGAACCGACCAGCGCCCTAGACCGAGACAACGCAGCAACTGTCGTGTCGGCCTTATGGGAAGCGGCACGAAGCGGCGCAGGCGTACTCGTGGCTAGCCATGATGATGCACTGCGGCAAGCCCCCTTGCGCTACCGAATCCAGGATGGCAGGGTGATTCAAGCTTGATGGATCCTGCACAATTGGCGCCCGATGCAATCGACCTACCGCGCCTATTGTTCGGAACCATCCTCTACCTAGCGCCTGGCATTCTACTGGCCCGCCGCCTCGCCGGCCGGCACCCCGGATGGCTGGTCCTTGCACCCGTACTGAGCTTCAGCCTCATGACACTCGGGGCAACCGCGCTTCACTTCCTGTTCGGAGTCCCCATTCAAGCCCGAACCACCGCCGCCCTCGCCCTGGGCATCATGTTCGTGGTGGCGTGGCCCGTGCTTCGCAATCGCCCAGCACTCCCGAGGCCCGGGGCAATAGCTGCCTCCCTTCGAGCCACGAGTCGCTCCTGGTGGCCCGCCATCCTAGTCTTCGCCTTCACCGCGCTCGTATTCGCCCTGCCGCACCTGCCCGGAACCGGCCCCGAGTCGAACATGGGCGCGTACCCGGGCCTCCTCGATCGAACCGGCAACCTCCTGCTGGGCAACGACGACCCCTACGCGGTCCATGTGGACGAATACCGCATGATCGCCGACGCTGCCGAAATCAGTCGCTCAGGCGTCGTGGACATCTCCAACCCCTACACCGACCAAGACGAAGCCGCCGAACTGTTTTCCGTGCAAGGCTTCCGATCCGAACGTGGCTTCACTCTTGGCCTTGCCCAAGTCCACGAACTCACCGGCGCCAGCTTCCCATTCATGGCCCGCGTCCTACCCTCCCTCTGGGCCGGCCACATGGCCATCGCCCTAGTGGCAGCACTTCGACCCGCCCCCGGCGCCTGGATCTCCGGCGCCTTCGTAGCCGTCATTCCCACCACGGTCCGCTTCCTCGGCCCCGGCATCCTCGTGCCCAGTGCCTTTGCACTCGCCTGGATTCCCGCCGCATTGTTTGTTGGCCACCGCTTCGAAGGACCAAGCAGGCTCGGAACCCTCTACCTACTCGTCACAGGCGCCTATGTTCAACACCTAGTCCTCGGCACGCTCACACTCGCAGTCGCCGCCATGTCTACCCTCGGTCGCCAGGGCCGCCCCGTCGATCGAGCAGCCGCCACACTCCCCGTCTTCCTGCCTCTCTTGTGGATCTTGCCGCCCATCTGGCTCGACGTACGCGGCGCCGTGGACAGCGAAAACAACCTGCCCTTCGAAACAACCATTTTCCTGCACCCCGGTTTGATTCTTTGGGGCCTCTCCATTGCCGGCGCCGCAGTCGCCTTCATGGCATCCAACAAAAACACCGGACCACACCGCACCCTAGCCTGGCTCATGGCCACCTGCGCCATCAGCCTCTCCCTGAGCCTGCGCGCCGACCACCACAGCGACGCCACCTACTCGCGCCTCATTCCCACATTGTTCCTGTGCCTTGCAGCCTTGGCCGGACTCGCACTCGGAGCCGCAACGCAGTTTGGCCGCACACAACTAAGCCGCACCCCGATTGCGCTTCGCTGGCCCAACGCCGCCCCACGCGCAGTGATGACTGCCAGCTTCCTCCTCGCGGCGACAGCACTGGCGGCCCCCGTGGCGGGAAGCCTCTCGACGCCATACTATCGAATCTTTGGAGACCAAAGCTGGCACGATGCAGAAATCCTCGTCCAATCCGGCGCCGGACCCGACGACATCTTCCTTTCCCACCCCTGGCGCGCCCCCATGTTCAATGCACTCACCGGCGCCCGACCCCACGCCGTCCTCTACCCCGGCAGCGCCCCTGTCAACGACGCAGATTGGCAATATTATCTGCGAAGCAACGGCGCCAGCGAAGAATGGTTGCACGATCGCGGCATCAACTATGTACTAGCACCCGCAGAACCACAGGGGGCCTGGCAGCCATTATCGGCCTCCGTATTCCGTTCCACAACTCCCCTCGCGTGACGCACTCCTATTATAGGGGAAGCAAATATGGACGCATTCCATGGTCGGACTAAAGAACACTGCCACCACGCTGGTGGTCACAGGAAGTTTACTGCTCGGCATTTTCGTTCTGTTTCCAGAGACAGCGGAAGCCGCAAAGGTCACCAACCTTACCTCTGGTGCCCTGGACGACACAGGCGCCTTCACACTCCTAACAACGGTCACAATTCCCGCAGGGGAGCATGTGCCGCTCAACTACGCAAAAGTGCTGGTCGCCCCCCAATCCTCGGTTCTGGCCGGCGGCGTCCTGAGTACGCCCTTCTGCATCGCCACCACCGGCGGATCCCCCTCCGCCACCATCACCACAGTCGTCGGTGCCTCGGCCACCCACAATGAGTTCTCCGGCTACGGATATACCATTACGGGCGTTGACGGCGGCTACGGATACAGCTACGGCCAAGGCCTCAGCTTCTCCGGCGGAGGCAACGTCTTCTCCGGCTACGGGTACGGCTACGGCTACGGCTCCCCCTCCGCCACGGTCACCGTAGAAGTCGTCATCAAGGTGTCTGGCTGCAACTTCTTCACCGGCGGCCCCTCCGGAAACTCCGCAGATGCCTTCGAAACCTTCCGCATCCAGGCCTTCGTAGGCGGAGACGCGGCGCACACCCTACCCAGCTTCCCCCTCACCGCAGTGTTTGCCAACAAGGGCTACGTGTCCACATCGGACGGCTCCGTCAAGCCTGATGGAAGTGGCGCCACGGTCGTAGGCGGCGACTTGCCCGTTGGAATCAAAACCAACCCCGTAGATCTGCCGCACGGCTTTGGCATGAAGTCCATCTCTGTGACTCCGGTGAGCAAAACAATCGAATCGGGCAGCCGCTTGAACATCCTGAAATCCCAGGAAGTGGACAAGAAGGCCCCATCGTTCGGTATCCTCGACCTCAGCGGCATGTTCCCAGTGTCCCAGCCGCTCATCCAGTTCCAATTCGTGCTGGAGAAGCCCGACGGTTCCACCACCACGGACCTCAATGGAGTTCTCAGGACAACACCCGTCCTTGAAGTGCCCGCCAGCTACTTCCAGGATCTTGTCAAGAGCAACATCTTCGTCAATGAGGCAGAGGCGGTCAAGTACTTCCGAGTGTTTGCTTTCCAATCGGATGGCGCCCTCAAGTCGTTCTTCAAGCAACCCGTTGTCAACCGCGTCGGAACAGATAACGATCCCTACTTGTTCGAAGTAGGGATCACGCACTACAGTTCCTTCGTTGCCGGCTCCACGAAAGTTGGAGTACCCGGTGGCGGTGGCGGCGGTGGCGGCTGCGGTACGGCCTGCCCTGTTGACCCACCGGTGGTGACGGATCCCAGCGGAAACACCACAGAGCCCCCGGGCGTTCCCGAGTCGCCTCCGGTCGTCCCTGAGCCTACCACGGGTGACGAGGAAGACCCCACGGACACCACGGGCGGCAAGAAGAAGACGCCTGGCCTCGGAGTCGGTGCTCTCATCGGTGTGGCTGTAGGAAGCTCCATGCTCCTGCGCCGCCGCCGCAACTAGGCTGCGAGTTCGTAGCATAGTCTGCTCCTTTTCCTCCTTTTCACCCCTTGGGGTCGTTGGAATGAACGACCCACGAAGGGCACAACCTTGTCTTGAGGATCCTGACCATGGAACCTTGACGGTTGTCCCTCTCTGCATTGCTGAGGGGGTACGCTCGGCTGAATCTTTGGCCGCAGTATCCCTTTCTCGGCCAACGTGGGCCTCGGGCACCTATTCTGGAGTCAAGTTTCGGGGTTAGAATGCGGCAAGGGAAGCAGTTGATTCCCCTTGCCTTAGCAGCATTTGGGCTGTAGTGCCTTCCTGGCGCGCTGCGGGAGCCCATAGGCGCGTGGCGAGGCGGCTTCAATGGCGGACCGCGCAAGCCGAAGCTGCGCCAAGGAAAGAATGCAAGCGTGCACCGTGGGAATCAGCGACGTGCAACACGTCACAGGGCTCCCGTGGTCAGGAAATCAAAGAGGGCTTGCTGCGCGTGCAGGCGCCCAAAACAAAGGTATGGAAAAGGGAGGGAAGGAAAAGGGAGTTCTCCGATGGTCCTAGCTGGGAAGGCTGCCAGCGCGGATGCGGCTGGCGACCTTGCGGCCGAGGGGCGTCAGGTCGATGACCTTGGCCCGGCCGCGCTTGGACACGCTCACGAGGCTGGAGATGTAGGCTCCGGCCGGTGTGTCGAAGTCGACGAAGCGGTAGACCGGCGGCATGCTGAGGCGGGCCTTCTCGGCAACCTCGGCAAGCGTAGGCGCAGGGCCACGCTCTTCGAGGCTGGCGATGCTCACCAGGAATCGGTGAGCAGCCTTGGCGCTCTTCATGTGCAGATCGTCGGGTACGCGCCAGTTCTCGGCGTCCGCGGCGATCTCACCAGGTGCAGTCTCTCCCTCTTCCAGCTCCGTCAGCGACGCCTTGCCGGCCTCGGCGCGGTCAGCAAGACTGCGCAGGGCCTGGGCGAGGAACCGACCGTAAGCGGCCTCGGGGACTTCGGTACCGAAGTCGACCACCAGCTCTAGGCGGGTGCCCTTGAGCGGGAAGTCGATGTCGGAAAACTCTTCTTGGTCAGTGATTGCAATTGTCGGCATGGTGACCACCCAAGCTTCGGAGCGCCTTAGTCTCTTGAAGGTTTCCGTTTTGAATCTCGGCGGGGTCGAGACCAGCATGGAGGCGCAGAACGCTGTTTTTGGTTCTGTGTACTGGTCGGTATAACAAAACATAAATTGGATTGTCCCGAAAGTATCGCATTTGCAGTCATCCACAGCCCTGAGAAATCCAACCCAATCCGAGAACTGGAGAAGAAAAACCCTAGTGATGAGTGAAAACTCCTATGATATTCGGGAATTGAATAGAGTCGTCCCGATCAGACCTAGATCGTCGCGCTATGGTCGGTTCCAATGCCCGAGATTCCGCACTCCAATATGTCAAAACTGCAAAAGATCTACGCAGGCCGGGTTCAGAACCTCCTCATGATGATGCAAACAACTCCCATGGAAAGGCCGTTTTGGTACCATTGGGCGGGCGGGACAGGGCCCTTTCGCCCCTTCGTCTAGAACAAGTGTTGGCCATGCGCAACGGCCGTACCTCAAGCCCTGATATGCCACACGGTAAGCTCCTCGTGATGAACAGCGTACACCGCGTCGAAATCCTCTACCATGGCAGCACAGAACGATTCGAGTACTGGCAAGACCAAACCGCCAGCGTCCGCTTCTTCCGCCGCCGCACCGCCAACGACTGGGTCGCCACCATCGACGGCGCATTGGTCATGGACGTCTCATCCGAAGATCACCGAAGTGTGCGCACCATTTCCATGAAACCGCTTCGCGCCGGCAGCGTCGAAGAACTGGTGCCCCTGGTTGCCATGCGCGAACTCGTCCACGGCATTCTCGTTCCGACGGAATCAGGCATTCGAGAAGGAGACGCACTCGGCATGGAGGCCACGGAGCTAGGCTTCGAAGCTTCGAGTTGTTCGGATCCAGACTTCAACGGCCTGAACTGATTTTCACAACCTTGCCCCCGCGGGTAGAAAATGCCCATGGCCCACGATTCAAGCGTGGCGCGCCCCTGCCCGCCCCATGGATGCCCCCGTTGTCCGCATCGTCCTCTTTCGATTCGCCGATGCGTATCGCACCACCGCCGACCGCGCGGCCGTTGTGGAGGAGGCCCGCTCCGCGTTTCCAACGTTTCCTGGCGTCACCACGTTTCGCGCCGGCACCGCCCTCGACGAGGACCAAGACGTTCTATTCGTCATTGGGTTTGCAAGCGAGGCCGACGTGGAGCCGTATCGCATCAGCGACGGACACGTTGCATTTGTGCGCGATTGGATCCAAGCGCGTGGGGCCACGGTGCTTGCACGCACCTTCCGCATGGACGCCAACTAGAGCGCGTCGGAGACGATGCGGCGGCGTGTGAACGTCACCGCCACCACGAGGCTCAATGCGGCAAGCCCAGACAACAGCAACAGCGTTGCCACTCCTTTGGGTTCCACGACGCCCACGGACAGCAGCGCGATCAAATTGAGCGGATCACGCGGTAACAGAAGCGAGAGGACGCCAAGCGCAAGCACGAGAACCGCGTAAGCGGCTTGGGTGGTGCTTTCGTTGCGCACGGTGGCGGCAATGGCGGTGCCGGCGGCCGTGAGCAAGACGCCCATGACGGTGGCCGCCAGGAGCACTAGGCCTGGAGATTCCGTGGGAAATCCATTGAGCCAAAACAGCCCCAACCAGACGGCAACCTGCACAGGCACCAGAAGAACTGGGATCAGGAGCTTTCCAAACACCAGCACCGTCGGGGACACGGGCGCAGAGCGCAGAATCAACAGCGTCCGGGTCTTGGATTCCTGGCTCAGTGCATCGCCCGCGATGGCGCCACTTAGAAACACCGGGGTGATGACCAGCAATGGCACCAGGGTTGTGTAGACGAACGCATAAGGGGTCTCGGAGCGCGGTCCCTTGTCAAGCAACACAAGAGTCTGTGCCAATCGTTCACTGCGCTCCTGGCGAAGCTGTGTCTCGTAGTCGATGAGCATTTGGCGAAGTTGCGTGGACAGGAGCGTCGTCTCCAACTCGCCATCCGCCAAAATCAATGTCAGGGATCGAACACCTTCAGGATCCGTGGCTTCCTCTTGGATGACCGCGTCGAAGGTGCCGTCTCGGAAGCCGGCAACGGCACTTGCTCCATCAGTGTTGGTCACGTCCAAGTTTCCGGTTTGTCGCAACCAGACCTCGAACTCTTGTGCCCCCACATAGGCAACCGATGCGTCCGGGGCGGCGTCTAGGGTCTCAGGAGAATGCAAAGCAGTAAGGCCGGCAAGCAAGAGGGCGCTGAATCCCGCTAGGAGCATTTGGATCAGGAATGCCGTGATGAGGCTCTTTTCGCGAAGTACATCCCGCAATTCCTTGCGCGACAAAGCAGCCAGCGCAGTCATGCGGAACCTCCGAGGCCAAACTGCATCCAGGTCTGCGTCGGGAACTGCGTCGGGAACTGCGTCGAGAACAGGTGTGCAGAGGTGCGCCAGGGCATACGGCTGCAGTGGGGTGGGGTTTTGCTGGGTGGCGAGGCGGGCATCATAGATACCCTCCCAAGAGCACCGCATCGTAGCCAAAATGAAGCGCTACGGCAGCAAAGAACGCGGCAACCATCCAGCCTCGGCCTCGCGCCGCTCCGTGCGCCATGACAAGACCGGTGGCGACATGCAAAAAGAGCGGAATGGTGATGCCGATGATGCCGGGTCCGGTGCCAAGCACGAGGAGCGCTTCTCGCGCAAATGGCAAGTCCTCAAAGCCCACGAGCGTGAGAATCAGGTACGATTTTTCCCCAACCCAGAAACCGGCGCCCGCCAGAATCCCGAGCACAGTGGGCGTGATGGGGGTTTCCGGTAGGTGTTTGCCGGGTCGGCGGCCTGCCCAAACCACGGCGCCTTTGGCAAGTTCCTCTAGCACCACGGAGAGCCCAAGGAAGATGCCGAGTGCAGCGCCGATGCCGAGGATTGCCGCGAGCACGAACACCATCAATTCGGCCACGAATACGAAGGGGACCACAAGAATTCCAGCCAGAAGCACGCGGCGGCGCTTGGTGGTGACGGCGCCGAGGGCATCCAGCAGCCGCGCCGTGCCGCTTCGTACACTGAACAGTAGTTCTTCTCGGGTCATGCCGATGGCGAGGGCTCCAAGGGCGAGCGCGCCGAGGCCAAGCGGCAGGGTGGCGTACAGGAATTGCCCCATGGTTACGGGGTCGCCTCGGATGCCGGCCGCCACCACATGCACCGGGCTCAGAAACGCCACGGGCGGCAAGCTTGGGAACATGGCGGGCAGAAACAGAAACGCATTGAGCAGGGTGGTGGCCGCCACTTGCAAGAGGCTCAATTCACGAGGGGATCGCGCCAGCACCGCCAGAAACGTAGTGAGCGTGAAGAGGAAACCGAGGAAGCTGAGGCTCGCCAGGAATCCGAGGATGCCTGCTCCCAGGGCGACGGTGACCACGGCGGCAATCAGCACCGTAAGGGCCAGTGCGGGCAGACTTTTGCCAATCAGGATATCGCGGCTGGTCAAGGGTGCCGAGAGCAGCAACACGCCCCGACGGCGCACACGTTCCGCATGGAGGTTGCTGGCATGCACTTGCGCCAATAGGCCAGCGGGCAAGACGTACGCGAAGGTCAGCAGCAGACTTCGGATGGGAAACGGTGGCTCCACTTGTTCGGGGCGAATGTTGCGCTGCACGGCGCCCGTGGGCTCGGCTGTGTCCAGTACATTCGGAGTCGAGGGTGCTTCGGGAGGATCGTCGCTTCCGCCCGGGCCGCCCTCACTGCCGGGACCGGGCTCCTCGGTTCCTGGGTCCGTGGGTGGTGCAGGGGGTGCCGGGGGGCCTGGGTCCGAGGATTCGGGATTCGGTGCGACCGACAAGGTGCGCGGCTCGAACACGAGCGTGATGCTGAGAGGGAATGCCGCGGCGTCGTCTGCTTCTGCAAGCAGTCGTTGGTCCATCCAGCGGCGCACCGCCGATTCAAGTACTTCGAGAGCAGCAAGGCTCGCCTCGTTGTCCCGGTCGAAGTGAACGGCGTCCGTTGCAAGATAGAGGTCGGCATTGCCGGCTTGGAACCTCGAACCGTCCCCGTCCAACACCCGCAGCCGATGATCGGACCGTGCGGCGTCTCGAAACAGGCTGTCTGGGGCACTTTCCAGGGTAAACAAGTCGGTGCCGGGACTCGGCGCCGGCGGAGGGGCGAGTGCCACGACGACGCCAGTAACGAGGCCCACGAGCGCAAGCACAATCAGGGTGCGCCGGTCGAAGCGGCTACCTTGGCGCCGAGCCTCCTCCAAGGCAAGCCGGATTGCGTCCTTCATCCGGACTCGGACTCCACAAGGCTTTGCAGAACATCCGCAAGGCGAGGCGACTCGCTGCCAAGGTCCAACACGCGACCATCGGCGTCCCGAATCGCAGTAAGACACGCTTCCACATCGCGCCACTTGGTGACGTGCCGAACATGGTCGGTGCCATCTGGGCGGCTGCCAGGAAACGCCAGAGTCGCTCGGATGCGGTATTCCATCGGTCCGCCGCGTCCATGCAATTCTGCCAATGTACCCCGTAGTACCACGTTGCCGTGGTCCAAGACCAACACCTCGTCACAGACCCGTTCCACTTGATCCAGGTCATGGGCAGAAAGCAAAATCGCCTTTCCCTCGGCGCGCAATTCCAATAGGAACGAATCAAGCACGTGCTGTGTGGCTGGATCCAGGCCACTTCGAGGCTCGTCCAGGATCACCAGTGCTGGATCATGCAACAAGCATCGAGCCAAGGCCACTTTGCGAGCGCTGCCTTTGCTGAGTTTTCCGATGCTCATGCTCCAATGCCGCTCTTCCAAGCGCAGACGGCCTAGGAGGACCTTGGCGCGAGATTTGCAAGTGCGGCGGTCCATGCCATACAAGGCGCCAAAATAGGCAAGATACCCAAGCGGCGTCATGTCGTCGTACAAGGGTGAATCTTCGGGCAAGTAGCCAATGCGGGCACGAACCGGCGCCACGAGTGGATCACGCCCATCCACCCGAACCGTCCCGTACGTTGGCTCCAGGAGGCCCGCGAGCATCTTGATGACCGTGGTTTTGCCGGCACCATTGTTGCCCACGAGGCCCACGATGCGACCCTCTGGAATCGAGAGATCGAAGCCCCGCACCGCCTCGTGGTCGCCGTAGCGTTTTGCAAGCCCCGTGGCGCCAAGCATCGAGCGGGCCACTGCGGCGTGCGGACTTGACCGTGTTGTTCAGGGACGACGGGCCGACGGTCCATTGGGGGCCAAGCGCCTGTTATGCTTCACGGCCCAATGCAGACTTTGATCGTCCACCACGATTGCGAAGGCGCCGGGCGGTCCATCCGGACATCAAGACGGGCACGGCAAACAGCACGAGGTACGTTCCTGCCAACACAGCGAGCACAATCGGGTCCGCAAACGAAGGTGCGTCGTCGGACGGGGCCGGTAACGTGGTCCCACCGATGAATGTCCCAAGCCATGTTCCTGCCGCCGCAGCACCCACGCTGCCGTACCCCCAAAGGGCAGCAATCAATCCCAGGGCCACCATGGTAACGACTACAACGGCGGTTCCTGTGGCCTCGGACGGAATGCGCGACGCGAACACTTGGATCGTGCAGCCCGCCCCGACGGACGCTGCGAACGCGAGCAACAAGAGTGGAGATAGGGATTTTTTGTTCATCAGTAGAGCAACTCGAGGATGCGTTTGTTCTCGTCGGCTTCGCCGCGGCCCATGTTCGTACGTGCCTCGGTTTCGGAAAGGGTGATTTCTTCAATCATGGAGTGTGCTTCAGGGGCCCGCGAGCGTTCGGCAGGCAGTGGTTTGGAGACAAGAATGCAGCTACGGATTCGAATCCAGGTGGGTCAGAGAGTCTCTTGGCAACGAAGGTTGCGGTGCGTACAAAGGGTGCTTGATTTTAGGATGGTGCGTTACGGATCATTTGTTGATTGATATGCTATGTCATAGATACATAATCGCACCATTTCAACATCGCACCATTTCAACAACTGAGCCATTTGCACCAACCTATCATTGGCTTACGATGGCCTCGAAGATGCGATATCGCGTCTCGGTCATGCCGTGGCCACGGTACGCCCGAAGCCCCGCCTCGTTGCCCTCGTCCACATACAACCGAATGCTGCGAACGTCGCCCGCCGCCCTCGCCGCCGCGTGCACAGCTTCGTACATGCGCGAATAGATGCCTTCCCCGCGCCGGTCTGGTTGCACAAACACACCCTGCATCCACCAGTACCAACCGTTCTTCCAATCGCTCCACTCAAAGGTGACAAACAAACTCCCCACCACAGCACCCGAATCCGTGTCCTCGGCGACAAAATACCGCGCCTTGCGAGGATCCGTCAGGGCCGCCTCGGCCGCTGCACGTGCCTGCACAGGATCCGGCTCCAATCCCTCCGACTCCCGAGCCACCCCAAGACAGTTGGACACAAGCACATCCAGATCGGCGAGCGTGGCAGCGCGAACAGTGACGGGCACAAGCTTCGGACACAGCCGCCGGGCATAGTGTTGTCCAAACGTCCCGAGAGACCTTGAAGACCTCGGGGTCAATCGCTGCCCATGCGCATTTTGCTCATCATGCTCGCATGCCTTATGCTCGTCCCCGCCGGAAGCGCCAAAGTCGACGACTCCGCGGCTCCTGAAGACTGGCCCTGCACCATCGACGACGTAGGCCCCATGCCGCGACTTCTGCACTGTGGCTGGATCTTCGACTGTGCCCTCATCCAAGGAGAAGACACGGAAGCCCAAATCGACATCCTAGGCGAATGCAACAGCGTCGCCGATTGCGGATACGACCTCAAGCTCTCCCCGCCGGCCCAATTCCAAATCGTTTGCGACAACGACCCGCGCAACCCCTGCGAACTGATCGTGTACTACACAAGTTCCCCGCCCACCGCCGAGTTCTTTTGCCTTATCGGCAACTACCCCGTGACCCTCGTGCTCGGCGACATCACGCAGTACCTCCTCCCGTAAAGGGACGCCACAGCGCCGAACTTTGGATAGAATCGAACCATCCACCAACCCTCTTCCCTTCATCCCGCTGTGCGAGCCGTGGTCCTCGGACCAAGGTTATGACCATGAAACAGATCCTTCTTGCCGCCGCACTCGTGCTGGCCGCCACGTCCTTCCTGCCCAACGCCGCAGCCGAACCCGTCGATTGCCACGGGCCCCTGGACGGCTATCAATACTGCGAAGTCGAACTCGGCCGCTGTCATGCTGGAGAAGAACTCTTTCAAGGCGACTGGCACGCCCACGCAGAATGCCAACCCAACGACGGCAAAAGCCGCTGCGGCGTCGACGCCTACGCCATGCCCCTCCTAGTCACGCGCCACTGCGGCAGCACCTACACCACCGTCTGGCCCGTGGACGCCAGCAACGGCGACTTCTGCGAGGAACACCCCGGCTACCGCCAATGCGACTACCCCGCCGGCCCCTGCACCTTGACCGTCTACTACGTCTACCACGACGCGCAATTCATCCTCGACCCCCACTGCGGCTTGCCCTTGTCGGCCGCGAGCAGCACCGACGGCGCCGCCGTAGCTCCGTGCCACGAGCACCCCGGCTACGAGCACTGCGAATACCGCGCCGGCCCCTGCACCGTCCACACGTACTACTACTACCACGACGCCTTCTACGTCATTGAACCCGACTGCCAGAAACCCCGCCTCAGCACGACCGAATCCGCCATGTCCAGCCCCTCCGGTACCGCCGGGGACCCCTGCGAAGAGATGCCCGGCTACGAACAATGCCGCGTAGACCTAGGCCTCTGCGACGCCGAAACCCGCTACTACTACCATGACGCCTTCTACGTCGTCGGCGCCAACTGCTACGGCAAAAACAGCACCTGCAGCTACTACACCCACCAAGTCTACGGTCACGAACAAGGCCTCGACTGCAAGGACTTCCTCGCCGAGCACCTACCCCACGCCCAAACCGCCGGCCCCAGCGCCGCCGCCCCGTGCCAACAAAAACCCGGCTACTACCAGTGCTACATCAGCGCCGGACCCTGCTACGTCGACGTGCGCTACTACGCCCACGACTCCTTCTGGGTCATCGACCCCTACTGCCAAACCAATGCCGCCGCCAGCGCAGACTTCTGCCAAGACCATGCTACCTCCACGTTCTGCGGCTACGAAGGCGGTGGCTGCGAAGCCGGCGTCGCCCTGTACGACAACGGACGCGTCGAACCGATCTACCGCTGCACGCCCCCCTAAACCACCCGCGACACCGTCTCGAAGCCCTTCAACCGCGAAGGCGCAGGCCTCTCCCGGCCTCCGAACTGGTCGCCGGTAGAGCGTCGGACTTGCGCCAAGAATCGAGCGATGTGCAGAGGGCCGAAAACCGGCCCCTTGCAACAAACCGATGGGCGGCCCCAAGAGAGGCCTCGGTGCAACTTGCGGCGATCTCGATTGCATGAGCGAACTGTTCCACGATCAGGCAAAACGCAGCACGGTGCAAACGCCGCTTCGAGGCATCAAGCAGAATCCAAACGAGGCCCGGCGCCTCGCCCGTCCCCCTTCTTCTTCCCCTTTTGACTCCGCCGAGCCACGCCCGAAACCCCTCCGGTAATCGCTCGCAACAAATTCGACTCGGCCGGAACCGAGCCCGAGCCACGAGCCACGAGCGGCAACGCCGTCAGCATCGCATCCAGATGCCCATACGCAAGAAAATGCCCCGCGCCCTGGACAATCCGAAGCGAACCCCGCGGCGCCCGAGCCGCGATGTACTCGCTCATGGCAGGCGGCGTAATCCGATCTCTCGAACCAACCCAACACAACATCGGCACATCCAGGTCTGCAACATCGAAGCCCCAGGAACCAAGAAACCGATGCACATCATGCGCAACACCCGCACCGCCCTGGCGATACGCACCCCTGCTCGCCGCCAGCGCCACGGCTCGCGTACGCCCCTGCAAGCTGCGACGATCCGTGCGCGGCTGCATCGAAGTACTAAGCGCCATGATCAAGGCCGGGGTCCGCCGAAACAAGGGCGTCACACCATGCGCGAGCCGCAACGCAGTCCCAGGCAAACGACGAGCAAACGCCGCGCCAAAACGACTGCTAGGACGCATCCCTCGATAGGCATCCGACCGGTCCATGGGCGCAAGCGACGAAAGCAATCCAATGCCTGCTACGTTGCCCGTAGCCGCAAGCGCCAAGGCGTGCGGACCACCCGCCGACCAACCCGTCACAAAGGGCCGACGAATCCCATGCCGCCGCAACACCACCCACACGTCCCGGGCCCACTCCAAGAGGCTCTGGCCAGGACACGGGTCGCTTTGTCCATGACCCGGCCGGTCCGGCGCAAGCACCGTCCACTTTGCCAAAGTCGCAGCATCGAGAAAACCCGCCTCTACTCCGCTATGATGGGAACCATGACAATGCACAACCACGCGCCGCCCCGTTCCGTACCGATTCCACGCAAGAATCCTGCCGTCGGGCAAGATATTCCGTTCGACCACCACCAACCCCGCAACGCGCCGAGGTCATGGGGCTTTTGGCCCGCTGCCTGAAGATGTCCACGGCACGGCCCAACCCGGAGCATCGGTGGCCAACCAAGACGCCTCCGAGACCGAATCCTTACGCTCCAGCAAATCATTGCGATGCGGAAACCGCCCGAAACGCTCGATGATTTCCTGGCGCTCCAACGCATGCTCCAACAAGGGCCGGTACCGATTGCCATGCTCCTGCACCAGTCTAGAAAACCCCTCCACGGACCGCGATTGCATATCCAAGACCTCCGCGTGCATCAACGGAAACAACAGAATCGCACGATGATCGGGAATCATCCGGCGGTCCCGCTTCACCGCCACCGCCTGGAGTGCAAGCGACTGGGCATGCAAATCACCCGACAAACTCCGAACCTCGCCCCGCCAAAGGGAACGAGCAAACACATCAAGCAGCAACACCAACGCCACAGATCCACCACTTTTACGATGCCAACGGTCCAAGTCGTGCCGCAACGCCGACTCCACCGTCGCACGGAACCGCGACGCAAGCCCCGCAATCGCCCGATTGTGCGGATCAATCCAAGTTTCACACTGAGTCGAAGGCAGCGCCTGCGCCCACGCATCCAGTACATTCGACGGCCGCAGCGAGGCCACGAAGTCCAATTTGCGGCGCTAACGGATACGTTTGTCGGCTCCGGCCCTAGCGAGCATCGAGCGGGCACACAAGTGCCGCCGGGCCCGCATCCGCATCAAGCCAAGCACCTAGATCCACCGAAACCGGGTCCAAATCAAGCTCCTCCACCGCAGCATGGGCCTCCTTTGCGCCCCGATCCAGCACCACATAGTCCCCCACGCGCAGCGCACTAGGGCAATCCACCGCAGCCAAGCGAGGATACATCGCCTGCAACGCCGAAGCCCCAGCATCATCAAACGCCTGCGGAACCCAAAGTGCTCGACCCTCGCCAAGAACACAAAGCGCCTGATCCAAGGTCGGCCAGCGCGCATCCACCAACGGCAACGGCAGAGCCCTGGCGCCAAAACTCTGCGCCACCGCCCGCGCAGCCACTGGCGAAGAGGCCCGACCAACCCCCGCAAGCAACGTCACATCGCTCCAGATCAAATCTCCGCCCGCAACGCGACGAATCGCCGTCCACAAAATGCGCCGCACCCCTTGGTCACGCAACCAACTGCCCACCGCCGAGGGATCCGCAACGCGCTGACCCTCCAGCCGCGTCGTAACAAACGCCGGGCCCCGCGCCGTACCGCCCACCAGCACCGCGTCGCGTACAAAACAGGTCGTGGCCGTACGCGGCTCCAACACATGCACCTGGGCCCCTAAAGCGTTCAAGGCGTCCCCAAAAGCATCCCATTGGCGACGCGCCGCTTCCGCATCAAGACCAGGGCGTGTACCCGGCAAACGGCAGGCCGAGGATTGCAATTGGGCAGGATCACCCAACAACAGCGCAATCGGCCCTCGCGTCGCCACGGTTCGCCGTGATGATTGTTGAGGGAAGGACCTTGCGAAGTAGCAGGCCCCAAAAAACGAAGAGAAGGTAGGAAGAGGAAGCCTCGTCCACAAGGGACGAAAAGTGCAGTCTCGGGAAAACCCAAAGACTGCCAAACTTCAGCGCCGAAGCACTGATCCAGGCACCAAAGGAGCCTGGGCTACCACCGATTTATCGACGGAAGCAGTTCTGGCACAGCACAGGGCGGCCCGGCGTGGGCCGGAACGGAACCTGCGTGGAGGCACTGCACTGCGTGCACTTTGCATCGTGCATTTCGCGAGGGCCACGGTCGTTGCCGAAGCTTCGGCCACCGCCGCCTTCACGGCGAGGGGGGCGATCCTTCTGGAAACAGTCGCGGCACTTGACCGGGCGGTCGCCGGTCGGCTTGAAGGGGACGGTCGTGTTGGCGCCACACTCGGCGCAGACGACCTCGTGCTCCTCGCGAGGAGCGCGGTCAAAACCCATTTTCTTTTCTCCTTGATAGATGGACACTAGGCCCATCCTATCTTTGGCGACACGCCCGGGGTATATGACATGAGCGTATCGGGCGCAAACAGAGCCAACCGATGCAAAAGCGCCATAATGCCAAGGCTCCGTGCTAGGTCGATGCGAACAATCCTTGTCGCCGCACTCCTGTTTACGACCGCCCTCGCCTTTGTCCCCGGCGCGGAAGCCCGCCCCATGCCCGTCGAATGCTACTCCGGTCCAGGGAACAATTTCACGTGCGAGTACAACCTCGTGGTCTGCGAAGCCCGCGACACCACCACCTTCAACGGTCTGCGCTACACCAGCATCGACTGCGGCGCCTTCGAGTGCGACTTCTTGCTCTACAACGGCTCCCTCAAGGACTGGGACTGCACGCTCTCCTAAGCTTGAGCACGCAGATCAAACCAGGGGTGCCCGTTTCGGCGGATTGTGCCACCATTAGCTATCGACGGTACGCTCGCAAACCTCCAAGGGCCGTCTACTTATGTTGGGCCCATGCGTACATTCCTCGCATCCCTGATAGTCCTCTTGACCGCCTTTGCCTTTGTTCCCGCCGCCAACGCCATCGACCCCAATGAAGTGGGGCCATGCGAGCAAGGACTCGGATGGGACTGGTGCAACTACAACGTCCTTGTATGCCACGGCCAGGCGCGGTTCTACCACATTGAACCCGTGCAGGAAGCGGACGTACACTGCCTCAACGGCACCGTCGACTGCACGCTCACTGTTCGCGCGCTTGTTCCTGGCGTGCCTCAATGCGACGCACCCACCGCCGCCCTGCCGCCGCTTGGCAGTTCCAACCCCGTCGAATGCTGGGACGGCATCAACGGCGACGGCTGGTGCGGCGTGCACGTTCTTGGCTGTGACGCCGGTCGCGCCTACACGAGCACCCCCAAGTACGACCAGTGGCTGGAAGCAGGCTGCGCAAGCATCGCCGACTGCATCATCGACTTTGACAGCCTGGACCTAGAGCGCATCACCTGCGACTTCTAGGAATCGCTACGGCCTACGTCTCGCCCATGATGACGTTCACGGTCGCTTCCAGGACGATTTTCTCACCGCCGTTCTCGTGCTCGTACGCCTCGAACACCATGGTCCATTGGTAGGACCCCTGCGGTGCCTCCTCCAGCTCTCCCGTCTCTTCATTCCAAAGCTGGCCGTCCCAAGTCATATTGGCCGTCATGGTGGCACCAGGTTTGAACGGAGCCAGACCAAACGCCTCACAGTGCGCCACCGGCTCGCGTTGCTGCACGGTCTTGCCTTCCGATTCCATTTTGTCCGAAAACGGCGAGACACAGATGTTGGAAACGTAGTACGTCACCGTCCCCTCGTTCTCAGCTAGCCCATCCAGGCAGTACGTCGACTTGCACGCCTCGAACTGAACCGACAAGTGCAGGCCTTCTTCATGGTCCTCCGAGAAACCCGACTGAGGAGCAAAACCGGGCCCTGGCGAAGAAGTCCCGCCGCTTCCAGGCTCGTCCGGCTTTGGCGGCAAATCATCGTCGCTTCCTTCGATGGGTGCGGTGCAACCAGACATCAGCAGGAAAGCCACGGTCAAGGAAGAAGCCCAGAATTTGTGCATGGAACCCCCTCAGTGCCGCGCAGCATTCAATGTCTCGTCTACGTCAGGCTGGCACCGAACGTTCGAACCATGGCCGCGACTCCGTAGCCAAAAACTCCTGTTCCTCCGGAGTCGACGGGCGGCCAAGCAGTGCATTTCGATCAGGAAGCCGACCAAACCGCATGACAATGTCATGGTGGTCTTGGACATACTGCACCATGCCCCCAAGGTCCTCCGGATGCAATTGTCCAAGGCGTTTTGCTTCGGCCAACCCGCGTTCCTGGATGGCTCGGTCCTCTGCATGCTCCAAGGCAGTTAACAAAAACATCGTCTGGGCCGTATTCAAGGATGCTTCTGCGCCCGCATCCAACAGGCCCAAAGTCAACTGCTGCGCTTGCTTGTCTCCTTCGACAAAGCGAGGGGTGTCTCGGAAGGCGTGCCGCGTAAATTGATCCAACACCACAATCAGCGCAAGGGTGCCGGCAGGGGTTTCGGTCCAGGAATCCAGTTGTCCTCTCAGCCCCGCTTCAATGGTGGGCAAGAACTGTTCTCGCACCACTGGGTCCAAGCTTCGACCGGCTTCAAACCACATGGGGGCGTTTGCCCACGGAGTCTCCGGGTCATTGCCGAACCAAAAAGTCAGCACATCCTCAAATTGCACAACCGGCGACTCGCGTTGGCGCTCAAAACACTCCTGAAACGGGCAGTCCGGCGAAAATGGAGGAACCCGGAAGGAACGGAGTAGGCCGGCGTGAAACGTTGTCCTACAAAGCGAAGGGGAGAAAGTGGAGCCGAGGCAGCGTAGCAATCCAACCGGCGGGAGCCAGACAACCTAGAACCGCTGCGGCCACGGCTCGGCACCCGCCACCACCGAAGCTTGCCTACGCATGGCGCTCTCGACGCCAGGATCCGCAAACCGAGCCAGCGCCGCCCGCAGCGCAGCACCCATTCGAGGTCGCCCCCAACACTTTGCCTGCCGGAACCGCCACGGTGGCGCCATTACGCCCGTGCGACGCTTCCAAGGCACCGGTTCGCCCCGCGCCTCATGCACAAACAACGAGACAAAATCCATGCCCATGGCAGCCGCCATCCAGTGCGACGCCCAGAGTCGCGGATTCACATCCACCACCCACGGCGTGCCGTCCTTTGCCACCCGCAAGTCCACATGCAAGAGCCCCGAATAATGAGTCGATCGCACAAGAGCGCGAGCCACGGTTTCCAATTCGGGTTGCTTTTCGTAGCAACGCATCGCCGGCCCGAGTCCCTGCTCTGCCGTGATGCCAAGCACCTTTCCATTCAGCGCCGCGAGGCTCACATCGGCGTCATAGCCCTCGATGAACGGCTGCAATACAGCACCTGTACGGCGCGGTTCTCCCGGGTGCCACTCCTTGACGCCCACGCCGCCGCCTCCGTAGCGGGGCTTCTCCATGAACCGTCTCAAATTGCCATACCCATCCGTCCACAAGTCTTGGATCAACGGAGGAGTTTGGAAGCCGGCAGCACGCGCCAAATCGGGCAACGCGCCTTTGTCTGCCAGCCGGCGCACCACCGAACCATCTCCATGCCCAAGTACGGGAATGTTGGCATCCAGCAGCCGCACATGGCTTCGCTCGTCGCAGGGAAATACGCCATCGGCGCCGGCGACCGCTTCACGCAGATCTTCATCCGTAACCGCGTCGGGCGTCGGCAATCCCTGCACCTGCATTCGTGACGCTCGTGCCAAAGCGCGCCTGGGTCCGAGCATGACCACCGGACTGGGACCCAGGCGCCGCAGACTCATCCATGCCGTGTGGGCAAGGACTGGACTGCTGGCAACGATTGCCAAAGTGGGTCGTGCCATACAGCCAACTTTGCCGCCCAAGACATTCATGATTGCGCCATGTTTGTCCCAAGCCCCTCCCGTGCCACGGCTTCCACTCGATAGGTCCGAACCGTCGCCCAATCTTTGAAATCATGGCGCCAATGCCATGCCATGGACCTACGCCCCGCGTTTGCCATCAGCCTACTCCTACTCGCCTCCCTTGCGTTCGCACCTGGCGCCTCAGCCGCTCCCTGCGACACCAGTGCACCCACCGTAGGCTGCCAAGCCACCGTGGGTCGCTGCGACGTGGCGGCCGGAGGCAACGTCATCACGGCCACCCACGCGGGCGCCAGCGCCGACTGCCGCTTTGGCAACATGACGCGATGCTTCGTTGGCGTCGGTCTCAGCGCCAGCCAATTCCCGGTCACGCCTAGCGTGGACCGCTGGTGTGCCTTCTAATCGAAGCACGTACCCACCGCAACCGGCAAAGCGTACCCTCTTTGCGTGGCGGTGGGCTCTTTTTCCAAAACAAGAGTGGTCGAAGCATAAGAGGAAAAAATCGGATTCTCTGCTCAATCGAGACTCCGAGATTTGCATCGGGCCCTACAAAGACTTGCAGGTCTCGATGGCGTGGACGCACACCTTGGCGGCGTCACAGGGCTCCGTAACGCACACCACCCAACAAACTTCCACCTGGGTCGCGCCGCAGCCTCCAACAGGTTCTCCGCCCGCAGAAACCTGGGCGGGGCCCATGGCGAGTCCAACGATCAAAAGCAGGCCGACGGCGAGCGCAAGGCGCGTAACGGTCATGGCAAAGTCACCTTTTGAACACCTTAGATAACTTGCCAAGATTGCGCAATCCTCCCTAGAGGTTCAAGTTCCATCTCTGAAATTGAGCTGACGCGGCGGCGCAGCACGATTCGGCCGTGTCAAGCCGTTGCTGGGGCCCTTATGGGGCGGACTTCGAGGATCTTGAGTGCGGTGCCGGTGCTCTGGGATTGGCCGCAGTCGTCGCAGCCGTCCACGAAGGAGACCCAGAACCGACCATCTGGGCCCATGGCGCCGTCCATGAAATCTCCCAAATTGCGGGGGCAATTCCCATCTCCTCCAAAACAGACGCGACCAACGTGCATCAGCTCCACGGCCTCGGCTGCAAACCCACCCGGGCTCCACACACCTGCATACAGCATCCATTCAGTTCCTGGCTCCGCTTGGGACGCTGAGACATTGGTGGTTTCGGCGCCCATGAATGCGTAGAATACACGCCCATCTGGAGCCACGTCCATGGCCACAAACCCGAGGCTCCGGACCCCATCCGGTGTCACATCATGATCCACCCAGGGGCCGTCGGGGGCGTCTTGGATGCTGAGTTGAAGGCGTTGGCTCCAGTCCCGAGAGAGCACATAGAGGCGGCCGTCCGCGTCGAACGCAGCCCTGGGCGTGACGCTGCCGGCGCCCTTGTATCCAAGCTTCGTAACACTCCACGTATCGCCCGAATCATTGCTCGTGGCCAAATGAACGGCATCGCAGCCAGCGCCGAGCGGCACAACGATGGTGCCGTCGGGGCCCACGACGGGAAAACTCGTAACGCCACCACAACCGTCGCGGTCGCGCAAGGCAATGACTCGATCCTGGGGCCAAGTGCGCCCATGGTCAAAGCTCGCCGCGCACACGGAACGAGCGGAGTCCGAATTGCGGTTGTGGCACAAGTACACCACTTGTTCCACGCCCGTGGCAAGCGCATTGGCGTCGGGACCGGGAATTCCACTGGCAAGTTTCAGAAAATCCACGCCCACATCGCCGCAAGCACCAGGGTGCTCCTGCCATGTCGAGCCATCATCGTCGCTGAAGGCCAGGGTGGCACAGGAACTTGACAATTGGTGGGCGCGGTACACATAGCCCGATCGTAGATCCACATGCAGCACGGGGTCAAAGGTGGCCGGAAAATCGTTGACCACTGTCCAATCCACGCCGTTCACGCTGCGCAGCACGGAGGATGCGCGCACCGCCTCGTACCCGGAAAGGTCCAATGCTTGGCCTGCACCGGCAACGAAAATACTTCCCGTCGGACCTACGCCAATCGTCGGCTCATATCCGAGAAAACCCGGGGCATGAACCACGACTTCGTACCCCGCCGCCTGCAAGCCATGGGCCATGGGGCCCGGCTGCGGGGCAGTTTCTTGCGTGTCTCCGGTGCCTGGGTCCTGAAGGCAGCCTGCAAAGAGCAAGGCCATCAAGAGCCCGAACGCCAGGAGGGAGTTTTGCACCGGAGCACGCATGTTTTCGGCCTCGACTAGAGTCCGAGGTCGGCCTTGACGAGCGGGATGATGTCCGTGGGGAAATCCACGACCTTCACGCCGGCCTTCTTGAAGGCGTTCATCTTGGATTCGGCGGTGCCAACACCCTTCTCCACGAGCGCACCTGCGTGGCCCATTTGCTTGCCTTCGGGGGCCGAGCGGCCGGCTACGAAGGCGTAGATGGGTTTGCGAGCGGTGAGGTTGACGGACTCGATGTATGCGGCTGCTTCCTCTTCGGCGCCGCCGCCGATTTCGCCAACGAGAACGATGGCCTTGGAAGCGTCGTCCTTTTCGAACAACTTCACGGCTTCCAAGAGGTTGGTGCCGGGAATCGGGTCGCCGCCGAGGCCGAGAACCGTGGTCTGGCCAATGCCTTCAGCAGAGAGCGCGCCGACGATTTCGTAGGTGAGGGTGCCGGACTTGCTGGCGACAGCCACGGGGCCGCCGGGCGTGAAGATTTGACCCGGCAGAATGCCGACCTTGGCAACACCCGCGGTGCAGGCGCCGGGGCAGTTGGGGCCAATCAGGGTAACGCCCTTGCTCTTGGCGTAGTTGACAAAGTGCGCCGCGTCGTGCACCGGGATGTGCTCCGTGATGACGATGACGGTTTCCATGCCTGCATCAACGGCTTCGATGACGGCAGCCTTCGCGAACCGGGCGGGCACGAAGACGAGGCTGGTGTTGCAGCCGGTGGCGTCTTTGGCCTCGGCAACACTGTTGAAGACAGGAACACCGTGCACTTCTTCGCCGCCCTTGCCTGGGGTGCAACCGGCGACGACGTAGTCACCGTATTCTTGCATCTGGCTGATGTGGAACTTGCCCACGGAGCCCGTGGCGCCCTGGACGACGATCTTGGATTGCTCGTTGAGAACGACGGACATTAGGTTGCCTCCTGTGCGAGGGGGGTGCCGGCCATGGGCATGTCCTTGGCCATTTCGGTGGCGATTTGCGCCGCCTCTTGCAGCGTGTCGGCGACCTTGAAGCCGTAGCGAGCCAGGATTTCCTTGGCTTCGGCTTCCTTGGTGCCCTTGATGCGGGTGATGATAGGGAAATCGACGCCTTCGTTGTCAATGACACTGACGAGGCCCTCGGCGACGATGTCGCAGCGCGTGATGCCACCAAACAAGTTCAGGAGCATGACGCCGGGGTTGGACTTCTTCATCAAGCGGACAGCCTGGGCGACCTTTTCGGGGTCCGTAGCGCCGCTCAAGTCTAGGAAGGTGCGGGGTTTTCCACCGTAGACGCTCAGAGCATCGAGGGTGGCCATGGTGAGGCCGGCGCCGTTGGCGATGACGCCAATGTTGCCGTCGAGTTCAATGAGGGCAACGCCTTGGTCGCGGGCCTCTTGTTCGAGCTCCGTGAGGCTCTGGTCGCGTTGCTTGAATTCCGGGTGGCGGAACAAGGCGCTGTCGTTGATGGTAACCTTGCTGTCGGCGGCGACGATGGTGCCGTCGGTGGTCTTGGCCATCGGGTTGACCTCCACGAGTTCGCAATCCATCTCAGTAAACATGCGGTAGAGACTGTGCATGAGCGCCTTGACACCGGCCTTGGTTTCGGCATCGAAGGTGGTTTTCTCGAAGGCAGCCTCGGCGTGGGCGTCGGTGAATCCTTCGAGCGGGTTGATGTTGATCTTGGCAAGGCGCGCCTCGGGGACACTCTCAATGTCCATGCCGCCGTCTTGGCTGAAGATCATCAGGTAGTTGCGGGCGTTGCGGTCGATGAGGAAGGAACAGTAGTACTCGGCCGTGAAGTCGAGCATCTGCGCAACCATCACCTTGTGAGCGATGTGTCCCTTGATGTCCATGCCCAGAATCGCTTCCGTGTGCTCCAGGAGTTCCGACTCATTGTGGGCAAACTTGACGCCGCCCGCTTTTCCACGGCCGCCCACGAGGACCTGTGCCTTGACCACGACGGGGTATCCGACGGTGGGAAGGTGGGATGCGAGGTCGGCCATCGACTCCACAACAAAGCCACGGGCGCAGGGCACGCCGAAGCGTTCGTAGAGGTCGCGACCCTGGTATTCATACAGGTCCATGGGGGCGGCGACACGGGACCCCGTTTTGAGGGTTCGGGACGATGCGCCAGCCTCCTCGGCGCCCATGGATGCAATACGGCGGGCTTTTTTCCCTGATGAGAATCCAAGACATATGGGCCTCTTCGAGATTCCCCACTTCAAGCGCAGCCCGGGCGGCATCCTCGCCCTGGTTCTCGGCATCATCCTCGGTGGGTTCGGCATCCTAATCACCGGTATCGTGGAGAAGCACAAGGACACCATCATCATCGGTGTTCTACAAATTGTGGCAACACTCCTACTTGGTCTCGGATGGATCTGGGCCGTCGTCTGGGGCGTCCTGATCTTCGCCAAGAGCGACTAAACCGACGATTCGGTCTCCTTCTCCTCCTTCTCTACTTCACTTTGAGCCCTTCTTGGGCCGCGTTGTTGTGGGATTGCACCGCGAACATACGCCCTCGCCGGGGCCCGCACGCCCACGATGTCGAGCAGCTAGGAATCTCGAACCGTCTAATTTACCCAGATGGAGCAGGCGTTAGCCACTCACACGCGGAAGCGGCGCCAGAGAAGCCAACCCTTTTGTCTGCAGCATCGACTCGATGCAAGATGGTAAACCTCCCCAGCATCAAGCGCAAGCCGTGGGGCATCATTGTCCTAGTGATGAACATCTTCCTGCCCGGCAGCGGCACGATGATTGCCGCCGGCAACATGGAAGAGACGCGCCTCTTCGTCCACGGCCTGCTCCAAGCACTCCTGTCTGTGTTCCTTGTCGGCATCCTCTGGTCCTGGATCTGGGGCATTCTCTTGTTCATGAAGAGCCGGTGATACCCATGCCCGCCGAAGCCCAGGAACCCGAATCGTCCCCCGCGCCACCTTTGATTCCAAGCATTCCACGCCAGCCCTGGGGCCTCCTGGTGCTCGTAGCGAGCTTCCTGACCTTCCCCGGCATGGCCACCATGACCGCTGCTGGCGCCAGCCGCGACACGCAGACCTGGATCATTGGCCTTCTGCAATTTGCCCTCTTCGTTGCCGGCATCTTCCTCGTCGGCCCCGTGCGCGGCCTCGGCATTGGCTTGTTTTTGGCATCCATCCTATGGGCCTGGGCCTGGGGCGTTCTAATTTTCCTGCGGTCGCACGGCGAGGCCCATGCGTAAGCCCATGCGGCCCTGGCTTCTAGGCCCGCGCCTCAAGCCCGCCGTCGTGACCCTACAAGTGTTCCCGCTCCCCGGCGTCGGCGCCATCATCGCAGGCATCCGCAACCCCCACAGCGGTTTGCTTGGCCGCGGCATTGCCCAAACCGCCCTCATCGTCTTTGGTTCCTATCCGCTCTTGATTCCCGGCGCCGCCGGCCTCGGATGGGCCATCGTGGACGCCATACGTATCGGGAAATTCGCAGAATCGCCAGCCGCGTGGAGCGAGCCGACGCCGGACGCAGACCCGGAGACCGTGTCGCAGACGCGGGAGCAGAAACAAGCAGCACGCAATGCGCGGCGAACGGAGGCGCGCCTGCAACGGGAAGGACGCAAGGCGGCACGCCTGGCCGCCAAACAGAAGGACGAAGTGGAAGACGAGACTCGCTACAATCCGTGAGTCGTCCCGTCGTCCTCGTTACCGGAACCAGCAGCGGCATTGGCCGCGAAGCCGTACTGCACCTTGCCCGTCGCGCCACCGTCGTAGCTACCGCCCGCAACGTGGACACCATCCAAGACCTGGCTTCCAAAAACGTCAGCGTCTATCCACTCGACGTCACCGACGAAGCCAGCATCCAAGCCGCCGTAGCCCACACCCTCGAACACTTCGGACGCATCGACGCCATAGTCAACAACGCCGGTTTTGGCGCTTTCATGCCCGTCGAACAAACCTCGCTCGCCGCGTTCCAAGCGATGCTCGACGTCAACCTCCTCGGCGCCCACCGCCTCACCCAAGAAGTCCTGCCCCACATGCGCAACCAAGGCCACGGCCGCATCGTCAACGTCAGCAGCATTGCCGGCCACATCGGATTTCCCATGATCGGCGCCTACTCGGCGACCAAATTCGCCCTCCGAGGCCTCTCGCAGGCCATGGCGGCCGAACTGCGCCCTTTCGGCATCCACGTCTCCCTCATCGAACCCGGCAGCATCCGCACGAGCTTTGGAGCCCGTGCCGAACAGGAACAAGAAGTCGCCGGGCTCGGAGGCTCAGAGGGGCCCTACGCAAACCTGTACCGACGATTCGACAAACTCGTCGGAGGCAAAGGACGCGCACATCCACGCGTCATCGCCAAGCGCATCAACCACGCCTGTCTGAGTCGGCGGCCTCGATTCCACTACCTGGCGCCCCTGGATGCCAAGGCGGGGAATGTTCTGAAGCGGGTATTGCCAGATGGGTTGATCAATTTCGTGATGGGTCGAGCGTTCAAGCCATGACACCGGCCTATCGCGCCGACCCCTCGCGGGTGGTTGATTCGTCAAACATCGATCCTCACGCCGACAGGCCCAAATACCGTGAGGTCGCCCTCTGGATTGTGCTGGGATGAAGACGCTCATCTTGTCTGTGGACCGGGATGACGACGTGGGCCATAAGGCGCAAGTCGACACCCCCATCGTGGGCCGCCGCCGGCTCATTGAGGCAGCGACCAAGCTTGGCATTGCTGACCCCGAAGACTCGGACACCAACAGCTTGTTTGCGGCCATCCACCTGTACGACAAGGAGCTTCCCAGCGCGATCCAAAAGGGCAACCAAGTAGAAGTGGCCGCCATCACCGGACACCGCGCCATGGGCATCCGTGGCGACCGCAAACTCGCACGCGAACTGGACGAAGTGCTTGAACTAAGCCGCGCCGACGAAGTGGTGCTCGTAAGCGACGGGGCAGAAGACGAACAGATTCTCCCGATTCTGACGAGCCGCGTCCGTGTTGCGCACGTCCACCGCACCATCGTGCGCCAAGCCCCTCGCCTCGAAGGCTTCTACTACACACTCACGCGCATCATCGAGGACAAAAAATTGGCAAGGCGCTATGTCCTGCCCATTGGCCTTGTCACGCTCATCTGGGGCGGCGCATTTCTATTCAACATCGCCCAATACGCTTGGGGCGTCACCCTTGCCGTCATGGGCCTCTGGATGATTGTCCACGCCATGCACTGGGAAGACCGCATGGAGCGGTTCTTCCGCGACCTTGGCGAAGGCATGCGATCGGGCAAAATGCAGTTGTTTGCCAACATCATCACCATAGGGCTCCTCGCAATCGGCGCCGTGCAATCCTACTCCAAGCTACCCGGGCCCGACGAGGGCGCCTTCTACCGCACCCTCGTGTTCCTACAATCGTTCCTGTTCTACTTCGTGGCCGCCCTCTTGGTGCGCGCTGCTGGAATGCTCGTGGACGAATGGGTGCGCGAGGGACAAGTAGGGCTGCGTCACTGGACCACGGCCTTCACGCTCATCGCCGTCGGCTTCATCGGCAACGTGGTGCTCAACGTGACCCTCGCAGTGCTGCAAGAAGCGCCCCTTGACCACGTCATTACCTTCGAACTCGTCATGCAGCTTGCCGCCGGCCTCAGTGTCGCCGCCGCCGGCGTCTTGCTCAGCCGATACGTTCGCAGCTTCTTCGTAGACGGCGGCAACCCGCCCATGGAGCACTGACTTGCACTGGGAAGACTGGAGCCCCACGTACCGGGCGATTCTATCTGATTTTCAATGGGATGAAGGCCTGGACGAAGCCGCAGCAGTAGCGCTCGCCAATCTCATCCCCGCAGCACACGCGCGGGCCGCCTGGCGCCACATCGGCACGGACCTCAAACACCGTCCAGATGCCGTGGTCGTCGGCTGCGGCCCCAGCCTCGACACGCTCCAAGCCTCGGACCTGCCCTCGGGCATTGTGCTCGCCGCCGACGGTGCCACGAGCCGCCTGCGTGAAATTGGCATCACGCCCCGCGTCGTCACCACGGACCTCGACGGAGACCCCGAAGGCCTCCATTGGGCGGCACACCAAGGCGCCAGCATGGTCGTCCACGCCCACGGCCACAACCAAGACAGACTGCCCATGGCCTCCGACTGGCCCGTAGTCGCGCCAAGTTGCCAGGCCGCCCCTCCCGCAGACCATGTGCGCAACCACGGGGGATTCACCGATGGCGATCGAGCAGTGTTGCTATGCGAAGCCATGGACGTGCGACGGGTCCGGCTTGTCGCCTTCGACCTCGAAGCAGAGGCCGGCCGCTACAGCCACCACACTGATCCGGTCATCAAGCGTCGGAAACTCGCCTGGGCCGCCCGCATCCTCGGCGACGCTGCCGAACGGGGCGCCACGCGAGTGGAGCATTGGGTTCCTGCCTAGCTCAGCCCCGATTGGAACTGCAAGCGCTTGCCGGGCGACCGAACGAACGGTCTGGCGAGGATGCCGCGACGGGGGCATCGTCTGTCAAAAGGAGCCACCCTTGGAAGAACGTTGAGTTTTTATACGATGGCGCTGAAGTCGGACTCGTGGGCTAGTTGCTCCAGGGGACTCGGACGGACTTCGACCAGTTGTCTGCCGAGGGGAAACAGAAAGTGCGCGACATCGTCTCGTCTGTCGTTCACTTGATGGATTGAATCGCAGCCACAAGGCGCTGCATCGCCCCGTAATGGCGCCGTTTTGCTTCCTCGTTCGAGAGGGAGGTATCCGATCCGTCGAGGAGCGCTTTGCTTTCCAAAATAACGTCGGTCGTCAACAGCCGTGCTTGTTGTTCATCCAATCGAACATCGAGCTCGTCTTGGATGGCCGCCGCCGCTGTGCGGTGGTTTGCATTGAAAAACGGTTGCCGCCAAATGACCTCGTGCACAATCGCCGGCAGCTCGCCTCGCTGCAACCCTGCGATGATGGCGAGATACAAATTCACTTCATCCCGGGGCTTGCGATGGTGATGGGCTTGCCCCGAATTCGGGCGGCGCGGTGGATGAGTCGATTGTACAGCGTGAGTTTGGTGTACCACGCCCGCACGGCATCCGCCAACAATGGATCTGAAAATACCAGGCAATGACCTTCAACCCGAACCGGAAACCCCTCGCTGGCAAGCCCGTCTGCTAGCCGCTCCAAGTCACGCGGCTCCAGATCGATCCTGATCGAATTCCACGCGCCCACCACGAACCGGCGAGGCTTCGAGGGTTGAAGACCTTCGCCGGAGGCAGCCCGCCGGAGCCTACGCCGACTTCACTCCGGCTCCGTACACCGATGCGCCCACCGCGCATACCGTGCCGGCACCTGGGTCTCGGCCACGATTTCCACGAGCGGCGTCTCGTAGGGGTGGCCGTCCAGCAGGGCTTCCCAGCAGCGGTTTTGGTCACGACGCGGCGTGCGGGCCTCCAAGCGCCACTCTTGGTCGTTTTCGAGCTGGCCCTTCCACCGATAGAGGCTGCGCACCGGCGAGAGATGGACGCAACAGGCGACCCGGCGGTCCAGGAGCCGGCGGGCAGCGAGCTCTGCGTCTGCCTCGGATGCGTAGGTGCTTTGCAACAGCACCATGCAGTTTTCTGCGGCCGGGCCGGGGGCCTCTGCGTCCACGCTTCCAGAACCCACGGCCCGGCTTGGATGTTGCGCACCCCGACACCAACCCTTATCGCCGTCATTCCTCGTGGCCGCGACGTGGTCAACGGCTGGCTCATCACGGCCGCCCTCGTCTGGGCGTACGTCATCCTCCTCTTCTGGTTGCTTCGCAGCGGCAAGATGGAGCAATGGAACCTGTCCCTGTTCATGGGCTTCATCCTGATGATTCGCACCCAGAAAGGACGCGGCACCCTCGACGTCATTGCCCGACCCAAACGGCTCTGGAACATCTTTGGCGACTTTGGTATCGCCATGACGCTCGTGGGCATGGTGCTCATGACCGCCCTGATTCTGCTTGCTGTGGCGGTCGTGCTTGACCCTGCCAACGACGTGGAGCCCCTGAAGGGCAGCGAAATCCTCGTCATTCCAGGAGTCAATCCGTTCGTACCCCTATGGTACGGCATCATCGCGCTCATCATCACCCTCGTCGTCCACGAAGGCGGACACGGAGTGCTTGCCCGCGCCAACAATCTGAAAGTCAAATCCCTCGGCCTCCTGTACGTCATTGTACCCATCGGCGCTTTCGTCGAACCCGACGAAGAGGAGATGGCGGTCGCCACGCGACGCAAACGATTGCGCGTGTTTGCCGCCGGCGCCACCGTCAACATCGTGGTAGCGGCACTCGTGCTTGCCGCCATGGGCGGCATGGCCGGCAACGTGGAAGCCCACGATGGTGTCCCCGTGCAAAGCGTCACCAAGGACGGCGGCGCCGAAGCAGGCGGCATCATGGGCGGCGATGTTCTGGTAGCCATCGACGGTGCTGCCCTGGTAAGCGTCGACGACTTCCGCACACGCATGGAGTCCGTGCATCCAGGCGACACACTCAATGTTACCACCCGCGACGGCACAACCCAATCCATCACCGTCACCAGCCGCTGGGACGTGCTCACGGAACCGCAACGCCAGGACGTGATTGCGCTCACGCCCGCCGGCAATGAGACGTGTGAACTGAGCTTTGGCAAAACCTACACGAGCGGCGCCCAGTGCGCAGAGGACCTGCAAAACGCGCCCCTTGTCGGGATCCAAATCTTCGATGCTGAGCTCATCCAAGGCTTGTTTACGGACCCATTCGACAACAGCGGCACCAACCTCCTGGCGCTCATTCAATTGCCCATCTTTGAGATTCGAGGCACACCCGTCATGGGCGTCTACTTGCCAGCCTTTTTCGAGACGCCCTTCGAAAACGACGTGTTTTGGCCCCTCTTCCAGACGCTGTTCTGGGTGTTTTGGATCAACCTCCTTGTCGGCCTGACCAACATCCTGCCGATGCTGCCGCTGGACGGTGGCCACATCTTCCGCGACGCCGTCGGTGGCATCGTCGAGAAGGCCCGGCCGCAAATGGAACGCGCCCGGCGGGACCGCATCGTGGGACGATCGGCCAGCATCGTGAGCCTCATGATTTTCGCAGCGATCATCCTGCAAATTGTCGGGCCTCGATTCATCTAGAACCCGAGAAATTCCGTCCATCGCGGCCTGCATCTGCCCGTGTTTTGCGGCCTTGGCTCGCGTCCTTTCGAGTCGAAGGGCTCTTCAGGAGCGGCCATTCAAGAACATCCACCGAGGATCGGTCATGGCGATGCAGCTCGAACGCGTCAAGATGCCAGAACTGGACCCAGAAACGAGGGTCACGAGCTACGCCGAGGCCATTTTGGGCTACACTCGGACACTCGCCGTGGAGGAGGCGCAGCGCTGCATCGACTGCAAGACAAAGCCCTGCACCTACGGCTGTCCAGCGCTCACGCGGGCCCCTGAGTACATCCAGGCCATCGCAGAAGGCGACTTTGACAAGTCCCTCGCCATTGCCCTCGAAACCTATCCGATTCCCGGCACGCTTGGCCGCACCTGCTTCCATCCCTGCGAGGACGTGTGCGTCGTCGGCATCAAGGGCGAACCCGTCGCCATTTGCTCTCTCAAGCGCGCCGCCTTCGACCACGGCCAGATGCCCAAAGTCGAACGCCCCGCTGCCACCGGCAAGACCGTTGCAATCGTGGGCGGCGGACCGGCTGGCCTCCAAGTCGCTTACGACCTCGTGCGCAAGGGCCACGGCGTTACCGTCTACGAGGCCTTGCCCATTTTTGGCGGCATGATGACCGTCGGCATCCCGTCCTACCGATTGCCCCGCGACGTGGTGGCAAAGGAACTGGACAACTTGCGCGACTGGGGTGTCGAATTCGTCACTGGTTGGCGCCTCGGCGAAGGCGAGAACACCCTCGAATCCCTCCTTGCCAACCACGACTCCGTGTTTTTGGGAGTCGGCTGCCACGCCGCCAAGAGCATCCACGTGGAAGGCGAGGACCTGAAGGGCGTCAAGCACGCCGTCGAGTGGCTTCGCCGCTTGGAGCTCGGTGAAAAATACGACCTCAAGGACAAACGCATCGTCATCATCGGTGGCGGCAGCACCGCCATGGACGTGTCGCGCAACAGCCTACGCCTCGGAGCCAAGGCCGTACACATCGTCTACCGTCGCGGCCGGCGCCAAATGACCGCCGCCCCCGAGGAAGTGGTCCAGGCCCGCGACGAGCGCATCAAATTCCTCTTGATGGCCAACCCGACCCGGCTCATCTCGGACGACGCAGGCCACGTGAAGTTCGTCGAATGCGTCCAGATGGAGCTGGGCATCCCGGACGAATCCGGCCGCAAGCGACCCGAACCGATCCCCAGCAGCGAATTCCTGCTTGCTGCCGACGAGGTGATCCTCGCCGTGGGCCAGAACCCCAGCCCGATCCGCGACGCCATCCAGGACCTCGTGCAGATGAGCAAGTGGGGCGACGTGGAAGTAGACGAGGAGTGCCGCACCAGCCACGCCCGCGTCTTCTCGGCCGGCGACATCGCCCTGGGGCCTAGCAGCATCATCGAGGCCGTCGCGCACGCACGCCGCGCCGCCGCCACCATGCACGCGGACCTGATGCGCGATGCGTGACCGAACCGACGAAGCCCCCACGCGCCGCATGAGCGTCGCACGCGGCCGCCTGGAAGGGTTCCCCACCGAATCTGAGCTGGGGGCCGACCTTGGACGCGCCGAGGCCGCCGCCGAGTGGGCCGTCAAGCGCGCCGACGAAATTCCTGGCGTCCACGGTTTGCATCCGACGCATGTAGAAACCCTAGTGCTGCCTGCATCCGAAGGCCTCGAGGTCACTGTCACCGTTCAAGGGTACTCTCGCATGGACTTGGACACGCACGCGCTCACCGGCGCATCGGCAGCCTTGCTGTGCATCCGGCACGCTCTTGGTGCCCCCGAGGCACGAATTGTGGACCTGCATCTCGTCCAGAACGTCTCCTGAACCGCCTCGGCCGCTATTTCAAGCAGCCATGCCGGGGACCAACGCCCCTGGTCGCAACTCTCCCCGGAGACCCCAAGAGCGAACACGGGCAACGAACCTTGCAGGAATGGGCTATAACCTCGGCACGCAACTTGACACACGTGCACCGTCATGGATGGCATCAGGATGATTCTGGCGTGTCCGACGTCGTAGGGAGCATCCTGCTTGTGGCCATCACCGTGTCGAGCTTCATCGGACTCGGACTGCTCATCGCCAGCCTGCCGGGCCCGCCGGACCAACTCCACGCCAGCCTCAAGACCGAGGTTCACCCCGGACCGGACCAGTTGTGGGGAACCGGCGACGAACAAATTCGCATCCGGCACATGTTTGGTGAAAGCATCGACGAATTCGGCAGCAGCGTCATCATCACGCAAAACGGCGTCGCGAAACGCATCTCGGACGTCGATCTAGCGTTCACCGACGGCTTTCTCGATCTCGGCGAAACATGGTCCTACCAGCAACCGATGAACTTCAACGACCAGATTACCATCTCGTTTGCGGTACCGCACGGCGGAGGTTCGAGGCTTCTCTCCTCGATCTCGGTGGTTACCGGACAAACGTCCTGCGTGGATGACGAAACGCCGCCCACCGCGGTCTTCTCGCAAGAACCGGCCAACCTCGAAGCGCTCACCGGCCTCTCTCCCCTCAACGTCACTGCGTTCCTGATCGATACTTGCAACCCCGTGGACGAAACCGCGAACCCGACGCTAGAATTCAACCTAGGCCTCGGCTCTCCCCTGGTCATGACGCCCCAGGGAGGCAACGTCTGGACCGCGTCCATCCAACCCCCCGTGGGTGGCTGGGCCACGGTGGCCACCCAGACACTGAACTACCAAGCCAAGGGCATGGCCGACGTGCTTGGCAACGTTGGCAATTCCGCCGTCGCCTCGGACTACATCGAACCGATCCCCCCCACCCGCACCTACGTGGACTCGGCAGTCAACATCATCGGGACCCACACGAACCTGGACGCCGCCAAGAACCCCGACGACCTGAATGCCGCCGCCATCCTCACGGAGGGCCCCGGGGGCGGCACGGGTGGCACCGTGACCTTGTACGGCAACACCGTCGTCTACAGCCAGGACTGGGAGAGCCCGGACCGCGCCGCAGACGGCCTCAACAACAAGTACGCCAAGTACAAGCAATCTGTAAGCTCCCCGCTCGAACTGAGCCTCCCGGACGCCGCGCCGAGCTCCAATCAGATCCTCCGCGTCGTCGTCAAGGGCTCTGGCTACATCAACAACCACGTCAACGACGGCTGGCAACTCAACGCCTGCACCGCCGGCGGCTGCACCCAGGTCAGCGGCGTGCTTGCAGCCACCAAGCAACCGACCGAGTCTACGTTCTCCTACGACATCACCAACAAACGCCCCGGCGGAGGCCCCTGGACCTGGACCGACATCAACCAATTGACCGTCCGCGCCTACCCCAAGGTCGTCTTCGACCCCGTAAAATTCAACCAGAACGACGGCGACTGGCTCCTCAACGCCCTCTGGGCAGAGGTCGACCACGGGCCCGGCTACGACATGAACATCGAGTTCCATTGGCAAGGCATTCCTGCCAGCGCCAACCACAACCTCGAACTGAACTACCTCGTGGACGGCGGCTCCTTCCGCGTGCAAATCTGGGATTCCGGCGCCAGCACTTGGTACGACCGAGGATCTGTGCTGAATTCTGCCTCCCTGCAACCTTGGACGCTCGCCATCAACGCCAATGAATGGAACAACGGCGACACCAAGATTCGCTTCCGCAGCCTCCAAAATGACCCCGGCACGCCAGCCAATCTACACATCGAATATGCCCGGGTGACCTCATGACGAGCGCATCTCGATCGCATCGCCCGGCCCGCCCGCACCGCTCCAATCGGACGGACCGCGACGACGCCACATCCACGATCCTAGGCGCAATCCTCGTCGTGGCCCTCGGCTTCACATTCATGGTGCAAGTCCAAACCGACTACCAACCACGCTGGGCCGAAGACCGCGAAGCTGCCCACCTTGATGGGGTCATCAGCCAATTTGCAGACTTGAAGGCCCAGAGTGAAAAGCAATCTGAAAACCGCACCTTGAGCCCCGTTTCCAATCCCGTGCGCCTGTCGCCACCGGAACGAACCGGCTTGTTTGCCGCCAGCAGCGAACCAGGGACCATTGAATTTCGCTCCAGCACCATCAACACAAGTGCCTGGGCGCCTGAGTTGCGGCTCGTGCACCGCAACGGCAAGAACTTGGGCGTCTTGAATGAACAGTGGGCAACCTCCAGCGGCAGCAGCACGGTGGAAGACATCGAGCGCATCGAATCGCTGCGCATCCGTCTCACGGGCCCCACTGCTGAGAAACTGGAACTGAAAAAGAAGGCATTCGTGCAGTTGGACATCACCGACGACACCGGCAATTTTGCAGGGGCATTCCGGGCGTACGTTCCCGAGAAAGACAAAGACGACCTCTGGGTGCGCATCATCACCTCCACCGGCGAAGTCCTCGTGGACCAGGAGTTGGCGGCGGACGTGAAGTACAAGGAACACAACCGGTTCTGGATCGACGCCCTGGACCCCAGTTGGCCCTTCCAGCAGGTCCTTGATGCTGCCAAGGCGCCGTTTTCCTTCGAATTGACCTATGGTTTCCCCGAATTGGACGGAAACAAATGGCCGACGGTGGAATACTCGGCAACCTATGTGACGCGATCCACGGAAGGCCAAGAGGTGTTCGTGGGAGGCGGCACCGGGTCCACCATCAGCAACTACCTAGAAAACCACCAAGGCGGCCGGTTGACGTTCAAGATTCCCTACCAGCAATTGCCCGAGGCAACGCTCATCCTGGAAAACGGCGCCCTGATCATCGTCCAACCAGAAGGCGCCTCCATGATCTTGGAGCCCCAGTTTTTGGTGGAACGGGTGGGCGCCATGACCCTGGTGCAATTCACACAACCTGTGTACAAGGGCAGCGGCGATGCAGTGGGCGGGCGCAGTTCTGCCTCGGTCGTGACCCAAGCTGTGCAAGTTTCAGACATCCTCGGCACAGGGCCCCGCTTCACCTACAACATCGACACCGAATACCCCGATGTTTGGAACGAGTTCCTGACCCGCACCCTTGCCGATGCAGGACTGACGTTCCCGCAGCAGTACTCAGTCACGAACACCGCGACCGGCGTGCAAATGCGAGTCGAAGGCAGCAGTGCCGCCTCCACGACGCACGATGTGCAGATCAACCTGAAGATCTCCACCATCAACATCGCGTTGGCCTAGTCCGATCCATCCAGCGCGTGCCCGTTCCGGCTTTGGCTAGCGACGGTCGCTGCGGCGGCCCAGTTTTTCGAGCCCAGCTTCCGTCTCGCCGCTCAGCTTGAAGGTGGACGATTTGGAGGCCGATGTGGCACCCGATTCGGTTTGTTTGGCGGGGGCCTTGGAAGCGGGTGCACTGGTTACAGCGATTGATCCAGCGCCCGAGGCCTTGCGGGCCGGCGTGGCCTTGGCAGGGCTCTTTGGAGCTGATTTTGCAGGTGCCGCTCGTGCCTTGGTGGACTTCGGGGCTGCCTTGGTGCTCTTGGCCGGCGCTCGGGGGCCGGCGGGAGCCGTGGTGGGTCGCGGTTTGTTCGGTGCGGCACCGTCGGAGCCTCCTTGCAGTGCCATGCCGGCCACGGTGGCAAGCACATTGCTCAAGACCAGGATGATGAAGGCCAGCGCCACGAACCGATCCGTGCCTGGAATCAATTCCTTGGCGGGTTCTGCGGCAAGAACGGCTGCGGCAAGGCCTCGGGGCATCATGCAAAGCAATACGAGGTCGTCGCCGGCCAAACGCACGCGGCGCGTGGTTGCCACCACCGCCACATAGCGAGCGACACCCAAGGCACCGAAGATGAGCACACCAACGGCAAGGGTCCACCAGTCTCGAAGCAGGCTCAAGTCCACTATGGCGCCGAGGAAAATGAAGAAGAACGTGCGCACCAGGAAGCTGATTTCGCCTTGGAACCGCTTCATGCCTCGGCCAAACTCGTCGCCAAGGCTGAATGCGATTTTGCCCAATCGGTCATAGTTGCCCAGCATGATGCCAAAGGCCAACACCGCCAAGGGGCCACCGCCGCTGCTGACGTCGCCAAGGATCCACTCCACGAAGACGTACAAGCTGAACATGAAGCCCAGCGTGAGCATGTATCCGAACGCCTTCTCACGGACCCTGGGATAGAGAACGAGCCAGACGAGGCCGGCCGCGATGCCCATGAAGAGGCTCATGGCAAACGTAATCAGCAGCTTCGAGGCGATGCCTTGGGCGTCGAAGGAGGGCCCCGATGCTCCGTCCAGTGCAGCGGTGAGGTTCTCGCCCACGCCCGTTGTCATGGCGGTGCCCGCTGCGACGATGCTGATGAGCGTGAAACTCACGACCACCACGAGCACATCCGTCAGTGCCGATTCGAGGCCTAGGACCGTACCCGTGCGCTTCTCGACGTTCATGTGTTCCAGGCTCGGCAAGACCACGAGTGCGGAGGTGCCGCCCAGAATGGCGCCAAGGATGAGCGCCGTGGTGAATGGAATGCCCAGCGCGGTGGCCACCACGAGACCCACGAGGCCTGTGGTCGCCACGAACGACACAAGACCCAGAACCGTCGCGTTGCCAAGACCATGCACCAAGTCGCGCAAGTTCAGCGCGAGGCCGCCGTCAAACAGAATGAGAATCAGAGCCAAGGGGCCCACGATGTTGCTCAGGCTCTGCAATGTCGTGGGTTCTAGGTAGCCAAGCAGGGGCCCAAGAATTACCCCCACCAGAATCAACAAGAGCGTGTCGTTGAGCTTGAAGCGGGAGAACACGAGGTTGCCCAGGAAACCCAGGAAGATGATGCCCGCCACGGCGCCAAAGACGACGAGGGGGTCGGAGGAGTCGAATTCCAGGCCCAAGAGGATGCCGTCCAATTCGGATGACCCCGTCTCCATGATTTAAGAGAAAGGGAAGAAGAGCCGCCGGAACCGACAAGAGCGAACCCGTGTCGGGCGGCGAGCTGTGGGCTGCGTCCGGGAGCAGGGGTCTACTTGCGGCGGCGCAGGCCAGCGTAGGCAAGGCTGCTGCCAATGACTGCGAGGCCAGCGGCCAGCAGCGTCGGGAACACGGGGATCTGGGTCACTTCAGCGGGGCATTCGCCCTTCTTGTCGAAGCTGTAGACGTAGGTAACTCCGTCATCCGTGTCCGTGTCGAGATAGCTCGTTGCGTCCTCGTCGAGCTTGACGATTTCTTCGAAGTCCCCGCCGTCATCGGAGCGGTACAGTTTCTGGTTCTTCTTGACCTCGTCAAACTCTAGGAGCACGTCGCCGTTTGCTTGCAGGGTTGCCGTCAGGGTCGGGCACTCGTCTTCAGGCTCGGAGCCGCAGATCTTGTCCACTTCGCCATCTTTGTCCAGCTTTACAATGACCCAAGTGTCAATGGTGTGGCCGGCAAGGTCGCTCTTCTGGCCAACTCCGCCGATGAACTTGTCCGAGCAGGAGACGTGCAGAGAGTCCACGTGCAAGCCGGATTCGATGTCGTTGCCCTCACAGAACTTGCCCACATCGCTGTGGCCGTCCGTGTACTGGAAGTTGATTTCTACGCACTTGTCCCCCGCAGACGCAGTCGGGACGCTGACGAGGAAAAAGCCGAGAAGGAGACTCGTCGTCAGGAGGATCTTTTTGCTGTTTTGTACGCGCTTCATGATGTTCACCCGGGCTGATGTGCCCAATCAAAGCTCAGCAAGGCAGGGTAATACCGCTACAGGGACAAGGCTGGGGCGCGGGCGGAAGCAAAATGGACGCCAACACGCCGCATAGGCATCCATCCGAGGCTGAGCCGGCTCCCCTGGCCGCTTTCTTGCCTCTTTCTGGCGTCCTTCGGGCACCAATCTAGTTTCACGCACCCTGCCCCAAGTTCCTTGTCCGCATCGAACCAAACCCATTCTATGGCGTGGCTCGGAGACCTTCCCGCCGCACCCGTGCTCCTGACAGGCGACCGACGCAGCCTGCGCGCCTTCCACCACGCACTCCTGGCCGACGCCACCCACGCCACCCCCGACGCCGTGTTGGTGCTCGACGGCGCCCACTGCATCGACCCACACCAAGTGGGTTTCCAACACCTCATGCACGGCTGCAGCGCCGACCATGGCGCCGAACGGACCCTGATTCGCCGCGCCATGACGCCGTTCCAATGGGATGCTTGCCTCACAGAGGGCCTCGAACAACAACTGCACGCGATCCAGGCCGGCCTCGTGGTGGCGGCCCCATTTGATGCGCAATTGCTTCGCGAGGAAACCACAGACTGGGAACAGGAACAGTACCTCGACGCCCACATCGCCGCCGCACACCGCCTCGCCCGCGCCCACGGCGTACCGATGCTGTGGAGTCTGGACTTGGCCCGCTTCAGCCGACGCGCACCCCTGCTCGCCACACGAATCACCCAGGCGGTGCCCGAACGACGGCACGTTGTCGTAGAAGGCCGCGGCTGGCGCGTCACGGACCAAGACGGGACGGTGCTGGTGCGGCCAAGGACAGCGCAGAGGCGCATCACCGACTACCTCGTGCCTGAACCGCGCAGGGTCGTTCCCGTATCGGTTTCGGGCCCCGCGCCCCTGCGACCCCATCGTGCTTTCACTCGATAAAAATCGGGGCCGCGCAGGCTTTTCCCACATATCCATGGCGCTTCTCCCCGGCCTTTGCCCCACAAACAGGATGCAAGGCCTCGTCGCCGTCTTTGCCCGTTTCTGCCCCCTCCCGGCGCCACCCCCATCCAATAGGCCCGACATAGCTACTCTCATGGGCCAGAGCGTTCCCACCCCGACTCGCGAAGTCGCCGACTTCGAATCCCGCCTCTCCTCGTTCCGCCGCGAACTTCCCCGCGACCTGCGCGCTGCCTACGACGAATTGTTGCAGGCCTCCTACCGCACCGCCGCCGCCCGCAACCGTGCCGGCGACATGGACCCGCGCTCCAACATCCTGCTGTCCATGCTGCTGCACACCCAAGCCCAGAACCGGGCCCTCCTGGAGCGCGTGGATCGACTCGAACAGCACGCAGGAGGTGATGCCTTTGGAATTCTTGCTGGATGCCTACCCCTCGCGGGATGGCAAGCACCTCCGAGTGTGGACCAAGCGCGGCTCACGGCCTGAAGCCACCTCCGTGCCCTTCGAGGCACCGTTCACCGTCGCAGCCAGACAAGGGACTCTGAAGGACGCCGAGGCATGGCTGCAAGCCCACCCGGACGTGGCGCGGGTCTGGCCAGGCCGCTCGCGCTTGGAACTGAACGGACCTCTGCACGCGGTGCTGCGGGTGCGCACACGGCGCTATCAGGACATGCACAAAGTGGCCACGGACCTGCGGCGAGCCCTTGGAGTCACGGCGTTGCACATCTTCGACGTAGATCATCCAGTCGAGTCACGCTGGATGCGGCAGGCGGGACTGTTCCCGTTTTGTGCGCTGCAACCCGGCACACTCCTGCCGATCCCAAGCGAAGATCGCTACGGACTCGATTATCGCTGGCCGGACCTGGTGGCGGTGCGCATCCACGCCGAAGCCGCCCCCGGCGGCGGGCTTACGTCGGTGCAAGTGGACGGCGAAGAACTGCATCCCAGCAACGACGGCAAGGGCTCGGACGCGGCGGCAGAACGAGACGCCCTTCTTGCGTTGGCCCGCGTGCTTGCAGATCTTGACCCAGACGTTCTTCTGACACGCAACGGCCACACCGGCACCGTGCCCTTGCTCCTGGAACGCATCCAAACCACCGGTCTCCATGCCCGTGTGCGCCTCGGCCGCGACCCAGACCCCCGTCGCCCCGCGCAACCGGAGCAATCCTTCAGCACCTACGGCCAAATGGTCTACCGCGCCGCCTCCTGGGACCTCAAAGGCCGCCTGCACATCGACCAGAAATCCAAATTCCTGCAAGACAGCGCCCCACGCAACACCCTGCACGGACTCGTCTACCTGTCGCGCATCAGCAACCGAGGCGCCCAATCCGTAAGCACCCACTCACCCGGCTACTGCATCCAACAAATCCACATCGACCGCGCCCAAGCCGCCAGCGTCGCGGTACCGTGGAAACGCAACCTCGTGGAGGGCTGGAAGTCGCTCTCGACGCTCGCCGCCGTGGACCGAGGCGGCCAGGTACACGTTCCGATGCCCGGCGTCTACGAAGACGTATGGGAATTGGATTTTGGCGCTTACTACCCGAGTCTGATTGTCTCACGCAACCTTTCCTCAGACACGCTCAACTGCGATTGCTGCCCCGACGCAGACATGGTGCCGGACCTCGGAGCGCACTTTTGCGCCCGCCGCCAAGGCCACCAATCAGGCGCCCTGGAGCCATTCGTGCTGCATCGGCGCTACGTCAAGGCCCTAGAGCGACGCCGCGACGTAGACCCGGACCGCATGGCCTGGGCCAAGGCAATCAAGTCCGAGTTGAAGGCCATCGGCGTCGTCTGCTTCGGGTACGCTCGCTACAAACACGCCCGATACGGCTGCGCCGAAGTACACCAAGCCATCCAAGCAGGCGGCCGCGAAGGCATGACCACTGCCCGCGAAGTCGCCGAACGAGACGGCTGGAACCTCGTACACGGCCTCACAGACAGCCTATTTTTGCACAAACCAGGCGCCACGCGCACCGATGCCAACCGCCTCGCCCGCGCCATCACCCAAGCCGTCGGCGTGCCCCTGGACGTAGAAGACCACTACCGTTGGATGGTAACGCTCTCCGCCAAAACCCACGGTCCCCTCGTCGGAGCCCCCAATCGCTACTACGCCTGCAACGACCAAGGCATCGTCAAGCAACGCGGCATCGCCACGCGCCGCCACGACTCGCCGCCCTGGTTGTCCAAGGCCATCGAAGCGGTCCTCGAAGTTCTAGCCGAAGCACGCACGGAAAACGAGTTCCGCGCCGCCCTGCCCCGCGCCCGCGCCGCCACCCACCCGTTTCTTGCCGACCTAGAAGCCGGCCGCGTCCCCCTAGCGGATCTTGCCGTCACCATCACCGTCACCCGCGACCCAGACCACTACAAGGCCAACACCCTCACCGCCGCCGCATTGCGAACCCTGCGACGTGCTGGCTGCGACGTGCAACCGGGCCAACGCGTCCAGTACGTGGTGCAGCGCGGTGGCCCGGGAATCCCAGAAGCACAGCGCGTGGCACCCCTGGGATTGCCGGGAGTACGGGCGCCCGCCATTGATCGCAGGCACTACGCGAAGCGGCTTGCGCAAGCACTGGACGCGATGGTGCCGCTTTGAAGCCGGCCCCTAGGACGCCGACGGGGGCGCCGGCCGCAGATTCGTCCACGCCCACCGGAGGCCGATGCCTAGGGCTACCGCGATGTTCACCAAGAGCCCCCACGTCAAGAAGGCAGCAAACCACGGCAGCTCCGTGAACAACTGCGCCCCAAGTGCGTAGATGTCCACAAGAAAATGCAAGACAATGGCACTCCAGAGCCCAAAGCGCACCGCCGCGATGCCGGCGATGATGCCGAACCCCGCGGGCAGCAGGACATGACTCCAAGTGCCGTACCCGGCGTGGGCAAGCCCAAACAAGATCGCCTGACCCACTACGGCACCGATGATGCTGGCGCGTGCACTGGCGCCGACGCGCAACAGGATGCGCTGCAAAACGGCGAGCAAGAAGACCCGGTAGACCAGTTCCTCCGTGAACGCCGCTGTCAAGCTGATCATCACGACGTGGTACAGGGTTAGGTTGGCCCATACGTCGCTCTCGTTGCCGTTGTTCAAGGCGGGCGCCGCTTGGCGAATGAGGAGGTTGAATGCAATGGTGCCCAGAAGCAGGACCGGAAACCAAGCGTAGCCGTGTAGGCTGCTCGTGCTCTCGCGGCCGCTGCGACCCATGGGAAAGCCCTCATCACGCAAACGAGCGGCCAGTTCCCGCACCCGCAAGGGGAAGCCCTGGTGCAGAGTCCATAGCAAAAAGCCGGAGCCAAGGTAGCCAATGTCTCGAATCAATCCATGAGCGTAGGTGCGGCTCAGGCCCGCACGGCTGATGGGACGCAGCACACTGTTGGGGTCCGTGAGCACCGAAATGCTGTCCACGAAGCCCCAAATCGCCATCCAAACGGGCACACTCATGAGTCCGAGGCCGACGCTGCGGGCCGCTCCGGGTGGACGCTCGCGAGCTAGAATGGAATACAGAATCCCCGTCACGGCGGCGCCAGCCCACACCAACAACCAGTATTCACTAAAGCGCAGGTCGAGGCCGACGGCAGCGAGGGCAGCGTGCAAGGAAACTAGGCCCGGCGGTTCTTCCACGTGCGAGGGTATGTTCCCTTGCGCATGACAACCCTTTGCACACGAGCCGCGAGGCCCTTTTCGGAGGCAAGGATCTGCTGTGTGGTCATGTCGGCTTCTCCAAGCCCGACCAATTCGCCTTTGAGGGTCTCAAAGGCAACGGTTTCGCCCACTTCAATGCCCGAGTCGAGCGCGGCAATACCGATGACCGCCAGGGGCGCGCCGTGACAAACCGCATCGATGGCGGTGTCTCGCAGCACGATCTTGTTCAAGTGCGAGGTAACGTCCTCGACCGGGCGCACCACGTCCAGCATCCAACTGGGGTCGCCGGCTTCCATGAAGATGCGCGCGTCCAGCGCATCGTGGAGGGTTACGAGGTCGTCTTCCTTGAAGAGGCCCGTGCGGCTGCGGCGCAGTTCCTGCATGTGGCCCCGGGTGCCCAGTTCGCGACCAAGATCCACGCATAGGGTCCGAATGTAGGTGCCTGCTTGGCAACCGATGCGCATCAAGACATCGCGGCCGTTCACTTCGAGCACGTCGTTGTAGTAGACGCGGCGGATGCGGGGGCGGCGGGCGACGGCACTGCGCACGGGCGGAGTCTGCTGGACCTTACCGACGAATTGGCGAGCAACCACGCGGCGGATCATCTCCTCGTCCACTTCCTCGTGCAAACGACACACAGCGACGTATTCCTTGCCGCTGGTCAGCAAAGCCGAGACGACCTTGGTGGCCGATCCGACGGTGACCGGGAGCACACCGGTGACCTTGGGGTCCAGGGTGCCTCCGTGGCCCACGTCCCGAACGTCCAAGGCATTGCGCAGCCACGCTGCCACTTGGTGGCTCGTGGGGCCGCTCGGTTTGTCGAGGCAGACAACCCCGCAGGCAAGGCGCTCCTCGGCGGTTCGGTCGGCGGGCTTCTTGCCAAACGCCGGGTCCGTGTTGCTAGCCATGCGCACAACGCGCTTGCGGGGGCGCTCGGCGGGCAGGACGCCGCTTCGTTCGGACACGGACCGGCGACAGAAGGCCGCTCTTAAGACGATGTGCTTGCGCCCGGCGCGTCCGGGGCGGCGTCGAATCCTTGGTGGAGCAGCGCGAGAACTTCTTGCGCCAGTTCCTGCGGCAATTTGTGCGTCGAATCCAACACCAAGTCATAGGGGGCAAAGTCCGCAAGGTCGATGCCGTAGTAGCGCCGGTAGCGGTCCGCTTCGCTTTGCTCGCGTGCCGCCGCCTTGCCCGCTTGTTCGCCAAGGGTGCCGCCGTCTCGGTCCACGAGGCGCCGCACGCGCTCGGTTTCGTCGCAGACGACCCAGACCTTGAGCGCCCGGATACGGTTTTGATGCGCCAGCCACCCCGCGAGGCGCCCCTCCAACAGCAATTCGTCGCCCTTCAGGAGTTCCACTTGCTGGGCGTCGAGGGCCTGGTCCACACTGGGATCCGTCTGGCACAATGCGCCAAACGCAGCAAGCTCCATGCCGCGCCTGCGCGCTTCTTCACGAAAGATGCGGCCGGCGTAGACGTACCTGAGGCCGGTCGCCTTCTGAAGAACGCCGCAGAGGGTGCTGGTTCCGGTACCGGGGAGTCCCCCGACAGTTACAACCACCATGTCCGGGCCCTACTCGTGGACGTCGGGGTGGCGGTCTTGCCAGCGTTCCTTCCAGGAGAGGTACTTCATGCTCTTTTGCACCAAAGCACCCACAGGAATGCTGAGCGTCATGTAGAGCAAAATCCAGTTGGGAAACACATTCGTGCTGAACATGTCCACGTTGGGGTTCCAGGGGTTGGAGTAGAACGTGTAGTCCACCGTCGCTGTCAGGAAGTGAAAGAGCCAGGCAAACAGCGGCACGACGATGATCATCGTGTACGGCATGGTCTTGAGTTGCTTGCTGCTCATCTCCGACTGCTTCTGCATCACTTCCGGCTGCTTCTCGGTGAGCTTCTTGATGCGGTAGGTGTTGTTTTCCTTGCGCGCCTTCGAGAACTCCTTCTGGAACTCACGCATGAACGCCTGGTTCTTGGCCATGTCCAGCCAATCGGTGGTGAAGTGGCGCACGGCGGTGGTGAACAACACCATCAAGGCACCCGCAATCATGATGGTGAGCACAGGGTAGCGGCCGTCGAACCCGATGACAGGACCAAGCACCTTGTCCAGGCCTTCGCCCATGGCGTTGCGGATCTTCGGTTGCAGGATGATGTAGAACATCGCGACAAACAGCACGATATTCAGGAACGATCCAGGTTTGCGGGCAGGTGCGGCGGGGGGTGATGCGGCCATGATGGTCCTCAGGCGGTGACGCCCACGACGGGCAGGATTTGGCGAATGGCGTCGTCCACTTTGCCGTCGTGGTTGTAGACGGTGTGCACGGTGGCGCCGGTGAGTGTGGCGTAGGAAGCGGCAAAGCGCCGGTTGTACTCCTGGTGTTCCGCGATGGCCTCAAGGCTGTCCACGTCGCGAACCCGGGTCTCGTCGCCAGCACGGCGGCCCTGGATCTCGGCGGCGTCGGCCTCCACGAGCACAATGGTGCTGGGCATAAGGCTCGTCAGAACCCAAGCGGGCAGGCCAGGAAGGTAGCCCTTGGGCGTCTTGATGGTACAGTGGGTGTCCACGACCACGTCTCCCATGGCTGCAATGCGCTCGGCGGCGGCGCGCTGGACCTTCTTCTGAACCTCTGGGTCAAGTCGGCGCATCTCGTCACGGTGCTCCACAAGACCCTGCTCGGAGGCGACCGCGAACATCACGGAGCCATACACAGCGATATCACAGCCGGCCTGTGAGGCGGCGGCCTCCATCACGGTCGTCTTGCCGACACCTGGGATGCCGGTGACAATGATCGCGCCCATGGGTCGGCCGACACGGCCCCCCTTCATAGCGGTTGCAGTGGGCGCCCCAGGGCCCGCTGTCTGGACCGGAGACGCTTAGAGCCACCGCCAAGTCCGTCACCGGAGCGCGGTGATTGAAGAGGTACGAGAAGGTGTTGTCCTAGTAGGGACCGCCCATGTTTCTGCAACCAGTGTCCGGACCGTAGAGGAGACCATCCGCGAGCGACGGCCCCAGAAGGTCCTCGTGGAACTGGACACCCGCCGATTTGATGCGCTTCGCGACCCCGAAGCGTGGCAAAAAACCGACATCGTGCAAGTGCTGCGCGAGAAAAAACAGCACCTGTTCCTGCTCCAGCTTTATTTGGCCAATATGCAAAGCCGCGTCGGCAAAGAAACCGGCGTCAGCCCCGGCATGGACATGCTTCGCGCCGTCCAAGTCGCCGATGAAGTGGGCGCCGAAGTGGTTCTCATCGACCGCGACGTCAGCATCACCCTCAAGCGCGGCTTCGGCAGCCTCGGCTTCTGGGAGAAAATGCGCCTTTTCTGGAACGTCTGGATCGAAATCCTGACCCCCGCGAAGGGCAAGGACAAAGACGCGGAATCCACCGCCAGCGCCGACGTGGATGCCCTCCTTGAAACCGACGCCATCACCGCGATGACCGACGAATTTGCCCGCTTTGCGCCCAAAGTCAAAGTCGCCCTCATCGACGAACGCGACGCCTACATGGCCAGCCACATCGACGAGCAAGCAGAAGGCGGCGCCACCCTCATCGCCGTCGTCGGAGCCGGACACATACCCGGCCTCAAAACCCACCTCAACTCAGGCACCCGCCCCGACCGCGAAATCCTCGATGAATTGCCCGCCAAACGGTTCGGCGTCGGCAAAGCCATCGGCATCCTCGTTCCCGCCCTCGTACTCGCCGGCTTCGGCGTCCTCCTGTACCAAGGAAACTATGCGGAACTCAAGGACGCAGTTCTGGTCTGGATTCTCGTCAACGGCACCCTCAGCGCCCTCGGCGCAGCACTAGCCGGCGGCCACATCCTCACCATCCTCACGGCCTTCGTCGCCGCCCCCATCACTAGCGTCAATCCCACGCTCGCCGCCGGCTGGTTTGCCGGCCTGGTCGAAGCCAAAATCCGCACCCCCACCGTCGGCGACTTCCAAGAAATCCGCGACATCGAGACCTTCCGCGGCTTCTGGGGCAACGGCGTCGTACGCATCATCCTCGTCACGGCACTCGCCAACCTCGGCAGCACCATCGGCACCTACATCGCCGCCAGCCAACTCTACACCGCGGTCTTTGGAGGCTAATATGAACGGCTCGCAGTACGTTTCCAACCCCGGAGCACCCCTGCCCGCGCCCGAACCCCGCATCAGCTTCAGCCGCCACGAGGTGCTCCACCTCATCGGCTCCGTCGTCCTCCTCACCCTCGCATTCGCCTTCATCCTACACGAACGCGTCAACAGCCCCACCATGGGCCGCATGGACCTCCAAGACCGCCTCCAAGCTCCCCCAAGCATCTACCTCGCCTCCTTCATCGCCGTCGGCAGCGGCTTCGTCCTGCACGAACTTGCCCACAAAGTCCTCGCCCAACGCTACGGTCACTGGGCAGAATTCCGCGCCCAATTCGCCGGCCTCGCCATCAGCGTCGCCGTCGCACTTGGCGCCGGATTCCTCTTTGCTGCCCCCGGAGCCGTCCACATCTGGGGCCGTGTCACCCAACGAGAAAACGGCCTCATCAGCCTCATGGGGCCCGCCACCAACTTCGTCATCGCACTGGTCGCCCTCCCCTTTGTCTGGACCGCCAACACCGAGAGCCTCGGCCACCTCATCGCCGAAACCCTCGCCCTCGTCAACGCGTTCCTCGCCGTCTTCAACTTGCTCCCCTTCGGTCCTCTGGACGGCAAAAAAATTCTGCGATGGAGCAAACTCGCTTACACCGGAGCCCTCCTCGCAAGCATCGCCTTGCTCATCTTCGTGCTGTTTGGATCACCCGTTTGAGTCGAAGAATCGACCAGACCGAGGCGAAAAACAGGCTCAAAAAAAGTCGCCGCAGAATCGAAGGAGCCTCGCGGGCAAGACCGCGCAAGAAGAACCCAAGTCTGTAATGGGCCAAGCGGCGCTTTGGCGCATGGGTTTTTTCTCCATAAACAGCCGAAAACGCGTTCGAGCCGGGGCCAAAAAACAGCAGCACCCGCGCCGCTTAAGCTGAAAAAATCAGGAGCGACACGAGTGCCACAGTGCACAAAATAGCCCCCTGCGGATTCGAACCGCAGTCCCAGGAACCAGAATCCCAGATGATTGACCACTACACTAGGGGGCTATGGGGGTGCGAATGAACTCGTCTTTGTCGGAGGCGAGTGTTGTCCCTTTGGTGGGAGTGGGCTGGGTCGGAATTGAACCGACGATCCTCGCCTTGTAAAAGCGATGTCATAACCCCTAGACTACCAGCCCGCGAGGTCCGGGGACGGAGTCGCCGACCCTCATCCGGTACATAACCGCTACGTCCTGCATGGTTGCAGTGGGCGCTTGGAGTGGCGGCACCCTTTTTGGACGAGGCCGGCTCGGCCGCGACAATGTCCGGTGGCCCTGAGCCGATTCTCTTGAGCATCCTGATCATCATCCTTGGCGCAAAGCTGGGTGGTGAGGCAGCAGAGCGCTTCAAGCAACCCTCGGTGCTTGGTGAGCTGCTAGTGGGAATTCTCCTAGGAGCAAGCCTGCTTGGCGGCTATGTGGGTCTGCCCGACTTTGGTCGTGAAGCAGAGTTCCACGACGTCGAAGATGGACTGCATGAGTCCCGGGAGGCCTTGGAACATCTGGGCTCCGATGCAAACGCGACCGTAGTGGCGGCAGCCGAAAAAGATGTTCAGGAGAAGGAATCTGCTCTGGCCAAGTTCATCGAAGAACATGGCATGGAAATCGACGCGATTGCCATTCTGGGCGCCCTTGCCACCATCGGCGTCATTTTGCTGCTGTTTGAAGTCGGCCTCGAATCGGACGTGAAAGAGTTGACCCGCGTGGGCGTCAGCAGCCTCATCGTCGCCATCATCGGAGTGGTGGCAAGTTTCGCAGTTGGATTCGGCTTCAGCTGGGGCTTATCTCATTATTGGGAACCCTGGCAAGTGGCCAACGACGCACTCGGCAATCATCTGCTGCACTTGTTTGTGGGCGCAACACTGACGGCCACGAGCGTCGGCATCACCGCACGCGTGCTGGGCGACATGGGCAAGTTGGACACCAACGAAACCAAGATCATCCTTGGAGCGGCAGTCATCGACGACATCGCGGGACTCATCATCCTCGCCATCATTGCAGCCATGGTGGCCGCAGCGCTCAGCGGCACCACCGTCGACGCCCTTGCACTAGGTTTCATCGCGGGCAAGGCGATTCTCTTCCTGGTCGTGAGCATCGTCGTGGGCTTGCGCTTCATTCCGCAGCTCTATGACCTCGGCGTCGAGAAATTCCAAGTCAAGGGATTCCCCGTCGCAATGGCAATCGTATTCGCGCTCCTGATGGCCTACCTTGCCACAGTGTTCGGACTCGCCGACATCGTGGGCGCCTTCGCAGGCGGCCTCATTCTGGCTCAGACCAAGCACGCGCACAAAATCTTCGAGGACCTGCGACCCATCGCGGCCATCTTCGTGAGTTTCTTCTTCGTCACCCTCGGCATGCGCGTGGACTTGACGCAAATGGGCGGCAACGGCGTGGGCGTGGTTCTCATCGGAATTACCCTCACAATCGTGGCGATGCTGGCCAAGCTCGCATGCGGTTGGGGTGTCACCAAGAAGGGCGAAGCAAGCCGCCTCGTGGTCGGCGTCGGCATGGCGCCGCGTGGCGAAGTGGGCCTCATCTTTGCGGCCCTGGGCCTTAGCACGGGCCTCATTGTCAACTGGCAGTACACCGCAGTCATTCTGGTGGTCATGCTGACGACGTTCATCACGCCGATTTGGCTCAAGTCCCTCAACGGACGGTTCTACAGCAAAGGCAAGCAAGGACCTGGCAGCCGACGCCGTGAAGAGATGAGTCACATTCTGGATGCTTGACTATGACGCTTGCCGGTCGAAGCCTCACTCGAATCGCGGACTTGTCCAACGACGAGATTCTAGCGATTCTGGATACTGCGTCCGCGTACGCCGAGCGGCCACGTGGCCGCATGCAGGAGCTTCACGACCGCATCGTCGCGGCGGCCTTTTTTGAGCCGAGCACGCGCACGAGGCTCAGTTTCGAGACTGCGTCCCACCGGCTCGGCGCCAGTATCATCGGGTTTGCGGACGGCACCAGTACAAGCAGTGTCAAGGGCGAATCCCTGGAGGACACCGTGAAGGTCCTGAGCGGCTACGGCGACCTCTTGGTGCTCCGCCACCCAGAAAAAGGCGCCGCAGAGAGAGCAGCCCGAGTCAGTGACGTACCGGTCATCAACGCCGGCGACGGATCAGGAGAACATCCTACGCAAACGTTTCTGGATTTGTACACCATGCGACAAAACCTGGGCGAATTGGCTGGCCGGCGAGTGGCAGTCATGGGCGATTTGCGCTACGGCCGCACGGTCCACAGCTTGGTTCCTGCCCTTCAGGGTCTCGGCGCCGAAGTGGTAGCCGTGCCGGCTCCTGGTCTCTCGCTGCCCGACGACGTGGGCAATGGACGCGTCCCCGAGATCGAATTGGAAGATGCTGCCGCGACCTCAGACGTCCTCTACGTCACCCGCGTCCAAAAGGAACGCATGACCGCATCCGAGTCTGCCGACGGCAGCGGTCGCCTCGTGGTGGATGGAGCCTTGCTGGCACGCACCAAGAGCCGCGCCATCGTAATGCACCCCCTGCCCCGCGTAGACGAAATCAGCGTCGACGTGGACAGCCTTCCCTCCGCCAAGTACTTCGAACAAGCCCGCAACGCCGTGCCCGTGCGCATGAGTGTCCTTTCGCATATCCTAGGAGAATCCGCATGAAAGAATTCAAAATCGTCCCGATCCGCAACGGGTCCGTTCTGGACCACATCGACGCCGGCAAGAGCCTAGAGGTCCTACAGACCCTTGGAATGCCCATCGCCGGCAGCCGCAAGGTTGTCAGCCTATCGATGAACCTTCCGTCCGAACGTGGAGGGCTCAAGGACGTCATCAAGTTCGAAGACCTGGAACTTGGCCAGGAAGACTTGGGCAAGGTCCAGGCCGTAAGCTCCCGGGGCACCTACGTCGCCATCCGCAACTACGACGTGGCCAAGAAGCACCGCTGGGGCATCGAAGACCCCGACGTGGCCTAATCGTTCTCGTCGCCTAGGCGGGAAAAGCTCCGCTGGGAAGCCGGTGAATAAAAGGAAGCGAGGCTGGCCTCACGAGGAGGGGATGGGATGCACTCAAAAGGTACCAGCCTGCTAGCTTCCTAAGTCTCGATGACTTCCCATGTCTAGATATAATTTCCGCTTGAAGAGGAGCGTAGCGTGTTTGCCGCCTGGAACCCCTGGGTAAGGTGGTAGGTTTCGTCGCTTGCCTCCTGCACGTCGTCCACGAGGCGAAGGCGTTCCAGCCGTCCTCGAAACCGTGCAACGCGCTCATCAAGCACCACCACGGTGCCTTGATCCTCGGGGCCCCGGATGAGGCGCCCAATGGCTTGGCGAAGCACGCGCCCCACCGGTTCATGAACCGCCAATTTCCAGCCCATGCCATCCCTTCGTTCATGGTGGTCAATAAGTGCCTGGAGCCGCGCACTGGGTCTGGGGTAGGGGACGCCTAGGATGACTGCATGTTCCAGTAGATCGCCAGGGTAGTCGATGCCTTCGGTGAGGCGACCTCCCAGCACACCGCACAGCACGGAGCGGGGGGCCGTTGAGGCACCGAAGCGGCGCACCAAGTCTTGCAACGTGGGGGTTGCCATATCGGGTGCTTCTGCGTACACTTCGCAATCCAATCCATGCAAGAGCCCCTCCTCGAGGTAGTCTGCCAGGACTTTGTGGCTGGGAAACCACAGCGCCATACGGCCCGTCCAGCGCGAAATGAGGCTTCGACAGGCCGCTTGCTGGCGCGCAATGATGCCGGGGTCCTCTATGAGGGCGCTGTGGCGCCGATGCAAGCCAAGAACCCCGAACAGGCGCAGATTCTCGGGAGGAAACGGGCTTGGTAGCGACAGCGAGGCCGTGTCTTTTGGGAGGCCGCAGAGTCGCTGGTGCATGTCCAGGGGCTCCAGGGTGCCGGATAGGTGGGTGGAGCTTGCCATTTCGCGGACCCATGACATGCGGCTGCTTGGTTCCAGCAAGTAGGCCTCCACAGAGGGTCGCGGTTCGCGAACGGCAAGATGGACGTATGGGAGGTCACGGCAGGAGCGCCAAAAGCGAAGGAAGGCGCCCACGGAGCCAAGGTACGATCGAGGGAGACGGCCCTGGTCGCGTTTGCGTTGGCGAATCGCATTGCCCCAATCTTCCAGGTCATCGGCTATCTTGTCAAGGACGGGGCCGGGAGATGCAGTTCCGAGCATCAGAGCTTCGTCCAATGCATCTGCCGGCATCCAACCGTCGTCTCGGTCCCCTGCGTGCTCATCCACAAGGTCGCGTACGGTCCGATGCAGGAGAGTCAGAAAGGACGTGGACAGAACTCGTCCGGCAAGAAGTGGATCCTGGACATCCTCGGCTTCCTTGAGTGCTCGTTCCAGGGTGTGGAGGGTGAGGCGGGGGCTGTGGTGGGCGCGGGCCGCCTCGGGAAGGTTGTGCGCCTCGTCGACAACCAAGTGGACCATGTCGGGAGAGACGCCCATCCATCCTAGCAGTGTGGCGCGCAAATGGTCGTCGATCATGAAGACATAAGGGACCACGACCGCGTTTGCGGTGGGCATGAGGAGCTTGAGTCCTTCGTACGCGCATGAGCCAGCTTTTGCAACGCTTTCGGCCAACGATGAGCCATCTCCCGTGTGGCTCTCAAGCAGAGCTTCGATGGGGCCAGCGCCGTCCTCCAGCAGCTTTCGATAGTACGGGCAGGCACCTTTCACGGACTTGCCCGTGGTTTGTTCAGAGAGTGCCTTTTTCTTGGCGTCGGAGCAGAGACGCCCCAGTTCTTCCGGAGTGCCGTCTCGGAACCGCACATCGTCTCGAAGCAGCGGGCAACTGTGCTTGCGACCCATGAAGGGAATCAACAAACCGGGGTCTGCGCCGGCTCGCCTCAAGGTTGCGTGTTCTTTGACAACCTGAGCCTGTTGGCTGTTGGTGCGCGTCAGATAGACGAGTTTGCGACCATCGAGTGACGACGACGTGTGCGTGGCAGAAAGCGCGCAGACCGTTTTTCCAAGTCCTGTTGCGGCCTCTACGACGAGGTGGCCGTGGTGCGCCTGCACTTGCTCGATGGCGTCCACGAGCCGCTCCTGGCCAGGTCTGGGCTCGTAGGGGAGTTTTGCCACGATGAGGCAGGATCGTTGTGGGTCAAAAGCCAGGGGGAGGGGTGGGTGAATGGACTCAGACGCCGCGGCGTTGCACGATGCTTGCAAGATCGAGCCGTTTGAGATGGCGTGCCGAGAGCAAGGTCGTGACCTGCGTCAGTGCCACGACGACCGCCATGACGGCCAAGACATGGGCAGCCGGCATGTTGTAGGGCAACGTCATGTTGAGCTCCTCGGTGAACGACCACAAAAGCAAGATCGTGGCTCCGGCACCAAGAAGGGCACCAAGGGCGGCGGCAAGCACGCCCAGAACGCCGTTTTCGATCGCAAGTACGGCGATGAGACTTCGATCTTGGAGTCCAAGGGCCTTGAGGGTTCCATGCTCCATGGTGCGTTCCTGTAGGTTCACGGCACTCGTATTGAGCACGACGACCACACTGAGCAAGGCGCCCACGAGGGCAAAAATAGCGGCAAACTGCACGAAATCCTCGAAGCTTTCGTCCATGATGGAGGCGATCCGGTCGTGCTCGGCAAAGGACACGAACCCGGGCACTTGCGCCAGATCGTCGGGTTCAGCGGTGCGACCACTGGTGATGCTTAGATATGCGCCCGTAGCCAAGGGTGCGCGAAGATAGCCCTGGATGGTCTCCAGGGGTAGATACATGGTGAATCCGAGTGGCTCTTCGACGATTCCGTCAAGTCGCACTCTGTGCTTGGCGCCGTCCACGATGAGGTCCACTTCGTCTCCGACGCGCAGCGATTTCCCGGTGTCATGTTCGTACAGGCCCACGATGATCTGGGAGGCCAGCAGGGAGGCGCCGCGGCCAAAATCGTCCAGCCCGGAGACGGCCTTGAAAGCATGCATGGAGTCTCGTTCCAAACCGACGAGGCGGACCGGCTCGTCCATTTCTTCGATTCTTCCAGCCAACGCCAAGAACGGTTCAACTTCTTGGATCCAACCGACGCCTTGCAAGCTTTTTTGCAGCTCTGCACTGGACTGGGGGGGCGCCACGTTCAGTTGGCCATCCCAGTTCTCGCGGGTCTCATATTGCTCGTCTACGATGGTGACGATGCTGTCGAACAGTCCGATCATGCTGAACGTCAACACGGTGCTCAGTGCAATGCCGGCGACTGTGAACGACGACCGGCCTCGGTTTCGTGTCAGATTGCGAAGCGCCAATCGGCCATGGAGGGAAAACCGGGCAGACAAGGCGCGAAGGAAGCGGCCCGGGCGGCCGTGGCCCTGTTCTTGCATCGCCGATGCGATTGGAACGTTTGCGGCGTGGACTGCGGCGCGGGCACCTCCAAGTACTGCGGCTCCGGCCGAAATGGAGCCAAGAAGCAATGCGCCCGATACGTCGAATCCCAATCTGAGCACGGGAAATCCGATGATGCTTCGATACCACGAACTCATGGCGGTGGCGCCCTGTATGCCGATGATGATTCCAAGGATGGCGCCGCTGACACCCACCAGAAGCGCGAACGCGAGGTAGTGTCGGATGATGGCTCCCTGGGATGCACCCAGTGCGCGCATGATGCCGATTGCGGGACGTTGGCTTGCTACGAGCCGCTCCATTGTGATGCTGACCGTGGCGAAGGAGATGACGAGGACGATGCCTGTGATGATGGGTGTAAGTTGTTGGAATCCTTCCACGTCGCCTTCTGCAAGCTGGTACGTTGCGGTGTCTTCTCGTGCAATGAACGTGCGGATGCCGAGGTCTGCGAATCCGCCAGGGTTGGCAATCTGTTGCGCCACGGCGTCCTCTGCCTTGTCTGCTTCATCTCCGCTTGTCATGCGCAGAAAGTACTCATTGGCGATGCCCCGGCTTGGATCATCGGGGTCGCCAAACCCTAGGTCTCGAGCGATTTCTTCGAGGGTCTCTTGCGGGGTCCAGAGGACGGCGAGGCTGCCAAATTCGGGAATCAGGAGTTCGGGGTTTGCTGTGGCAAGCAGAAATTCGCTATTGAGCGCGAATCCGTGGACGCGAAGATCGTATGCGTTGTTCTGGACCGTGACCGAGATCGCTTCGTCGTGCCGGATGTCTTGGAGTTCGGCAAATCCCGCATGCAAGAACGCGCCTGTGCCCGTGCCGATCGGCGCGACATGGGAACGCGCTTTTTGACCAGCACTACACGCGTAGTCCTGTGTGGCAAAATCAGATGCTAGGACGCATATGTCGTTGATGGATGCCCATTGGTGCTTCGGTACACCCACAAGGAGGGCTTTTTTCGTCTCCTCGTCCACTTCAATGGTCGCCTCCAGGCTCAATCGACCGATGGCGGAGTCGATGTCCTGGATGCCTCGGGCGCCAAATTGCGCAGCAGGATTGTCCAGGATGGGCCTTGGTTGATCGAGGGAGATGAAGACATGCGCCAATCGGTTCTCCTCGTACATGGTGTCGTAGCTGGAGCGGAGGTTCTGATACGATTGTTGAAGGGTCGTGGCCAATGCAGCTCCTGATGCCACGACAATGATTAGGAGAAAGATCCGGACTTTCATCTTCCAGGAGTCCCGGATCAATTTCCGGGTCATCAGTCTCGTCATGGGGCCACCACGGGGGAAGCGCCAGTTGGATCGCCGGGGGTCGGGCTAGGGGAGGCGCCGGGGGACAGATAGGGTCGTTCATGGAGAAGGCCGTCGCGCAATTCCATGACGCGCGCCCCGCGCCCGGCCAGTTCGGGATCGTGTGTCGCCAAAACGATGGTGAGCCCGCGTTCTTGGTTGAGTCGGTGCAACAGTTCAATGATGTCGGCGCTTGTGTGTGCATCAAGGTTGCCTGTGGGTTCGTCACCTGCCACGAGTTGTGGTTCCTTGACGAGGGCGCGGGCGATGGCCACGCGCTGCTGTTCGCCCCCGGACAATTGGGCGGGGAATCGATGGCCCTTGTCCCCAAGCCCCACTTCATCCAATGCCTTCTGGGAGCGGCCGGCGTCCCGGTCGCCGCGCAGCTCCAGCGCGAGACTGACGTTTTCGTGCGCCGTGAGCGTGGGGATAAGGTTGTAGAATTGGAAGATATATCCCACGCGGTCTCTGCGGTAGGTCGTAAGCTGGCGCTCATCTGCTGCGGTGACCTCCAGTCCATCTACTTGCACGGAGCCAGAATCTGCGGCGTCCACTCCGGCCATGATGTTCAAGAGCGTGGTCTTTCCGCTGCCGCTGGGGCCATACAAGGTCACGAATTCTCCGGCTGCGACCTCCAATTCGATGCCTTGTAGGACCTCCGTGCGAAGTTCTCCCGTCGCGTACCCCTTGCAGAGTTCGTGGACTTCGATGAGTGCCATGGTCACTTCCGTTTTCGTCGCCTCATGTAGAAGTAGGCGCCCAGCCCCACAGCAGCAAGGAGTGCCAAAATGAGTACCAGGGTCACGGTGCCACCTTCTGTTTCATCGGTCGGTGTGCTTCCAAGGTCCATTTCGTGGGTCGTCTCATGACGCACGCCATCGGGGTCCGTGTAAGATACGATGGCGTGCAGGGGAACGTCCTTGCCGTTGATGGAGGCGGGGCTGAAGGTCGCCGTGGTGTGGTCGCCGGGGGCAAGATTTCCAAGAAAAACTGCCGCCGCCGGACGCACGTCGACAGGCCCATCCTGGATGCGGATCTCCACGGCGGACGCAGGGCCTAGGCCCACGTTGCTCACGGACAGTGTGACTTCATCCAGCTCCCATTCATCCAATGCGACCCGCAATTCGGAAGGTGTTCGTACCTGCACGGCAAAGTGGGACGTGGATGATGACTGGGCTCCACCAACATCTCGGTACGTGAATGTGAATGTGATCGAATAAAGTCCTGCCTTGGCGTCCGGGGGGACGGCAATCTCGACCGGGGCATTGACCGTGGTGCCGGCGGCCAATTGCGCAATGAAGACCTCTGTGCCCTGGCCAAGCGGCAAGAGCACGCCCTCCGGATTGCTCCAGAAGCCTTGGAGATTGGTGATGGCGGTTTTGCCGGTGTTCCTGAGCGACAATTGCAGGTCCTTGGCTGCGCCCGGCTCCAATTCAGATGGATCCAAGGGTCCCACATGCAACGCGCGTGGCACCCGAACCGTGAAGGGGACACTGAAGGTGATGCTGCCGATCTTCGTCGTGCCCTGTTCTTCGTAGTAATAATCCAGGGCAAAGGTCCCTAGGTATACTCCGGGCCGGGTGTCTTCGGGCGTCCAGAACGTAAACGGCGTGACTGTGCTCTGGTCCCCGACGCCCAAGGACCCAAGTTGCACACGGGCCGTGTCATTGACCATGACCCCCTGCACCTGGATCACTCTGACTGTCATGCCGTTTGCACTCAGCGTACCGACGTTCTTGAGGGTCAAAGAAACACTTCCGGAGCTGCCCGGGACCGCATCCACGGGCAAGGTAGTGGGTGTCAATTCCAGGTTCGGCCTTGCCGCACCCACAGAATCTACCCCGGAAAGACCCATCATTAGGGCACAGGCGACCAGTGCCCCCGTCAAGCGATGCACGCAAACTCTCCTCGACAAACTGCGTTTTTCAAACCCCTCGGACCCAGGAGGTCTGGCAAATGAACGATCGAGGCCAAGAAACCATGACCGCTTTCCCGAAATCCACGATTTCCAAGGTGCCAACTACCTTCCATGGCACCCTGCACCCGCCCTGCTGGCATGCGCCCACCGCGTCTGGAGGCGCACCCGCCGCTGCATTGGATCGAGGTTCCCATGGTTTTGCTCCCGGGCATTCCACTATTGGGTCCAGTGGCCATTTAAGCAAAGAGTCCAGACCCGATTGGCCCCGTGAGCACGAAGCCCAAAATCCAGAGGAGCCCAAATCCGGGATCGACCATGTGCCAAGGGCACCGCAACAAACCGTCAGGCACTACCCGGAGGGCCTTGAGGCATGAGACGTACAAGAAAATTGGAAGGGAAAGGGAGGAGAAAGACTGGAGCCCCCCAAGGGAATCATTCCCGCGGGTTGCCCCGGAGCATCACGCAACGACCGGGCAAATCATAGAACGGCCTGGGCGTGCGGACTCCTTGCGACCTTGGTGCTGACGCGAAGCCCTCGTTCGGTGTACGAGTACACCGCAGTCCAGCTTCGAGCAGATTTTCGCTACGCTCAAATCTGACGCGAAGCCCACATATCGTCGGGCAGCTGGTTGTACACGTCCGATTCCTGGGGGCGTGCCTTGCGGCGGCGGCGAATCTCGCGCTCCTCTTCAGACATGACAAACACTTGGTTCTTCTTGAACAACCAATAGTGCGTGCGCCATTCGCGTCCGTCGTAGAGCGTCGTCTCCTCGCGCTCCGTCGTCAGCATACCTTCTTCTTCGAGAATGTAGAAGAGCTGGCGGTCTTCAGGTTCAAGGACATTATCGATGACACGGTCATCGAAACCGAAGATGTCCATGACAAAGTTCGCATCTCGGACTGCATCCTCCTCAGGGATGCCGATACGATTGCTAATGGCCATCGCCAAGTCTTCTAGAGTTAGGATACGTAGAGTCATTTGTCCCTCCAACCGGCGCCGTATACGCCGAGGTAGCGCCCCATCCTCTGACTCCCGCACTATTTAAGAATTGTTTGTCGCGCGGGTCGGATCCGGGGCCCAGTAGAGCCGATCTTCGTAACGGAGCACCGGAATCGTCTCGCCAATGTCCTCTCCAGGAGGGACAAGGACCGTCTCGGTGCGGAAGGAGGCGGGATCGAGCACTTGCACGCCGGAGTCGTCCACGGACACCTTCACGGCCTGAAGAAGCAACTCTGGCCCCCCAAGGCGCTTGATGCGGTCTTCGTGCAGGCGGTCGCGGCGGTGGTCCTCCAAGTCCATTACCGAGAGCTTGCCGCCTTTGTTGACGGCCATGATTGCGTAGGGCTTGTGGTCATACTCCGCAATGTCGCCCGCCGAATACAGATGAATCCGCACCAGGAACGTCACGCGATACACATCTTCGCCTTCCTTGCGACCCACCAGTTTGGCCGCTTCGTTCACGGTGGCACCGAATCGATCTTTGAGGATGCGGCTGACATTGCGCGCTGCGTCGATGTCGCCGATGAAATAGTCATGGCCGCCGTGCATCGGATTGTCCTTGCTCAGGAACGCCGCTCGGTTGCCGCTGTCCAATTGCCGCTCTAGGTCCTTGGCAACGATTTTGTGTGCCCGCTCCAGTTCGTCCGGGCGTACGTCGCGGTCGGTGGCGCGAAACTGGATGGTGGCCGCAAAGAATCCGCCCGCCATGCGGCTGCAGCGCTCACAGACGCTCTTGACGCGACGCAATCGAACGGTTCCTTTCTCGGAGAGTGGCACGCCCTCCACGGAACCCCTCATTTCGACTTCGTACTGGAATGTACGTTCGTCCAATTGACGGCCCTCCGTGTACACCACGGGATTGTCCACGCGTTCATGCACGAGCGCGGAGCCACGCACCGTCTCTTCGCGTACCCAATCCTCCGGCGATTCTCCAGGATCGTACCAATGGGCGCCTTGTTTGCGCGAGCCACAGTGCGCGCACAACTCGATCTTCACGACAAGTGGTAGAGTCATCAGGGGCGTAATTCGTACAAAGCACTCCGGGCAGGACCCGCCGATGAGGCGTTCCACTTCTGTTCCACATTCGACGCAGAGCATGTTCACATCAACAGCATGTATTGGGCATGCGGGACCCCTTGGACAGTCTGAATGTTGGCAGGGTCAATAAGTCCCAAGCCCACGGCCACGTTGATGACCTTGTCTCCGACGAGGTTCGCCATGGTACACTGCCCCAGGAAACCCCGCAACTGCTCTTCGTCAGCATCGCTGCCGCCGTAGAACTGCTCGGACACATCCAGGCGGCGCTCGCCTTCCCTGTAGCTCGTTCCCAACAGTTCAGCGTCGCACGCGGCAAGAAGTCGCTGCACGCCCTGCTGGTAGTTGTGAACCGAGAACATGTTGGGCGCGCGACTTCGGTCGTCTAGATGGAACTATGGGTTCAGGGGTGCGTAGGTGCCACTGCCGCCCTTTGCATACACGGAGTTGTTTCGGCGCAGTGTTTCCAGGGATTTGCGGGCCTCTGCGGCAGGGATGCTTTGCCGTTCCGCCTCCTCCATGATGTCCTCTTCGCGAGCAAAGCCCTTCTCGGATGCATTGGCCAAGTTGCGGATGATCTCTTGCATCATGCGCACACGGTCGTGCTGGCTGTGGCTGACTCCGGTGGCAATCACGTCGATGTCGAATTTGCCCGTCTCGCGGTCCACGCCGACGCTCTGAAGGTAGTATTCTACGATGCGGATGCCACGCTCGGCGTCCTCAATGGTCGCTTCTTGGGACAATCGGATGCGGGCAGACGCCTCGGCCAAACGAACGAACGCTTCGAGTTGGCGAGCCGTGAACGGTAGGCTGCCGTCGCCGCTGTTGCGCAAGTCGACGTAGTACTCTTGGATGCGGGCTATGGCTTCGTCCGAGAGCACGGGGAAAATGTGGCGTTTGGAGTAGGCCACATATTTTCGAAACAGATCCGCTTCAATTTCCGGCTCCGCCTTCTTCATCAAGGAGTCCTCGTCCTCGACCGTGTACACGCCCAGTGGGTGCGCCATGCGATGCTCACGAACCTCTCCCGCTTGGTGGGTGCGCAGAATGTGTGCGGCGAGCCGTGTGTCCTTGTCTCGAGTCGGTTTGTCGAGGAGGCTGAAGATGAGGTCAAAGCGGCTCAGGAGGGCCGGGGGCATGTTGATCTGCGCGTGGATTGGCTCGTATTCGTCGAAACGGCCAAGCTTGGGGTTGGCGGCACCCACGACGGCACAACGGGCCTTGAGGGTGGCCGAAATGCCGGCCTTGGCGATGCTAATTTCTTGCTGCTCCATCGCCTGGTGCATGCTGCTCTGGTCCTGCGTTGACATTTTGTCCAATTCGTCGATACAAGCAATGCCCTGGTCGGCCATGACCAAAGCACCGGCTTCCAGAGTCCATTGGCCTTCGCCGAACTCGTCCTTGACTGCGGCCGCGGTGAGGCCGGCGGCACTGGCACTTTTGCCGCTGGTGAACACGGCGCGGGGGGCAAGTTTGGAGAGGTAGCGGATGAGTTGCGACTTGGCTACACCGGGGTCGCCGACCATGAGAACGTGGATGTCGCCGCGGTTCCGGCTGCCGTCCTTGTAGTGCTTGGCCACTCCGCCAAAGAGTGTCATGATGAGGGCGTCCTTCTCCATGTCGTGGCCGAAAATGGTCGGCGCAAAGCTGCGCCGGAACCGGTCGTAAATGGTTGGGTCGCGGCTCATTTCCAGAATCATTTGCTCGTCTTCTTCGGAGAGCTTGATTTCCTGGAACGCCTTCTCTTGGTGCTCCACGCTGACGGCTTCGAGCACCTTGTTGAACTCTGCTTTTTTCTGGTTGCCTTGGCGACGAGCCTCGGTGATAAGGACTCCGTTCATTCGGATGCGGTCGCCGGGGGAGACCATGTGGACGAGGTCTTCTCGCATGTGGATGGTCAGGCGTTCCGGCTGGGCGCCGCCGCGCAACCCCTCGGGCGTCTCCTGGATCTCGACTTTTTGGTGGTCCACGAACCGACTCATGTCCTCCTTGATGCGCCAAGAAGTCTGCCGCTCGCAGTTGTCGCACTGGACCGGCTCCTGCAGCAGCTCCTCGTCTTGGAACACATGGACGAGGTTGCCGCACGCCTTGCACTCAAAGGCGGCTTCGAGCATCATGGGGCGTACTTCTGTGACCTTTTTGACGAGGCCTTCCACGGCGAGAAACTTGCTCAGATGCTCTGCGCGCAACTCCCGAGGGATGATGCGACAGGACTCGGGCAAGCCCGTAATGCGGAGCGCCAATCGCGGCTTGGGCTCGACCGTTACGTCGACTTGGTACAGGGTGGTGGTGCCCACGCGCATGCTGTGGCGGGGTCGTTGCAGGATGTAGTCGGCTAATTCGGGGTCGCGCAGCTGAATGTCGTTGAATTGGACTTCGACGCTGCGCACCTCAGGGTAGTCGAGTGCGGCCTGTTGCACTTGTTGCTTGCAGTAATCGAGGAGGAAACCCTCCCATTTTGCAGAAAGTTGACTGTCCTGAACCGTAAACGCCTGCATGTCCTGCATACCTGATTGACCACCCGTAGTTGCGCCTTTTCGAGTGGTGGATGAAAGTACGCTGATCCACCACTTGGGGGCAGGGCTGCCCGTCCCGGTGGAAAACACGAGTGCAGGAGAAGCATAGCTTCCGCTCCATCCCGCACTCGTGTCCCCCTCCTCGTGAGGCCAGCAACGCCGACCCTCCCATCACCGGGGATTCGACCAAATGGGGGATGCACATGAACCTTTACGCGAAGCCGCTCAAACAGCCGACACCTGTAGCCGAGGCAGTTCCACAGGAAATCAAGGGGTATACGGCCAACAGGGAAGCAGTTGCATCTGCAATGGAGGGGTAACGAAATGGCCAGGGCCTCAAACGGTGCCGGCTCGGACCCAAACCATCGAATTCGACAGGCGGCTCGCGGGTGCATGCGCATCCTGGTCGTCGGCCCCGGAGCTCTCGGTGTCTGCTTTGCCGCCCGCCTGGCCCACGGGGGGCACGAGGTATGGCTGGGCTATCGAAACAAGGCGCGCGCTTCCGAGCATGGCCCCCTGGTTGCCATTGCGCCCGACGGCAGCCAAGTGGTGGCCAAGGTGCCCGCCGTGGCCCGTGTGAAGGACCTCCCGGGCTCGGTGGATTTGCTTGTGCTGGCCACGAAAATCGACGCCGCCAAGAAGGCACTCAAGACGTGGTTGCCCGCGCTGGCGCCCCATGGTGCGGTTGTCAGCCTCCTCAACGGCCTCCAGGGCGACGAAATTGCCCCACTTTGTCCAGATCAATTTCTTGCCTGCACCGTGGCGTTTCCTGCAACTCTGGAGAGCAATGGACGAAGCCATCAGACGGGGGCAGGGGAATTGATACTCGGACCCTGGCCGGACCACTCGATGGCTTCCGTCACAGACCCAAATGCGGCAGCCGAAGCGCTCGCGGCCGTGGCCCCCACGCGGGTGCACGCCAACATGCGAGGCATCCAATGGAGCAAATTGCTCGTCAACTCTGCCAGCACCACGCTCGGAGCACTCACGGGCCTCGACTTTGGCGACCTCTTGGCCGACAAACGTGCCCGCCGAGCGTTTCTGCGGATCTACACCGAAGGCTTCGAGGCGGGCATGTCCGAAGGCGTGCAATTCGAGAAACTGCTTGGCATTGAGCCTAGCATCATGGCGCTGCCGCCTCTAGGGACGCGACTACCGGTGCGCAATGCGATTCTGATGGTGATGCGGCGCAAGTTCCGACGATATCGCTCCAGCAGCCTGCAAAGCCGTCTGAAGGGCCAGCGAAGCGAAGCCGTCCACCTCAACGGAGCCATCACCGAAGCCGCCCGCCGCCACAACATCCAGACGCCGGTCAACGACACCATCCTTCAGATCATGGCAGCCATCGACGACGGGCGCGTGGACCCCGACGTAGTGCACTTGGACCGACTCGATCGAGCGTAGTTTCGCCTGCCCCTACCCACGAAGCGTTGAAGGGGGGCGGCCCTGTGGACGCCCGTTGTTCCTTGCCCATCCGCGCCTGCGTCCCGAGACCTTCGCGTTTCGCGGCTACCAGGCGAATCTTGCCCGCATCGCGGGTCGGCGCGACACCCTCGTGGTGCTCCCCACCGGCATGGGCAAAACGGTGGTAGCCGTTTTGGCACTGGCGGACGCAGTCGATGCCGGTGCGCAACGGATCCTCCTTCTTGCACCTACAAAGCCACTCGTGGAACAACACGGAGCGTTTCTGCGCGAAACCCTCGTCGCCCCCTGGAGCGACCGCGTGCGTGTCCTCACCGGCCACGTAAGCCCAGAGACGCGCAAGCAAGCCTATGAGGGCGCCAGCATCGTGGTCGCCACACCCCAGGTCATCCAAAACGACCTCGTGAGTGACCGCGTGGACCCCGCATTCGATTGGGTCGTCTACGACGAATGCCACCGAGCCGTAGGGGAGTACCCCTACGCCTTCATCGGAGACACGCTGCAACGTCGCGCCCCGCGCCACCGCCGACTCGGCCTCACTGCGAGTCCCGGCCACGACATCCAAAAAATCGACGAAGTCCGACTTCATTTGGGACTGGAACATGTGGAAATCCGCACGCCCAACGACCCGGATGTGTCGGAGTACGTGCAGGAAATCAAGACCGATTGGGAAACACTTCCGCTGCCAGAGGCCATGGAAAAAGTACGGCGCCTGCTGGAAGACGCTCTGCAAAAACGAGTTCGGATTCTGCGGGAATTGAACATCCTGGACGCCACGGGCCGCCCCACGCGCATGAAGCTGCTCGAAGCTGGCCGCAAGGCCCAACGCGCCGTGGCGAGCACCACAGAACCAGACCCTTCTTGGTTCAAGGCGCTCAGTCTCCAAGCGCAGGCTATGAAAATCCTGCACGCGCTCGAACAGGCGCAGACGCAAGGCTCGGGTGCGTTCGTCGCCTACATTGAACAACTTCGCAAGGAATCAGACAGCCCCAAGTCCAGCAAGGCCACACGCTCCATCGTGGACGATCCTGAAGTGATTCAGGCGTTTCATGTTGCCCGGCACGATGAATCCGAGAACCCCAAAATGGGGCGCGTGCAAGCACTCGTCCAGGAACAACTCGAAAAAGATCCAGCTTCCAAAGCCATTGTCTTCACCCACTACCGGAGCACCTGTGAGGCGGTCGCGGCCCGGCTTGCCAAGCTCGAAGGGGTTTCGCCCGTGGTGTTTGTTGGACAGGGCAAGCGCAAGGGCCAGGACGGTCTGACCCAAAAGCAGCAAGGTGCTCTTCTGGACCGGTTCCGCGCCGGCGAACACAACGTCCTAGTGGCCACCAGTGTCGCCGAAGAAGGCCTGGATGTGCCTCAAACCGACCTCGTGGTGTTCTACGAGCCCATTCCCTCCGAGATTCGAAGTATTCAACGCCGGGGCCGCACAGGCCGCAGTCGAGACGGCCGAGTCGTGGTGCTCATGACCAAGGGCACCAGCGACGAAGCGGCACATTGGAGCAGCCGCCGCAAGGAGCAGGCGATGGTCAAGGAGTTGATGGGGCTGCGAGCCAAAATGGCTGGCCGCCCAGAAGTGCCCCGAGGTGTGGCATTGGGCCAACAGCGGTTGGGCGCGCCCCAAGCTTTGCCAGAGTCTAGGGCTCCCGCCGAGGTTGGATTTGCGCCAGGGCCCAAGATCATATGCGATGCCCGTGAGCAGGCAGGTGGCGTGGTCAAGCACCTGAGCCAATTGGGAGTCCAAGTCGAGACAAGGACGCTGGAAGTAGCGGATTTCATTCTCAGCGACAGGATAGCGATAGAACGCAAAACGGGAAAAGATTTCGTTGATTCGTTGGTGGATGGCCGGCTCTGGGAGCAGCTGAAGAACCTCAAGACCTACCCGCGACCCTATCTGATTCTGGAAGGCGAAGGACTCCAAGGCCATCGAAACATCGCTCCAGAAGCAATCATGGCCGCCCTCGCCAGCACCACCGTAGATTTCGGAATCCCCGTCCTTCAGACAAGAGACAGCCTGGAAACGGCACGGTTTCTGCATGCCGTAGCCAAGAGAGAACAGGGCCGTGAAAATCGCGCGCTCGCCATCCGTCCAGCGCCACCCCGCAGCGACGACGATACGCAATTGTTCATCCTGGCCGGACTCCCCGGCGTCTCCGGAAAAAGAGCCGACGCGCTGCTTGCCCATTTTGGCTCGGTGAGTGCAGTGTTTATGGCCAGCGAAGAAGCACTGGCCCAGGTGCCCGGCATTGGCACCAAAGTTGCGGCAGATATTCGCGCTATATTGGACCGCCCCGCTCCTTCCCGAATCGGTTCAACCTAGGGGGGCCCACCGAAACCGTTTCAAGAGGGGCCCAAGTCGGCCGCCCTACCTTCGGAGGTGCCACCATGGCCACCAAAATCGAAAACATCAACACCGGCTTGGACATGCTCCTTGAGGACAGCAGCGTCCCACGCAACATCCGCCGCCTCGCGGACGAAATTAAGGCGCTTCTATTGGATGCCAAGGAGCCCATGGATGTGCGCAAGGCGCGCGCCATCTCAAAGCTCGACGACATGGCCAACGACCCCAACATCCCGCTGCACGGCCGCACATTGGTGTGGAACATCATGTCGCAGCTTGAGATGCTTTAGCATCAAACATGGGGCGGGAGCAAACGCACCTCACCCCAGCATGGTCAAGAAATAGCGCCTAGGCGAAGCAAGACCCAGATTCCCATCGGGTTTAGGCCCCTCCAGTGCCGGCACCCAATAATGCAGACGCGCCGGGAGCTGCTGGCTGAGTTCCAAGAGCAGCATTCGGGAGGAAGTATTTGCTTGGAATGGAGTGGGTCATTTGTATCCAATCCCTGAGTCTCGGGAATAAATCGGGGTTTTGGCGGGGATTTCAGGGCATGGGTGCCTCCACTGGAGCCACTGGAAGGACCGCTTCAGTTCCGAACCTTCAAGGCAGGCCCCACCATGGAAACCCAGATGCAGGACGCAGTGGGGGTGATCTATGGCAACGTCGGAAGCACCGACTTCGACGTGGCAATTCATGGGGACCTCCGGCGTCTTGACTACATTTCCGTGGACCACTCGGGCCGCAGCGTTCTGGCCCAAGTGCAGCACGTGGTTCGAAAGACCAACCTAAGCTTCGAGGATGCCGTTTCCGGCGCCTCAAGCACGGAAGACAAGCTCTCGGGAAATGTCCACGTCATTGGGTTCATGGACCCGCACGGGCGCGTCCAAGTTCCCCGCACGCCGTTCAAAGCGGGCGAAGCAGTGTACCGAGCCGACGATGCCCTGGTGCAGGAGATTTTGGGCCTCGAAGGTGCCGCCGACGGTGCATACCTTGGCCACGTCAAGGGAAGCAGCATCCCGGTGCGCTTGTCGATGAACATGCTGGCCCAAAAGCACGTCTCCGTGCTCGCCAAAACCGGCGCAGGCAAGTCGTACACCGTGGGCGTGATCCTGGAAGAATTTCTCAACGCCCGAGTGCCGCTTGTCATTCTAGATCCGCATGGGGAGTACGGCAGCCTGCGCAACGCCAACGTGGATCCCGCTGAAGTGGAAACCATGACGCGTTTCGGCAGCAAGCCCCGTTCGTTTGCCAAGCAAGTCAAAGAGTATGCACTAGACACATTCGTCAATCCGGACGCCGAAAAATTGCGCCTAGAGGGCATGAACCTGACCGGTCGAGAACTCGTGGACCTCATGGGTGGATCCGTCAAAGGCAGCCAAATGGGGCTCCTGTACCAAGCCGTCAAGGAGGTCACGGACCACCTTCCGGCCTACACACTCAAGGACATCATGGACGCGGTGGCGCGCAACAAGGCGGCGACCAAATGGAACGTCCTCAACAGCCTCGAAGCACTCGAAGCCACTGGACTCTTTCATGTTCGCGGCAACGACGTGCGGGACCTCGTGCGCCCTGCACAGTGCTCCATCATCAACCTCAAAGGAGTAGCGCCCGACATCCAAGAAGTGCTCGTCACGCGGCTCACCAGCCTCCTCTGGGAATCCCGCAAGCGCGGCGACATCCCCCCATTCATTCTTGTCTGCGAGGAGGCGCACAACTTCTGCCCCGAGCGCGGAGTGGGCAACGCCATCAGCGGCCCAATCCTACGCACCGTTGCCTCCGAAGGCCGCAAATTCGGCATGGGCCTCGTCATCGTCAGCCAGAGGCCGGCAAAAATCGACAAGAACGTGCTCAGTCAGTGCAACACGCAAGTGGTGCTCAAGGTCACGAATCCCAATGACCTGAAAGCCATCGTCAGCAGCGTCGAGGGCATCACCACGCAGACCGCCGACGAAGTGCAACGCCTCGCCATTGGCAGCGCCCTCGTGGCCGGCGGAGGGCTTACGCAGCCTGTGTTCGTGGAGATTCGACCTCGCATGACCAGCCACGGCGGCCGCAGCATCGAGGTCGTCGAAGACCCAGCCAATCCCGCGACCGCTCGCCCCAAGCCAGCGCCTCGCCCCATTGCACGGAGGCCAGATCCGGTGGAACCAATTCCCCGCATGGGCCCAGCACCAGGGGCAGAGACTGAGGCAGAGCCAGTACGCGCAGAGCCCACCGCTCTCGCCCGAAAAGCTGCGCCCACACAACGGCCAACAACACCCTCGGCGGACTCGTCCATGCAGGAGATACCGCTGGTGGAAGGCGAATTGGTGCGCCCCGGACGTAGCGCCAAGCCATCACCCGCCGATTCTGCCAAGCAACCGCCAAGCAACGTTGCATTCAAGGCAGAACCCGTGAAGACACGTCCCGCCGCCTCCGCCGCAGCTCCGGATTCCCGGCCGAATCCCATCCGGTCAACCGCACCCTGGTCCAAAGCCGATGTTCCCGCCATTGCGCGCGTGGCCGAACGCGTCGGCATCATCACAACCGGCACGAGACCGGAACGCGCCATCGAAGTAATCACGCGGCTGGCACACACAAACCATCGCAGCCCCGATGCCCGGCTGGGCTTGTACGCCGAGATCGCCCGCCGCGCTTGCCACGCCGACGCTCCTGCCTGCATCAGGTGCCCACTCGCCGACCAATGCGAGTTTCATGCATCGATTCGTGAGGAAAGGTCGAAGTCGCGCTCCGGCATCCGCCGCTTGTGGAATCGCTGACGGAGATCACCCCCGCCAAAATAGAGCGCTACCTGGACCTGACGAAGCGCGCAATTGCCAAAGCGCGCATCGTGGCGCCTGGCCGGAGCTTCGCAGCGCGCATGGCGGAGAGTTTCATGGAAATGGCAACAAGCTACCATGCCGATGCCGTGCACAACCATGCTCGAGGAGACTTCGTCAATGCGTTTGCACAGGTCAATTACGCCCATGGCTGGCTTGATGCGGGCGCGCGCCTCGGTGTGTTCGACGTGGGCGAAGATGACGTTCTTTTCACCCTGCTCGAATAGCCCCCTAGGTTGGGTTTGTGCACTAATACGCAACCATTTCCGTTTTTGCGCTTATTAGCGAATTAATGCACTTGTTGCAGAAGTTGGAGGCGCAGCAGGGCTTCGTTTGGAAACCCCTATATTGGTTCGCAGCCCGTGTCCACTTCCCCCAGTAAGGACGCGGTTGGGAGGCCGCCGAGCTAGGGGACCCATACCGGGAGGTACTCCATGAACTACGCGTGGATTCGCGTGGTCACGGACGAGTGGGAATACACAGAACGTGTACCCTCGTGACCTGACCACCACAGAACTAGCATCCCATCCTCATCCCCCTTCCTCACCACGCCCCCTAGTTGTCCGTAGAATCTGAACGAAGGGGCCTTGATGCACGGCCGCTCTACTCGGCTCGTGTACCCATATTCCCACCCCTGGAAGTGGTGGTTCAACAATCGCTTCCGTCACCTCGTGGATGGACTGCAAGAGGCCCCCCACCTAGGTCTGATTGAGCAAGCGATTCTCCAGCAACGCACCCGCCTGATGAACAAATGGCTGATCGTCCGCGCCTTCCTGATGCCCTTCCTGTTTGCGTCTGTGATCTCCGCCGTTGCCGTCGCCGTCGTGGGCGCCATCGGAGCAACTTCGGAGACGTCGGCGGCGCTTTCCTTGTTCAGGACCGTGTCGAACACCTTTGCCGGAGTGTTTCTCGCCGCATACTTTCTTGCCAACCGGACACTAGGGCAAGTCGAGTCGGATATCCTGCTGCTTTTGACCGTCGGCGCCAGCAAACCCCTGGAATCCGCCGATTCGTGAATATATCGTCAATTGCGAAAAGACGAAAATATTGGCATTACCAAGCCCCTGCAAAAGCGCAGTATATAGTCCCTTTGGAAAACGAGGTCGAGCTTCGTTTGATGAACGGTAGACCGAACCTCAAACGCCCAGGTGCTCGGTAACAGAGGCCCAACAGGAGGGGACTAAGACAGCGTCTCCTGAGGCAGCCGCACAAACGTTCGTTTGGTGGACGTACTTTGCAATCGATCCTGGACTTGATTGAACAGCTTGGGCCCAATGATGGGCTCGTGTGCGCCGATCTGCAATTGCTCACCCCACGGCAGCGCGCCGGCGTACGTGGGGTTCGAGAGGATGCCTGTGACGTTCCAGACCGTCCAGATCGTGTTGCGGCGCGTGGGCACGCCCTGTTCGTTCAGCGCGTCCGCAAGAGCCTGCTTGCCGGCGCCGTCGCGGAAGGTCTCGAACAGGAATCGCACATGTGGCGCCTCCTCCGCGACCACCTGAAGCACGCTGTCTTCGCCGTAGACGTAGCCGAAGGGCGCGGGCTTGCCGAGACTGCCACCGGAGGTTTTGGCTTTCTGCTCCATGCCAACAAACACGCGCTCGCCGATTTGCTCCGACTCCAGTTGTGCGATGCGTTGGATGATGTCCATGACGAAGCGTCCCATGGCGGTGCTGGTGTCCAGGCTCTCTGTGACGCTAGCAAATCCCTTGTTCTCCCGCGTCAGGGCGTCCATCATGCCCATGAAGTTGCGGCTGTTGCGGTGGATGCGGTCCATCTTCAGAACAAGGATTGTGTCCCAACGCTCGCGGTCCGCAAGCATCCGTTGGTATTCGGGGCGCTTCGTGGTGCGCCCGCTCTGGCCCTCGTCCACGTACGCGTCGACGATGTCCCAGTCTTGCGCCGCGGCGTACTTCTGGAGCCGATCCAGCTGCGCGTCGAGGCTGAATCCCTCTTTGGCTTGGTCTTCCGTGCTGACGCGGGTGTAGAGGGCTACGCGCGTTCGCATCTATGGGTGGACTGGGGTGGGCGTGATTTGAACGGGGTGGGTTTGGAGGCGGCTTTATTGGCGGGGTGTGGGTTCTATTGAATATTTTGGGTAATGCGTTACTTGATGAATTTGGATGGGGGGTGGGAAACTGGGGGGTGTGGGGCGGACATGTCCAGTGGCGCCTGGCAAGTTTTAGTTACATGTTAATATTTGCGATATGCCAGACTACGCAAATATTTTTCTTGTATGTGGCCTCGGCAAGTTTTGGACATGTCCGCTGGTCGGTGCTAAAAAAATGGGAATGGACGATACTAAGAAGGGGCTGATGCGGGATAATACCAAGGAGGCGGGATAATACCAAGGAGGCGGGATAATACCAAGGAGGCGGGATAATACCAAGGAGGCGGGATAATACCAAGGAGGCGGGATAATACCAAGTTAGCTGGGTTCAAGAACTATGGCGCCCCTCACAATCTGTGTCCATCGATAAACGCCAATACGCCGTACTGGCGGATCGCCGCACAAGCCTTGATACGCTGTTGTGGCAGACTCCTGTGTTGAGCCTAACCGCTCAAGCATTCTTGTTTTCGATATTGCTCGGAGCGGATATTTCACGCGGCCCACGACTGGTGGCCGCGCTCCTGTCCTTCCTGGTCGCCCTGGCGTCCATGCAGTTGATGGCGAAACACCGGCTGCACGAAGTTATCGCCGGCAAGCATTTGGAGGCTTTCGAGAAGGACGCAGCCAATGGCCTCGCCGTTATTCATGCGACAGCCGGACGCAATGATACGGAATACCCTGAGCTGCGCCGATGGTATCATTTCAGTTCCTACAAGATGTGGCAAGCAGTTCTCGGCGTGTTTGCAATCACCGCGATTGCCATCGTGGTTGACCTAACTTGCGGTTCCGGCCGCATCGGGCTTCAATCTTGACCAGCTAACAAGTCACTCAACCCGACTCCTCCGCTTCGCTCCGGAGCGGGTCAGTTCGACCGTTAGGCAGCGCTAAGCGTGGCACCGCCTTCCATTGACTGTGGTTGGAGAATGCCCCCCGCAGTACCACACATGAACCCCGCGAACCTTGCTCTTCGGTTTACTCTCGAGCTTGCCGCAATCGTCGGCCTCACGCTAATTGGTTTGCAGGCAACCTCAGGATGGGCACGCCTTCTGTTGGCGGCCGGGTTGCCCACCGTGGGCGTGGTCGCGTGGGTGATTTTTCGCGTCCCCGAAGATCCAAGCTCCAAGGGGCATGCACCTGTGGAGGTAGGGGGCGCGACTCGCCTTGCCATTGAGATCGTCGTCTTTGTGGCGGGACTTGGCGGCTTCATCCTCGCGGGGTGGAGCGTTGCTAGCCTCCTGTTCGCGAGTGGAATTGTGATTCATCATTTCGCTTCGCACCGCCGCATCGCTTGGTTGCTGACCCAGCAGCAAACGAGAGTAAAACGCGCTGTCTAACAAGCCACTCGACCCGACCACTTCCTGAGGTCGCAAGCTCGCTTCGCTGGCGACGGGTCAGCTCGAGTGTTAGGGCGGCCTCGCCAAAATCGCACGCGTTGAGATGAGGCAAACCGGCCCCATTCGACGTTCGGGCTCCGGTGGCGAAAGATCACCTGCGTCCGGGCGCAAATCCCGTTGCCACGAAGATGGCGGCGGCGGTGAGCGCAATGGTCGCCCCGCTCGCCAATGAGAACTCGGCACTGATTGCCAAGCCAAAGACGACCGCACCCAACGCGAACGCAATGCTCAGAAGGACCGCTTGGCGCATACTGCGGGCTAGACGACTGGCGGCGGACGCTGGAATGATGAGCAAGCCGCTGACAAGCAGCACACCGACGACGCGTACAGACGCGACGACGGCGAGGGCTGTAAGAATCGTGAAGATTGTGTTGAGGCCCTTTGCGGGCAAGCCCTGCACCTTGGCACGTTCCTCGCCAAACGACAGCAGCACGAACGGCCTCCACAGCAACGTGACTGTGCCGGCGACAATCACTGCTATGATTGCGGCTAGAGTGAATTCTCGTTCGCCCGCCAGAAGCAGGTTGCCAAATAGATACGACTCGACGTCCACCGGGACCGATCCTTGGCTGCTGACCAAGACGACACCCAAGGCGAGGCAGGATGTGTAGACAATGCCAAGGGCTGCATCGGAGCGGGCCCAATTGCGGCGCTGTAATTCTTGGACGGCGAGGGCGCCGAGGCTGGCCACGGCGATGGCGGCTCCCAAGGGCATCCACCCCGCAACGAAGCCAAGCGCGATGCCAGCAAAGGACATGTGCGCGATGCCATCGCCGAACAAGGCCATGCCACGTTGGACGAGGAATACGCCGATGACTGCAGAGGTGGCCGCGACGACCAAGGCCGTCGCAAGGACGCGCTGAAAGTAGGGCTCCGTCAGGAACAGGTCGAAGCTCATGGTACCTCGTGCGCGCCGAACGGGTTGTCAACCGGGAGCTCAAGTGCTGTTCGAGACCACTCCCGGTATGCCTGGCCGTTGCCGTCGAATCGCTTGGTCTTGTCCACTACGATGATCCGATCGGCAATGTCGGCGAGACTTTCGGTATCGTGGCTGACCATGATGATGGTGATCCCGTGGTCATGGCTCAAGTGCCGCAGAAGTTGGTAAAGCTCTTGGCGGCTCTTGGGGTCGACGCCGGTCGTGGGTTCGTCCAGCAACAGGACCTTCGCGTCTTGGCATAAGGCCTGGGCGAGGTGAACGCGTTGGCGTTGGCCGCCACTGAGTGCTGAGAGGCGCCGCGCCCGTAGGTTCCAGACGCCTGTTTCTTCGAGGGCTTCCTGGATGCGGGCGCGGTCTTCCTGCGAAGGTCGGCGCCAGAACCGTCGGTCCAGGCGGCCGAGGTTTGCGAATTCCATGACTGATACCGGAATGTTGGGATCCATATGAACGGCGTCTTGGGCGACGTAGGCGACGTGCCCGTCGACGCGGAGCTCGCCATGCGCAGAGCGCAGCAGGCCCAAGAGGGCACGCATGAGCGTCGTCTTGCCACCACCGTTGGGGCCGACGACGCCGATGAACTCTCCCGCTTCGGCTTGGAAGTCGATGTGATGCAATGCGCAATAGTCGCCGTAGTGGACGCAGAGATCCGTCGCGTGGATGCTCAAGCGCAGCCCAACGCGAATCGAAGTTCATCCAGGTTGCGATTCTGCGAGTCAATGTAGTCGCCGGTTGCTGGTCGGGTCTCGCTGGTGATGAGAACGCGAACTTGGACGCCGGTCTCGTCACGGATTGCCTTCAAGGCACCAGAATCGGTGCCCTCTTCGATGAAGATGACAGGGATTTTGAGATCCTTGATCTTCTGGATGGCTTCGTCCACGGTCTTGGGGGACGGTTCGGACCCGGGTTCGATGCCGTGGAGGGCGAATATGTGGAAATCGTAGCGCTGGGCCATGTAGTTGTAGGCTTCGTGGTTCGTGACGACCGTGTCACGGGCGCAATCGGACAGGGAAGATGCATAGGCCTCGTGCAGTTCGGCGAGGCGCTGCTTGAGGTCCGTCGCGCGCGTTTCGATGTTGTCTGCGAACTCGGGGTAGGCCTCGATGAGGTAGGCCTCGAGTACCTGGACACTGGCCCGCATGGCGAGGGGGTCGTTCCAGGTATGGGGGTCGTGGTCGAGTTTTCCATGGTCATGCCCGGCACCATGGCCCTCTTCCCCGCCTTCCAGGTGATCATCCCCTGCCGGCAATGCGGTAATCTCGATGACTTTTGGCGCGGAGGAGCCGAGAGCGGCTTCGGCGCGGTGCGCCCATGATTCGAGGCCCTCGTCCCAAAGTACGAGGTGGCTGGAGGTTCGCAGTTGGTCGAGATCGCGTGCGCTGGCCTCGAAGCCGTGCAGGGCGCCCCCATTTAGGTCGGCGATGCTTAGGTCCTCGCCGGCGAGGTTGGAAGCGACGAAGTAGGCTGGGTAACTGGCGACGACCAAGTCGGCGCGCTCCACGTTTCCGACGCATCCTGAGAGCATGAGCACTGCGAAGAGCAGAGGGGTGAACTGTTTCATGCGCGGTGGCCACCCCAATTGGTTCATAGCCTTTTGCGATTTGTTAATAACATTGGCTGTTTTCGCGTATGAACATGGGCATTGTCAGCATGAGCATCCCGAGCGAACTGGCCGCCGAAATGGACGCCGCCATCGACCAGGGACGTTACCAGGGACGCAGCGAATTCATGCGGGCCGCCATTCGAGAATTGCTGCAACGCCAACACAGCGCCACCGAGGGCCACGTGCATGGGTCGATCACAATGACCTACGCGCACGAACATAGTTTCAAAATCTCAGACGTGCGCCATGCTTTCCATGACGTGGTCCTGAGCTTGATGCACACGCATTGCGAACCGGAGACCTGCATGGACGTACTCATCATCGGTGGCGACGCGGCGCGCGTGGTTGAACTCCGAGAGACATTGTTGAGGATGCGCGAAATCCGAAGAAGCCAACTGACACTGATGACATAGTGCCCCGCCACTCGACATAGGCCAAAGACAGAGTGTGTTTTCTTGCTTGCCTCAGGCCAGACACCTCTGTCGCGCGACGGCCCATGTGGATTCAATGAATCATCGAATTTCGCCCAACAAATCGCTCAACGCGACCACTCGCCCCGCTCACGGCGGGTCAGTTCAACCAGGATCCTGCCACCGTCCAGAGTTGCCCGTCCACCACGCCAGAGCCCTAGCGGTTCTAGGAGCTCGAATCGTATCCCTTGGACTAGGGCCTTGGTGGTTTCACCGAATCTGGCCCTCGAACTTTGGTGCGAAAGGCGATGCTGGCTGCCAACATGCGTTCCAATTCCTCATCGGTGAGGTGGTCCTGCATCCAAGGGAATAGTACGTCTTCTTCCCACCGGATGTGGGCGCGTAGGCGTTCTGCAGCTACAGCCCAAGTGGGGGCCGGATCTTTGGCGTGGAGCGCTTCCATGGCGGCCCGAATCTCCTTGTGATCAAGGCGTAGTGTAGCCAGTTGGGTGTGGGCTTTTTTCGCAGCTAGGACGGGTTGAATGTTGGCGTCTTCTTCGTCGAAATGATGTGTTAGTTCATTGCGCCAAAGTTGCCCGAACTGAGCGATTGCCGCCTCTGGTGTTGGAGCGGATGGATGTCCCTCGGTGGCGCGTCGGACGTTTAGGCAAGCCAGGAGCGCCGTGAAGTGGTCGCGGCTGAGGTCTTGAAACGCCGGGTGCCGCTTCACGCAGGAGGAGTCCCCACGCAATCGATAACCATGCCGGAGGGGGGCGAGCGGAGGTCGGCGACACCGTGCGCATCTTCGTCGGAAACGGCGGTCCCAATCTCTTCAGTAGCTTCAACATCAATGGGGAAATCTTCGACCGTGTTTGGAAGTAAGGGGGCCTGGAGAGCACGTCGCATGAGAACGTCCAAACCACCCCCATTCCCGGCGGCAGGCCGCCCATCGTTGCGATTGAAGAGGAAGTTCCTGGCGACTATTTTCTGGTAGACCACAGCATCTTCCGTATGAACAAAGACACCTTCTGGATCTTACCCGTGGAGGAAATGACACTTCCGACCTGTACCGGGGGGGGGCGAATAGTCGCGCTTCGGAGACGCACATTTGCAGGCCGTCCTCAGGATAACAATCCACCCAAACCACTCCTTGCTACCCACGCAGCCCGCCGCACACAGTTCATCGGACGAAACCAAGCCCCCAACAGAAATCCGACACGATGACCACGGCCTCCGAATTAGGCACTTGTCTGCGCTGCCTTTCGGCCGGCGGTTGACCTTTGGCGCCAGGTTTATACTTTCAAGCTGCAGGGCACAAGTCATGAAAGTCCGCCAAGCGGCGTTAGAGGATGTCAAGGTCAATGTGAAGCAAAAGTTGGCGGCCGCTTGAGCGTCATTTATGCTTCTGTACATCCATGTTGACTATTTCCATCTCTATATGCCAGGCGTGCTCGAAGACCTGATGGATGGCAGAGTATTCGTTTTTGAAATCACCCAAGGATTTGTGTTAGCGGGGCTCGTAACCGTGTCAATTCCGGCCTTGATGATTTTTCTCTCTGTGGTCATGCCGGCGAACATCAATCGCTGGGCAAACCTCGTTGTGGCCGCGCTGTATGTCCCGTATTCGCTTGTAAACGTGATTGGAGAGGAGTGGCCGCTTCCCTATTGGTATGGTGCTGGGGTGGAGGTCGTGCTTCTCATGCTGATCATCCGAAACGCCTGACAGTGGCCTCGGCAGGAGGAATGAACCGATTCCTTTGCCCGGCACCCCAGAGAGGATAGGCTCATCATGCCCGCCCAACCATCGGGGTTGCTCATGGCCACTCGATGGGTCGTCCTCGCCTTGTTGCTCCCGCCGCTGCTAGCCGGATGCTTGTCTCCTTCTAGCGACGTGGGTGGCATGGATACAGAGCCTGGCGCACCTACGCCTGCCCCGCTGGAGCCGCTGATGTTGTCGGATTGCCGCGAGCAAATTGGGATTTTTCCGGTGACGGCGGCCCAAGCCGCACCCTACGTCCCGGATGGTTTTGGGCTGATGCCTCCTCTGCCGCCCGATGTTTATGCTGATGCAGACCCTACGGGGGCGTCGGCGACGCTCTTGTTTGTGGCGTTCTTTTGCGAGGAACCACAGGTCTCGTTCTTGGTGCCCTGGTTTCCTGCCGTTCCGCCCCAGGATGAACGGGTTGCAAATGCCACGTACCACGCAGTTGCCGGCGCTCCCGTAGTCAAGGGGGCCTTGTTGGAGCAGTGGTTTGCGTTGGCAGGCATCCCGTTTCTGGCAGGAGACGTGGTCCAGGAGCCGATTCTCGTGGGCACGGCCGCGACAATGTCGTCCTCGATGTCCGCGCAGGCACTGGGCTTCAGTGTAACCGTGGAGGGCACTTCCCCCCGCTTGGCCGCCGCGACGCCACAGGAGATGTTGCCGCTGTTCGTGGTTGAGGACCGCGAGGTGGTGGGTAGGTTGGATCTGCACATCAGCGAGCATACGCATTGGCAGTTTGGGGCGGGGACGGCAGAGGTTTCTGGCTTCCTACAGCCCCCTGGGCCCGGCTTGTCGACGCACAGCGCGCCGGGGATGCCTGTGACGCTTGTGGCGTAGTTCTGAGGCTCTGAGCGGTATGCCACCCCTCATTCCGGGGCCCGTTCGCCATGGGGCTGTAGGAACCCTCTCGTCTTTGTGCCGTAGTCGCAATCAATCGCGATTTCGCGCTTCAACGAAAATGGTTCACGTCTTTGCAAACCCTTCAAAGTGCTCCTCGGCTTGCTCCAGCACCCAGTTCTTCACGGCCTCCATCCCGACCCCTGCTCCTTCCAGCTCCATATTGGTCATCACCGCCGCCCCTAACCCACAAGGATCCAACCGCTCAAACTCCTTGGGCGCCAGCGTCACATTCACGGCGATTCCGTGGAAGCTGACCCAGCGCTGCACGGCGATGCCGATGCTGGCGATTTTCTTTTGGCTCGCATCGGTCCAGACTCCCGGCAGGTCCTCGCGGGTGTGCGTTTGGATGCCAAATTCACCAAGCATTGCATGCAGGAACCCTTCCAGGTGTCGCACCCAGGCGCGCACGTCGCGGTTGCCTTCCCCAAGGTGCACGATGGGGTAGATGACAAGTTGGCCGGGGCCGTGGAGGGTCGCTTTGCCGCCGCGCTCGATGGTGTACACGGGCAAGCTTGGATCGAACACATCGCTGGGCTCGCCGCGGCGGCCTAGGGTAGCAACGAACGGGTGTTCGACGACGAGGATGGTGTCGGGGGCGGTGCCTGCTTGGACTTGGGCCAAGAGGTGCCGCTGGAGCTCCAAGCACGACCCGTAGTCCATGACACCCAGGTCACGCACCTCCACGACGCGGACGACGTTGCGGCGTGCTAAGAGTGTTGCCAGGCACGTCCGTCCCCCTTGGGCCTTGGTGTCGATTATGAACCCTACAAGGTTTCGCCCGGCATGGGATCGGGATTGCGCCGCATCGCTTGGGGCGCCACACTGATGATTCTTTCCCCACTTGCATTCGTCTTGGCCTTGGTTCCCCTTGGAGTGGGCACGGTCCTGGTGGCCATCGGGGCTTGGCGTGCCTCCAAACAAAGCATCGCGTTTCTCGTCGGAGGGTTTGCTGCTCCGGCCTTTGCGGCCCTCGTCGGCCTAGGGTTCTGGATTGTCTTGGGGGGTGATATGACGTGGATGGGCGTCGCCTCGATCCTTGCCGCGCTCAGCCTGGGCACGATGTTCGCAGCGATCGGTGAAGGCCATGCTCGGCGTGGACAGCATCGCTGGACCCAAGCAGCTCGCTTCTATGGTTGGGTCACGGACGAAGGGACCACGATCTTGGCTCCGGCGTTCTTCACCGAAGCCAGAAAGCGTCGCTGGGCCCAAGCCGCTCTCATCTATGGTCGGGTCACGGCCGCAGGTGCCGTTATGCTGGCGTCGGCATTCCTGATGGAATTCGTTCGACCCCACGGCAGTGCCATAGAGAGCATGCTGTATCGGTTCTCGTTGCCTCTTGTCCTGATCGGGGCCGTGGCTTCGATTGTGTGTTGGCACGTGCTGGCCGCGCCCTCCGCCGACAGCTTCGAGCAGGACCTGATCGTCATGCCGGCCCTGCCTGAGGCCAGGCGCGTCTAGCCTAGCAGGTGCACCAGCAGCGCCATTTGTGCCCACATGCGATTTTCGGCTTGGTCGTAGATGACGCTGCGGGGGCCGTGGGCGAGTTCGTGGGTGGCTTCGTGGCCCCAGTGGCCGGGGAGGCAGTGCAGGAACTTGCTGCCGGGCGCTGCTTGCTCCATGAGTGCGTCGTCGACGCAGAAGCCTGCAAAGTCGGCGAGGCGTTGTTTTTCTTCGGCTTCGTTGCCCATGCTGATCCAGGTGTCGGTGGCGATGGCGTGGCTGCCTTGGACGGCTTCCGTGGGGTCTTGGGTCAGCAGGACGTCGGTGCCGGCGCGGGTGGCGAGGGCTTCGGCTTGTTCGACGACGCTCCATTTGGGTCCGTAGCCGGCGGGGCAGGCGATGCGCACATCCATGCCGACGAGGGGGGCGCCGAGGAGGTAGCTGTGGCACATGTTGTTGCCGTCGCCGATGTAGGTGAACGTCTTGCCCGATAGGGGGCCGAGGTGTTCTTCGAGGGTCATCCAGTCGGCGAGGATTTGGCAGGGGTGTTCGAGGTCGGTGAGTGCGCTGACGACGGGGATGGTGGCGTGGCGTGCCATTTCGGTGGCGTTGTCGTGGCTGCTTGCGCGGTAGACGATAGCGTCGGCGTAGCGGCTTAGCACTTGGGCTGTGTCTTCGATGCTTTCGCCGCGGCCAAGTTGGCTGGTGGCGGCGTCGAGGATGCTGACGATGCCTCCGAGTTTTTGGATGCCCACTTCGAAGCTGACACGGGTGCGGGTGCTGTTGCGTTCAAAGATGACGAGCACGGTTTTGCCTGCCAGGAGTTTGGGGAGGTTTCCGGCGGCGGATTGGGCTTTGAGTTTGTGGGCGGTTTCGAGGATGGCGTGGACGTGGCCTTCGAGGTCTCCCATGCCGAGGACGTGTTGGGGCCGGGGTGGGAGGGTTTGGAGCCCGGCGGCGGTGCGGCGCGAGAGGGTCAAGCGACCACCGGTCCAAGAAGGGTGTTGGGCGGTGCCAGGAGCAGGCTCTCGGGGATGGTGACGGCGTCGAGGGCGACGGCGAGGGGTGCGGCTTGGACGGCGAGGACGTTTTGCAGTCCGGCGATTGCTTCTTGGACGCGCACGGGAGCTGGGCCTGCGAGGGTGGTGCGGCGGGCGGGGTCTGGGGTTGCGGCTTCGAGGGCGATTTGGACTTCTGCCGGCGCCAGGCCTGATTGGGCCAGCGCGTTGGCGAGGGGCACGCCGTGTTCGACGGAGAGGAAGGTTTGGGCGAGTGCGTTGTAGGCGTCGCGGAATGGTTTGCCGTGGGCCACGAGTGCTTCGGCCATGTCGGTGGCGGTGATGCCGGGGGCGTCGAGGCTTGTGGTGAGGCGGTCTACGTCGAAGTGGGCGCCGTTTACGACTTCCAAGAGGACGGTGAGGGTCTCGGTGGCGCTGGTGAGTGCTTGGGCTTGTAGGGGTTTGGTGGCTTGCAGGTCGCGTTGGTAGCCGAGTCCGAGTCCGGCGATGAGGCCCATGGCTTGTGCGGGGGCTTGCGTGAGGGCTTTGCCGGTGCCGCGCAGGAGTTCTAGTGCGTCGGGGTTGCGCTTCTGGGGCATGAGGCTGCTGCCGGTGGTGTGTCCGGGGGCAAGCAGGAGGAATTTCTGGCCAAAGAGGTCCATGAGGTCCTGGGCGAGGCTTGCGGTGGCGAGTCCGACGGCGGCTGCGGTGTTGGTGGCTGCGACGACGGTGGGGCGGCTGCCGGTTGCGAGGATGGCGTTGCGGGGGGGTTTGAGGCCCATGAGGCCGGCAGTAAAGGCGGGGTCCAGGGGCAGGGTGCTGCCGGCGACGGCGCCGCAACCGAGGGGGCTCTCGTTGATGGCTTCGAATGATTGGAGTGCCGTTGCTGCTAGGTCTGAGAAGCGCGTGGCGTGGGCGTGCAGCAGGAAGCCTAGGGTGGCGGGTTGTGCGGGTTGTGCGTGGGTGCGGGCGACCCATGGAGTCTCGATGTGGGCGGCGGCGAGGTCCAGGAGGGCGCTGGAGACTTGGTGGGCGAGTCCGGCGAGGGTTGCGAGTCCGGCGCGGGCGTGCAGGACGAGGCAGGTGGCGACCTGGTCGTTGCGGCTGCGGCCTGTGTGGAGGCGTTTGCCGGTTTCTCCGAGGGCTTCGGTGAGGGCCGCTTCGAGGTTCATGTGGACGTCTTCGAGGGCGGGGTCGAGGCTCCAGGCGCCGTTGGCGTGGCCTTGGGCGAGTTCTTGGAGGCCTTGGATGAGGGCGGCGGCGTCGCTTGCGTCGAGGAGGCCTGCGTGGTGGAGGCCCATGACGTGGGCGATGCTGCCTTGGGCGTCGACGCTGACGAATCCTGCGTCTTCGGTGGTGCTTTCGCCGTACGCGGAGAAGGCGCCGCCGCTGATGCCGGAGATGTGGTTGGTGCCGGTGCGGGCGCTCCAGACGGGGGTGCTCACTTGCTCACCGGGGGTTTGGCTTGGGCCTTGATGGGCTTGATGTCGACGGGGGCGCCGCGTTTGCGGGCGAGCACCGCGAGGGGGAGGGTCCAGATGTCGATGAAGCCGGTGCTGCTTTGGTGGTGGAATTGGTCGCCGTCGGCGTACGTGGATAGGCCGGGGTCCAGGAGGGAGTCGTTGCTGCTGCGGCTGATGATGGTGAGGCTTCCTTTGTAGGCCTGGAGGGTGACGCTGCCGTTGGTGACGCTGTGCACTTGGGCAAAGAACGCCTGCATGGCGGTCATGGCGGGGTGGAAGAATTTGCCGTCGTAGACCATTTCGCTGAATTTTTGCTCGAGTTGGGTCTTGATTTGGGATTCGTCGCGGGTGAGGCAGAGGGTTTCGAGTGAGTGCTTGGCGGCCATGATGGCGATGGCGGCGGGGGCTTCGTAGACCTCGCGGGTTTTGATGCCGACGAGGCGGTTTTCGACGTGGTCGATGCGGCCAACACCGTGGGCTCCTGCGATTGGGTTGAGTTGTGCGATGAGTTCGTGCAGGGGCATTTCGTGGCCGTTGAGGGCGACGGGCAGGCCGTGCTCGAAGGTCAGGGTGAAGGTCTGGGGTGTCTGGGGGGCGGTGTGGGGGTTGGTGGTCCAGGTGTAGGCGTCCTCGGGCACGGCGCTTGCGGGGTCTTCGATGTCGTGGCCTTCGACGCTGCGGCCCCAGAGGTTTTCGTCGACGCTGTAGGGGCTGTTTTTGATGGGTGGCAGGGCGAGGTCGTGGGTGGCGGCGTAGCGTAGCACTTCGTCGCGGGTCATGGGGTGGGTGCGTTGCGGGGCGAGCACTTCCAGGTGGGGTGCGAGGGCGCGTACGGCGGCTTCGATGCGGACTTGGTCGTTGCCTTTGCCGGTGCAGCCGTGGCTGACGGCGTCGGCGTCGAGGGCGAGTGCGACGCTGACCAGTTTTTCGGCGATGAGGGGGCGTCCCAGCGCGGTGGCCAGGGGGTAGGCGCCTTCGTAGAGGGCGTTGGCGTGGATCGCGGGGGCGAGGAAGCGTTCTGCGAGTTCTTGTTTGGCGTCTACGATGATGCAGTCTTCGGCGCCGTTGGAGAGGGCCCGCTGGCGTGCGTCCTCAAGGCTTGGAATGGGTTGGCCAAGATCCATCAGTACGGCGGTGACTTTGGCTCCGTGGTGGTGCTTGAGCCAGTGGACGGCGACGCTTGTGTCGAGACCGCCGCTGTATGCGAGGACGATGTGGTTGGGCACGAAATGTCCATGAGCAGGTGCCGAACGAAAGGGCATCGGCCGAACTCGGTCGGACCTGGACACTTGTGTCCGATTTGCGACATTTTAAGGGGGAAAAGCTGCTGCCGAAATCGATGGCACGCCCAGTTGTGCAGAAGTCCAGTGTCGCCGGAACGGTTCGCGCCTACATTGACCGGCGCCCCGTCGTCCGAGACGCATTGTCCATGGGCATCGTGAACTTGAGCGCTCTGAGTCGACGCATCCAGGACGAAACGGGATTGAAGCAGGAAGAAGCAATTTTGGTGGCGTGTCGGCGCTATTCGGGGACGGCGGATTCGTCGGGGTACCAGGATGCGATTCGCCGGGTCTTGGATAAGTCGAAGTTGGAGGTTCGAACCCGCGTGGCGGTGTGGACGCTTCGGCCATCGTGGAAGCTGTTTGCGCGCCTCGAAAAGGCTCTACCCAAAATGCAAGGCCAGAGCAACCAGGTCCATTTGCTGCATGGCTCGGAGGCGGTGACGCTCATTGCCGACGAGGCATTGAGCAAGGAGTTGGAGGCGATGCTGGAGCCGGAAGACATTCTCAAGGAGCAGGGAGGCCTCGTGGAGGTGAACCTGCGGACACCCGAAGTGGTCGAAGAGGTGCCGGGCATTTTGGCATTCATTGCCAGCAGCCTCGCGAGCCAGGGCATCAATTTCGTCGAGGTGGTCAGCTGCCACAAGGACAACATGTTCGTGTTGGACGAGGCGGATTTGTTTGCGGCTTTTGAGGTCTTGAACCACCTCATCCGGCCGTAGCGGAAACGAGCGAGCCGGCCGAGGCGGCGGCTGCCAGGGGAGCCACGGCGGAAAGCAGCGATTCTTCCGAGATGATGAGTGGCGGCGTTACGCGCACTACGTTCGGCCCGGCCATTCCTACGAGGAAACCGGCGTCAGCCATGGCAGAGCGCACCTTTGCCGCGTCGAGCCCGGGAACACCTTGCAAGAGCCCGAGTCCACGGTGGGCGAGGCCCGCGTCGTCCAGTGCGTCGCCCCAGAGGCCGCCTAGGCGTGCCGATTGGCGCACGAGCTCTTCGGATTGGACCACGTCGAGCACTGAGAGGGCTGCGGCGGCTGCGACGGGGTTGCCGCCGAATGTGGTGCCGTGGGTGCCGGGACCAAGAGTGGTGGCTAGTGTAGGCGACAACAGGCAGGCGCCGAGGGGCATTCCTCCGCCGAGTCCTTTGGCGAGGGTGATGATGTCGGGTTTGAGGCCCAAGTGTTCGAAGGCAAAGAATCGGCCCGTGCGTCCGACGCCGGTTTGTACTTCGTCCACGGCGAGCATGGCGTCGTGTTGGGCGCAGAGGCGACCGAGGGTGTCTGCGGTGGCTTGCGTCATGGGCACGACGCCGCCTTCTCCTTGCACGGATTCCATGAAGACGCCGATGACATCGTGGGCTTCGAATGCTGCTTCGAGGGCGCCGGGGTCGTTGAAGGGGACGTGGAGGACGTTGCCTGGGAGCGGTCCGAAGCCCAGTTGGTACTTCGGTTGCCCTGTCAGTGCCAAGGCTCCGAGGGTGCGGCCGTGGAAGCTGTTGTGGAACGCCAAGACGACGCCGTTGGTGCGTCCTTGGTCGTGGGCGCGGCGGCGGATCGCTTTGAGGGCGGCTTCATTGGCTTCCGTGCCGGAGTTGACAAGGATGGATTTGTGGCCCCCCGAGAGGGCTTGGAGCCGACCCGCAAGGGTCACGGCAGGCCCGGAAGCGTAGAGGTTGCTGATGTGGCCGAGTGTTGCGATTTGGTTTTGGACAGCATCGACGATGGCGGGATGGGCGTGGCCTAGGATGTTGACGGCGATGCCTGCGAGAAGGTCGGTGTAGCTGCGGCCGTTGTCGTCCCAGACAATAGCGCCTTGGCCGCGTGCAAGCGTAATGGCGGGTGTGCCGTAGTTGGGGGCCATGACGTCGTTCCAGCCAAGGCTCATGCGTGCACCTTGGGGGTGGGGGTGGCGGCGAAAATGTGGGTTCCGGACCCATCCCATGCAGCGGCGAGCGTTCCGATAATCGCTTCGTAGACGCCTGATTCGACGGCTTGGAGCGCGTTGTGGAGTTTGGGCACCATGCCTCCGTTGGCTGCTCCGCTGGAAAGCAATTTATGCACGCCGGCTACGTCTGTGGTTGCGACTGGTTTGCCTTCTGCGTCGCGCACATGCGGCACGTCAGTGGCCAATACCAGCCGGTCAACGCCGAGCGAGCGGGCCACGGCGAGGGCGGCTTCATCTGCGTTGACGTTGAGGGGGCCCATGGCGTCGAAACCCACGGGGCTGACGACGAGGATGCCGTTGGGCAAGTCCTTGGTGTCAAAGTGCGTGGCGGATCCGACGCGGCCGAGGGGAATGCGGCTGTCTTTGATGACGGCGTGCAGGCGCTTTTGAGTGCTGGCGATGTGCTGTACGGGTACGCCGCGCGCGGCCAGTCCCGTGGTCATTTCGCGCCCGATGTTGTCGAGCACCTGCTGGACGATGCCGGCGGCCTTTTCGGACGTGATGCGCAAGCCGTCAACCTTGACGGGCGGGCCGTCGACGGCGATGAGTGCTGCGTCGAGTTGGGGTCCGCCTCCGTGCACTACGATCCATGTGGTGGTGGGTCTGGCGCGTTTGATCCAGGCGTCTGCGAGTTCGTCGAGGGTTGCGGGAGCTGTGCAGACAGCTCCTCCGAGTTTGAGTAGGGTTGTCATGGGTTTCACGTCGTGTAGGCGGAGTTGAAGACGACGTAGTCTTCGGTGAGGTCGCAGCCCCAGGCTTGTCCGGTGCCGGTGCCGCCGTGCATGTGGACGCGGATGGCTACGTCGCTTCCTTGCATGCGGGCGCGGGCGGCTTCGAGGGCTCCGTCGGGTACGGGTTCGCCGGATTCGAGCACGGGGACGGAGTGGACAAGGTCGCCAAGCGCTACGTCGACGTTTGCGGGCGTCAGGGGCACACGGCTTTGGCCCATGGCGCTGACGATGCGGCCCCAGTTGGGGTCGCTGCCGTGGATGGCGGATTTGACGAGGCTGCTGCTGCCGATGGCGCGGGCGACGATGCGTGCTTCGCGGTCCGAGGGTGCGCCTTCGACGGTGATGTGGATGAGTTTGGTGGCTCCTTCTCCGTCGGCGGCGATTTGCTTTGCGAGGTCTTGGCAGAGGCCGGTGACTGTGTCTAGGAATCCTTGCCAGTCGGGGTGTTTGGGGTTGAGTTCGGGGCCTTTGTGGACGCCGGTGGCGAGGAACGCGGCGGTGTCGTTGGTGCTTTCGTCCCCGTCGACGCTGATTTGGTTGAAGCTGCGGTCGGCTGCGTGGGCAAGCGCCTGGCGGAGGGCGGGGGCGGGTATCGTGGCGTCTGTGACGAGGAAGGCGAGCATCGTTGCCATGTTGGGGTGGATCATCCCAGCGCCTTTGCAGATGCCTGCCAGGGTGTATTCGAGGTCGCCGACCATGAATTTTCGGCTGGCTTCCTTGGGGCCGTTGTCGGTGGTGAGGATGGCGTTGGCGACTTCACTGCCGACGGCGTCGTCGAGGCGTGCGATGCAGTCGAGGATGCCGACTTCGACCTTGTGGATGGGCAGGGGGATGCCGATGCGGCCGGTGCTGCAGACGAGAACTTGTTCTGGTTTGATGCCGAGTTCGTCGGCGGTGACTTTGGCCATGCGCAATGCGTCTCGTAGGCCTTGTCGGCCGGTGCAGGCATTGGCGTTGCCGGAGTTCACAACAATGGCGCGGATGTCGCCGTCGGCCACGTGTTGGCGGCTGACGTGCACGGGCGCGGCGGCGAAAGCGTTCTGGGTGAAGACGGCAGCGGCGGTGGTGTTGAGTCCGGAGCTTGCGATGACGGCCACGTCGGGGCGGTCCTTTTTGAGGCCGGCGCGGACACCCATGGCGCGGATGCCGGGGACGGCAAGGAGGCCGTGGGAGGCTGCGAGGTGGGGGCTCATGCGGCACCACCTCCGAGTCCTAGATTGGATTTCCAGCCCTTGGCACTGTTCATGTTTTGGACGGCGATTCCGCTTCCGCCTTTGAGGAGGTTGTCAATGGCGCCACGGGCAATGATGAGGCCGGTTTCGGGATCGTGGTCTACGGCGACGACGGCGTGGTTGCTGCCGCGAACGTGGCCCGTGTTGGCTTCTCCGGCCATGCGCACGAAGGCGCTGTCGGCGTAGGCAGAGGCGTAGGTTTCCTTCAGGCGCTCGGCCGTGGTGCCGGAGGTGGCGGGCGCGTAGACTGTGGCAAGCAGGCCCCGTGTTTGAGGCACGAGGTGGGGCGTGAAGCGCACGGGGCGGTCGGTTCCGGCGATCTTGGTGGATGCGGCGCGGATTTCGTGTGTGTGGTCGTGTCCTAGGACTTTGTAGGCGGTCACGGATTCGTTCATCTCGGGGTAGTGGAGGTGTGGTTGGGGGTTGACGCCGGCGCCGCTGACGCCGCTTTTGCCGTCGACGATGATGGCGCCGGGGCCGACGAGGCCAGCTTTGAGGGCGGGTGCGAGGGCGAGCATGGAGGCGGTGGGGTAGCAACCGGGGTTGGCGATGTGTGTGGCGCCTTTGGCCACGGGGGCGATGTCGGCCCAGCCGTAGGTCCAGGGCGCTTCGCCGCGCAGGGCTTGGAGGCGGTGGTCGCGGCTAAGGTCGACCACGGTGGCGCCGGCCTCTCTGTGGCGGGCGGCGAACGCTGCGGCTTCCCCGGCAGGGGTGGCGAGGAACACGATGTCGCTGTCGAGTACGTCTTGATGGTCGTGGTCTACGAATTTCAGGGTCCGGACGTGCCCGAGGCTGGGAATTTCGTCGCCTACCAAGGTGCCGGCGTTGCTGCGGCTGGCTGGGACGATGGTGTCCACGTTGGGGTGGTCGAGGAGGATGCGGATGAGTTCTCGCCCGAGGTATCCACGGGCGCCGATGATGCTGGCCTTGGCCATCTGTCTCCCCTACGTCGCCGCATCCATCATAACTCCTGTGCCACTGAGTCGCCAAGGTCGGTCATTTATGTCTGATTTTGGACATGGGCGGAAGGGTTGGACTATCATGACCCGTCCTTTGGCCTTTGCATGGATGGGCGCGGATTGTGGCTTTGTTCGGTGCCGAAGCACGACGCCAAGCTCGTGGCACGGCTGCTCCCGGGCGCCACGGCCACAACGGAAGGGATTCCGGGAGCCAACCCGCCGCCGGATGCTCGCGTTTGGGCAGTGACCATCCATGACCACATCGATGTGTCCAATCTGGCAGAGGCGCCGAATCTGGAAGCAGTCATTACGCGCAGCGACGGCTTCGACCACCTGCCCCTGGAGGCGCTTCGCGCGCACGAAATCCAAGCGTACCACCTCGAAGGCTATGCCACGAATTCCGTAGCCAGATTGGCCATTGCGTTTGTTTTGAGCCTCCTTCGCCGAATTCCAGAAGCCAACCAAAGGCTGCACACGGACTCATGGACCCGCGCACCCTTCGTGGGCCGCGATTTGGAAGACGTGACCATCGGCGTTCTGGGCACCGGGCGCATCGGGAGCGCCGTGGTTCGGATGCTTCAGGCCATGGGAGCACAGGTACTCGCCCACGACATTGCCCCCGACGCTGCGCTCTCGGTCGAATACGTCGAACTGCCGGAACTCCTGGCTCGCAGCGACGTGTTGACCCTGCACATTCCCCTCTTGGACTCCACGCGATACCTCATGGACGCAAATCGTCTCGCGCTCCTGCCGGCCGGTGCGTTGCTCGTGAACACCGCCCGAGGAGATATCGTGGATCAAGCCGCCGTGGAGGACGCCTTGCGCAGCGGACGGCTCGCCGGGTACGCCGCCGACGTGCTCCCCCGCGAACCCCAGTGCCCAGACTTGCATCGATTTCAGGACCTACCCCAGGCACTTCTTACACCGCATCTGGGCGCACACAACGAAGCAACCCTGCAACGGCGGTACGAATGCACGCGGGACATCGCGCTGGCTGTGCTCTCAGGCCAGCCGCAGGACGTGGCTCAGTTTCGCCTATCCTGAGCAGCATTCTGCACAAACTGAGCCCCATCGTTGCGGCCCAGTCGAATCGCGTCGTTGATCGCCGCCAAATCCCGGCTCAATCGATGCAGTTTCGTGGGCAAACTTGGACGAATGATGTTGACCCGGACACCTTTGGGCGGCGCTTGTGCATACTCCATGGCCTCGCTCTTGATTTCGCTGTGGCGCACAATCCCGTCGCGCAGCGCCGGATACCTACGGCCAGCCAAGCCCACGACGAGACGCGGATCAGGGCGCTTCTTGCCAGCCTGTTTGTTCAACAAAAGTGTCACTTGTGTGGCACCCAATTCCTCCACTGCATACCGCACGGGAATCGGATCAATTGTTCCGCCATCAATGTGGTCCCGGCCATCAATGCGCACGGGCGGACCAGCGGCAAACGGTAGGCGCCCCGTCGCTTTGAGCCACGCAATGGCATCGTCGTTGCGCACATCCACATACCGAATGGCGCCCGTTTCCACTTCCGCCGCAGTGACAATGACGGGCCACTTAGCGCGACGCAATCGAGCAAGATTCAACGGCATCTCTTGCGTGTACACGATGTCCAAGAGTGCTTCGTGATCCAACAACGGCCCCCGACCCATGGCAGCGCGTCGATAACTCAGAATGCGCGCATCACGAGCATACGCCCAAGTTCCCTCGGCATACGCCGCCTGCCCAGCACTATACCAAGCAGCAAGTGCGCCGCCCGCGCTGGTGCCCACCACGGCATGCCAAGGCGCATAACCAGTCTCCTCGAAGGCACTCAGTACACCGTTTGCGTAGGCCGCCTTCATGCCCCCGCCCTCGATGACCAGGACGTGCCGCGCCATGCTGTTAGTTTGATGTCCGCGCCTTAGCGTTTGCGCCCCCGAGCCGCCAGCAACCTCAAATCATGAAACAAATAGCCAATCATATGAATCAGGACTTGTTTGTCGCGTGCTTGGCTGAACCAACACGACACACCCTCCTGCAACACTTGCACGCGGGCCAATGCTCCGTTTCCGAACTCGTAGAAGCGACCGGACACTCCCAAAGCAACATCAGCCACCACCTACGGCAACTGCGCGACTGCGGCCTCGTGGTGTTCGAACGCGACGGCAAACAAAACCGCTACCGACTCGCCCACGAGTCCGTCGCCACGGTCCTGACCGCCATCCAAGGCGCCGCCCAACACCTGCCCCAATGCGAGGCTTGTGCATGAAACTCGGCGCAGAACTCGCAGAAGCCACCGGCACCTTCGCCCTCGTGCTTGCCGGCTGCGGCGCCATCATAGTCGACGCCCAAACCCAAGCCCTCGGAACCGTCGGCATCGCCGCCGTCTTCGGCCTCATCGTCGGCGCCATGATCTACGCCACCGGACACCTCAGCGGCGCCCACTTCAACCCCGCCGTCACCATCGCCTTCGCCGCCACCGGCCACTTTCCCTGGCGACGCGCCCCCAGCTACATCACAGCCCAAATCGCAGGCGCCCTACTTGCCGCCGCCGTACTTCGCTGGAGCCTCGGCAACGTCGCCGAACTCGGAAGCACCCACCCCAGCAGCCTCGTAGAATCCCCCGGCTGGCTCCTCATCGAATTTCTGCTGACTGCCACACTGATGTTCGTCATCGCAAGTGTTGCCACCGACGGACGCGCCGTCGGCACCATGGCCGGCAGCGCCATCGGCGCCACCGTCGCACTCGACGCCCTCTGGGGCGGCCCCCTCACCGGCGCAAGCATGAACCCCGCCCGCAGCCTCGGCCCCGCACTCGTGTCCGGCGACCTTGCGCACCTTTGGGGCTACCTGCTCGCCCCCGTGCTCGGAGCACTCGCAGGCGCCTACCTCTACGAACAGATTCGTCGCGCAAGCAAACCCGAGCGCCGCGCCAAGGAGGCGACTGCGTGAAGGTCCTGTTTGTCTGTGTGGGAAACTCCTGCCGCAGCCAAATGGCAGAGGGATTTGCACGCCACCTTGGCCTCGAAACCGCCAGTGCCGGCACCAAACCAGCCCCCAGCGTCAGCCGCAACGCCATCGCAGTCATGGCCGAACGCGGCATCGACATCAGCACCCACACGCCCAAACTACTCGACTGGGACACCCTCGACACCTGGGACCGAACCATCACCATGGGCTGCGGAGTCGCCGAAAGCTGCCCCGCACTCCACACCGACGAAGACTGGGGCCTCGACGACCCCGTGGGACAACCGCTTGCCGAGTTTCGACGCGTTCGCGACGAAATCGAAGCCCGAGTGCGAGCGCTGGCCGGCAAAAACTAGCCAAACTCCGCCCGCATTGCATCCCAAGTTCCACACCCATCAAGAACGGAGCCTCAACCCTCGTCGGCGGCAAGACACTACGAAATGTGCCACCCCGGCTGCGCCGCAATCAGCGCAGAATCCACGGCCAACACGCCCCATAACCACGCGACATCTTAGGAGGGACAATCAGCGTACGGCCTCCAGCCCCACACTGAGGCCCGAATGTCCTTCGAATTCCAAGAACGCATCACATTCGCCCTCAACCGCTTGCGTGAACGCCTATGGGCACGACCCGTAGCCATTTGCATCCTTTCACTGGGGTCTGTATTTGTAGCGAAGCTACTGGATCCTACAAATTTTCTCTCAAACATCCCGCACGTAAGCGCTGACTCCGTCGCATCGCTCCTATCCATCATGGCCGCCAGCATGCTCGTCATTGCAACCTTCGCGGTCGCTTCCATGATTTCCGCCTACGCATCCGCCAGCAACTCCGCAACCCCCCGATCGTTTGCCCTGATAATCGCCGACGATAGTTCCCAGAATGCACTTGCCGGATTCGTTGGCGCATTCATCTTTAGCATAGTAGGCCTCACCGCCGTAAAAAATGACTATTACCACCACACCGGCCTCACCATCCTCTATTCATTTACAATAATAGTATTTGCAATCGTGATATTGATGTTTTTGCGTTGGGTCGATAAAATTGCTCGGCTGGGGCGCGTGAGCGAAACCATCAAAAAAGTGGAAACAGCCACGGCCGCCGCTCTGCAAAAACGCGCCAAGGCACCCACCTTATTCGGAGCCGAGGCAAAACCCGTGCAATTGGGCGAAGTCGCCATTTTTAGCGACCAAGTGGGGTATGTCAAGCGTGTAGACGTTGCCGCACTGCAACAATGGGCCGAAGAATGCAACGCACGACTGCGCGTCGCGGCCCTCCCAGGTGCGTTCGTAGCGCCAGGAAGACCCCTGGTCTACGTCCAATCAGGCTCCAATCCGCTCGAAGAGGACAAAGTGGTGGCGAGCTTCACCATAGGGCGAGAACGAATCTATGACGACGATCCACGCTTTGGGTTCGTGGCGCTTTCAGAAATCGCCGGACGCGCCCTCTCTCCGGGCATCAACGACCCCGGCACAGCCATCGAGGTTCTCGGCGCAATCGTACGCTTGATGGTACTCTGGAACCCGCCTCTCCCAGAAACAAGCGGATCGGAGCAAAAATACGACCGAATTGAAGTACCACGCATCACCGTTGCGGACGCTTTCGACGACGCATTCACCGCCATCGAACGGGACGGCGCAGGAATCATCGAAGTCGAAATGCGTCTGCACAAGGCCCTCGCATCCCTGGCCGCCACGAGCCATCCAGAGTTGCGGAACGCCTCGAAACGCCACGCACACAAAGCATTGGCCTGCGCAGAAAAAGCGATGACCCAGCCCACGGACCTTGCTGCTGTGCGGGCCGCTGCCAACTGGTCCCATGATGGGTGAATCGAGGCACCTCCAACCTGCATGGTGTCGAACAAACGCCTGCGCGAAAGCGATCGCCGAATTACGGGCTTTGACGCAAAGCTCGATGCAAACGGTCCACGGAATCCACAGGCGCCTGGCACGCTCGATCTTGGCACACATACGCAAGCGCCCCACCCGCCGCGGGCTCCGGATGGTTCTTAATCCACGGACAAACCGCCGCGACGGCCTCTGTTCGATGAAGAACCACTTGCCCAGGCACGCGGTTGGCCCTCGCCATGTGGAGCATTGCCACCGCGTCCGCGCCCTTGCCCGTCACAACGACCTCCCGGCCGCCCCCCCGCATCGCCTGCACCGTATCCAACAGCGTCGTGAACGCCCCAGGGTGGCGCGCCAATTGCGCCGAGAACCGCGAAACAACGCGCTCGGCCGCCTCCTCGAACTCCGAGCGCCCCGTCATTCGGCCCAACCGCCACAGGAAACTTGCCGCCACTGCATTGCCCGCCGGAATCGCACCATCGTACGCCTCCACGCGAGAGACTGGTAGCTCGCCTCCGCCTGCTGCAAGATGGAATCCGCCCGCCGCGTCCTGGAAATCGTTCAGCAGCGCCTCGGCCAACGGGACCGCCGCCACGAGCCACCGAGCCTCCTGGGTCGCCTCGAACAAACGCAGCAACCCATCGCCAAGAAACGCATAATCGTCCGCAAACGCCCTGTCATCCACCCGGCCCTCGTGCCAGCGGTGCCGAAGCTCGCCTCCCACCACGAGTTTATCCAATACGAAACCCGCCGCAGACTCCGCAAGCTCCAGCGCATGAGCATCCCCAAGCGCCACCGAGGCGTCCGCCAAGGCGCCGATGAGCAAGCCGTTCCAATCCGTCAGCACCTTGTCGTCGAGCAGGGGCCGCACCCGTTTTTCACGCGCCTCCAACAGAATCGCTCGCTCCGCTTGCCACCGGTCATCGGCCGGGAATCCATCGGGCAAAAACAAAACATTGTCCGGCTGCGGCGCGCCCGTAGATTCGTCATGGAAATTGCCCTCGGGACTGGCTCCGTGCGCCGCCGCAAACGGTTCTGCCGCCTCCCCGAGTAGCTTCTTGATTTCCTGGAAACTCCACACCGTAAACTTGCCCTCTTCCCCTTCTGCGTCCGCGTCCTCGGCGGAGAAAAAACCGCCGTCCGAGTGGCGCAGGTCACGTTCCAAAAACTGGACGATGCCGGCGGCGACGCGTGCATACCGCGCATCGCCCGTTGCCGCATAACACGCCGCATACGCCCGAAGCAGCATCGCCTGATCATACGCCATTTTCTCAAAGTGCGGCAAGAACCACCGCTCGTCCGTGCTGTAGCGATGAAAACCGCCCCCAACATGATCGTGCATGCCGCCGGCCGCCATGCCATCCAACGTTTTTTGGACCATGTGCAACGCCTTCGACTCCCCCGAGGCCCGGTGGCGATCCAGGAGCCAAAGGAGATTGTGCGCCGACGGAAACTTGGGCGCCCCACCGAACCCGCCATGCTCCGCGTCAAAGCGAGCCACAAGCGCCTCATAGGCACCATCCAGCCACGACGCATCCGGCAAAATCGCCCCGTCCGACTGGGGCGGAGGCGTAGAAACATGCTGTAGAACGCTGGCCGCCTGCGCCTCAATATCCTCCCGCTTCGTGCCCCAGGCCTCCGTGAGCCTCGGAACCAAATCCATCATGCCCAAATGATGCCCCCGCGACGCCTTGGGAAAATACGTCCCCGCAAACCACGGCTTCTTTTCCGGCGTAAGGAGCACCGTCAACGGCCACCCGCCGCGCCCCGTCATCGCCTGGCACACCGCCATGTATGCATCATCCAGGTCCGGCCGCTCCTCGCGATCCACCTTGACGCACACAAAAGCCTCGTTCATCAGCCCGGCTACCGCCTCGTCCTCAAACGACTCGTGCGCCATCACGTGGCACCAATGACACGTAGCGTAACCGATGCTCAAAAACACCGGAACATCCCGCCGCCGCGCCTCCGCAAACGCCGCCTCCCCCCACGGCCACCAATCCACAGGGTTGTCCGCGTGCTGGCGCAAATACGGGCTTGGCTCCGAAGCGAGACGATTGGGCACAAAGCCCCCGACGCAAGCGCCCTTCAAGGCGTATGTGCAATCCAACCGCGTGGACCGACCCAGCATCTTCGCCTGGACCCTCCTCGCCGCCACCGTCGCCCTCCTCGCCGTCTACGGCTGGAGCCGCTGGATCTTCGGCGTCGGCCTCGGACTCGTCGCCATCCTAGCATTCGGCGCCTGGATCTACCGACTCCTAGCACGCGAGATGGCAAGCCCAGGCCCACCGCGACGCATGCTTCGACACCGAGGCCTCCTTGCCTCCGGCCTCACCGCCTGCGCCACGAGCTGCCTTCTCGCCGCCGCCCTCGTCACTCGCCACGCACGCGACCAATGGGGCGTCCTGTACGGATTCCTGGCCCTCCTCATGGTCGCAGGCATCGTCGCCATCCGATTCGCCTACGCCGGCGGCCAACGCCTCGAAGAGCAACCTGAATCGTCATAAAGTCCGGCACCTCGCCAGGGCACATGGAACACGACAACCACGGCGAGACAGGCGTCTTCAAAGGCATCTTCCTCTGGCTCGGCGTCGCCATCGGCATCTTCGGCATCGCCACCACCACCTACAGCATGAGCAGCCTCATCGGACACGGCATCGCAGGCGCAAGCGTCGTCACCGACGGCATGATCCTCGGCATCCTGATGATTGTGTTGGGTGTTGGCTTCGGCGTCTTCGCCGTGATGATTGGGAAAGAGGGATGGGCGGATCCGGGCGCGTAGAATTCATCCGATTTTTTTCTTCCTTTTTCTTTTTGGATATTTCGCGCGGACAGGCCGGTGGCTGAATGGGATTCTGGTTTTGGATGAAGTTCTCGCTTCGATTGAAGGGCGCTTCGGGGAAGGGATGTGGGCGGTTTGGGGAGTATGGGTTACGGAGGGGGGTTGAGGGGAAAACCGCTGAGGTAGGAGTTATCCCCCGGGGGCCGTGGCGCCATACTGGAAGCGAGCAGTGTAAGTGGCGTGACGCCTTTGTTAGAGCATGAAAGAACCGTCCACCTGGCATAACGCCCGCACCGTAGGCAGCGCCTTGATGCAATCGGCAAATACGGTCGACGGCGGCAACGAGTTGGCAGCCATGGGCAAGAACTTTCTGCACTACATCTGGCGGATTGGCTTCCTGATTGGTTTGGCTTTCCTCGTGGATCTTATGGCGGGATCAAAGCTCGGTTGGCTCTCACCTTCGTCGTCCTTTCAACTTGCCCTGATCCCTGGTGCGCTGGCCATGATTGCAATTTTCGGCGCCTATTACATGAATCTCCAATCGGAAATGCGGGCCATCGCCCGCAACTTGGTCGACATGCTCGAGCCCGTTCACCAGCAGACCATCGCTGCAATGGATGGCGGCACCTTGGTGGGAGACTCAGTCGATGAAGTGCCCACCCGGCATGCGTGGCAAATCTCAATGAAGTTCCTCGCCGGAGGCGCCAAGGCGCGGCGCGCACCGTGGTCGGCTTTGCGGGCTACTGCGAGGTACGCCGATTTGGAGCAGGAGTCGGTGGCTGCGATGCGTCACGTTGGATCCATGGTTCAAGCAGAACTTGGGCGAGTCGTCATTATTATTCCGCTTTACTATGCCATTCAAATTGCAATCGTGTCGGCGATGGCGGCAGTAATTCCCGCGTTTCAAACGGAGGCGATGGCTCTTGTCCTCTTGCTCGCGCTGGCCTGGTTGGGCTGGCAAACAATTGTTGTATTCACCCAGAGGACGTAATTGCCCGACGGCGGATAACAAGTCACTCAACCCGACTCCTCGCCTACGGCTTGGAGCGGGTCAGTTCGAATCATTGGGCGTCACCAGTCTTGACCCAACTACCAATCGAAAGCGCCCGTGCGTTCATGGTCCCGTCGGGTTTCGTGCCTACGCGGCGGCGGGCTGTCTTGTGGTAACGTAGCCGCCATCGTCGGAGACCATCACCGTGGCTTCTCGTTGGGCAACCATGCCGCCGCTGGCTTCACGAAGGGCCGTGTAGTGGGTCAATACATTGGTCCGCTGCAGGTGGTTCAGTGCGAAGGACAGTTGAGCGGGGGCCATGACGCCTTCAAGCCAGCGCGAGGAGAACGCAAGGTGCGGGTGGGTTCGCTGGATGAGGTCTTGCAATCGTTTCGGGGCGGGGGCCCGTTGTGGCTGTGGCCGCCGGAGTTGGTAGACGTTGCTGGGTCCGGCATCTTGGACGCGTCCTGCTCGGCCATCCGTTACGAATGGTTCGATTGCCAATCGATCTCCGGCCTTGAGCACCTGCTTGGTCTTCATTCCAATGCTTGGAACGTACAAGGCGGCGTGGAGTTTGTTTCGCTCGAGTGAATGGCCCCCTAGGTTCTCGATGGTCTGGAACCCGTGGTCCTCTGCGGTTGCTTCGACGATGGCTCCGAGTTCGCCTAGGTTTAGCCCCGGGCGCACGGCATCTATGGCCGCCGTCAGGCATGCTTCTGCCGTCCGAATCAAGGCCGAGTGTTCGTTGGTTCCGCCGACCTCAATCGTCAATGCATTGTCAGAGAGGTCGCCAAGATAGCTGGCTCCACAATCGAGTTTCACGAGTTGGCCTTCCTCTAGGATTCGGTCATCGGCGCGCGTTGGGGACCAGTGTGCAGCCATAGAATCAATGCTGACGGTGCCCGGAAATGCTGGTTCGAGGCCGGCCGAGCGAATGCATTCTTCCATTGCGATGGCTACATCGTACGCACGGGCACCTGGAACAGACGCTGCCTTGCCCGCTGCCAATGCTTGCGCCCCGACTTCACCGGCCCGAATCCATCCAGGGGACATGGCAATCAACTCGTGTTCCGTCATGAATCCGGGACGGACGCGCGGGGGATGAATGCACCGGACCGAGAAAGGCCCCCGAGCGCCATTCCGCCTAATTGCTGCTGATTCAACAGGTAGTAGCCAGAATCGCATGTCGCACTCATGATTGCGCTAGCGTGCGCACGCCTGACGAGCCGGACGCCTAACAAATCGCTCAAACGAACCTCCACCTCCGGTCGATACGGCTTTGCTCAACCGTCGACCCCCAAGTTTTACCTCTTGACACATGCCATCCCGTATGCAAATCAGTTTGTGATGCACGCTCCGTAGAGTCCAGCGCCCAGGTCCTTGCTCAACCCTGCTTCAACCCTTCCAGAATCTCCCCCGCCTCCAACTTCGCCCCTTCGTGCGCCCCTTCCGACAACCCATCCAGTACCTCCGCCAAAATCGCATCCAACTGCCCCAAAACGTCTCCGCCGGCCTTGGCGACTTCGTGGCATCGCTTGGCAAGAAACAGTCGTCCGCTGGCCTCTGCGCCGCGCCGGGGGACACTCATGAGTCGCCGGGCGGCATCGACGCGGTGCATGAGGTACGCCTCCACAAGGGTCGACCCGTGGCGAAGCATGTAAGAGTGCTTCTCGGCGTGCTCGCGGCGTGTCCAGTCCCATCTTGATCGGCGTCGCGTGGCCCTATGCCAACGGCGGCTTGCATCTTGGCCATGTCGCCGGCAGTTTGCTGCCTCCTGACATTTTCCGGCGCTACCAGCGCATGGCGGGCCATGATGTGTTGATGGTCTCGGGATCGGACTGCCACGGAACGCCGATTTTGCTCAAGGCCGAAGGCGAGGGCCGCACACCCATGGAGGTCGTGGATGAGTTCCACGCGGACCACGTGGATGCGCTTCGCCGCCTCGGCATTGGCTTTGATTTGTTCACCCGCACGAGCACGGCGAGCCACGCGGAGCGCGTCCAGGAGATCTTCAAGGCGTGCCTGGAAATGGGCTACATCGAAAAGCGCACCCAGCAAGCGCCGTTCGACTCTGTTGCGGGCCGATTCTTGCCCGATCGCTACGTGGAAGGCACCTGCCCCCACTGCGACGCGGCGGACGCACGCGGAGACCAATGTGACAACTGCGGCAAGACCCTCGACGCGCAGGAATTGAAGGACCCTCGAAGCAAACTCAACCCGGATACCCCCATTGAGTTTCGCGACACGGACCACTTCTTCTTCCTGCTCTCGAAACTGCAACCAAAACTAGAACGGTACGTCGCTGAAAACGCCGGCCACTGGCGCAGCAACACCATCAACTTCACCCAGAACTGGCTCAAGGAGGGCCTGCAAGACCGCGCCATCACCCGCGATCTAACGTGGGGCGTGCCGATTCCCCTGGAAGGCTTCGAGGACAAGCGCATCTATGTCTGGTTCGAAGCCGTCTGCGGCTACCTCACTGCCGCTATGGAATGGGGTGCACGATCCATGCCCGAAGGTGCCGGATTTGAAGACCTGCCCAACGGAGCCGCAAACCTTGCCACGGGCGTGCCCGGTGCCGCCGCTCCGGCCCAGAAAAACGGCTGGCAACACTACTGGACCAACCCCGAATCCAAGAGCTATTACTTTCTGGGCAAGGACAACATCCCATTCCACACCATCATTTGGCCCGCCATCCTCATCGCGTACAACGAATGGCGCGCCAAGCACGGACACAAGACCCTTGTCTTGCCCTACGACGTGCCGGCCAACGAGTTCCTAAATCTCTCGGGCCAGCAATTTAGCAAATCGCGCGGCGTCACCATCGGAGTTCATGACGTACTCGACCGGTACCAGTCTGACGCGGTGCGCTACTACCTCTCGGTCAACATGCCCGAGCAACGGGACGCCGACTGGACCTGGGAAGACTTCCTCTCGAAAGTCAACGACGAACTGGTGGGCACCATGGGCAACCTCGTCCACCGCGTCCTCTCCTTTTCGCAAAAGAACCTCGGAGCCATTCCGCCCGCTCCCGCGGACAGCGACCTTGACAAAGCGGTACTTGCCGAAATCGCAGCCTGCAGCCGCGACATGGCGACCCGCCTCGGTGCCGTGGAACTCAAGAAAGCGGTGCGCCGCCTGTTGAATTTTGCTGGCTGGGGCAACCAGACCATGCAAGAAGCCGCCCCCTGGAAGCTTCTGAAGCAGGACCCCGCCGCCGGCACCGACGCGCTCTATTCTTTGATGCGCATCGTCAAGGCGCTCGCAGTGTTCATGGCACCCTACATGCCCGACGCCGCCCAGAAAACATGGCAGATGCTCGGCGAAGAAGGCAGCATCCACAACGCGCCCTGGAGTGCCGCCACGGCTCCGTTGCAAAGCGGCCACGAACTGCCGATGCCCCAGGCGCTATTCCGGAAACTCGACCCCAAGCAGCTCCCCGGCGCCGAAGAAGCCGCAGCCGAGGAAAAAGCCAAGGTAGACGCCGAAAAACAAGCCAAACAGGCCAAGGCCGAAGCACAAGCCGCCGCAGCCAAGAAAACGACCACCGCCCAGGCAACCGCCGACGCACCCGACGGCCTCGTGGACTTCAAGACCTTCCAACAAGTCCAGCTACGCATCGCTACCATCAAGAGCGTGGAAGAACACCCGAAAGCCGACAAACTGTTCGTAATGCGCCTCGACGTGGGCAATCTCGGGGAGCGCCAGGTCGTCGCGGGCCTGCGCGGATACTACACGCCCGATGAACTCGTGGGCCAAACGGTCGCCTTCGTGGCCAATCTCGCTCCCGCAATGCTTCGTGGCATCGAAAGCCAAGGCATGATCCTCGCCGCCGACCACGACGGAACCGTCTCGGTCCTCAATCCACAGCGCCCCATGCCTCCAGGAGCTACCATCCGATGAGCCCCGGCCCCGGCTTCCGCTTCGACTGCCACGTCCACAGCCACCACAGCAAAGACGCACGCGGCACTGTCTTGGAACTCGCACAAGCGGCCCAAGCTGCAGGCATGCACGGATTTGCCCTCACCGACCACGACACCATCGCCGGCCACACCGAAATCCAAGAAGCCCGTGAAAAAACCGGGATGCTGATTGTCCCCGGCATCGAAGTCACCACCGCAGAAGGACACCTTCTTGCCCTCGGCGTCAGCCAAGAAGTGCCGCGGGGCCTCGGATTCCTAGAAACCCGCGACCTCGTCGAAGCCCAAGGCGGACTCGTCGTCCCCGCTCACCCCCTGCGTCTCATCAGCGGCATGGGCCCCACCGCCTTGCACAGACACACCGACGACGGCGCCATCGTCGCCATCGAAGCCCTCAACGCCCGCGAACGGCGTCTCGTGCAAGAAAATACGCGCCAACTCGTCAGCGAACTCGGCGTCAGCCCCCTCGGCGGCAGCGACGCCCATTGGATTCGCGACATCGGCACCGCATACACCGTCTTCCCCGACCCGCCGGTCACCGTGGACGATGTACTCGACCGGATCCGGCGCGGCCAATGCATCGTCGGCGGCAGACACACCGCACGAGCCAAAGTCTGGGGACACAGCCTCAGCCTCGCCACCGGCCCCTTGCGCCGCCGCCTCCTTGCCCGGCGCAAAAAATAGGCCACACGCCCCAAACGGACCCCGCCGCGCTCTTTTCCGCTCCCGCGCCAAAAGAAGAGCATGTTCATCCTCAAGCGACTCCACCAGGGAGACGGAGAAATTGGACACCTCGGCGAATTCTTCGTCCTCCTCGGAGGCTTCATACTGGCAGCCGCCATCTCCATCGTCATCTACGGCTACACATCCGCCCAAGGCGCCCCCGACGACGCAGTCACCACCGGCGCCTTGTTTGGCATGGGTGGCCTCGGCATCATCGTCACAGGCACCGTGATGATTCTCAGTGGCTGGGGCCGGCACCACCCTGATTTCGACAGCCACGACCCCGATGATCCGCATTGGAACCCAGACTGAAAGTGAACACGCCGTTTCTGCGAGGCGGGCAAGGCGCGGACCTGGTGGAAAGACGTAGACCAAACGGAACTAGAACCGCAGGATGCCCACCGACCTTGCAAAAGGTCGATCATTGAGCGCAGGGGCACGCCTCCGGCGACCCCTGACCACGGCATCCGGTTTCTGCCGGGCCCTACGGGCTCTACCGGAACCGGAACCGCAGGATGCCCACCGACCTTGCAAAAGGTCGATCATTGAGCGCAGGGGCACGCCTCCGGCGACCCCTGACCACGGCATCCGGTTTCTGCCGGGCCCTACGGGCTCTACCGGAACCGGAACCGCAGGATGCCCACAATTCCGCCAAACGCATTGCGCAGGATGCCGCCTTCCTCACTGGCGGCTCCGATGATGTGGACGATGGTGCCGTTGCTCTCGGCGATGTCGGATAATTCCTCGATGAGGTCCTTCTCCTCCATCTCGACGTTGTTTGCGCCTCCCCATTCCTTGGCCATTTCGTCAAACGCCATGGAGACCTTGTGGTCTTGCACGGTCTTTTGCACGATGGCGCCGGTTTTGCGCTGGGTGAACGTCAATCGCTTGCGGCGCATGTCTTCGGAGACCAACAAGTGCTCCACGGCACCCATTTCGAGGCCCTGGCGCACGGTTTCTTCACCATACTCTGCTAGCCCTCCGTCGGGCTTGGCCGTCTCCTTCAGGAAGCGCTGCATGAGCTTCTTGTCCTCCATCATGCCGATGCCGGTGATGGCTTCGCTTGCGGCCAGGACCAGTTCCTTCAGGCCCTGGTCGTCGTCCGTGTAACCCGTGTCGAACGTCTGCGCGTGCACTTTCTTTTCGATCTCGTGGTGCAGGTAGCCTTCCGTGTGGAAGTAGTCCTTCGTTGGGCCCGGCCCGCCAATGATGACGGCCTTCAAATTCGGCTCGTTGAGGAAAATCTCCGAAGCACGATCGCCCACATCCACGAACCAGTGGTTGGCCGCTTCCTCCGTCAGGCGCTCAAAACGACGCTGGGACTGGCCACCCTTTCCGTGCTTGCGGGGCACCATGCTTTGCTTGTTGAGCATGGATTGAATGTGCTTGCCACGCAGCAAGCCAATGCTGCATTCTTGGCGGTCCACGATGACGAGTCCGTACACTTCCTCGTTGTCCATCATGCCCTTCAAGGGCTCAATGTTGAACGTGGAATCGCAGCGGTATTGGTACGTTGCGACCGGCGCCGGGGGCTCGATGACGTGCGCCACTTGCGTCGTCTTGTTGCCACCCGCCGCGACCGTGCCCACAAACAACGCAAGGCCCGTCGGCGGCGTCTGCTTGTACGGCTTGAGGCGCGCCAGCATGGACGTGAGCGCGGACTGCACCGCCGTCGCCGTTTGCTTGGACTTGATGTTGGACGCTTGGCCGATTTCGTCGCGCAGCATCGCCGCTGCGTCCGAAATTTGCCGAGTTGGAGGAATGTAGAGCGTCACCAATTCGGTGCCCATGCCGCGATAAGAGCCAAGCTCCTCAATCGTCCGCTTGAACGTGTATTTTTGCCGCTCCGTCCACTCTTCGGCGCCCACGCAAGGCGCGGGACGAGGGAGGTGTATATGAAGGAGGGGACAACGAATCGAGGCTCCTCCAGTCAAAGGATTCATCCCGCATTGCCCGGTCGCGGACTCCATGACCCAGCCGACCGTCCTCGCCTTTGGAGGCAGCATCCTCGCCCCCGCTGAGCCAGACCCGGACCACCTCGCCATGGTGGCCAAGCGCCTCGCGTCTTGGGCCAAGTCCGGCCCGTTGTTCGTGGTGGTCGGAGGCGGCGCGCCCGCGCGCAAAGCCATCAACCTCGCGCGCAGCGCCTACACGGACCTTCCGGACGAGTCTGCTTTGGACCGTGTCGGCATACAGGCAACCCGCATCAACGCCCAAGTGATGGTGGCCTACCTGCAAGCAGCCGGCGCAGACTGCGCAAGCCTTGTCCCCGTTACGACCGCCGAAGCCGCCACCCTCGGCGCCACCCACCGCGTCGTCATCATGGGAGGCACCAATCCGGGCCACAGCACGGACCAGGTCGCAGCAGAACTTGCCCAAACCGTCGGCGCCCCGCGCCTCGTGATCGCCACCAACGTCAACGGCGTCTACTCAGCGGACCCCCGCACTGATCCGGCCGCCCACCGCATCGACGAACTGACCTACGACGAACTTCGTGTCATCATCGGCGGCACCCAATGGAGCCAAGCTGGCCAGTCCGGCGTCATTGACGGCCCAGCCGTGGAACTCTTGAGCGCTGCCTGCATCGAGGCCCGCGTGGCCAACGGACACGACCTCGACAACCTCGAGCACGCCGTACGCGGAGAAGCCTTCCAAGGTTCCATCATCCAGGAGGGCGCATAATGGTCGCCGGCGTCGCGGAGCACGGGCACTGTGAGATTTGCTCGCGCACCATCGACATCAACGAGCGGTTCTGTGACCGCGCCGAGTGTCTGGCGCAGCACGAAAAGAACGTCGCAGAGAAGAAGCGCCAGGTCTGGATGCTGCTTGGTGTGATCATCGCCGCCGTAGTATTGAGCAAATTGCTCAACGCCTTCTGAGTCGTCGCCCTTTTGTGGCCGCCCCCGCTGGCCGGGCTGTTATGACCGTCTCGCTCTCTCTGGCCGAGAAGCGCCTCCTTGCTGCACTGCCCGCCGACGGGAGCGCCGTCGCAGTGGACGACCTCGTGGAGCAAGGCGTATTTGCAGCCAGTGGAGAAGTGCTGCGGGCAGCGGGCGGGCCGGAGCGGCATGGGTTTGTAACTTTGCAGGAGTCCACCGAAACCACGCACACGGCAAGCAAGGAAGCCAAGCGATTCGTAGAAATCGGTCTACCCGAGCGCCGTGCGGTCGCGGCCATCGATGCGGCCGGCGGTAGCTTGCCCATGGGAGAACTTGCCACCGCGGCGGGCCTCGACGGCCAGGAAGTGAAGGTCGCCATCGGGTGGCTCAAGCGCAAGGGCTGGGCAGACATTGCACAAGGCAAGCTAAGCCTGAAGGGCGGCGTACCGGCCCCGGGCGCGGATGAAAAAATCCTCACTGATTTGGTGGAACTTGGAGACGGAAATATCCGCGCCTCAACCTTTGGAAGTCTAATCGAGCGAGGACTTGTCCAGAAGCAAGAGCGGACCATCCGCAACCTCGCCCTCACCGAATCCGGCCAAGCCCTCGCCGCCACCCTCGACATTTCCGCCGATGCGCGCGAAATCAACCAAATCACTCCCGAACTCATTGCCAAGTGGGAAGAAATGAGCCCCGAGGAGCGCGCCAACGTCTCGCTTCGCCCCTTCGACTTCGACGTGGCGGTCGCCCCGCGCCACTCCGCCAAGCCGCACCCGCTCACCCAAATTATGCAGGAAATCCGCGCCATCTTCCTGGAAATGGGCTTCACCGAAATCAGCGGCGACTACGTGGAATCAGCGTTCTGGAACATGGATGCGTTGTTCATTCCCCAGGATCACCCGGCCCGCGAAGAACACGACACATTCTACCTCGAAAACCCCGCCTCGCTTCCAGTGGACGCCGCGGACGCGGCGCGCGTCAAGAACATCCACGAAACCGGCGGCGACACCGGCAGCACCGGATGGGGCGGCTCGTGGTCCCCGGAAGTGGCGGCACAGGGCCTTCTTCGTACACACACCACAAACACCACGATTCGCTACCTTGCCGAAAACCCGACGGGGCCGCACAAGGTGTTCGGGCTTGGCCGCGTGTTTCGCAACGAAACCATGGACTCCACGCATTTGCCCGAATTCCATCAAATTGAGGGCATCATTACGGAGCCCGGCACCAGCTTCAACACCCTCATCGGAGTGGCTCGCGAGTTCTTCACCCGCATCGGCTTCGAAGACGTGCGCTTCCGCCCCGCCTACTTCCCCTACACAGAACCCAGCATGGAAGTGGACGTGATGTACCGAGGCAAGTGGATGGAACTGGGCGGCAGTGGAGTCTTCAGGCCCGAAGTGACGGAGCCCTTGGGCGTCAAGCACCCCGTCATTGCATGGGGCTTCGGATTGGAACGATTGGCTATGATGCGCCTCGGACTCAAGGACATTCGCCAATTGTACGTGTCGGACTTGGCGTGGCTCAAGGAAAATCCCTTACAATGATTGGGGCAATGCCATTGCACAAAATGTTTTAGGGCAACTGCACTCGCAATAGAATGCGTTGGCATTCAATTTTGATGGCTTGCCTGCTTGTAGGGTGCACCACTCCTGTGGAACCGACAGATGATCGCCCACGTCCCCCGGCTGAACCAATTGAACCGTGGCCTGAACGACCAGACTCGCACGTGCCGGCAGGGGCGGGCGTTTCATCTCAGCCGTATGAGGCTCCGAAGGCCACTGAATCCATGGTAACATCCACGCCCTGTTCCGACGCATATCCCCTGGCCCAAATGGTGCCTTTCGACGAAGGTTGGGCGGTCAAGGTGCATTTCAATTGCGCGAGAAGAAGTGATGAAGGCGTAATCCGAATCCACTCGCCAGACGGTAGCCTTCGACCGCCCGCCAATGTTTCGTGGGAGGCCCGCATACCGGACAACGGCCCGAGCAATGCATCCTTCTTGTTTCCTGCAGAAGTGGTTAGCACTTCCCGAGGCGTCGCCATCGCGAGGTGGTGGCATGCCGGTTGGACGGATGGCGGATGGGTCTCTTATGACATCGCAGAACTTGGAAAGACGGATGATGAATGGCAAGACGTGTACACCTATGATGGCCGATTCATCGAATCAGTTCCCTGGCAGAATGGATCGACCAGTCAAATGGGGCCATGGATCCACGTTTTCCCAGGAGGACCCACCCGCCACGCCGGGACCGATAACTGGCACCATGCGGACAAGCCGTTCACCTACAACGAGACTCAATCTGGCCAGCTACGTCTCCGATTGGAGGGCGATGCGACCGGCCGACTCGTACTCCTGGCCACCGCCCGCAACATCATCGAACGCCCTCGCATCGACATTGAGGTGATGACTCCATGGAGCCTTGACTACGAAGGTGTCCATGACGCTTGGAATGGTGACGGAGAGCTCATTGAGGTACACGAGTTTCTGAGTCTCGGTGCAGCTCGCATGGAGCTTCGCGTGCAGGCGTCCTGGCAGAATGACAACCAACCGCATCAAGACCGCTGCATGACGTTCCATGTGGAACCCGCCGACGCATTCGTGTTCTACGTGGGCGGAAGCAATCAATGGGTTCCCTGCCCTTAGCGCCACAGCGAGAATCAATTGAGTGTGCCGAAATTACAGCGACTCTTTCAAGCGGCGGTTTTTGCCCTTGCCATGACCGACGACCACGCATCCATCCGCGCCTGCCTCGAAAGCCTCCGCGCCCAGGGCACGGGCGTCGAACGCGATGGCGTGGGACTCTGGCAGGGTGCCGCCGTCCAGTCCAATGCACTACTGGATCGAGTGGAATGGTCGAACGCCGACGCTTGGCACGCGCTGCACTTGGCCGCGTACCATTTGCCGCAGCTCAAGGACCTGAAACTGGCCCCCGTGGAACCCGAGGGAGACCCCGCACCTGTACCGGCTGGCATCGCCAACCAATACACGGCATGGTGGGGCCCCAAGGACGCCGTCGCCATCAGCCGCCGTCGCGCCCAGGAAGCCCGCATCTGGGCCGGATTGGAGGCGGAGCCCGCATCGTTCGTCCCGAGCCAACGCTATGTGCGCATAAGCAACCAAGAGTCGGCCCGCATGGAGGCCCAGAAAGGTGTCTTGATTGTTCGCCATGGCGCCGGTTTGCCGATGGTGGCCAACCGATTGCGCAACTACATTCAACGGCAAGGAAACGGGCACTTGCAACTTGCGCTGCGCCCCGGCATTGGCGACGAAGTGCGATTTTTGGTCATGAAAGAAGCACGCCTCACGGTGACCCCAGAGGCAAGCAGCCTCGTTGCGGAATTCGAGAATCAGATGCTGGTGGACGAATTGCCCAAGGTGGCTGAACATCCGGAGACCTCCGAGGAGACCTGAAACCTATGCCGCGACTCGCCAGGAGCACCATTTGGCGACGAGCACTCAAAGGATTCACCCGCCTCCTGACGGTTCTCATCGCTCCGTTTGGCTTGCTGATTCCGCTGGCGCGAAGCTGGCCCCGCGTCGACGCCGGCCCGGAGGACCCCGAAGCGGCCCTTGACCCGAATCAACCGTTGCCGCCGCTACCGGACCGCCCAAGGGACGAGTCAGACTCATGAGCCCGTGGACTTGGAGAGACACCCGCGATTTCCTGTTCACTATCACCAAGGGAATCGCGGTGTTTCTGGCGTGGATTGTCCTCCCACTCTGGCTCTTTCTCATGGCACTGGCCGTCATCATCACGTTCGAGCTCGTGCGTGCGCGACGCAAGCGGCAGGCACGCCATGCGCCCCACCCTGAGCTTCCGGCAGGCAATCCGCCCCCTCCGCCGACTACTTGAGCACGGCCTGACAGTCGCCCTGCATGCAAGCCAATGGCCTCTACCACGCAGTCCTGTATGTGCGCGACCTGCAACGCAGCCTTGGATTCTACCGGAATCTTTTGGGTTTTGAAGTGATTGGCGACGCCTTCGGAGGTCGCGCAGCGGCGCTCATTGGGAGTGATCGTCGCACGCACCACGAGTTGTTGCTGATTGAAGTGGGTGACGCGCCGGGCCCACTTGCGGGCCGCCGTTTAGGTCTCTACCACCTTGGCATCAAAATTGGCGACAGCCTGGACGACTTGAGATCGGCGAAGGCAGAGCTTGAAGCGGCCGGGATTCAGATTGACGGCGCCACGGACCACTCGGTGACCTGGAGTCTGTATCTTCGAGATCCCGATGGCAACGAAATCGAGTTGTACGCCGACAACCCGGCCATCGACTGGAAAACGGACCCGGCAGCTGTGCTGTCCCCCATCAAGGCGCTGCATCTCTAGGCTGTAGTTTCGCCAACCTCCAAACATAGCCTTCTTCCGGAGCGCCCCCGGTGCCAAAGTGTGGCTGCGGCGCAATCCGTAGATGCTCTGATGCAGACGCCCAGTGCCGACAAGGCCACAATTCTGGCCGCCCTCTCGGAAGCCCGGGAACGAACTTGGCAGTTGGCCAGCGGCTTTACCGACAAGGACTTGCAAGCGCCGGCCGCCTCGTATCTGAGCCCGCCTGTCTGGGACTTGGGCCACATGGCGAACTTCGAGGAATTGTGGCTCGTACAGAACTTGCTGGGGTGCGGCGAGTTGCACGCAGGCGACAACGACCGATACGACGCGTTTGCCCACCCGCGCAGCGAACGGCCGAACCTGAAGCTCCTAGACCGGGCAGGAGCGCGAGCCTACATGGCAGAGGTACGCGACCGCACTGCCTCGGTTCTCGAAGACATCCAGATGGACGACGCGGAAACCACGCCCCTGCTTCGAGACGGCTTCGTCTACTGGCTCATCGTGTTGCACGAGCACCAACACCAGGAAACACTCCTGCAATCCATCCAATTGCTCGGACCGGACCGGTACCAAATTTCTCAAACTTGGGCGCTTCCGGAGCCGAGCCAACCTACAGCTCCCAATTGGCTGACGATTCCCGAGGGCCCCTTCACCATGGGCATCCACCAAGCTCCGGGCGTCTACGACAACGAAGCCCCGGCGCACGAAGTCCACGTCCCCGCCTTCCAAATTGCTCGTTACCCCGTGACCGTGGGCGAATACAAGGAGTTCATTGAGGCAGGGGGCTACGAGAATGCCCAGCTTTGGAGCGAGCGCGGCACGCAATGGCTTGACGACGAACCGCACCACGCGCCCTTGAATTGGGAGCAACGGGACGGCACTAGGTGGCGCGTTTCCCCCTCCGGCGCCACTCGCATCGATTCCATTCCGGACGAAATCCTGTGCCATGTGACCCACTTCGAGGCAGAAGCCTATGCAAATTGGCGCGGTGCCCGACTTCCTACGGAAGCAGAGTGGGAAAAAGCGGCCCGATTCGACCCGGCCACGGGCCAGAGCCGCCGCAATCCATGGGGCAACACCCCCGCGACCGCAGCCCACGCCAACATCGACCAACTCGCATGGCACCCCAGTCGCATCGGCGCATACCCCAGCGCCGCCAGTCCCGGCGGAGCGCAGCACATGATCGGGGACGTCTGGGAGTGGACCTCCTCCGGGTTTGAAGCGTACCCTGGATTCCGGGCATTCCCCTACCCTGAATATTCCGATGTTTTCTTCGGAGGCGACTACAAAATGCTTCGCGGCGGCTGCTGGGCCTCCCGTGCTGGATGCGCCACCGGCACCTTCCGCAACTGGGACCACCCCTATCGGCGCCAAATTTTTTCGGGCATTCGCCTCGCACGCGACTCCAGCCCCGAACCCCCTTCTTTTTGATGGATGCCCGCCAGTGTCCAGTGTGTTGGAGATGGAATCGTTCACGAGCCAGGGAATCGTGGACGACACCCGGCGCGGCTTGCTCGACGACCCAAAGTGGCTCAGCTCCCTCTATTTTTACGACGAGGCCGGCAGCCACTTGTTTGAACAAATCTGCGGGACACCTGAATACTACCCCACGCGCACGGAAGCTGCGATCCTCGAGGCGCACGTCGACGATATCCTCGCCGCCGCAGGCCCGGACCTGGTGCTTGCGGAGCTTGGAAGTGGATCCAGCAGCAAAACCCGAATTGTGCTCGAAGCCCTCCTCAAAGCCCGGGGGCCCAGCACCTACCTACCCGTGGATATCAGTGGCGACTTTTTGCACGCGGTCGCAGCCGACTTGCATACCGCATTTGCGGGCCTCAAAGTTGAGCCGATTGCTGCCGAATACAAGGATGGCCTCGAACAAATTGGCGCCTACCCCGCCACGCGCCGCCTCGTCCTGTTTTTGGGCAGCAGCATCGGCAACTTTGAGCCTCCCGAACAGGTCGGCTTGCTTCGTGCCGCCTTCGAGGCGCTGAGCCCCGGAGACGCGTTCCTGTTGGGAACCGACCTCGTCAAGCCCGTGGAAATCCTTGAGGCCGCCTACGATGATGCTACTGGAGTGACTGCGGCTTTCAACAAGAACATCCTAGTGCACCTGAACCGGGAGCTGGACGGCAATGCAGACCTCGATGGATTCGAGCACCGAGCCATCTGGAATCCAGAAGAGAGCCGCATTGAAATGCACCTGGTTAGCCGCCACGACCAAGCCATGAGCTTCCCCGGCGCCGACTTGCACGTGGAGTTGCGCCGTGGCGAAACCATCCACACGGAAAACTCGTACAAATTCACCATCGAGGGCGCCCGAGAGCTTGCCAAGGCCGCCGGCTTCGAACTCGAAAAGACCTGGACCGACCAGCGCGGCTGGTTCGGTCTTCATTTGCTGCGCCGAGCATAGGACCCCGCATGTGCCGCCACGCAGCCTATCTTGGACCCGGCATCGCCGCCACGGAACTTCTTCGTGACCTCGACCACAGTCTCTATCATCAGTCGTTTCAAGCACGTGAGCTTCTGACCGGTGTCGTCTGCGCCGACGGCTACGGCTTTGGATGGTACGATGAGGACGGACCCGCCGGCCCCACGACAGCGGCCCGTTACTCGTACCCAGGCCCCATTTGGAGCGACCCAAACCTCGATTCCATGGCATCGCATGTGCGCGCCCAAGTGATGGTAGCGGCCGTTCGCAACGCCACCGTCGCCGGCAGCAACACCCATCCCAATTGTGCGCCGTTCCAAGATGGCCGCTTCCTCTTCAGCCTCAACGGGTTTCTGCCCAATTTTCCAAGCGCGTGGCGCGAACCGATGGCTTCGTGGCTTCCCACAGAGCGGCGCGAACGAATCAAAGGAGACACGGACGGGGAATACCTGTTCCAAATTCTTCTTGCGCGCGTGGACGCCATGGGTGGCGACCCAGCAGACCTAGCCACCGCCACCCAGAGTCTCGTGCGCGATGTTCAGAGCCATGCGGCGACCGAAGGAATGGACGTGCACCTGAATCTGCTTGTGAGCGACGGCGAGCGCGTGGTTGCGACGCGATCAGGAAGCAAGCCGACCCAAAATAGCCTGTACTTGTTGCAAGACGGCGACGAGTTTCCCGGAGCCACGGTCATTGCCAGCGAACCCCTGTATGATGATCCAATGTGGGAGCCGGTTGCACCCGACACGGTGTTGGTTGTGCAAGCCGGGGCGCCGCCGGTGCGGCTGCGTTCATAAAACCAATTCATACAGGATTTTGGTTTATAGTCCAGTCTGATGCAAACCTCTGCGCTCTTTGCTCGTTTTGCTATGCATAAGCACGCTCTTGGTGGCCCCCAGTATCGTCGCGGAGGATGCCCCCTCGGATGCCGTTCAGGTGGTCTGCGACCTTCTCTTTGGTCCGTTCCCATTCCCCAACCTGTCGTGCCTCTGCCCCTTCCCTGACGGTGTGCCCGACCCTCTCAAAATTTGCTAGCAACAGGGGATTCTTGCGAGTTCCAAACTACCAGTGGGCCCTTCGCGGGCACTCCGCTGAGCATACATGCCTCATCGGCGCCAGGCTCATGCGATTGATCTGGGTTGTGCGGTGGTCAGATGCAATCAGTTGGCTCCAATCCCCGCGCAGATTCACGCGGAGCTAAGAATTGCAGCCGTGGCACCGATTTTTGGGACTTCCAAAGACCAGAATTTTTCCCGTATCCCACCAGATATTTTTTCCGCTGCCCAATTTAATATTTGACTACATTGGGCTAATTAAACAGATATTATTGCAATACCTATCAGTATACCATAACTTCAAGAACGCGAGTCGGATGTCTATGTATGCGAATTCTACTTTTGTTGTTCGCCGCAAGTCTGCTCCTCATGGGCCCTGTTCCCGTGATGGCCGAGCCCGACGATGTCGTGGAAGGCGCCATGTCGTGTCCACCCATACTGGAAGGCGACAACGTGAACCGAGACTGCTACTGTTGGATTCCCACGGACCCACTGGGCTTGTGCGATTGACCGTGCCGCGACCATAGTTCACCGAGCACAGCGGAAAGGCTCGAGTCCGAGCCGCGCAACGCCACCACAAGGTGATAAAGCAAATCCGCGGCCTCGTGCTCTAGCGAATCCTCGTTGTCCTCACCACGCAGCACCGCGCCAACCTCGCCCGCTTCTTCCTCCACTTTGGACGCCGCAAACGCAGGACTGGCAAGCACGGAATCCGTGTAGCCTCCGGTCGGTTTCTGTTTTCGCTGCTCGGCCATCCGATCGAGCACCCCCAGAATTCCAGCAGCAGGAGTCTCCGGCCCGCTCGACCAGCAGGAGCCTGTGTCCTCGTGGCACGCCGGCCCCGACTGCTGAACGATGGCAAGAACCGCATCTCGGTCGCAATCCGCGTAGAGACCCACGAGCTTCTGCGTGTGCCCCGAAGTCTCGCCTTTCGTCCAAAGGGCATTGCGGCTGCGACTCCAGTACGTCATCCGGCCCGAATCCAGACTCTTGGCCAGAGCCTCTCGTGTTGCCCACGCAAGCATCAACACGGCACCGGTTGCTTCGTCTTGCGCCACCACAGGAACGAGTCCATGCTCGTCAAAATGGACCTCGGCAAGGCTTTCGGCATCCAACGGATACTTCACGCAGCCACCTCCAGTCGAACCGCAACGCCTGCATCGCGTAGCAATCCCTTGACCTCGGCCACGGTTGCATCGCGGTCGTGGAAAATGCTTGCTGCCAACGCTGCGTCTGCCCCGGCCACGAGCGCTTCGACCATGTGCATGGAGCTGCCGCACCCGCCACTGGCCACCACCGGCACGGATACCGCCTCCGCCACGGCCCGCGTCAATTCCAGGTCGTAGCCATCGCGGGTGCCGTCCGCATCCATCGAAGTCAGCAAGATTTCTCCCGCACCAAGCCGAGCCGCCTCCTGGCACCAGGCAAGCGCATCGAGGCCGGAGTCGCGCCGTCCGCCGTGGGTGTAGACGTTCCAGCCAGCGCCTTCGTCGTTGCGCTTGGCATCCACCGCCACAACAATGCATTGCGCACCAAAACGCTCGGAGCAAACCCGAATCAACTCCGGATCAGCAAGAGCCGCCGTATTCATGGCCACCTTATCCGCGCCTGCATTCAAGGCCGCGCGCACATCATCCGGGGCCCGAATGCCACCTCCCACCGTCAACGGAATGAACAGATTTTCGGCTGTCCGACGCACCACATCCAGCGTCGTCTCGTGGCCCTCGTTGCTGGCACTGATGTCCAGAAACACAATCTCGTCCGCCCCCTCCGCCTCGTAGCGCATCGCCAATTCCACGGGGTCGCCCACGTCGCGAAGATCCTGAAACTGGACGCCTTTGACGACACGCCCCACATCCACATCCAAGCAAGGGATGATGCGTTTGGTCAGACTCATGCAGCGGCCAGCCCCAGAACCCTGAAGAGGGTGCTGGAACCAACGCGCACCACGAGGCAAAAACAAGCCGGCCCAAATGGCTGCGGCCACCGAGAATACTTTCACTCACCTCAACCCCACCTTCATCTTCCACGCGAACCCATCCTAGGTTGTGTCCCACGCACGCTTCGGGCTTGCCGGCTTTGCCGACCCCCACTTGCAGCGTGCGATCTACACACCAGGCGCGCCCCCCGCCGACTACCTGCGACAATACGCCCAACGATTCGACCTGTACGAAGTTGGACCAAGCGCAGACCCAAGCTTTTCCCGCGCCCACGCCGAAGGACTCCTCGACCAATCGCCCGCCCACCTACGCCTCCTGCCTCGGCTGCCCAACAACGCAACCTCCCTCGAGATTGACGCATGGAGCAGCCGGCTCGAACCCATCCTTCGCAACCATCGGTGCGGGCCCCTGCAACTCGCCTGGACGGGCCCCTGGAGCCATGAGCAAGAACACGCCCTCAAAACCAGCATCGAACAACTCTACCAACACCTTCCCGCCAGCGGCCGCCTCGCCGTCGAATTCCTACACGGAACCTGGCTTCGCCCCAGCGCCATGCGACTGCTCGAAGAACACGAAGCCGCCCTCACCTGGAGCACCCGCGCCGGCAGTGTACCCCACAAAGTCACCGCCGATTTTCTCAACATTCGCCTCACCGGCATGCATCACCGCCGCTGCCGCGACGAAGTCGTCTCGTTTTTGGAACGCATCCGTGCCCGCCACGGCGAAGAACGGCCCCTGTACACCATCAGTGCCCGCAGCAGCGAACCATACGGCCTCCACGCCATCGAACGATTCGCACGAGGCCTTGGACGCCCCCTCCGGCTCGGCCCCGCGCTGCCACCCGGCCAAAGTGCGCTGGACCGATTCCAAATTCCCGCCTGAACCCCCCGCCTCGCAAGCCTACCACAGCAATCCCTATCTGTCTGCCCGAGTGGCCCATTCCAATGCGCTTGCCCTTCCTGGTGCTTCTGCTCACAACAACCGTCTTCGCTGGTTGCTTGGACGATGGCTCCGACGCGGCCCCCAAGGCCCTCGAAACCCCCGAGACCGTTACGCCCCCCACAGCGTCCGTCAGCCGTGCTCGCGGCATCGACGAAAACCTGACCGAACTCGGCACCATCGACCCCGCCTTCATTCCCACAGCCGTGAGCCGCTACCTGCCCACCTCGACCTTCGAGCCCACCATAGGCAGCGACGGCGACGGCTGCCTGTTCATGACCAGCTACCGAGGCACCGGCACCGGCACCCGCATCTACAAATCCTGCGACCAAGCCGCCACCTGGAGCGACATCGGCCCCGACCTCCCCGTAGGAGATCTGCCCTGCTTCCCCAACAGCAACGACCCCTACGTCCACGTGGACCGTGACACCGGCCGCGTCTTCAGCAGCGACTTGCACGCCCTCGTTACCTCCACGCTCCACTACACGGACGACAAGGGCGAATCCTGGACCTGTAACGCCCTCGGAGCCGGCCTACCCCCCGGCGTACACGACCACCAAACCGTCGCCACCGGCCCGCCCCGCGTCACCACCACCGTCGGCTACCCCAACATGGTGTACTACTGCGTCAACCGCGTCGGCGACTCCGTCTGCTCCAGCAGCATCAACGGCGGCCTCGGCTTCGGCCCACTCATCCCCGTCTACCCCGGCGTCCAAGGCCGCAGCGACGGCGTCGACCCCGCCAACCCCACCGGTAGCGTCTGCGGTGGCCTCCACGGACACGTGGATACCGACCACGCCGGTCGCGTCTTCCTGCCCAAGGGCCAGTGCAACGTCGCCGAAGTAGCCGTAAGCGAAGACGACGGCCTCACCTGGACCCGCAGCGTCGTCAGCGCCAGCACCGGCGTCCAAGGCCACGAAGTCACCATCGCCGCCGACGACGCAGACAACATCTACGCCTTCTGGATTGGCGGCGACGGCCTCCCATACCTCAGCGTCAGCACAGACCACGGCAGCACCTGGGGCCGCGAACTCATGGTGGGCCACCCCGACCTAACCTACGCCGGCCGCCCCGCCATCGCCGCCGGCGCCGAAGGAATGGTCGCCTTTGCCTACATCGGCATCATGAACCCCGAAGGGCTCGACACGCCCCTCGAGGACCTGGAAACGCACGCATTCATGGGCGCCATCTACAACGCCCTCGAAGCATCGCCCACCGTGGTCAGCGCCACCGCCAACGACCGCAACGACCCCATCGACCGCACCCGCGCTTGCTGGACGGATCGCTGCGGCGGCATCGGCGACTTCATCGACATCACCATCGACCCCGAAGGCCGCCCCTGGGCCGCCTTTGCGGACATGTGCGATGAGGCCTGCGCTGCCAACAAGACCGCCCCCGGCGACATCCGGGCCTTCGTGGGCACCTTCGCCACCGGCGCCAGCCTGCGCACCGCCGAGCCCCTCATGGCTCTGCCCGAGTTGATTGCCATCACGGCCTAGACTCGGTTCCGCACCCTCCTTCCCCTCCCCCACTCCTTTCCCACTCCCTATCCCCTGTTTTGTTGCATTGTGCAGCCCGATTGCCTTCGATGAGGCCTTGAACAAGGCCCGCGCTCGGCACACCGTGCAGCCCTGGCCACGCGAGCGAACCATCGGGACCTTTCTCGTCGCGGTTCTCGCCCTCGTGGCGTGGTGGCTCGGCCAATGGCCCCCCGGCGCCGTTGCATTCGGCCTCGGACTGGGCCTCTTGATTGGCAACATTCGACCCCTATCCCCGCGCCTCAAACCAGGCATTCAGTGGACCGCCAAGCGCATGCTTTGGTGGGCCATCGTCCTGTTGGCAGCACAAATTCCCGTGCGCACGCTTCGAGACGCAGGCGCGCCAGTCTTGGGCCTAGCTGCAACCTCCATTTTGGTCGCCATCATGTCCGCCCTCCTGCTTGGTCGACTCCTCGGGGCTCGATCCGGAACCGCATTGCTCTTGGGCATTGGAACCGGAATCTGTGGCGCCAGCGCAATCGCCGCCAGCCGAGGCCTAGCCGAAGCAGACGACGACCAAGTTGCCTACGCAGTGGGAGCCGTCACGGTGCTTGGAACTGTAGGACTCCTCGCACTCCCCGCCATGCAACTGCTGGCAGCACCCTTCTCGGATGCAGCGTTTGGTGCCTGGGCCGGTGCCAGCCTACACGCAGTTCCGCAGGCCGTCGGAGCGGGGTTTGCTGGCGGCGGAGATGAGGGCGGCGCCATGGCTAGCCTCGTGAAATTGACCCGAGTCGCCCTTTTGCCCGTGGTCGTCCTCGTAGGGTCCCTGTTGTGGCGCCGCAACGAACGCGCACGCGTCCCGACTGAAGTGCTCGGGTTCCTGGCCGTGTTGTTGCTGGCCCAAGCTCCATGGCCCGAAAGTGTACTCGAAGCGACCGTCGCCGTAGACAACGTCCTGTTCTTGTTGGCATTTGTAGCCATTGGCTTGCAAACTCGGTTGTCCAGTCTGCGCGACGGGCGAGGCCTCGGCGTTGCAATAGGAACGTGGGCTGCCGTGTTGACGGTCAGTTTCCTGCTCGTCCGCCTCTGGCTCTAGCTCTAGTCGCGCCGGAAGGTCGCTCGCCAAGCCCGGGCTCCTTCGGGGCGCGTGCGTAGGGCATACCGAGTTTCTACCATCGCTTCAAGGCTCCAACCGCCGTTTGCGAACGCGGATTCCAGTTCCTCCCGGGAAACACGGCGCGGCCCGCCGCCTCCGCCTTCTTGGTCGCTGAATACGATCACATCGAGCCTCGCACCTGGAGCCGCAACGGCATGCAGTGCATGGACGTAGTGGCGTCGGTCCTCGTCGCCAAACACATGAAACACGCCAGAATCCAGGAGGTGCGGGAAGCGTCGTCCCCGGACGCATTCGGCAAGATCCAAAGCGTTTCCAACGAGCCACTCCGCCGCAACCCCGGCCGCATCGGCGCGCAAGCGAGCCAAATGAATGGCTTCCGGGACAAGATCAATGGCGACGACGGGCAAAGCGAGGCGGGCAAGAGCAATGGCATTGGCACCGGCACCACAACCCACATCCAAAATGGGGCCTTGGTCGAAGGCACCGGCAGCAACAAGCGCCAGCACTTCCGGCTGCGGCACGCCCGTATCCCAGGCCGCCACGCCCTGGTAGGCCTCATGGAATACTTGCGGATCGACACCTTCGGCGCCGGGCACAGGTCGCTCGCTCATGGGCCCTTGTACTGATCTCGAAGTTCTCGGCGCATCACTTTGTTGCTTGCAGTGCGAGGCAGTTCCTTGACGACAACCACGTTGTGAATGCGAAACAGTGGATTGAGGTGCTGTTTGATGCGCGCTTGCATCGCCGGCATAAGCACATCCACCTTCAGTTCGCTCACGCGCTTGCCAGCCACTGGCACCACGAACACCACGAGCCGATCGGCACCGCCACCCTCCGGCGGAATCGCGACTGCGGCCGTTTCCGCCACGTCCGGGTGGCCATTGAGAACCGTTTCAATCTCGATGCTTCCCACTTTGATGCCGCCAAGGTTCATGGTGTCGTCGGCGCGGCCTTGGGCCCGGTAGAAGCCACACGCCAGGCGCTCCACTTCGTCGCCGTGTCGGCGCAAGATCGCACCGCCGTGACCCGGAGGGCAGCCCTCGAAGTACACTTCGTGGTGGTCACGATTCAGGAGGCTCTGCGACAACCCAAGGCTTGGCGGCAACAAGTAGATCTGACCCATGCCAGGGCCGGTCACGATTTTTTGCTCGTCGTCCATGAGCACGAAATCAATGCCCATGGCAGGCGTCGTGAAGGTGCCAGGAGACGCCGGTTGCACGACCGTGCCCGTGAGGTGCCCGCCGCCGATTTCGGTACCGCCGCAGTATTCGATGACCGGGGCCTGATAGTGGCTCAGACTCATCAAGTAGAGGTAGTCGTGCGGATTGCTTGCCTCGCCCGTAGAACTGAAGACACGCACACGAGGCAGCCGACCAGGAGCAACACCCGAAACGCTCCAGGCACGCACCATGGAGGGCACGACACCGAGCACAGAAACACGGGCTCGTTCCAAGAAATCCATGAACGCCTCGCCCACGGGAGCGCCCTCCCACAATGCCATGGTGGCTCGGTTGCCAAGTGCTGCGTAGATGAGCCAAGGACCCATCATCCAACCAATGTTGGTGGGCCACGCCACCACGTCATCCGAGTGGATGTCCTGGTGCAAGTGGCCATCCACGGCGCATTTGAGAGGTGTGAGATGCGTCCAAGGAATCGCCTTCGGTTCGCCCGTCGTACCCGAAGAAAACAGGATGTTGCTCGTAGCTTCTGGCGCCATAGCGCGGGCCGCAAACGGCTTAGGCAGACCCAGAAAATCATCCCAAGCAAGGTCATGGTAGCGAAGCTCGGTGGTGGAAACGTCGCCAATGACGATGCACGGGGGCGCGCCCGGTGTCTCTTCGCTGGCTTCGATCGCCTTTGGCGCCATGGCGACCGCCCGACCTGCACGTTGGAACGATGCGACTGTAATCATGGCCTTGGCGCCGCCCAATCGGAGGCGAGTGGCCACCTCAGGGGGTGCAAAACTGTCCGGGATGCTGACCACCGCGAGGCCCGCTTGCACGATGCCAAGGTACGCAGCGACGCATTCGGCAGTCATCGGCATGTATAGCGCAATGGCATCGCCTCGGTCGAAGCCCGAATCCAAGAGGCCAAGGCTAACACGGTCCGCGAGCGCCTTGAGGTCCCCGTAGGTCCAGGAAGTCAACCGATCAGTGCCTTCGCGGCCGGTGACAATGGCCGTTGCCTTCGGGTCCGCTTGGAAGCACAGTTCCGCGGCATTCATCTGAGCCCCCGGCAGCCAAACCGGGTGTTCCGGCCCGCCGCTGTCATCCAGAATGGATTCGGGTTTTTCTTGGAAGGGCACCTCCAGCAGATCCAGCGCGACGCCCCAGAACTCGGCGCGGTTCTTGGTGCTCCAATCATGCAGCGCATCTTGATTTGGTTGCTCGGCGAGCTCCTGAAGGGTGGTCAGATTGGCATTGGCCAAGGTCGCATCGCTGGGCGTCCACGCGATGGGAGGGCCATGTTCCGGGCGCCTGGACGCAAAGACGTGTTTGTAGACCTCCCAGTGGGTGTCAAACGGGACGTCAGGCTGACGAAGAAGGCCCCGGGCAAGCTCTGCCCAGGCAGCATCCTGGTCCGCAGGAGACGTGGGGCTCGGGACGGATTCGAGGAGGATCTCGACCATGGAACAAACAGGCGATGGAGGCCTCCCGTTTCAATCCTATCAACCGACCCCGTCGCCGGCGGGCAGCGGGTTTGGGGGTGCGTAGGTTTTCAGTCTCGGCCCTCGTGCTTCGGTTCCTTGACAGACTCCGAGGTCACCGCCGCCCCTGACGGGCTTGACGTGGGCTTCGTGGAGAAACTCGTACCGTGGTTCCGGACGATTCGATTCTACACTCGACTCAAACACAGCGGTATCGAGCATGTGCCCCCCTCCGGCCCGGCGATCCTCGTGTGCAACCATACCGGCTGGCTCGGCCTCGACTACGCCCTCACGGCCCTCACGGTGTTCGAGCAAACCGGTCGAATGGTGCGCGGCATGGCACACGAGGCCTGGTTCAAAGCGAAGGCGACCCGCGAATTTGCCACCAAATGCGGCATCGTCCCCGTGGGCAAGGACGCCATGCGAGAACACCTGGCCGCAGGCGAGTTGGTCATGATGTTTCCCGAGGGAGAACGCGGGGCGTTCAAACCCGGCAGCGAGTACAACCTGGAACCGTTTGCCAGAGGCTTCGTGCGCGTCGCCCTCGAAATGGGCGTGCCCGTGGTCCCCGTGGCAATTCTGGGCGGCGCCGAAAGCAACCCGGTGGGTGTTCGCGTCGAAGGCTATGACGACTTGCTCCGCATGCGCGGCGGCTTGCCGATTCCTCGCAACATCTTGCCCAAACCCGTGAAATGGCGCATCCGGTTCCTCCCGCCCCTGGACCTTGCGGGACTAGGGCCGGAAACCGTGGCAAGCCGGGGACAAGTGCACGAATTGGCCGAGCAAACACGCGACGCCATTCAAGAGAGCCTGCGAGCACTGCAAAAGGAACGCGGACACCCCTACCTGTAGTCGCTGCACTACGCGGTATGCAGGCACTCGTGCACGGTGGCGTACACATCGCTTCGCCACAAGAAACCCCAATGCGTCGTCCACGGCAACTTCCGCGAGTGGCTGCCGGCAAGTTTGCTGTTGTTGCTCGGAATCACCACTCCATCAATGGGCGACCAGAGGTTGTAGAACCGCACGCCCGGCATAATCGCTCCCGGGCCGTTGATTTCGTCGAGAAAGTGGCTGCCCGGACGAGCCTGCTTGGCAATTTGAAGCAGAACGGGAAGGCCGAGGAAGTAGGACGAATAGGTGCCCTGGTGTGGGGTACCCAAAAACACCACGCGATCCACGTGCTTGCTGCCGCCCAAGTACATCAAATAGTACCGAGCCACGAGGCCGCCAGCGCTATGGCAAACAAGCGACACCATCTTCGAGTCGTCGTGCCGCAAGCAAGCATCCACCTTGTCCTTGAGGTACTGCGCCGCGATGCGCATATCGCCAAGCATCCCATACGGCAAAATGCAATCATGGTAGCGCAAGCCGTCTTGACGAAGGCGATGCTTGAACACATTCCAATACAGGTGCCGCTGGCCTAGAATGCCATGCACAAGGACAACCGGATTCGAGTCGGGCAACAGAACGGGGAGGCCCAGGGGTCTTGAAGGAGTTGGGAAACGGGAGCCACTGCGAGGGCGAAACACCGGGCGAGCTTGAATTGGTCCGTCCCTTTGAGAATCGAGCACGTTGCGCCGGTACGCGGGATCCGTGCGTGACGAGGGCCATAGGGGAGGCCAATCGGAGATGCATGAAGCACTCGATTATGATGCTCGTCGTCGAAACGCCCCGAGTATGCTTCTTTGATGATCAATCAGTATTATGTCGCGTCCACATAACACCGCGAATGGGGTAGTTGAATGTACTCTGGATAGGGATTCCTTGGAGGGGATTCAGGCTTGTGAGAAATGCTGCGCTCCAGTATTATATAAGCGCCTCTGCAATGGCTACACTTTAGGGGAAAACCCGTGAAGGAGTAGTTAGGTGGCAGTCTCTTCGGGCACAGTAGCAGCCCATAGTCAAATAGCCCAGTTGGGCTTGTGTAAGACATGCATACCTTCGCGGTCACGATTCGCCATTTCTCAGCTAGGATGCCTGCCCGTTTTCAAGAAGACAAAGGGCCTTGGGAGCGACGTGACCATCCAGATGGTGTCGAAGATTATGGATACCTCTGGTTTGGGGGCACCATTGGCGAATTTGAAATACGGGCCAGTGACGAGCCGACCGCTCGCCGCCTAGCCCAACAAATGGCAGAAGACTTTCCACAACACGAGTTGGAGCTACGCGTCATCGATCGATCTACTTGAGAACATGATCTCGCCCTGAAATCTCAGCAGCTGCTGGCTTGCCCCAACCTAGTTAAAATTTCGCTCGAGTGGACTGCCGGGCCGAAGCCAGATGATGCTCTGCCCAACTTGTTGCAGCCGACCGCCCCCTAACAAATCACTCGACCCGACGCGCCTCCGCGCGCTCCGGCGCCCGGCGGGTTAGTTCGAGGCCGTTAGGTGGACCCGTGACTGGCAATAAACGGTCCGTGGTAAGGCTCCACGTGCTCACGCTCATTTGGCCCGATCTATATCGCGATAGGCGGCCAAGTCTTCGGAAATTCAGCAGTTTTCACTCGCGCTGTGTTTGCCGAACGCGAATCCAGGCCCGGGTCACAATAAATGGCATGAGGCCCAGTACGATCCCCAGTAGCATGATTAAGCTGGCGTCGCGGCTACCATTGCTGACGAAGGGCGGTAAATTCTCAAGGTTGATGGCGAGAAAGTACAAGCCGACTGGACCGACCAGAGAAAAAACGATACGTGCCCCTACCGGCATTCGTCGGCGGCTCCAAACCAAAAAAACGGTTGAACCCACCAAGGAAATCGCGATGGCCACTATCGCACCAATAAATGCCGGATCCATGCCGGAAGACATGTTTTTTACAAGCAAAACGGCGCCCTTATAGGTTGTCAAAATCGTGGAGCCGTCGGGGAGAAGGACGCGGGCCAAATCGCTGCATTGGAAGTGCGGTGCAGTGCGCATTGCGTCACCATGCGGAGGCCGCGACACAACCTTCGCTTAGGTCGCGGAATTCCCGCTGAACGGCGGTGAACATGGCCTGTCGGGGTCTCTGGTGGCATTCTGCTCTGTCCTTCTATGGTGCCACCTAACAAATCACTCAACCCGACCACTCGCTTTGCTCGCAGGCTCGCTTCGCGAGCGGCGGGTCAGTTCGAATCGTTAGGTGTCGCAGGTAACCCTTCTCCGGGCCGACCGAAAACGCAATTACGCGCACCCCCATTTCGGCACACAGGCTAGTCTATGAGCGAAGGAACCCGAACCCCGGCCAACGGCGACCAAGATGTTTCGTCAAGCCATTATGAAAACCGGATTACGCAACTCGAACAGAGGTCAGCAATGGTAAACACACCCCAGGACTTCGAGATGATTAGCATGAGAATGAACGATCGGATGGGATTGGGGCTACGCTGATTGCCTATGTGCACGTATCTGGATTTAGCCAGCTGAAAGCATGAACGCAGATCGAAGCGAAAATGTTGATGGGCACTTCGTGCATGTATTCGACGGCCTCTTCGACCCACAGGCAATTTTGCGCTTTCACCATTCAATGTTGATTGCGAATTTCAGTTGTCTACAAGCATCGAAGGAAGAGACGAGGAAGTTCAAGGAGTGGGTCGCTTCATTTGATGTGGATGATTTCGCGGAGCATTGGCTTGCCCAGGCTTGCGAAAAAATCCTGAACGAAATGCCAGAGACATCTGGGAAAACCTACCGTTTGCGGCGAGTGTTTTGCAATCTGTTTTCCTTTGGCAGCTACACTTTCTCCCACAACGATTCCGGTTCGCAACATGATGCTGATGGGGAAATATCATTCTTATATATGGTAAATCACGAATGGGATCATGAATGGGGTGGGGAAACGATAATCTTTAACGATCAAGGCGAGCCCCAAATCTGCGTTGGGGTGAAACCCGGCCGGCTCGTGGTATTCGACGGGGCAATCATCCATAGGGCCGGCGTGCCCACGCGATATTGTGATGAACACCGGCTGACGTTTAGCCTACGTTTTGCTCCGACAAGCGACACCTAACGACTCACTCAACCCGACCTCGCTACGCTCGGCGGGTTAGTTCGAGGCCGTTATCTCGCTGTTGCCCGGGTAGCTCTATCCGTGTGGGCCCCGGTGGGGCGGCCGCAACAACTTCTTGCAGGGGGACCATCCTGACGGACCGCATGTCGTCGACGAAGCTACTTGTCGTACTTGCGGTCGCTGTCCTTTCCGGGTGCCTTGGCAGCCCTGGAGAAGGCGGCGAGTCCGAAGACCTTGACGCGGCACCCCCCATTTGCATTGGACCCTGCATGCGCACAGTTGATGGGTCAACCACGCATTCCTTTGAAAGTGCCGTCGCGCGTAACCCCACCAATCCCGATAACATCCTAATTGGTTCATCTTCATGGAAAGGAACGGACCCAGTCAGCGGGCCGGTCGGTCTTAATTATCACGTGTCTTTTGACGGCGGAGGGACGTTTGAGTCAAGCTCGTTCCCGGGCGACGTCTCTGCCGACCACCCGCTTGCGCTTGCACAATCATTCGCTGATCCATGGGTTCTTTTCCTTCCTGACGGAACTGCCCTCTACAGTGCAATGGTCGGTCGCGGCATGCAAGGACCGCCGGAGGCATTGATTCCCGCGTGGGAGAGCTTTGACATCGCCGTTGCGCGATCCGAGGACGGCGGGCGTACCTGGCCCGAGGCTGCTTTCGTATCAGACACGCTCGGAGTAACAGGGGTCCAAAGTCTCGGTACAATGAATGACCAGCCATTCATGAGTCTCGCCCCGAATGGTGACGTTCACACCATTTGGATTATCCAGGAATTCGCACCTGATGGTACCATGTCACAAGATGTTGCAAGTGCCGTCTCAACAGATGGCGGCAGAAGCTGGTCTGAGCCGACATTGGTAAGCGACGCGGGCACCCTCCGAGGTGGGCGACCCGCCATAACCGACGAAGGCCACCTGTTCGTGGCCATGCGAAATCGCGGGCCGGATGGTACAGGAACCGCCTTGGTTCTGGCATCATCAACCGACGGGGGTGCTTCTTGGTATGTGAAGCCGCTCGAGGGAATGCACGCCGTTGCCCCCACGCAGATGGCTGCCGCTGGAAATGAGATCCTACTGGTCTATGGCCAACCTGACGAAGAGGGATGGGAGACCGTGCACCTGCAGCGGTCGAGGGATGGCGGCAAGACGTGGACGGACCTCATCCTTGCTCAATCGGCTGGGCCCAGTCCCGCCATTCCTGCGGTCGTCGCGGATAGCGCGGGCAATATCATTGTCACGCACTACGTCACCCAGCCAGACGGCCGGGTTCAACCCGGAGTCACCCGAATCGATTCTAGCGGTGGCTTGACTGCGCAGAACCTTACGGCCGAACCTCTCGAACCAAGCTCGCCGCGCGGTGTCTTGGGGTGGCCCACGTACGGCGACTACCAAGGCCTATGGATTGATGAACATGGAGCCGTTGGGTCTTGGCTGGCCGGCATCGCCCCAGACACTGATCTGGCAGCATCATTGTTCCAGGTGGACGATGGCACGTCGTAGCGAGATAACAAATCACTCGACCCGACGCGCCGCCGCGCGCGTCGGCGCGCGGGTCACTTCGACCGTTAGATTTCCATGCCTTGGAGTCCAGAAGCGCCAGTTGGCTGGGTTCAACCTTGGGCCACAATGACTATAGCCACCATGGCACCATATAGTGGTTGATGGCGAAAACGACCATTCAGGTGGAGGGCATGACGCGGGATCGCATCCGCGCCCATGGCTTGGCCGGAATGACCTATGACGATATCATCAATCGCGTGCTCGACGAAACAGACCGCAAGGCGTTTCTCACGGCGGAACGCCAAAAACTCCTGAATCCAGAGCAATATTCGTGGACAAATCTGGATGACTTGTGAAACTCGTTCTTGAAGACGAAGGCGCGGTCGCGTTTTTTCGGGGGCTCACCCCGGGGCCGCGCAAGGCCCTTCGCTTGGCTCTTGAGCAGTTGCGCGATGATCCGT